>NZ_QLTK01000004.1 GCF_003269035.1 Paraburkholderia bryophila | reverse complement strand
CCTGATTCCCAAACACGAGCGTCGTTTCACGGGCTTCGATGAGCGCATCATCGCCATGTACGCACGCGGCATGAGCGTGCGCGAGATCCAGGCGTTTCTGGCCGAAAGCTATGGCACCGAGGTCTCACCCGACTTCATCAGCTCGGTCACTGACGAAGTGATGGCTGAAACGCTTGCCTGGCAAAGCCGCCCACTCGAGCCGATGTACCCGGTGGTGTTCTTCGACGCACTACGCGTAAAGATCCGTGGCGACGGCGTGGTGAGCAACAAGGCCGTCTATCTGGCGCTGGGTATCCAGGCCGACGGCCAGCGCGATGTGCTTGGCCTGTGGATTGAGCAGACCGAGGGCGCGAAGTTCTGGCTCAAGGTGTTCAATGACCTCAAGACCCGCGGCTGCCAGGACATCCTGATCGCCGTGGTCGACGGACTGAAAGGACTGGCCGAGGCGATTGGCGCGGCCTACCCCCGCACGACGGTGCAGACCTGCATCGTGCATCTGATCCGCAACAGTCTGGAGTACGCCAGCCACAAGGACCGCAAGAGCGTCGCCACCGCGCTGCGGCCGATCTATGCAGCCGCGAGCGAACAGGCGGCACAGCAGGCCCTGCAGGACTTCGCCGAAGGGCCATGGGGAACGAAGTATCCGACCATCGTGCAATCCTGGCAGCGTGCCTGGGAGCACGTCACGCCGTTCTTCGTGTTTCCTGCGGAGATACGCCGGGTCGTGTACACCACCAACGCCATTGAGAGTCTGAACATGCAACTGCGCAAGATCATCAAGACCCGAGGCCACTTCCCCAACGACGAGGCCGCCATCAAGCTGCTGTGGCTGGCGCTACGTAACGTGCTGGCCAAGTCTGTGAGAGCTGCATTCGACTGGAAAGCGGCGATGAACCAGTTTGCTATCCTGTTTGGCGAGCGCTTCACGCTCGCACGTGGCTAGAAATCTTTAAACCGCCTCGCACACAAAAATGCGGACAGGTTCCTGCTAAGTGGGGGCCTTGCGCAGTCGCGGTAGTGGCTCATCTGGAATCTGTGCTCTCGCACACTCCGCGTTCGTGACTCAGCCGTCATTCTTCCGGCGGCGCTGCGCGCGCCGCGGCGGTCGTTCACGCACTGCCCCTGCTAAGCGGGTTTCTTGCGCAGTCGCGGTAGTGGCTCATCTGGAATCCGGGTTCTCGCGCATTCCGCGTTCGTGACACAGCAGTCATTCCTCCGGCGGCGTTGCGCGCGCCGTGGCGGTCGTTCACGCACTGCCCCTGCTAAGCGGGTTTCGCGTGCAGTCGCGGTGGTGGCTCATCTGGAATCCGGGTTCTCGCGCATTCCGCGCTCGTGACACAGCAGTCATTCTTCCAGCGGCGCTTCGCGCGCCGTCGCGGTTGTGACACAGCAGTCATTCTTCCGGCAACGCTGCGCGCGCCGCAGCGCTTGTTCACATGCTGCAATCTCTGGAGCGGATGCCTGCCGCTGCGTTGGCGGAGCAACTGAAAACCGCGCTCTCGTTGGCACGACGTCGCCGATAGGCAATCAATTCGCCCCGTCTCGGACGTCCCGCAGTCATCGCCAAACTTGCTCAATCAAGTCCATTTAACGCTCGGGTTTGCTCCTCATCCCGCACGCCGTTTTCGTATGCCGATGTTCATTCAAATGCCTCGAAGTTCGCGGCACATGCCCTTTCCCGTGAACTAACGCCTGGGAAATTTCAGAACGTGGCGCCGCGGGATGCATTTAGCCCGGGCAGGCAATCACTGCCGGCGCGATACGTTTTAGACTTGGTTTCGCCGTCGATACATCGACGGACAGGCTTGGCGGCCTGCAAACAGAACATCACCCGTGCTTCTGCGCAAGCAGACGTGCGATAGCTTCTGCGCGTCTCAATTCGAGGGCGGGCCGTGGCAAGGAGACCTTCTGGGTCTGCCGGTGATGGTGTTCGACCGGGCTGCCAACCTTGTTACTGTGCCCGCTCACCACTTTTGCAAGCGCGTGTCGGGCGATCCAGGTCAGCAATTGGAGATCGCATATGAGCAAATCCCCCACGAATTCTCGAAGCGCGTCGCGGCCGCCTGTCGACGCCATCCAGTATGAAAAACTCGCGCTATCGGCTTTTGAACTCGTCGACCGGCAGATCGCAAACCTGGGAAAACTGGTCACGCTTGCGACATCGATATACAGAAGTCCGGCTATTACGCGAGACGAAATAGCACGCCAGCGAACGCTACTGGGCGTATTGATCGACACGACTGAGAACTACCAGCAGGAAGTCGAGACTGACCGCGAGTTGTATCAGATCATCGCGCTGGATGCACAGGGAATTCCCGAGCGCCGCATCACTGCCCGCCATGCTGCGAAGCTTCTGGCGAAGGCCGCGCAGAAAGCTGCGAAGAACGGCGCGGGCACTGGCGCGACCGAGCCGATGCCGATCCGGCGAGTGCGCTTCAAAGGTAATTTTCGACACCTGGTGATTACGCATTAACTCGCGTTGGGCGATCCATTATCCGCAGGCCTGGCGTAGGAGGCGACGAGCAAATCCCGGAGCCACGCAAGCGTTCCGCCGTGGCGAGCCCACCGGTTTCGAGTCGCCCCATCCCGGCGAGCGCATGGCGCGAACCGGGATAACTGCCCGCCGTTTGTCGACCACGAATGTGGACGAGACCACCTTGTGCAAACAACCGCCACGGCGCGCGAAGCGCCGCCGGAAGAATGACTGCTGTGTCACGAACGCGGAGAGTGCGAAAACACAGATTCCAGATGCACCACTACCGCAACTGCGCAAGGACCTCACTTAGCAGGGGGGTACGTGAACAACCGCCACGGCGCGCGAAGCGTCGCCGGAAGAATGACTGCTGAGTCACGAACGCGGAGTGTGCGAGAACCCAGATTCCAGATGCACCACTACCGCGACTGCGCGAGGAGCCCGCTTAGCAGGGGCAGTGCGTGAACAACCGCCACGGCGCGCGCAGCGTCGCCGGAAGAATGACTGCTGTGTCACAAGCGCGGAGTGTGCGAGGACACAGATTCCAGATGCACCACTACTGCAACTGCGCGAGGAACCCACTTAAGAATTAGCGGTGTGAGCGGCTTTCTCTTGCTGACTTCTCTTTGCCGCGGCAAAGAGAAGTTAGTGCCGCCCCGCACAGGGGCAACACTAATAGACCACTAACAAAGCAAGAAAAGGCCAACACCCAAAGCGAACAACCGACCCCGCCACGACGCCAGAAAGAGGAGCAGGGCAGCAGGCGCAACACCAGAACAAACGACCAAGCGCAGAAACCGCAGTACGGAAAACCTAAACCTGCCGAAGGCAATAAAGCACGACAGCATCAAGCACACCCTCATCCTCCCCAACAGCCCCAACACACTCAATCTGAACAGACGGATAAAGCCCGCGACAGCGCTCAATGACGAGAGGCAGATCCTTCCGCACATGCCCCCCTTGCCCAAAAAAAACCGGCACAACGGTAACGCGCTCACACCCGCCGGAGGCAAGCACCCCCACAGCCGAAGGCAAATCCGGCTCCATCAACTCGAGAAACGCCAACACAACCGGCCCAGCCAGGGCATCCCCAGCACGCGCCACGCGCAACTTCTCAACGAGCCTCTCGAACGGCTCCCGCCAGCGCGCATCCCGCGCACCGTGCCCAAACAGAACAAGCCCATGCGTAGCCATGGAGGCCCCCCCTAATGCCGATCAACCCACTTCAACCCAACCAACCCAAGCACGAGATAAACCAACCCAGGCGTAGCCGCGGTCAAAGGCGCCGGCCAGGTATTCAAAGTGCCGATATGCGAGAACAGCGTGTTGAAGAGTTGAAAACTCATCCCCAGCATGATCCCGCCAAACACCTTAACCCCCACCACCCCAGCCCGCGTATGCAGGTAAGCAAACGGCAGCGACAACACGAGCATCACGAACACCGCAAACGGATACAAAACCTTACGCCAAAGCGCGATCTCATACCGCTGCGTATCCTGATGATTCTCGGTCAGATGCTGGATGTACCGGAACAGATTGAACATCGACATCCGATCCGGCGACACCAGCAGCACGGACAGAATCTGCGGCGTCAATTCCGAGCGCAGCGAATACTCCGGCAAGCTAACCTGAGTCGCGCGATAAACCGGATTCAACGCGTCCGCAGGCGTCCCGGGAGGAGGCGGCACATCGATCAACTGCGTATCGGTCACATCGGTCAATTGCCAATGGCCCGGCGGCTGATACTTGCCGCTTTTAGCGATCCGCACATTCGACAGGCGGAACTTCGAATCGAACTCATAGATCCGCACATTGCTGATCGTCGCATCCGGCTTCAATTCGCCGACGTTCACGAAGCGGGTCACCTGCTCGCCATCGGCCCGCGCGGTGAGCGTGTCCTTCACCCACACACCCGACTGGAAGTTGCTCGACACCGACGACCCCAGCGCCTCCAGCCGCACCCGTTCCGACAATTGATCCGTGTAAGGCCCAACTACTTCGCCGATCAGATACGTCACGAACACCAGCGGAATGCCGATCTTCAACAGCGAGCGCAACGACTGGTTGGTCGCGAGCCCGGACACCCGAAAAATCGTGTACTCGGAATTCGCCGCCATCTGCGCGAACACGTAAATCGCACTGATCAACGCGGCAACCGGAATGATTTCGTAGAAGCGCGACGGCGTTTGCAACGCGACCCGTAGCACCGCGTACTGGAACTTGTAGTTGCCGTGCCCGACCGAATTCAGTTCATTGATCAGGTCGAAGAAGAAGAACAGACCCGAAAACGCAAACAGAATGAAGATGAACGTGAGGTAGATCTGACGCGCGAAATACCTTTCATAAATGCGCATCGGTCAGGTCCCCTGCGAACGGTTGAACATGGCCCGCGTGAACAGCGGACGGTTACGCACGCGCAGCCAGAAGATAAACGCGACGATCGCGAGGACGATCACATGCAGCCCCACCAGACCGACGCCGAACGACAACTTGCCTTGCTCGATCCACGACTGCACCACGTTCAACAGATTCGAATACGTCAGATAGATCAGCACCGCCATCACCAGATTGATGGTGCGGCTGCGCCGCGGATTCTGGTGCGCGAGAGGGATCGCCAGCAACATCAGGTTGAGCGCGATCAGCGGTAGCCCGGCGCGCCAGGCGAATTCGGCGAGGTTCTCGTTGGTCGGATTACGCAGCAGCGCAAGCGTGGACGTACCGGTGGTGGTCGATGCACTAACCACAGGCTGACTCTGGATCTTCACACCGTAGCGCTCGAATTCCATGATGCGGAAGTCGGGGTGGCCCGGTTCGCCGTCGTAGCGCCGGCCGTTTTCCAGCACGACGAAGCGGTCGCCGTTCTTATGCGTCTCGGTGTGCCCGTTCTTCGACACCACCACGTTGACCTTGCCGTTCTCGGTGCTGGTCACGAACACGTTTTCCACGTGCCCCTGGTCGGGCGACATCTTCTCGATGAAGAACACCCGGTGGCTGGTGGCCGATTCGCGGAATTGGCCGGGCGCCAGCAGCGAGACCTCGTCGCGTTGCTGGAAGCGTGCGCGGATCAGCTTGTTCTGCTGATTCGACCACGGCCAGCCGACGAACACGAAGAACATGATGAGGATGATGATCGGCGTGGCGAAAATACCGATCGGCTTGATGAACTGGGTCAGACTGACGCCCGAGGATAGCCACACGACCATCTCGGAGTCCCGGTACCAGCGCGTCAGGACGAACAGGATCGACACGAACAGGGTCGCGACGAGCATGATCGCCAGGTAGCCGATCACGGTCAGTCCGATCAGGACCAGCACGTCGCGTGGATCGATCTCGCCCGAGGCCGCGAAGCCGACGATGCGGATCATCATCGTCGTCAGCACGAGCGTGAGGAGAACCATGAACACGGCACCAGCCGTGTACGCGAGTTCGCGCTGGAGGGAGCGTTCGAAGATCATTATTGATGATGAGAGGGGGCGCTCTCAGCGGCGCGAGGGTTACTCCCCGTCACACCTCCGGTGCAGCCGCCGCAGGAAAAATAGCGGATAATTGCGGCTTTCATCCTAAGCCCAGATTTTATCCGAGGACAAGCGCGATGGACTTTAGCATAAAAGCCTGTGATTGGACCAAAGGCTCGTCAAACGGTTTCCTGACCGGTAAATCCGATTGCATCGTGATCGGCGTGTTCGAGTCGCAGACGCTTTCGGGCGCGGCGCTCGAGATCGACGCGGCCACCAAAGGGCTGCTGACCCGTGTCATCAAAGCCGGCGATATGGAAGGCAAAGCCGGCTCCACGCTGTTCCTGCACGAGGTGTCGGGTATCGGCGCTTCGCGTGTGCTGCTGGTCGGTCTCGGCAAGCAGGACGCTTTCAATCAGAAAGCCTACGGCGACGCTGCGCGTGCCGCCTGGCGCGCCTTGCTGGGCACCAAGATCGTCCAGGTCACCTTCACGCTGGCCCAACTGCCTATCCTCGAACGTTCGGCCGATTGGGGCGTGCGCGCCGCGATCCTCGCGCTGCGCGAGCTGACGTACAAGTTCACGCAGATGAAGAGCAAGCCGGACACCACGCCGCGCGCCCTGAAGCGCATCGTGTTCAGTGTCAACACCGGCGACGACAAGGCCGCCAAGCTGGCCGCCAAGCAAGGCGCGGCGCTGGCCAACGGCATGGACCTGACGCGCGACCTCGGCAACCTGCCGAGCAACGTCTGCACGCCGACCTACCTCGCCAACACCGCGAAGAAGCTCGCCAAAGACTGGAAGCTGAAGGTCGAAGTGCTCGGCGAGAAGCAATGCGAAGCGCTGAAGATGGGCTCGTTCCTGTCGGTCACGGCCGGCTCGGTCGAACCGGCGCAGTTCATCGTGCTGCAGTATCACGGCGGCGCCGCGAAGGCCGCACCGGTGGTGCTGGTCGGCAAGGGCGTCACGTTCGACACCGGCGGCATCTCGTTGAAGCCGGGCGAGGGCATGGACGAGATGAAGTACGACATGTGCGGCGCCGGCTCGGTGCTGGGCACGATCCGCGCCGTCGCCGAAATGGGCCTGAAAATCAACGTGGTGGCGATCATCGCGGCGGTCGAGAACATGCCGTCGGCCACCGCCACCAAGCCGGGCGACATCGTCACCAGCATGAAGGGTTTGACGATCGAAGTGCTGAACACGGACGCCGAAGGCCGGTTGATCCTGTGCGACGCACTCACCTATGCCGAGCGCTTCAAGCCGGCAGCCGTGATCGACGTCGCCACGCTGACGGGCGCCTGCGTTATCGCGCTGGGTCACCACAACAGCGGCCTGTTCTCGAAAGACGACGCGTTGGCGGGCGAGTTGCTCGACGCATCGCGTGAAGCTTCGGACCCGGCCTGGCGCATGCCGCTCGACGACGAGTATCAGGACCAGCTCAAGTCGAACTTCGCGGATCTGGCGAACATCGGCGGCCGTCCTGGCGGCAGCGTGACGGCGGCTTGCTTCCTGTCGCGCTTCACCGAAGCGTACCCGTGGGCGCATCTGGATATCGCGGGTACGGCGTGGAAGAGCGGCGCGGCGAAGGGCGCGACCGGTCGTCCGGTGCCGTTGCTCTCGCAGTTCCTGATCGACCGCGCTGCACAATGACGCAATGCAGTAAGGTGGCAAGCGCGGTCGCGGACCCGGCGTCGAGCCGGGTTCGGGCCGTGCAACGGCGTGCCAGCCCGGCTGTCGACGCAAGGCGGAGCCGCCGATGACGAGGATCGATTTTCACTCGAACGTCGGCGATTCGCTGCTGTACGCGTGCCGCCTGATCCGGAAGGCGTATCAGGCGGGCCAGCCGACCATCGTGCTGGCCGAGCCGGAGCGTCTGCGGGCTTTCGACGAACAGTTGTGGAGCTTCTCGCCGCTCGACTTCGTGCCGCATTGCATGGCGGGCACGCCGCTCGCCGCACAAACGCCGATCGTGCTGGCATCGAATCTCGACGACGTGCCGCATCACCAGGTGCTGCTCAATCTGGGCGCCACGGTGCCGGCGCAGTTCGCCCGCTTCGAAAGATTGCTGGAAGTGGTCGGTAACGCACACGACGAACTCGCTGCGGGCCGCGAACGCTATCGTTTCTATCGCGATCGCGGCTATGCTTTGAACAACTACAAGCAAGGCAGCTAGACCTTTTCCACCCGCGTCGCGTGGTTTTCCTGTCATAAGGACTCGGCGTGGGTGCGGCCTGCCTTGGCTTCGACTCCAACAGGGAGAGTGCACGTGTCCGATCCCCACGACAATTCGATTCCGGTGCTAAGCGAGATTCTCGTGCCGGGCAATCCTGTACAGGCGCGGCACCCGTCGAACGACACCGCCGTGCCGACGGAACACTCCGTCACTAACGACGGGGCGCCGCGCGAACCGGGTTTTCGCACCGAGCCGGTGTTTGAGCGGACGCACGAGCAGGCACACGAGCCCAGCCTCGCCGCAGACCCAGAACCCGAACTCGCGCCGCAGCCGCTGCTGACGCCGGAACACCTGGCTTCGCCCGAACCGGTGCTCGCGCCTGACACCCTGCATGCGCATGAGCTCGCGGCCGACCAGGAACCCGCGACCGAGCCGCCGCCCTTGCCGACGCTGGACGAGGTGCTCGAGCTAGGCCGTGTGCCCGCGACGGAACCCGTGCATGCGCCGGCGCATGCCGTGGATCATCATCCGAAGAAGCGTTCGCGCGCGCATCATCACGCGCATGACGATGTGCCCGAGCGTGATGCCGGCGTTTTCAACCGTGTCGAGCCGCTTGCGCCATTCGAAGCCGGTGCGAGCGTGCCGCCCGACATCGCTCATCAAACCACTGCGGCAGCGCAGCCGACTCTCGATGCGGATCTCATCGCCGAGCGTCTACGTGGACGCTTCGCGGGTTTCCTGACGGGCGAGGGACGCGGCGTCATCGAAGCACGCTGCCGCGATGCGTTGCAGGAGCACACGGGCTGGCTGGTCAGTCAGATCACGCGTGAAGTCGCGCTGACGCTGGAAACCGAAATGACCGCCTGGGTTCGGGAAGCCGTTGAGGAAGAGATCGCGCGGCGCTCAGGCCACGCGTGATTCGGCGGGAACGGAAGGCGGCTTGAAACGCGAGCACGCGTTTCAGCGCCTTTTCAACGGTGTGCGCTTACCCATGCGCACATGTCATCATTTCAGCGACAACACCCAGCCCGCCAACGTGGCCGCCTGATCGGGCGTGAGTTGCGTGTTCGCGGGCATGGGCACCATTCCCCACACGCCTGCGCTGCCGTCCAGAATCTTGTTCTTCAGATAAGTTGCGGCATCGGTGCGGCCGGCATATTTCGCTGCGACATCATGTAGCGCCGGTCCCATGAAAGGGCGCGCAACCGCGTGGCAACTCATACAGTTCTGCTGCTGGGCCAGCGCCAGACCGGCGGCGGCCTCCGCATGCGCGAACGGACTGCAGACACTCGAGATAACGCCCAGCAGGCCGGAAATTGCAAGCGCTGCATGCGACATGGATTTCATTCTGGTCTCCGTCGGTGCAGATGCCCGACTCGTGGTGCAGGCATTATAAAAGGAAAGGGGCGCACGGTTTTCCGTGCGCCCCTCTGCGCTTTTACGTAGCTTGTCGACCTGGCATACATTGCCGGCGTGGACTGGACCGCAGTCTCACACTCGACTTGCCAAAACCAGATGACCCAGGCGAGTTAGCTCGCGAGCAGCGTTGCCATTCCCATCGCGCGAAGCCTCACCCCGTAATCGCCCCTTTGTTAGCCGGCAATGCCAACGCCGAATATTTCGCCAGCACGCCACGCGTATAGCGTGGTTTCGGCTGCTGCCAGGCGGCGCGGCGGCGCTGCAACTCGGCGTCGTCGATATTCAATTGCAGCAGTAGCTTGTGTGCGTCGATCGTGATCGAATCGCCTTCCTGCACGAACGCGATCGTGCCGCCCACGAACGCTTCCGGCGCGACGTGGCCGACCACCATACCCCACGTGCCGCCCGAGAAGCGGCCGTCGGTGATCAGGCCGACGCTCTCGCCGAGCCCCTTGCCGATAATCGCCGAGGTCGGCGCGAGCATCTCCGGCATGCCGGGTCCGCCCTTCGGGCCGAGATAGCGCAGCACCACCACGTCGCCGGCGACAATCTTGTCGGCCAGAATCGCTTCGAGCGCGCTCTGTTCGTCGTCGAACACGCGGGCCGGGCCGGTGATCACCGGGTTCTTCAGGCCGGTGATCTTGGCGACCGCGCCGTCTTCGGCGAGATTGCCCTTCAGGATCGCGAGGTGGCCTTCGTCGTACAACGCCTGGTCGATCGGGAAAATCACCTGCTGATCGGCGCGCGGTTTGCCCGGAACATCCTTCAACTCTTCAGCCAGCGTCTTGCCGGTGATCGTGATGCAATCGCCGTGCAGCATGCCCGCGTCGAGCAGGATCTTCATGACTTGCGGAATGCCGCCGGCCTTATGCAGATCCGTCGCGACGTATTGACCGGACGGCTTCAGATTGCAGATCACCGGCACTTTCTTGCGCATGCGCTCGAAGTCTTCGATGGTCCATTCCACCTCGGCCGCGTGCGCGATCGCCAGGTAGTGCAGCACGGCATTGGTCGAGCCGCCGGTCGCCATGATCAGCGCAACGGCGTTCTCGATCGACTTCTTCGTGATGATGTCGCGCGGCTTCAGGTCTTTCTTGACGGCTTCGACCAGCACGCGCGCCGATTCGGCGGCCGAGTCGACTTTTTCGTCGTCCGGATTGGCCATCGTCGACGAATACAGCAGCGACATGCCGAGCGCCTCGAACGATGAGCTCATCGTGTTGGCGGTGTACATGCCGCCGCACGATCCCGACGACGGGCAGGCGTTCTTCTCGACCCCTTCGAAATCTTCTTCCGACATGCGGCCCGCGGTAAATTCGCCGACCGCTTCGAACGACGACACGATGGTCAGATCCACGCCCTTCCAGTTGCCCGGACGGATCGTGCCACCGTACACGTAGATGCCGGGCACGTTGGTGCGAGCAAGGCCGATCATGCCGCCCGGCATGTTCTTGTCGCAGCCGCCGATCACGACCACGCCGTCCATCCATTGGCCTTGCACGCAGGTCTCGATACAGTCGGCGATCACCTCGCGCGAGACGAGCGAATACTTCATGCCTTCGGTGCCCATCGACATACCGTCCGAGATGGTCGGCGTGCCGAAGATCTGCGGATTCGCGTCGGCGCCCTTGACCGCGGCGACGGCCGCGTCGGCCAGACGCTGCAGGCCGGAGTTGCACGGCGTGATGGTCGAATGGCCGTTGGCGATGCCGATCATCGGCTTGTCGAAGTCTTCCTTCTTGTAGCCGAGGGCGTAGTACATGGAGCGATTCGGTGAACGCGCCACGCCTTGCGTGATGTTCTTCGAACGACGGTTGTATGCCATGGGGGACTCCAGTCTGTTTTGTTCTGGTCTGTGCTGCGTGTCTGTATCGCCGAATTGCGTTCTGCTGCGTCCATCCAGTGTAGTTCCGACGCGCAATGCAAGGATGCGGTTTTGCAAACTACGTGTCTAATATATTATTGAGGGCCGATTAGGTCGTAAAATGTATTACGCATGCTGCCCGCCATCCCCGACCTGCGCCAGTTGCGCTATTTCTTGACCGTCGCCGAAGAAAAGCACTTCGGGCGCGCGGCCGCGCGTCTGTCCATGACGCAGCCGCCGTTGTCGCAAGCCATCCGCGCGCTGGAGGAGACGCTCGGTGTCGAGCTGTTCGCGCGCACCAAGCGCTCGGTCGAGCTCACGCCGGTGGGCGCGGATCTGCTGCCTGAGGTACAGCGGCTGCTGGCCGGTGCCGAAGGGCTGAGGCCGCTTGCGCAGAGTCTGGCGCGCGGCGAGGCGGGGGTGTTGTCGCTGGCGTTCGTCTCGACCGCGGACTACGGGCTCCTGCCGTTGCTACTGCGCGATTTCGGCGCGCGCCATCCGCGCGTGCGGCTTGAACTGACCGAGGCCACTAGCAACGTGCAGGTAGACGAACTGGTGGCCGGACGTATCGACGCGGGCCTTGTGATCGCGCCGCTGCCGTCGCGCCACGACACGCAGTTGTCGTGGCTGCCGATCGCGCGCGAGCCGCTGATCGTCGCGATGTCGACGGGTATGGCGGCGCGTGTGGCCGAGGCCGCTGCGCACAATGCCGGCCATGACGTAGACCCTGGCGTAGACCCCGAAGCCGAATGGCTCGACACGCCGATCAGCCTGCGCGAGCTCGCCGACGCGCCGCTCGTGATCTTCCCAAGACGTTTGGCGCCTGGCTTTTATGACATCATTATGGATTGCTACGGCGTGGCGGGCCTCGCGCCCCACATCGGCCAGGAGGCGATCCAGATGCAGACGATCGTGAGCCTCGTGTCGGCCGGCATGGGTGTCGCACTGGTGCCGCAATCGTTACGTAATCTGCGCCGCACCGGCGTGGTGTATCGTCCGCTCGTCGAGTCGGTGCCGGCGATCGAAACGGGGCTGGTCTGGCGCACGGCGGAGGTGAGCCCGGTGCTGGCGGGCTTCATCGAGATCGCGCGGGCGCATGCCGCTAACGTCGAAGCGCAGCATCCCGGCGCGCGGCATGTTTAACGGCGTGGCCGCGAACGCATTGCACGCGGCGCCGTCCAATGCATGCGCCGCGGTGTGCGCAGGCGACCAACGCAAGCCGTCACCCGTCCCAAAGAATCGATTAGAAAACCCGCTTCTGAACCTGAACTGCCCATAACAACACGATGCTCATTCACCCGAATTTCGACCCCGTTGCCATTCATCTGGGGCCGCTCGCAGTGCGCTGGTATGGACTGATGTACCTCGTCGCCTTTATCGCGGCGATCGTCGTCGGCCGGCTGCGGTTGCGTTTGCCGTACGTCGCCGCGCAAGGCTGGAGCGTGAAGGATATCGACGACATGCTGTTTTACGGCGTGCTGGGTACGATCCTCGGCGGCCGCCTTGGCTACGTGCTGTTCTATAAAGCGAGCTTCTATTTCGCGCATCCGCTCGACATCTTCAAGGTGTGGGAAGGCGGCATGTCGTTCCATGGCGGCTTCCTCGGCGTAACGTTGGCCATGGTGCTGTTCGCGTATCAACGCAAACGCTCGTGGCTGCAAGTCACCGATTTCGTCGCGCCGATGGTGCCGACCGGGCTCGCGGCAGGGCGCCTCGGCAACTTTATCAACGGCGAGTTGTGGGGCCGCGTGACCGATCCGGCGTCGCCGTGGGCGATGATGTTTCCCGGCGCCGCGCCTGACGACGCCGCATGGCTCAGCGCGCATCCGCAACTGGCCGCGCAGTGGCATCTGAACGAAGTGTTCGCGCAATATCACATGCTGCCGCGTCATCCGTCGGAGCTGTATGAGATCGCGCTGGAAGGCATCGCGCTGTTCTTCGTGCTGATCTTTTTCTCGCGCAAACCGAAGCCGTTGGGTGCGATTTCCGCGGTGTTCCTGATCGGCTACGGCCTCGCGCGTTTCACGGTGGAGTTTGCCCGCGAGCCGGACGACTTCCTCGGTTTGCTGGCGATGGGGCTTTCCATGGGCCAATGGCTGTCGCTGCCGATGATCCTCGTCGGCGTCGGCGTGCTGGTGTGGTCTTATCGACGTGCGCGTCGGGAACCGGCGCAGGCGGTCAGCGCGAACTGATTGCGGCTACGGGTTATCGTAGCCAGCGGTATCGAGCGTCATCAAACGATAGATCGATGATGGGCGCTCAACGAAAAAAGCCACGGCATGCCGTGGCTTTTTTTGCATCCGTTAGCGGTTCGGACAAGCACGAAGCAGCGCCCGAACCCATATGCATTACTTCATCTGCACCGAACCCGATACGTTGACCGTCACCGTCGACGTACCGCCTTCGATCGGCACCGGCGCCGACATCTTCGCGTCCGAGCTCATGGCACGCGCGCTCATCATCATCATGGGACGCGGCATCACGCCACCGTTCTGACCGACGTTGACTTCGCGAATCGCATAGCCGCTATAGCCGAATGCCTGCGCGGACGAAGCCGCTTGCTGGCGGAACGACTTGATCGCTTCGCCGGTGAGCTTCTGCTCGGCGGTGCGCTGGGCTTCCGGCGACAACGAGAACTGCACGTTGCCGACCTGCATGATCGATGCCATTTGACCTGCGAGCTTCGATGCGGCAGCGAAGTCGTGCGACTCGAGCACGATCTCCGTGCGGCCGCGCCATGCGGAAATGCGGCCGTCGCGATCGGTGGACGGATAGATCGAGAACGAACCCGTGCGGGCCGTCACGCCGCTCACGCCCTTGGCTTTTTGCAGCGCCGAATCGGCGCGCTGATTTAACGTGGCGGTCAGCGCCGACGGATCGCTCGCTTCCTGCTCGAAGAACAGCGTGATATCGACGACGTCTTGCGGGACTTCCGCGCTGGCCTGGGCATTGAGCGACAGCACGCCGGCGGGCTGATAGGGCGCGGCGTTCTGTGCGCGAGCCAGAGTCGGCGTGAGTGCGAGCGCAACCGGCGTAGCGCATACGAGCGCGAGAGCGAGTGCCCGTGCGGTGTTTTTCGTCATTGTTGGACTCCTTGCTTGGACAGGTTATGCACGATAAGAGCAAGCGCTGTGCGGTGGCACAACGTTTGCGCGACCGTTAGGCGCTTGTAACCTGAGCTTGGTTCCCCAATTTGACAATGCCTTCACGTTTGCTTGCAACTGCGTGCGCATGACGCATCATTGCGTCAGCCGTTTGACGATGAAGCGCCATTCGGCTTCGGTCACCGGCGTGATCGACAGACGGTTGCCGCGGGCCAGCACGCGCATGTCCTGCAACTCCTCGTGTTCGCGCAACGCGGCGAGGGGAATCAACGGGATCTTCTTCTTGAACACGACGTCGACGAGCAACCAGCGCGGCGTTTCCTGCGACGACTTCGGGTCGAAGTACGGGCTTTTCTTGTCGAACTGCGTGGGGTCCGGATAAGCGGTCGACGAGACTTCCGCGAGCCCCGCGATGCCCGGCTCGGGACAACTCGAGTGATAGAACAGCACACCGTCGCCGACCTGCATCATGTCGCGCATGAAGTTGCGCGCCTGATAGTTGCGCACGCCGGTCCACGGCAACGTGTGGTGCGGCGCGTGGGCGAGATGATCGATGCTTGCTTCGTCCGGTTCGGACTTCATTAGCCAGTAGCGCATGAATCGAATTGAACGTTAAGGGTTTGACAACATAGAGAAAAACCGTGACCCAAAGAAAAACGGCATCGAACCGAAGTCCGATGCCGTTCTAAATAAGGTCCCCGCCTTAGCCGCTAGGCCGGCATCCTGAACCGGGGGTTCAGAATTGGTCGCAGTTAGCAACACTTCGGGTACATCAGACAGAGTGACGCGCACACCCGTGCTACAAATTTCCGCAACCGTGCACATGGCATTGGTTCAAGGAATATATGACCTTGGCGAACTAGGCAGGGAAGCTAAACCGATGAAGCTTAAACGATGGAACTCAAACGTTGGGTGAGTCTAACTCGATCACTGCGTTTGAATTCTCAGCCGATCTCGGGACCGACTGCTTGGAACCTTGACACTGCTCGATACCGCTGGTGCTTACTGCATGCTGTACTGCTGAATCACAGTACCCAGTTGTTCGTTCATTTGATGCATTGTACGCCGGATTTCTTCTGCGGGAAATGCTTCTCCGTGTCGCACGCTCGATTGCAGCTTAAGCAGTTCCGATGCCAGCGACAGGCAAGCCATGACAGCAATACGATCCGTGCCGCGCACATTGCTGTTATTGCGGATCTTCGACATTTCGGCGTCGACACGTGCGACGGCCTCAAGCAGCGCGCCTTCCGTTTCCGGCGAGCAGGCGAGGCGATACGGCACGCCGAGAATCGATACTTCGATCTGCTTGGTGGTCATGCATTTTCTCCGTGGCGGGTCACGTCGGCCTGCGCTTCGACTTCGTGCTGCGCGGGTTCGAGCAGATCGAGCTGGTTATCCGGCTCGTTGTGCGCGCGCGCCCGCGGCAGCTTTTCGAGAATCGCATTCAGGCGCACCTGAGCGTCGTCGATTTTCGCGGACAGGGCGTCGCGTTCCGCTTGCAGCGCGTCGCGTTCCTCGCGCAGCAGCGCAAGTTCGGTGCGCGTGGCTTCCACCTCGGCACGCGATTGGGCGAGCTGCTCTTCGAGCGCGAGACGCGCTTCATTGTGGCGTTGGCTGATCGCGATCAGCTTGCCGATATTTTGTGAAAGTGATTCGAGTTCGGTGAGCATCTGCTGCGTCCTCTAAAGACATCGCATTTTAGCGCGGAATGTCGCAGGTTCCGACAATTGTCTCGTTTCGAGACGTAACAACATCGCTTTGTGCCGGCTTTTATCGACCTTATGATGAAAAAGTACTCATGCATCGGACAATAACCTGCGTTTAACAGAACAGATCGCGCGCGGATTCACCAGTCCGGATCGTGCGTTCAAAGTTCAACCCGCGAGTGTGCCACTGCGCGTCGCGCGTGGGAAGGCGGCGCGCAAGCGGCGCACCCGCTATTCCGATTCCGCAAGGTCGAACAGTTACTATCTCGCCTTCGGCGTCATGACGTCATGACGTCATGAATCCGGCCGCGCGTTCTAACGTCACGACGCACGGGGTGCGCGGCCGCGCTCATTAGAATCCGATGAACAGGGACCATGAAAAGGCTTATTCGTATCCAGCGCCGCGCGGCGTGGCGTCCTTCGCGTCCTTTGCGTCCGTCACGACCGGTCCAGATTCGCCGCGACGAACCGGCCTCGCCGGAGTCGCGCGAATGAACCGTCAGCCGGGCTCGATGCCCGCCACGCTGCGCATGATGAACGCGAAGCGCGCGGCCGCGATCTGGCTCATGCTCGCGCTGATCGCGCTGGCGGTGCTGATGGCGTCCCTCGCGTTCGGCAGCGTGTCGCTCGCGCCGATGCGCGTGCTCGCGGCGTTGCTGCCCTGGCATGGGTCGGCGGGAAGTGCGCGCGATTCGTCGGCGGCGCTGGCCGGCGAAATCGTCCGCAATCTGCGTCTGCCGCGCGCGTTGGCCGGCTTCGCGTGCGGCGCGCTGCTCGCGTTGGCCGGCGCGTTGCTGCAGGTGCTGTTGCGCAATCCGTTGGCCGAACCGTATGTGCTGGGTGTGTCTGGCGGCGCGGCGACCTTCGCCCTCGTCGCGATGATCGCCGGCTGCGCATGGTGGGTGGTCGACGCCAGCGCGTTCGCCGGCGCCTTCGTGTCGATCCTGCTGGTGCTCGGACTCGCGCGCCGCGAGTTGTGGCGTGGCGAGCCGCAGGACACGTCGCCACGTTTGCTGTTGACCGGCGCGGTGGTCGCCTCGGGCTGGGCCGCGTTGATTACCTTGTTGCTGAACCTCGCGCCCGACAACCGTTTGCGCGGCATGTTGTTCTGGCTGACCGGCGACCTCAACGGCGGCGCGATGCCCTGGGTCGCACTCGTCGCGCTCGTGATCGTGCTGGTCGCGATCGTGCCGGCGGCGTCCCGTCTGAATGTCTTGCTGCGCGGCGACGCGGCCGCGCAAGCATTGGGCGTCGCGGTCATGCCGCTGCGCTTGCGCGTGTATCTGGTGGCGTCGCTCGCGGCGGCCGCGGCCGTGACCACGGCAGGCACCGTCGGCTTTGTCGGGCTCGTCGTGCCGCACATGTTGCGGCTCGCGTTCGGCAACGACCAGCGCATGCTGTTGCCGGCGGCGGCGCTCGGCGGCGGCGTCGCGGTGATGGGCGCGGATCTGATCGCGCGCACGGTGATCGCGCCGGCGCAGTTGCCGGTCGGTGTGATTACGTCGATCGTCGGCGTGCCGGTGTTTCTGTGGATGCTGCTGCGCAAACGCCGATGACGCCATCCCACGACCCCGCTCGAGCTTCGCTCAGCGCGCAGCGTCTGACCTTGCGCGCCGGCGCGCGCACCTTGCTCGACGCCTTCACGCACACGTTCTACGCGGGCGAGATCTGGTGCGTCGCCGGGCCGAACGGCGCGGGCAAAACGACGCTGCTGTCCGCGCTCGCGGGTTTGCTGCAACCGTCGGCGGGACATGTCGAGCTCGACAACGTGCGGCTCGCCGACTGGCCGCCGTTGCCGCTTGCCCAGCGCCGCGCGCTGATGCCGCAAAGCGCCGCCGACGCATTCAGCGCGAGCGTGCTCGACATCGTGATGCTGAACCGCTTCCCGCATCTGAACGGCTGGGGGTGGGAAGGCGAGGCGGATCGCGACGCGGCGCACGCGGCGCTCGACCTGTTGGGTCTCACCGCATTCGCCGCGCGCGACGTGCTGTCGCTGTCGGGCGGCGAGCGCCAACGCGTGGCGCTGGCGGCGGTGTTGTGTCAGAACGCGCCCTTGCTGCTGCTCGACGAACCGTTATCGCATCTCGACCTGCATCATCAGATCGACTGTCTGGAAGCGCTGGCCGCGTGGACCCGAGAGCCGCGCCGTACCGTGCTGTTTTCGTGCCACGACCTGAACCTGGCGCGCCGCTTCGCCACGCATGCGTTATTGCTCGACGGCGAGGGCGGCGCGTATGCCGGCCCCGCGCACGACGTGCTGACGCCCACGCTGACGAGCCGCGCGTTTGGTTATCCCCTGATTCTGATTCGCGACGGCGAGCACGAGGCGCTGATTCCGGCGCCGCGCGCACGTCACGAATCGCTTGCGGTTCATGATAGACCGGCAAGCTGAGCGTTTTACCCAAACAAACATTCTCTTTCAGATAGACCTATGACTTCTTTGTCCCGCCAGGCCGGTTTGCCCGAAGTCGCACCGCTCGATCAATCGCTGCGGGCCGAGCTGCAACACGTCATCGATAACAAGACCAAACCGCCGGGCAGTCTTGGGCGACTCGAAACGCTCGCGCGACAGATGGGGCTGATCCAGCGCACCACGCATCCCACGGTGCAGCGTCCGGCCATGATCGTGTTCGCCGGCGATCACGGCATTGCCGACGAAGGCGTGAGCCCGTATCCGCAAGCGGTGACCGCGCAGATGGTCGCGAATTTTCTGGCCGGCGGCGCGGCGATCAATGCGTTGAGCCGCGTCGCGGGCATCGAACTCGAAGTGGTCAACGCGGGCATCGCGACGCCGTTGCCGTCGACGCAAGGACTCGTCGATATTCCCATCGCCGGCGGCACGCGCAACTTCGCGCGCGAAGCGGCGATGACGCCGCAGCAGGCACTCGCCGCGATGCAGGCGGGCGCCGCGCGCGTGCGGCATCACGCGGCGCTCGGCACCAACGTGATCGGCTTCGGCGAGATGGGGATCGCGAATACCTCGTCGGCCGCGTGTCTGATGAACCGCCTGTGCGGCGTACCGATCGACGAATGCGTTGGGCGCGGCACCGGTCTCGACAATGCCGGCCTCGCCAAAAAGCGCAACGTGCTGGCGTCGGCGCTCGCGCATCACGAGGTGTCCGGCGATCCGCTGACAGTGCTCGCCACTTTCGGCGGCTTTGAAATCGCGATGATGGCCGGCGCGTATCTCGCCGCCGCCGAGGCGCGCATGACGATTCTGGTGGACGGCTTCATCGCGACGTCGGCCCTGCTGATCGCCGATGCGCTCGCGCCGAACGTGCGCGAATACTGCGTGTTCGCGCATGCATCGAACGAGGCGGGGCACCGCCGCATGCTCGATCATTTCGGCGGACTGCCGTTGCTGTCGCTCGATCTGCGTCTCGGCGAAGGGACCGGCGCGGCGCTCGCGGTGCCGCTGCTGCGTGCGGCGAGCGCGTTCGTCAACGAGATGGCCAGCTTCGAATCGGCCGGCGTTGCGAATCGCGACGCGTGATCCGTCATACGGAAACGGCGCGGCGCGTGCCCCGGAGCCCTTCATGAATCCGCTCGCGGAACTGCGCTACTTCTTCACGGCGCTCGGCTATTTCACACGCGTGCCCGTGCCGCGTTGGGTCGGCTTCGAGCCGCATTATCTGAATGCGGCGGCGCGCTATTTTCCGCTGGTCGGCGCCCTGGTCGGGGGCTTGAGCGCGCTGGTCTATCTGGCCGCGCTGCAGGTATTTCCGGCCGGCGTTGCCGTATTGCTGTCGATGGCCGCGTCGTTGCTCGTTACCGGCGCGTTTCACGAAGACGGTCTCGCCGATTGCGCCGATGCGTTCGGTGGCGCCTATACACGCGACGACGTGCTGCGCATCATGCATGACTCGCGCATCGGCGCCTTTGGCGCCATCGCTCTCGTGATCGCCCTGGCATTGAAGTGGCAAACGCTTGTGGCATTGCCGCCGCTGCGCGCCGCAAGTCTGATGATTGCCGCGCACGCAGCGAGCCGCACGTACGCGATCAGCTATCTGGCGACGCTCGACTACGTGCGCGCCGAAGGCAAGGCCAAACCGGTCGCGCAGCGGCTCAGCGGCGTGGCGTTGATGTGTGCCGTGCTGTTCGGCTTGCCGTGGCTGTGGTGGCCGAATGGTCCCCAGTGGCCCGACGCTTCCGCCTGGCGCTTCGCTGCCTCGACGCTCGTGCTGCTGCTGGCGCTTCGCTTCGTCATGGGCCGCTATTTCGTCAGACGCATCGGCGGTTATACCGGCGACTGTCTCGGCTTCGCGCAGCAGATCTTTGAATTGAGCATCTATCTGGTGGGGCTTGCATGGATATCGTCCTGATTCGCCATCCCGCCGTCGCGCTCGAGGCGGGCGTGTGTTACGGCCATAGCGATGTGGCGCTGGCCGAAGACGCCGAAGTCTCGTCCGACGCGCTCGCGTTGAAACTCGCCACCTTGCAGGTGCCTGCGCCGCGCGTGCTGATGTCGAGTCCGCTCACGCGTTGCTCGGCGCTCGCGACAGAACTGGCGAACGCGTTCGGGTGCGTGATCAGTCACGACGATCGTCTGAAGGAAATGGATTTTGGCGCTTGGGAGACGCAACGCTGGGACGCGATCGATCGTGAATTGCTCGATGCCTGGGCCGCCAATTTCGAACACGCGCGGGCGCATGGCGGCGAAAGCGTCGCGCAATTCGTTGCGCGCGTGCGTGCCTGGCTCGATGCGTTCGCACAGACGCGCGAGCTGTCGCCCGCGTACGTGGTCACGCATGCGGGCGTGATGCGGGTGATCGCGTCATTGGTGCTGGACGTGCAGTTGGAGCGATGTCTGCGTTGGTCGCTGGATATGACCGGGGTCGTCTGGTTGAGGCGCGATGACGAAACGCAGCAGTGGTCGTTGGTGAGGTGGAATGCGTGAGGGCGGCTCGAGCAAAACCGCCGGTATGGCCTTGCGCTCATGCCCGCGGCTCGTCTCGCGAATGAACGGGCGTCGGCGCCAGGTGAGGCTGAACCGGGCGTGACGGATTTACGGCGCGCCGGGCTTGCGGTGCGAGCGCGCGGCGTCCAGGTCTTCGCAGAGTTGCTTTGCGCCCTGCGCGATGCGCGGCGCGGGGCGGTTGATCAGATCGCCGTCGATCGCGAACAGATTGTTGTTCGCCACCGCGCTCAGACTCGGCCACGCGCGCCATGTGGCGAGTTGCGGCAACTGCGTGTCGGGTTTGGTCGCGCCCGGCGCTGCTGTCACGATCGCCTCCGGATTCGCCGCGAGCACGGCCTCGGTCGAAACCGTCGGCACCAGCGGCTCGAGTTTCGCAAACACATTGCGGCCGCCGCACAGCGCGATCACGTCGCTGATCATATGGTCGCCGTTGAGCGTCATCAACGGTTGATCCCACACCTGATAGAACACGCTGACGGGCGGCCGGCTCGCGTACTGCGTGCGCAACGTCGCGATGTCGCGACGATACGCGGCGGCCGCGGCATCTGCGGTCGACGACGTGCCGAGCAATTGGCCGAGTCTGGTTAGCGACACGGCGACGTCGTCGAGACGATGCGGCTCGCTGAAGAACAACGGTACGTGCAATTCGCGCAGACGATCGAGTTGACGTTGCGCATTGCCATGCCGCCACACCACGATCAGATCCGGCTTCAACGCGACGATGCGTTCGAGGTCGAGCGCTTTGTTGTCGCCGACGCGCGGCAGTTGTCTGGCCTCCGGCGGGTAGTCGCTGTAGGACACCGCGCCGACCATTTTTGCAGCGCCGCCCGCGGCGTAGAGCAATTCGGTGACGTGCGGCGCGAGGCTGATCACGCGTTGCGCGGGTGCGGCCAGCGTGACGGTCGCGCCGGTGTCGTCGGTGACGGTGATCGCGGCGTGTGCGGACAGCGTCGTGGCGCACAGCGAGAGGGCTAGCAGGAAGCGGGTGAGTGGGGTCATCGGCGCTGCGCGTTGAAAAGGACGGATTGGATCAGCGTAATCATGCGGCGTCGATTTCCCGAATCGCTTCGCCCAGGCTTTGCTCGAAGCGTACCCATTCCGCCTCGCTGCCGGGCAAGCCGACACGCACGCTGCGCGATGACGTAAAGAGTCGGGTCCACACGCCGCGCCGTGCCAACGCTTCGTGTAAAGCGGGCGCGCGGGTGTCGTCGGTCCAGGCGAAAAGCGGCGTGCTGCGTGTGGCGAGTCGTTGCGCGTGCATCAGGTGGGTCAGGCGCTCGCTCTCGCCATCGAGCCGCGCGCGCATGTGCCGTTGCCAGGCTTCGTCCGCGAACGCGGCTTTGACTGCATGCCGGGCGGGACCGCTGACCGTCCACGCACCGAGCGTTTGTCGCAAGGCATCGAGTAACGTCGGCGAGCCGAGTACGAAACCCGCGCGTACGCCGGCGAGACCAAAGAACTTTCCCGGCGAGCGCAACACGATCAGGCCGTCGCGAGAGGTGTCGGCCGCAAGCGACGCCGACGGCATCGTATCGGCGAAAGCTTCGTCGACCAGCAGCGTGCCGCCCCGTGCGCGCAGTTGTGCGTGCCACTGCAACAGTCTCGCGGCGCTCAGATGCTGGGCCGTGGGATTGTTCGGGTTCACGATAACCGCATGCGTGAGTCTGTCGGGCAAGGTTTCGCAGGACACGTCCAGCGGCACGACGTCATGACCCGCACGTTCGAATGCGGGCGCGTACTCGCTGTAAGTGAGCGGCGCGATGCCGACCTGGGCGCGTGGCAGTAGCGCGGGCAGCGCGCGGATTGCGGCCTGGCTTCCCGCGACGGGGAGCACGTGGGCGGCGTCCGGCGCGCCGTAGTAGCGTGCGGCGCAGGCGGCGAAATCGTCGCCGTCGTCGGGTAGACGACGCCATGCCTCGGCGGGAACCGGCGGCACCGGATAGCCGTGCGGATTGATGCCCGTGGACAGATCGAGCCACTGCGCGTACGGCAGGCCATAACGCGCGGCGGCTTCGTGCAGATTGCCGCCGTGTACGGCGGGGGCCGTTGGTGCGGTAGGTGTGGGCGCGTTGCCTGCAGCGCCCGGGATACGCTTGCCGCCCGAAGTCATCTGCATGCCCGCGCTGTCCTCGGCGTCGGCTGCGTGCCCCTTCACCGGATCGATCTCGCCCTTACGCATGAAACGGCACGCTCAACAGCGCCAGCACGATCAGCACCGCCAGCCAGAGAATTACCGTGCGCTCCACCAGCATCAACGCGGCAGTCACATGCGCGGCCTTCGCGGGATGTCCGAAGCCGAGCGTGGGCCGATGCTCCAGCGCGCCGTGATACACCGCCGGTCCGCCGATCAGCACGTTCAGACTGCCTGCGCCGGCCGCCATCACCGGCCCGGCATTCGGGCTGTCCCAGCGCGGCGCCTGCTCACGCCAGCAGCGCCACGCCGTGCGCGTGTCGCCGAGCAAGGCGTAGCTCGCGGCGGTCAGGCGCGCGGGAATCCAGTTGAGCACGTCGTCGATGCGGGCCGCCGCCCAGCCGTAGCGCAAATAGCGTGGCGTGCGATAGCCCCACATCGCGTCCAGCGTGTTGGCGAGACGGAAGCCGAGCGCACCCGGGCCACCCGCGATCGCGAACCAGAACAGCGCGCCGAAGATTGCGTCGTTGCCGTTTTCGAGCGCCGATTCGACGGCGGCGCGCGACAACGCGCCTTCGTCGGCGTGGGTGGTTTCGCGCGAGACGATCCGCGCGGTCAGGAGCCGCGCCTGCGCGAGATCGCGTTGCGCGAGCGCCTGGGCGATCGGCGCGATGTGATCGTGCAGACTGCGCGCACCGAGTGCGAACCACAACAGCACGACATGCACCGCGCAGGCCGCGAAAAACGGCAACACCGAGACCAGCCACCACGCGACCAGCACCGGCGGCAGCACGGCCAGCGACCACGCGAGCAGGCCCTTGAGCCGCAAGCGGCGGCCGGTGTTGTAGTGCGCTTCGAGGCGCTTCGCCCAGTTGCCGAAGCCGACCAGCGGATGCGCGGTGCGCGGTTCGCCGAGCCAACGGTCGACCGCGACGCCCGCGGTTGCCAGCGTGACGATCAGAGGAAGCGACAGCATCACGCGTGGCCCGCCGCTTTCAACGCGAGCGGCAAGCCCGCGACCATCATGGTGGCCTGCGTGCTCAATGCGGCGATGCGCTGGTTGAGCCGGCCGAGTTCATCGACGTAAAGCCGCGTGGCCGCGCCGAGCGGGACGACGCCCAGGCCGATTTCGTTACTGACCACGATGATTTTGCCGTGCGCGGCGACGAGCGCCGTTTCAAGCGCGGCGACTTGCGCGTGATAGCGATCGAGCGACAGCGCTTCGCCTTCGGACGGGCACAGCAGGTTGGCCAGCCACAGCGTCAGACAATCGATCAGCACGCAGTGGCCGGGCGCGTCCGCTTGCGTGAGCGCAGCGGCGAGATCGACGCCCGCTTCGACCAGCCGCCAATGCGCCGGACGCCGCTCGCGATGATGCGCGACCCGCGCGGCGAATTCGGCGTCGTCGCTGACGCGCGCGGTAGCGATATAGGTGACGGGAAGGGCGCTGCGATCGGCCAGTTGTTCGGCGTGCAAGCTCTTGCCGGAACGGGCGCCGCCGAGGACGAAGGTGAGGTCGCGGGGAATCATCGCGTGATTGTACCGGCGCACGGATGGCGGCGGCGGGGTGGGATAATGCCGCGTTTCTCTTCACGGCCGACCCACTCCACCTCGTGACCACGACCTCGATTCCCCGACACGCCATCCCCGTCCCGCGCGGCACGCTGATGATTCAGGGCACCACGTCCGACGCCGGCAAGAGCACGCTGGTCGCCGGCCTATGCCGGCTCGCGCGGCGCGCGGGCGTACGGGTCGCACCGTTCAAGCCGCAGAACATGGCGCTCAACAGCGCGGTCACGGTCGACGGCGGCGAGATCGGCCGCGCTCAGGCGTTGCAGGCGGTGGCCGCGGGCATCGCCGCGCACACCGATCTGAATCCCGTGCTGCTCAAGCCGACCAGCGACCGGGGCGCGCAGGTGATCATCCACGGCAAGGCGCGCATGAATCTCGATGCCCGCGCTTACCACGACTACAAACCCATCGCGTTCGAAGCGGTGCTGCAATCGTATGCACGTCTGCAGGCCGGCTACGAGGCGATTTTCGTCGAAGGCGCGGGCAGCCCCGCCGAGATCAATCTGCGCGATCGCGACATCGCCAACATGGGTTTCGCGGAGGCCGTGGATTGCCCGGTCGTGCTGGTGGCCGACATCGATCGCGGCGGCGTGTTCGCGCATCTGACCGGCACGCTCGCGTGTCTGTCGGCGAGCGAGCAGGCGCGGGTGCGCGGCTTCGTCATCAACCGGTTTCGTGGCGACATCAGTCTGCTGCAACCCGGTCTCGACTGGCTCGAAGCGAAGACCGGCAAGCCGGTGCTCGGCGTGGTGCCGTACCTGCACGGCCTGACGCTCGACGCGGAAGACATGCTGCCGCCGGCGTTGCGGGCGGCCCATCGCGGCGACGCGCAGCGGATGCTGCGCGTGGTCGTGCCGGTGCTGCCGCATATCAGCAACCACACCGATTTCGATGCGCTGCGCGCGCATTCGCAGGTCGATTTCCATTACGTGCGAAGCGGCATGCCGATGCCGCCGGCCGACCTCATCATTCTGCCGGGCTCGAAGAACGTACCCGGCGACCTGGCGTTTCTGCGCGCACAAGGGTGGGACGCGGTGCTGCAGCGGCATCTGCGTTACGGCGGACGGGTGATCGGCATTTGCGGCGGCATGCAGATGCTCGGGCGCGAAGTGGCCGATCCGCATGGCGTGGAAGGCGCGCCGGGGACCTCGGCGGGACTCGGTTGGCTCGATTACTCGACCGTGCTCACGCGCGACAAGACGCTGAAGAACGTCACCGGACGTCTCGCGTTGCACGGTTCGCCCGAGGTGTCGGGCTACGAAATTCATATGGGCGAGACGCACGGTCCGGCGCTGGATTCGCCCGCGCTGCGCCTGGGCGATGCGGATGCCGCGCGTCCCGACGGCGCGCTGTCCGCGGATGGGCAGATTCTCGCCACCTACGTGCATGGCCTGTTCGACACGCCCGCCGCATGCGCCGCGTTGTTGTCGTGGGCAGGGTTGAGCGACGCCGAGGCGATCGACTATCCGGCTTTGCGCGAGGCGTCACTGGAGCGACTCGCCGACATGTTGGCCGAGCACCTCGATCTGGCGAAGGTTTTTGGCGCGATGGGCTGACCTGTCTGAAGCAATAGGATAATGTCGATTAAATCCTATTGGGAAACAATCTAAGCCTGTAGCGTGGTTTTTCACTCCGTATGGTTCGAATAGAGTCCTGACATCGACGGCTGGTTCTGGCCGTCTCTCTTTCAAAGGATTCGTCATGAACTCGAACCGCTCCGCCGATCTGGCTGCCTTGCTACTGCGCGTGGCCTTGGGCGTGCTGTATCTCGCGCACAGCCTGCAAAAAATCTTCGTTTTCACGCTGCCGGGCACGGCGCAATTTTTCGTTTCGCTGGGCTTGCCGGGCTGGCTCGGCTATGTGACGGCGTTCGTCGAATTGCTTGGCGGGATTGCGTTGCTGCTCGGCGTGCAGGTCCGCTGGGTTGCGCTGCTGCTGTTGCCGTTCATGCTCGGCGCGATGTCGGCGCATTGGCATAACGGCTGGGGTTTCGCGTCGCCGAACGGCGGCTGGGAATATCCGGCGTTCTGGGCCGTGACGTTGGCGGTGCAGTCGTTGCTGGGCGGCGGTGCGCTGGCGCTGGGTGGGGTGAAGACGGTGCGGGCGGTGGCGGCGTAGGGGTTCGCGGTTTCGCCGGCAGCAATGCCGGGCAACGAAAAACACACGCCACGAGGCGACTCGTATAACAAAGCCGTTGGTTCTTGAGGTAATTAGCGCTGAGACCTGCGT
Source organism: Paraburkholderia bryophila (assembly GCF_003269035.1). GTDB lineage: Bacteria > Pseudomonadota > Gammaproteobacteria > Burkholderiales > Burkholderiaceae > Paraburkholderia > Paraburkholderia bryophila. Next base: position 360,434 of record NZ_QLTK01000004.1, on the reverse strand, counting down.
CCCAAAAGGGATTGCGGGTCTTTTTCTTTTCCGGAGATATTTCCTGGAGCTGGCGAGCGCGCAAGATATCTCGACGTTTGATCCGACCATGGCGGAATGTACAAAGGTGTTCTTGCTGCCTTGAAATGAAGCAATTCATTTGATAGTGCTTCACTAAGGCAACGCAAATTGTGTAAAATTGCTTCAATTTAGTGAAGCAAGACCTTAATGTGTGCTTCACCATAGGGTAGCATTAAATATATTTTTGATAGCCTATAGGCCAGCAAAATGGATTCCAGAATGAGGCAGCTCCGGCTTGACCAGGTTGAAGCGTCAGTCGCGGCATACTCGGATTTGATCAATCGTCGGCCCCCGCCGCGCGGATGGCTGAAGGCCATTCGCGAGTCGTTGGGGCTCACCGAGCGACTGCAAGCCGAGAGATTGGGTATGACCGGTTCGAGCCTGCACAAGTCGGAGTTGGCGGAAGCGGAGGAGCGAATCACGCTCGGACAACTGCGCAAGCTGGCTGACGGGCTGGACTGCGAGCTGGTCTATGCTTTGGTGCCGAGAAAGCCACTGACTCAAGTGGTCGAAGACCGGGCGCGCTCAATCGCTTTGCAAGAAGTGAGTGCAGTTGCGCACACCATGAGTCTGGAAGACCAACGTCCGGCAACCGACCGGCTTCGCAAACAGGTTGAGCAGAGAACGGCGGAGCTACTGCGGGGTCGCTGGTCCGACCTATGGCGATAGATTTAGACGAACAGGAAGGCCAGACACCGCTCGACCCTGACGAGCTTGCCGGACTGATACCGACGCACCTGACCACCAAAGGTGACCTGAATGAGTGGGAGCAGGAGAACATCCTGCAAGCCGTGCAATGGGCACGCCGTCAACGCAAGGTCGATGTCCTCAGTGAAGCATTCTGTCGCAACCTTCACAAGAAAATGTTCGACCAGACCTGGTCGTGGGCAGGCTCGTTCCGCAAGTCCGACAAGAATATTGGATGTGACTGGACGCAGGTCAGCGTCAAACTGAGAAACCTGTTCGATAACACGCGGTGGTGGGTCGACAACGGCACATTCCCGCCGGATGAGATTGCCGCGCGATTTCATCGCGAACTGGTGTGGATTCATCCCTTCCCAAACGGCAACGGTCGACACTCACGAATGATGGCTGATGCGCTCTTGCGCAGCATCAAGGAAGAGCCGTTTTCGTGGGGCGGCGGCGGGACCCTGGTTAAAGCGGATAACGCCCGGTCGGATTACTTAACCGCCTTGCGTGCGGCGGATAAAGGTGACTACGGTTTGCTGCTGGTTTTCGTGCGAAGCACTGCCTAGCCGTCGCACGCATAAGAAAGGCGCCAAGCCATTCGCGACAGGCCGGAGAGTTTTGTGCCGTTGCGTGTGCAGCCCTGCACGACCTTTCTTTCGTCGACGCCGCGCCCCGCCACCCTCAATACAACACGATCTGTGTGCAACGAAACAGCGCGATCGTCTTGCCGTTCGGATCGGTCACCGTCGCGTCCCACACCTGCGTGCTGCGCCCCAGATGCACGGCCTTGGCGACCGCGCGGATCGTGCCTTCGGTCGCCGTCCCGAGGAAATTGCTTTTCAGTTCCACGGTCGTGAAATTGCGCGCCGTTTCCGGCAGATGCGCGAGGCACGCGTAGCCGCACGCGGTGTCGGCGAGCCCGATCACGGTGGCGGCATGCAAAAAACCGTTCGGCGCGAGCAATTCTTCGCGCACGGTCAATTCCGCGGTTAAAACGCCTTCCTCCAGCGACAGCACATGGATGCCCAGCAAGCCGGGCAGCTTGCCCCGCTGGCGTTCGTGCAGGCGTTCGACGGTGTATTCCGGACGGAGTTTGCTCATGGATTGAAGGGTCCCAGGTGGAAAAATCGACGTTACCAGGCGGTCATTTGGCCGCCTGGGGGCTTCGGCCCCGGTGCATTTATCGATATTATCAACGGCTGGATCGGTGCGCGTGCCCGAAACCGGCAGGTTCAGCCGGTGCGGCGGCGGACCGGCGCGAAGTCAGAACAAGGTCAGAACGATACACGCGGCAAACCGGCTGGCGGCGACCAGCCTTCTTTCCGGGAGAATTCATGACGGTGATTGTGGTGGCGAATCCGAAGGGCGGCGTGGGCAAAAGCACGCTGTCCACCAATCTGGCCGGTTATTTCGCGGCAGCGGGCGAATGGGTCGCGCTGGCGGACCTGGACAAGCAGCAGTCCGCGCACGCGTGGCTGTCGCTGCGCCCCGGCACGCTGCCGGCCATCGAAACCTGGGAAGTCAATCAGGACACGCCGGCCAAGCCGCCCAAGGGGCTGGAGCACGCGGTCATCGACACCCCTGCCGGATTGCACGGCAACCGGATGAGCATCGCGCTGGATCTGGCCGACAAGGTGATCGTGCCGTTGCAGCCGTCGATTTTCGACATTCTCGCCACGCAGGAGTTTCTCGAGCGTCTGGCGAAGGAAAAAGCGGTCCGCAAGGGCGCGATCGAAATCGGCGTGGTCGGCATGCGAGTCGATGCACGCACGCGCTCGGCGGAACAACTGCATCGGTTTGTCGAAGGCCTGAATCTGCCGGTGCTGGGCTTTTTGCGCGACACGCAGAACTACGTGCAGCTCGCGGCACACGGCCTGACGCTGTGGGACGTCGCGAAAAGCCGCGTGGAGAAGGATCTGGAGCAGTGGCAGTCGATCGTCGAATGGGTCGACGGGACGGCGAAGAAGGGCTGAAGCGGCGCGCCGTACGACTGACGGCGCCAAACAACGGATAAAGCGCGCGGCAAGCGCGTTAAAGCTTCACGCCAACCGCGCCGACCCTCAGGTCCAGTTTTGCGTCGGCACGTGATCGCGGCTGCCCTTGATCTTGTTGTTATCGTCGACGAACACCAGGTCCGGCTTCCAGCCCGCCTTCAACTCGGCCTCGTCGACCACGGCGAACGCCGCAATGATCACCAGATCGCCCAGTTGCGCGCGCCGCGCGGCCGAGCCGTTCAGCGAGATCATTCCGCTGCCGCGCTCGCCCTTGATCGCGTAGGTCGAGAAACGCTCGCCGTTGTTGATATTCCAGATGTCGATCCGTTCGTTCTCGACGATGTTCGCCGCTTCCAGCAGGTCTTCGTCGATCGCGCACGAGCCTTCGTAGTGCAGCTCGCAGTGCGTGACCGCGACACGGTGGATCTTCGACTTCAGCATGTTGCGTTGCATGACCAATCAATCCCTTGTGACTTCTTTGTTTGTCTGCGCCGGCTGGGGCGAGGTCAGATTTCGAGGTTGTCGATGAGGCGCGTGGCGCCGAGTTTTGCGGCGGCCAGCACGACCAGTTCCGCGTTCGTGTCTTGCGGACCCGGCGGCAGCAGGTTCGAGCGCTTGCGCACCGCGATGTAGTCGGGCTGCCAGCCGCGCGCGGCGAGGGTGGCCATGGCCGCCTGTTCGATTTTCGCGAAGTCGCGGTCGCCGGACAGCACGGCTTCGCGCACGCGATTCAGTTCGGCGGCCAGCACCGGCGCTTCGGCGCGCTCGGCGGCCTGCAGGTAGCGATTGCGCGAGCTGAGCGCGAGGCCGTCGGTGTCGCGAACGGTTTCAGCGGCGATGATGTCGGTCGGCAGCGCGAACTGGTGGCACATGCGGCGCACGATCATCAACTGCTGGTAATCCTTCTTGCCGAACACCGCGACGCGCGGCTGCACGCACGACATCAGCTTCATCACCACCGTACACACGCCCTGAAAGAAGCCGGGCCGGAATTCGCCTTCGAGGATGTCGCCCAGATCGTGCGGCGGATGCACGCGATACTCCTGCGGCTCCGGATAGAGGTCGCGCTCGGTCGGCGCGAACAGAACGTAGACGTTTTCCTTCTGCAGCTTTTCGATGTCCGCTTCCATCGTGCGCGGATATTTGTCGAAATCTTCGTTCGGACCGAATTGCAGCCGGTTGACGAAAATGCTCGCCACCACCGGATCGCCGTGCTGGCGCGCGAGACGCATCAGCGACAGATGCCCTTCGTGCAGATTGCCCATGGTCGGCACGAAGGCCGTGCGATTCTGGCCGCGCAACTGGTCGCGCAATTCATGGATCGAGCTGATGACTTTCATGATCGGACAGGGGTTTCCTCGCGCGGCGCGAGACTCGGTCGATGCGAAACCTCAAGGCATCGCGCGGTCCGCCGCCTCACTGGTAATGACAGGTTCGGAGCGCGGGATTGTAGTGGATTTGCGCGCCGTACGCACCGAAACGAGGCGTGTCGGCCCGTACGGTGAGATCAGGCCGGCGAATACGCGAGCCGTACGTAGATCGGCGCGAACGGTTCGGCCTGGGTAATCTCGACCAGCGATTCGCGCGACAACTCCAGCATGGCGATGAAATTCACCACCACGACCGGCACGCCCTTGCTGGTGTCGAACAGGTCGGAGAATTCGACGAAGCGCGCGTTTTGCAACTGCCGCAGGATCGCACTCATATGCTCGCGCACCGACAGCTCTTCACGCGAAATCTTGTGATGCTGCACCAGCTTGGCGCGCTTGATCACGTCGGCCCACGCGGCGCGCAGGTCTTCGCTGTCGACGTCGGGAAACCGCGGCGTGAAGCTTTGCTCGATGTAGACCTCGGCGCGCAGGAAGTCGCGCCCGAGCTGCGGCAACTGGTCGATACGCTGCGCGGCCAGTTTCATCTGCTCGTATTCGAGCAGGCGGCGCACCAGTTCCGCGCGCGGATCTTCGGCTTCCTCGCCGCTGTCGGCCTTCTTCACCGGCAGCAACATGCGCGACTTGATCTCGATCAGCATCGCGGCCATCAGCAGATATTCGGACGCGAGTTCGAGATTGGTCTGGCGCAACTGGTCGACGTAGCCGAGGTACTGCACCGTGACATCCGCCATGGGAATGTCCAGCACGTTGAAGTTCTGCTTGCGGATCAGGTACAGCAACAGATCCAGCGGTCCTTCGAACGTTTCGAGGAACACCTCGAGGGCGTCCGGCGGAATGTACAGGTCGGTGGGCAGCTTGAAGAGCGGCTCACCGTACAGGCGTGCGAAAGCGATGCCGTCGACGGTGTCGGGCGTCGAATCGGTGGCGGGCGCGGCTAGCGCTGCGTCGGCGGATGCCGGCGTGGCGCCGTGAGCCTCGTCGGCGTGACTCACGCTCACCCGTTCAGAAGTTTTGATAGTACGAGTAAGGCGTCTGCTCCACGCGCGAGGCTTTCTGCTCGGCGCGTTCTTCGAGATCGATCGGCTGTTTGTCCCACAGCAGCGCGCGGCCGCGGCGTTGCTCGGCCTCCAGGTTGGGCTTCTGCTGCTTGAGCTGGTTCAGGAACTGGGTGATGTCCGATTGATACATGGCTCGACGTCCGTGGTGGGTGAGGGGCGGCTGCTCGCCCGGCTTCCGCTGGTGCAGCGGGAGGGTGCCGGGTGGCCGCGCCGTTATTCCATAATTTTACCCGATGCGCCGCGCGTGGTCGAAAAACGTCGGCAGGCGATCGGTGGGAGGGGCGGACGGTGAGGCGGCACGCGCGCTCGGCGCGCATCGCCCAAGAAAAAATCCGGAACCCGGCTTGTGTGCGGTGCGTCAAAGGCGGGCGCGTCGCACGGCCGGCAGTGCTGAAATCGAGCTCGTACGAAGACGCCTGCGCGTTAAACGTGGCCGGCGTCGGTTGGGAACGCGGCAAAGCGTGTTCGGCGGGAGCGCTGGCGTCGAGCCGTCGCCGCGCGCTGCGCGCCCTGCTTTGCGCCCTTTAAGAGATCGGCGGCCTTGCGCCGATGTGGTCAAATAGCGTGCTTTGGCCGCCGCAGCGCGCCTGAGCGACAACTTCATCAACCCGGCCGGAGGTCCTGTTTGGCGGTATGTGCGATCGAAAAGCCGCGTCGGCGGCGCGGCAAGACCGGCACCGGGCGCGGAGCTGCCTCGCCCGTATTGCGCTGGCTGCGCGCCTTGCTGGCGTTCGGCATCGTCATGCTGACGCTGTCGGCCGGCGCCGCGCATGCCGCGCGTCCCGCCGCCAGCTACAAGGTCGACATCGACGCCTCTCCGCGCTCGCTGCGCAAGCTGCTCGAGGCGCATCTGGATATCGCGCGCTTCGCCAAACGGCCCGACATCAGCGACGACCAGTTCGAGTTTCTGATCACCGCCACGCCCCAGCAGGTGCGCGATCTGGCGGCCACGCAAGGCTACTTCTCGCCGGTCGTGCGTACCGACGTGCGCACTGTCGACGACGCAAAACGCGTCACGGTGAGCGTCGATCCGGGTCCGCAAACCCGCATTTCGTCCGTCTCGCTGTCGTTTCGCGGGCCGGTGCTGACTGAAGACCCCGCACAGGAAAATGCCGCGCGTTTCGCGTTTTCGATGCACGAAGGCGATGCGTTCTCGCAGGGCGACTGGGAGGACGCGAAGAACGCGTCGCTGAAGGCGCTGCAGGCGCGGCGGTATCTGGGCGCGAAAATCTATCGTTCCGAGGCGCGCGTCGATCCACGCACGCACGAGGCCAAACTATCGGTCACATACGACAGCGGGCCGACCTTCACGATGGGCAAGCTCGACGTCTCGGGCACGCGGCGTTATCCGGAGCAGATCGTCGACAACGTCAACCCGATTTCGGTCGGCGATATTTACGACGTGCAGCGCGTCGCCGAATTGCAGCGGCAGTTGCAAAACACGCCCTACTACGCGAGCGTCGCGATCGACGTGGACAGCGACCCGGCCAAACCGGCCGACACGCCGGTGCACGTGAAAGTGTCGGAGTATCCGTACAACAGCTTCCGCGGCGGCCTCGGCTACTCGACCGACAACGGCCCGTTGATCCAGGGCGCGTATTCGTATCTGGATACCTTCGGCAAGGCGTGGCCGTTCACCGTCGAAGGCCGCGCCGACCAGATTCAGCAGTACGGGCAAATCCAGCTGGCCATGCCGCCGGGCCCACGCGCATGGACCAATAGCGTGCTGGCGTCCTACACCACGACCGACGTGTCCGACACGCGTATCTACAGTATTCGCGGCGGGGTGCAACGGGCCCGCACGTCGCAGTTCATCGACTACAACTACTCGATCCTGTACTACCAGGACCGGCTCGACCAGAACGCGATCGCGCCGACCACCAGCCGCGCGCTGGTGCCGTCGTGGTCGTGGACCCGGCGCGACACCGACGACCCGCTGTTCCCGCGCAAGGGCAACCTGATTCACGCCGAGGCGGGCTTCGCGGTGAAGGGTGCGCTGACGGATCAGACCTTCGTGCGTGGCTATGCGCGCGGCCAGCAGTACCTGCCGATCGGCAAGGAAGACCTCGTGGTGCTGCGCGCCGAACTCGGCGGCGTGTTTACCAGCGGCAGTTCGAGCGGCATACCGGCGTCGCTGCTGTTCCGCGCCGGCGGGTCGAATTCGGTGCGCGGCTATGGCTATCAAAGCATCGGTAACGAGGTAGACGGTTCGGTGCTGCCTACCAAATATCTCGTCACGGGCGCGGCCGAGTATCAGCACTGGTTTTCACACGATTGGGGCGCCGCCGCGTTCTTCGACATCGGCACCGCCACCGACACCTGGGGCGAAAAAGTCTTTTATCCCGGCGTCGGGGTGGGCGCGCGCTGGCGCAGTCCGGTCGGCCCGGTCAATGTCGACGTCGCGTATGGCATCCGCAATAAAGACGTGCGGCCGTATCTGACGCTGGGCATCGCCTTCTGATGGACACCTGCTTCGACATGATTCCCGTATGACAACGGACGTTTCCGCTCAACCGCCCGCACAGCCGCCCGGTGTTCATCCGCCGCAGCCGCCGTCGTCCGATGCGCCGCCGCCCAGGCGCAGGCCCGGCCGTCTGTTGCTGAAAACGCTCGCGTGGACGGTCGGCGTGCTCGTGCTGCTGGCCGCGCTGGCGGTCGGCCTGGTGTATGGCGCGCTGACCACCGAACGCGGTACCGCCTATGCCTGGCAGGCGGCGGTCAAACTGCTGGGCGGCAAGCTGAGCGGCACGCTCGAAAGCGGCACGCTCGCGAACGGCTTGCAATTGCGCCAGGTGCGTTGGCGGAGCCTCGACGGCAGCGGCACCGACATCCAGATCGATCGTGTGGCGGCCCGCTGGGGGCTGACGCCTAAGCCGTGGCGGTTGACAATCGACTATCTGCATGTCGGCACGGTGGACGCGCGGATCAGCGCTTCGTCGTCGAGTAGCAACGAGCCGCTGAAGCTGCCGCAAGATTTGCGTTTGCCGATGCAACTCGAGGTCCGCGACATTCAGCTCGACAAACTGCTGCTGCGCGAGGGTGGCTCGACCACCGAGTTCTCGCGCTTCATGTTTCATGGGCGCAGCGACGGGCGTCATCACGAAGCCGCGATCGAGCGGCTCGATACGCCGTTCGGCGCGGTGACGGCGTCGGCGAGACTGGACGGCGCGCGGCCGTTTCCGCTGAGCGGCGACATCGGCTATTCGGGTAAGGTCAATAACGAGGCGGTGCAGGTGGGTGGCCATCTGAGCGGCTCGCTGGAGAATCTGGTCGCCGAGCTCGACGCCAGCGGCATGAAGCTCGCCGGTCACGCGCGTGTCGAGGCCACTCCGTTCGGCGCCGTGCCGTTGCGACGCGCCACGCTCACTTTCGATCATGTGAATCCGCAGGCGTTTGCGCCGGGTGCGCCGCTGGCGGATCTGGCCGTGCGGGCGGAGTTGCAGCCGGTGTCGCAGGACGGGGCGGGGACAGTTGTGTTGGGGGCGAGCGCGACTGGCGTGGCAACCTCCGCTAGCGCCGCGATGTCCGGCGCATCCAGCGCAGCGGTAGCGCCACTTGCCGGCGCCAAAGACGCGAGCAGCGCCAGCAGCGCCAGTACCGCCAGCACCGCCAGCACCGCCAGCACCGCCAAAGGCGGCGGCAACAACACCGCCAAATCCGCCACCACGAACTTCGCGGTCGCCGGGCACGTCTCGATCGTCAACGCCAGGCCCGGCGCGATCGACCAGAACCTGCTGCCGATCATCGACGCCAACGCGGACGTGCGTCTCGACGCCGAATCGCAGCGTATCTCGAACCTGGCCGTGCGGCTCGTCAAAAGCGCCACGCTCAGCGGCGGCGGCACGCTGAGTGGCAAACGCGGGCGGTTCGATCTGCAGGTCGCCGGACTCGACCTGAACGCGCTCGAAGCCACCGTGCGGCCCACGCAACTTTCCGGGCCCATCGGCATTCGTTTGAACGACGACATACAGAGCGTCACGCTCGATCTCGCCGACCCGAAAGCGGCACTGCGTGCGCAAGGCAAGATCACGTTCGACCCCGCGCGAACCGGCTTCAACGATGTGCGCATCACATCGGGCAAGGGCCGTATCGACCTGTCCGGCGCGCTCAAGCACGACGCGAATTCCACCTACAACCTGAAAGCGCAGCTCACCGATTTCGATCCGCTGACGCTCACATCGCAGATGCCGTCGCGCAAGCCGGTGAGCGGCGCGGCGTCGGCTTCCCCATCCACTTCCGCCGCCGCTGGCGGGAGTGCCAAAGGCAAGAAAGGCACGCAGGCAGTTAAAGCCGGCAAGGCCCAAGCCGAAGCCCAAGCCGCAGCCGCCGCCGAAGTCGGCAGCACGGCCGGCGCTAAAAGCGCCGCGCCGGCCGACCAGGCCGCCGCCGTCGTGAAAAACACCGTCAAGGCGGCGGTGAAAACCGAACTCGTTCAGCGCAAGACGGCGCCGCCCAGACACGCCGCACCGGCAACCCGCAAAAGCACGATCGAAGCGCGCGTGAACGGCACGCTTAGCGCGGCCGGCATGCTTGGCCCGGTTTTCACGACCAAGGCCGAATTCAAGCTGGGCCCCAGCGTCTACGACAACCTGCCGCTGACCGGCGGCGGCACCGTCCAGTTGGCCGGCTCGCGGATTCTGCCGAGCCGCGCCAACCTCTCGGTGGCGGGCAACCAGGTGGATTTGCAAGGCAGTTTCGGCACGCCGGGCGACCGCTTACGGTTTCGCCTCGACGCGCCGCAACTCGAACGTCTCGGCTTCGGTCTCGCGGGCCTCATCGCGGCCGACGGCGACGTGACCGGCTCGTTCGCCCATCCGAACGTCATGCTGAACTACAAGGCCGACAGCGTGGTGTTCGGCAGCAACCGCGTCGGTCACGCGGAAGGCCACGCCGAGTTCCGCGACGGCGCGAACGGTGCGCTCGTCTTCACGACCGACGCGCGCGATCTGAGCGCGGGCGGCGTCGACCTGACCACGCTCACCGCGCGGCTGTCCGGCACGCGCGCGAATCACACGCTGGAAGCCGCGGCCACCGGCAAGTTGCAGGATCGTCCGCTCGATCTGACGCTCGCCGCCAACGGCAAGCTGACCGACGCGCGCGACGGCACCCACTGGGACGGCACCGTCACCCGTTTCCAGAATCGCGGCACACCGGCGTTGAATCTCGAGTCGCCGCTCGCCGTGAGCGCCGGTCCGCAGCGCCTCACGCTCGGCGCCACGCGCCTGACGCTCGAAGGCGCCGTGCTGAGCCTGAAAACCTTCGCCTTCGACCACGGCAAGATTCAGTCGGCCGGCACCCTGACCGATATTTCGCTCGCGCGTTTGCAGGACTTGCGGCGTGAGATCACTGGCGAGCCGCCGGCCGTCAAAACCGATCTGGTCTTCGACGGCGATTGGGACTTTGCGCTCGGCAGCACGGCGAGCGGCCACATTCAGTTGAAGCGCCGCGGCGGCGACGTCACCGTCGAAATTGGCCGCGGACTCGCATCGCTCGGTATCACGGACATCACCGCGCGTGCCGAATTTAGCGGCGGCAACCGGCTCAATGCCACCGTGCATGCGCAGGCAAGCCGGATCGGCGTGATCGACGCCGACGCGCATACCACGCTGGTGCCGCGCGACGGCTTCCTGACCGTCAACGAAGAAGCCGCGTTGAGCGGTAACGTGAACGCGAATGTGCCGTCGCTGAAAACGACCGGCGGCCTGTTCGGCCCGAGCTATCTGCTGGACGGTCACCTCGCGCTCAAGCTCGCGCTCGGTGGGACGGTCGCCAAGCCGAATCTGACCGGTTCGCTGCTTGGCGACGGGCTTTCCGCGACGATGGTCGATCAGGGTGTGCAGTTGAAGGACGGGGTGGTGCGGATTGCGTTGTCGCAGAATCTGGTCGACTTCCAGCAGGTCGAGTTTCACGGCGCGAGCGGTACGCTGCGCGCCACCGGCCGGGTGCGTCTGGATGGCGCGGAACCGGATCTGACGGCGAGCATCGTCGCCGACAAGCTGGAACTGTTCGCGGCGCCGGACCGCAATCTGTCGCTGTCGGGCAGTGCGAGCGTCGCGAACGCGGGCGCGCAAGGTGGCCTCGCGATCAACGGCAAGTTCGCCGTCGACCACGCGTTGTTCGACTTGCCGGAGCAGGCCGCGCCGAAGCTCGGCGACGACGTGGTGATCGTGCGCCCGGATGGCACCGTGGCCGGCGAGCGGCAGCCGCAGGTGGCGGGTACCAACAAACCGGTCGGTCCATTCGCGCCGCGCGCCGATATCGACATCAGCCTCGGCAACAACTTCCGTTTCCGCGGACAAGGCGCCGACCTCGGCCTGACCGGCACGATCACGGCGTTGAGCGCGCCGAATCTGCCACTGCGCGCGGTCGGCAATGTGCGGGTCACGCAGGGTTCGACCTACACCGCGTTTGGCCGCAAGCTCAATATCGAGAACGGTTTTTTCACGTTTAACGGTCCGGTGGCCAATCCCGGCATCAATATTCTGGCCATGCGCCGCAATCAACAGGTCGAGGCGGGCGTGCAGGTGACGGGCACCGTGCAGTTCCCGGTAGCGAAGCTGGTGTCCGAGCCGAACGTGGCGGACAACGAAAAGCTCTCGTGGCTGCTGTTCGGGCACGGCACCGATCAGGGCAATAACCTCGGTCAGCAAAGCACCATGACCACGGCGCTCGCGTTGCTCGGCAGCGCGAGCGGCAAGCGGATCGCGCAGACCTTCGGGCTCGACGAGTTTTCGATCGGACAGAGCGAGGTCGGGCTGACCGATCCGCAGGTCGTGATGGTGTCGAAAGCGATTAACGAATGGCTCGTGCTGGGCTATGAGCAGGGTCTGCAGTCGGCGAGCAACGCGATCAAGGCGACCGTCAACCTGACGCGGTATTGGTCGGTCGCGGCGTATGGCGGCACGTTCTATGGCGCGACGCTGCTTTATACGCGGCGCTTCGACCGGATCCAGTGGTGATGCGCTGACGCACAGCGCTTAAGCAATACCATCGCACAGGCAAAAAAACGGCACGCTTTTTTAAAGCGTGCCGTTTTCGCTCGTGCCTGAAATTCGGTGCGGTGCAGTGAAGTACAGCGCAGTGTGCCGCGCCGCCCTGCAGCGATCGCCGAGCGCCGCCGTGAAGCAGCGCCACGCGTTTTACTTCACGCGCATGCCCGGCTTTGCGCCGCTGTGCGGTTCGAGAATGTAAAGACCCGGTTCGGCCTTTTCATCCGTAGCCGATGCGGCCAGCACCATGCCTTCCGACAGGCCGAACTTCATCTTGCGCGGCGCGAGGTTGGCAACCATCACCGTCAGCTTGCCGATCAGTTGCTCCGGCTGATACGCCGACTTGATGCCGGAGAACACGTTGCGGGTCTTCTCTTCGCCGACATCCAGCGTGAGTTGCAGCAGCTTGTCCGAGCCGTCCACCGCCTTGCAGTCGACGATCTTCGCGATGCGCAGGTCGATCTTCGCGAAGTCGTCGATCGAGATGATGCCGGACGTTTCGTCCTGGTCTGTCGCGGCGGCTTTCGCTGCCTTTGCCTTGGTCTTCGCGTCGGCCGGTGCCGCCGCGTCCGGCGTGGCTTGCAGCGAATCGCGATTGGCGGCCAGCAGTGCCTCGATCTGCTTCGGATCGACACGCGTCATCAGATGCTTGTAGGCGTTGATCGGGCGCGCCGAGCTGAGCGGCACGTTCGCGTCGGCCCATACCAGCGGCTCGATGCCGAGGAAGGCTTCGACTGCTTCGGCCAGCTTCGGCAGCACTGGTTTCAGCGCCAGCGACAACAGACGGAACGCCTCGATGCTCACGCTACAGGTTTCGTGCAGCGCGACCCCGTTCGCCGGGTCTTTCGCCTGATCCCACGGCTTTGCGGTGTCGACATACGCGTTCACCGTGTCCGCCAGATCCATGGTCTGACGCAGTGCGCGGTTGTACTCGCGGGCTTCGTAGTTCGCGGCGATCTGCGGCACGGCGGCGCGCAGCGTGGCCAGCAGCGGATGTTGCATCGCGCTGTCCTGCACGCGGCCGTCGAAACGTTTGATCAGGAAACCGGCGGCGCGGCTCGCGATGTTCACGTACTTGCCGACCAGGTCGCTGTTCACGCGTGCCTGGAAGTCGTCGAGATTCAGGTCGAGGTCTTCCATTGTGCTGTTCAGTTTGGCCGCGAAGTAATAGCGCAGCCATTCCGGATTCAGGCCCGTGTCGATCACGCTTTGCGCGGTGATGAAGGTGCCGCGCGACTTCGACATCTTCGCGCCGTCCACGGTCAGGAAGCCGTGCGCGAACACGTTGGTCGGCGTGCGATGACCCGAAAATTCGAGCATGGCCGGCCAGAACAGCGTGTGGAAATACAGAATGTCTTTGCCGATGAAGTGGTACTGCTCGGCCTTCGCCCCCTTGTTGACCCACGCCTCGAAATCGAGGCCGCGCTTTTCCGCGAGGTTCTTGAAGCTCGCGTAGTAGCCGACCGGCGCATCCAGCCACACGTAGAAATACTTGCCCGGCGCGCCCGGAATTTCGAAGCCGAAATACGGCGCGTCGCGCGAAATGTCCCAGTCGGCGAGTTTGGCTTCGCCGGCGTCGCCGAGCCATTCGCGCATCTTGTTGGTCGCTTCGGGTTGCGCCAGGCCGCCCACCCATGCGCGCAGGAAATTCTCGCAGCGCGGGTCGGACAGACGGAAGAAATAGTGCGTCGAGGTCTTGCGGATCGGCGTGGCGCCGGAGACGACCGAGAACGGGTTGATCAGCTCGGTCGGCTGGTACGTGGAGCCGCAGACCTCGCAGCTATCGCCGTATTGATCTTTCGCGCCGCACTTCGGGCACTCGCCCTTGATGAAGCGATCCGGCAGGAACATTTCCTTGACCGGGTCGTACGCCTGTTCGATATCGCGCGCTTCGATCAGGCCCGCTTCCTTGAGCGCCAGGTAGACGTTTTCGCTGAGGACGCGGTTCTCTTCGGAATCCGTCGAATAGTAATTGTCGAACGAAATCCCGAAGCTGTCGAAGTCGCGTTTGTGTTCCTGCCAGACGCGGTCGATCAGCTGCCTGGGCGTGAGACCTTCCTTTTCCGCCCGCAGCATGACCGGCGTGCCGTGCGTGTCGTCGGCGCCCACGTAATAGACCTCGTGCCCGTGCATTCGCAACGCCCGGACCCAGATGTCCGTCTGGATATATTCAACCAGATGGCCGATATGGATTTGCCCATTCGCATACGGAAGGGCCGACGTGACGAGAACCTGGCGACGGCCTGACGGCGCGCCTGCGGAGAGATCGGTTACGGGTGCTGACATAGGAATGGTGGGAGCCTGCGGTGGGACGAAAGGTTGATTCTAGCAGGGCAGGCGTTCGACGCGGAGCGGCCCGGGTGCCCGGACGGGCCGCGTGAAGCGGCGCCGGAGCGCGAAGGTGCGTAAACCGAGCGCCCAAAAAAAACCGGGGTTATTAACCCCGGAGCAACAACGACAAGAGGAGAATGGTGACGCGGCGGCGATCGCCAACCGCGTACCGTAAAGACAGACAGCGGATTTTCGGCAGAGTTCGAAATTTTTTCGGTCCGCGCGAGATTTTGATTCTTCCGCTTTTTACGGTTTGTCACGAGCCGGCGCCTGGATCGCGCCGGCACGCTCCCACTTCCCTCTCAAGTCAGATGCTTATTGCGTAGCGTGCTGAGCCGTGGCGCGCAGATAGATTTCCACGCGACGGTTCGCGGCACGGCCGGCTTCGGTGTTGTTGTCTGCGATCGGCTGGTTCTGGCCCATGCCTTGTGCCGACAGACGCTGCGGCGCGACGCCGCGTTGGCCCAGATAGCCCGTCACGCTTTCCGCACGATTGACCGACAGCGTCTGGTTATAAGCGGGCTGACCCGTGCTGTCCGTATAGCCGACCACCTGCGCGATCAGTTCCGGGTTCTGCTGCAGGGTCTGCGTCAGTTGATCCAGCACCGGCGCGAACGACGGCTTGATCGCATAGCTGTTGGTGTCGAACGTGACCGAGCTCGGAATGTTCAGCTTGAGCGAGCCGTCCGGCTGTTCGGTGATCTGCGTGCCGGTGCCCTTGGTGGCGCCCGACAGCTTGTTGTGAATGGCTTGCCAGTTGTAGCCGGTGATGCCGCCTACTGCCGCGCCGACGCCCGCGCCGATCGCCGCGCCCTTGCCGCCGCCGAAGATCGCGCCGAGTGCCGCGCCGGTACCGGCGCCGACGCCCGTACCGACCGCGGTGTTAGTGCCTTGTTGGGTGGCGCAGCCTGCCAGCAGCGAGCCGGCAACGGCGAAAACAGCCAGGCGAGTCATGATTTTTGCATTCATTTTCGAATCCTCTTGAGTGAAGCGGGTGAAGCAGCGAGTGGCGGTCAATCTAGGCGCTGACCGTTTCAATAATCCAGTAAAGCAGACGAATCGAAAGACGGGAAACTTTGGGTCTTTCACCGCCCCGGTCCGACAGTGAAGCAGGGTCTTCCGGCAAGGCCCGGCGCGAGCCACTACAATAATGGCAGAGGTAGGTGGTGATGCGGCCCCATGGCGTTCCGCCTGCCCGAAGCGTGCCCGGCGCGTCTGGTTTTCGCAATGCCGTCTAACAATTTCTTTCAAATTCCGGCGCGTGGCCGAGACTTCGATCCCGCCGCGCCGCAGGTGTTCCCCACGGAGTGTCAATGAGTATCGATCGGGCTATGGTCGACGCTGCCCTCGCAGCCGTCACTGACCCCAACACCGGCCGGCCGTACGCGGCGGCCAAGAACATCAAAAACGTCGCCGTGCAGGATGACACGGTTAGCCTCCAGGTGGTACTCGGCTATCCGGCCAGGCGTCAGTTCGAGGCGATCCGCGCACAGTTCGGCGCGGCGCTGCAAGCCGTGCCGGGTGTGGCGAACGCGCGCGTCGAGGTAAGCCAGGAAGTCGCCGCGCATACGGTGCAGCGCGGCGTGAAACTCTTGCCGAACGTTAAAAATATCGTCGCCGTGGCCTCGGGCAAGGGTGGGGTCGGCAAGAGCACGACCGCGGTGAATCTGGCGTTGGCACTGGCCAGCGAAGGCGCCTCGGTCGGCATACTCGACGCGGACATCTACGGCCCCTCGTTGCCCATGATGCTGGGCATCGAAGGCCGCCCCGAATCGCCCGACGAGAAGTCGATGAATCCCATGACCGGTCACGGCCTGCAAGCCAATTCGATCGGCTTTCTGATCGAGCAGGATAACCCGATGGTGTGGCGCGGCCCGATGGCCACCTCGGCGCTCGAACAATTGCTGCGGCAGACCAACTGGCACGACCTCGACTACCTGATCGTCGACATGCCGCCAGGCACCGGCGATATTCAACTGACGCTGTCGCAACGCGTGCCCGTGACCGGCGCGGTGATCGTCACGACGCCGCAGGACATCGCGCTGCTCGACGCGAAGAAGGGCCTCAAGATGTTCGAGAAGGTCGGCATTCCGATTCTCGGTATCGTCGAGAACATGGGCATGCATATCTGTTCGAATTGCGGGCACGAAGAGCATATCTTTGGCGCCGGCGGCGGCGAGCGGATGGGCAAGGAATATGGTGTCGAGGTGCTCGGCAGCTTGCCGCTCGACATCGCGATCCGCGAGCAGGCCGACTCGGGTAAGCCGACCGTCGTGGCTGATCCGGATGGGCGCATCGCGGAGATCTACCGGTCGATTGCGCGCAAGGTCGCGGTCCATATCGCCGAGCGTGCGCGCGACATGACCTCGAAGTTCCCCAGCATCGTCGTGCAGAACACCTGAGCGGCCCCTGGCCAAAGGGCTTATGCAGGGCGCAAGGGGGCAATTTGCGGCGGGTCTCGCGGTATCATGTCGGCTTCACAAGTTCGGCCAGGCGGGCGCAGGGGCGGCCGTCTG
This sequence comes from Paraburkholderia bryophila, assembly GCF_003269035.1. GTDB lineage: Bacteria > Pseudomonadota > Gammaproteobacteria > Burkholderiales > Burkholderiaceae > Paraburkholderia > Paraburkholderia bryophila. The sequence goes on along the minus strand of NZ_QLTK01000004.1, from coordinate 343,405 downwards.
GCCGGCAAGAGGATCGCATGGGAAAACGAATCGACGGGCACGCGGTGCATGCGTTCATCGTCCTGGCTGCCGGCAGCGTGCTGCTGGGCGGCTGCGGCACGTTCCTGAGACCACAGGAGAAGCGCGCCGACGCGCAGTTGCTGCCCACCGTGAGCAACCAGGCGCGCGGCCTCGTCACGTTCATCGAGCGCTCGGACGGCGTGCAGGTGACCTACAACCTCGCGGGCTTGCCGCCCAATAGCGACCACGCCTTGCAGGTCCACGAACGCGGCGACTGCAATGCCGCCGACGGCTCCAGCGCGGGCGAGGTGTTTTCGCCGGCCGCGGAGCGTCTGAAAGCGGGCGCGCGGGTCGAAGGCGACCTCGGCAATATTCATGCGGATGCGAACGGTGTGGCCACCGGTTTCATCGTCGCGCCGGATGTGTCGCTGGACGGCATCCGCTCGGTGTTGCAGCGCGCGGTCGTGTTGCATCGCGACCCGAGCGATTCGTACGCGTATCCGCCGCATGGCGCGGGCCCCGCACTCGCCTGCGGTCTGATTCGCCAGTAGTGGGCGGGCGTCGCCAGAGGCGCTCCACGGCGTGATGCCGAACGAGCCCGGCGCGAGGGCCGGTCGCCTGGAGGCGCGCATCGGGTCGATCTCGCGCCCACTCACGGCAGCATTCTCCCGATCGCGTAAAATAAGCGCCTTTCGTCCGGGGCAGGTCGCCGGACACCGCGCGCAACGCCGCCGGATCGAGCGATCCCGCCCGTTGAAACTGCCGCTGCGGGGCGCAATTTAGCGGTTTAGCGCTCTGGCCCGGCCTCGCGAAGTTCGCCGAAAGTTGCCCGGTCCCAACCGGGTTGTTATCCGTCACACCTCTGTCATTCACGTCGAGCAGCGTTCATCTATGACCATCAAATCCGACAAGTGGATCCGCCGCATGGCCGCGTCGCACAACATGATCGAGCCGTTCGCGCCCGATCAGGTGCGCGTCTCCGAAGACGGCCGGAAGATCGTCAGCTACGGCACGTCGAGCTACGGCTACGACATTCGCTGCGCCGACGAATTCAAGATCTTCACCAATATCAACTCGACCATCGTCGATCCGAAGAATTTCGACGAGAAGTCGTTTGTCGATTTCAAGGGCGACGTCTGCATCATCCCGCCGAATTCGTTCGCGCTGGCCCGCACGGTCGAGTATTTCCGCATTCCGCGCAGCGTCCTGACCGTGTGTCTGGGCAAGTCCACGTATGCGCGTTGCGGGATCATCGTCAACGTGACGCCGTTCGAACCGGAATGGGAAGGGCACGTCACGCTGGAATTCTCGAATACGACACCTTTGCCTGCGAAAATCTACGCGAACGAAGGCGTCGCCCAGGTGCTGTTTTTTGAAAGCGACGAGATTTGTGAAACGTCGTACGCGGATCGCGGCGGCAAATATCAAGGTCAGCACGGCGTCACGTTGCCCAAGACCTGACGCCGGCAGCGTATTGACTCACCAGCTATACCGGGTGACCGCTGCTATTTACAGAATGCAGCGGTCGTTCTTTTTGGAGAATCGCCCATGAAGTTTCGTTTTCCCGTCGTCATCATCGACGAAGATTTTCGCTCCGAGAATATCTCGGGTTCCGGCATCCGGGCTTTGGCCGAAGCCATCGAAAAAGAAGGCGCGGAAGTCCTCGGGTTGACGAGCTACGGCGATCTGACTTCGTTCGCGCAGCAGTCGAGCCGCGCGTCGTGCTTCATCCTATCGATCGACGACGACGAACTGCTGCCCTACGTCGATAACGTGGTGGTGGAAGGCGAGACGCCCGAACTGGCCGCCGCGATCGTCGCCTTGCGCGCGTTCGTGACCGAAGTGCGCCGCCGCAACGCGGACATTCCGATCTTCCTGTACGGCGAAACGCGCACGTCGCGCCACTTGCCGAACGATATCCTGCGCGAACTGCATGGTTTCATCCACATGTTCGAGGACACGCCGGAATTCGTCGCACGCCATATCATCCGCGAAACCAAGGTGTATCTGGACTCGCTCGCGCCGCCGTTTTTCAAGGAACTGGTGCAGTACGCGGACGAAGGTTCGTATTCGTGGCACTGCCCGGGGCACTCGGGCGGCGTGGCGTTTTTGAAGAGCCCGCTCGGCCAGATGTTCCACCAGTTCTTCGGCGAGAACATGCTGCGCGCCGACGTGTGTAACGCCGTCGACGAACTCGGTCAGCTGCTCGATCACACCGGTCCGGTGGCGGCCTCCGAGCGCAATGCCGCGCGCATTTTCAGCGCCGACCACGTGTTCTTCGTGACCAACGGCACGTCCACCTCGAACAAGATCGTCTGGCACGGCACGGTCGCGCCCGGCGACATCGTGCTGGTGGACCGCAACTGCCACAAGTCGATCCTGCACGCGATCACCATGACCGGCGCGATTCCGGTGTTTCTGACGCCGACGCGCAACAACTTCGGCATCATCGGCCCGATTCCGCGCAGCGAGTTCGAGCCGGAAAACATCCGCAAGAAGATCGAGGCGAATCCGTTCGCGCGCGAAGCGCTGGCAAAGAACCCGGGTCTCAAGCCGCGCATTCTGACGATCACGCAGAGCACTTACGACGGCGTGATCTACAACGTCGAGATGATCAAGGAGATGCTCGGCGACTGGCTCGACACGCTGCACTTCGACGAAGCCTGGCTGCCGCACGCCGAATTCCACGAGTTCTATCAGGACATGCACGCGATCGGCGCGGGGCGTCCGCGGATCGGCGCGCTGGTGTTCGCGACGCACTCCACGCACAAGCTGCTGGCCGGTATTTCGCAGGCGTCGCAGATCGTTGTGCAGGATTCGAAGAACAGCCGCTTCGACAAGCATCGCTTCAACGAAGCGTACCTGATGCACACGTCGACCAGCCCGCAGTACGCGATCATCGCCTCGTGCGACGTGGCCGCGGCCATGATGGAAGCGCCGGGCGGTCCCGCGCTGGTGGAAGAATCGATCGCCGAAGCGCTCGATTTCCGCCGCGCGATGATCAAGGTCGACGCCGAATACGGCGACGACTGGTTCTTCAAGGTGTGGGGCCCGGAACAGTTCGCCGAGGAAGGCATCGGCTCGCGCGAAGACTGGGTGCTGCGTCCGAACGACGCGTGGCACGGTTTCGGCCCGTTGGCCGAAGGCTTCAACATGCTCGACCCGATCAAGGCGACCATCGTCACGCCGGGCCTGGACATGGACGGCGGCTTCGGCGAGTCCGGCATTCCGGCCGCGATCGTCACGAAGTATCTGGCCGAGCACGGCATCATCGTCGAGAAGACCGGGCTGTATTCGTTCTTCATCATGTTCACGATCGGCATTACCAAGGGCCGCTGGAACTCGATGGTCACCGAACTGCAGCAGTTCAAGGACGACTACGACAACAACCAGCCACTGTGGCGCGTGTTGCCCGAGTTCGTCGCGCATCACCCCATGTACGAGCGCGTCGGTCTGCGCGATCTGTGCCAGCAGATCCACGGTGTCTACCGTGCCAACGACATTGCGCGCCTGACGACCGAGATGTACCTGTCGAGCATGGAACCGGCAATGAAGCCGTCCGACGCGTTCGCCAAGCTCGCGCACCGCGAGATCGACCGGGTACCGATCGACGAACTCGAGGGTCGCGTCACGTCGATCCTGTTGACGCCGTATCCGCCGGGCATTCCGCTGCTGATTCCGGGCGAGCGCTTCAACAAGACCATCGTCAACTATCTGCGCTTCGCGCGTGAGTTCAACGAGCGCTTCCCGGGGTTCCATACGGATATCCATGGGTTGGTGGGCGAAACGATCAACGGGCGCATCGAATACTTCGTCGATTGCGTGCGCGGTTGACGATGCGCAAGACGGTGGTCGGCAAGGGCGCCGCGAGCGGGTTGCTGCGTGGTGCGTGGCAGCGTGCGGTGGCAGCGCTGTCGACGCCTTTGTCGATTGCGTCGATGGCGTCGACTCCGGCGTTGACGTCGCAGTCGACGCTCACCCTTGCTGCGGCCACGTTGTTCGTCGCGTTGCTGGGCGTTGCGCCTTCGCCGGCGCATGCCGAAGTGGCCGCCGCCGATCCGATCGATGCGTCGATGCGTGCCTGTCTGGCGCGCAGCGACATGTCGTCGACGACCGGGCAGGTGCAGTGCATGGACAATGCGCGGATCGGCTGGAAAAGCGCGCTCGACAGCGCGTGGCAGCAGCTTCAGCCGAAGTTGCCCGCCGCGCGTCGCAAGCAGTGGGAAAAGAGCCAGGCAAGCTGGCTGGCTTCACGCGACGCCGAGAAGCAACTGCTGGCCGCTGTTTTCGCGACGACACACGGCTCGATGTACGTGCTGGCCGAAGCCGATATGCAGTTGCAGCCGGTGCGCGATCGCGCGCAGGCGCTACGCAGCGCGGTGGCCAATGCCGGCAGCGCACCGCCGGGCCGTTTGCGGGCGTGCCGCTCGGACGCGCAATGCGAACACGCGACGTTCGATCTGAACCGCTATTACCGTCGTTTGCAGATGAAAATGCCCGCGCGTTCACGGCCGACGCTGGTGCGCGCGCAACGCGCATGGAATGCGTATCTCGATGCCACCACGCCGTTGCTCGATGAGCGTGGGCGGATCGATATCATCGGGGCGCGGGTGGCGACGCTCAAGCGGTTGTCGGAGACGGTGGGGAATAGTTGATCGTGAGTTGAGCACGATTCGGGCGCGATTCGGGCGCGTCACGCGACGCGCACCGTGCTCCGTGCAGTTCGATCAATCGAGTGCGTAGTCTTCGGGTTGCGGCTTGGGCACCGGCAGAGACGCTTCGCCGAGCAGATCGCGCGTGGCGTCTTCGATCGTCGCGGACATCGTGTTGAGTGCGAGGTCGTTGTCGTCGGTGCCGAAGGGTTCTTCGATTTGCGATGCGATGGCTTCATGCGCCATGAAGGTGTACGCGACGAACACCGCAAACACCGGCGTGAAAATGCCGATGCTGTCCACCAGACCGAACGGCAGCGACGCGCAGAAGAAATAGACCGTGCGGTGAATCATCACCGAGTAAGCGAACGGCAGCGGCGTCGAGGCGATGCGCTCGCATCCGCCGATTACATCAGAGAGTCCATTCAGATTTCGATCGAAGGCGATCACGGCCATCGGGTCGATGGCGCCTGCGCGCGCCTGGCGTTGGACCCATTCGCCGAGATACAGCATCAGGGTGGCGGGTTTGTAGCGCGACACCATGACGCGGTTAAGGAGCGCTTGCGGTAGGCGTGCGGCCAGGTCTTCGCTCGGATCGCTCTTGCGGAGCTGGTGGCGCAGGGCGTGCGGTAGGGCACTCAGGGCGGCGAAAAATTCCTGCGCGTCTTCTTTGGGGAGTGGCCGGGTCGGTAGTGTGATGACCTCGCGGGTTAGCGAGCGCGACTCGTTCAGCAGTTGGCCCCAGAGCTTGCGCGCCTCCCACCAGCGGTCGTAGCTGGCGTTGTTGCGGAAGCCGAGGAATACCGCGAGAGCTATGCCTATTAGCGAGAAGGGGGCGGTGGTGTTCAGGTTCAACGACACCGGGATCAGGTGGTCGTGCGCCGCGACCGCGATGATCGAAATGCAGAAGATCAGGAATAAGCGCGGGAGCAGGCGCGGGAGGACCGAGCCTCGCCAGGCTAGCAGCATGCGGAACCAGTGGAGGTGCGGGCGGATGATCATCAGGGGCTCGGGGTTGCCTTCGGCGATGGGGGATTTTATCGCTTTTGGGGTGGGGGGCTGAGGGCTGTGCTCTTATTGGGGGTTGGCCTTTCCTTGCATTCTTAGTGGTCTATTAGCGTTGCCCCTGTGCGGGGCGGCACTAACTTCTCTTTGCCGCGGCAAAGAGAAGTCAGCAAGAGAAAGCCGCTCACACCGCTAATTCTTAAGTGGGGCCCTCGCGCAGTTGCGGTGGTGGTGCATCTGGAATCTGTGCTCTTGCACACTCCGCGTTCGTGACACAGCAGTCATTCTTCCGGCGACGCTTCGCGCGCCGTGGCGGTCGCTCACACACGGCCGCTGCTAAGCGGGTGCCTCGCGCTGCGCGCTCGCCGGACTCGTGCCAGCCCCCGAACGACGAAGATCAACTCGATATCAACGAGTCGCGCCGCCATGGACGAAGCGTATCTCGGCGCGGCATCAAGTAGCCGATGCAGCATGGACAGCAGCAAATCTGCTCCGCATCACTAACTACTTGTGTTTCTGACACACTCGTTGGGAAATTTCAGAAGAGGGGCATTCGCGCGCTATTTAGCCTGCGCGAGTGATCACATGCCGCGCCGCTGGTTCTACACTCGTTTTGTCGTGCACGTCACGACAAACGGGTGTCGCAGCCCGTAAAGCGCGAGCCACCGCACGCACCAGTGTGGTTGCTTGTGAACGTCCATTTTTCTATGGGCGGGCCTTGGCGGGGGAGCCTCACGGCTCTCCGGTTCTTGGTATCGCGCACCGGTCTGCGAACCCCGGCAATGTGCCCGCTCACCCTGCTATTTCAAACGCGTGTCGGGCGATCCGAGTCAGCATCTGGAGATCGCATATGAGTAAATCCCCCAAAAATTCTCGACGCATCGCGCGCCCTTCTGTTGATGCCATTCAGTACGAGAAACTTGCACTTTCCACGTTCGGTCTCATTGAGCGGTACACAGCGCAGTTGGACAAACTGCTGACGCTTGCGACGTCGATTTACCAGAACCCCGCGATAACGCTTGATGAAAGAACGCGTCAGCGAACACTCTTGGGGCTGTGGGTTGAAACCGGCGAAGACTACCGGCTGGAGGCAGAGGCCGACCGGGAGTTGTACGGCATCATTGCGCTGGATGCGAAGGGCGTTCCTCAGTTGCAGCTCACGGCACGTCACGCAGCGGAGCTTTTGACAAAGAAAGCGGAGGAAGCGTCGGAGAACGACGAAACCGGTCGTGCGATCGGGTCGGTGCCGACCAAGCGAGCTCGCTCCAAATCATCCTCACGGCGGCCGGCGGTAACGCACTAACACAAACTCACGGTCGCTTTGCCGCGACGGTCGAGGCGCAATCATGAACCGCACACGAAAGCACGAACGGGCTCCCCTTTGGATGCCCGGTCGCCGGAAGTGTCTTGACTATTTCCGATTGACGTCACGCTCTCCCAACAGCGCCAATTCGTAACCCGCGAACAAATGCGTTTGAAAGCGCGAGGCGGGAGGCATGACCGCTGGGCTACAGGCGCGGAGTGTACGAGAGCCCGATCCCAGATGCGCCACTAGCGCAACTGCGCGATGAACCCGCTTAGCAGGGGGCAGCGCGTGAACGACCGCTGCGGCGCGCGCAGCGCCGCCGGAAGAATGGCTGCTGTGTCACGAACGCGGAGTGTGCGAGAGCACGGATTCCAGATGAGCCAATACCGTGGCTGCGCGAGGAACCGGCTTAGCAGAGGGAGGCATGAACAACCCCCACGGCGCGCGAAGCGCCGCCGGAAGAATGACTGCTGTGCCACAAGCGCGGGATGTGCGAGAGCACGGATTCCAGATGGACCACTACCGTGGCTGCGCGAGGACCCCGCTTAGCAGGGGCGGTGCATGAACAACCGCCACGGCGCGCGCAGCGCCGCCGGAAGAATGACTGCTGTGCCACAAACGCGGAATGTGCGAGAGCACGGATTCCAGATGCACCACTACCAGAACTGCGCGAGGGCCCCGCTTAAAAATTAGCGGTGTGAGCGGCTTTCTCTTGCTGACTTCTCTTTGCCGCGGCAAAGAGAAGTCAGTGCCGCCCCGCACAGGGGCAACGCTAATAGACCACTAACAACGCAAGGAAAGGCCAACACCAAAGGCACCCCACACCCAAAGCCGAAGGCCCAACCCCCAACTCCCACCCTCAATCCCGAGCCGAAGAAGCCGCCCCATGACTCAACCAGTCGAGCACAGCGGAAGCATCATCATCCGCCCCTTGCCGGGCCTTGGCGACAGTCTCAGCCACATCGGCAGAAGGCACAGCCCGCCGAATAGCCACCCCAACGGCAAGAATATCAATCATGACCAGATGCAAAATCCGCGAAATCATCGACAACTGCGACTCACGGATCTCAATATGATCGGTCTCCAAAGCAACCGTAGCCCGCTTAGCCAAAGGCGTATTACTGGAGGTAATGGCAATCACCTTAGCCCCAGCCTGCATCGCAACATCGAGCACGCGCAGCAACTCCGGCGCCCGCCCCGACTTGGACACGGCAACGATCACATCGCCCTTGCCGAGTAAAGCAGCCGAAGCCGCCTGCATATACAGATCGCCATAGGCAATAGTAGGAATGCCAAACCGGAAGAACTTGTAGTGCGCATCCTGCGCGACGATATTCGAATTCCCGAGCCCATAAAACTCGATCCGCCGCGCGCCATTCAACAGATCGATCGCGCGCTCGACATGCTCGAAATTCAAATGCTCGCGCAACTGCAAAATCGCCGACACGGTGTTATCCAGCACTTTCGCGCCGAAGTCCGTCGCCGTATCGCCGAGATGCACCTGGCTATGACTCACCGGAATCGTTCCGGTCAACCCCGTCGCCAGTTTCAGCTTGAAATCCGACAAACCCTGGCACCCCAGCGACCGGCAAAACCGGATCACCGTCGGCTGACTCACATCCGCTTTACGCGCGATATCCACGATCGGATCGTTGATGATCGAGCGCGGATGATTCAACGCCAGATCCGCCACGCGCCGCTCGGCGGGCGTCAGCGCATCGCGCATCTGCCGGATCCGCTCGAACACCGCCGATGAACTCCCGCCCGCGCGATTCGACAACTGCTCGGCCAGAATCGCCGACACGCCGAGAAACGCCGGATACTCCGCGGTAATCACATAGGTCGGCACGTTCTGCAAATACGCCTCGAAGCGACCCTTCGCCTCGAACCGCTTGCGAAACGACGACTTCGCGAAAAACTCGCCCAGCCGCGGCACGACCCCGCCGCCAATGTAAATGCCGCCCAGCGCACCGAGCGTCACTGCGATATTCCCGGCGAACGTGCCGAGAATCCCGCAGAACACGTCGACCGATTCCGCCGCGAGCGGCTCGCCTTCCAGCGCACGCTTGACGATCTCGACCGTGTCGACGTTTGCCGCCACGCGCTTCTTGTCGCGGCCCGCGAGCGCGCGATAGATGACTTCGATGCCGGGACCCGCAGCGACCCGTTCGAACGACACGTGCGGCCATTTCTTGCGCGCGTACTGCAACACGATGTCTTCGCGTTCGTCGGCCGGCGCGAAGGTGGCGTGACCGCCTTCGCTGCCGAGCGCGATCCAGCGGTCGTCGGCGGGAATCAGGCCGGACACGCCCATGCCGGTGCCCGGACCCAGCAAACCGATCACGCTGTTCGGCCGGCGCGCGCCGCCACCCACCTGCACGCGTTGCACGTCGGTGAGGCCAGGCAGGGCCATCGCCAGCGCGGTGAAGTCGTTCACCACCAGCAGCGTGTCGAAGCCGAGCGCGCGGCGCGTGGCTTCGATCGAAAAGCTCCAGTCGTGATTGGTCATGCTCACCTGATCGCCGTCGACCGGGTTCGCAATCGCGATCGCCGCGTGATTCACGCGGCCGATCTTGACGTCCTTCAGATACTTCTTGATGACTTCGGCAACGCCCGGATAGTTCGCACACGGATACACCTGCACCGAGCCGATCTCGCCCGGCGCGATTTCCAGCGCGAAGCGCGCATTGGTGCCGCCGATGTCGGCCAGCAGCCTCGGTCCATCGGCGTGCTGGCCCGCGCCCGGAACAGCCTTAGTTTGCACACCAGTAGACATCGAGTCTCACTCCCTTGTCGTTTGCCAACTGCGAGATGGCATTTTTTTGTAGCGAAGCGGACGCGGCGTTCAGCACGTCCATCTTGCGCGGTCCTGCGATCAGCAAAAACAGATGCTTCACTTCCTTCAAGGCGGACAGCGACCAGCTCACGCGCGCATGCGGCGCGCTGCCGGGATGCACGGCGACGAAGCGTTCGGTGGTGGTGATCGCGTGATCCCATTCGGGCGAGTCGGCGAAGATCGACGCCGTATGGCCGTCTTCACCCATGCCGAGAATCGCGACGTCCGGCACCACGCTGAAGCGCGGGTCGGCGTTCAGCGCGGCCACGTGCGCGTCCAGCGCTTGCGTGGTGTCGACCAGCGGCCAGAACGCGGCGTGTTTCGCGGCGTTCTGCAACAGCGTGTCGTGCGCCAGTTGCGAGTTGCTCGCGCTGTCCGTCTCGGGCACCCAGCGGTCGTCGACCAGCGTCACGGCAATGCGCGCCCAGTCGAAAGATTGCGTGGACAAAGTTTGCAGGAACGGACGCGGACTGCTGCCGCCGGACACTGCAAGCATGGCCGGGCGCACACCGCTTTGGGATGTGGCCGCCTGAGCGGCGAGCGACGCCTGTAATGCGTCGCCGACCGCTTTCGCCAACGCGTCGGATTGGGCGCGTTGATCGTCGAAAGCGTGAAGCTGGATCACTTCTCCTCCGTGCTGCTTTTTTGTTGGATCTGCGGGAACGTCCCGCGTGTCAGTTCAATTCTCTTCTTCGAGCCAGCAGGTGCCGTGCTGCGCGAGCATCGCGCTCGAGGCGGCCGGTCCCCACGTACCCGATGCATATGGTTTGGGCGGCTTGATCGATGCCTTCCATTCGTTCAGGATCGGTTCGACCCAGCGCCATGCGGCTTCCTGTTCGTCGCGCCGCACAAACAACGCGAGGCGGCCGTTGATCACGTCGAGCAACAGGCGCTGATACGCCTCCATTTGCCCTTCGCGGAAGAACTGGTCGAACGCGAGGTCGAGGTGCACGCTGGCGAGGTTCATGCCTTCGCCGGGCTGCTTCGCAAGACAGTAGAGGCGGATGGTTTCGTTCGGCTGCAGGCGGATCACCAGACGGTTCGCGCCGGCGCGCAACGCCGAGGCGCCGAGCGCCGAATGCGGCACCGCACGAAAATTCACCACGATCTCGGCGACGCGATCGGCCAGCCGTTTGCCGGTGCGCAGGAAAAACGGCACGCCGGCCCAACGCCAGTTCTCGATCTCGACCTTCAACGCGACGAAGGTTTCGGTGCTGCTGTCCGGCTTCACGCCGGGTTCGGTGGCGTAGGCCGGCACCGCATTGCCGCGGATCACGCCCGAATGATACTGGCCGCGCACGGCAACCTTGCCGATATCGCGCGGATCGATCGGTTTCAGAGCCCGCAGCACGCGCAGCTTTTCGTCGCGCACCGAGTCCGAATCCATGGAATGCGGCGGTTCCATCGCGACGATGGAAAGCAGTTGCAGCAAGTGGTTCTGCACCATGTCGCGCAACGCGCCGGTGTTGTCGTAGAAGTCGCCGCGCGCTTCCACGCCGAGTTCCTCGGCAATCGTGATCTGGATGCTCTCGACCCACTCGCGGCGCCACAGCGGCTCGAACAGCGCATTGCCGAAGCGCAGCGCCAGCAGATTCTGGACGGGTTCCTTGCCGAGGTAGTGGTCGATCCGGTAGATCTGTTCTTCGTTGAAGATTTCGCCGACCGCATCGTTAATCGCATTCGACGACTTCAGGTCGTAGCCGAGCGGCTTTTCCAGCACGATGCGCGCATTGTCGTTCAGCCCCACCGACGCGAGCGCGCGGCAGATCGGTACGAACAGCGACGGACCCGTTGCCAGATAGAACACGCGGATGCCGGGCAAACCCTCGATCACCTCGCGCAACTGCACGAAGTCTTCGGCTTTGCTGAGGTCGATGTTGATGAACTCGATGCGCGCGAGAAAGCTCGCCCACGCCGTTTCATCCACCCCGTTTTTCGACACATGCGATTTGACGTGTTCGTTCACCCACTGGATGTACTCCGCACGATCCGAAGCATGCCGCGCCACCGCGACGATCTTGCCGCTGTCCGCGAGCATGCCGCCTGCACGGTGTGCTTCAAACAGTGCCGGCAGGATCTTGCGCATCGACAGATCGCCGGTTCCGCCGAAGAGAACGAAGGTGAAGCTTGAGTCGGTTTGCATGAGTCTCCGTCGATGTCCTGGGGCCGCCGGGATGACCGGAAAGGGCGACCGTAGTCCGATAAAATATTTTTTGACACTGAATTGTAGTTTAACTACAATCCAAATCAAGAGGTAGCGCTAATTCGATGAAAAAAGCGTGCGCTGGCAGGCAAGATGCGCGTTTTCCCGAATCGTCAGGCGACCCCTGCATGTTAACGGACAATGCCTTTCGGCACGTGCCAGCGCGGCTCGGCGAGCCCTACGGAAAGCCGGGAAGTAGACCGGCCGGCAAGGCGGTTGCCCAAGTTGACGTGCAAGGTACCTCGAGTCTGCCGCGCTCGACGCGGGCAGGCAAAAATCAAAAGAGGAGACAGTCAGTTGCATCCCGAACCACTCATCTGTTGAGCTTCCAGCGGCCGGACATCGGTCCGCCGGCACATGCCTCGCGCATGCGCCCGACCGTGCTCGATCGCCCAGTGTTTTGCCTGTTTGAACCAACCACAGCACCCTGGCGACATCAGGGGCCATTTGTTTTTTGTTCAGGTGTCTGGAGGAGATAAGCAATGAAATTTCGCGCGATCATGGGCGCTTTGTGCGCCGCGGGTCTGATGTGTGGCGTCTCGGCCGTGCAGGCTGCCGAGTCGATCGAAGTGTTGCACTGGTGGACTTCGGGCGGCGAATCGAAAGCCGTCGGCGTCCTCAAGGACGACATGACGAAGCAGGGTTACACGTGGAAGGACTTCGCGGTTGCGGGTGGCGCGGGCGCGGCTGCCATGACGGCACTGAAGACGCAGGTGATCTCGGGCAACGCACCGAGCGCTGCGCAGATCAAGGGCCCGCTGATTCAGGACTGGGCGTCGCAAGGCGTGCTGGTGCCGATCGACGCAGCCGCCGGCGACTGGAAGAAGAATCTGCCGCCGGAAATCGACAAGATCATGCACGCCGACGGTCACTATGTCGCCGCGCCGTTCTCGGTGCACCGCGTGAACTGGCTGTACATCAACAAGGCAGCGCTGGACAAGGCAGGCGGCAAGGTGCCGACCACGTGGCCTGAGTTCTTCGCGCTGGCCGACAAGATGAAGGCCGACGGCATCCAGCCGATCGCGATGGGCGGTCAGCCGTGGCAAGACCTGACGCTGTGGGAAGACGTCGTGCTGTCGCAAGGCGCGGGCTTCTACAAGAAGGCGCTGGTGGATCTGGACGAGAAGACGCTGACCTCGGATCAGATGGTTCAGGTGTTCGATACGGTCCGCAAGATCCAGGGCTACTTCGACGCGGGCCGTACGGGCCGCGACTGGAACCTGGCCACGGCGATGGTCATCAACGGCAAGGCCGGCATGCAGTTCATGGGCGACTGGGCGAAGGGCGAATTTGCCAACGCCGGCAAGAAGTCGGGCACGGACTACGTCTGCGCCGCGGTGCCGGGCACGGAAAAGGCTTACACGTTCAACGTCGATTCGTTCGTGTTCTTCCAGCAGAAGGGCCAGAAGACCGCAACGCCGGGTCAACTGGCACTGGCCAAGACGATCATGTCGCCGGACTTCCAGGAACAGTTCAGCCTGAACAAGGGTTCGATCCCGGTGCGTCTGGGCGTGTCGATGGCCAAGTTCGACGACTGCGCGAAGAAGTCGTACGCGGATGAACAGGTCGCGATCAAGTCGGGCGGCTATGTGCCGTCGCTGGCTCACGGCATGGCGCAACCGGATGCAGCAGCCGGCGCGATCTCGGACGTGGTCACGAAGTTCATGAACTCGCAGCAGGATTCGAAGAGCGCGGTTGCAGCGCTCGCGAAGGCAGCGAAGACCAAGTAAGTGAAGTAAGCGAAGCGGCGCGCCCGGCGTGACTCCACGCACACCGGGCGCGCCCTTCAGACCGCCGGTTACGCCGACTGGTTTGTCGGCGGGCGGTTTCACCTCTGGATTCATCGAGTCACACCCAGGCCGTTGCCGCCTTGCGTCTGTCGGGCGCGAGTACCGCGGCGGTTCAGTTTCAGCAGGAGTCGAGTAGTGACTGCTTCTATCAGCGGAAACGGGAAAACGGCCACCGCCGCCCGCCGCGCGTCGCCGATGGCGGCGCTTGCCGATCGCTGGATTCCGAAGCTGGTGCTCGCACCCAGCGTCGTGATCAGCCTGATCTTCGTGTATGGCTTTATCGCAATTACCGGCTATCTGTCGCTGTCCAATTCGCGGCTGATGCCTCGCTATGAGTTCGTCGGTCTCGACCGTTATCGCGAGCTCTTCGATAACGACGTGTTCTGGACCTCGGCGGCCAACCTCGGCTGGTTCGGGATTCCGTTCATCGGTATCTGTATCGGTCTCGGTCTGTTCCTCGCGATCCTGCTCGATCAGCAGATCCGCAACGAAGGCGCGCTGCGCGCCGTGTTCCTGTACCCGATGGCGTTGTCGTTCATCGTGACGGGTACGGCGTGGCAATGGATCATGACGCCGAGCGTCGGCCTCGAAAAGGTATTCCATGACTGGGGTTGGACCAGCTTCTCGTTCAGCTGGCTGGGCGACCCGGACAAGGCCATCTTCTGCGTCGTGATCGCGGCCGTCTGGCAATCCACCGGCTTCGTGATGGCGCTGTTCCTCGCGGGTCTGCGCGGTGTCGACGGCGAGATCTTCAAGGCGGCGCAGATGGACGGCGCAGGGCTGCCCACCATCTACCGCAAGATCGTGATTCCGAGCATGCGTCCGGTGTTTTTCTCCGTGCTGCTGATTCTCTGCCACATCACGATCAAGACCTTCGACCTGGTCGTCGCGCTGACCGCGGGCGGTCCGGGCACGTCCTCATCGCTGCCGGCTATTTTCATGTACACGTTTTCGTTCAATCGCGGGCAACTGGGCGTCGGCGCGGCTTCGTCGATGATGATGCTCGCCACCGTCGTCGCCGTGCTCGTGCCGCTGATGTATCTGGAATCGAGGAGCACCCGCAATGCAGCCTAAGATGACGATCAGCCGCGCCGTCATTTATGCGGCCTTGATTCTGTTCGCCCTGTACTTCCTGTTCCCGCTGTACGTGATGCTGTCCACGTCGTTCAAGGACATCGATCAGTTGCGTACCGGCAATCTGTTGACGCCGCCCACGCACTGGACCATCGATCCGTGGATCAAGGCATGGAGCGGCGCCTGTACGGGGGTGCGCTGCGACGGTATGCAGCCGTTCTTCATGAACTCGGTGCGGATGGTGATTCCCGCCGTGCTGATCTCGTCGATCATCGGCGCGTTCAACGGCTATGTGCTGACACACTGGCGTTTCCGCGGCGCGGACCCGATCTTCACGATGATTCTGGTCGGCTGTTTCATTCCGTTCCAGGCGATCCTGCTGCCGATGGCGCGCTTCGAAGGCATGTTGGGCCTGTCGAACACGACGACCGGTCTGGTGGTGGTGCACGTGATCTACGGGATCGCCTTCACGACCATGTTCTTCCGCAACTTCTACGTCAGCATTCCGGCTGAACTCGTGAAAGCCGCGCGGATCGACGGTGCGGGTTTCTTCACGATCTTCACGAAGATTCTGATGCCGGTGTCGCTGCCCATTTTCATGGTCTGCCTGATCTGGCAATTCACGCAGATCTGGAATGACTTCCTGTTCGGGATCGTGTTCTCCGGCGTCGATTCGATGCCGATCACGGTGGCGCTGAACAACCTCGTGAACACCTCGACCGGCGTGAAGGAATACAACGTGGACATGGCCGGCGCGATCATCGCGGCGCTGCCCACCTTGCTGGTCTACATCGTCGCCGGACGCTATTTCGTGCGCGGCCTGACGGCGGGCGCGGTGAAGGGCTGAAGCCGGGCTAAACCATCCGAGGACGACGGCGCTTCATATGAACCGCGCCGCCGTCACCCGACAAGACGTTTTCAAGCAGTACCAGAGACAAAGAGGATTCACAGCATGGCAAGCCTTTCCATCCGTGACGTGTACAAGACCTACCCGAACGGGGTGCCGGTTCTGAAGGGTGTCAACATCGACATCGAAGACGGCCAGTTCCTGATTCTGGTCGGCGGCTCGGGCTGCGGTAAGTCGACGCTGCTCAACATGATCGCCGGCCTCGAAACCGTCACCAAGGGCGAGATCCAGATCGACGGCAAGACGGTGAACAACCTGTCGCCGAAAGATCGCGATATCGCGATGGTGTTTCAGTCGTATGCGCTGTATCCGTCCATGACGGTGCGCGAGAACATCTCGTTCGGCCTGAACATCCGCAAGGTGCCGAAGCAGGAGCAGGCACAGATCGTCGACCGGGTGTCGAACACGCTGCAGATCACGCACCTGCTGGACCGCAAGCCGGGGCAATTGTCCGGCGGCCAGCGTCAGCGCGTGGCGATGGGCCGTGCGCTCGCGCGCGATCCGGTGATGTTCCTGTTCGACGAGCCGCTGTCGAACCTCGACGCGAAGCTGCGCATCGAGATGCGTTCGGAAATCAAGCTGCTGCATCAACGCCTCGGCACGACGATCGTCTACGTGACGCACGATCAGATCGAAGCGATGACGCTCGGCGACCGCATCGCCGTGATGAAAGACGGCATCGTGCAGCAATTCGGCGCGCCGCAGGAAATCTACGATTCGCCGTCGAATCTGTTCGTAGCCGGCTTCATCGGCGCGCCGCCGATGAACTTCATTCAGGGCAAGCTGGTGGAGCAGGGCGCAGGTGTTGCGCTCGAACTGGACACGGGCGTCACGCGTGCCGCGTTGAACCTGCCGTTCGATTCGGCCAAGGTCAAGTCGCACGTGGGCCGCGATGTGATTCTGGGTCTGCGCCCGGAACGCATCACCGACGCGCGCGGCGCGCACGGCGACAACGCGCAGCTGCAGCCGATCGAATTGAAGGTCGACGTGATCGAGCCGACGGGACCGGACACGCTGGTGTTCGCGCAGGTCAACGGCAAGCGTATCGTGAGCCGCGTACACCCGGCGTCGAACCCGCAGCCGCTGACGAACGCCACGCTGTTGTTCGATACGTCGAAGGCGGTGCTGTTCGATCCGTCGAACGAAGAGCGGATTGCCTGATTGATGGTGGGAACCTGACTGCCTCACTGCATAGTCGGGTTCTGCAAAGAAAAACCCCATGCGTTTTTTCAACGCATGGGGTTTTTGCTTTTGTTTTTGGGGCGCGTGATACCTGCCGCCGATCGCGCTTGCCGCTCAGGCGTCCGCTATGCGCAGATCGGGATTGTTGCGCGACAGCTCGCTGACCCAATCGATAAACGCACGTAGCCGCGAACTCAGATTGCGGCGATGCGCGTACAGAATCGACAACGGGGTGCTCGGGCTCGTGTGGTCGGTCAGGATTTCCTTCAGCGCACCTTCCTTGATCAGATCGGCCACCATGAAACGCGACGGTTGAATGATGCCGTGGCCGAGCGCGGCCGCACCGATGTAGACCGAACCGTCGTTCACGGCAAGCACGCTTTTCAGCGTGACCCGGGCGATCTCGCCGGCCACTTCGTATTCGAACGGGAAGGTTCGGCCGGTGCGCGCCGAGACGTAATTGACCGCGCGATGCTCGCTCAATTCCTCCAGCGTGGTGGGCGTGCCGTGCTGCTCCAGATAGGCCGGCGACGCGCACGTCACGATGCGCGCCTGGCCGATGCGCCGCGCCACCAGACTCGACTCTTCGGGCGTGCCCATGCGGATCACGCAATCCACGCCGTCCTGGATCAGATCGATATTGCGATCCGCGAGTCCGAGCCGCACGTCGATCTCGGGGTACTGACGGTAAAAATCGTCGAGCGCGGGCAGCAGCAGCGCCCGCGCGAGCGTGCCGGACGTGTCCACGCGGATCGTGCCAGCCGGATTTTCGCGCTTGTTCGACAGCGACGATTCGGCCTCGGCGACTTCGGCGAGGATGCTCACGCAGCGCTCGTAGAAGGCCGCGCCGTCTTCGGTGACGCTGACCTGGCGCGTCGAACGGTTCAGGAGACGCACGCCGACGTGTTCCTCCAGCGCCTGGATCGTGCGGCTGACTTTGGCGCGGGGCAGGTCGAGCGATTCGGATACTTTGGTGAAGCTGTTGGCCTCCACCACCCGCGTAAATATCTCCATCGCTTCGAAACGGTCCATGTTTTTTGCCTTATGAGTAATGGGCGGAATTGGGTTTCGACGTGAAGTGTATAGGGTGGAAATCCTGTTGTCGCAGTGGGGTTTTGCCGGCAGCGAAGGATGTGCCCGCGCGGCGCTGCGCCGGCCCCGTGGCTGGGGCCGCGCGCGCAGGGCCGACGACCGTGTCCGACTAATCGCGCTCAGGCGCGCCGAGCGGAAAGTACGAGCGATACGGCCGCGCTTCGTCGACCGCGCGCGCGAACGATGGGCGCGCCAGCAGGCGCTTGCGGTATGCCAGCACGTGCGGATACGCCGCGCCGATGCGGTGGGTCCAGTCCGCGTAGAACAGGAACGGCGCGGCGCCGCAATCGGCGAGACTGAAGTGGTCGCCGGCGGCCCACTCGCGTTGCGTCATCACATCGTTCAGCCAGCCGTATGCGGTGTCGAGCATGGCGCGCGCTTCGGCGACGCCGGTCGGATCGCGCTCCGCTTCCGGACGCAGGCTGTCGAACACGATCCGCTGCTGCGGCGTCGAGATGTAATTGTCGAAGAAACGATCCATGCCGCGCACCTCCAGCGCCGCGAGCGGATCAGCCGGCAGCAGCCGCACCGGGCCGGGATGCACGAGACCGAGGTACTCGATGATGACGCTCGCCTCCATCACGGTCCGGTTGCCGTCGACCAGCAGCGGAAAGCGCTTGATCGGCCAGAGCGCGGCGAATTCCGCCATGACCTGCGGGTCGTCGTGCGCGAGCTTGCGCAGTTCGAACGGCGTGCCGTTTTCGTAAAGCGCGATCAGGACCTTCTGGCAGTAAGAAGAGAAGGGATGGGCATAAAGCTTCAGGGTCATCGTGGTCACCGTGGGCGGTTGCTGGGCGCGCTGTCGTGGCGCAACGACGGCCGCAGGGCCGTTTACCCGACGACGAACGATAACAGCGGAAATCGACATGCGCGGATAGCGCGCCGAGGCCGTCGTCGTGATGAGCCCACCCTGCGTAAAAACCGCGCATAGGCTTGCACAGCCGCATTCCTACGACAAATCTTCACAATGTTTTCGAGAAATATCGCGTAACATTTGAAACAATTGTAAGAATGCGGGTGTGGCGGATAGATAGTCCAGATCGACGGGCTCGGGGCGTCGCACCAAAAACAGCGAATAACTCGGCGCACGGAGCCTTTGCATGTCATCGATCACCACCACGTCGGTCAGCGCGTCGACCGCCAGTGCGCAGAACCAGATGCCATCCGCAGCCCAATCGTTTACCGGCGATTCGACTGGTAATGGCGCGATGAACGTGTCGGACCTCGTTTCACACCTCGTTTCACACCTCGTGTCGGCGCTGGCGGATGCGAATACCGCTCCGTTGCAGCGGGCCGTCGCACCGCTTCCCGACAGCTTATCCGGCGACGCGACGAGCGTCTGACATTGCGGGGCGCTGAAATCACGGCGCCGCGTCCCTCTTCAGAACGACACCACCGAAGTTACGATTTTCCAGAACGGAGACCACGATGGGATACCAGCAAGGTTTAAGTGGGGTGACGGCCGCGTCGCAGAATCTCGACGTGATCGGCAATAACGTCGCCAACTCGCATACAGTCGGCTTCAAAAGCGGCTCCGCGCAATTCGCCGACATGTACGCCAATTCGGTGGCGACCGCGGTGGGCAATCAGGTTGGCATCGGCACCCGGCTTGCCGAAGTACAGCAGCAGTTTTCGCAAGGCACGATCAGCAGCACCAACCAGGCGCTCAACGTCGCGATCAACGGTAATGGGTTTTTCCAGTTGTCGAACAACGGGACGGCGGTCTACTCGCGCAACGGCGTGTTCCAGCTCGACAAGAACGGTTTCATCACCAACGCGCAAGGCCTGAAACTGATGGGTTTCGGCGCGAACGGCGCGGGTGTCGTCAATACCGCGCAAACCGTGCCGCTCAGCGTGCCGACCGCGAATATCGCGCCGCAGGCCACCACGAAGATCGTCGCCGGTCTGAACCTGAATGCGCAGGACAAGCTGATGCTCGGCACGCCGACCGTCACGCCCGGCGCGAACACCGGCACGCTCACCACGCCCGGCGCGACCATCACGCACCCGGCTTCGGGCACCAACAACGACAACTACACCGTCAGGTTCACGAGCGCGACCGCCTACACGGTGACCGACAACACACTCGGCACGTCGACCACCGGCACCTACACGGCCGGCACCGCGATCCCGCTCGGCAACGGTCAGACCATCACGTTCAATGGTCTGCCGGCCACGAACGACAGCTACACGATCGCGCCCACGCCGATCGCGTTCAACCAGAACAGCTCGACCACGTACAACTACTCGACCAGCACGACGGTCTACGATTCGCTCGGCGGCTCGCAGACGGTCAACCTGTACTTCGCCAAGACGGCGGCCGGCGCGTGGAATGTCTACGCGGGGCCGTCGAGCGGCGCGGCGCAACTGATCGGCCACGCGAATTTCAATTCGTCGGGCACGCTGCTCGGTACCACGGACAAGACCGGCGTCGCCACCGCCACGCCGTTCGTGTTCAACTTCGGTGTGCCGACCACGGACGGTTCGTCCACGCCGCAGAATCTGACGCTGAACATCGGCGGCACGACGCAGTACGGCGGCAAGAATGGCGTGAACACGCTGCAACCCGACGGCTACGCCGCCGGCACGCTGACGAGCTTCACGATTGCCGCCGACGGCACGCTGACCGGCAACTACTCGAACCAGCAAACCACTGCGCTCGGTCAGATCGCGCTGGCGAACTTTTCGAACCAGAACGGTCTGGTGAACCTCGGCAACAACGAGTTCCAGCAGACGTCGCAATCGGGCGTCGCGCAGATTTCGGCGCCGGGTTCGACGAATCACGGCGTCCTGCAAGGCGGCGCGGTGGAGAACTCGAATGTCGATCTCACCAGCGAACTGGTCAAGCTGATTACCGCGCAACGCAACTATCAGGCGAACGCGCAGACGATCAAGACGCAAAAGACCGTCGACCAGACCTTAATGAATCTTTAAGCCGTCGCAACGTTGCTTAAAAACGCCGATCGATAAACTTTGCGCGATATTCGCGCGAGGCGGTAAGTGTTTATCGTTAAAGGGCTTTTCTTCGCGAGTCGGGGTATCGGCTCGCGAAGCAGGCTGGTAAAGGCCGAGCGGGTAAGACTGTACCAGTTAGTTAGGATCGCAAATGGGATGAGTCGGGCTTGACAAATATCGACAAAACTTATTTGGATAAAATTTTGATAAATCTCTCAAGTTTCGTTGGCGTGGGCCGTCATTGGTGATGCGGTAGACATCTATTGAATGATTCCGCCGTTGCCGATGTCGGTAAAAAATCCAATGCTTATTTGAGAGATCTTCCATGCTCGGAATCAATAGCAATATCAACTCGCTGGTTGCGCAACAGAACCTGAACGGCTCGCAAAGCGCTCTCTCGCAAGCCATCACGCGTCTGTCTTCGGGCAAGCGCATCAACAGCGCGGCCGACGACGCGGCAGGTCTGGCGATCTCGACGCGTATGACGACGCAGATCAACGGCCTGAACCAGGGCGTGTCGAACGCCAACGACGGCGTGTCGATGATTCAAACCGCGTCGAGCGCACTGTCGTCGCTGACCTCCAGCCTGCAACGTATTCGCCAACTGGCTGTGCAGGCATCAACCGGCACGCTGTCGTCGAGCGACCAGGCTGCGCTGCAGAAGGAAGTGTCGGCGCAGATTTCGGAAGTGAACCGTATCGCGTCGCAAACCACGTACAACGGCACGAACATTCTGGACGGCTCGGCAGGTAACGTGACGTTCCAGGTCGGCGCGAACGTTGGCCAGACCATCAGCCTGAACCTGAGCCAGTCGATGTCGGCAGCGAAGGTCGGCGGCGGTCTGGTGCAAACCGGTCAAACCGTCGGCACGGTGTCGGTCAGCGTCGACAACACGGGTACGTACACGTCGGCAGCGAGCCCGGCCATCACGGCCATCAACGTGTTGTCGGACGGCAAGGGCGGTTTCACCTTTACCGACCAGAACAACCAGGCAATCGCGCAAACCGTCGCAGCAGCCGTGTTCGGCTCGGGCGCAACGGCGGGTACGGGTACGCAAGGTACGGCGCTGGCACTGCAGGCCGCAGCAACGACGACGGCAGGCGCAGGTTCGGCAGCTCAGGCTTCGGCCGTGGCGCAGATCAACGCGATCAACACGCCGCCGACGGTGTCGAACCTGAACATCAGCACGGTGACGGGCGCGAATCAGGCCATGGTGTCGATCGACAACGCACTGGCTACGGTCAACAACCTGCAGGCATCGCTGGGCGCCGCGCAAAACCGCTTCACGGCCATCGCCACGTCGCAGCAAGCTGAGTCGACCGACCTGTCGTCGGCACAGTCGCAAATCACGGACGCCAACTTCGCACAGGAAACGGCGAACCTGAGCAAGGCGCAAGTGCTGCAACAAGCGGGTATCTCGGTGTTGGCGCAAGCTAACTCGAACCCGCAGCAAGTTCTGAAGCTCCTCCAGTAAGACGAGCTGACGTAGTCAAGGCGGGGCGCGCTGTCATCGGGCAGTCGCGCCCCGCCGGCTTCAAATACCCGGGACGCGCCAAGCGTCGGGTGTCGCTGTTCCCTCTAAAAGTGATGTTGAAACGCATCACGTCTATTTTTGAGCGCAAAGCGCTCAAATCTCCCATTTTCAAGAATTCAAAACCGATTACGCCGGCCAATCTCCGGAAAATTGTCACGTTTGCTTCAAGAAATATGGTGTAACATTTGAAAAAAATGTAAGCGACGCCGATGTAACCGGATAAAGGGCGCAACTGAACAGGCCCGGGGCGTCACACCAGAGATCACGAACCACTCGACGCACGGAGCCATGGCATGTCTACGATCAACACTACGTCGGTCAATCAGGCGACCTCCAACGCACGCAACCAGGTGCAGCAGGCGGCGCAATCCATCATCAGCGGTTCGACCGGCAATTCGAGCATGGACGTCGCAAGCCTCGTGTCGGCGCTGGTGAATGCGAAGACGGCGGGTCAGTCGGCGGCATTGCAAGCCCGGCAAACCACCGACAACACCACGCTGTCCGCGTACGGCGCACTGACATCGGCGCTGAGCGCGCTGCAGGCGGCGATCAAGAATCTGTCGGACGGCACCACGCTGTCGACCTTCGCGGCCACGGCCAGCGGCAAAGGACTCGACCCGAAGGCGGGCGTCGGCGCCGTGCCTGGCAGCTACACCGTTGAAGTCAAGCAGATCGCCACGTCGCAGAGCCTCGCGTCCGCCGCGTTCGGCGCGACCACGCAACTGGGTACCGGCACGTTGAGCATCGCGGTCGGCGGCAAGTCCATGGACATCACGGTCGACAGCAAGAACAACACGCTCGGCGGCATTGCCGACGCGATCAACAAGGCGAGCAACAACCCCGGCGTCACGGCCACGATCGTGACCGGTACGGGCGGCGCCCACCTCGTGCTGCGCGCGGCCGCCACCGGCGCGGCCAACACGATCGACGTCACCACCAGCAACGTGCAGAACGACGTGGGCCTCGCGGCGCTCGGCGTCAAATCGACGCCCGGTGCGGACGGCGCGGCGTCCACGTTCGTTTCGTCGGACAGCACCAAGGCCTGGCGTCAGAGCGAGGCCGCGCAGGACGCGCTGCTTGCCATCGGCGGGATCGACGCGCGCAGCGCGACCAACGCCGTGACCGACGCGATCTCCGGCGTATCGCTGAATCTGTCGCGCGACGCGGTCGGCACCACGCAGACGCTGACCATCGCGCCGGACACCACCGCACAAAACACCGCGATCACGAATTTCGCGAACCTGTACAACACGGTCGTCACGACGGTCAACAAACTGTCCTCGTACGACAAAACGTCGAAGACGGGCGGCGCGCTGCTCGGCGACTCCACGTTGCAGACCATCAAGAATTCGCTGGCGTCGATTATCGGCGGCGGGGTGGGCAAGGGCACCTCGACGGTGAGCCTCGCGCATATCGGCATCACGCTGAAGGGCGATCCGGCGGACGGCACGCTGGTGATCGACAACGCGAAGCTGAGTTCGGCGCTCGGCACCGCGCCGGCACGCGTGTCGCAGTTGTTCAACACGACCGACGGGCTCGGCGCGAAGCTGAACAGGAGTATTACGGAGTTCACGAGGACCGGCGGCATCATCGACACGCGCAACAGCGCGTTGAACGCCGATCTGAAGAGTGTCACCGCGCAGCAGTCCAAGCTTGCCGACTACGCGACGCAGTTGACCAGGCAGTATCAGAGCCAGTTCACCGCGTTGAACACGCTCATGGCGACGATGAACAACAACTCCGCCTATCTGACGGCGCTGTTCGGCGGCTCTAAGAGCGCGGGCGCGCTGGCCACCAATAAGTAAGCGTGAAGGGCGCTGCATCGTCCAGGTTTGGGGTGATGCAGCGTTCCATATGGCGTGCGCCCGATCGACTCTCTCTCGCCGTCAGTGCGGTAACCGCACGTTGAACCGGAACGTCAGCAGCCGCGCGAGCAGGATAAAAGCCGTCGCGATCAACACGCTATACACGGTATCGACGTTCGCGTAGTCCAGCAGCACATATAGCCAGCAACCCACGAACGCGCAGGTCGCGTAAGGCCGCGAGTCGCGCAGGATCAGCGGCACTTCATTGCACAACACGTCGCGGATCACACCGCCGAATACGCCTGTCAGCACACCCATCATCACCGCAGTGAACCACGGCATCTGCGCGTCATGCGCGATCGACGTGCCCGCGATACTGAACAAACCCAGGCCGATGGCATCCGCGACCAGCAGCACGCGCTCAGACAGCAGGCGCGAGGTCATCTTCAACAGCATGGGCGCGAACAGCGACATCACGAAGATCGCGATCAAATAACCCTGATGCTCGACCCAGTAGAACGGCCGACGCTCCAGCAACACGTCGCGCAACGTGCCGCCGCCGAAAGCCGTGGCGATCGCCACGAGGAAGGTGCCGACAGCGTCGAGCCGGCGCGTCCGCGCTTCGATGAAACCGGAAATCGCGTACGCGAAAATCGCCAGCGCTTCCATGAGGGTCAGCGCCAGCGTCAGTCTCGGATGGATCACCGCGGTGGCCTCAGGATTTGGCGTGCGCCGGCAGCGCGCCCGGCTGCAGCAGCACGACCACCGCGCCGGCGCCGCCGTCGTGCGGACGCGCCTGACAGAATGCGATGACTTCGGACTTCTGCACGAGCCACGCGCGCACTTTGCCCTTCAGCACCGGCTCCTTGCCGATCGACCCCAACCCCTTGCCATGAATCACGCGCAAACAGCGCAAGCCGCGCTTCACCGACTCGCGGATGAATTCGGCCAGCGCCTCGCGCGCTTCTTCCCGCCGCATGCCGTGCAGGTCGATTTGCGCCTGCACGATCCAGTCGCCGCGCCGCAGTTTGCGCACGACTTCCTGACTGACACCGGGGCGGCAATACGACAGCGTCTCGTCGGTGTCGAGCAGTACTTCGGGATCGAACTCGTCGGAGATCGCTTCGTGCAGGACGGCTTCTTCGTCGAGTCGGGTTTGCACCGGCAGCGGCGGCGGAGGATTACGCGGCAGCGTGGCACGTGGCGGCACGGCCAACGGCGCCACTGCGCCGATTTCGCGGCGGAACAGATCCGCGTCGGCCGTTGCTTCGCGCTGCGCTGCCGCGGCGGCGGCACGCGCGCGCTCGCGCCGCTGCGTTTCGCCCTTCAACGCGTCGCGCAGCGCGCCGAGACCGGCAAGACCGGCCGCCGGTTCGAGCTTCGTCTGGGCGACGGGAACAGCGGGTTCCGGCGCCGGCCTGGCGGCGGTGCGGGCGCGCTTCGGTTCGTTGGGGTGGGGCTGGTTTTTCGGCATATCGGGAATACAACGCAGACAAGGAGATCGATCGCGCGACGCTGATCACGAACGGCATGGCGACACTGGACGCCTGAAATAGGACGCATGCCGCAGACGCAAAAAAGGCCGCGGGCTTGTCAGCCGCGGCCTTTTATCAGGCAGGCGACCGGGCCACGCCCAGCCGCCATTTTACCGTTGCGCGAGGCGTTGCCGCCGGGCGCCGTGCATCAACGTTCGGCTTCCTGGCTCATGGCATGCTCGCCCGCCATCTCGTCGATGGTTTCCAGGTAGCGTTGCGCGTCGAGCGCGGCCATACAGCCGGTGCCCGCACTGGTGATCGCCTGACGGTAGACGTGGTCCTGCACGTCGCCGGCCGCGAACACGCCCGGCACGCTGGTGGCGGTCGCGAAACCGTTCAGACCGCCCTTGGTGATGATGTAGCCGTTCTTCATCTCCAGCTGGCCCGCGAAAATGTCCGTGTTCGGCTTGTGGCCGATCGCGACGAACAGGCCTTGCAGCGCGATGTCTTCCGTTGTGCCGGTTTGCGTGTGCTTGATACGCAGGCCGGTCACGCCGGTCTGGTCGCCGGTCACTTCGTCGAGCGTGTGGTTCCACTTGATCTCGACCAGGCCTTCCTTTTCTTTCGCCAGCAGACGGTCGATCAGGATCGGCTCGGCGCGGAACTTGTCACGACGATGAATCACCGTCACTTTCTTCGCGATGCCGGACAGGTAGAGCGCTTCTTCGACCGCGGTATTGCCGCCGCCGATCACGGCCACGTGCTGCTGCTTGTAGAAGAAGCCGTCGCAGGTGGCGCACGCCGACACGCCCTTGCCCATGAACGCTTCTTCCGACGGCAGGCCGAGGTACTGCGCCGACGCGCCCGTCGCGATGATCAGCGAGTCGCAGGTGTATTCGCCCGAATCGCCGATCAGGCGGATCGGTTTTTCGTCGAGTTTGGCCGTGTGAATGTGGTCGAACAGGATCTCGGTGTTGAAGCGCTCCGCGTGCTCCAGGAAGCGCGTCATCAATTCCGGACCTTGCACGCCGTGCGCATCCGCGGGCCAGTTTTCGACGTCGGTCGTGGTCATCAACTGACCGCCCTGGGCGAGACCCGTGACCAGCACCGGCGCCAGGTTGGCGCGCGCCGCGTAGACCGCAGCCGTGTAGCCGGCCGGGCCGGAACCGAGAATCAGAACCTTGGCGTGTTTCGTGGAAGTAGCGGGCATGATCGAATCCTTTTACGGCGCCCGGCTCGCCCATGCGAGGCCGTGCGACTTGAGCTGAAACTACAGATGGGGTGTCAGTCGGGCATTATAAAGGGCGGGGCGCGAGCCTGCTCCATGAAGCTTTCCGATCGCGCCGATAGGGTTGCGGATGGGATTGCCGCGCGCGCCACGGCGCGTTGGCGCAGCCAATCGGCCAAGTTACCGTCATTTACAGCCTTGCGCGGGACACTGCGTTTACAATAGGCCGGATCGAAGTTTCCGGTCGCCGCGAGCGCTTCCGCAGCCGCGCTGGGCGAGGCGCCAGCCGGGAATCGGCCGTACGTGGCCCCACACGCAACAGGATCAATGGCAAAAGCTCCCTATTCCGCGAGCGCGCAGGCATTGCCGCACCGCATGTCGCGCCTTTTCACCGAAATCCGCTGGATCCTGCAGGTGGCGCTCGGCGTGTTCCTGCTCATGGCGCTCGTCAGCTACAGCCGGCGCGACCCGAGCTGGACCCACGCCGCGCAGGTCGACCATATCGGCAACTGGGCGGGCCGTGTCGGCGCCTGGACGTCTGACATCCTGCTGTTGCTGTTCGGCCTGTCCGCCTACTGGTGGATCGTGCTGCTCGGCCGCCATATCTCCGCCAACTACAAGCGCATCACCCGCAACGAAGACGTCCAGGAAGACAAGCCGCGTGACGTCAGCTGGCTCGCGGACGCGTTCGCGTTCATGCTTGTGCTGCTTGCCTGCGACGGTATCGAGGCGCTGCGCATGTGGTCGCTGAAAGTGCAATTGCCGCGCGCGCCCGGTGGCGTGATCGGCGAGGCGGTGGCGCGTGGAGTCTCGCATGCGCTCGGTTTCACCGGCGGCACGCTGGCCTTGCTGATCGCGCTCGCGATCGGTTTGTCGCTGTATTTCCGTTTTTCGTGGCTGTCGGTGTCGGAAAAGGTCGGCGAGTCGATCATTTCCGCCGTCACGTTCGCGAAGCTGCGCCGCGAAGCCGGCCGCGACCGCAAGCTGGGTGAAGCGGCGGCGGTGAAGCGCGAAGGCAAGGTCGAAAAGGGCCGCGTGCGGATCGAGGAACACGAGCCGGTCGTGATCGTGCCGCCGGTCGTCACGCCCGCCAAATCGGAGCGCGTCGAGAAAGAACGCCAGGTGCCGTTGTTCACCGATCTACCGGGCGACTCCACCTTGCCGCCCATCTCGCTGCTCGACGCCGCGCCGGTCGCGCAGGAAACCATTTCCGCCGACACGCTCGAATTCACCTCGCGGCTGATCGAGAAGAAGCTCAAGGACTTCGGCGTCGAAGTGAGCGTGGTCGCCGCATATCCGGGGCCGGTCGTCACGCGTTACGAAATCGAACCGGCCACGGGTGTGAAGGGCAGCCAGATCGTCGGTCTGGCGAAAGACCTGGCGCGTTCGCTGTCGCTGGTGTCGATCCGTGTGGTCGAGACCATTCCGGGCAAGAATTTCATGGCGCTGGAATTGCCGAACCTGCGCCGTCAGACCGTGAGCCTGTCCGAGATTCTCGGCTCGGCGGTCTACGCGGACGCCGCGTCGCCGCTCACCATGGGGCTCGGCAAGGACATCGGCGGCAAGCCGGTGTGCGCCGATCTCGCGAAGATGCCGCACCTGCTGGTGGCGGGCACGACCGGGTCGGGCAAGTCGGTCGGGATCAACGCGATGATTCTGTCGCTGCTCTATAAGGCGAGCGCCGACCAGGTCCGCATGATCCTGATCGATCCGAAGATGCTCGAAATGAGCGTCTATGAAGGCATTCCGCATCTGCTGTGTCCGGTGGTCACGGACATGCGCCAGGCCGGCCACGCGCTCAACTGGGCGGTCGCCGAAATGGAGCGCCGCTACAAGCTGATGAGCAAGCTCGGCGTGCGTAACCTCGCCGGCTACAACAACAAGATCGACGAAGCCGCCAAGCGCGAGGAAAAGCTGCCGAATCCGTTCAGCCTCACGCCGGACGATCCGGAGCCGCTGTCGCGCCTGCCGAATATCGTGGTCGTGATCGACGAACTGGCCGACCTGATGATGGTGGTCGGCAAGAAGGTCGAAGAGCTGATCGCGCGGATCGCACAGAAGGCGCGCGCGGCCGGCATCCATTTGATCCTCGCCACGCAGCGGCCGTCGGTCGACGTGATCACCGGCCTGATCAAGGCCAACGTGCCGACGCGGATGGCCTTCCAGGTGTCGTCGAAGATCGACTCGCGCACCATTCTCGATCAGCAGGGCGCAGAATCGCTGCTCGGCATGGGCGACATGCTGTATCTGCCGCCGGGCAGCGGCTTGCCGGTGCGCGTGCACGGCGCGTTCGTCTCAGACGAGGAAGTGCATCGCGTGGTCGACAAGCTCAAGGAGCAGGGCGAGCCCAACTACATCGAAGGCATTCTCGAAGGCGGCGTGACGGGCGAAGGCGACGAAGGCTCGGCGGGTGCCGGTGGAACCGGAGCGGGCGACGGCGAGTCGGACCCGTTGTACGACCAGGCGGTCGACGTGGTGTTGAAGAACCGCCGTGCTTCGATCTCGCTGGTGCAGCGGCATCTGCGCATCGGTTATAACCGCGCGGCGCGCCTGCTCGAGCAGATGGAAAACTCGGGCGTGGTGTCGGCCATGTCGTCGAACGGCAATCGCGAGATTCTCGCGCCGGCGCGGGAAGCGGAATAAGCGTCGCGGCGTTCATGGCGCCTGCGGCGCGGTGCGGTGCGCAGGTCGCGCCGCACTAAGGCCCGTTTAAGGCTCGCCACCTAAGCTGTGTGGCATTGGGCTGCCGACAAGCCGCTCGAGGCTTGAACCTGGCGCGAGCCATGAGCCACGCGGGCCACGAGCCGCGAGCCACGGCAGCGCGGCCACCTCGTGCAGACCCGCCGCCGCGACCGCTCAACGAATTCAATCAAGGGAGAAAAATACCATGCAGCTATTCGCGCAGCAGCACGCTCGACAGAGTGCTCATCAATCCGTCCGCTTTGGGCGCCTCGCGCGCACCGTTGTGCGTGGCATCGGCAGCGTGGCGATCGGCGCGTCGATGCTGATGGCGTCGCAGGCCTTCGCGAGCGGCACCGAGCAATTGAAGGCGTTCGTCGCGCAAGTCCATTCGGCGCGCGGCACCTTCGTGCAGCAGGAAGTGCGTGCGCCGAGCAAGGCGCAAGGTGCAAGCGGCGTGTTGTCCACCAGCGGCGCCGGCAAGACCGGCACGTCGAGCGGCACGTTCACGTTCGCGCGTCCCGGCAAGTTCATCTGGCAATACGAGAAGCCGTATGCGCAACTGCTCCAGGCGGACGGCGACAAGCTCTACGTGTACGACAAGGATTTGAATCAGGTGACGGTGCGCAGCCTGGGCGGCGCGCTCGGCGCGAGCCCGGCGGCGATCCTGTTCGGCAGCAACGATCTGGACAAGAACTTCACGCTGCGCGATGCGGGCGTGAAGGCCGGCATCGATTGGCTGGAACTAACGCCGAAGGCGAAAGACACGCAATTTCAACGCGTGGGCATCGGCTTCAAGGACGGCAACCTCGAAGCGATGGAGTTGCACGACGTGTTCGGCAACGTGACCCTGCTGACCTTTTCGAACATTCAGAAGAACCCGCCGCTGCCCGCGGATGCGTTCAAGTTCACGGTGCCGAAGGGTGCGGACGTGATCAACGGGTAAGCGTGTGCGGCAGGCGTCAGGCTTGTCGCCAGGCCCGTTGTTGCGTGTGTTGAGTTTGCCAGAAGCCTCTGCCGGTCGATGACCGACAGAGGTTTTTTTGTATCGCCCCGAGTATCGACTCACATTTTGAGTCGATTGAGCGCTCAATCGACTCAGCGTCGACTATACTTAAATTCGACTCACGCTATGAGTCGATTAAAGCCCGCAATCGACTCAAGGCTCATCCACCGCCATGCCTTCGACGCATTCCTTTATCTGGCAAGCCCCCACGTGGCCCGGCATGCACTATGACATCGTTCAGGTGAGCGCCGAACTGGCCCGTGCGCATCGCGCTCAGGGCGTGGTCGAGGGCAAGTTGGCGGGTCTGGGCTTCGAGCAGCGCCTCGAACTCGCCGCCGAAGCCTGGAGTCAGGACGCCGTCGCAACGGCCGCTATCGAAGGTGAACGCATCAACCTTACCGCGGTGCGTTCGTCCGTGGCACGGCGGCTCGGTGTCGGCAATCAGGAGGGCGCCAATGCGCCTCGAAACGTGGAAGGCCTGCTCGACATCATGGACGACGCTGTGCTGCAAAGGGCGGAGCCACTCTCGAATGAGCGTCTGTGCGCCTGGCAGGCGGCGCTTTTCCCGACCGGCTACTCGGGCATGACGAAAATTCTCGTCGGGGCCTACCGCGAGCATGCCGAGCCGATGCAAGTGGTCAGTGGGCGCCTGGGGCGCGAAAGAGTGCACTACGAGGCGCCCTCGTCGGCCCGCGTCCCCGCCGACATGCAGCAATTCCTTGACTGGTTCAACGCCACGACCGAGCACGACAGTCTGGTCAAGGCAGCACTCGCTCACCTGTGGTTCGAGACGATTCATCCCTTCGAGGACGGCAATGGCCGCGTCGGCCGAGTTCTCATCGACCTCGTGCTGGCCCGCGAAAACGGCGAGATCAGCCGGTTGATCCGTATTTCGCAGCGCCTGCTCGACAAACGGCGCGACTACTACGAGCAGCTCGAACGCGCCCAGCATGGCGATCTGGACGTGAGCGCATGGGTTCTATGGTTCGTGGAACAGGTGCGGGTGTCCTGCGAAGAGGCGTCCAGTGTCATGGACGCCGCGCTCGGTAAAGCCCTGTTCTGGATCGACCATCGTGACAAGGTATTGACCACGCGGCAACGCAAAGTCGTCAACCTGCTGCTCGACGCCGGTCCCCGCGGCTTCGAAGGCGGTATGAACACGAGGAAATACGAGAGCGTCGGCGGCACCTCGCGGGCCACCGCGTCGCGCGAGCTGGTCGAACTCGAAAACATGGGCATTCTGGAGAAGGTCGGTGCGGGTCGCTCGACTCGTTACTACCCCAGCATTCCAGGGTGGGGACCGGAAGACACGAGCCTCGTGGAGACGAAATCTCGCGAGGGTTGATCTGCTGCCGTTCGGCGGCTTGAATCCCCTCGCAACGGCCGCGCTACTCCTCCACCTTCAGAACCTGCGCCGGATGCGCGGCCTTCATATCGTCGATAAACGCCTCGACGATATCCGTGCGATGCTGCCGCCCCCGCGTCACCATGTGAAACGCGACGCGGTAGCGCATCAGCTCCGGATTCAACGCCGCGAGCAGGCCCTGCCTGACGAACGGCGCCGCGAAATGTCCGGGCAAATAGCCGAGGTGATGCCCGGACAGGACGAGCATGGCGACCGCTTCCATATTGTCCGCCACGGCGGTCACGTTCTGCGGCGTGGTCGAACTCTCGGCCTCGGGCAGCGGATAACTGCGCCACGCCCATTCATGCTGCGCGGCCTCGGCGGGCGGCACCGCGCCCGCTTGCGCGAACAGCGGATGCCCCTTCGCGCAGTACGCGAGCTGATCTTCGGCGAACACCTCGGTGTAGTCGAGCGACGGCACGCGATGCCAGAAATAGCCGATGCCAACCTGAATCCGCCCATTGAGCAGCAACTCTTCCAGCTCACCCGGCGAGCGCACCAGAATCGAAAACCGCACCGATTGATCGCGCGCCCGGAAACGGCCGATCGCCTCGCTGATACGGGCGCTGGCCGACACCGGCGTATGGCCGATCATGCCGATGTCCAGCGTGCCGACCAGCTTGCGGCCGACGTTGCGGGCCTGCATGCCGAACGTATCCACCGCAGCCAGCAGCGCGCGCGCCGCGTCGATGAATTGCTCGCCGCGCGCGGTCAGGCTGAAGCCGCCGCGGCCGCGTTCGCACAGCCGGTAGCCGAGGCGGGTTTCGAGCGTGGCGAGTTGCGTGCTGATAGTCGACTGGCCGACGTTGAGGGTTGCCTGGGCAGGCGACACACCGCCCGCGTCGACAATGGCGAGAAACACGCGGATCAGCCGCAGGTCGAGATCGGTGAGTTGAGAGAACATGCGTCAGGATACATCGCTGAAAATCGATGTGAAGTTTATTCCGTTCGTATTTTAACTTCAGGGAAACTGCTTAAGAATCCAGATTCGCCCGGCAAGGTGCGCTTCTCATGCTTTCTCCTCGGCCGGTTCGCACGTTTTTCGCTTGCAGCCCCTTTGCAGCGCCTTTTCATTGCCGAGCCACGATGAAACCTTCTTCCTTCATTTCCCCCGACGCCGGCGAACGGCCGCAGCCGCTCTCCGGCAACGCCATGCCCCGCTGCGGCGGCATCGCGACGATGATGCGCCTGCCGAACGTCGGCTCGGCCGAAGGGTTCGACGCCTGCTTCGTCGGCGTGCCGTTCGATCTGGGCACCTCGAACCGTACCGGCGCGCGTTTCGGGCCGCGCCAGATTCGCAGCGAGTCGGTGCTGCTGCGCCCATACAACATGGCGACGCGCGCCGCGCCGTTCGATTCGCTGCGGGTGGCCGATCTCGGCGACGTCGCGATCAATCCGTACAACCTGCACGACTCGATCGCGCGCATCGAAGCCGCCTACGACGAAATTCTCCAGCACGATTGCAAGCCGATCACGCTGGGTGGCGACCACACCATCGCGCTGCCGATCCTGCGCGCGATTCATCGCAAGCACGGCAAGGTCGGCCTGATTCACGTCGACGCGCACGCCGACGTCAACGACACGATGATGGGCGAGAAGATCGCGCACGGCACGCCGTTTCGCCGCGCGGTCGAGGAAGGTCTGCTGGATTGCGAGCGCGTCGTGCAGATCGGTTTGCGTGGCACGGGTTACGCGGCGGAAGACTTCGACTGGTGTCGCGATCAGGGCTTCGAGGTCGTGCAGGCCGAGGCGTGCTGGAACCAGTCGCTGGCGCCGCTAATGGCGCGCGTGCGCGAACGGATGGGCGACGGCCCGGTGTACATCACGTTCGACATCGACGGGATCGATCCGGCTTTTGCGCCGGGTACGGGCACGCCGGAAATCGCCGGGCTGACGGTGCCGCAAGCGCTCGAAATCATTCGCGGCTCGCATGGGCTGAATATCGTCGGCTGCGATCTGGTGGAAGTCGCGCCGCCGTACGATCCGTTCGGCACCACCGCGCTGCTGGGCGCGAATCTGGCGTTCGAATTGTTGTGCGTGCTGCCGGGCGTCGAGTATCGGGCTTCCACGCGCTAAGCCGCGAACCGCATCGCTCAAGTAGCAACTAGAAAAGGCCTGCATTGTGTGCAGGCCTTTTCGCATTTTCAGCCGACGCTACCGCGTGACTTCAGACTTCATGCATACGCAGTCTTGCGCACCGACACCAGCGCGAAGTAACACAGCGCGCCGATCGCCAGCGCGGGCAGCGTCGCGCCGAGATTCGGCAGCCATTGATTGATCGCCTGATACGACACGATACCGATCGCCCACGCGGCGAACGCGCTCAGATGCCAGCCGCCGGAGAAACCGTAACGGCCGTGCAGATCAGCGAGCACGGCGGCCTCGATCCGTCGTTTGCGAACGATGAAGTGATCCACCAGCACCACGCCGAACAGCGGCGCGAACACCGAGCCGATCAGCAGCAGGAAGTTCTGATACTTCGCCATCGGCACCAGCAGCGCGACCAGCGTGCAGAGCGCGCCGAATGCGGCCGACAGGATCGGCACGCTGCCGCGCGTCCAGAACGTGCCGGTCGAGACGGCGGCCGAGTGAATGTCGGCGAACGCGTTGTCGACTTCGTCGATCAGGATCAGCAGCAGCGCGAGGCCGCCGCCGGCTTGAGCCAGCGCGCCGGTCAGCAAGGCATCGCCGCCGCCGGCCGCGAGGCCGTAGATCGCGCCGAGCGCGTAGAACCACAGGTTCGCAATGCCGTAGCCGAGCAACGTGCCGCGGAACGTCTCGCCGGGTTTGCGGCCGAAGCGCGTGTAATCGGCGATCAGCGGCAGCCACGACAACGGCATGGCCACCACCAGATCGATCGCGCCGCCGAACGACATTTCGCCCGTGCCCGGACGGCGCATCAGCGCGGCCAGATCGTGTTTGGCCAGCAGGTTGTACGTGAGCCACGCCGCGCCCGCGAGCAGCAGCCAGATGCCCCACGTGCGCAGGAATTTACGCACGAACGAGAGCGGGCCGCTGATCGCCAGCAGCGTCGCCAGCAAGCCGAAGACCACGGTCCAGATCAGCGGCATCGAGAGGCCGAACGACTGTTTGGCGAGCGCGTCGGCGGAATCGCGCATCACGATCACTTCGAACGAACCCCAGCCGACCAGTTGCACCGCGTTCAACACGGCGGGCACCGAGGCGCCGCGCACGCCGAGCGTCGGCCGCAGCGACGACATCGCCGCGAGGCCGGTGTCGGTGCCGATCACGCCGGCGAGCGCGAGCAGCACCACGCCGATCGCACTGCCGATCACGATGGCCAGCAACGCGTGCGGCAGCGACAAGCCGGGCACCAGCAGCGCGCCTGCTTGCGCGACCAGCAGGCCAATGCCGAGTGAGAACCAGAGCGCGAAGGCGTCGCCGGTGCGGAACGCGCGACGCGCGTCGGGCACCGGCGTGAGCGGTGCGTAGGTGGAACCGGCGGCGCCGGCGAGTGGATCTTGAGCCATCTGTTCTTGTCCCTGTTCGTGTTGCTTGATCTATTGCTGAAATGACTGCTATCGGCCCGTTCGAATTTATGTGAGGGGGGCGTGGCCGCCGGTCGGCGTCGTCGCCGCCGCGGCGTCGGGCAGCGGCCGACCAACCCGTGATTATCGCTAAATCAGCTTACGGCTTGGGGTAGCGATGCTTCGGGTGCGATTCGGGCATGCTTCGGGCGTGAGTCGGGCGCGTTCGAGGCTGATTCGGCCGGTGCGCCGGCGCTGTTCTTCGAGGACCGCGTTCGAACGGGCGGCGTTCGCTACGCCGCCCGAATCCGCGTGGTCTTGCTGCGGCCGCCGTCACCGTCAGTCACTGTCATAATGCAGGACCTTGCCCGCACCTTTGCACGCTGAAGTGCCGGCCTGATTCATCCGGCAACCCGCCGCCTTCATACGGACCGCGTCCGGAAAAGCCGAGATCATCCCCAATACGTCATGTTTGAAGAAACCCGCGCCAATGTGCCGCTTGCCGAACGCCTGCGGCCCCGCAATATCGACGAAGTGATCGGCCAGAAGCATCTGCTCGGCGCGAACAAGCCGCTGCGGGTCGCGTTCGAATCCGGCGAAGCCCATTCGATGATTCTCTGGGGGCCGCCCGGCGTCGGCAAAACCACGCTCGCGCGGCTCATGGCCGATGCGTTTCATGCCGAGTTCATCGCGCTGTCGGCGGTGCTCTCGGGCGTGAAGGATATCCGCGAGGCTGTCGAGACCGCGCAGATTCATCGCGCGAACGGACACCAGACGCTGGTGTTCGTCGACGAGGTGCATCGTTTCAACAAGAGCCAGCAGGACGCGTTTTTACCGCACGTCGAGTCGGGGCTGTTCGTGTTCGTCGGCGCGACGACGGAGAATCCGTCGTTCGAAGTGAACAGCGCGTTGCTCTCGCGTGCCGCCGTCTACGTGCTGAAAAGCCTCACCGACGAGGAGCAGCGCGAGTTGCTCGAACGTGCGCAGCAGGAGCTCGGCGGCCTCACGTTCACCGACGAAGCGCGCGACGCCTTGATCGGCTCCGCCGACGGCGACGGCCGCAAGCTGCTGAACAACCTCGAAATCGTCGCCCGCGCGGCCGCGCAGCAGAAAACCACCGGGATCGACGGCGCGTTGCTCGGCAGTGCGCTCGCCGAGAATCTGCGCCGCTTCGACAAGGGCGGCGACGCGTTCTACGACCAGATCAGCGCGCTGCACAAGTCGGTGCGCGGCAGCAGCCCGGACGGCGCGCTGTACTGGTTCTGCCGCATGCTGGACGGCGGCGCGGACCCGCGTTATCTCGCGCGCCGTATCGTGCGGATGGCGTGGGAGGACATTGGTCTCGCCGACCCGCGCGCGGCCCGCATCGCGCTCGACGCCGCCGAAACCTACGAGCGCCTCGGCACGCCCGAAGGC
Organism: Paraburkholderia bryophila; assembly: GCF_003269035.1. Lineage (GTDB taxonomy): Bacteria > Pseudomonadota > Gammaproteobacteria > Burkholderiales > Burkholderiaceae > Paraburkholderia > Paraburkholderia bryophila. Next base: position 306,367 of record NZ_QLTK01000004.1, on the reverse strand, counting down.
GAACTGGCGCTGGCGCAGGCGATCATTTATCTGGCGGTCGCGCCGAAGTCGAATGCCGGCTACAACGCGTACAACGAGGCGCGCCGGTTCGTCGGCAAGGATCAGTCGCGCGGTGTACCGGTGCATTTGCGCAATGCGCCGACCAGGCTGATGAAGGAGCTCGGCTACGGTCACGAATACCGCTACGCGCACGACGAACCCGACGCGTACGCGGCCGGCGAGACATATCTGCCCGACAACATGCGTGATCCGCATTGGTACGAGCCGACGCCGCGCGGTCTGGAAGGCAAGATCGGCGACAAGATGGCGCGCCTGGCCGAACTGGATGCGCAGTGGCGCAGCGAGAACAAGCCTAAGAAGGACTGAGCTTTTGCGCGCGCTGCCGGCGTTCCGTGCGCGCTCGCCATCTAACGCACTGGCCGGCCACGCCGGTGCGTTAAAATCCCAGCTTCATACAACGAACACCCGCCCCATCCCATGCTCGACATTCAGCTGCTGCGCAAAGACCTCGACGGCGTCGCCAAACGCCTCGCCGACCGCGGCTATACCCTCGACGCGGCGGCTTTCACCGCGCTCGAAGCGGAACGCCGCGATACCCAGACCCGTACCGAAGAGATGCAGGCGCGCCGCAACAGCCTGTCGAAGCAGATCGGCGCGATGAAAGGCAAGGGCGAAGACACTTCGGCGCTGATGGCCGAAGTGGGGGGTATCGGCGACGAGATGAAGGCGTCGGCGGCCCGCCTCGAAGAAATTCAGAAGGGCCTGCAGGACCTGCTGCTCGGCGTGCCGAACCTCGCGCACGAAAGCGTGCCGCACGGCGTCGACGAAGCCGGCAATGTGGAAGTGCGCCGCTGGGGCACGCCGCGCCAGTTCGATTTCGAGGTGAAGGATCACGTCGACGTCGGCACGCCGCTCGGCCTCGACTTCGAGACCGGCGCGAAGCTGTCGGGCGCGCGCTTCACGATGCTGCGCGGCCAGATTGCGCGGCTGCATCGCGCGCTGGCGCAGTTCATGATCGACACGCATACGCAGCAGCACGGTTATACGGAGGTTTACACGCCGTACATCGTGAATCCGGAAATTCTGTACGGCACCGGCCAATTGCCGAAGTTCGCCGACGACATGTTCCGCGTCGAGAAGGGCGGTGAAGAGAATACGGTCACGCAGTATCTGATTTCCACGTCGGAGATTTCGCTGACCAACACGGTACGCGACAGCATCGTCGAAGCCGACGCGCTGCCGATCAAGCTGACCGCGCATTCGCCGTGCTTCCGCTCGGAAGCGGGCTCGTATGGCCGCGACACGCGTGGCCTGATTCGCCAACATCAGTTCGACAAGGTCGAGATGGTGCAGATCGTCGCGCCGGAGACGTCGTATGAAGCGCTCGAGCAGATGGTCGGCCATGCGGAAGCGATTCTGCAGAAACTGGAGTTGCCGTATCGCGTGATCACGCTGTGTACGGGCGACATGGGCTTCTCGGCCGCGAAGACCTATGACCTCGAAGTGTGGGTGCCGGCGCAGAACACGTATCGCGAGATTTCGAGCTGCTCGAATACCGAGTCGTTCCAGGCTCGCCGGATGCAGGCGCGTTTCCGCAATGCGCAGGGCAAGCCGGAGCTGCTGCATACGTTGAACGGTTCGGGGCTGGCGGTGGGGCGTACGCTCGTCGCCGTGCTGGAGAATTTCCAGAATGCCGATGGGTCGGTGACGGTGCCGACGGCGCTGCGTCCTTACCTTGGTGGAACGGAGCGGTTGGAAGTGGCGGCCGCTTGATGGTTTTCGGCGCGGCAGCGGCGGTCTGATGACGCTGCCCTTGCTGCTGCCGCGATCGCATGACCCGGCCTCTTTGAAGTTTTTTTGACGAGGGGCTTGGAAATCGGATTAAGCTGTTCTATAATCTTTCTCTCCCAAGCAACGACCCGCTTGGATCTGACGAATCAGTCTTATCGCTGGTGAGTTGGAAGACCCGGAAAGGTGGCAGAGTGGTCGAATGCGCTGGACTCGAAATCCAGTGTACCTTTAGGGGTACCGTGAGTTCGAATCTCACCCTTTCCGCCAAGATTCTTCAGAAAACCCCGCAAGTTTTTGACTTGCGGGGTTTTTTGTTTGGTGGCTGTCGAATCTCAATTCGACCTCTCACTTCGAGTTGCCGAAGACTCGCCACCTCTATTCGCTCACCCAAAGCGACCGAATCGCCGCAATCCCCTGAGCCCCCGACTCACGAGCCTCATCCAGGCTATCCAGGCTCATCCCACCCAACGCATAAACCGGAATCCTGGTGAGCGCGACCAGCTCACGAAAACGCGGCCACCCCAAAGGCGTGGCCGTAGTATGAGTCGCAGTCGGCATAACAGGCGAGATGGTCAGCAAATCGGCACCGATCCGATTCGCATGCAGCACCTGATGTTCGTCATGGCACGCCGCCGAAACCAGCAGCCCAGACGGCAACGGCCTACTGCTACAAGCCATCAGCCGGGTACTCGTGAGGTGAACCCCATCGGCCCGCACCGCCAGCGCCACTTCAGCCGACGCATTCAGCAGCAGGCGCGCATCGTAGCGCCGGCAGCACGCCAGCGCCTGTTCGGCCAACTCGACATACTGCGGCGCAGTCAGTGTCTTGGCGCGCAACTGCACCAGACGAACACCCGCTTCGAGGCTACGCGCGAGGCACGCAATAAAGTCGCCAAACGGTTTGCCACTCTGCGGCTCAGGCGTGACCAGAAACGTCGGCGGTAACTGCAGTAGATGATTCATTCAAGCTCAGCGAAAAGCGTTAAACAATCGATGACGACGCATGTCGTTGTTCGGACTCCGCAGCCGGATCGACGGCGCCCTGAATCGGGTTCCGTTGCCTCCGGCCCATGCTGTACGCGACCGGCGCGGCCAGCACACCCAACGCCGTGATATAGAGCGCGGGTGCCGTCAGCAGATGCGTCGCCTTGATCAGATACGCACCTACAACAGGTGCTGTCCCGCCAAAAACCGCGGTGGCGAGCGAATAGGTGGTCACCATACCAAAACTGCGCCAATTGTCTTTAAACAGGTCGGGGAGGACGACGAAAATCACGCCGACCAGACAACCCGCCATGACGGCAAATGCCGCCTGCACCAGCAATAGCGTCAGGAAGTCGCCGCGCTGCAGAAACGCGAACAGCGGGTAACTGCTGCAGACCAGAGACACGATACCGACGAGCGCGAGCCTCGACGCATCGACCCAGCGCGTGGCAACACCCGCCATGACCATCGATAGCGAAAAGATCACCAGCGTGATCACGTTGGTTGAATGAGCGTCGAAGCTGGACACGCCGAGATAGGTACGCAGATAGCCCGGCAGCCAGACAAACACCGTATAAAGATGCGCCTCCATGAACGCCACCAGAACAATGGCTTGTATCAGCGGCAGCAAGGGCCGTGCATGCCACACACCATGTGCCTGATTGCCCGGCGTCGTCGAAATCGAAGACCTGAGCGAATAAATCCACACCGACAGGGGAATGCACAGCAGAAACGGCCAGCGCCATACCTCGGTGAGGAAGCCGCCGCGAGCCGCCGCCGGTAAGCGTTGCAGCATCGCGCTGCAATACGGCAGAGCAAGAACGATCCCCGACGCCAGCAACATACCGACGAAGCCGCTCGCCACGACCACGGCGCAGTAAAGGCCGCGATTTTTATCCGTTACGTTGAGCGACACGAAATAACCGCTCAACGGCAACTCACCGCCGGCCGCGAAGCCCTGCATTATTTTCAGGGCGATCAGGAGTGCCGGCGCGAGATAGCCCGCCGTCTGATAAGTCGGTAGAAACGCAATCAGCGACGCTGGAATCGCCATACCGATCATGCTCGCTCGGAGTGCCGCCCCAGCGCCGAACCGATTACCCAGAACGCCGAAAACGACGCTGCCGAAAGGCCGCGCCAGGTAACTGCTTGCAAACACCGAAAAACTCAGCATGAGCGCCGTCTTGTCGTTGGCGGCGGGGAAAAAAAGCCGGCCGATTTCAAGGGCCATGAAAGCAGTCAGCGAGAATTCGTACCACTCGAACAGATTGGCAGTGAGCGCGATTCTCAGGAGGGGGTTGAATCGGAAGCGTAGGGGGTATGCCATTTGACGAGAGCCAGGACGTGGGGCAGATTGCCGTCGACTACCTTGTTGCGCAGGGCGTCCAGATGGGTTTCCACGGTCCGGTCCGACGTGCCGAGAAACTTTGCGATTTCCTTGTTGGCAAGGCGCTCCGTCTTTAAGAGGAAAACCCGGAACTGGGCGTCGGTAGGTAGCGTGACGAAGTATTGAACGATCTCGAGACACGCCAGCACACGTTTGATCGCGCTCGTGACGTCATAGAAGTTCAGGTAGAGCTGGTAGAGGCTGTTGGGCGGCAGCGTGGGCGTAATGTCGTTCCGATAAGTGACGATGCCCAGAATGTTCTTTCGGGAACCCAGCACGGGAAATTTCACCATTTCTTCGAGCTGGGCTTCACCGCTGTCGTCGAGAAATCGATGTCTGCCGAGTACATGGGTTTTCTTTTCGCGTGCGCGAAAATCAAGCTTCTGAATCGCGGCTGCGTATTGCGTGCCCCATTCCGGCTGACAGAATTTCAGGTCATTGATCGTCAGGCCCACCAGCTCGGCCGGATTCTCGACGCCGAATTGCCGCGAATTGTATCTATTATTAATAATGTATTTTCCGGTGTCCGCTTCCTTGAGACTGGCGGAGACCGGAAAATTCTCTATGAAGCTGATAATTGCGCTATCGGATTTCATGATCGGGCTACGCAAGAAATCATGGGGAGTCAGCGGTGCTCCGAGTCTGGCTCAATCGGGCGGACGCATTGCAGATTACATGGTCTTGCTACCCGCGATCAACTAAAGATGCCTGATGGATTAAATCCGTATTATTTCGACGATTTTTAGTGTTCCGTCGTATCAGGTGTTCTCACGCACTGTTCAAAACACGGCGACCAGCTGGACTCGGCAACGATGGGTACGCGCACCGACGGCAGGCTGCCATCCATGTCCGCTGCGACGAGCATTAGATAAAGGCGGGTGGCGGTCTCGTCGTCGCATTGCTCCAGCACGCTTTGCGCGGCGCGCAGGATCGGCATGCGTTTGCGCAGGCGCTTCGCGCTCTGCGACACGTCGCGCGCGAAATCGACCGGCTCCCCGTGCGGTAAGCTTTCGATGAGCTCAACGTCCATTGCATCGAGGTCGTCGAGCAAGCTCGGTGAGGGGGCATCGCCGGGCGTCAGTTGACTATCCGGCGCCGGTGTTTCCGGCGTCATGCGACCTGCCAGATCGAGTAAGCGCAGACCGAGTGCGAGGATCGCGTTGCGCCGCACGCGCGAGGTCATTTCAATACGTTCACCAGGCTGCCCGTTCGGTTGATCCTTCCGCAGAACGACCGATACCGAATCCGGATACTCCGGCGCGGATTCGTCGCTATTCTCCATGCACAGCCAGTTGGAGCCGATGCGGAATCTGAGATTCTTTTTCATATGGCGCTCGTGTTGCGCAGATAGATGCGTGGGGCATATACAGTCCGCGCGCTCCCGCGTCTGGCGGCAATTCGGCCGTTTGGTACTGAATCGAAAGCAATGCGCGATGTCTTGATAATTATCGCGTTAAAGAGATGCAAGGGTATCCGTGGAAACTACGTAAGTGATACGTATTCGGCATAAGTTATTCGAAGAGTGAATTATTGTGGTATTTGACGTGCACCTTAATGCGAAATTAATATTGATGGTAAAATTTTTATGGTTTTAATGTGACCGTGGAGGGGCGAGGGTAAAAGCGTTTTGTCCGCTTTAATTTGAAAATAAAAATGCGTCATGGCTATATATAAATTATTAAATGGATAGCGGGGCCGTTGTTGCAAATTCAATGCGCTAGAATGCCGAAGTCGACATATAAATTGCATTGAATAACACTTAATGGTTGGTATCGCAATGAGTACAACTGCATCAGCTTCCGAGAGCACGGAAACTTTCGAGGTAGTGGTGATCGGCGGCGGCGCTGCGGGTATCGGCGTGACGGCAAGCTTGCTGCGGCGCCGTCCCGGCTTGCGCATCGCGATCGTCGAACCGGCGAAGCGTCATTTCTATCAGCCGGCGTGGACGCTGGTCGGCGGCGGCGCGTTCAATATCAACGACACCGTGCGGCCCATGTCGTCTGTCATGCCCGAGCGCGCGCATTGGATAAAGGCGAGCGCCAACGCGATCGAACCCGAACAGCGTCTCGTTCGGCTGGACGACGGCCGCGCGCTGGGATACCAGCGTTTGATCGTGTGTCCGGGCTTGCGGCTCGCGTGGGAAAAGATCGAAGGGCTGGAAGAAACACTGGGCAAAAACGGCGTGACGTCGAACTACCGGTTCGATCTCGCGCCGTACACCTGGCAACTGGTCCATGAACTGAAGGGCGGCAAGGCGCTTTTCACGCAACCGGGCATGCCGATCAAATGCGCGGGCGCGCCGCAAAAGGCGCTCTATCTGTCGTGCGACTACTGGCGCAAGCAGCGTGTGCTCGACAAGGTCGAGGTCGAATTCAATCTGGCCGGCGACGTGCTGTTCGGCGTGGCGGCATTCGTGCCGTCGCTAATGAAGTACGTCGAGCGCTATCAGGCGTCGCTGGCGTTCGGCTCGGATCTGATCGGCGTCGACGGCGCTCGCAAGATCGCAACGTTCGCCGTGAAAGACGCGGGCGGTGGCGTCGTTCGTGTCGAGAAACCGTTCGACATGCTGCATGTGGTGCCGCCGCAGCTTCCGCCGGCCGTGGTCAGCAACAGCGTGCTCGCCGACCAGGCTGGCTGGTGCGAAGTCGATCACGCCACGCTGAGGCATCCGCGCTACCCGGAGGTGTTTGCGCTCGGCGATGCATGTTCCGCGCCCAACGCCAAAACGGCCGCGGCCGTTCGCAAACAGATCGTGGTCGTCGCGGAGAATCTGTTGGCATCGATCGACGCTAAACCACTGCCTGCACGCTACGACGGCTACGGCGCGTGTCCGCTGACGGTCGAGCGGGGCAAGGTCGTGCTGGCGGAGTTCGGCTACGGCGGCAAATTGCTGCCCACGTTCCCGCTCGACCCAACGGTGCCGCGCGCGCTCGCCTGGCATCTGAAGTCCGGTTTTCTTCCGTGGTTGTACTGGAACGGCCTGCTGAAGGGCCGCGAATGGCTCGCCGCGCCGGCCAAAGCGTCGGCGTGAACGAAGTGCCGCCCGGCGGCGAATGCAGAAGGTACTCGGCATAGACGTGACGTATCAGAAGATGACGTCACGCTTCATAACCTCAATGAAAGCATTATGAAATTATCGCTACTTGACTTCGTCAGAATCAACTCACGTTCAAATTCCTGAAAACTCTTTCTGATCACGCGTCAAAACCACCCCCACTTCCCCCGTCGCCTTAGTGGTTGTAAAGTCATACCGCGTTTGCCCGCTGCAGTCCAAAAACCCAGCGCGCAACCGCAAGGTAATAACGCCACACAAGGTTCATAAGCCACGAAGACGTCCCGTAAGTTTTTTTGCAAACGCAGTTTTGTAAAAGAGGCTTCAAAAGGGGATTCACATGTCAGTCGGCAATACGGTCGTTGACGCGACCAAAAGCAGCACGAAGTACAAGCTCATCAAGTGGTCGATTATCGGGTTGTGCATTGCCATCGGCGCGCCGCTCGCCATCCTGCTGGTCAAAGGCCTCGTCGGCCTGATTCTCGCTGCCGTCATCGGTCTTGCCGCGATCAACTTCGGTCCTGTGCTCGCCATGAAGTTCGCGAACCAGAAGGTCAAGATGTTCGTGAACGAAGCGAAATCCAATCCGATCGAAACGCTTTACAACGAACTGGCCGAGAAGCAGGAAGGCGCCGAGCGTTTCAAGAAAAGCATCACCGATTTCCGCACCGAAGTAAAAAACTTCGAAGACAAAACCGCGCAATTCAAAAAGCAATATCCGGAAGACGCCGCGCGCTTCGAAAACCAGCTGGCGACCATGAAAAAGCTGCTCGCGTTTCGCGAGGGCCGCTATAAGCAGGTACAGGATGAACTCAAGCGTTTCGCCGACGCGATCGACCGCGCCAAGGCGCTGTGGGATATGTCGCAGTCCGCGCAACGCATGAACAAGATCGCCGGCATGCAAACCAGCGACACCTTCGCGCAAATCAAAACCGACGCCGCGCTCGATTCGGTCATGAACTCGGTCAATAAAGCGTTTTCCGAAATGGAAACGTCGCTGATGGAAAGCGCCGAAGTGCAGCAGGCCAAGGCCGCCACCGAACTGGGCACGCTCACGCCGCCCGCGCCGCAAATCGGCCCGCCGACCGCGCCGCATTAATTGCGGCGCAGGGCTGCACTCTCCGATAACTCGATTCGACAAAAAATGAAGAAAATTCTGGGTTCGGTTCTTTTCCTGATCTTGCTGGCGGCTGGTTGGTACATCCACGAAGGCGGCCTGAAAAACCTCAACTACGGGCAGGGCGGCAACAAAGATTCCGCCACGGTGAACGGCATCGACACCGGCAATAGCGGTAGCGCCGGCAACAACAGCAGCAACGGCGGCGCCAGCCCGGCTGCGACCCCGCCCGTGGCCAACAATCCGAGCGGCTTCGTGCCCAACAAGGACACGCTGAAGTCGATCCTGAGCAACGGCGTCGTGCGCGTCAGCGTCGAAAATCCGTCGCGGCCGTTCTACTCGGAAGACAACGGCAAGCCGCAAGGCTTCAACGTCGACTTCGCCAATCTGCTGTTCGCGCAGAAAGAGTTCACCTCGGGCGATCATTCCACCATCACCGTCGACACACACCACGGCGTGGACACCTACCCCGCGGTCCCCGATCAGCTCACGAAAACCGACCAGCAAGGCAACGCGGTCGTCGACGTCGCGATGGACGGCCTGACCTTCCCCGACAACACGCCGAGCGGCGTCGTGTATTCGATTCCGTATGTCGAGGACTTCGGCTATTCGCTGATCGTCGCGCAGGGTTCGCCGGTGCGTTCGGCGGCAGATCTGGCGGGCAAGACGGTCGGCGTGTTGCAGGGCGACCCGGACGTGAAGGCGTTCGTGCAGAAAGCCTTCCCGGACAGCAAGATCGTCGAGTTGTCGGATGCGAGCATAGAAGGGCAGCGCTCGTGGATGGCGCACTTCCTCGACGGCCATCAGGTCGACGCGATCGTCTACGACTATCCCTTCGGCGTCGCGGAGATCAAGGGCACCGATCTGAAGTTCGCGCTTACCAAGCTCGACGGCTCGAACCTGTCGTACAAGGTCGGCGTGCGCAAGGAAGACAGCGCGCTGCTGATCTACCTGAACTCGGCCATCGCCAAGGTCAAGCAGTCGCCGGCGTATCTCGACCTGCTGCGTAAATATTTCATCAGCGACCAGGTGCTGACCACCGCGGCAAGCGGCGGCGAGAAGACCTACGTGGTGCGCTCGGGCGACACGCTGAACGCCATCGCGCTCAGCCAGATGGGCAGCGGCGCCCGCTATGTGGACCTGCAGAAGCGCAATAACCTGCCGAACCCCAATCTGATCCTGATCGGCCAGCATCTGATCATCCCGCTGCACTAAAACGCGGAGGCGGAGCGTCGTTCCGCCACCCGTCTTGCGCCGCCTGGCGCGAGACGGGCCGGGCAGCGTGAAGCAGGGCGAACAAGGGTCACCCCGCCGCGCCCATTTCACATCATAGAATCAGCCCCTTAATTCCGCCACGTCTGCATCCATTCCGGTCCGCGTTGCGTAAATCCCCTCAAGGACGCGCAACCCCCATTCAATCCCAATCACCGACCGCGCGCCCCCCGATCAGGAGACGCGCCCATGACCCACCCGGCACCGACCACCCCACTACCGCGCGGTTCGCGGGTCGCGGTTATCGGCGGCGGCATTTCGGGCCTCGCCAGCGCTTATCTGCTGGCGCGCAACCATCAGGTCACGCTGTTCGAATCGGCCGGCTACATCGGCGGTCACACCAATACCGTCGACGTCACCCTCGAAGGCCACACGCATCCCGTCGACACCGGTTTCCTGGTGTTCAACGACCGCACCTACCCGAATCTGATCGCGCTGTTCGCCGAACTGGGCGTGCAGTCGCACCCGAGCGAAATGACCTTCTCGGTCTCGCTCGACGAAGGCCGCCTCGAATGGGCCGGCACCAATCTGAACACCGTGTTCGCGCAGCGCCGCAACCTGTTCTCGCCGACGTTCATCGGCATGCTGCGCGACATCATGCGTTTTAACGGCAGCGCCCAGCAAAACCTCGAACTCGCGACGCAAACGCGCGCCTCGATGGGCGAACTGCTGACGGCCGGCGGCTACGGCGGCGCGTTCCAGCGCCACTATCTGCTGCCGATGGCCGCCGCGATCTGGTCGAGCGCGACCTCTGACATTCTGGCGTTCCCGGCCACCACGTTTTTGCGCTTCTGCCTGAATCACGCGTTGCTGCAGGTGAACCGGCGTCCGCAGTGGCGGACGGTGGTCGGCGGCGGCCGTGAATATGTACGCCGCATCGTCGACACGCTCACCGACGTGCGCATCGACACCGCCGTGCGCGGCGTGCGGCGTGACGCGCAAGGCGTCGACATTTTTACCGACGACGGCACGCAGCGCTTCGACGCGCTGGTGCTCGCCACCCACGCGCCGACCACGCTGCGTCTGCTGGAAGATGCCGATCAGGACGAACGCAGCGTGTTGAGCGCGGTGCGCTATCAACCGAACGTCGCGGTGCTGCATACCGATACGAATTTGCTGCCGCGCCGCCAACGCGTCTGGTCGGCGTGGAATTACCTGGGCAGCCGCCGGGTCGACGGTACGCATCCGGTGTGCGTCAGCTATCTGGTGAACCAGTTGCAACCGCTGCCGTTCAGGACGCCGCTGGTCGTCACGCTCAATCCGGTGACGCAGCCCGCGCCGGGTACCGAATTGCGCCGCTTCGTCTACGACCATCCGCTGTTCGATCTGGCCGCGATCGATGCGCAGCACCGTCTGCCGCAGTTGCAAGGCAAGCGCCGCACGTGGTTCGCAGGCGCGTGGACGGGCTACGGTTTTCACGAGGACGGTCTGAAATCGGCGTTGCGCGTTGCCGCCGATTTCGACGCGTCACCCGCATGGGCGAAGCTATGAATCCCGACCGCGCCAGCCTTGATCCGCCTGCCTGGCTCCTGACCGGGCAGGTGATGCACGAGCGTCTGCGGCCACGGCCGCATCGCTTCACGTATCCGGTGTTCTACGTGCGCTGCGATCTGGACCGGCTCGCCTCGCTCGCGAGCGGCTGGTTCGGCGTCGACCGCTGGCGGCCGCTCAGCTTGCATGCCCGCGACCATGGTCCGCGCGACGGCAGCGATCTGGCCGTGTGGATGCGCGCGCAACTATCGGCGGCGGGTATCGACGAAGCGGACGGCAAGATCTGGCTGCAAGCGTTTCCGCGCGTGTTCGGCTACGCGTTCAATCCGGTGAGCTTCTGGTTCTGTCACGACCGCGACGGCCATCTGCGCGCGTTGCTGGCCGAAGTCCGTAATACGTTCGGCGCGCGGCACAGCTATCTGCTGAGCGCCGAAGGCAATGCGCCGATCACGTCGGAGACGCCGCTCCTGTGCAAAAAAGTGCTGCACGTGTCGCCGTTTTGCCGCGTGGAAGGCGGCTATACGTTTCGCGTCAGAGAGACGGCGCATCACGCGTCGGTCGCGATCGACTACCGCGACGCCGACGGCCTGCTGATCCGCACCGCGCTGGGTGGCCATCTGCAACCGCTGACACGCGCCAGCGCGCTCGGCGCCTTGTTGCGCCAGCCGCTCTTGACGCTCGGCGTGGTCGCCCGGATTCACTGGCAGGCCGTGCGTCTCGCGCTTAAGAAAGCGCCGTTCTACGGCAAACATCCTGCGCCGGGGCGCCATGCCGACGCAACCACCCATCAAGGCGCAGCGGCCCAACCGTCCACCGCTGCGCGCTCTATTTCGTCCGATTGAGGAGATTCCGTCATGGCGCTTTCCAGAACCCTGAGCGGGCACCAGTCCGCCCCCGCGTCTGGCCGTCTGTTTCTGTCCTTGCTCGAGCGGATTCAGGTCGGGCATCTGGTGCTGGTGACGCCCGACGGTCAGCCGCGCGTGTTCGGCGATCCGCACGCGGCGCCGGGCGCGCGCCTGGAGTTGCGTGACTGGCGCGCGTGCGGCGCGATTCTGCGCAAGGGCGACATCGGTTTCGCCGACGCGTGGCGTTCGTTCTGGGTCGACACGCCGGATCTCGCCGCGCTGCTGCGAGTCGCGATCCGCAACGAACGCGCGCTGCAACGCACGGTGTACGGCGGCTGGCTCGCGCAACTCTGGTACGGCTTGCGTCACAAGCTGCGGCCGAATACGCGCTCGGGCAGCCGCCGCAATATCCACGCGCATTACGACATCGGCAACGCGTTTTACGCCCAGTGGCTCGATCCGACCTTCACGTATTCGAGCGCGGTATTCGACGGCGATTTCCATCGATCGCTCGAAGACGCGCAGCACGCGAAATATCAACGCATCATCGATACGCTCGGTTTGCGTGCCGGCATGCGGGTTCTCGAAATCGGCTGCGGCTGGGGCGGTTTCGCGATGCATGCGGCGCGTCGGGGCATTCAGGTGCATGGCGTGACGATCTCGCCCGCGCAGCTCGAATTCGGCCGCATGCGCGTGAAAGAGGCCGGCCTCGACGAGCATGTGCAACTCGAACTGCGTGACTACCGGACGCTGACCGGTCAATACGACGGCATTGTCTCGATCGAAATGTTCGAGGCGGTCGGCGAGAAATTCTGGCCGACGTACTTCGGAATTCTGCGTGAGCGTCTGCTGCCCGGCGCGCGCGCGGTGGTGCAAACCATCACGATCGACGACTCGCATTTCGCCCAGTATCGTGCCACCAGCGACTTCATCCGCGAATTCATTTTTCCGGGCGGCATGTTGCCGAGCCCGCAGCGTTTCATCGACGCGGCACAGCGCGGCAAGCTGGTGGCGTCGACCTCGCTGGCCTTCGGCCGCGATTATGCCGAGACCTTGCGCCGCTGGCGCGGCGCGTTCGAAGCACAACTCGATACGATCCGCACGCAAGGCTTCGACGAGATTTTCGTGCGGACCTGGCGGCTGTATCTGGCCTATTGCGAAGCCGGTTTCGACGAAGGGCGCACGGACGTGATGCAGTTCGTGCTCGCCCGGGCGGACTGACATGCGCAAGCTCGCCGCGGCGTTGCCGATGCTGCTCATGCTGTGGGCCGGCGCCGCCTGCGCCGATTGGCGCGGCGACGTGCAGTCGGCGAAACTCGTCGGCGAGGGGGATTTCACCGTGTTCGGCTTCCGGCTGTATCGCGCGCAATTGTGGAGCGAACGCACGCCGGTCGATTACGACGAGCGCTTTGCGCTGCACATCGTCTACACGCGCGGCATCAAGCGTGAGCGGCTGGCGGAGACGGGCATCGGCGAGATCAAACGTCTGGCCGATGCGCCGATTCCGGCCGAGACACTCGCGCGCTGGCGCGCGGACATGATGCAGGCTTTCGTGGATGTCGCGCCCGGCGATCAGTTGAGTGCGGTTAATCTACCGGATAAGGGTGTGCGCTTTTATGCCGGCGATCGCATGACCGGCGAGTTCGACGATCCCGCGTTCGCGCGTGCGTTCTTCGGCATCTGGCTCGATCCGTCGACGCGTGCGCCGACCTTGCGCAAACATTTGCTGGGCATCGGGGAGTGAGTGGTTCAGTCGCCGTGAGCGGGCGTGGCCTGCTTCGGGCAAGTCGCTTCGGCGATCGAAGTTGACGCTGACGCTGACGCTGACGTTGACGCCGTATTGCAAGGCACCGTTTCTGCCTTCGTACGCCGACGCATTTGAACCACATTGCCGGACGATCCGGACGGCAGCAAACCCGGTGCTGTCCGTGACGAGACATCGGGCGCCTGCGCGGCACTTTCCCGCTGCGCCGCGATCGTCGTCTGGGCGTTGATAAACGCCGCACTATCGTCAAGCACCGGCGCAAAGCCCCGCAACGGTCCGGCGATCGCCCCCACCAGCAGCGCGTGGCCGACGCGCGGATAGTGCTTCACCTCCACCTCTTTATCTCCCGCCAGACGCAGCTTCGCCGCCAACCGATCCGTGTTGCCAGGGTCGACGGTCGTGTCGCGCTCGCCGGCAGCAAGGAACATCGGCGGTTCGTCGCCCTGCACGAAGTTGATCGGCTGACTCGCGGCGCGTAACGCACGCGGGAAAATGTCTTCGAGCGTCGCGTCGTGCAGCGGTAGGAAATCGTACGGACCTGCCAGGCCGATCACGCCGCTGAGGTCGCTTTTGCTCATCTGCTGCGCGGCGAGATAGCGGCCGTCGGTGGCGAGCAGCATCACGATATGCGCGCCGGCCGAATGTCCCATCAGAAAGATCCGCGACGGGTCGCCGCCGAACTCCGCCGCGTGATCGCGCGCCCAGCGCACGGCGCGGGCGGCGTCGTCGACGAAACCGGGGAAGGCCGTTTCCGGCCATGTCCGATAGTCGGGCAGCACGGCGACAAAACCGCGCGCCGCAAGCGCCGCACCGACGAACAGATAGCTGCTGCGCGAGCCGTTTTGCCAACTACCGCCATAGAAAAACACCACGACCGGACGGCCGTGCGGGCCGGTTTGCGGCGCGGAGGCGGTGGGCGTGTAGACGTCGAGTTTCTGACGCGGATTGGCGCCGTAGGCGAGACCGTCGTCGGCGTGGAAACGCTTGGCTGAGACGGCGGCGTTGAGCACGCCGGTGGCGCTGCAACCGCCCAGGGCGGCGAGTGCCAGCGCGGCGGTCAGGGTGAGCAGGCGTCGAGGCATGACAGGCGATCCGTTCGAGATGATTCGTTCGAACAATGTACGTGTCTTTCCGCCAACTGGATGCAGCGGCGGAAAGACACAGACGGTCGGCGCCTCAGACCCTCACCACGGTGAAATCCCCGCCACCTGCACCAGCAGCACCCCATTCAGCGCCAGCACCGCGACCGTACCGACCACGGCGGCGAGGGTCGTCGAGCGGCGGTTCCGGTAGCGGCCCATCAAGTCGGCGCGCGACGTGAACCACACCAGCGCGATCATCGGCACCGGCAGCGCGATACTCAGCACGACCTGGCTCAGCACCAGCGCGCGCGTCGCGTCGACGCCCCACGCCACCACCACGAACGCCGGCGCCATCGTGATCAGGCGGCGAGCCCACACGGGAATATGAAAACCGACAAACCCCTGCATGATCATCTGCCCGGCCATCGTGCCGACCACCGAACTCGATACGCCCGACGCGATCAACGCCGCAAGAAACAATCCCGCCGCCGCGCCGCCGAGCAGCGGCGTGAGCGTGCGCCACGCGGTTTCGATGCTGGCGATATCCGCATGCCCCGCATGAAACGCGCTCGACGCCATGATCACCATCGCCATGTTGATGAGTCCCGCGACGCCGAGCGCGACCACCACTTCGATGTTCGAAAAGCGCAGCAGTTTGCCGCGCTCGTTTTCATTGCGCGGCGCGACGCGATTCTGCGTGAGTCCCGAATGCAGGAACAGTACGTGCGGCATGACCGTGGCGCCGATAATGCCGACCGAGATCGTCAACGCATTGCTGTCGGGCATGGCCGGCGTGAACGTATGCTTGACGACCGACGGCCAATGCACCGGCGCGATCAGCAATTCCGCGAGATACGACAGTCCGATCACGCCGACGAGCGCGGCGATCGCCAGTTCGAGCGGGCGAAAGCCACGCTTTTCGAACTGCAGCAGCGCGTAGGTGACGGCGGCGGTGATCAGCATGCTCGGGATCATCGGTAGATGCGTGAGCAACGACACGCCGATCGCGCCGCCGACGAACTCGGCAAGATCTGTCGCCATTGCCGCGATTTCGCTGATGCCCCACATGGCCAGCACGTAGCGTCGCGGCAGGGCGGCGCGGCATAACTCGGCGAGATTGTTGCCGGTCACGAGCCCCAGTTTGGCGGACAACGACTGGAACAGCATCGCGACGATATTCGCCACCGCCACCACCCACAACAGCGTATAGCCGTAACCGGCGCCCGCCTGAATATTGGTCGCGAAGTTGCCCGGGTCCATGTAGGCGATCGAAGCGACCACCGCCGGTCCGGCAAACGGCAGCATCGCGCGCAAGCCGCGACGGCGTCCCGCGAGCGTTTCGCGAATGTCGAAACAGGCCTGCTCGGTGAGGGTCTGCGGCACGGCGGCCTGACTCATCGCTTCGTTCATGACTGCTCCTGTCCGTCGTCAAGCGTTCAAGGCAATACGGAGAAAGGCCGGCCAACGGGTGAGCGCGATCGTCATCGCGGCAACCCGTTGCCGGTGCAGCAGACGGCTTGCGTCAGGCGCTCATGTTGAGCACACCGTTCACGCCATTCGGGAAGAAGCCGCCCTTGGTCGCGACCGAACTCGTCAGATAGACGATGTTGAGCACGTTGCTGTAGTTGCGGCTGAATGCGAGACCGTTGCTGTCGAGCGGCACGATATTGGAGGTGCCGGCGGTGGCGCCGGTGATTCCCTGATCGTCGTTGCCGACACCGTCGAGGCTGGCGCGCGCGGCCGAGATCGCGTTGGCGGCCGTGACGAGGCTCGTCATGTCGATCCCTTTCGAATACAGCACCGTGCGCACCAGACTCGCGTGATACGCCTCGGCGGCGAGAATGCCGGCGGCGGCCGACAGGAAGGTCTTGTTGGTGATCAGCGGCGCGGCGCCTTTATAAGCGGTCACACCGACGTCTTCGAAGATGAATGCGCCGAGCAGGAAGTTGTTGTCGCTCGCGTACGGGTTGAAGGCGACGCCCGCGCCGACCAAACCCGCCGCACGCGCCGCGTTCGAAAACGCGCCGTTCGGATTGGTGCCGCCGATGTCGATGGAAGGCATCGCCACCGCCGCCGAACCCAGTGCGCTGCGCAGGAACGCGACGTGCTCGCGTTCGTCGTTGGCGATCTCGTTGGCGTACGCCTGCACAACAGGATCCTGGAACGGCACCTGCTGGCCGGGGATCACCGTGCCCATCGTGCCGACGCCGGCCGTCATGCTGGCGGCCAACCCGGCACCTGTCGTCGCGTACGTATAGAACTGCGATTCGAGATATTCCAGGTTCAGCGCGAAGTTGAGAATCTCCGGATCGGTCGGCGCGCTTTGGGCCGACACGCTCGACCCTGATCCGCCACCGCACGCGCTGATCAGCGTGCCGCCGACCAGACCCAGACCCAGGCCCCCGGCGTTGCGGAAAAACTGTCTGCGTTGCAGGCGCCGTTCGACCCGGCGATCGAGTACATCGATAAGCTCTGCTGATTTGCTGCTGGACTCCGACATGGCCATGCTCCTCAATGGGTTCGCTGCCTATGCCGCGCACTCGCGATGCAACCACGCGCTCGACTGCTGTTCACGCGTTGCAAGACGCAAAAACGCGGACGCAAAGAGGCCTCCGTTCTTCTGAGAAGAACTAAACGATGCAGGCAGAAGAAGCGAGTCCTCACCCGCCTTTACGGAGCGAAACTGCGAGTAGATGCAAACCTCACAAAAGATTTCCGTGTGCGTTTGCAGCATCGCGCGACGCGTATCGGCCGATGGATTTTTCGCGGCGTGTCGCGTTCGGCGCGAAGGCGTGCAACCGGCAAGTTCGACCCGGTTCGCGGAGGTCTGCGCGCGATCCTCTGTACAATTGGCCGATCGATCGCCGGCGTCGACCGGTTCGCCGGGTTGCTTCGTGCAGCAGGGCGGCCACGCCGGTCGTGCAGAGCGGGACGCGGGCAGGTGAATGCGCGGCGTCCTTTGAACCATCGAACCCCATCGACTGAATTCATGGCCATTACCTACAAGACTCCCGACGACATTGCCAGGTTACGCATTTCGGGCCGCCTCGCGGCCGACGTGCTGGCAATGATTGGCGAGCACGTCAAGGCCGGCGTCTCCACCGAGGAGCTCGACGCGCTGTGCAACGACTACATTGTCAATACGCAAAAGTCGATTCCGGCGAATGTCGGCTATCTGGGTTTTCCGAAGACGGTGTGCACCTCGGTCAACCAGGTGGTGTGCCACGGCATCCCGAATCGCGGCGAAGTGCTGAAAGACGGCGACATCGTTAACATCGACGTCGCGATCATCAAAGACGGCTACTTCGGCGACACCAGCCGCATGTATTGCGTCGGCCAGCCGAGCACGGTAGGGCGGCAACTGATCGACACGACCTATGAAGCGATGCTCGCCGGCATCCGCGAAGTGAAACCGGGCGCCACGCTCGGCGACGTCGGTCATGCGATCCAGAAAGTGGCGCAGCGCGACGGCTTTTCGATCGTGCGCGACTACTGCGGGCATGGCATCGGCAAGGTGTATCACGAAGACCCGCAGGTGCTGCACTACGGCCAGCCGGGGCAGGGCGTGCGCCTGAAGCCCGGCATGGTCTTCACGATCGAACCCATGATCAACGCGGGCCGTGCCGGCACCACGGTGTTGCGCGACGGCTGGACCGTGGTTACCAAAGACCGCTCGCTCTCCGCGCAGTGGGAGCACATGATCGCCGTCACCGAGGAGGGCTACGAGCTCCTCACCCCCTGGCCGGATGGCACCGGCAGTTACGAAGCGCCTTGAGCGCGACCTGAACGTGAGTTGCGCGCCGCATCGATCACTCGCCGGCTCCGCATGCCGGACGCCTGAATTGCATGCTCGATGTGCGCACGTCTCGGTCCAAACCTCGCGTGCGGGTCAAATCCGGTCAATAATGATTTGACTCGCGCGCCTGTTCGGTTAAAGCTACGCCTTAGGGTTTCAAGGGGTTTTCGTCTGCATGAGTCCGTCATTGACCGTTCGCCGTATCGCCGCTGATCAGGGCGCCGTTTTTCGCGAACTCCGTACCGCGTCGCTGCGGGAGGCGCCGTACGCCTTCGGCGCCACGCTAGAGGACGCGTTGTCGGCCGATGCTGCCAGTTTCGACGCCGCCGCCGTTGACCGCGCGGTGTCGTTGACCGTCGCCACTTTTATTCTTTACACCGAGGGCCATCCCGCCGGGCTGATCGAAGCGCATTTCGACGACAGCGCGGCGCGCCGCGCGTTCGTCTGCGAACTGTGGGTGGCGCCGGCCGTGCGTCATCTGCGTGGCGGCGAACTGCTGGTCGACACGGCCGGCAGTTGGCTCGCCAGCGAAGGCGCCATGGAAGTCTACGCGTGGGTCGCCGACGCCAACCGCAATGCCATGCGCTTTTACGAAGCGCTCGGTTTCGGTCCGACCGGCGAACACCGGCGCGTTCAGCGTGCGCCGGAACAAGCCGAAAGTCTGCTGGTGCGGCACGTGCCGACCACGTCCCAGGTATTTCAGCAGTGATCTCGCGAGCGGCGCAGCAGCCTGCCGCTCGATTCCCCTCCGCGTCTGTGCAGCGTTCGTGGCGATGTCGTCGGCACCGTCGTCGGTTGCTCCTCGTTGCCACGGCAAAAAAACTGGCCGCGCGCGTGGACGCCTGTAAAATACGCAAAATTTTTTGCCGAACGCTATGTCGCCCAAGAAATCACCCTTTTTCGAACTCCGCAGCGGCTCGGTCGATACGCTCCTGTTCGTGGTCAAGACAACCGACCTCGACGCGATGCGTGCCGAACTGACCCGGCGCTTCGAGGCGACCCCCGAATTCTTTGCCAACGACGTCGTCGCGATCGACGTGCGCCGTCTCGCCGACACTGAACGCGTGCCGCTCGCCGATATCGCGCAGTTGCTCGACAGCGTGCGGATGCGGCCGGTCGGTGTGGTCGCCAATCCGCATCAGACGTGGGCCGCGGAGTCCGCGCTGCCGTTGCTGGAGGCGCGCGACCGTCGTGGCAGCACCGCTAAATCCTCCGAAGAAGAGGCTGCGCAAGCCGCAGCGGCCGCCGCTACACCGAATGCGGGCAATGGCAACGGCAGCGCCCAGGCAAGCCTGCTTCCGCCCGACGGTCCCGCCGACGGCACGCCGGCCAGCGCCGCCGCGGTCGAACCCGTGCCCGCCGCCGAGCCGGTGCGCCTTGCCACGTCGTCGCAAACCACGGTGGTCGACAAGCCGTTGCGCTCCGGCCAGCGGATCTACGCGAAGGGCGATCTGGTCGTGCTCGGCCTCGTGAGCTACGGCGCGGAAGTGATCGCGGAAGGCAATATCCATATTTACGCGCCGCTGCGCGGCCGGGCTCTGGCCGGCGTGCAGGGCAATCACGACGCGCGCATTTTCTGCACGTGTCTCGAACCGGAACTCATCTCGATCGCGGGTATCTATCGAACGACCGAGAACCCGCTGCCGGCCGACGTGCACGGCAAGCCGGTGCAGATCTGGCTCGAAGAAGAGAAATTGATGATCGAACCGCTGCGGCTCACGTAACCGGCGCGACGCGCGCGTTGCCCTGAGCGAATCAACGGCACGCGGCGCAGCACGGCACGGTAGGGCAAATAGGGCCGCACATAATTGACGAATTTGACGAACACAAGGTAAGGGTAATGGCAAAAATCATTGTGGTGACTTCGGGCAAGGGTGGCGTGGGCAAGACGACCACGAGCGCGAGTTTTGCATCGGCCCTCGCATTGCGTGGCAGCAAAACCGCCGTGATCGACTTCGACGTCGGCCTGCGCAACCTCGACCTCATCATGGGCTGTGAGCGTCGTGTGGTGTACGACCTGATCAACGTCATCCAGGGCGAAGCCAATCTGAACCAGGCGCTGATCAAGGACAAGAAGTGCGAGAACCTGTTCATCCTGCCGGCCTCGCAAACGCGTGACAAAGACGCGCTGACGCTGGAAGGCGTCGAGAAGATCATCAACGACCTGATCGCGATGGACTTCGAATACATCGTCTGCGATTCGCCGGCCGGCATCGAATCGGGCGCGCTGCTCGCCATGCACTTCGCCGACGAAGCGCTGATCGTGACGAACCCGGAAGTGTCGTCGGTACGCGACTCGGACCGCATTCTCGGCATCCTGTCGTCGAAGACCAAGCGCGCGATCGAAGGCAAGGATCCGATCAAGGAACACCTGCTGATCACCCGCTACAACCCGAAGCGCGTCAGCGAAGGCGAGATGCTGTCGCTGACCGATATCCAGGAAATTCTGCGTATCGATCTGATCGGCGTGATTCCCGAATCCGAAGCGGTGCTGCACGCATCGAACCAGGGTCTGCCGGCCGTGCACCTCGACGGCACCGATGTGGCCGAAGCCTATAAAGACGTGGTGTCGCGTTTCCTCGGCGAGCAGAAGTCGCTTCGCTTTACCGATTACCAGAAGCCCGGGCTGCTGCAGCGCCTCTTCGGCACCAAGTAAGGGGAGCGCACGTCATGTCGATTCTTTCGTTTTTGCTGGGCGAGAAGAAGAAGTCCGCGTCGGTAGCGAAGGAACGCCTGCAGTTGATCATCGCGCACGAGCGCGCCGGCGGCCACGCGCCCGCCGATTACCTGCCTGCGTTGCAACGCGAACTGGTGGCCGTGATTTCGAAGTACGTGAAGATCTCCGACGACGATATTCGGGTGAGCCTCGAACGCCAGGACGACCTCGAAGTGCTCGAGGTCAAGATCGAGATACCGCAAGCCGGAGCACCGGCGGCCTAACCGGTTGAACGGTTGGTGGTTCAGTTCGTTTCAGTCGACGCGCCGCGTCCGTGATGCACAGGCATCATGTGACGCGGCGCGCGAACGCAGGCTTTGCCGCGCGCCGTTGTTACTTCACGCCGTTCATTCCACGCTTCTCATTCCCAGTCATTCACCTCGCGCTTGCCTCGCAGCGTGTTCTCTGCATTTCCGCTTCGTTTCCGCTCCGCGAAATAATCCGTAGCATTTCCGTGTGGACCGTTACACGGCCGCCGTCAGCCAGTTCGACCCCTCGCGCATTAAACGGATAACGCCGTATCCGGTGTCCAATTAGAGAGGGAAAAAATGAACAAGACCTTGCGTGTGCTGCTTGCCAATACCGTTCTGATCGCTGCCGGCGTCGCCGCCGTGGGATCGGCCTCGGCCGAGGAAGTCGTGATCATCGCGCCGAACGCGCCGCCGCCCGTGCGTTATGAAGCCGTGCCTGCCGCGCGTGTCGGCTATGTGTGGGATCACGGTCACTGGCGTTGGGATCACGGCCGCTATGTGTGGGTCGCGGGTCACTGGCAAGCCGAGCGCGTCGGCTTTCATTGGGTGCCGGGCCACTGGGACGCATTTGGTCCGCATTATCACTGGGTACCGGGCCACTGGGCTTAAGCAGCCCTCTTCAGCGTGACTGGCGCGGCGCGGCTCCAGCCGATTGAGCGAATCGAGCCGCTCGCGCCGCCTTTCCCCGATTGAACATAAGAGCACGCAGGCGCCGCATGAGCGCCTCGCGCGGATACGCGCGCCTGTGTGTCGTGTCCCCAGACTTTCAGGACTCGAGTGATGAAAAAGAATCTGCTTCTGATCGCCATGCTGGCGGTGATGCTGGCCGGTTGTGTCGTCGTACCGGCGCGCCCGTTGGTGGTGCGCGCGCCGGGTGTCGTGGTTTATTGACGCGGCGTGTCGGTGCTGTTTGCGGTGCTGTTTCCAGCGTGGTTTGCGGTTTCGTCCTGAGCGCTGTGCGGGGCTCGATGGTCCGCCGCACCGTCTGCTTCGTCTGCTTCGTCCGCTTCGTCGACGACGGGTTGCGGCGCTTCGACCTCGGGGACTTCCGGCACGGGCGCGGGCGCCGGTTGCGGCAGCGGCTTCATATAGCGCTCCGCCAGCGACTCGTACAACGGCGGCGAGAAAAGACGCGAGACGCGGCTGGCAATCAACGCGGTTGCCATCAGCGAAATCACCAGGGCGTGACCGTCGATCATTTCCATGACGATCACGAACGATGTGATCGGCGACTGCGTGACGGCCGCCAGATAGCCGACCATCGCAAGCGCGATCAGCATGGGCAATTGCATCGAGCCGAACACCATGTGCAGCAGATTGCCGAAGCCGGCTCCGATCGACAGCGACGGTGCGAAGATGCCGCCCGGTATGCCCGGCAGATAAGAGCCGACCATCGAGATCATTTTCAGAAACGGATAGAACACCGACAGATGCTCATGTCCGTCCAGCAGTCCGCGCGCTTCCGCATAGCCGCTGCCGAAGGTCGTGCCGCCCGAGATCAGGCCGACCACCGCGATCGTGAAGCCGCACAGCGCGGCGAACGCGACCGGCCGCTCGCCATGCAATTGACGCAGCGGCGCCGGGATCCAGCGCGCGGTGTTCAGCAGCAGCCAGCCGAACACGCCGCCCGCGATACCGGTGACGATCGCGGTGAGCAGCACCGCGAGCGCCAGCAGATCGGGGAAATGCGCGCCGATCTGGATGGTGCCGAAATAGGTGTAGTTGCCGTTCAGTCCGAGCGCGATCACGCCGGCGATGATGATCGCGGTAATCAGCACGCCGCTCGCGCGGGCTTCGAAGCTGCGCGTGAGTTCCTCGATCGCGAAGACGATCCCGGCGAGCGGCGTGTTGAACGCCGCCGACAGACCCGCCGCCGCGCCGGCCAGCACCAGTTGCCGCTCGATCAGCGCGTTCGAGCGGGGATAGAGCCGCCGCAGATTGAACATCAGCGCGGCGCCCACCTGCACGGTGGGGCCTTCGCGGCCAATCGTGAAGCCGCCGAGAATCGCCAGGAACGACACGGCGATCTTGCCGAACAGAATCCGGAACGACAGCAGGCGCGCGCCGTACTCGCCGGGTTTCGAATGCAGGGTGGCGATGACTTGCGGAATCCCGCTGCCTTCGGCGCCCCGAAAGAACTTGCGCGTCAGCCAGACCGCGAGTGCGGCGACCGCCGGGGTCACGATCAGCGGCGCCCACACGTGCTGTTGCTGCATCGCGCGAAATTCGCCGTAGCCAAAGTCGATCAATCTCGCATACAGGACGGCAATGAGGCCGACGGCGATCGCGCCGAGCCAGAAGACGCCGTATTGCCGCCACAGGCGTCTTGCGCGACGCACGATGCCGGAAGAAAGAAGAGGGTAAGCCCGGGACATGAGGAGGGTGCCGTCGCTGGCGCAAAAGCTGAATTATAGGGGCCGGCGCCGCTTCAAAACCGGAAGAAAGTATTTTGACAGATACGAAAACGGTCTATTGTAAGATTGGCGATGTAATGCATTGTATTAATGACATGTTTGCGTGCTGCTGGCTTCGGTCAAGATTAATCCATTCGTCGGCTAAAATAGTTTGACGTTCGAACAACTAACAGGTCCTCAATGAAGCTGAAGCGAGTCCTTATCGTTAAGGTCACCTCACTCGGCGATATCGTACAGGCGTTGCCCGTGGTCGCCGATATCAAGCGCGCGTTCCCCGGCGTTCAGGTGGACTGGGCCTCAGACGAATCCTTCTCCGAGATGGTGCACTGGAGCGAGAGCGTGGACCGCGTGCTGTCCGCGCCGTTGCGGCGCTTCAAAAAAGCTCGCCGCTGGGCCGATTTCAAGGCGATCGCGGCGTCGATCGCCGAGTTGCGGGCGTACCGTTACGACTACGTCATCGACATTCACGGTGTCTACAAGAGCGCGATCATCGCCTTTCTGGCGCGTTCGGCGCGGCGTATCGGCTATCAGAACCAGGATCTGGGCGAGCGCGGCGCCGCGTTCGCGTACACCGGGCGCTTCGGCCCGCGTCCGCAGTGCGATGCGTGGCATGGCATGCGCGTGAGCACGAGCGAGGCGCTGGGTTATGTCGTCGAAGGCCCGCCCATCTATAACCTGCGTGTGCCCGAGCCGGCCAAACCACCGTTCGGCGGCGAGACCGCGCCGGTCGCGGCGTTTTTTCACGCCACCTCGAAAGACGATAAAAAATGGCCGCTCAGCCATTGGGCCGCGGTGGGTCGCGAATTGGCGCAGCGCGGTTTCAAGGTGGTGTTGCCGTGGGGTTCGGAAGGCGAGCGCGCCGAGGCGGAGCAGATTGCCGCTCAGGTGCCGTGCTCGACCGTGCTGCCGAAAATGAGCGTGACTGAAATCGCGCAAATGATCGACGCCTGCGCGCTGGTGGTCGGCACCGATACCGGCTTCGTCCATCTGGCGCATGCGCTGCTCAAGCGCACCGTCATGATCTTCGTGGCGACCTCGCCATCGCATTGCGGTATCCATGCACCGTTCCGCTCGATCTCGATCGGCGACGGCGGCGCCATGCCGTCCGTCAGCGAAGCGCTCGAAGCAATCGACTACGTCCACGCAGAATCGCACGACGTGGCCTTGCATCATCACGATTCGGCAGCCTGAGCGTTTCTTCTTGCGTCGCAGCGCAATCGTTTGCTGAAAAAGAAAAGAGGCGCGACGCACAGTCCGCCCGAGCGAACGGACGCTGCCACGTTGCGCCTCCAAAAAACGCCCGCGTCGGGGAACAACGGGCGGAGAGGAATCATTGCGAAGAATACGTAGCGCGTGGCGAAGTCGGTTTGCGGCTTCGCGCGCGCATTACACGTCTGTTAAAACTGTCGCTATTCGTTGAGCACCTGATCGTCTACGGCTTGAATCGTGACGCTTTGATTCGCCCGCCTAACCGTGTGCGACGGCGTGTAAATGGATCGCTGCAACCTCCGCGCTCAGGTTGCCGCGCCGCGTAACCGCAGCCAGCAAGGCATGCGCTGGATATCGATGGTCAACCCAGTATAGGCGGTGTTTTCCTCCGATGTGAATCTCACGAAGCGTCAGCTTGGATAGCGCGAAAACGCGCCGCCGAACCTGTAACACCCGCGTGATCTTCCTTTACAAATGGCAACGCCCTTGCGGGGCGCCATCGTGTCCAATCAAATCATTCGGGGTTTCGGCTCGAATGAATCTGACTCGATGGAGAACAACATGAAACGCTTGATCCTGACCCTGATCGCAGGCACTTTGCTCGCCACGGCCCTCGGCGGCTGCATCGTCGCGCCGGCGCCCGGCTACTACTATGGCGGCGGCTACGGCTACTACCATCACGGCGGCTATTACTATCGCTAAGCCTTCATGCCAGCAGCATTTCGAACGCGATGACCGCCGTAATGGCGGCCGCGTTCGCGGCTAGCGCTTCGATCACGATGCCTTTCCAGGTGGCCGGGCGAAAGCGCAAGGCCAGCAGCAGCGAGCACAGCAGCGCCAGCGCAATGATCATCACGACATCCGCGTTGTGGAGATGAATGTTCATCCAGGCCTCCCTGCTTGCCTTAGGGGTATTGAAGTCGAGTATAGGCAAGTCAAAAAGACGCGCAAGGCAGGGAATTTACCCAGAAGTCCGCTGCCTTGCGTCGCTGCGCGTTACATCAGTTGGGTGTCGCGCGTTTCGCGCATGCACAGCACGCCGATCAGGCTGACCGCGGCGGCGATCGACACATACGCGCCGACCCACGGCAGCCCGCCGTGCGCCGCCAGCACCGAGGCGATATAAGGCGCCACCGACGCGCCGAGAATTCCGCCGAGGTTGTACGACACGCCTGCACCGGTATAGCGCACGTTGGTCGGAAACAGCTCGGGCAGCAGCGCACCCATCGGCGCGAAGGTGACGCCCATCAGGAACAGCTCGATCACGAGGAACAGCAGGATCAGCGGCGTCTGTCCGCTGCCGAGCAGCGGCGCCATCGTGAAGCCCGACAGGATCGCGGCGACGATGCCGACGATCAGCACGGGTTTGCGGCCGTAGCGATCCGCCAACCAGGCCGACAGCGGGGTGGCGAGCGCCATGAAGACGACGGCGATGCACAGCATGCCGAGGAACGTCGGACGCGGAATGTGCAGCACCGAGACGCCGTACGACAGCGAAAACGTCGTCGCGTTGTAGAACAGCGTGTAGCAGACCACCATGGCGAGCGCGCCGAGCAGCGTCGGCAGGCCGTGCTGCGACAGCAGCGTCGCGATCGGTACCTTGACGCGTTCCTTGCGTTCGATCGCGGCCTTGAAGGCCGGCGTTTCGGCGATTTTCAAACGCACGTACAAGCCCAGCGCAACCAGTACCGCGCTGACGAGGAACGGCACGCGCCAGCCCCAGCTGCGGAATTGCTCGTCGCTCAACGACAAGGCCAGCGCGAAGAACAGTCCGTTGGATGCCAGAAAACCGACCGATGGCCCCAACTGCGGGAACATGCCGAACCAGCCGCGTTTGCCGGCCGGCGCGTTTTCGGTGGCGAGCAGTGCGGCGCCGCCCCATTCGCCGCCGAGGCCGATGCCTTGCCCGAAGCGCAGCACGCACAACAGGATCGGCGCGAGGCTGCCAATCGAGTCGTAACCGGGCACGAAGCCGATCAGCGTGGTCGACACACCCATCACGAGCAGCGACGCCACCAGCGTCGATTTACGGCCGACCCGGTCGCCGAAATGGCCGAACAGGAACGAGCCGATCGGTCGCGCGACGAACGCGATGCCGAATGTGACGAAGGCCGACAGAGCCTGAGCGGTCGCCGAGCCATGCGGAAAAAACACCGGTCCGATCACGAGCGCCGCGGCGGTCGCATAAACGTAGAAATCGTAGAACTCGATCGCGGTGCCGATAAAGCTCGCGAAGATGATGCGCGTGCTGCTGTTCTGCCCGGCCGCATCGGGCTGGGCCGCGGAAATCGGCGAAGTGGACATGCAAGGTCTCCTGTTGTCGTGGATGCCGGCGGTCACCGTGTGTCTCGACGCGGTGGCGTGCGTGTGCCCGGCATCTCTGTTTGGGTTCGTGCGCTTGGGGCCCTGCTCCGGCGACGGCCGTGGGCCGGGGTGCGGCCACCTGCGGCGTGGGCGACGAAGCAACAGCTTACAACGGCGGCTGGCCGTGTTCGCGCAGGAATGCGGCGATACCAGGGAATAACCCGGGAAATAAGCAGGGGCTTGCGTGACGCGTGCGGGTAGCGCGCCAGCGCAGCATCAGGGCCGACGCCGCGCCGACGGGTGAGTGGGCGGCGTGAGCCATGCCGGATCGAACCGGCGCAGGGCGTCGCAAAATTATAGCGAGCTTGCGGCGAGCGCGGGCTCGGCCCTGCAAGGCGGGGCGAGGCGCTGTGAAGGAGCGCGTCTGGCTCGACGCGGCAAGGCGCTTTCAGTCGATGGTTTGCGCTTGCGGCGAGGCCAGCTCGCGCAACTGGAATTTGCCGTCGTCGTTGAAGAGCCAGTCTTCGAACAGTTCGAGCTGGCCGCGTCCGTCGAGCAATTTGCCGGGCGGTTGCGGCAGCGGCGAAGCGCGCCGCAAGGTGGCGAGCGCGGTGCTTTCGGCTTCGTCGTCGCCGTTGGTGCGATACACCGACGAGTCCAGCACGCGACCGTTGCGATCCACCGTGAACGACACCACCACCAGCGAGCGCAGCATGGCTTGCGGCGTGCCGCGCAACACATAGGACGGATTGCGTTCGATGATGCGTCGCGCGACGGCGTCGCGGTACTGATCGAGCGTCGCGCTGTTGATGGCGGCGGGCGGTATCGTGAGAGCGGGGCGGGTCGGCGGCGTGAACGTGCAGGCGGTCACGGCGAAGGCCATCGCCATCAGGAGGGCCTTGGCCCATCCCGACATCGCACTCCGCGCGCAGCGGGACAAGACGCCGATGCACGAGACGAGCCATGCGCTGAAGCGCGCCTTGCAGGGTCCGGTGAAGCGGCGAACGTGACGTGTGCGGGTAAGCATGGTCGCGGCGGCATTGAGGCGGGGTGTAGTTGGATGGTAGTCAAAAAGCGCCAGGTTTCAATGAGCGTTGTCCCTGCGTGCCATCGAAACTGCCAGCGAAACGCCTGCGCCGCGAACTGACCTATCATGTGTCGCGCCACTCCTCCATTCACCCATTCCGACACGGAAACCGGCAACCATGGTCACCTGCTATCTGCGCTACATCATCGACCCGTACAAGCTGAAAGAATTCGAGCATTACGGCAAGCTGTGGATTCCTCTGGTGGAGAAATTCGGCGGCCGGCATCACGGCTATTTCTTGCCGTCCGAAGGCGCGAACAACGTCGCGCTCGCGATGTTTACATTCGACTCACTCGCGGCTTACGAGGCTTACCGTATTCAGTCGATGGACGATCCCGACTGCCAGGCCGCATTCGCTTATGCGCAGGAAACGCGTTGCATCGAGAGCTATGAGCGCAGTTTTTTTCGTCCGGTTTTTGCCTGAGTTCGACCCGTTCGGCTCGCCGGCGCGGGCCACACCGCAGCTTGTAATAGCCTGAAATATGAGCAGATTTGTTTGTGGCGCAAACGCGCCTACACTCTGCTGGCCTCTTTCGGGAGGCATCGGTGGAAGTCTTTCATTTAGCCCGCTTTATGCGGGCTATTTTTTTGCGCGGCGCATTTTCGCGTCAGGCTCAAGACGAAAAAAAGCGAACCCGGTTCAAGGATTCGCTTTCTATCGCGCCAGCAATGAGCACGCGGCAAGGCGCACTCATCGCCCACCGCGCGCGCCGCATTATTGCAATGCCGCCCGCGCTGCCTTCACCGCCGCCAGCACCTGTTCCGGCGCCGTACCGCCCGGATGATTGCGGCTCGCCACCGACCCCTCCAGCGTCAGATACGAGAACACGTCGTCGCCGATCAGATGCGCGACGTTCGGCAGTTCCGCGCGCATTTCCTCGAGCGACAGATCCGCCAGATCGCAGCCACGATCCGCACAGACCCGTACCGCCAGCGCGACCGCTTCGTGCGCGTCGCGGAACGGCAGGCCGCGCTTGACCAGGTAGTCGGCCAGATCGGTTGCGGTGGAAAAGCCTTGCAATGCGGCATCGCGCATGGCTTGCGGCTTCACCGAAATACCCGCGACCATTTCAGCGAAGATGCGCAGCGTGTCCGCGACCGTGTCGACGGTGTCGAACAGCGGTTCCTTGTCTTCCTGATTGTCTTTGTTGTACGCGAGCGGCTGGCCTTTCATCAGCGTCAGCAGCGCGATCAGATGGCCGTTCACACGGCCGGTCTTGCCGCGTGCGAGTTCCGGCACGTCCGGGTTTTTCTTCTGCGGCATGATCGACGAACCGGTGCAGAAGCGATCGGCCAGATCGATAAAGCCGACGCGCGGGCTCATCCACAACACCAGCTCTTCGGAGAAGCGCGACACGTGCGTCATGACGAGGGCCGACGCGGCCGTGAATTCGATCGCGAAGTCGCGATCGGAAACGGCGTCGAGCGAGTTTGCGCAGATGCCGTCGAAGCCCAGCGTTTTCGCCACCGCGTGACGGTCGATCGGATAGCTGGTGCCGGCCAACGCGGCGGCGCCCAGCGGCAGGCGGTTCACGCGCTTGCGGCAATCGATCATGCGCTCGGCGTCGCGCGAAAACATTTCGACGTAGGCGAGCAGGTGATGCCCGAACGTGACCGGCTGCGCGACCTGCAGGTGCGTGAAGCCCGGCATGATGGTCGACGCGTTCTTCTCGGCCATGTCGACGAGCGCCACGCGCAGTTCCGTCAGCAAGGCGCCGATCCGGTCGATCTCGCCGCGCAGCCACAGACGGATATCCGTCGCGACCTGGTCGTTACGCGAGCGGCCGGTGTGCAGGCGCTTGCCAGCGTCGCCGATCAGCGCGGTCAGGCGCGCCTCGATATTCAGGTGGACGTCTTCCAGGTCGAGTTGCCACTCGAACTCGCCGCGCTCGATTTCACCCTTGATCTGCGCCATGCCGCGTTGGATCGCGGCGAGGTCGTCGGCGGCGATGATTTTTTGCGCGGCCAGCATCGAAGCGTGCGCGAGCGATCCCTCGATATCGACGAGCGCCAGACGCTTGTCGAAGAAGACCGACGACGTATAGCGTTTGACGAGCTCCGACATCGGCTCCGAGAAGCGAGCCGACCAGGCTTCGCCTTTTTTGTGCAGTTGGGACGTCATGGTGTTGGGCAGTTAGGCAGCGGTTAGGCAGCAGTTAGGCAGCGGTTGAGCGAGCGGTGAAGAGGCTGACGGCGCGATTGCACGATGCGTGCAAGGTGCCGCCGAAGCGCGGAAAGACAGGGATTTTAACACCGGCAGGGCGGCCCGAAGACGGGGCGATGAGCAGCGAACCCGCTGCCATCCCGGCGAACGGGTCGGGACACGCACGCTGAGCGGCGTCTCGAGTGCTACATGCGGCTACTCGCGCACTAGCACCACCAGCTTCAGATCCTCCCGATGCGCGGGTTTGAACGTGATCTGGTCATACACGATACGACCGTCGCGCGGATGGTTGAATTCGCGCCGCCCGCCCTCGCGGCCGCCGACGTCCTGCGACGCCCAGAAGCGCGTGAACGCGTCGCTGGCGGCGCTCAGCGAGTCGATCAGGGCGCGCGTGGGCGCGTCGTTCAGATGCCGGATCGAGTCGGCGCGAAATTCGGCGGCGAGCCGCCGCGCGCGCGTTTCCCAGTCGACGATCAGCTCGCTCGCGGCGGGTTCGGTGAAGGTGTAGCGCAGCAGATTGCGGTCGTGCGCGCCATCCAGCCAGCCGACGAACAGATCGGCGGCGCGCTCGTTCCACGCCAGCGCGGTCCACTGACGGTCGAGCACGTAGGCCGGCGCGTTGACCAGCCGCACGGTTTCGAGCAGCGTAGCGGGCGCCTCGGCGGCGGCCGGGTCCGGCTCGGCCGGATCGCGCTGGGCGGCCAGCTCGAACAGATAGGCCCGCTCGGCGCGCGACAGCTGCAACGCGACCGCGATCCGCGCGAGCGCTTCGGCGGAGGCCGACACCGGCCGTCCTTGCTCGATCCACGTGTACCAGGTCGGGCTCACGCCGCACAATTGCGCGACTTCCTCGCGCCGTAGGCCGGGCGTGCGGCGGCGCGGGCCCGGCGGCAGGCCGACCGCTTGCGGCGACAGCCGCTCGCGGTGGGCGCGGATGAAGTCGCCGAGCGCGCGGGCAGGCGTGGCGTCGAGCGGCGGCGGGTGGTCGGCGGTAGGCGGCGTGGTCATTCTGTGCGGGCGGTGCGTAGCGGGAATTATCAGGCGATCTTTTGGGGGTGCTTTCGATACCAGAATAATTGCTTAACTTGTACTGGTACACGACGCGCCCTATTGTAGCGGCAGGAACGCTGCAACGCCTTCCCGTGTCAGCTGGGTTTCACCCTTGGGTTCGACCCGATAACCGATAACCGGAGCCTCCCCATGAAGCATCACGAACAGGTCGCCGACGCGTTCGGCTCGACCGCCGCCGCGTACTTGACGAGTCAGACCCATGCCACCGGCGCCGATCTGCAGACGCTGGCCACGGCGATCGCCGCCACGCCGGACGCCACGGTGCTCGACATGGGATGCGGCGCCGGCCACGCGAGTTTCGCCGTCGCGAAACAGGCGAAAGAGGTGGTCGCCTACGACATCGCGCCGCAAATGCTCGCGACGGTCGAAGGCGCGGCGAACCAGCGCGGCCTCGCGAACATCCGCACGCAGCAGGGCGCCGCGGAAAAGCTGCCGTTCGCCGATCACACGTTCGACTGGGTTATCAGCCGGATGAGCGCGCACCACTGGCACGACGTGCCGCTCGCGCTTACGGAAGTGCGGCGTGTGCTGAAGCCGGGCGGCAAGGTATTGTTCATCGATATCGCCGGCAGCGATCATCCGTTGCTCGATACGTACCTGCAGGCGGTCGAAGTGCTGCGCGACGGTTCGCATATCCGCGATTACCGCGCGGACGAATGGGTCGCGTTTTTCGAGGCGGCGGGATTTCAGGCATCGATTCGCGAGCGCTGGCGCATCGATATCGAATTCGATTCGTGGGTGGCGCGCATGCGCACACCCGAACCGCGAGTCGTGGCGATCCGCTCGCTGTGGGCTCATTCACCGGACGAAGTGCGTGCCTATTTCGGCGTGCAGGAAGACGGCTCGTTCAGGCTCGACGCGCTGATGGTCGAAGCCGCCTGAGTTCTGACGCGGCATGGCGCCATGCCTGCGGCGAAAGTTCGCAATCTCACGCGCTGGCCAAATTGTGGCGCGGCGGGCTGATACGCTTGCGGTCGTTGAATAACCGGAAGCGTCGTCAGCATGCTGCGTCCAATCGTTTGTTTCGCCGCGGCCGTGGCCGCGTTGCCGATGTGCGTATCGGCGGAAAACTATCAGGACTATTATCGCCAACGCGGCACGACCCTGCCGCGTGCCATTGCGTCAGACCCGATCAACCAGCCCAATGACGTTGGCCGCCAGCCCAATGGCATCGTCGACGGGGCGACCATCAACATGTCGCGCGAAGCACGCCGCGAATTCGAAGCGCGTCAGCGATCCGAACTCGACGCGCGCAACGCGGCCGATCAGGCGCGCCGCAATCCCGAGATCCAATTCAACATCCGGCCGCCGGAAATGCCGAAGCCGGTCACGGCAGACTGATCCGCGACCGGCTTCGGTGTTCAAGCAAGCGCCCCGGGCGGGCGCTTAACCCGTATTGCGCAACCCCGCCGCAATCCCGTTGATGCTCAGGTGAATCCCGCGCCGCACGCGCGCGTTGGTGTCGCCCGCACGGTGACGCTTGAGCAACTCCACCTGCAAGTGATTCAGCGGATCGAGGTACGGGAAGCGGTTCTTGATCGAACGTGCGAGCAGCGGATTCTCCGCGAGCCGCTCGTTCTTGCCGGTGATTTCCGACAACACCTTCGAGGTGCGTTCCCACTCCGCGACGATCCGCTCGAACACATGCTTGCGCAGTTTCTTGTCGGACACCAGCGCTGCGTAACGCGAGGCGACCGCGAGATCGGTCTTCGCCAGCACCATGTCCATGTTCGACAGCAGGTTCGAGAAGAACGGCCAGCTCTTGTGCATCTTCTTCAGCAACGTGAGACGGCGCGCGCGTTCGGCGTCGCTCGGCGCGCTATCCAGATGCGCGGCCACCGCGCTGCCGAAACCGTACCAGCCGGTCAGCAGCAAACGGCATTGGCCCCACGAAAAGCCCCACGGAATCGCGCGCAGATCTTCGATCTTGCGTTGCTTCGGATCCTGCAGCTTGCGCGAAGCCGGCCGGCTGCCGATGTTCAGTTCGGCGATTTCCGCGATCGGCGTGGACTCGAAGAAGTACTCCTTGAAGCCCGGCGTTTCATAGACCAGCGCGCGGTACGACGCCATTGCCGCGTCGGACAACTGCTGCATGGTTTCCTCGAACTCCGGCAACTGCGTGGGCGTATTGCCGTGCGGCAGCAACGACGCTTCGAGCGTCGCGGCCACGACCGTTTCCAGATTGCGCCGGCCGATTTCCGGATTGCCGAACTTGCTGGCGATCACTTCGCCCTGTTCGGTCAGACGGATCTGACCGTCGACGGTGCCCGGCGGCTGCGACAGAATCGCCTGGTAGGTCGGACCGCCCCCGCGACCGACGGTGCCGCCGCGGCCATGGAACAGCCGCAGCGTGACGCCGCGCTGATTGAATAGCGACACCAGCGCGAGCTCGGCGCGATACAGCTCCCAGTTCGACGTGAGGAAACCGCCGTCTTTATTGCTGTCCGAATAGCCGAGCATGACTTCCTGCTCGTTGCCCTGATGTTCGATCAGTGAGTCGACGCCCGGCAGCGAAATCAGGTCGCGCATGATGTGCGGCGCGTTGCGCAAGTCGGGGATCGTTTCGAACAGCGGAATCACCATCAGGCCTGCGCGCGCCGGATCGTTGGCATCGCCCAGGCGGCCGTGCAGCAGGCCGGTTTCCTTTTGCAGCAGCATCACTTCGACCAGATCGCTGACCGTTTCCGTGTGCGAAATGATGTAGTTGCGCACCGCGCGCGCGCCGAATTTTTCACGCGTCACACGGGCTTCCTCGAGCACGCCGAGTTCGCTCTTCACGAGGTCGGAATACTCGGCATACGGCAGGCGCAATGGACGCGGCTGCGCCAGTTCGGCGAGCAGCACGGCAAGTTTGTCCGCTTCCGACAGCGCCGCGTAGTCTTCCACGACGCCCGCGCGCTTGAGCAATTCGGCGATCACCGCTTCGTGAATGTCCGAGCTCTGACGCAGGTCGATGCTCGCGAGATGGAAGCCGAACACTTCGGCGGCACGCGCGAGCGGCGACAGACGTGGCGCGGCCAGCGGCGCACCGTGATGCTCGGCGAGCGAGTCCATCAGCACATGCAGATCGCGCACGAAGTCGGCGGCGTCGTCATACGGAATCGCACGTACCGGCGCCGCGCCGCGACCGGCGCTGCGCACCGGCACACTGCCTTCGCCCAGCCGCACGCGAGCGCTGGCGGCCAGCCGCGTGTACATGCCGATCAACGCGCGGCGATAGGGTTCGTCGGTGCGGTGCGGCGACTGGTCGGGCGAGGCGGCGGCGAGCGCCTTGAGCGGCTCGCTGGCGCCGGCCAGCAGGTTCGACACCGACAACTCCGCGCCGAGCTTGTGCACCTGTTCCATGTAGTGTTCGAAGATCACCGCGGCCTGGCGGGTGATCGCGTTTTCCAGCGTTTCGGCCGTGACGTTCGGATTGCCGTCGCGGTCGCCGCCGATCCAGCTACCCATCTGGAAGAACGGCGGCAGACGCGCTTCGAGGCCGTGTTCCGCGAGCGCTTCTTCGATATCGGCATACAGCGCCGGAATCTCTTCGAGGAAGGTGGCGCGATAGAACGACAGCGCGTTTTCGATTTCGTCGGCCACCGACAGACGCGTGTCGCGCAGCATGCGCGTTTGCCACAGCGACGTGACGCGCGCGCGCAGCATCGCTTCATTGTGCGTGCGTTCGCGATCGGTCAATTGCTGGTCACGCTCGGCCAGCAGACGGGCGACGTCGTGCTGCGCGTCGAGAATGCTCTTGCGCTGCACTTCGGTGGGATGCGCGGTCAGCACCGGCACGATCAGCCCTTCGTTGAAGAACTGCTGCAGTACCGGCGTCGCGGCCGCGCCGGCGGCGACCAGCCGTTCGAGCGCATGGGCGATCGTGCCCGGCTGCGAGGTCGAACCGGCCAGCGCGTGAATCCGGTGGCGGCGATTGCGGTGGCGGTCTTCGGCGATATTGGCCAGATGCGAGAAGTAGCTGAACGCGCGCACCACGCTGACCGTTTGCTCCGGGCTCAGCGAGCGCAGTTTCTTGTCGAGCGTTTGCGCGGCCGCGCTGTCGTCCTCGCGGCGAAAGCGCACAGCCGTCTGACGGATCGTTTCGACGACGTCGAACACCGCGTCGCCTTCCTGTTCACGCAACACGTCGCCGAGCAGGCGTCCCAGATACCGGATGTCCTGGAACAGCGGGTGATCTTTGTCCTCGCGCGTGCGGCCGTTGGTTTTCGGTGCGGGCACCTTGTTGTCTTTCGACACGGCTTGCAGTTGGGGCGCCGGCGTGGCCGACGTGGCTTTCTCGGCCTTGACGGTTTTCGCGGGCTTGACCGCCTTGGCGGCCGTGGACGTTTTAGCGGATTTGCCGACCTTGGCGGCGTTGGCCGGTTGGGCGGCACGGGCTGTTTTGCCGGCGCGTTTGGCCGGTGTCGACTGCGTGGCGCTCGCGGCGGAGCCGGCGGAAGCGGTAGGCGCCGCGGCGGTGTCGGCCGCGTTGGTGTTGGGCGATGCAGTGTTGCGGCGGGCAGGGCGCGCCGATCCGGAAGACGTCACGATGGGTTTCCTCAGGGAAGCCGGGGTCTGTTGAGTGATGAACTGCTACTGCGGAACTGCGCTACGGACTGCAATGTGAACAGCACTAACGATAGATGCCGATGGAGAGCGGCTGTGGAACCAGCACGCCGAACCGCCGGAACGCCGGTGAGGGTGACCGGGCGCCGACTGCGATGCACGCCGGCCGGGTCGGCCACGCGTGCAGCTTGCGCCGCAATGCATCATCCCGCATGCCGGGCAGCGGTGCGCGAACGACCGTGCGTGAACAGGCTGGGATGGGGCAGGCGTGCGCCGCGCGAAGCCTGTCTCCTCCATCGATACCGCGCCTGCACGGCGGCTGGCCGTGCCTTGAGACATAAGGGCGCGTGCTAACATTGTTTGTTATTACATCCCGACATTCGATCAGCAAGCTAATGAACACCGAGACGTTTTCCACGCCACCCCACACGCTTGTGATTGCGTCGCGAGAAAGCCGCCTTGCCATGTGGCAGGCGGAGCATGTGCGATGTGCGCTGCACAAATTATATCCATCTTGTGACGTAAAAATCCTCGGAATGACGACACGTGGCGATCAAATTCTCGATCGCACTTTGTCGAAGGTTGGTGGTAAGGGTTTGTTCGTCAAGGAACTGGAAGCGGCGCTAGCCGATGGCCGCGCCGACCTCGCCGTGCATTCGCTCAAGGACGTGCCGATGACCTTGCCCGAGGGCTTTGCGTTGTCGACCATCATGGAACGCGAGGATCCGCGCGACGCGCTGGTCTCGAATCAGTACGAGTCGCTGGCCGCGTTGCCGGCCGGCGCGGTGGTCGGCACGTCCAGCCTGCGCCGTGAGGCGATGTTGCGCATCCGTTATCCGCATCTCGAAGTGCGGCCGCTGCGCGGCAATCTGGATACGCGGCTGGGCAAGCTCGACCGTGGCGACTACGCCGCGATCATTCTGGCGGCTGCGGGGCTTAAGCGGCTGGGTCTCGCTGACCGCATCCGTGCGCTGCTCGATCCCGAAGACAGCTTGCCCGCCGCAGGTCAGGGCGCGCTCGGCATCGAGATTCGCGCCGATCGCGCGGACCTCGCGGCATGGCTCGCGCCGTTGCATCACGCACACACGGCCGCAGCCGTCGAAGCGGAGCGCATGGTCTCGCGCGCGCTCGGCGGCAGTTGCGAGGTGCCGCTCGCCGCGTATGCCACGTGGCATGACGGCGCGTTGCATCTGCGTGGCATCGTCGCGACGCCCGACGGTCAACGCGTGTTGAGCGCGCAGGCCTCGGCGCCCGCGCCGACCGTCGAACGCGCCATCGCGCTCGGCCAGCAGGTCGCCGACGAACTCGAACAGCAAGGCGCGATGGAGATTGTGCGTGCGCTCAGCACGGCGAGCGGTCCCGCTGCCGGATTGGCGAAGGGCGCAGCGACCCGCGCAAATCCCGACACGACCTCCGGCGCGGCGACCGGCGAGTGATGACAGCGGACTTCTCCAGCAACACCTCGTCCTCCACCGTCGGCAAGACGGCGTTCACGGTCGTGATTACGCGACCGGCCGGTCAGTCGAGCGAGTTGATCGCACGGCTCGCCGAAGCCGGTATCGCCACGCTCGACTTCCCGTTAATCGACATCGCGCCGGTCATCGACGCCGCGCCGCTGCGCGCGGTGCTCGCTTCGCTCGAACGCTACGCGCTGGTCGTGTTCGTCTCGCCGAACGCGATCGACCAGGCGTTCGCGCACAGCGGCGCGATCTGGCCGCATGCGCTGCCGATCGGCGTGGTCGGGCCGGGTAGTGTGCAGGCGCTCGCGCGCCATGGCGTCGCGGCGCCGGCGTACAACGTCATCAGCCCGCCGTCGGGTAACGACGAGGAAACCGCGCGCTTCGATTCCGAAGGTCTATTCGCGGCGCTCGAAAGCGCGCTCGGCGCCACCGGCTTCGAAGGCCAGCGCGTGCTGATCGTGCGTGGCGACGGCGGCCGCGAATGGCTCGCCGAGCGTCTGCGAGAAGCCGGCGCCGAAGTCGAGACGGTCGCGGCTTACCGGCGTCTCGTGCCCGAGCCGTCGATCGGCGGTTGGGCGCGCGTGCACGAACTGCTCGCCGGCCTGCCGCATGCGTGGCTGCTGACCAGTTCCGAAGGCGTGCGCAATCTGCACGAACTCGCGCAAGACCATCTGACCGCCGGAGAAATCGCCGCGCTCAAACACGCCACGCTCGTCACGCCGCATCCGCGGATTGCGCAGACCGCGCGGGCATTGGGTTTTGATAGCATGACGGTGTCCGGCGCGGGCGACGACCGGATTGCCCGCGCTCTGCTTGCCGCCGTTCCGACCGTAGTTCAACCGGCACCGTCCAACCCGGCTCATTCACCGGCACAATCACGCATGACTGAAACGACCGCTTCCACGAACGCTTCACCCCAGCCGGCCGCGACCACCGGGTTGCCGCCGAATCCCCCCTTCACGCCCTACGAAGCGCAAAAGCGCCGCAGCGCGAGCGGACCGCTGCTGTGGTTTGTCGTCGTGATCCTGGCCTGTGGCGCGGGCGTGGGCGGCTATGCGCTCAACCGCAAGGTGGAGCGCGCCGGGCAGCAACTCGCGCAACGCCAGCAGGCCAACGACGCGCAGACCAGCGAGTTGCGCGTCAAGACCGAGCAGGCGCTGGCCACGGTGCATCAATCGGACGCCCAGGTCGCGCAGCTCGAAGGCAAGCTCGCCGACGCGCAGACCGCGCAGCAGGCGCTGCAGCAGCAATACACGGATCTCGCCCGCAATCGCGACGACTGGACCTTCGCCGAAGTCGGGCAGATGCTGTCGGCCGCGAGCCAGCAGTTGCAGCTCACCGGCAACACGCAACTCGCGCTGTTCGCGCTGCAAAGCGCGGACACGCGTCTGGCCGCGTCGGACAGCCCGCAAGCCGTCACGGTGCGCAAGGCAATCGCGCAAGACATCGACAAGCTGAAGGCCGCGCCGTCCACCGACCTGACCGGTCTCGCCATCAAGCTAGACAACGCGATCGACCAGATCGACAGCCTGCCGCTGTCGGGCGAGTCGCCGATCGCGCATGCCACGCCGAAGGCCGCGACCTGGGCCGACACGGCGAAGGTGGCCGCGGCCACCGGCGAGCCGCGCTGGAAAGTGTGGTGGCGCGAAGTGAGCACGGGCATCGGCCAGCAGTTGACGAGCCTCGTGCAGGTGCGTCGCATCGACAACGCCGACGCCATGCTGGTCACGCCCGACCAGGGCTATTTCGTGCGTGAGAACGTGAAGCTGCGCCTGCTGTCGGCGCGGCTCGCGCTGCTGTCGCGCAACCAGACCACGCTCAAGTCCGATCTGCAGGCCGCGCAGTCCTCGCTCACCCGCTATTTCGACAACGCGTCGAAGAAGACGCAGACCGTGGAGGATCTGGTCAGGCAGGTGGACGCGGGTTCCGCCGCGGTCGAACTGCCGAATCTGAACACGAGCCTGCAAGCCGTCAATCAATACCGGAACCGAGGTTAATCATGGCGATCCGGGGACTTCTATGGCTTGCGTTGCTGTTCGCCGTCGCGGTGGTGCTGGCGGTGGTGGGGCGCTTCGATATGGGGCAGGTGCTGTTGATCTATCCGCCGTACCGCGTCGACATTTCGTTGAATCTGTTCGTGGTCGGACTGGTGGTGCTGTTCATCCTGCTGTACGCGCTGCTGCGCATCTTCCGCAATATCTGGCGCATGCCGCAGCGCGTGGCGGCGTACCGCGCGCGTTCGCGCGTCGCCAAGGCGCACGCGGCGTTGCGCGATGCGATTGGCAATCTCTATGCGGGGCGTTTTTCGCGCGCTGAAAAGGCCGCGAAAGATGCGCTTGCCAATGGCGACAACAAGGGCGCGGCCGGTCTGATCGCGGCGACCGCGGCGCACCGCATGCACGAATACGGGCGGCGCGACGAATGGCTCGCGCAGATCGACGAAGCCGACTGGCTCGACGCCCGCCTGATGGCCACCGCCGACATGCGCGCCGACGGCCGCGACGCCGACGGCGCCCTGACCGCGCTGACCGAGATGCAATCGCAAGGCGCGCGGCGCATCCACGCGCAGCAGATCATGTTGCGCGCGCAACAGCAATTGAAGAACTGGGCCGAAGTGCTCAAGCTCGTCAAGACGCTGGAAAAGCGCGAGGCGATTCATCCGGCGGTGGCGGTGCGCTTGCGCCAGCTCGCGGCGGAAAACCTGCTGCGCGATCGCCGGCATAACGCCGACGCGCTGCTGGAACTGTGGAATTCGCTGTCGGCCACCGAGCGTCATTCGCCGCGTCTCGCCGACCTCGCCGCCGAACTGCTGGTCGCGCTGAACCGTCCGCAAGACGCGCGCAAGATCGTCGAGGAAGCGTTGGCGCAGAACTGGGACGCGCGTCTGTTGCGCCGTTATCCGGACACCACCGCGGGCGACGCATTGCCGCTCATCCAGAAGGCCGAAGCCTGGCAGAAGGATCGTCCGGAAGATGCCGACCTGATGTTCGCGCTGGGCCGTCTGTGCCTGCATCAGCAGTTGTGGGGCAAGGCGCAATCGTTCCTCGAGCGGGCGTTGAAACTGGCCGACAACGAGACGCTGAAGATTCGCTCGCATCGCGCGTTGGCGCGTTTGCACGAGCAACTCGGCGACACGGATAAGGCGAGTCAACACTATCGCGAGAGTTCGCTGGCCATGAACGTGGTGTGAGATTCGCGGTGGGCGCTGGCTGATTCAGTTATCAAGCCGCGCAAGCCGACGAAGAAAAACCCCCGGCGTTGCGGAACGCCGGGGGTTTTTTGTTGATGCGTCTAGACGTCAGGTGCTGTACCGGTTACGCAGGCAGCGAACGCCTCACGGTGTACGTTCGGCGTGACCCGCTTCACCTGTTCACCATCTTCGCCGGCA
This sequence comes from Paraburkholderia bryophila, assembly GCF_003269035.1. Classification (GTDB taxonomy): domain Bacteria; phylum Pseudomonadota; class Gammaproteobacteria; order Burkholderiales; family Burkholderiaceae; genus Paraburkholderia; species Paraburkholderia bryophila. The sequence goes on along the minus strand of NZ_QLTK01000004.1, from coordinate 265,173 downwards.
CGCTGATCGCCAGCAAACCGCCCAGCACCATGAACGCGGCCAGCATGTACATGCCGGAGTCGTTCGCGGCGGTCGCCTGCTTGAGCCAACCCACCGCGTACGGGCTCAGAAAGCCCGCCAGATTGCCGATCGAATTGATCATCGCGATGCCGGCCGCCGCGCCCGTGCCGGCGAGGATCGCCGTAGGCAGACTCCAGAACAGCGGCAGCGTGGTCAGAATGCCCATGGTCGCAAGCGTTAGCGCGGCCATGGCGAGCACCGTGTTGTGCGCCCATGCGACGGAGAGCACCAAGCCGAGCGCGCCCGCGAAGGCCGGCACGGCGATATGCCAGCGCCGCTCGCGGGTGCGGTCCGCGCTGCGCGCCACGAACACCATGGCCACCACCGCTGCCGCGAACGGAATCGCGGACAGCAGGCCGATCATGAACGAGTCGGTGACGCCAGTCGCCTTGATGATGGTCGGCAGCCAGAAGCTCACGCCGTACAGCCCCATCACGAACGAGAAATACACCAGACTCAGCATCAGCACGCGGCCGCTCGTGAGCACCTGACGGATCGGCATATCGTGCTTGGCCGCTTCTTCGGCCGAGACCTGGCTTTCGAGCAGTTGCTGTTCTTCGCGCGTCAGCCATTTGGCTTTCGAGATCCGGTCGTCGAGCCTGGCGAACACCAGAATCCCGACGATCACCGACGGCACGCCTTCGAGCAGAAACAGCCACTGCCAGCCGTGCCAGCCGTTCATGCCGTTGAAGTTCTTCAGGATGTAACCCGACACCGGACCGCCGATCACCCCCGACAGCGCGATCGCCGTCATGAACCAGGTGGTCATGCGGCCGCGCCGGTGCGACGGATACCAGTAGGTGAGATACAGGATGATGCCGGGAAAGAAACCCGCTTCGGCGAGACCGAGCAGGAAGCGCATCGCGTAGAACATGGCCGGCGTGGTGACGAACATGGTCAGCATCGAGATCACGCCCCACGACACCATGATCCGCGCGATCCACACGCGCGCGCCGACCTTGTGCAGAATCACGTTGCTGGGAATTTCGAAGATGAAATAGCCGAGGAAGAAAATCCCCGCGCCGAAGCCGTACACGGCGTCGCTCAGGCCGAGGTCGCTGGTCATCTGCAGCTTCGCGAAGCCGACGTTGACGCGGTCCAGATACGCGACCACGTAGCAGAGCATCAGCAGCGGTGCGAGTCGCCACGTGACCTTGCGGTAGGTGGCCTCCTCGAACGTGGAGGGGGGCGCGCCCGCGCCGGGATGGTGGAGCGGATTTGCTGGACTTGCCATGGTGTCTCCTCTTTTCTTGTGGAATTGAAGTACCGCCTGCGGTCGATTCTAGTCGCGCCAGGTGCTCTGGATGACGAATCGATACCGGGGGAAAACACTGAGGCGGGCGCTACACACAGCGGCCGCCGTCCACTTCGAGACACACGCCGGTGATGAACTCGGCTTCGTCCGAAGCCAGGTACAGCGCGGCGTTGGCGATGTCCTGCGGCGTCGAAAAGCGCCCGAGCGGAATGCCCGCGAGAAAGCGCTGGCGATTGGCCGGCGTATCCTCGACGCCCATGAATTCCGACAGCAGCGCCGTTTCGCCGATTACCGGGTTGATGCAGTTCACGCGAATCCGGTCCGGACCCAGTTCGACGGCAAGCGACTTGCTCGCGATGATCACCGCGCCCTTGCTGCCGTTGTACCAGACGAGACCCGGCCGCGGCCGCACGCCCGCCGTCGACGCGATATTGACGAAGCTGCCGCCGCCTTGCGCGCGGAAATACGGTACGAATTCCTGCACGCTCCAGTAGATGCTTTTGACGTTCACCGCATAGACGCGATCGAACTCGGCTTCGGTGACTTCCATCACGGGTTTGTTGCGATGCGTCGTGCCGGCGTTGTTGACCACGATCTGCACGCTGCCGAAGTCATCGAGCGCGGCCTCGCGCAGCTTCTGCCAGTCGTCGCGCTGCGCGACGTTGCCCGCCACCGCGATGGCGCGGCCGCCGGCCAGCGCGATTTCGCTCGCCACGCGCTCCGCGGCAGCGCCGTTCAGATCGTTGACCACGACGTTGGCGCCTTCGCGCGCGTAGGTCTTTGCAATACCTTCGCCGAAACCCGAGCCGCCACCCGTGACGATGGCCGTTTTACCTGTCAACCGCATGATGTCTCCGTTGTTGGTTGTGACTGCAATCAATTCGCCGCCTGGCTGGAACGCGGAGCAACTGCCGAGCGCCGAGCGCCGAGCGCTACCCGTGCCGGATCGCGATGGTCTTCAGCACCGTGAAACCGTACAGCGCTTCGAAGCCCTTCTCGCGGCCGTGCCCCGAATGCTTGACGCCGCCGAACGGCAATTCCACACCGCCGCCCGCGCCGTAGTTGTTGATGAACACCTGGCCGGCGCGCAGGCGTCGCGCGAGACGCATCTGGCGCGCGCCGTCGCGTGTCCAGATGCCGGCCACGAGGCCGTATTGCGTGCCGTTGGCGAGCGCCAGCGCTTCGTCTTCGTCGGTGAAGGACATCGCGGCGAGCACCGGACCGAACACTTCGTCGCGCGCGAGGCGGTGGCTCGCGGGCACGTCGCGCAGCAGCGTGGGCGCCTGGTAAAAGCCGCTTTCCGGCGCGTCGGCAATCACTTCGCCTTGCGCCGCCATGGCAATGCCGTCGTGCTGGGCGTCCGACAGAAAGTCCCACACGCGCTGCTGTTGCTTCGCGTTGATCAGCGGCCCGCAGTCGAGGTCGGCCTGCGAAGGGCCGACCCGCAGCGCGTGAAACGCGCCGCTCAGGCGGTCGAGCAAAGGCTCGTAAATGGCGCGCTCGATCAGCACGCGGCTGCCCGCCGAGCAGGTTTGCCCGGCGTTCTGCACGATCGCCGACACCAGCACGGGCAGCGCCGCGTCGAGATCGGCGTCGGCGAACACGATTTGCGGCGACTTGCCGCCGAGTTCGAGCGTGACCGGTACGTGATTGTCAGCGGCCATTTGCGTGACCAGCTTGCCGGTTTCCGGCGAGCCGGTGAACGAAATGTGATCGATGCCCGGATGACGGGCAAGCGCCGCGCCGGCTTCATGACCGTAACCGGTGACGATGTTCAGCGCGCCGGCCGGCAAGCCTGCTTCGGCCGCCAGTTCGGCGACCCGCAGCACCGACAGGCACGCGTCTTCGGCCGGTTTGACGACGCATGCGTTGCCGGTGGCGAGCGCCGCGCCGACGCTGCGGCCGAAGATCTGCATGGGGTAATTCCACGGCACGATATGGCCGGTCACGCCGTGCGGCTCGCGGATCGTCAGCACCGTGTAGCCGGCTTGATAGGGCAGCGTCTCGCCGTGCAGTTTGTCCGCCGCGCCCGCGTAGAACTCGAAATAGCGGGCGAGGGCGGCCGAATCGGCGCGTGCCTGCCTGAGCGGCTTGCCGGTGTCGCGTGCTTCGAGTTGCGCCAGTTCTTCCTGATGAGCCGCGACCAGCATGGCGAGCCGGTACAGCACGCGGCCGCGTTCGGCGGCGCTCGCCGCGCCCCATGCGCCTTCGAACGCGCGGCGCGCGGCCTGCACGGCGGCCTCGATATCCGCCGCGGTGCCGCGTGCCAGTTGCGTGAACGGCTGGCCGTCCGACGGATCGAGCACGGCGATCGTCTCGCCGCCTGAAGCGGCGCGCCACTCGCCGCCGATGAAGTGTCGGGCTTCTTCCATGCAGACTCCTTGAGGTGGCACGCGGCGCCGCGCGAGCGCGGGCGGTGACGTGCGGTTCACAAACGAGAGGCACAATCGAATTACGCCGGATGATTATCGCGCCGATCCAGACCGAGGCGCCATCGGCCGATTGGCTATAATGGCGCATTCCGCACTGTCCGGCCGCAGCGCCGCGGCCCGCGGCGATGTGGAGGCAACAGCGGCGAACCGAGTCGTCACGCTTCGCACCGTCCGGGCGCACGCACTGCGCGCCGTGTTCCGAATTCCATCCTGATCAGAGAACGCTCATGAGCTTCAATCACGTCCCCGCTGGCAAAGACCTGCCGCAAGATTTCAACGTCATCATCGAAATCCCGGCGCAAAGCGATCCGGTGAAGTACGAGGCCGACAAGGATTTGGGCCTGCTCGTTGTCGACCGTTTCATCGGCACCGGCATGCGCTATCCGGCGAACTACGGCTTCATTCCGCAAACCCTGTCGGGCGACGGCGACCCGGTCGACGTGCTGGTGATCACGCCGTTCCCGCTGCTGGCCGGCTCGGTGGTTCGCGCGCGCGCGCTCGGCATGCTGCAAATGACCGACGAATCGGGCGTGGACGCGAAGCTGGTTGCCGTTGCGCACGACAAGATCTGCCCGATGACCGCCGACCTGAAGTCGATCGACGACGTTCCGGCGTACCTGAAAGACCAGATCAAGCACTTCTTCGAGCAATACAAGGCGCTCGAGAAGGGCAAGTGGGTGAAGGTCGAGGGCTGGGCCGGCGTCGAAGCCGCGCACAAGGAAATCACGGAAGGCGTGGCGAACTACAAGAAGTAAATCGTCCGTTGCCAGCCGGTCGATCGGTCCGTTGTGGCCGTTCAACTGGCGCCGAGCTTAAAAAAACCGCGCGAGCCCGCCAGGGCCGCGCGGTTTTTTCATGGGCTTTTCAAGCCGATCGCATACGGTTTCAGATAAGGCGCTTGCATAGCCTGCGTGCATCGCCAGGATGAACCGAAGCCATTTTTATAGTTAGGTGTAAACCCGTATTATTTGCGGCTTGCCGGCGTCGCCGTCGCTGTTGCCGTTGTTGCCGGCATTCGTCGTCAGCCAGATCACTACGCGTTTTTAGGAGCACACCGTCCGGATGCTGAATCGCAAGTCCAACCCGTCGTCGTCCGCATGGCCGCAACGCTGGTCGAGCGGGCTTTACGCTGTCGGTACCGCGATCTACCGCCAGCGGCCGGTGTGGATGGTGTCGTTCGCGACCAGCGAGGCCAGTCTGTCGGAGGGTTTGAGGGCGGCTTGCGCGTCGACCGCGATGCTCGCGCTCGGCAATCTGCTGCATGAACCGGCGTTCGCGTGGGCGGCGATCGGCGCGTTCTGGACCTGCCTCGCCGACGCCGGCGGCACCAACCGCGCGCGCTTCGCTTCGATGCTGGGCTTCGCGCTGCTCTCCACGCTGGCCGGTGGTCTTACCGCGCTCGCCTCCAGCGCGGGCACGCTGTGCGCGGCCATCGCGCTGCTGCTGTTCACCAGCCTCGGGGCGTTCGGCCGGATCTGGGGCGCGGCCGCCTCGCAAGTGACGATTCTGGCGGCGACCGCTTGCGTCGTGATGGTCGACCGGCCGATGCACGACCGGCGCGCCGGCCTCGCGTTTCTCGGCGTCTATCTGCTCGGCTGCCTGTTCGCGGTCGTGTTGAGCCTGACTGTCTGGCGGATTCATCCGTTCGGGGCGAGCCGCGCGTCGCTGCGCACGGTGTATCTGCGGCTGGCCGACATCGCGCTGGATAGCGCGCGCCTGCTCGAACACCATGCGCCGCCGAGCGAATGGGCCACGCATGCCGCGAAATTCCGCGCCGACGCGCGCGCCGCACTCGAACGCTCGCGCAAGATCCTCGCGAAGGTGCCGGCCTCCCGAACCGGCGGGCGCGACACCTACGACGCGCTGCTCGCCTTGCTGACCGACGGCGAAGCCTTGTTCGCCTATCTGATCGCCGTGTCGGGCGCGTGCGAACGCGTGCCGGACGACGCATGGCGCGTGCGCCGCGCGGCCCGATTGCTGACGGCGATCGGCAGCGTTCTGCGCGGCACCGGCACGGCAGCGGGCGACGCGCAATGGCAGCACCTTGCCCGTTTGCAGCTACGCTTGCGGCGTCTGGCCGGGCGGCTCGAAACCGCCTTGCTGGAACCGGTGAAGCTGAAGTCCGGCTTCGAACTGGTCGATTTCGCGCCGGCCTTCGCCGAGCCCGAAACCTGGCAGGCCAGCGCGCTGCGGCTGTGGAGATGGATCGTGGCGACGCTCAAAGCGAACCTGTCGATCGAATCGGTCGGCTTGCGTCACGCGGCGCGCGTGGGCGTGACGACCACAGCGGGTTTTCTCGTGATTCGCGCGCTCGGTTTGCCGTTCGGCTACTGGGCCACCATGGCGACGCTGCTGATCCTGCAACCGTCGATCGCCGCGACCTGGCCGCGCAGTATCGAGCGGGTGGCGGGCAGTATCGTCGGTGGCGTGCTGGCGGCGGGAATCGGTTACGCGATTCATTCGCCGCTCGGCATTTCGCTCGCGGTGTTTCCGCTGGTGATGGCGACCATGGCGCTGCGTCCGGTCAGCTATAGCCTGTTCGTGCTGTTCCTGACGCCGACCTTCGTGCTGGTCGCCGATTTCGCGACGCCGGGCGCCAGCGAATTCGCGTACGCGCTCACACGGCTCGGCAACAACGTGCTCGGCTGCGTGCTGGCGCTGCTGGCCACGTTCTATCTGTGGCCGACCCGTGAAAAAACCGACTACCGTGGGACTCTGAACGACGCGGTGCGGGCCAATCTCGCGTATCTGCGGGCCGCGCTGACATCGGCCGGACAGAGCGATAAGGACATGGAACGCTTGCGGCGGGCTGCGGGACTCTCCAGCAACAACGCGGAGGAGGCCGTCGGCCGGATCCGGCTGGAAAAGCTTGAGGATTCGATGGTCGATACGGTGACGCTGACCGTGCTCAGCCTGTTGCGCAGAATGGCCGGGACCGCGACGCAACTGCGGCTCAGCTCGAACCGTCGCGATTCGGCGCAGACGCACGACGAACTCGGCGTGTGGGTGGATAGCGTGAGCGAGGAGATCGACGCCGCGTTGAACCGGGCGTTGCGACCGGTTCGCCACGAACTGCCGGCGCGCGATGGCTTGACCTCGCTGGAAGCCGACGCGGTGGGGCAGCTCGCGTTGATGCAACGACTGCTGACGGAGCGGATGCGGGAAGCACGGGGATAAAGTCAGAGACTTGTGGGCGCGTGGTTTCAGGACGCGCCGTTCTGCGCCGGGCTGTCCTCCACGGCCTCGGCCACCTCCACCACCGGCACCACCGGCACCACCGACTCCAGCGTCCGCACCCCCGCTGCCAACGCCCGCTTCTCCGGCGCCGTCAGCCGCTTGACCCAATACTCCGCGCGCGACGCGCTCGACCGGTCCGCCAGCTCGAACGACGCCAGCACCTGCACCGGCTTGCGCGAACGCGTATAACGCGCGCCCATGCCGCTCACGTGTTTGTCGAACCGCGCCTGGACGTCGGTGGCAATGCCGGTATAGACGCTGCCGTCCGAACATTCCAGCAGATAGAGAAACCACGCCATAAATGCGCTTCAGCCTTTGAACGGATTGTGTTCGCGCAGCTCATCCACGTAGGCGTGGATGCTGTTCTTTTCGTTGTCGAGGAAATGGCCGACCGCATCGGCGAAGGCCGGATGCGCGAGCCAGTGCGCCGAGCGCGTGACCGTGGGCAGAAAGCCGCGTGCCATCTTGTGCTCGCCCTGTGCGCCGCCTTCGAAGGCGCCGAGCTTTTCTTCGATGCAGAACTCCAGCGGCTGGTAGTACGCCGTTTCGAAGTGCAGGCAGGGCACGTGTTCGAGCGCGCCCCAGTAGCGGCCATACAGCGTGCCGCCGGTTCTGGCGTCGCGCTGATACACCACGAGCGAACTGGCGATCGGCTTGCCTTCGTATTCGGCGATCACGAGCAGCAGGTTCTCGGGCATCGACGCGCCGATCATGCGGAAGAAATCGAGGTTCAGATACGGACTCGAAAAGTGCTCGCGATAAGTTTGCCGATAGCACTTGCTGAAGAAGCGCCAGTCCGCGTCCTGAATGTCTTCGCCGCGAATCCGCCGCATCGTCACGCCGGCTTCCTGCACCTTGCGGCGCTCGGCGCGGATGTTCTTGCGTTTCTTCTGTTCGAGCGTCGACAGGAAATCGTCGAAGTCGCGATAGCCGTCGTTCAGCCAGTGAAACTGCACGCCTTCGCGCTGCATCATGCCCATGCCGGTCAGCGCGGCGCCTTCCGCTTCAGTGGGAAACAGCACGTGCAAGGAGGAGACGTCCGCCTGCTCGGCGAACGCCATCAAGGTGGCCGCGAGATGCCGCAACGCATGCGGATCCGCCGACAACAGCCGGTTGCCCTGCACCGGCGTGAACGGCACCGCGCACAGCAGCTTCGGGTAATACGGCAAGCCGTTGCGTTTGTAGGCGTCGGCCCACGCCCAGTCGAACACATACTCGCCGTACGAGTGTCCCTTCAGATACACCGGCGCGGCCGCCGCGAGCTTGTCGGTGCGCGGGTCGGTGAGCGTGACGAATTGCGGCGCCCAGCCGGTATCGGCGACCGCGCAGCGGGTCGCGTGCAGCGCGCTCAAAAACTCGTGCCGCAGAAACGGCGTGGGTTGCGATTGTTGCGCGAGTAGCGCGTTCCATTCAGCGGCGTCTACCTCGGAGGGCGACGCCAGAATGCCCGTGCGATAATCAAAGCGTTCCTGGTTCAATCTGTGTGACTGTTCCCAATGAACCGCGCGGTGCTCGTGCACTACGCCGTTCGTTTATCCGATTTGTCCGTTGCCGTCGAGCCGACCAGCCGCGGTACTCGCAAGCCGTCCGGCTTGCCTGTCGATCCTGCCATGAAGACCCGAATCGCTCTTGCTCAAATCAATGTCACTGTCGGCGACTTCGCCGGCAACGTCGCGAAGATTGTCGCTGCCGCGCGCGCCGCGCACAACGGTGGTGCGAAGCTGCTGATCGCGCCTGAACTCGCGCTATCGGGCTATCCGCCCGAAGATCTGCTGCTGCGTCCCGCGTTCTATACCGCCAGCGCCGAGGCGCTGGCCGATCTGGCCACGCAGTTGAAGCCGTTTGCCGGCTTGCATGTGCTGGTCGGCCATCCGCTGCGTGAGGTGGCTCACAGCGGAGCGCACGGCCATGGTAATGCAAACGCGCCGATCGAGCGCGGCGTGCCGCCGGTCGATACGTTCAACGCGGCTTCGCTGATCGTCGGCGGAGAGGTGGTCGGCACCTATCGCAAACAGGATCTGCCCAATACCGAGGTGTTCGACGAGAAGCGCTACTTCGCCTCGGACCCGCAGCCGTTCGTGTTCGAACTGGACGGCGTGAAGTACGGCGTGGTGATCTGCGAAGACGCGTGGCATGCGTCGGCGGCGCAAATGGCGAAGGCGGCCGGCGCGCAGGTGCTGCTGATTCCGAACGGCTCGCCGTATCACCTGAACAAGGAAGCGGTGCGCTTCGACATTCTGCGCGCGCGGATTCGCGAAACCGGCTTGCCGATGGTCTACGTGAACATGGTCGGCGCGCAGGACGAACTGGTGTTCGACGGCGGCTCGTTCGTGCTCGATGCTGACGGCGCGTTGGTGGCCAGGATGGCGCAGTTCGAAGAGGCGACCGCGATCGTCGAATTCGAAAGCGGCCGGCCGTTGAACACGGCGGTCACGGCGATCGCACCGGAGCTGTCGCTCGAAGCGCAGGTGTATGCCGCGCTCGTCATGGGCGTGCGTGATTACATCGACAAGAATGGTTTCCCGGGCGCGTTGATCGGCTTGTCGGGCGGGGTGGATTCGGCGCTGGTGCTGGCCGTTGCGTGCGACGCGCTCGGCGCCGACCGGGTGCGCGCGGTGATGATGCCGTCACGCTACACGGCGGATATCTCCACGACCGACGCCGCCGAGATGGCGCGCCGCGTCGGCGTGCGCTACGACGAAATCGCGATCGCGCCGATGTTCGACGCGTTCCGCGGCGCGCTCGCCGGGGAGTTCGCCGGCCGCGCGGAAGACGCCACCGAAGAAAACATCCAGGCCCGCATTCGCGGCACGTTGCTGATGGCGCTGTCGAACAAGTTCGGTTCGATCGTGCTGACCACCGGCAACAAGAGCGAGATGGCGGTGGGCTACTGCACGTTGTACGGCGACATGGCCGGCGGCTTCGCGGTGATCAAAGACATTGCCAAGACGCTGGTCTACAGGCTGTGCCACTACCGCAACCAGGCCACCACGTTCACGAAGCGCGACGTGATTCCCGAGCGGATTCTGACGCGCGCGCCGTCGGCGGAGCTGCGCGAGAACCAGACCGATCAGGACAGCCTGCCCGAGTACGACGTGCTCGACGCGATCATGCGCATGTACATGGAAGAGGACCGCTCGCTCGCCGAAATCATCGCCGCGGGCTATGCGGTGGAGGACGTCAAGCGCGTCACGCGGCTGATCAAGATCAACGAGTACAAGCGGCGCCAGGCGCCGATCGGCATTCGCGTCACGCATCGCGCGTTCGGCCGCGACTGGCGTTATCCGATCACGTCACGCTACACCGAACCGGTGGAGTGAGCGGTAGCGAACCCTCACCGCTCGCTTGTACCCGCACCGGGCCCGAAGCACGCGCCGGATTGCCGCAACGCATCCGGCGCGGCGTAGAATAAAAATCATCTAATTCCCTTTCATTCTTCCCATCACGAGACGAGGTTCGCCATGAAGCGCATCACCGCAGTCATCAAACCGTTCAAACTCGACGAAGTGCGCGAGGCGCTCGCTGAAGTCGGCCTCACGGGTCTGACCGTGACCGAGGTCAAAGGCTTCGGCCGTCAGAAAGGTCATACCGAGCTCTATCGTGGTGCAGAGTACGTGGTGGACTTTCTGCCGAAAGTGAAGATCGAAGTCGTGGTCGCGGACAATCAGTGCGACCAGGTGATCGACGCGATCATCGGCGCGGCGCGCACTGGCAAGATCGGCGACGGCAAGATTTTTGTCGCGGACGTGGAGCGTGTGATCCGGATTCGCACCGGCGAGGAAAACGAAGCGGCGGTTTGAACCGGCGTTCGACTTCGCGACTTCGAGCGAAGGATCGGGCGCGCGGGGATCGTTGGCCCGCCACGCGGCACGGTTATGCGGCATCGGAGCGGCACGGCACGGCAACACGGTCCACGAATGCACCGCGCCGGTGCGCCGGGTCTGACGTAAAACCGTGCTCAGAAATAAAAAACGGTGCGATACCCCTGCGGACATCGCACCGATACGCGCCTCTCGCAGCAGCGTGAAAAAGATTCGCTTGAAGACTGTCTGACTCTGCCCCGGAGAAAGTCTCTGGGAAGCGCCCCGAGGAAATCCCCCGGGGCTACCGTTCGCTTAGAACGAGTGTTGAATACCTGCGTACACGCCCGACTGCTGGTGACCCGGCAGCGGGTTGTCGTTGAAGCCGCCGCCCGTCGTCGGGCCGCCTGCGCCTGCCGAGTTCGCTTCGAGACCGAAGTTGGCGGTCTTGCTGTTACGCACGGTCGCGACCTGGATGTCCAGCAGCGTCCGCTTGGACAGGTTGTACGAACCGCCCAGCGTGTAGATCGTTGCGTTGCCACCGCCGTTGTTGGCGTTCACGTGATAGACCGCACCGATAAGCGCAGCTGCCGGCGTAGCTTGCCACGTCACACCGCCCCATTCGTGATCGAGGGTGGTCGGCGTGCCGTATGCCGCGCCAGTCACGCCAGCCGTGCGCACTGCCTGGAACGCGCCTTGAATCTTGAACTGGCCGAGGAAAATGTTGGCTGCGCCCGTGTATTCACGCGAGAAGTTGAACGGGTCGCCCAAGCTGCCGTTGGCCGGGTTGCGGATTTCGTCGTACATGCCGCGCAACTGGAACAGCGAGGACGTGTAGGTGATCTGTGCACCGGCTTCGCGACCTTGGGCCGTCGTGCCGTTACCGTTCCAGCTCGTTGCGTTCGACAGCGCGTATTGACCGTAGAAGTCAAAGCCCGCGATCTTCGGCGACTGGTACGCGAAGTTGTTGCTCGATTGCGGCCAGTTGCGGCCACGCACCAGCGACGCCGACGACCAGTTCGATTGACCGAACGGGTCGAAGTCCCACACGCCGTTCGAGATGTACAGCATACGGCCCATCGTGAAGGTACCGTACGCGTCGTTCGACAGACCGACCGTCGCCCAACGATTGAAGAGACCGCCACCGCCAGGGCCTGCGCCGGTCATGGTGTTGAAGGAGCCTTCCAACTGGAACAGAACCTTGTTGCCGCCACCGATGTCCTCAACGCCCTTCATACCCCACAGGCTGGTACCCCAGTCGCCGCTTTCTGCCTTGAAACGGTTCGTCGATCCGCCATTGCCGTTCGACAGGCCGCTGATGTACTCCAGGCCTGCATCCAGGCGGCCGTACAGCGTGACGCTGCTTTGGGCGTGCGCAATAACACCGGCCGACATCAGCGCCGCGGCGAGCAAAGCTTTCTTCATCTTCTCCTCCATACCCTGTCAAATAGTGAAACCCAGTACTGCGAATGGTGTTCGGACGCAAGCGAGCCGAACAGAAATCGGTACCAGGGAGATTAGCGGGTGGATTGGGTCTCCTGCCGTGACGTGTAGCCTGGGGGCTATCTGGTCGTCATGCCGATCCCTCGCCGACCGGTTCTCCTCTGTGCTTTGAAGTAAAACTACTTTTAATCAACTTTGTTTTGCTACTTTGGTTACTAATTTATCAAAAATACCCTTCGCTGGGAGAAGAAATTGGTACCCGCCATGATCGATGTCTCCAAATTGCAATAAGAATGTGCGCAATGACCCTTTGCAACAGCTTCGAAAAACGCGGAAACCCTTATGCGATAAGGGAATCACGGATCGGTGGCAGTAACGTTAAGGATTGCCACTATTGACGCTTGAAAAGCAGCGGAGTAAGGCGGAAACAGGGGGCGGGGGATGGGCGGGAGACGAGTTTTCGTGGCCAAAACAGCCCGAATACGCAGTTCAGCGAAACAAAAAGGGCGCTCGTAAGCGCCCTGTAATGCTACTTTGACTACAGCCCAAATGATGGGCTATATAACCGTGCTTATTTGAGGCTGCCGGACAGGAACTGTTTGAGACGTTCGCTGCGGGTGTTTTTGAACACCTCGTCCGGGTGGCCTTCTTCTTCCACGCGTCCCTGGTGCAGGAACATCACGTGATTCGAGACGTTGCGGGCGAACGCCATTTCGTGTGTCACGACGATCATCGTGCGGCCTTCTTCGGCGAGCGTCTGCATCACCTTGAGCACTTCGCCGACCAGTTCGGGATCGAGCGCGGAGGTCGGCTCGTCGAACAGCATCACGTCCGGATGCATGGCCAGCGCCCGCGCAATCGCCACACGCTGCTGCTGGCCGCCCGACAGATGCGACGGGTACTGCTTCTCCAGGCGCGGCGCGAGACCCACTTTCTCCAGGTACTCGCGGGCGCGTTCCTCGGCTTCCTTGCGCTTGAGGCCCAGCACGTTGACCGGCGCTTCGATGATGTTCTCGAGCACGTTCATGTGCGACCACAGGTTGAAGTGCTGGAACACCATCGACAGACGGGTGCGCACGCGCTGCAACTGCTTCGGGTCGGACACGCGCAGCGCGCCGTTCTTGCCGATCTGCGTGCGCACTTCCTCGCCGTCGACGAAGATGCGGCCCGAGTTCGGCTGCTCGAGAAAGTTGATGCAGCGGAGCATCGTGCTCTTGCCGGAACCGGACGAGCCGATCACGCTGATCACGTCGCCGGCATTGGCCTTCAGCGACACGCCCTTGAGGACTTCGTTGTCGCCGTACTGTTTGTGAAGCTCGTCGACGAAGAGCTTCTGCTTCTTGGTGTTCATCAGGGTCCTTGGGCGTGCTGGCTGAAGGCGCGGTGCCTCGGGTTACTTGCCTTGCGGCCGCAAATAAGCGAGCCAGCGGTGCTCGGCGCGGCGGAACAGCCACACGAGCGCGAAAGAAATGCACAGATAGAGCAGGGCGGCGAGGCCGAATGCGTTGAACGACTGATACGTCGCGGAGTTCACGTCGCGCGCGATCTTGAGGATGTCCGGCACGGTCGCGGTGAAGGCGACGGTGGTGGCGTGCAGCATCAGGATCACTTCGTTGCTGTAGTACGGCAACGCGCGGCGCAGCGCCGACGGCAAAATCACGCGCCGATACAGCGTGAACGACGACATGCCGTACGCGCGCGCCGCTTCGATCTCGCCATAGGGCGTCGCCTTGATCGCGCCGGCGAAAATCTCGGTGGTGTACGCGCAGGTGTTCAGCGTGAAGGCGAGCAGCGTGCAATGCATGCCGTCGCGGAAGAACGCGTTGGTGAGTTCGTGACTGCGCACGATCTCGAGGCTATACAGGCCCGTGTAGCAGAGCAGTAGTTGCACGTACAACGGTGTGCCGCGGAACACGTACGTATAGAGCCAGACGCTGCCGCGCAGCCACTTTTTCTTCGACACGCGCGCTACCGCGAGCGGGATCGACAGGCAGAAGCCGAGCCCGATCGACACCACCAGCAGCCACAACGTGATCGCCACGCCGGTGAGGCGGTAGCCGTCGGTGTAGAGATAGTTGCGCCAGTATTCCTGAATGATCTCGATCATAGATCCGCCTTTCGCACGCCGGTCGAGTAACGTTTTTCGAGGTACATCAGCACGAAGTTGGACACTGTGGTGATGACCAGATAGATCGCCCCGGCGAGCAGGGTGAAGAAGAAGAACCGTAGCGTGCCCTTGCCGGCGTCCTGCGACGCCTTGACGACGTCCGCGAGACCGATGATGGACACCAGCGCGGTGGCCTTGACCATCACCTGCCAGTTATTGCCGATGCCGGGCAGCGCGAAGCGCATCATCTGCGGGAACATGACGCGCGTGAATACCTGCCAGCCGGTCATGCCGTAGGCCGCGCCCGCTTCGAGCTGGCCGCGCGGCACGGCGAGAAATGCGCCGCGGAAGGTCTCGGTGAAGTACGCGCCGTAAATGAAGCCGAGCACCGCGACACCGGCCACGAACGGATCGATGTCGATCTGATCCCAGCCGAGCAGGTCGGTGAGGTTGTTCAGCCAGATCTGGATGCTATAGAACAGCAGAAGCATCAGCACCAGATCGGGCACGCCGCGCACGAGCGTCGTGTAGACGGTGCCGACGCCCTGGGAGAAGCGGTTCCTGGACAGTTTCGCCGCCGCGCCGAGCAGGCCCAGCACAAAAGCGAACGCCAGCGACAACACCGCCAGTTTGACGGTTTGCCAGGTGCCGTTAAGAAGCAGCGGGCCGTAGCCTTGAAGGTACATAGGGGGTCCTTGACGATGTGCTTGTGACACACCGCGAAAGACGCGGTCAGCTCCGCACCGCGTTTGCCGCGAGCCCGAAGCTCGCCGCGACCGGCGGCGCGCAGCGCACCGCTGTGCAAATCATGACTGCACGGCCGTTGCCGGACGTGCAGCGCGCTTTTCGACTCTCGTGATGAAAACTGCCTGTGAAGCTACTGCGGGTGAAGCGACTGCCTGACGACTGCCCGATCCGGGCTCGCCGACTGTATTACGAAGCCCGGCTCAGCGCCCGGGATAAATGTCGACGTCGAAGTACTGCTTCTCCAGCTTCCTGAACGTGCCGTCCTGGTGAACCTGCGCCAGCGCCTTGTTGAACATCGCCTTCAACTCGGTATCTTCCTTGCGCAGACCGATGGCGGTGCCTTCGCCGATCGTCTTCGGGTCCTTCACGTCCGGGCCGGCCCAGGCAAAGCCCTTGCCGCGCGGCGTCTTGAGGAAGCCCGCGTCGGCCTGGATTTCGTCTTGCAGCGTCGCGTCGAGGCGACCCGAGGCGAGGTCGGCGTATACCTGATCCTGGTTCTGATAGGGCACCACGGTCACGCCTTTCGGTTCCCACCACGCTTTGGCGTACGCTTCCTGAGTCGAACCCTGTTCGACGCCGACCCGTTTGCCCTTCAGCGATTCAGGCGTCGGCAGCAGCGGTGAGCCGGCTTTGGCGATCATGCGGGCGGGCGCGTCGAACAGCTTGTCGGAGAAGTCGATCTGCTCGCGGCGCTTGTCCGTGACGGTTAGCGACGACACGATCGCATCGTATTTCTTGCCCTTCAACGCCGGAATGATGCCGTCGAGATCCTGCTGGATCCACACGCACCTGACATTCATCCGCGCGCACAGCGCCTGCGTCAGATCGGCGTCGAAGCCGACCACCTGGCCGCTCGGCGCCACCGATTCGAACGGCGGATAGCTGGCGTCGACGCCGATGCGCACGGTCTTCCATTCCTTCGCCGTCGCGCTGGTGGCCATGACCGCAAGCGCCACGCACAGTGCGAACTTCTTCATGTTTCTCCTGGATCAAACAGGTCGTCGTGGTGCTTCGATCTCGACGAACGCCGGCTCGCGGCCGGCCGTCGCTATTCTAGGCGGTCAAAATTGTCGCGCCGCGCGGGATCGGCGCGGCGCTTCGCGGGCTGCGTTTTCAGACGGGGCGGCGGGGGCGGTGCGGGGTGACATGCCGTTGCGGCGCGGCTGTCAGGGCCGACCGGCGTGTCTTCGGCGCCCACGTGTCTCGAAAAGGGCGGTATTTTACCCGAACGGGGACGTGGCGCCAGTGTGGCGCGTCCGGGGGCGGCCACCCGGCGAGCCATGCGTTGTGCGAGCGCGACGTCGCGCGGCGCGGCCGGCTTAAACCGCCACCGGCCTTCGATTGCATGGATTTGTGGAACGATCCGGTGCGCCTGCGCCGATTGTGTAGCGGGCCGTGCGCCCCTACATTCAGTACATCGCCAATCACTCACCGGGAGTCTTTCCATGATCGAGATCCGCCGTTCCGAAGAACGCGGCCATGCCAACCACGGCTGGCTCGACTCGTATCACAGCTTCTCTTTCGCGGACTATCGCGATCCGCAGCACGTCCATTTCGGCCCGCTGCGAGTGATCAACGAAGACCGCATTGCCGGTGGTCAGGGCTTCGGCACGCATGGCCATCGCGATATGGAAATCGTCACGTATGTGCTGGACGGCGCGCTGGCACACCGCGACAGCATGGGCAACGGCTCGACCATCCGTCCGGGCGACGTGCAGCGCATGAGCGCCGGCACGGGCGTGCAGCACAGCGAGTACAACGCGTCGCAGGAGGACGAAGCGCATCTGTTGCAGATATGGGTGGTTCCGCAACGCACGGGCGACGTCCCCAGCTACGAGGAAAAACGTTTCGTCGACGCCGACAAGCGCGGCCGTCTGCGCGTCGTCGCCTCGCCCGATGGCCGTGATGGTTCGGTGACGATCCACGCGGACGCGTCGATTTACGCGGCGCTGATCGACGGTGCGGAACGGGCCACGTTGACGTTGCCGGCGGGGCGTCTCGCGTACGTGCATGTCGCGCGCGGCGCGCTGACGGTGAACGGCGAGGCGCTTCGTGCGGGTGACGCGGCCAAGCTCAGCGAAATCGACTCGGTGACGCTGGAGAAGGGGGTAGACGCGGAAGTGCTGCTGTTCGATCTCGGAACGCTGAACGGATGATGGTCGGGCGATCGGTCGCCCGCCCCTGCGGTGCGCCGCGCGAGCGCCTTGCAAACAGAAACGCCACGGAAATTTCCGTGGCGTTTCTGTTTGCGGAAGGCGACTGCAGCCGCCACCTTCCGCCTGCGCTGCCGCGCATTACTGATTCGCAGCCGGCGCCGACGCTGCGCCCTTGTGATGTTCCCAACGTTCGCGCATCTTGTCGTGACGCGCTTCCATTTTGGCAAAGCGCTGCTTCAGCGCCGTGCTGACGGTGGTCTTCTGCTGGTCGTTCAGGCCGTTATAGAACGACAGCCAGGCGTCGGTGGTTTGCTGGCGCAGTTGCGCGTCTTTCTGCTCGACCTGCTGATGCGCGGCGGCCATCGCGCTCAGATCCAGGATGGGTTGTTGCTGCGCGGCCTTGAACTGATCCTTGATCTGTTCATGGTTGGCGCGCATGGCTTCATGGTTCTGCTTCATCGTGTTGAGCGCGGCTTGCCACTGCTTTTCCTGATCCGCGTTGAGCTTCAACTGGTCGTGCAGCTGCGTGAGTTGCTTCATGAACCCGCCGTGCCAACCGCCGGGGCCGCCGTGACCGGCGGGTTGGGCGGCATAGGCCGCACCCGCGCCGATGGCGAGAGCAGTGGCGGCAACGGCGAGAACGCGCGACATCTTTTTGGTGGACATGTAAGGCTCCTTGTAATGGAATAGCCGACGATGCAACCGATAACGTGGACGGCCTGCATTCGGTAAGTCACAGCGTAGAGAACTGCGTCGTGCGCTGTGTTACGTGGCTCGATCCGGCTATTACGGGTCATTACGGGTGGCTTTCACCGTAACACCCGGTAACCCTTGAAGGCCGTCCGGAAACGAAAACCCTTTCAGCTGCGCGTTAAACTCCATCCATGGCTACTCAAATACTGGTTGTCGACGACGATGTCGAATTGCGTGATCTGCTGCGCGACTATCTGGCCCGTCAGGGCATCGAGGTCTCGGTGCTGCACGACGCGGGCTCGCTCGAGCGCAGGCTCGAGCGCGAGCGCCCGGACCTGATCGTGCTCGATCTGATGATGCCGGGTGTCGATGGTTTGACCGCGCTGCGCAAGCTGCGCGCGTCGGGCGACGACATCCCCGTCATCATGCTCACCGCGCGCGCCGACGACGTCGACCGGATCGTCGGCCTGGAACTCGGCGCCGACGACTACCTCGGCAAGCCGTTCAACCCGCGCGAGTTGCTGGCGCGTGTGCAGGCGGTGCTGCGGCGGCGCCGCACGTTGCCGTCGGCGGCCGCGCCGGAACAGCGCGAGCCGTTCAACTTCGGCCGCTTCACGCTCGACTTCCAGTCGCGCACGCTGAATCTGGAAGACAAACCGCTGACGCTGTCCGGCAGCGAATTCGCGCTGCTCAAGATTTTTGTCAATCACCCCATGCGCACGCTGACGCGCGAACGCCTGCTCGAACTGCTGCACGGTCCGGAATACGACGGCACCGACCGCGGCATCGACGTGCAGGTATGGCGTCTGCGGCGCATTCTCGAAACCGATCCGTCCACGCCGCGCTTCATTCAAACGGTGCGCGGCCGTGGTTACGTGTTCGTGCCGGATGGCGAACAGCATGCGTCGGCCCATTGATTCGCTCTTCGGACGGCTGGCGCTGCTAGTCGTCGCGGTCCTTCTCCTGTCGCATTTCGCGTGGTTCGCGCTGATGCGCCTGGAGCGCAGTCAATTGCAGACACGCTACGCGGTGGAAGAAGCCGTGTTCCTCGTCGACGCGGTGCGTCAGCACGTCGCGCGTACGCCGGATCAGCCGTTGCCGTCGCGTGTGAAGCTGGTCGACCCGTCCAGCCCGGACGTTCCGGCGGAGCGAACCGCCATGCCGGCGCCGCTCGAACGCTTTATCGAAGACGCGCGCGACCGCATGCCGCCCGGCACCCAGGTGCGGGTCGGCGAGCCGGGCCGGCCGCCCACGCTGTGGGTGCGTGGCGTGTCCGACGCCGACTGGATCGTGGTGCCGGTGCAGCCGTTGCGTCCGCCGCGCTCGCTCGACCGCACCATGCTGTGGCTCGCGATCATTTTCTCGTTTGCCGTCATGGCGGCGCTGTTCGCGGCGTGGGCCTTGCAGCGTCCGTTGCGCTCGCTAGCCCAGGCGGTGGCGCGTTTCGGCCGCGGCTTGCCGGTGCCGCCGGTGCCGGAGCGTGGCCCGCGCGAGTTGCGGCAATTGACCCACGGTTTCAACCAGATGGTGCAGGAAGTGGCGCGCACGGAAAACGATCGCGCGGTGATGCTGGCCGGCGTCGCGCACGACCTTAAAACGCCGCTGGCGCGTTTGCGGCTGCGCGCCGAAATGATGGAAGAAGTGAAGATGCGCGACGGCGTGGTCCGCGACGTCGATTCGATGACACATATCGTCGAGCAGTTCCTGGTGTTCGCGCACGACGGCGCCGATCGCAGCGAAGCCGTCGAGGTCGACGCGCAATGCGAGCGCGTGGTGCGCAGCTATCGCGCGGTGGCGGGCGGCGCGCCCGCCGTGCAGACCGAGTTGCAGGCGGGGCCGGCATTCCTGCTGCCGGCTGCCACACTCGACCGGATTCTGTCGAACCTGCTCGATAACGCGCATGCGTATGGCGCGCCGCCGATCGTCGTTGCTACTGCGCGAACCGCGCAAGGCTACACGCTATCGGTCAGCGACAGCGGCGGCGGTATCGCCGCACAAGACCTGATCAATGCCAGCCGGCCGTTCGTGCGGCTCGATCCCGCGCGCGGCGGCAACGGTCATAGCGGGCTGGGGCTCGCGATCGTCGAGCGGCTGGTGCGGCGGGCGGGCGGGGAGTGGGAGCTCGGCAACCACGGCGGTCGTGGTTTGCGCGTGTTGATGAGCTTTCCGTTCGAGGCGGTGCCGCGAATCGCGGCGCTGTCGGAAAGCGTCTGGTAATCAGTTTGGCGAACAGCTCCGGGCGCAACGCCCGGAGAGTCTGGCCGCTCATTCGCGGCCGGTCGCTTCTCTCGGCCAATACGTTAGTGCAATACGCTAATCCGAGAACAACGTGTTCAGCGCATTGGCCGCGTCGCCGTCCACCGTATTCCACGTCACCGTTTCGGCTTCGAAAATATAGTGCGTGGTGTACTTGCCGAGCCTCGCCAGGATCTCCTCCTGAATCAGTTCCGGCGCAACGTCCAGCTTCAGATACCACGCGGTCGACGACAGGCGCGTCTGGAATGCGCCGTACTCAGCCAGCAGATGATCGAATGCATGCGCATCCTGATCCCGACAGACGATGACCAAATTTCCCTTCATGCGAATCTCCCGTTAAAGCGGTAGCGGCAACCTAGATATCAGGGTCGATCATACCTGCTTCATTACGGAAGCCATGAGGTGGTCGCTTGCGTTGCGTCAGTGGCGCTGCATCGAGGAGCACTTCGCTGCGCGCCGGCGGCAGCCGGCGGAGCAAAGCCACGATTGCAGCCACGATTGCAGCCACGGTGGCCGGTTCACCAAACGTTGGCCACCGTACGCGCCGGCGGCGCGGTGTCGTCGGGCGGCAGGGCTTCGGTGCGGTCGCGGCCGCCCGATTTGGCCGCATAGAGCGCGGTGTCGGCGCGGCTCACGATCCGCTCGGGCAGGTCGTCGGGCGAGAGTTCGGTAATCCCGATGCTCACGCTCAACCCCACCGAGGCCGGCAATTTCGGCGAAGGTATCGCCTTCAGCCGCAACCGCAAACGCTCGACCACTTCACGGCCTCCGGCTAGATCGGTAGCCGGCAGCAGCAGCCCGAACTCTTCGCCACCGAGCCGGCCGATCGCATCCGAGCCGCGTAGTTCGGCGCGACAGGTGTCGACGAAGTGTTCGAGCGCGCGGTCGCCGGCGGCGTGGCCGAAGCGGTCGTTGATCTGCTTGAAATGATCGAGGTCGGCGATCGCCATGCACAGCGGCTCGTTGTTGGCATGCGCGCGCTCGATCTCATGGCGCAGCAGGTCCAGAAAGTAACGCCGCGACAGCGCCCCGGTCAGCGCGTCGTGGCGCGCTTCGGCCGACAGCAGCGTATTGGCCGACTGCAACTGCTCGGCGAGGTCGCGCGTGGCGCGATGGTGGCGCCGCTCGCGCACGTACGACACGGTGATCACCCAGGCCAGCGCGACCGTGCCGGCCAGCGTCAGGAACACCAGCAAGTGATCGCGCTTGTGATTGCGCAGCAGTTCGGGCCAGGCCGCCAGCGGATCGACCAGATGCGCCGAGAGCCCCGAGTTCAAGCCGGTGCGGGCCTGGTAAAGCGACGGCACCGGCCGCTCGCTCATGCCGAACAACTGTCCGGCGATCGAGGCGGGCACCCACGGCGCCTGGTCGCGCACCAGCGCGTCGACCTGAATGCTGATGTCGGAGAACGTCTCGCGGCGGTAGATGATCTTGCGATCGGCGGCGCTCATCTGCATGACGCGCGAATTGGGCAGCGCGTGACCTTCGAGCGCGCTGTCGTGCGCCATGATGATGACGCCGTTTTCGTCGGCGACGAAGGTGCCGGCGTGGGCGACCCAGTGGCGCAACCGCGCGATCCCGACCTTGGCGACCACCACGCCGGCCAGCAGGCCGTCGGCATAGACCGGCGCGGCAATGAAGATGCCCGGCTCGCCGCTCGCCCGGCCGACGCCATAGGCTTCGGCAAAAGCGCCGAGCAGTGCGTTCGCCAGATAGCCGCGCTCGCGCATGTCGACGCCGACGAACGACTGTTGCGCCGCCTGCGCATTACTAATGGCGTTGCTCGACGCGACGCAGATGCCGTTGGCGTTGACGAGCCAGATCTGGTCGAGCCCGGAGAAGCCTTGCGCGTCGTGGAGGAACTCGCTGACGGCACGCAGGCGCGCGTCTTTTAACAACGCGGCGTGCAGGGCGGGTTCCGCCGCTGCGCCGTTCGCGGCATAATTCTGGGATTGCACCAGGGCATGCTGGATGACGTCCATTTCGGCCATGGTGGCGGGAATGGCCCGCGACATTGCAAGGTCGCTGGCAATCACTTCCGCCATGTTGTCGACGATCGACGTGGACATCTGCCGCTGCGTGTGCAGGGCCGCGTCCAGCTCTTGCTGTACCATCCGGTCCGCGACCATGCCGGCCACGAACCAGCAAACCAGTACGATCAGCGCGAAGCTGATCGGCCCGGTTGCCTGGCGCAAGGTTGTCCTGTTCATCGACCCTCTGATCCGTCTGGCTGTGACATGCAACTCGCTCATTCGTGGCAGCGCGCTGGCGCTGTTCGGCTCCCGTGGAAGCGGCTTGCGATGCGCCGCTGCCGGGTCCCGGCATGGTGGCCGGGCAGACCTGCGGCCGGTGCGTCATCTCCTGATTTTAACCGTCATGGGGCCTGACGCCACCGTTATTGCGGGAATGCAAACGGTGTGCGGCGGCGATCAGGTTGATAACGGCAGCCCAGCCCGTTTCTTGATGGTCGTGTGGGTTTTCCGCACGCGAAGCCGACGACTGGATCAAGCCTGACCTGAAACTCCGTCAGGCTTCAGACAGGCGTTTGCCGCGAGATACCGCTATTTAGCGCGAAAGGTTGTGCCTGAAACATAGGATGGTGTAGTGTCGTGCCGTCCAAAACAAGGAAAGCCCGCCAGCCTTCGGGCGGCGCCTGCGGCGGCAGGAGCCCGGCTCGACGGTTGCGGTCCGGGACGGCTCGTCCACGGACACGGCCGTCACCGGCCCACGTGCCTCCAACGCTAACGATTTACCGCGCCCACGCGTTTTTGCCATGCCTGATTTCCGCTTTCCGGACCGATCTTCAGACCGTCGCGCGCCTGCCTCGGCCTCCTTCGTACGTTTCGCTTTCATCAACGGGAAGGGCCTCTGATGGATTTCAGCTTCAACCTGAAGCGCACCGCCAATGCGTCCGCATGGCGGGTGTTGCCCAATCGCTGGGACTTCGTCGCGTTTCCGCTGATCATCTGCATCATCGCGATGGCGGCGATCGGTTTCCACGAAACGCTGGCGCCGATGTCGACGCTCAAGACCCAGGCGATCTCCCTCGATCCGTCGAATCTGCCCGAATATGCAATGCGCACCACGTTGCGCATGCTCGCGGCCATGGTCGCGTCGCTGCTGTTCACGCTCGTGTACGGCACCCTGGCCGCCAAGAGCCGGCGCGCCGGTCTGGTGCTCGTGCCGATTCTCGACATCCTGCAGTCGGTGCCGGTGCTGGGCTACATTTCCTTTACGGTCACCTTCTTTCTCGCGCTGTTTCCGGGCCGCGTGCTCGGCGCCGAACTGGCGGCGATCTTCGCGATCTTCACGAGCCAGGCGTGGAACATGACGTTCAGCTTCTATCAGTCGCTGCGCACCGTGCCGCGCGATCTGGACGAAGTGTCGCGTGGCTTTCATCTGACCTCGTGGCAACGTTTCTGGAAACTCGAAGTGCCGTTCTCGATGCCCGGCCTCATCTGGAACATGATGATGTCGATGTCGGGCGGCTGGTTCTTCGTGGTCGCTTCGGAGGCGATCACCGTCGGCAACAACACGATCACGCTGCCCGGGATCGGCGCGTATCTCGCGCAGGCGATCTCGGACAAGAACCTGCACGCGATCGGCTGGGTGATTCTCGCCATGACGGTCGTGATTCTCGCGTACGACCAGTTCCTGTTCCGTCCGCTGGTGGCGTGGGCCGACAAGTTCCGCATGGAGAACACCAGCTCGGGTGACGCGCCGGAATCCTGGCTGCTGGATCTGATTCGCCGCACCCGTCTGATTCACCGTCTGCTGGTGCCGATCGGCTGGATGTTCGCACGGGCCGCGCGGGTGAATTTCCGCTTGCCGGCGTTCAACGCGCCGCGTTTCCAGATTCCGCAGCGCGAGAAATCCTCGAAGCTCGGCGACCTGCTTTGGGCCGCGCTGGTGCTGGTCGCCACGGTGTATGTGGTGTATCGCGTATTCATTTACGTGCGCACCGGCGTCTCGCTCGACGAAGTCGGCCACGTGTTCCTGCTGGGTCTCGCCACACTGCTGCGCGTCGTGTTGCTGATCGCGATCGCCTCGGTGATCTGGGTGCCGATCGGGGTGCTGATCGGGTTGCGTCCGGCGCTGGCGGAAAAGATCCAGCCGCTCGCGCAGTTCCTTGCCGCGTTCCCGGCCAACCTGCTGTTCCCGGTGTTCGTGATCGTGATCGTGCGCTTTCACCTGAACCCGGACATCTGGCTGTCGCCGCTGATCGTGTTGGGTACGCAGTGGTATATCCTGTTCAACGTGATCGCCGGTGCCAGCTCCTATCCGAACGACTACCGCGAAGCCGCCAAGAACTTCCATATTCGCGGCTGGCAGTGGTGGCGCCAGATCATGCTGCCGGGCATTTTTCCGTACTACGTGACCGGTGCGATCACCGCGTCGGGCGGCGCGTGGAATGCGAGTATCGTCGCGGAATTCGTGCAGTGGGGCGACACCAAGGTCGCCGCGCACGGCTTGGGCGCCTACATCGCGCAAACCACGGCGGCCGGCGACTATCCGAAGATCATCATGGGCATCGCCGTGATGTCCCTGTTCGTGACTCTGTTCAACCGCCTGCTGTGGCGTCCGATGTACGCCTATGCCGAAGCCAAGCTCCGGCTCGATTAAGTAATAAAGGCTAAACGCGATGCAAAATCCTAAAGCTGCTATGACCGCCGCGCCGATCCAGACTCCGCCGATGCCGCCGCGCCTCGGTGAAGAGATCCTGCGCGTCAAGGACGTGTGCCGCGGGTTCAACAAGTCGCAGGGCGAGCTGCTCGTCCTCGACGACGCGAACCTATCGCTGCGCGAAGGCGAGATTGTTGGCCTGCTGGGCCGTTCGGGCTCGGGCAAGTCGACGCTGTTGCGCATCATCGCCGGTCTGATCGAACCGACCGACGGCGAAGTCACCTATCTGGGCAAGCCGCTTAGCGGTCCTGCGCGCGGCATTGCGATGGTGTTTCAGACCTTCGCGCTGTTCCCGTGGCTGACCGTGCTGCAGAACGTGGAAGCGGGTCTGGAGGCGCAAGGCGTCGGCGCGAGCGAGCGGCGCACCCGCGCGCTCGCCGCGATCGATCTGATCGGTCTGGACGGCTTCGAAAACGCCTATCCGCGCGAGTTGTCGGGCGGCATGCGCCAACGGGTCGGCTTTGCCCGCGCGCTGGTGGTCGACCCCACGTTGCTGCTGATGGACGAACCGTTCTCCGCGCTCGACGTGCTGACCGCCGAAACGCTGCGTACCGACCTGCTCGATCTGTGGACGCAAGGCCGCATGCCGATCAAGGCAGTGCTGATCGTCACGCACAACATTGAAGAAGCCGTGTTCATGTGCGACCGGATTCTGGTGCTGTCGTCGAATCCGGGCCGCGTGATCGCCGAGATCAAGGTGCCGTTCAAGCACCCGCGCAACCGCTTGGACCCGGCGTTCCGCCGCCTCGTCGACGAAATCTACGCGAAGATGACCGCGCGTCAGACCGACGAGAAGACCAAGAAGGGCCTCGAACTGCATAGCTGGCTGCCGCATGTGTCGACCAACCTGATGGCGGGTCTGATCGAGACGCTGGCCGCCGCGCCGTACCACGGCCGCGCCGACATGCCGGAAATCGCCCGCTCGCTGCATCTTGAGGTCGACGATCTGTTCCCGGTGGCCGAAGTGCTGCAACACCTCGGTTTCGCGGACGTGCGCGAAGGCGATATTTTCCTGACGCCGCCGGCGCGCGTGTTTTCCGAGTTCGGCACCCAGGAACGGAAGATGATGTTCGCGGAGCATCTGTTGCGGCACGTACCGCTCGCCGCGCGGATCAAGAAGGTACTGAACGAGCGGCCGGGGCATCGCGCGCCGCGCGTGCGCTTCGAGCAGGAGCTGGAGGATTTTCTGTCGGACAGCGCGGCGGAAGAGACGCTCGACGCGGTCATCAACTGGGGCCGTTATGGCGAGATCTTCTCGTATAACGACCAGACCGAAATCTTCAGTCTGGAAGACGTGGAGTCTTAAGCGCGGCGGGGTGGGCGCGGTTCGGACCGCCCGCACGCAGCAAACGGAAACGGCGGGGGAGACCCCGCCGTTTTTTTATTCCCGCGCGCCTGGTGCCGGCTGCGTGTCGCCTGGCGCTCGCCGCCCGGTGCTGGCCGCTAAACGCGCAGCGCCGCCGAAGCCTTATTGCAGATTGCCCCAGCGTTCGACCGCCGGCTCCGCCGACGCCCACTTCCAGCCCTTGTCCTGCTGGCAGGCGCTGGCCGTGTACCAGTCTTCATGCGCTTTCGCTCCCTCGCCGTCCTGCACCGAGAACACGAACTCCTTGCACAGCGTGAGCGCCGAGCCGAACGCGCGCGTCACACGCACCTGGCCGTGGCCGTTCTCGATTGGCAGCGTGTGCTTGATCGCCCACGGCCGCGTTTCGCCGACCGGCATCGCGCCCGCGAGCGCGGCGATCAGGTTCTGCTGATCTGCATGCATGTTGCGCATATAGCGGCCGACGGCTTCGTCGGTTGCGGCTTGCACCGCGATACCGACGCCGATGCCGACCGCCGGGTTCGACGTCACGAGGCCCGACGCGACTCCGGCAGCAGCGCCACTCGCCGCGCCGACCGACGAGCAGCCGCTCGTCGACAGCGCCGCGCCGACGCACAACGCGCCGGCCAGCATGAGCCGCCATTGGCGGCCGATTGATTTGCCGGATTGATTGCCGAATGGTTTGGCTGAGTGGCGCCCTGAAAGCGCGGCGCGCAGCGGGCGCCGTGCGTTCCCGGCGGCGGCCGGCGAAGCGGCGGACGAGCCCGCCGTCATTGCAGCGCACCCCAGCGTTCGGTAGCCGGCTCGGCCGACGCCCATTTCCAGTTGTCGCCGTCGCGGCAGATCGACGCGACATAAAACGCGCTGCTGGCCGGCACATTCTTGGTGGCGCTGGTGTCGACCGAGAAGACGATTTCCTTGCAGTCGAGCGCGCCTGCGCTGATCGCGCGGCTGACGGTCACGCGGCCGTGTTCGTCGTCTTCGATCGGGAACGAGTGGGTGACGCTCCACGGCGCCACTGCGCCGACTTCCAGCGGCCCGGCGATTTTGGCGATGCCGTCCTGCGTATTCGTGTGGACCACGCGCTCCGAATACTGCACGCCGGCTTTGGCCGCGGCGACCGCGCCGAGACCGATGCCGGTGGCGACCGCCGCATTGCTGGTGACCTTGGCCGCGAGCGCGGCGCCGCCAATACCGGCGCCGGCAACGGCGCCTTCCGAATACAGCGAACTACAGCCGCTCAATGCCGTCGAGATCGCCATGGCCAGTGCAACGACCGCGGTTGCATTGGGATGTCCACGCCCGGCCGTCTGTTTTACCCATTCGGCCCACACCGTACTTTTTTGCATTTCCCTGTCTCTGCTCCTGCAAGTGCCTTTCGTTTCACCCTCAAACAGCGCCGGGTGAGCGAACGGCACGTCATCCCAATGCGGCACTACGCAGCACTGCGTGCTGCCGCATTTTGCAGGATGCGATTTGTAATTGGCAGTGGCAAAGTGCAAGCAATTGCAAAAAGTGGTGCGACTCAGGCAGGTTTCTGATTGACATTGATCCGTTTGCTTGGCGGTACGAAGGGATTGTCGACGCGCCTGTCAGCGTGGCGTGAAGCCGTGTGGCGGAATTTTCTACTGCTCGACTTCGTCGTCCGTGCCGCCCTCGTCGCCGTACGCGCTCAAACGGTTGTAGAGCGTTTTGAGACTCACGCCGAGCGCTTTCGCCGCGCGTCGTTTGTCGCCGCCGCAATATTTCAGCGTGCCGAGAATGATCTGCTTCTGCGCGTCGGCGAGTGGTGTGCCGATCCACACGCTCATCGCGTCGCCCTGCGTCACGGGTTTTTTCACGCGCGACGCGAGATGCGGATGCGGCAATTCGACCGTTTTCTCCGCGAGAATAAACGCGCGATACACCGCGTTTTTCAGCTCGCGCACATTGCCCGGCCACGACCAGGTGCGCAGTGTTTCGAGCGAGCGTTTGCTGAAGCTTTTGCTGGCGGATTCCTGCTGGTTCAGCAGCGCGAGAAAGTGCTGGGCGAGCAGTTCGCGATCGCCTTCGCGCTCGCGCAGCGGCGGCGCGCGCAACGGGAAAACCGCGAGACGGTACATCAGGTCTTCGCGCAGCCCGTTTTCCTTCACGGCCACAGCCGGGTCGCGATTGGTCGCGGCGATCACGCGCACGTTGCCGCTGATCAGGTCGGTGCCGCCGACGCGGTAGAACGTGCCGGTTTCCAGCGCGCGTAGCAGCTTGACCTGGCGCACCGGCGCCATTTCGGTGATTTCGTCGAGGAACAGCGTGCCGCCGTTCGCGTGTTCGAAATAGCCGACGCGGCCTTGCACCGCACCGGTGAAGCTGCCTTTTTCATGGCCGAACAGTTCGGCCTCGATCAGCTCGTCGGGAATCGCGCCGCAGTTCACGGCGACGAAGGGCATGTTCTTGCGGCTGCTTTGATCGTGGATCGTGCGGGCGATCAGCTCCTTGCCGGTGCCGGATTCGCCGATGATCAGCGCGGTCGCGTCGGTGCTGGCCACGCGTTCGATCTGTTCGTACAGATCCAGCATGACCGGCGACGAGCCGTATAACAGCCCGTACGATTTGAGTCCCGCGATGCCGTCCGCGACGCGCTGCTTCGCCTGTGCCGAAGTATTGCCGCCGGCGGAGACGGGCGAGTCCAGATCGATTGACGCCATAAACGGGGAGTCCTGTGCAAAGGGTTGCGTTGTTGCGGCGCGCAGGCCTGAAACGAAATTGGCCGCGACGGCCAATATCTCACAAAGGTCGATTTAACCACTTCGACGCCGCTTCCGGCAAACGATGTGACGGTGGCGGAGAGCACGCTCCGCGCCGTCGGTCGAAAGTGCCTGAAGGGGATTTGCCCGGATCGGGGAAGGCAAACTTACCGGGCACGGCGTTTGCTCCTGATACCCGACACGCGTGTGTTTTTTGCACCATCCATTGAAGCAAGGCGGGCGCGGCGCTGGCGGTACGCCAGGCCGCACAAGCGCGGGAAAGGCCCCGCCCACGCCGAACTCGAACAAGGAGTGAATGATGACTGACACGACGCAACAGCTTGCACTCGGCGGCCAGAAGATCGTCGAGGATCTGCGGGTGCTGCTGAAGGACTCGGAAGAAATCCTGCGGCTGGCCGCCAATGTGCCGGGCGAGGGCGTGGACGCGCTGCGCGACAAACTCGGTGCCCATGTCGAGACGCTGCAGTCCGCGCTCGGCGACGCGCAGCAGGACGCCCAGCGGCGCTATCGCACGGCGACCGTCAATACCGAGCGCTATGTGCGGCGCAATCCGTGGCGCTCGATCGGCATTGCCGCAGGCGTCGGCTTTGTGCTCGGCGTGCTGACGGCACGCTGAGGCGCGCTGAGGCGCGGCACGATCCCTGTTCGCTTTACGACCATAAGGAGTTCACGATGGCACGACCCAAGATCGGTATCTTCGGCGCGCTGATGGCGCTCGGCGGTTTCCTCGCGGTTCGCTACGTGCAGCAGCGCAACCGCGCCGCGCGCGGGCCGGCGGCGCGTGAATTGAGCCGCTGGGAAGGCGAGGGTGGCGCAGTGGCGCCGCCGGTTGCGGCGGCCAACCCGGACACCGATGGCACGTATGGCGCCAATGGCACCAACGGCGCGGCGCATCCGAACGGGCACGACGCCGCGTGGCCGTTTCCACGCAGTTAGGTAGTGCGCCAGTTAGTGCGCCGCCGGTATGCGGGCACGGAAGGGTCGATAGCGGCAAGACGCGGCTGGCGGACTTGTCAGCGAGCTGAAGAGGCGTGCCGTTTTGCCCGCCGGTGCCATCCGGGAGGCAATCCGGGGGTGCAAGGCGCGCCTTGCTAAACTGTCTCGATAAAGCTTTATAATGGGTAAATAAACAACAATGGCAGCGGCATCATTGTGATTTCGCTGCCAATTGTTGCAGTAATGAACTAAGTTGCCGGTTTGGCGGGTCGTGCGAAGTTAGCGTGTGCTCACGTCGCAAGAACCTGCGCCGCAGCCGGGCGCACCGCCGCCGAGCCCCTTTTCGACATGCGTCCCAGCATGTTCTCCACTCACGCTTGCAGGCTTTCGAGACGCGATGCCACATGTACTGATTGTCGATGACGACGCGAGTACCCGCGAGGCGCTTGCCGCCATCATTGGGGAAGACGGCCTGACCACCGCCACGGCGGGCGATTTGCGCGAAGCGCGCATTCAACTGGTCCGGCAGATGCCAGACGTCGTCTTTACGGACCTGAAGCTGCCCGACGGCCTCGGGGTCGATCTGTTTGAGGATCTGGACCCGCGCTCCGGTGTGGAAGTGATCGTGATCACCGGTCACGCGACGGTCGAGTCGGCGGTGAATGCGCTGAAAATGGGCGCCACCGACTATCTGGTGAAGCCGATCAACATGCAGCGCGTGAAGGCGATTTTGTCGCGCCTGCCGCGCGCCGGCGACCTCAAGGCGGAAATCGGCACGCTGCGCGGCGAGTTGCGCCGCATGGGCCGTTTCGGTCTGATGCTCGGCAATTCGCCGGCCATGCAGGAGGTCTACGACCAGATTGGCCGGGTCGCGCCGACGGCGGCCTCGGTCATGCTGGTGGGCGAATCGGGCACCGGCAAGGAAGTCGCCGCGCAGACGCTGCACGAACTGAGCTTGCGCCGCAAGCACGCGTTCCTCGCGGTCAACTGCGGGGCGATCTCGCCGAACCTGATCGAGTCGGAAATGTTCGGCCACGAACGCGGCTCGTTCACCGGCGCGGACCGTCAGCACAAGGGTTATTTCGAGCGCGCGAACGGCGGCACACTGTTTCTCGACGAAATCACCGAGATGCCGATCGAGTTGCAGGTGAAGCTGCTGCGAGTGCTGGAAACCGGCATGTTCATGCGGGTCGGCACGACCAAGGAAATCGAAACCGACGTGCGGCTGATTGCGGCCACCAACCGCGATCCGGAGCAGGCCGTGCTGGAAGGCAAGCTGCGGCTCGACCTGTATCACCGGCTGAATGTGTTTCCGATCAGTCTGCCGCCGTTGCGCGATCGCGGCAAAGACGTCGAACTGCTGGCGCAGGCGTTCCTCGACGAACTCAACGAACGCCATGCCACGAAGAAGCATTTCCCCGCCGCCGTGAAGGACATGCTGATGTCGTATCCGTGGCCGGGCAATGTGCGTGAGTTGAAGAACTACGTGCAGCGCGCGCACATCATGTCGGGCACGGACTCGGACAGCACCGCCACCGTGCCGTTGCAGATCACGCTGTCGAAACCCGCGGCCGGCACAGCCATCACGATTCCGTTCGGCACGTCGCTCGCCGAAGCGGATCGTCAGTTGATTCTGGCCACGCTCGAGCAATGCGGCGGCGTGAAGACGCGTGCGGCCGAGATTCTCGGCATCAGTTTGAAGACGCTGTACAACCGTCTGGTGGAGTACGGCAATGACGCGCGTGACGACGGCGACGCCGCCGACGAATCGCGCGCGCTGGGCGGCGCGGGCGCTTAAGCGCGTCACGGCTTGGACTCGCCTGGCAGACGGCCAGGCGTTCAAGCGTGAACGCTTTATCGCCGCGACGCTCCTTCAGCGCCTGGCGCCTAGCGACTGCGGCCGCAAAGGCACACGCCTTGCTGCATTCCATGGCAACGGAACGCAAACAAGGATAACCACTATGCCGGACACCACCGCCGCTCCCGCGCTTCCCTTGCCGAAGCACGCTCACCGTCCCGAACCGATCGAGCCGCCCTCGGCGCCGCCGATTTCTCCGCCCACGCCCGGCGAGCCCGACACGGTTCCGAGTCCGACGCCTCCCGCGATTGAACCGATCGAGCCGGTCGGTCCGCCGATCGGCGATCCGCCGCCGCAGCCCACGCAAACGCCACAAGCTAGCCGGTGCCGGCCTATGGATTCGCGCCGCATGCAACTCTGACACGCTAAGTGCGCTGCGCCCCAGTCCGGCGCAGCGATTTTATGTACTTGTTACAAACCCGGCGAATCTTTTACCGGAAATTTGCCGTTGTGCCCCCTAGACTGTATTGATGCCGCCGATCCGGCGGAGAGCTTCCCCTGGAGGCATCGAACATGAGACATCCAGCACTGCGACGCTCGGCGCGCCATACGAAGCGCGACGCCCGGCCGGGCTCCGGCAAGAGCGGTCCGCCCAATAATCCGGCGGATTCACCCGAGTCGCACGATCCGGCCGCGCAGAACCGCGTCGCGCCGGACGCCCCGCCGGACGGCGAGCACAACCAGGGCGGCGTGCGCAAGGAAGGGCTGGAATACCAGCGCGATCTGGGCTCGGAGCAGGACGCGTAGGGACGCGTAGGGCGGTTCCGGCCGCGTCCGCGCCCGGCAGCAGCGATTCCTGTTTCATCATACAAAGCAGAAGAAATTTCTTCGCGGCGCGCCGCCGTCGCGCGTTTCTGCTCGTCCGTCACATTTGCATACATTTTTATTTTCAGCATCTCATAAAAAGGCACGCGACTTGCATGCACCTTTTCGGCACATATCCGACTACAACGAAGCAACTGAACCAGGTGGAGCATTAACCAATGAGCAGACTGATCGTGGTATCGAATCGTGTCGCACCGACCCAGGAAGGCCGTCCCGCAGCGGGTGGCCTGGCGATCGGCGTGCTGGACGCGTTGAAGGAAACCGGCGGAGTCTGGTTTGGCTGGAGCGGCGAGACGGTGGCGGAGCCGTCGGCGCCGGTGATCGAGAAGCAGGGCAATGTGACGTACGCGACCGTGGGGCTGACCAAGCGCGACTACGACCAGTACTACCGCGGCTTTTCCAACGCGACGCTATGGCCGACCTTCCACTATCGCAATGACCTGTCGCGCTACGACCGACAAGAGTACGCCGGCTATCAGCGCGTGAATGCGACGCTCGCGAAGCAGTTGAAGGAGTTGCTCAAACCCGACGACATCATCTGGGTGCATGACTATCACCTGCTGCCGTTCGCGCGGTGTCTGCGCGAGCTGGGCGTGAAGAATCCGATTGGCTTTTTCCTGCATATTCCGTTTCCGGTGCCCGAGGTGCTGCGCACGATTCCGCCGCACGAGGAACTGGTCAAGGCCATGTGCAGCTACGACGTGATCGGCTTCCAGACGGAAGCGGATCGCCAGTCGTTCGTCGATTTTATCGAGCGCGGTCAGCATGGCACCTCGAGCGAAGACGGCATGGTGCACGCGTATAACCGCTTCCTGAAAGTCGGTGCCTATCCGATCGGTATCTATCCGGATGCGATCGCCAAGGCCGCCGAGCAGTTCACCGACCGCAAGCCGGTGCGCAGCCTGCGCGACGGCATGCGTGGCCGCAAGCTGATCATGAGCGTCGACCGGCTCGATTATTCGAAGGGGCTGGTGGAGCGCTTCCAGGCGTTCGAACGTTTGCTGCTGAATGCGCCGGGTTGGCACGGCCGGGTTTCGCTGGTGCAGATCGCACCGCCGACCCGCGCGGACGTGACGACGTATCAGCGGATTCGTCAGACGCTGGAAGGCGAGGCGGGCCGCATCAACGGTCGTTTCGCGCAGCTCGATTGGACGCCGATCCAATACCTGAACCGCAAGTACGAACGCAATCTGCTGATGGCGCTGTTCAGGCAGTCGCAGGTGGGCTACGTGACGCCGTTGCGCGACGGCATGAACCTCGTCGCCAAGGAATACGTCGCATCGCAGGACCCCGCCGATCCGGGCGTGCTGGTGCTGTCGCAATTCGCCGGGGCGGCGGAACAGTTGCCGGGCGCGCTGGTGGTCAATCCCTTCGATCTGTCGCAAATGGCCGAGGCGTTGGAGCGCGCATTGTCGATGCCGCTCGCGGAACGCCAGGCGCGGCACGCCGACATGATGGCGCCGATGCGCGAGAACAATCTCTCCGTGTGGCGCGATACGTTCCTCGGCGATCTGCGCAATGTCGCGACCGCTTCTTCGATGACGGCCAAGGCGGTAAAGCTCGCTGACGTGACGGCATCGTCGTCGTCGTGACCGTCGGGAGACGGCACGCGGGCTGATCACGTCTTAGCAAGATTGACCGACGAAAACAGAAAGGGCGCGAATCGCATGGTGCGATTCGCGCCCTTTCTGCATTGGCATCGGCATCGGCTAGCCGAGCGCGAGCGAGCCTTAACCCGTCGATTCAAAACCTCATGCCGGTTGTGCGCTCATCCGGTGCCTGACCCGCAACGTACTGACGACCGCGGCGACCGCCGAAAAAACCGCGGCCACATACAGCGCGAGCGTCGGTCCATGCTGCGGCGCGATGCCGAAGATCAAAGCGACCAGCGCCGCGCCGAGCGTCTGCCCGGTCAGCCGCGCGGTGCCCAGCATGCCGCTCGCGCCGCCGCTGCGTTCGCGCGGCGCGGCCGACAACATGGTGCGATTGTTCGGCGACTGAAAAATGCCGAAGCCCGCGCCGCACAACGCCATACGCCACGCGATCTGCATGGCGTCCGGATGCGCGCCGAGCGTGGCGAGCAGCAGCAGGCCGACGGTCATCGCGGCGAGGCCCACGCCGCCCAGCCAGCCCGACGACACCTTGTCCGACAGCACGCCGGCAATCGGCGCGGCGATGATGATCACCGCCGGCCATGGCGTCATCAGCAGACCGGTTTCCACCTGCGACAAACCCAACGTCTCCTGCAGCAGAAACGGCAACGACACGAAGGCCAGCATCTGCGCGCAGAACGAACAGACCGACGTGCCGATCGACAGCGCGAACACGGGAATTTTCAAGAGATCGATCGGCAGCAACGGCGCTGGCTGCGTCAACTGACGGCGCACGAAGAAGTAGCCGATCACCACCGCGGCGAGCGCTTCGATCAGCACGTAGCCGAGCTGTTCGCCGTGGCCGAGCCCGTCGACGGCGAAGATCAGCAGGCCGAACACGAACGCGTTCATCACGGCGCTCAGGTAGTCGTAGGGCGATTCGTGGCCGGGGTTCATGGGCAGCGCCTTGAAGCCGCCGACAATCGCGGCGATGCCGATCGGCACGTTGATCGCGAACAGCCACGGCCACGACGCCACGGCGAGCACGCCGGAGGCGATGGTCGGGCCGAGCGCGGACGACACCGCCACCACCATCGCATTGATCGCGACGCCGCGACCGAGTTGCGCGGGCGGGTAGATCATCCGCACCAGCGCGGTATTCACGCTCATCACGCCGGCCGCGCCGAAGCCCTGGACCACGCGCGCGAGGGCGAGGGTGTTCAGCGAGGTCGACAACGCGCAACCGAACGACGCCACCGTGAACAGGATCAGCCCGCCCAGATAAATGCGCCGGTAGCCGATGCGATCGCCGAGCGACGCGAGCGGCAACAGCGAAATGGTGATGGCCAGCTGATAGGCGTTGACGACCCAGATCGAGCTGGCCGCGCTGGCGTGCAGCGTGCGTGCGATCGTCGGCAGCGCGACGTTGGCGATCGCGCTGTCGAGCACCGCCAGCGTGAGGGCGAGCGCGATCACCAGCATCGCCCAGTAGCGCTGCGGAATCGGCAGGCCCTGTTCGGTGCCGTCCGACAGCGGGGTGGAAGGGGCGGGCGTTGCGCCGTCCTTGCGCGATGGTTGTGGGTGCATCGATTGTTCGAGTGGGGGTGAGACGGAGCGCCGACCGCGCGACGGGCCATCCGCGTTGTCCGCCTGTGCCGGATAAGCCGTGGTCGATCCGCTACGTGGCCGGCGCTGCGAAGCGCACGCCGGCCGCGCGTGCTCCGCGTTATTTGAGCTCGTAGAGCCCCGTGTGCGTGGTCGAATCGAGTTCGTTGAGATGTGTCATGAAACGCGCGACGGCGTTGGTGGTGTCCGCATCGATCGGCAGATGCGGCACCTTCAGCGCATGCAGACGGAAGATGTAGCGATGCGCCCGGTCACCCCGCGGCGGCGCGGCGCCGCCGAAGCCGGCCGTGCCGTAGTCGTTGCGTAGTTGCAGCGCGCCTTGCGGCAGCAGCGAGCCGTCCGCTTTGCCGGCGTCGCGCGGCAACGTGCGGGCGTCGGCCGGGATGTTCACCACGACCCAATGCCAGAAGCCGCTGCCGGTCGGCGCGTCGGGATCGTGAACGGTGAGCGCGAAGCTTTGAGTGTCGGCGGGCGGCGCGTCCCAGTGCAGCACCGGCGAGATGTTTTCGCCGTCCACGCCGAACGCTTTGTCGTGATACTCGTGGGCTTTCGGCATGAAGCCGTTGGTGGGAAAGTCGTCGGACCAGAGACGGAAATCAGCCATGATGTGTCTCCCTAGTGAGTGGTTCTGTGCTGCTCGGGCTGGGCGATCCGGCTGCCGCGTGGCGCTTGCGGCGAGCGCTGCAACAACGCGCGGCGAGGCCTCGAGTTAGCCAATCGAGTGTATCACCAGCAGCGCTGGGGTTCGCTCGAACCAGCCAGGCGACAGGCGGCTTTCAGCCGCGTTCCTCGAAGCTCGGCGCGTCGCTCTTCAACCACGCCACGAGCCGCTCCAGCACGCCCGCGATATCGCGATTGGCACCACGCAATGCGCATTCCCACACCACCGCGACGCGCCAGCCGTCGGCTAGCAAGGCCGCGCTCACCTTGTCGTCGTTGCTGCGATTGCGGCCGATCTTGTCGCGCCAGAACTCGGGCCGGGTTTGCGGCCATTTGAAAAGACGACAGTCGTGGCCATGCCAGAAGCAGCCGTGTACCAGCACCACGGCGCGATAGCGCGGCAGCACGATGTCGGGACGTCCCGGCAGATCGCGCGCGTCCAGACGGAAACGGAAGCCTTGCCGATGCAGCAGGCTGCGGATCAGGATTTCCGGTTTCGTATTGCGGCCGCGGATGCCGGACATCATCCGGCTGCGGGTCGCGCTATCGACGATATCGACCATGGTCAGACGCGAGCGCGCCGGTTTTTCCCGCAGGGCGCTTTAAACGACCGGTCAGGCGTACAGCGAGAGGGCTTGCTTCGAACCACGGGGCGCCTCCTCGGCGAGCAGGGTTTGGACATGCGGCAGCATGATGCGCGCCACTTCGCGCATCACGGGCATGACGACGCTGTTGCCGAACTGCCGGTAAGCCTGGGTGTCGCTGACGGGGATTCTGAAGGTGTCGGGAAAACCCATCAGCCGCGCGCATTCGCGTGGCGTCAGGCGGCGCGGTCGCAGCGACTCGCCCTGATGGACCAGAATCTCGGAGCCGTCCTTGTGATAACGCGCCGACAGCGTACGTGTGACGCTATCCGGATAGGCCATGCCGAAACCGAAACCATTGCCCGCCGCGCGGTGCTTTTCCGCGTAATTCTGCAGATAGGTCCACAGGTTCGAGGTGAGCGTGTACTTCGGCTGGACGCGTTGGGCGGTGTGATCGAAGAAGCGGTCGTGGTCCCACGGCAGCACCGGCTCGCCGCCGTCGGTGCGATGCAGGATCGAGCCGAGCCGCGGGCCGTGTTCCGGCAGGCGCAGGTCGTCCCACGAAAAGGAGGTCTTGCCGCGAAAGCCGACGATGATGATCCGCTCCCGATGCTGCGGCGTGAAATGCTGACCGTCGATCACGCGGTAATGCACTTCGTAGCCGAGTTCGTCGCGCAGGGTTTGCAGGATCACGTCGAACGTGCGGCCTTTATCGTGCGACAGCAGGTTCTTCACGTTTTCCAGCAAAAACGCGGCGGGGCGCTTGGCCGCGATGATGCGCGCGACGTCGAAAAAGAGCGTGCCCTGCGTCGTGCATTTGAAACCGTGCGGCCGCCCCAGCGCGTTTTTCTTGCTGACGCCGGCGATCGAAAACGGCTGGCAGGGAAAGCCGCCGAGCAGCACGTCGTGGCTCGGCACGTCTTCGGCCGGAAACGACACGATGTCGCCGATCAGCGCATGCGAAGCGCCGTCGGGATAGTTCTCGCGATACGTCCGGGTGGAAAAGTCGTTCCACTCGCTCGTGAACACGCACTCGCCGCCGTGTGTTTCGAAACCCATGCGGATACCGCCGATGCCCGCAAACAGATCGACGAAGCGGAACGGCGCAGCGCCGGAGGCTTTGCGCGCGCTGCCGGCGTCGCGCCGCGCATTGCCTTGCAGCAGATCGCGCAAGGCCGGCTCCAGCATGGCGGGGCACGGGGTGGCGCCTTGTTCCCAGCGGCGCACCGTCTTGATGTCTTTGCCGACGTGCGCGGCGATTTCGCGTTGAGTGAAGCGGGCGCGCGCCTGCCGGAGCAGTTCGAGCGGTGCGGCGAGGGTCACGGAAGTCCTTGCTGGGAATTTTTGCGGACATTATGACCTAAGGTCGTCCCTTTTTCCCTATTTCCGGCGAGCAGAGGCAGAAAATTTCGACCTTCGACAACGCGCATTGGCTAAACGCGGCTGTCACAGTTGGACGTGTACGCTACCGAAGCGACGCGACATCCCTGCGTGGCGACGTGTTGAGGCCGCGGCGCGGTTCGCGGCCGTTTTTTTATTGGCGGGCGTGACGACGCAGCCGGGCTGAATTTCAGCCGCGGCAGGATTGGAACTGAGCAGCGCTCGGTGTCAACCTCAAACGAGGCGACTGGTATCGACCGGATAAGGCGGCGCGAACAAAGCGGCGACCGCCGGTGTGAGCGTGTCCCATGCCATTTGCGGTTCGGCCGCGAACTGGTCGAGCTGGAGCAGCAGGCTATCCACCGCGCACAGTTGCGCGTGGGAGAGGTAGCCGGTGTCGAGCAGCGTGTATAAACGCTGGCGCCAATAGGCCGGAGGCAGGATCGGACCGCCGAGATCGCCGTGTAAAGAAAGCCGCATTGCGCGCGAAATGTGCGCGATATCCCGGTCGACCAGCGCGGCCTGGGATGACCCCGTCAACGTGATGAATGTGCGGTCCATGGCACCTCCTTGGCAGCTTTACGGCAGGCGGGCGGGAATCTTTAGACCTGTGGCGATTATTTTTCGGGCAGCTCGCCGCGTGCGAAAACGCGCATTGCCGGCGTCGGGCACACCCGTTGCTCAATAGGGATACTGGCGTAATCTCGCGCCGGCATTCCAGATTAAGGAGCCGATCATGAACAAGGATCAGGTAAAGGGTGTGGGCGAGCAGATCAAGGGGAAGGTCAATGAGGCCGTCGGCAAGGTGACCAACAACCCCGGCAAGGAACTGAAGGGCGACTTGCAACAAGGCGCGGGTAAGGTGCAGAAGGCCTACGGCGACGCGAAGGAAGACGCTAAGGACAATGCCAAGCGCAACGCGCCGTAATCCGGTTTGCTGTGCTGATTTGTCGATTGAACGGGAAGGCGCTTCGGCGCCTTTTCCGTTTCAGGTTTCCGGTTGTGGCTGGGGTGCCGGTCGCTCGTAGGCGGTTGGCGGATTTCGCCTGGGAGTAACCCGCAGTGAGGCTCGGGAGCGTGCCGCGCGTGGTGTGTCGCTATTAGACTTGGGGACCCAATCCGGAGATCGCGCCCATGACACCCGAAAAATTGCTTTCGATGTTCGAACGGCAGTACCTGGAAGGCAAGGCGCCGGTCGATCTGGAACAGACCTGCGCGAGCTACGCCTCCTGGTTGGCGGCGGCATGGGAGCTACTCGACGGTGAGCAGAAGACGCTGCTGCTGACGGTCGGCGCGGCGCTGTGGCGCGAAGGCTATAACTTGCGCGCCGGCACGGCGACCAAGGACTTGTGGTGAGCGCGTGGTGAGCCTGTAGTGAGCGGCTCCGCACGCGTTGCGGCGAGTCGGTTTATATTTGGCGGTCGCGCAAATTCGCAGTCTCGCGTTCCGGGATTTCAATGCCGGGCCTCCGGGCCCGGACTGGCTCGCGCCTCCGATTTGCTCTCCTGCGTTGCTCAACTCTCGTACAAGGCTCACATCGTCCCATGACCGATCTCTCCGATTTTCCGATCACGAAGAAATGGCCTGCCGAGCATCCGGACCGGATCCAGCTCTATTCGCTGCCGACACCCAACGGCGTCAAAGTGTCGATCATGCTCGAGGAGATCGGTTTGCCGTACGAGCCGCATCTCGTGCGCTTCGATACGAACGATCAGATGACGCCCGAGTTTCTGTCGCTCAATCCGAACAACAAGATTCCGGCGATCATCGATCCGAACGGTCCCGGCGGCCGGCCGCTGGCGCTGTTCGAGTCCGGCGCGATTCTGATCTATCTGGCCGACAAGGCCGGCAAGTTGATTCCGGAGGACATCGGCGGTCGCTATGAAGCCATTCAATGGGTGATGTTCCAGATGGGCGGCATTGGGCCGATGTTCGGGCAGCTCGGCTTCTTCCATAAGTTCGCCGGCAAGGAGTACGAGGACAAGCGTCCGCGCGACCGCTACGTCGCCGAATCGAAGCGGCTGCTCGGCGTGTTGAACCAGCAACTGGAAGGACGCGACTGGATTCTCGGCGACGCGTATTCGATCGCCGATATCGTGACCTTCCCGTGGGTGCGTAATCTGATTGGGTTCTATGAGGCGGGTGATCTGGTCGGCATCGACGACTTCGCGAATGTGAAGCGCGTGCTGGCCGCGTTTGTCGCGCGTCCGGCGGTGGTGCGGGGGCTGGATATTCCGAAGCGGCCTGCGTGAGGGAGTGGGGCGGCCCGTGCTTCCTGATGCCCTTGCGGGGGAAAGCCGGGTTGCCCCGGGCTGTTCCGCGTTGCCTCATTACCCGCGATAGTGCCCGGCCATGTGGTCGACGAAAGCCCGCACCTTCGGCGCCACGTAACGCGTTTGCGGATACAGCGCGTAGTAATGCCGGCTGCCGAGCGTGCAGCCGGGCAGGATCTGAACCAGACGGCCGCTCGTCAGGTCCGTCTGAACCGTCTGCCGCGTGAAGGCGGCGATGCCCGCTCCGGCCAGTGCCGCCGCATGGAGCGCGGTGATGGTGTCGGTCTTCAGTCGGCTGCGCGGCGCGACGCGCGTCGATGCGCCTTGTGCGGATATCAGCAGCCATTCGTCGACGTCGAGCGCGCCGGTGAAGGTCAGTAGCTCGTGTTCGGCGAGTTGCTGAGCGGTCTGCGGCAGTCCATGGTGCGCCAGATAGGCGGGCGACGCGACGAGCACCACCTCGGACACCGTCAAGCTCTTCGCCACCAGCGTCGTATCGGCCAGCGGGCCGCTGATGCGAAGCGCGACGTCGAAGCCCTCCGCGACCAGATCGACGAACTGATCGCTGCACGACAACTCGAGCTGGATGTCGGGAAAACGCTGCTGGAAATCGGGCAGCCAATCCGTGAGTTCGAGCGTGCCGATCGCCAGCGGCACGCTGACGCGCAGCAGGCCTGCTGCGTTGTCCTGTTCGTTCGCCATGGCCTGCGCCGCCGCTTCCACTCGTTCGAGAATGTCGACGCTTGCCTTGTAGTAGCGTTCGCCCGCGGCGGTGAGTGTGAAGCGCCGCGTGTTGCGGTTGAGTAGCTGAACGCCGAGCGCGGTCTCGAGCTGCTTCAATTGACGCGAGACGCGCGAATGCGTCGTGTCGAGCCGCTCGGCGGCGGCCGAGAAACCCTGCGCTTCGACGATGAAGCGGAAAGCGCGCATTGCAAGCAACTGGTCCATGGGCGATGAGGTTGGCGATGTCGGGATTGACCGCGATGGGTGTATCGGGAACGTTGTCCGCCGCAATGCTCAGCGCGCGATCGATGAAGTGCGCTCGAACTCGCTATTCACTGCGCCGGCCGTCTCTTTGCGCCTGAACCGTGCTGTGCGTTCCGCTCGATCTCTACCTCGGCGGACACGGTGGCACACGGCGGCACACGGCCGCCACGCATGATGCCGCGGCGGCCGATCCTATCACGAGCTGAAATCCCGTCTGGGGCGACGGTCGTCTGCGTAACGACGTGATTATTGGACGGCCAGCGCCAGGACGTCACGCGTGCTCATTACCGAACCGAAGGTATCCGCGATTTCGGCCAGGGCTGATCGGTGCAATGTGTCGTGTCCGACGCGCAGTTCGTGATCGACGGCGATGTCGCGCGTCGCGCAAGCATCGGCGGCCACGATGACTTCGAAGCCGGCCGGCACGGCGTCTCGCGCGGCGCCGGCTACGCAGGCGTGCGTCATGAGGCCGCAAATGACGAGGTGCGTGATGCCGTCGGTTTTTAGCGTTTGCGCGAGATCCGTGCTTGCAAAGACGCTGACTGTGTTTTTCGTGATCACGCGATGGCAGGGCGCAGCTTGCATGTCGGCGTGAATCTCGGCGTGCTGACTGCCGACGGCGAACAGCGGGGAATCGGCGGGCGCGACGTGCTGCACGTGAACCACGCGCCAGCCGTATCGGTCGGCGTGGTCGACGAGCGCGCGTGCGTGCTGCAAGGCTGCCGCGCCGTTTGGAATAGGCAGTGAGCCGGTGAAGTACTCGTTCTGGAAATCGATCGCCAGTAATGCGGTGGTGTGGGCGAGGAGCGAAGTAGGCGTAGTGGCGCCGAGGAGGTAGCGAAGCGTGGGTGCGGACATGACGATTCCTTTCGAGGACGTGCTTGGAAAGGAATTCAGTCTAGGGTTCGCCACGCTGGGCAACAACGCTGCGCGCGGGACATAACCTGTGCACGATGTGCACAGGTTATGACGTGTTTCGGCGGGTCGGTGCGTCCCCGGAGAATCTCAGTTACTGATACAGCAGACCCCGACCGAAGATATGCACAGAGTTGTCGATATACTCTCCCTAGGTTAGCGGCGGGAGTGTCTGTTTCTGCTTGACCCCCGGCGTCGCCAATTGTTGACAAGCTGTCTGCGGAGACTAGTTTGATTCTGAATCGACCGTCCATCATCTGGCGGGCGATCGCTTTCGTGGCGGTTGTCTGTCTGTCCCTCGTAGTGCTCGATGGTTGGCGGAGCTGGAATGCGCGGTCGGTCCAATTGGGCGAAATGGATGTCGCTACCTCGAATCTCTCACGGGGTATGGCTCAGCAGGCCGACGACACCTTCAAGGAAGCGGATACGGCGTTGTTGGGCATCGTCGAGCGGGTAGAGCACGACGGCACCAGCCCGGCCGCGCTTCAGCGACTGCACGACATTCTGGTGATGCGCCGGCAGGAGCTGCCCCAGCTCGCCGGTCTGTTCGTCTATGACGAAAAGGGCGCCTGGATCGTCAATTCGACGTCGACGCCACTCGATCGATTCAATAACGCGGATCGCGAATATTTTATCTTTCATCAACATTCCACTGATACGGGGCCGCACATTGGCGTCCCGGTCATCAGCAGATCGAGCGGCAAGTGGGTCATTCCCGTTTCAAGGAGAATCAACAAGCCGGACGGTAGCTTTGACGGCGTCGTGTTGGCGACCGTGGATATCGATTTCTTCAAGACGTTCTACGACAGTCTTCAGATCGGCAACGCCGGGGC
Source organism: Paraburkholderia bryophila (assembly GCF_003269035.1). Taxonomy (GTDB): domain Bacteria; phylum Pseudomonadota; class Gammaproteobacteria; order Burkholderiales; family Burkholderiaceae; genus Paraburkholderia; species Paraburkholderia bryophila. The sequence goes on along the minus strand of NZ_QLTK01000004.1, from coordinate 221,767 downwards.
CGTTGCCCTCGTATTGAATAGCGGCGAGATGCTCATTCGCCGCCCGTTCGATGCCAACCTGATTGGCAAAAGCATGCGTGGAACCGCGCTATACAACTCCTACAAGGCGCACGGACCGGTGGGGACGTCTTTCATCAAGTCGGCGCAGGATGGCATCACGCGGCTCAATAGTTATCGCGGTCTTCAGCACTATCCGGTCTTCGTGGCCGCAGCCTTATCCAAAGACGAGATCTTGCATGAATGGTGGCGCGACACGCTTTGGCATTCCGCCGGCGTGCTGTGTCTTGTCTTCGTGGTGGGACTGTTCGGTTGGCACCTGATCCGGCAAATCGAACTACGAACCCAGGCCGAAGCGGAACTGACCAGGACACACGCTTCGCTCGAAAAGCTGAATCAGACTCTTGAACGACTCGCGATGCAGGACGGCCTGACGGGGCTGGCGAACCGCCGTCAGTTCGACGTGTCGCTGCAGAACGAATTCAGCCGCGCCACGCGTCATGCGAGCGCGCTGGCACTGATCATGATGGATGTCGATTGCTTCAAGCAATACAACGACATCTACGGACACGCTGCCGGCGATGAATGTCTGCGAACGATCAGTCGTGTCATCCGGGATCTGACGGCCCGGCGTCCTGGCGATCTTGCCGCCCGCTATGGCGGGGAGGAGATCGCGGTGCTTCTGCCGAACACGGACGTGACGCATGCCGTCGCGATCGCGGACAAAATCCGCGGCGCGATTCGTGATCTGGAAATCGAACATGCGGGCGGCCCCACGGGTTTTGTCACGATCAGCGCAGGGGTGGCCGCGCGAGTCCCGACTCGGGGCGCGAGCGAGCCTACCGAGCTGATCCTCGTTGCGGACAAGGCGCTGTATGAAGCAAAGACGAGTGGACGCAATCGGGTACTCGCCGCCCGGGGGATTTCAAGCCCAACCGCGAACGATTAGCCCCCGCCGCGCTCAATGCTGCCCCGCGTTCATCAAGGTCCAAAGCTGCCGTGCGGGCTTGCCCGATAGCACGCGGCTCAGCACGCCACTACATTGCGCGCACGTGTACGTTTCCGCCGCGCGCTGACCTTCCTTCCAGTCGACACTGTCGAGCAGCAATGCATCGTGCGGATCGGCAAGCGACGGTTGACCGTGCAGGTTCGCGCATGCGGCGCAGGGTTGAATCCAGAGTTCCATCCAGTTCGTCTCGAGCCAAGTGTTGCGGATAGTAGCAGTCGCGCGGCAGAGGCTTCCTTCGCTCGACCAGCTACAGGCCAGATCTTCTGCAGATCAACCAGGCCATCGTAGTCGCTGAATTTTTATGCTATTTCAACTATTTGCGCCAGAGCCCTTACTAGAACGCGCGGCCGCCGTTATATTTCGCGAAATATTGCGAACCGCAATACTTCGTAACGGCAATTTCGATGACATTACCCTCCCGCTGCACCCTACGCATGCTTGCAGTCGTCTCCGCAGGCGTCGCCGCGACCGTCCCGGCCCATGCGCAGGATTCCGACGCTCAACTGACCCCGATCGTCGTCACCGGCATCAAGCCCACCCCTTACCCTTCGTATCAGGTCGACCAGGCGGTAGTCGGGCCGCTGGGCAAGAAGAATCTGCTCGACACGCCGTACTCGGTCAACGTCATTCCAAAGTCGCTGGCTGAGAATCAGCAACTGCGCAGTGTGCAGGAGGCGTTCAGTTTCATCCCCTCGGTGCAGGGGTTGAATATCCGGCCGCAAACACGTGGTATGCAGGCCGGCGTGGTGCAGAACACGCGCGTCGACGGCATGAACATCGCCGCGACGACCGATTACCCGATCGAGCAGTTCGACAGCATCCAGGTGCTGAACGGCCTCGCTGGGGCACTCTACGGACCGGCCAGCCCGGCCGGCACGTTCAACTACGTGCTCAAGCGGCCGACCGACCAGCCGCTGCGCGAATTCACGTTCGGCTACGAGTCGAACGCGTTGTTCACCGAGCGCGCGGATCTCAGCGGGCACTTCGGCAACGACGATCGTTTCGGCTACCGTCTCAACCTGCTCAACCAGAATGGCGAGGGGTACGTTTCGGATAGCCGCCTGCGCCGGGACCTGGCGAGCCTTGCCTTCGATATCCACTTCACGCCGGACACCCGGCTCGAAACCAACTTCAGCACGTACCATTACCTGGACACCGGCTTCCCCGGGACCTTCGCCCTGGCAAAGAACGTGCTGCTGCCCGCCGCGCCGAACCCGGCGACGGTCGGCTACGGGCAGTCATGGGCCGGCGACGACAACGTCACGAACATGATGAGCGCCACGCTGAAGCACGACTTCAATCCGGACTGGCACCTGAGCGCCGGCGTGCAGCGCGAAACGAGCGACCGCGCGTCGACTGTGCCGACGCTCACGCTCACGAACAACAAAGGCGCGTACACCGAAACGACGGCGACGACCACGTACAGTCTCGATCAGGTGATCAGCAATACGATCGCGCTGAACGGCCACGTGGTGCTAGCCGGTCTGACCCACGACGTGTTCGTCTCCACCACGGGCTTTTACTGGAATCGGTACACGCCTTATCAAACGGGCGCCATCACGCTCGGCACCGGAAACCTCAGCAATCCGGCTAGTTTCGCCCAGCCTGCGTTGCCCGATTTCTCGGATCGCTACCGCTCCGTCAGCACGTTCCAGCAATCCATCAACGTGGGCGATACGATCGGTTTCGACCGGCACTGGTCGATGCTGCTGGCGGCCAGCCAAAGCTGGATTCATGCCGAGAACTACAACGCGAAAGGGACGATCACGAGCAGATATTCCGCCGACGGCGTCAGTCCGACGGTGAGCCTGATGTACAAACCGCAGGACAACATGACCGCCTACCTCACGTACGCGGACAGCCTGCAGCAAGGCGATATCGCACCGTCGGGCACGCTCAACGCGGGCAATTCCCTCGCGCCGTACCGAAGCAGGGAATGGGAGCTCGGCTACAAGGTCGACATGGCGGGCGCGACGCTCGGCGCCGCGCTGTATCGCATCGAACGGCCGTATGCGCTGGTGGAATCGAGCAACGTTTTCGCCGAGGGAGGCCAGCAGGTCAACCGTGGGATCGAACTGACCGCGACGGGTGCCGTGACCCGCGATCTCAACATCTATACCGGACTTTCGCTGCTCGATCCGCGTCTGCACGACACCGGTGTCGCCGCCACTAACAACACGCAGATTCTCGGCCTGTCGCGCGTGGTATTCGACGCCCTGGTGGATTATTCGGTGCCCACGGTGGCCGGCCTCGGCTTGAACGTCGACATGAATTATGCGAGCCGTCGTGCCGCCAACTATTCGAACAGCGATTACGTCGACGGCTACACGATCTTCAATCTCGGCGCACGGTACCGCACCAAAATCGCGGCCAAAGCCGTGACGCTGCGCCTCGGCGTCGACAACGTCGCCAACCGGCACTACTGGGCCAACATCACGCCGGCCGGTCAGAGCGGCTATTCCGGCACCGACAGCGGCACCGCCACCTTGGGCGCCCCGCGCACCGTTCGCGCGTCAATCCAGATCGACCTTTAAACATGACAAAACCGCAATCCATTCTGCTTCGCACGCTGCTGTCCTCCGTTCTGGCCATCAGCGCCGGCCTCGCCATGGCGCAGCAGACTCCCGCGGCGCCGCTCACCATCTATACGGCCGGTAGCATGAGCGGCGCGCTCGGCGCGATCACGCGCCAATATACGAGCGAGACCGGTCAGCCGATCGAACTCGTCAGCGGGCCGGCCGGCATGCTGCTCGACAAGATCGAGCACTCGGCCAAGGCGGACCTTTTCGTTTCCGCGAACATGGCGCATCCGCAACGGCTCACTGCTGAAGGTAAGGCGGCGCCCACGGTCGTCTTCGCGAGAAACCGGCTGTGCGTGGAGGCGCGCCCTGACGTCGGCCTGACCACCGGCAATCTGCTCGACAAGCTGCTCGATCCGAACGTCAGGATCGGCACGTCGACGCCGAAGTCGGATCCGGGCGGCGATTATGCGTGGGCGTTGTTCGCCAAGGCCGGCACTGTTCGCCCCGGCGCGACCCAGACACTCGAAGCGAAGGCGCAGCAACTGGTGGGTGGCGCCGTCGCCCCTCAGGTGCCGGCCGGCCAGGATCCGGGCAAGTACTTCATGACGACGCGACGCATCGATGTATTCATCGGCTATTGCAGCTCGCATGAACCGACGCCCGACACGACCCTGACACAGGTCGAACTGCCGGCGGAGCTAGCTATTGCCGCCGACTACGGCATGACTGTTCTCGAGTCGCGGCAGAACGCCGCCTCGCGCGATGCCGCGTATCGTCTTGCGCTGTATCTGATGAGTCCCGCCGCGCAGGACGTCCTGACGCGCTATGGGTTCACACCCGTTGCGCGCCAGTGAGGGAGAGGAGCCTGCGCCGCTGGGTTCGATCACGTCAGTGAGTTGAACGCATTTTTCTTTGGGCCGGGGGACGTGCGGCGCATCGCGCCGATAGACGATCAGTTTGCCAAGCCGGCCTGGCGCCGCTGCAGGAAGCGCCGGACCGCGGGGTCGCGCTCGAGGCCGATCGCCATGTCGTAGGCCTCGCGCGCTTCGCGATGCGCGCCGGTCCGCGCGAGCAACTCCGCACGTGCCGCCCAGTACGGCTGATATTGCGCGAGCCGGGCGTCGGTGGCCACCTGGGGCAGGGCGCTCAGGCCGGCGTTCGCGTCCTGCAACTCCGCGACGGCGAGTGCCCGGTTGATCGCGACCACCGGGGATCCGGTGAGCCGCGCGAGTGCCTCGTAAAGCTGCACCACCGCGGCCCAGTCGGCGTGTCCGGTACGGCGCCGATGAACATGCGCCGACTGCAGCGCCCCTTCGAGCTGATACCGCCCGATCGAACCGAGCGCGCTCGCGTGCCGCAGCAGCGCTTCGGCCTCGTCGATCATCGGCCAGTCCCACCGTGCCGGGTTCTGCTCGGCAAGCGGCACGTATTCGCTGTCCGCGCTGCGTCGCGCGCGACGCCTTGCCTGTGCATGCAGCATGAAGGCGAGCAGGCCCAGCGCTTCCGGTTCCCGCGGCAGCAGTCCGGCCACGAGCCGCGCCAGAAACAACGCTTCTTCCGTGAGATCGCGGCGTGCGACGTCGGTGCCGCCGGGATCCGTCCAGCCCTCCGTGAAGGCGGCATAGATGGCGTCCAGCACGGCGCCGAGCCGGCCGGCAAGTTCTTCGCGCTCGGGGACGTTGAACGCAATGCCAGCTTCGCGGATTTTGTTTTTGGCTCGCACGAGACGCTTGCCCATGGCGGCCGGCGACATGAGAAACGCCGATGCGATCATCTTCGCGTCGAGCCCGAGGACCACTTGCAGCATCAGTGGCGCGCGGATGGCCGCCTCGATCGCCGGATGCGTGCAGGCGAACATCAGTGGCAGACGATCGTCGGGGATGCCGGCGTCCGCCACGCTTTCGTCGAACGCCGGCCCGAGTAGCAGCCATTGCACGGCGGCCGCCTTGCCGGTGCGGCGGCGCCTGGTGAGGTCGATCATCTTGCGGCGCGCGACGGTAAGAAGCCACGCTTCCGGGTTCGACGGACAACCGTTGTGCGGCCAGGTGGCCAGCGCCGAGGCAAACGCCTCGGATAGCGCATCTTCGGCCGCCGCCACATCCCGCGTACGTGCCGCGAGAAAGGCGACGAGCTTGCCGAAGCTGCGGCGCGCGACAGCGTCCGCGGTGTCGCGCGCGTTCATGGCGTCGTCGGGCAAATTCATGCGTTCACACCTCGCCTGCGACGCGGTTCATGACACGGCTTAGCCCGCGGCGTGCCAGAGCGGCCGCACCTCGACCACGCCGTGACTCGCGGTCGGGCAGCGGGACGCCCACGAGAGGGCGGCGTCGAGATTAGGCACGTCGATCAGGTAGTAGCCGCCCAACTGCTCTTTCGACTCTACGTAGGGGCCGTCGAGCACCTGCGACTTGCCGTCCGCGATACGGACGGTCGTCGCCGTCGCGGTCGGCTGCAGACGCCCGCCGGCCACGAGCGCACCCGCTTTCTTCAACGCCTCCGTGTACGCGGCATAAGCCGCCACGCCCTGTTCCTGCTCGGTCTTCGTCAGGCTGGTCCAGCCGCCTTCATTCGCATAGAGCATCAGCATGTATTGCATCTGGAATTCTCCGTCATGGGTTGGGTTGTCGGCGGGCACATTGCTCCACCTGACCAATGACGCTCGAACCGCCGCGATTTGGACAATTGCTGTTTTTCTGACGACGGGTTTGAGGCGGCGGTGTTTTGTTGGCGTGTTCGGCGAGGTCTTCGGCGGTACCCTCGGAGCGTCTTGCCTGGGTTGGGCAACTTTGGGCAATAGTGGCAACAAAAAAACCCCGCAGCGCAAGGCTTACGGGGCTTTTGTGGCAAATCCGGGAGAGACTGGGACGCTGGGTGGTCCCCTGACAGAATTCATACGTCAAGGCTGACAGCGGATTGCGGCAATTTTTGCTATTTTTATGCCCCCACCAATGCCCCTAAAATCCGTCCCCAGAGGAAATGCGGGTGCGATTCCTGCATTGCGCGCGAGGCGACACCGAAACACTGCCGCATAGTTTCGCTGGCGCCGATGCGACTGGTCGGAGGAGCAACCCATGATGCGGGCCGGATGCTGTTGTCGCCGGGCACTTTTTGTCGTTCTCACAGAAATTAGTGCTCCATCACCCGGGGGCACACTGCAATTGATTGCACTTGGCAGCTACTTCTAAGTTGCGCGCGGCGGAGCACTGTTCGTCTTGAATTTCACAGCGAAACTACCACTTAGTGTCTTAGCATCGAAGCTTGCGATCCGTTTTCAGAAACAAAAACGGGCGTCGCAATTTTTGACGAAAGATTTGGCGGATGCACAAAACGTCAACTAAAACGGTAGAATACTTACATGTGTGACTAAGTTAAGCCTCAACTTTTCTGAGGTTTTGCCGTCAAACACATGACGTAACCGCCACCTACACAAGCCGCTACCGTAAGGCGCGGCACGGAGAGCATGATGAAAATCAACATAGAGCGTGGACTCTGGTTGACGCTCGATGCATTGCCCGACGTCTTGGATCTGGCGCCTTCAAGTAGCTACAGAATTCTACGCCCTGCGGCAAAATCGCCGAAGGTCAGGTCTGACGAAGCATGGACGCGCAGCAACGAACAACTGAAAAAAACCATAAATGAGTTCGGATCCACCCATCGAAAAGCAATCGTCGCACGAAACCGCTGACGCCAAGGGGTCAGCGGTTAGCTACGCTGCGGATCCGAGCAAGCTGGACGGCAAATTCCACGTTGTCGATGAACAGCAAATTGAGGCAGTCGTCGAGCGTATCGTAATGCGGACGGAGGCCTTCTCAGGGCCGACGCCCCATCCGGAGCACTTGGAGCGATACGAAAAAACGTATCCAGGCGCCTCGAAGTTGATCTTCGAGCAGTATGTAGCGAATTTGGAGCACAGCAGGTCCATGGACCGGTCGTTCGTTGATCTGCAAAACAAAAAGCTCGATGCGGAAGTGAAGCGCGACCACCGTAGCCAGCGAAGTGCGTTCTGGCTTGTTGGTGGCGGCTTACTCGTCGTGCTCGCTTGCGCGTACCTCAAGGCCACCACGATTGGATGTGTGGTCGCTGGTACCTTGCTCGTAACGGTTTTGCGGTCCTTCCTACTCGGTAAACACCATGCTGAGAAAGACGCGGAGGGAGGGGCTGGATCGAGCGACAAGGAAAAACCAGGCGACAAGGATTCCCCGGACCGAGAGAAGTCAGGCGATAAGCAACAAGAGGAAGATGCTGCGGATTCTGAATCCAAGTCGAATTAGAGTGGCTCACATCTGAATTGCCGCATCCGACGACTAGCCCAGCCCGCGCTGGGCTTTTTCATATCTGTCGCACTCCGACCGCTTCCGGGTATCTCCGCCTCGCCGGCCGCGCGCTACAAAAAACCACAGTACCCGGGCGGTGAGGGGGATATGATCGTTGCAGAGGTACACACGATCATGCTCACCATCACCGACTTCCAGTCTCAGGCCCGACTCTTCGGCATGTTTCCAATCCTGCTCGCGCTAGGCGGCTGGTATTTTGTCCGCGGGGACCGGCTCAAGCACGCGCTCCGCAATAGAATTACGGATGGCACGCAGGCCACACATTGAGGCCAGCGCCTCAGTCATCCGTCTGGACCGGGAGCGCACACGACGCCGACGGTTCTGAGCGTCTTCGCAACATTTGGAGTGCCTCATCGAATGCCAATTCGTTCTGACCATCCTTGACAGTTTGCGCTCCCCAAGCGCCGTATGCTTCACGGATAACGAATCGGGGATCGCATGAAACCATCACATCACCTCTTCGCAGGCGGCATTTTCCTTATTCTCGCGCTTGGCTGCCTGGGTGCGCTTATGGTCGTGTAGCGACGGGGGGAGCATGGCTAACGCCCGCGCCCACCGCCGTGGTCGCCATGGCCGCCGTGTTCTCCCCAACCACCTCCGATCCCAATACCCAGGTCGATCGAGGGTGCGGCGTAGTAGCCGGGACCGTAGCCATACGCCGGGGCCGGTTCATATCCGTAGCCAGGCCCTGCCGGGGCGACTACACAGCCGGCGAGAGCGGCGACCAATGCAAGTGCGCTGGCTATTCTGATCATCATATTCCCCTGTGGTTATGCACATTGGGAATGGCGCAATATCTGATCCCGAGCCGTAAGACGATAGTCGGGCGGCTAGGTGGTAGCTCCGAGATTCCTTCAGGGGGCGCCATGCAACTGCGTTCTGCAGGCCGTATAGATTCCGCGCGCGATCGGCGACCGATAGTCGAGTCGCCAGCCGTGAGTGAAGAGTTTGGCGAGCCAATCGGGGTCGGCGAATTGAGGGATGTCCACAAAGCTCCAAGCTACTTTCTCGGACAGCGCGCCGAGCCGCACACGATCCTCCCAGCTAGCATCAGCGCCGTTGCCTGCGAGCCAGATCCGCGTCGACTCGACGAGGTGATCAGTGCGCAGCCATACACCGGTGCGCGCTCGAGCGATGAGCTGCGCCACCACCAAATAGCAGAGCAGTTCGGCGCGGCCTTCGTCGTCGAGCCTTACTTGGCGATCTGGCATTGGCGTATAGGCTGAGTGGTGGCGCGCGGTGTAGCAATTCAGCATAGCGTTGGTCGCGCGCCACCGGGATAAAATTCACCATCCCCATTCGAGACGGCGGCCCTATGAGCGATAAACCGGTAGACGTTCGGCTGGCGGTTACCGCCGGCGGAGAATCCGCGGGTGCATTCGATGCGGCCTGCACTCACGTAAGGAATTGGACCCAAGCGCGCTGCGCTGTCGTCGTCGTCATTGACGGAGAGTTTGGTTCGGGCTATTCGGTGATGGGGCCGCTCGATGCTCAGATTCTATTGCCGGACATTCTGGAGCGGATGGCCAAGACATTGCGCCAGCAGCTCAGCAAGAATTTGCAGTAGCCTCGGCGCCGGCGCCAGGCGTTACATCACTCGCCACCAGAGTAACAGTTTTGAGTTTGTTACCCTTGGTGCCTTGGGTAACAGGTTGGGTAACAGGTTGGGTAACAGTCGGAGTACCGTCGCGGCGATACTTTTTCAGATTCGCATTCGACGCATCGACATCGATGTCGTCGCCCGCAAACACAAGCCAGCCGCGCTCTTTCCACTTCGTGACAGTCTTCCGACTGACGCCGTGAAGTTCCGCGAATGCACTTTGGTTCATGTGCGAGCTGTTACCCTGTTACCCAAATTTTAAAAGTCCACACCTAGACAAATATCGCGGCGCGCAATGCCCGTGGCCCTTCCTTTTGGGAAGAGGGACCCGAAAGGATTTCGCAGGCCTTCATTCGCTAACATGGTGAGCGTTCCTATCGGTTAGCGGTTGACATAGCTACGCGGGCGGAGCAGATGACATGCGGCGTCCGACGCTCAGTCGCTGGCCGCCTTACGAAGTATCTCTTGCGTGACGTGATCTTTCGTTGAACAGGCGTTCGTTGTGCATTTGATACAATCGAACCCGTTCAATGAACGGCTAAATCCAGTGAAAAATCAAAGACTTGAGTTTGCGAACGCGCTGCGTGGTGTGGCAGCGCTTTCAGTCCTGATCTCGCACTACCTTGGAATATTCTGGTTCGCGAGACCTATTACCGAAGCGTTGATCAACGCCCCTATCGCGGATGCAGCCGCGCTTCCCACGCCCGCGATCGCGGCGTGGCTTGAATCACTACCGATCGCAAGTGGCCCTTTCGGGGTCGCCCTGTTCTTCATGATCAGCGGTTTCGTTATCCCGTTTTCGTTTGAGCGCTCAAGTGTCGCCGGCTTCTTGATTGGCCGCTTTTTCCGAATCTACCCTCTGTACTTCGCAGGATTTACAGTAACGCTGGTCGCCGTCTACCTATCCGGCCTCGCGTCCGGTAGGTCGTTTCCTTACGCGCTTTTCCATGTGCTCGCGCATTACGTTCCGGGCGTGCGGGATCTGCTTTGGCTGCCATCTATCGACGGAATCGTCTGGACACTTGAAATTGAGTTGAAGTTTTACCTGCTGTGCGCGCTACTCGCGCCGCTACTGAGGACCGGCAGCCTGAAGGTTTTCCTCGCTCCCGTGCTTCTTTTCTGTATCGCAATCGCAGCGCATCGTCAGCCATGGGGAACCCTCGAAAAGACGTTCGCCTTTGATAGCGAATACATGTTGATGATGTTTTGCGGCGTCGCATTCAATTTCTATTTCAGGCCCCACATTACAAACGTGATGTTGAGCATCATTGGCCCGTCCTGCTTGGCCATGTTTTGCGTCAGCATGTATATCAGCGGCGATCTTCCCGTGCGCGGCATCCTAGGCTATATCGCTGCATTTGCAACCTTTGCGGTTTGTGCGTCGCTTTCCAGTCGGTGGCCAAGCTCGCACACGCTGTCGTTTTTCGCTGACGTCAGCTATCCGCTTTACGTAGTGCATGGCGTCATGGGATACGCCGTGATGGCGCACATGGTCGAGAGGAACGTTGCCCCATCGATTGCCATTGCTTGCGCCTTCGCTTTATCGATCATAGTGGCGTGGACACTGCATAAGATGGTCGAGAAGCCGTCGCATGAGATTGGGAAGCGTCTATCTCAATCCATCTCAACGGGCGGACGGCCGGGAATCGCAGCTGATTCCTAGCCTCCCAAGTACGTGCCGGTAGGATAAGTAGGCTTCGTTAGCAGTCGTTTTGTCGGATCCCCCGAGGAGCCTCCGACCATCGTGCGTAGCGCTTTCCGATACGTTGTGCATATTGTAGGCACGGCCACCGCATTTTCGTAGCAACGCAGGATGGTTGTATCTGAATCGACAAGCGCTGCGAGCACTTGCGCCGGATACGCCGACCATGTGAGTGGAGTTGCATAGGGAACCCACGCGCCGCTCTGATACCGCATCGCACCGGTCAACAGGTTGAGGTCGTCGAGAACCTGAACCAAGGTGTCGACTGGGTTATTGCTTGCTGCGTAGCCATACGGCGCTCCTTCTATCTGACATTCCGTCGACACGCTGCTGGTCGGGTATCGGTTTTGAGGATAGGCCGCGGCCAGCGGGCCGCGTCTTACAAAATCTCTCCTGCTGTAAAATCGCGACATTCAAAAAGGACGCGATTATGTCGACCATCAATGCCGGAGACGCTAAGCACCAGGTAGTAGAAGATCTAAAGCCGCTTACAAGTCTTCGTTTCGTGGCTGCAATGATGATTGTGATCTTGCATGCTAAAGCATACTTCACATGGCCATGGCTAAAGGATGCCGTATGGCCACTTGATCACGGTGTTAGTTTTTTCTTTGTGCTATCAGGCTTCATCTTGACTCACGTTTATGCATCGAAGTCTTTTCCCGGCTATATTGCATTTATTCGAGCGCGTATCGCTCGACTTTGGCCTGTGCATGTCTTCACATTGCTTGCGACAGTCATCTTTATACGCGCAGACAGACTGGTACTGGATGGGCCCGGCATATTCAACAAATGGTTAGAGCTAGCTTCGAATCTTTCCTTAACGCATGCGGCTATGCCTTTCGATGCGTATGTTTTTTCGTGGAACAGCGTTTCTTGGAGCATCTCGACTGAAGCTTTTTTCTACCTTGCATTTCCGATGCTACTTATTAATATTCGGCACACCTGGCTTTGTAAACTACTCGGGTCGGCATTGATCGCGCTCGGTGTTGTAGCTGTTATGAAAATGTTTGGCGTGCCTCCAGATGGGGGCCGATTCCAAGTCTCACTAAGGTCGGGCCTTTACGCGTTCCCGTTGGTCCGGGCCTTTGAATTTTGCCTAGGCATGTCAACGTGGGTGCTCTGGGATCGGTACATCAGACACCTCCGAATGTCTGCTTTGGCTTGGACCGTTCTTGAACTGGCCATGCTAACGATCATCGCTCGATGGTTCGGAAACGAATTTTACGTCGTTGCTGATCATATCCGGTTGGCGACCTTGTATACGCTATTTGGTCAATCAGGGTCTGCGTGGCTGATTGCCCCCTTGATAGCAGTTTTAGCGGCCGGGCGAGGTGCGATTGGGAAAGCACTGTCCTGGCGCCCATTTGTGTACCTAGGGGAGATCAGCTTCTCCATTTACATGCTCCATCAAATTTTGATGAAGTTCTTCTCGTGGGACGTTTTACCTGAAATCGCCACTCCAGTGATGTACTTTTGCGCGTTAATTTTCTTGGCTGCAGCAAGTCACGCATTGATCGAGGTGCCCTGCCGAAAGCGGATCCTTCAACAAAAATCCAGAATCTCGCTTTCCCCGCGTTCAATCCCCTAGCAGTTAGGGCTGGGCAAATGCCCAAACTCCTTTCGTTTCGATGGCCGTCCAATGTGACCCCGGCATCGGGGACGAGTCAGTCACATCTACAAGGGTTGCCACGAACTCTGGCGTGAAACGATCAACAATCGGGATTTCGTTACCGTCTGCATCCGTCATCGGCTGGATTATTTCGACTACGAAACCCGAGTCTATACGTGCATAGGTGCGCATTTATGCGAACTCCTGAATTGTCACAATGCCGTTCTTGCCGGCGCCACCAGTCCCGGTGCCACCCGCCTGATTGAGCGCGATGCCGCCGCCTCCGCCGCCAAAATTGGCGGCGTTTTGGCCGTTTGAATTTCCGGCAGCCCCTTGCGCTCCCTGACCATACGGAGTGGCGCCCCCACTACCGCCGATCAGAGCGGACGCCCCTGTGCCAATGCCGCAACTTGGCGAGCCCGCCAGACCCTGGATAGCAATCATGTTCGCCCCGGTCGTGGCTGTCGCGGCTGTTCCGTTACCTTGGTAGTAGGGAGGTGTTACCGTGCCGGCTAATGTTCCGCCCGGGCCGCCCGGAGCTGTCATAAGCGACCCAATAGAACTGCTTCCGCCTGAGTTACCCGAACCGCCGCTCACTGCCGCCCCACCTAATCCGACCGTAATGGTTTGCGAAGCACCGACGGCTGTCACAGACCACAAAGATTTCCCATACGAACCACTTGCACCCGGAGCACCGAGAGATACTGTCGTCGAAGTGGCACCGGTCGCTCCAGATCCGGCACCGCCGGCACCCTGACACTCGCCGATCACCGTGTTGGTGGTCGACAGCGGGACGAACGTCGTCGCACCGGTGGTCGTCGCTGCACCTCCGTTGACAGACACATACTGCGTGCCGCCGACGTTTGTGTAGATCGACGTGCGAAGAAGGCGACCGCTGTTGATCCCCGCAATACTCGCCTCTTGAGAATAAAGGGATGGGGTGGTGCCTTGCTCGACTTTGACACGTCGGAAAACGATGCCGAATGCGCTCGAAGTAACTCCATTCAGAACCAACTGCGGGACCACATACGCAGTATTTGCGGGCGTCACAGCGGTCGTCGAATAGCGCGTGAGCGATGCATTGGGAACCGCCGACGTGCCGATGTTGGAGATATAGCCGCCAGCCGACGTATAAGCCGCGAGGGAGATCTGGACGGTGCCAGCCGCGCCGTTCGAAACGTCCATCGACAAACACACGTTCTGGCTAGGACCAATCGGGACTTGCTGGCCAGCTACTGCAAACGTGTACGAAGTCAGCGCACCAGAATTCGAAAAGAAACTGCCGATCTCGCCGCTGGTATCAACGAACTGCGAAAAAGAACCCAAGGTCCAGCCGACGCTCCCGAACTCGCCGGAGCCATTGAATAGCAGGTTCGGATTGTTGGAACCGTTGATCTTGCCGGTGGTGCTGATATTGCCGGTCGAACTGATGCCCTGACCGGCTGCTTTGATCAGAGCCTGAATGGCGAGAAAGACCTGGTTGTACGTTGTCTTGCTCGGCGTCAGGCCGGCTGCCACAACAATCGCGCGCAACTCTTCCTGGATCATGTTGAACCAGGACGCGCGCTCAAGAGTCGCGGGGGTGCCGGTTCCTGGGTTGCCTTCCGTGAAGTAACCTTCGGCTAATGCTGCTTCCGGAGTCGGCAGAGTCGTCGACGCGGTTGGGTCATCAATTCGATACATCGTTATCTTCCTCCGTCGGATGAGTCGGCTGCGGCGCATCCTGCGTGGCTACCGGGTGCTCGCAGTGAAGTCGCTCGCCGACGCGTCGGTTAAAGCCGCCAGCGACGGACTGCGGCGCATCAGCCTCTTGCGTTGCATTCGTATCGACTTTCGTTTCCATGAAATCTCCAAATAAGTACTACCAATTTAAAAACGAACGAATCAGGTTCACGAGTTTCATAGGCCTAGAGATTCTGCGGATTTCTTAAGAGCGTCCGCTGCGTCAAGGACCGTCTTTCTCGCCTGAGTCCCATAGGCGGTCAGCGTTTGCACCGTCGCATTAGCTTGCTGGGCAGTGCCTAGCGTCCTTTGCAAACTTGAAAGAGCGGAATAGCCGGAGAAGCCAACAGTGCGGCCGCCGGCGAATCGCCCATATGAACCAGTCAGCCCGGTGACCATGTGAAATATGCTCGTTGCGCCGTTCACCAGCCCGATCGCCTTGCCTGCCCACAGCGTCGCAGTTGAAACCGCTTGCTGTACCACGGCCGCGCCTTGCTGCAAATCAGGCTTCGCGCGCTTTGCGAAATCGGCGTTCATCGCAGCGTTGGCGTCGTCAGCCGCCTGGTTGACCGCGTCGCCTGTTGAGGTGGCCGCACTCGGGAATATCTGCAGCCCACTTTCGATGAACGAGAGGTGAATCTCGAACATGAGACCATCTTCCTTTCGCTCCGATACCTCGAACGAAAGAAGACTGACATCGAGGCGACCCAACGTCGGATGCACCAATTCACCCGGGCCTTCCGTCTCGCATGCCCCGATCATGTCCTCGCGCTGATCGATTACATCCCCGCCGTTGTAGACGAGGTCATTCTCGAGCAGGAACCCGCGAATGTTGATGCGCCCCGCCGCGCGGCCGAGATCCTCTACCCAGACTTCATCCCGATTCGGGTATTCGTGAATCGCCTGCCTTCGACCGAAGCGGGCATCAGCGGCATTCACACCGAATGGAATGCCCCGCCATGATGCCTGCTGCAAACTGTCCCAGAAACTCATAGCGCGCCACCATTGGCTGAATCGACCGCGCACATGTTCAGTTGGGTTCCGGCTGCCAGCCGCGTTTGGAGGCTGCTCTGATCGCCACTGGCCGACATGTCGCCCTGCGGGAGTGCGTGTTGCTCAGTTTCCAATTCCATGCGTTGAGTTCTCCGTTGCGCGCGAAAGCGCCGATTCAGGATTGCTCCCATTGCTGCTTTTCCTATCGTTGTACACTGCCGCCCGCCGCGCCGAAGCCGAAGGACTTGAACAGCTTCGGCGTTTCCATTACGTCGGCAGTTGCACCTGTTGTTTAGCCGACCTGGTGCTGCGGCTCGCCCCTCAAATTGCCTTCTGTGCGAAGCCGACTTCGGAGCGATCCAGGAGCTTCACCGTGCTGGGGGCGCCCTCTTGAACTGGGACCGCGGCATCATCGGGGCTGACAAGAAAGCCCAGCCGAATCAATCGTTCAACCTCGGTTGCCGGTAGTTCGACCGTTTCGCCAGGGCCCCGCGGATCTGCGGGTTTAACCACGTCGACCTCCTTATTGAGGGCATGGTCCCAAGCCTTAGTGATCGATGTTCCAACAAATACGGTACGTCCGCGCGCAACGATCGCGGTGAGCTTTTCTGCGGGATTCACATCGTTCGCTTGCGGAAGATTTCTTGGCATGTCTGCACCTTCTGGGTTGATGGTTATGCGCTTTTTTCGATTACCGAGAGCCACTTGCCACGCTCGCTCTCGAGCGACGCCAGCTCGTTACGCTTCAGGTCGATTTGCTGGCCGAGTGCGCGAACGTGTTGGGCGGGTGACATTGCGGCGGATTGCTCGGATATGGGGACCGTAATCGGAAAGGTGGTCCCATCAGGCATGGTGCGCATGACAGTGGTCGTACGTGGCGTTTCCGCGATCGGCGCGCTGACGCGGATCTTTTTACCGTCGGACAGCGTCCAATCAACTTGATGACGCTTATCAGATGCGCGAGGGGATGTTTCCGATTTGCCCGCAGCGCTTCCCGCGGAGATCAAATCGGAAAAAGGAGTTGGTGTGCGAGCGCGGCTCGAACTCATAAGGCTCTCTGCGTGCGGTTGGCGATGACCACACTTTCACAGAATCCCTGAGTTACCTCACCGAAAGGACTTGACGTAAGAGCGTTTCAATATGCGCCGCCCGAATGCCGTAAGCGCCCGGGTTCCACTTGCTCTATTCGCCCCGAAGGTTTCGGCCATGCGGGCAGGTTGCGCCTGGGCCGCGGGCGCCTGCGCTGGGTGAGTCCAAGTTCAGACGCCCGCTTCATCAGGTATCCCTTCTGGCGAAATATGCCCCATTCCGCCAGAGTGGCGAGAGCCTTGTCGTAGTCGACCCTTTTCGATCCTGATCCCAGCATCGCTATCGTGACAGCGCGATCGTTCAGTTGGTCGGTGCGTGCAAGCGTGGCGCGTTTGCCGCCGCCGTAGATCGCGCGCTCGGTCTTCGCTGGCGTATTGGCATCAAGGAGCGGCCGGCGAAGCCGCGCCATGCCGCGCATTACGCATCGCCTCAAAACCTGCCATTCGCGACGAATCGGGGGGCGGCGCCCCCGCGCCGCAATCCACGCTCTCTCGGCGTGATTGAGACGGTCAAGCGCGTCGAGCAGAAGTAGAAAGTTGCCGCTATCGCGCCACTCGCTGAAATAGGCCCAGCCAGCCAGTATCTCTTTGTCTGATGCTTCGTGAATAAAAATCATGATTAGATTCGAACTTACCTTTGGTTTCGATAAAAGTTCCCTGTTTACGGTAGTCTGCCTGCACCGATAACCAGTAGAGAGTCCAATGAAGCGCGACGAAAAATTGATGTATCAAATCCTCGACCTACTTGAGGAACTGCCGTACTCGACAGTGCTAAAAAGCAAAGTCGTTGATCTGCTTGAAGAAACGGGGTTAAAAATAGACGCTGGCGTGGTTGAGCATCACATGAGACTTCTACTGGATAGAGGTTGTGTTGCTGAAATGACGTCTGCCACTACGGGCGCTACTGACCGTTGGCGGATCACAGATAACGGTCATAATCTCGCAGCGAAAAACCCGGAGAGAAATGTCGCTGGGTTTGCCAGCCTTGAGAAGCAATAAAGTAACGCGCTGTGACGCCGGACGGCGTTGGACATCCATCACTCGAATTTCCAAGACCGCTTAGCCAGAGCATCGCGCGCCGCTTGGTCGGCGCGCGCAGCCGCCAGCCGGGATTGAAAATAGGCTAGATCCGGCCGGAGCGTTGACGCGGGTTGGCGTTCGATGCACATCATCGTGTGATCGTAGTTGTCTTTTTTCCAGCCTTCCAGCTTCGCCAGTTCGTCGACCACCTCGAATAACTCGCGCTGCATCGCCCTCAGTTGCGCCTGATCGACGTATGGCCCCCAGGGCAAATACAATCCACCGTCAAGATGACGCAGCGCGCCCGCGCAGTCGGCCGGCACGGGGGTGAGGTCATTTGATGCCGCGCGCAAATAGGTCAGGACCTCCGACTTGTGCGCCGCGATGTCAGGCTTGATGGCAGCGATCGCGTCCGCTGCGCCGCGCATCTTGACAATGTCACCGGCGAGCCAAAGGCGTACACCAAGCGATTGCGCCTTGCTCAAAATGTGGACAATGCTCATATGCCATCCTCCGTCTCGCCAGCCTCAGATTCCGAAGAAATCCCCGAAGATGTCACTCCGTCCGTGTTGGCATCTTCGGCGCGAGAACCGAAATCGACCGCCCGCAAACCCGCGTGGTTGCGGAAGGTGCCACGACTCCCCGAAGGTGCCAACGTATAGAGAGTGGCAACTTCGGTGGCACATTCGGAACTTGGCATCTTCGGAAGCGCCCATTGCCAACCTTCTTTCATGCCGATTTTTCGCTTCTCTACCCCCAATGTGTCTGCGGCACGATGCATCGTCCGCCACGCATATCCCGCTTCGTCTGCATCCTTACGGATCTGCTTAGAGGACAGCGGGCCATCGGAAAGCAGGCTTTCCAGGAACTCGGCGGCCGCTACTCGTTCAGACTTGGCTTCGTCATCTTGTTGCTCCACGTCGCCGAGAATCTCGCGAGCGCTGCCGTCGATCATCTCGCCCCACACGACCCGGCTCGCCTGGATGCCGCCGGCATCGGCCATTTCGAGCGTGTAGCTGACACCGCCGTCGTCCGGCGCAATGTTGGACTTGGCACGAGCGAGAATGCGCCGCTCGGCTGCTTCGTCTTTGCCCGCCACCAACACCATGCGGGCGAGCGCGACAAAAGCCTGGGAGCCGATTACGCGCTCAGCCGGTGAGCTGCCCTTCGTACCCTTGGCGAAGTGGCTGATGCCGAGCACGGCACATCGATAACCCGCCGCCATGTCGACCAGAGCCTGTAGGTTACGGCGCACGTCATTGACGCGGTGAGCGTCGCCAGACACTGCAGATACGATCGGATCGACGATGAGCATCGCGGCGCCCCCCATTTCGGCTAGACGCTCGCCGAGCAACGGAATATCGCAGGACGGATCGAAAGGCTGGATCTCGCCGTTTTCATCAGTGCGACCGGTGACGATGTGAATTCGATGCATGTCGGCGCCGGCCGCCATCAACCGCGGTGCGATCGTATCGGCAGGGTTGTCTTCGCCGCTCCAAATGAGCACATCGCCGGCACGATTGCACACGGTCCCGTCAGGCCACTTGCCCCCTCGCGACACAGTTGCGGACAGGGCGAGCGCCAGCGTGGTCTTGCCG
Organism: Paraburkholderia bryophila; assembly: GCF_003269035.1. Classification (GTDB taxonomy): domain Bacteria; phylum Pseudomonadota; class Gammaproteobacteria; order Burkholderiales; family Burkholderiaceae; genus Paraburkholderia; species Paraburkholderia bryophila. Next base: position 202,573 of record NZ_QLTK01000004.1, on the reverse strand, counting down.
GTGCCCGGCGAGCCCGCCAGCAGCGTCAATTTCCCTTCAGGTAGCCAGTCCGGCCACAACCAGCGGATAGGCTCTGGAACGATGTCGCTCGCGCGGGTGAGTAAAGCGGTTGGGCGGACCTTGGCCAGCGGCTTAGCCAATCCGGCAGGTACAGTAGCGGCATCGATGCAGCGACGCAGCGCGTCTAGACCGCCGAGGGCGTGGAGGTCGTTAAAGTCGCTCGACCGGTCAGGCCGATCGGGGCCGAAGTCCGGGACCGCGAGCGAGGCACCGACAGCGCGCGCAGCTTCCAACGCTTTCGTCATCCCCGGATTGCCAGCGGTTTCCGTGTCGTCGTCAGCGCAGATCACGATGCGGATCTGCGGATACTTTGCCCGCCATGCCTTTGCGACGTTCAGCAGGTTGCCAGCGTTCATCGCTGCGGCCACCGGGAAACCAGTCGCCTCGTGGAGGCTGCAAGCCGTCGCGAAACCTTCGGCGATCAGTAATGGAGTGCTGGCGTTCGGCTTCACGCCAGCCGTCACCGCCGCAAAGCAACCGCTGATGCGGCCGCCAGTCTGGAATGTCTTGCTCCCGTCCGCCTGAATGTACTGGGCCGAATGGTGGGCACCGTCGACGTCCTGAATCCTGACGACAATCTGCTCACGCAGTTGCTTCGCCCCGTACGGTTTGATCTTCTTCGAGCGGATATAGGCATGGTCGGCGCGGACCTGTCCAGCCTTGTCCCACAGATCCCGCGCCTTATCTGCGGCTTCGGCCTGGGTGCGTTCATGCTGCTCTGCGGCTGCTTTCGCTTCCTGCTCGCGCGCATCCCGCCGCCGCGTCCTCTCGACGGGATCGATTGGCTTGAGCGGTTCGTTCTCAGTGTAGCCGTGGGTAATGGCTTCTTTGAACAGTGTGGCAATGGTGATGCCGCCGGCCTTGAACGACCGCCAGACAGCTTTCGCGTCTGCTTCGCTATAGGTCCCGCCGGTCTTCGACCATTCATCCCAAAGGTCAAAGCCGCCGTCGCCGAGTTCAGCCTTGACAGCCATTCCCATCTGCACCCAGGTGTCTCGGGCATCGGCGGGGACGTGGCTCAATGCCGCACGAATGCGATCTTCTTCAACATACGCGCTCATGCGCCTCCCTGTAAGGAGTCCTCAGCGCTATGCAAACGCCGAAATGAATGATTGGGCAGTGCAGCGGAGCAGCTCTCGGTGTAGGCGCTGAAATCGGTGCTGTACTCGGTGAAATCGGAATCACCCGTTTCACAATTGTTGATGCCGAGTTGGGCGAGCCGCGCGGTCAAGGAGCCGGCGGGCGCCGCTGCTCTGATCGCTTCGAAAACCGCGCAAAGATCCGCGAATGATTGAGCCGCGGAGGCAAACAGGCCTGCGGCCATGTCGATTTGACTCACGATCTCTTTGACGTCGAGCGACATGGTCGGCGCAGTAGTTTCATTTGCCATTGCTGCTCTCCAAAATGCCGTACTGGTTCGCTTGGCGCGCGGCCCGATCGATGTCATCGACCAGCAGATCGCAAGCGGCTGCAGCAAGAGCCATCAGCACAGAAACTGCGTAAGGACTCATGGGTGGCTCGATGACCTCGCCTACCTCACGATCGCTAAAGGCGTCCGCCTGTACCTCGTTGGTAATCTGCATCTTCGCGATTTGCGCGACGCCGCGGGCGATAGCTTGTGCGCGGTTCAGGGCGCCGAGAAGGGGCGTCGCATTCAGGTTGCCGTGCTCGGCGGCTTCGTGCACGCGGTCGATGAACGGACTGAAGCTCTGTTCGAGGAAGTTTGTCGCGTTAGCCATGGCGAGCGACCTCCGAACGGGATTGACGGGCGATCGACACCGCGATCTGGCGAGCAAATGCGTCGTTGAACGCTTCGCGGCGTGCGGCGTCGCCGGCGAACGAGTTATCGCCAGCAACCAGATTGCGAAAGCGCAGATCGCGGAAGTCGGCCATGCTCAGCGGTGCGCCAATAAGCCAGAGCTCGGCAGCGTTGCGGCCAGCAAATGCGAACAGCGGGAAACGTTCGGTGAGGGTATTCGGGAGAGACGTTTGCTCAGGACGAGCGGGGATATGACGCATGATGCGACCTCTTACGTGAGCGGTTTTCCCGCTGCCCATCGCCAAATGGGGTGAGCGGGCACAAGGCGAGGTTGGCGAACCGGTCACGTAAGCACCCGGCAGACCCGAAGGTCTCCCCACCCAGGCCCGCCCATTGAAAGAGGCGCGCAAAGGCGATACGCACAAAAAAGCCGCTATGCGCGGCTGTGCGCTTACGAGGTTCGGGTCGCCAAACCCGGAGGCTGTTGTTTCAGCCACGTAAAAAGTATACGCGCCGGGGTTTACGGCTTGCAAGGTCTTTTTCGAGGGCAGCATCAGTTCGCCCCCCGGGGATCAATCGCCCGCGAAGCCAACAGCAGACCTTGCGTGACTTCTGCGATCTGATAGGGCCGCAGCGATACGCCTGCGCGCCCGGGCTTGAATTCACCGGAGTCGACCGAATACCAGACGCGCAGGTCAATAAACGTGCGGCCGCGGTACTCGCTGACCGTGATGCGAAGTCGTTCGCTGTCGCTCTTGCGGATGTCGAGGAACGTCGCCGCGGCCGGTGCGGAGGGCGCTTGAGTTGAGCGGTTCATGTCCCCTCCGCGCGGTAGTTCAGCGGATCGGCAAGCCAGCGATGAATCTCGCGATTTTGCCAAACGGCGCATCGCTTAGTCAGTTGTTGCCGCTTTGGAAAAAGACCAGCGAGCTCGCGCTGCCGCACTGTCTCTCTACAGAAGGGGACGAATACCTTGATCTGCTCCCAGCGCGACAGTCCGTCGAGAGGGAGGGCCGCGCCGGCGGATGCTGGGTTTAAGGTTGCCATGCCTTGCACTCCTTGTGCGTCGTTGTGACGGAGTGCATTGAACGGGCGCAAGGAGGTCTTGCGCCCAGCAAAATTTGAAACTCGCTAACTATCCCCGTTTGCGAGTCACCCCGAAAGGGTCTTGCGGCGTCAGCGCAATGACCTTGCGGTCGTCACTGCGTTCACGCTTGCCGATGATTTGCGACAGCCGTTGGCGAGTAATTCCGAATTCGGCGGCAGTTTTGGTCTTGTTGCCACCATTTCTTTCTAGCGCCTGATGCATCGCCGTTTCGCGGTTAGCGCTGCCACGCTCATCGCTTTGCAGTGAAGCGTTCGTCGCCTCTAGCATCCATCGGGCGGCTTCAATCCCGTTTTCGTTAAACCATCTAAGAACGTCGCTTATTGAGGCCACCCAATCTGCGGTAATCGGGTCGTCCTCGTCCGTCACGCCGCTGTTGTGCACGTCGTAGGGAAGAAGGGTGGTCGGATGATAGACGGCTAACGCACCATTTGAGCCGGCATTGATAAGGGCATTCGTGAGCCTCGCAAAACCGGCCAAGAAAGTCTCTTGACTGGGATCTCGCCCGTATACCCACGCTGCCATGACGAATAGTGGGCACAAGTGGCCCGGTAGGGACTCAGCTGGGTCAGCAAATATGGTTTCGGTCATTGAGCGCCCTCACATACCCTTAAAAATTTGATGCCGCGCCAGCAGGATAAGGGAGCCCTGTTTTAGCCCCGTCGGGCTAGACGCGACAAGCCGCTACGGATTAATTCGTTCGTCGGGAAGATCCCGGGCTTGATCGAGGTAATCGGCCCAGCGCTGCATCATTCGGCGCCGCTCCGGCAGGTACTCGGCGTGAACGTACGCGGCGGTTACCTGATTGCGTTCAGCGTGCGCGAGCTGTCGATCGACGACATCGCGGCTGTAGCCCAACTCGCGCAGCACCGTGGCGGCAAGTCCACGGAAGCCGTGGCCTGTCATTCGGGACTTGTAGCCCATGCGGTAGAGCGCAAACAGCATCGTGTTATTTGAGATAGGCGCCCGGGTGCGGCCCTGCACGCTGTGAAAGACGTACTTTTCCCCGCCGTTCAGAGCGCGCAGCTCTTTCAGGACTTCGAGCGCCTGGCTAGACAGGGGGACGATGTGCGGATCTCGCATCTTCATCCGCTCCGGCGGTACCCGCCACTCGGCGTTTCTTTCGTCGATCTCGGTCCATTCCGCATTGATCATTTCGGTGGTCCGGACGAACGTTAGAGCCATGAAGCGAAGCGCTAGGCGGGTTACTACGTCACCTTGGTAGCCCGCGATGTCGCGCATCAGTTGCGGAATTTCGATGGGCTTGACCCGGGCCATATGGCGCACGCCGGTGCCCTTCTTGAGCACCGTCTCCGCGTCAATATCGGCCGCCGGGTTGCGGGAGCACCTGCCGGTCATGATGCCGTACTGAAACACCGCGCGCGATCGCTGCAGGACGCGCTTCGCCGTTTCGCGCACGCCGCGCGCCTCAATCGCCCGGACGATTTCCAGCATGTGCGGCGCTTCGATGTCCCCGATCGGCTTGGCTCCGATCTTCGGGAAGGCGTCGACCTCCAGCGAATTGATCACCTTGCCTGCATAGACCTCCGTCCAACTGCCTTTCTGCGAGTCGAACCACTCGCGGGCCACCGCTTCAAACGTGGAAACCGCCTCGAGCGCTCGCGCGCGCTTCACTTTCTTTTTCTGTTCCGACGGATCGATGCCGGCGGCCAGTTGCTGGCGCGCGGCAAGGCACGCCTTTCGAGCGTCTGCGAGGCTGACCTCTGGGTAGACGCCGAAGGCGGCGCGTTTTTCCTTGCCGTCGAACCGGTATTTCATCCGCCAGTAGCGCGATCCGTTGGGCATCACCTCGAGGTACAGACCCTTGCCGTCGGCGAGCCGGTATGACTTCTCAGCCGGCTTGGCCTTGCGGGCCTGCATCTCTGTGAGTGGAGCTATTTGCTTGGGCATCGCGTGGGGGCATCGATTTTTGGGGCATCGGTCAATTTCCCCAATGATGCCCCCAACCAACTTGGTTAGTAGTGGGCAACCATGGGCAATGATGGCAGAAAAAAGCCCCGCAGCGCAAGGCTTACGGGGCTTTTCTGGCCAAACTTGGGCGACGCTGGGACGCTAGTTGGTCCCCCTGACAGGAATCGAACCTGTATCTAGCGCTTAGGAGGCACTTGTTCTATCCATTGAACTACAGGGAGATGGATATGGGCAATGGGACGACTGGCCCCTTGCCGGTATTGATTTGAGCCTTGTCGTACAGGCGTTTTCGGCTTCTTTGCTTCTTCCTAAATGAAGCGCCGTGACACCATGTGGAATCTAGCACCGCCACAGCGATCGAGGCCAGGAACGAACATGGCTTCAATCCCGTCGCCGGGCAGTCGCTGACGTGCCCAGCTACGTAGGCGCGGCCAGAGTATAGCAAAAACATTCAAAACGAAAGGCGTGGCGCAGGTGTGGGCGAGGGCGAAAAAAGTCGGGAGCGAGAAGGGGGGGAACGCCGTCGACGCAGCCACCATCAAGGTGGGCTGGCTCGTGACGAAACATCGTCCGCCACACCGACTGACCGCTCGATTCGACACCGCCAAAGCGGACTGGCATCGCTCGATCGCCCCTTCATCCTATGAACCTCAGCGAGCCAAGCAGACGCCGTGACCCGCCGACCTGATGCACGCCGAAGCCTCGCCGCTGTCTGCCAGCAGTCCGCAATCGCCAGCCCGTCCCAGTAGCGTTGGCATGACTCGTTCCCACAAATCAGCGTCAGCGTTTTCCATGGCCACCAGCGGGTTTGCCAGCCGGTTTAGGCGACCCCCCCACAGTCGGCTTGCCGGCAGCTTTGCCGCGTGGCTTTTGCGCACTGAATGGGCTACCGCTGAACAAGCTCGTGCCTCGACTACCTTGACTGTCTTTAGTGCCCTTACTGCCTTTCCCCGCCGCTACAGCGCGCTGCGCCACAGGCTTGCGTTTGCCTTCCCCGCTTTGCAGGCGCGGTTTCTTGTTCACCGCCTGAGGCGCGCCAACCACACCCTGCGGCACCTTCGGCTTCTTAGGTTTTTTGGGTTTCTTAATGATCTCGCCCGTCGCACTGGTCTGCGGCACGCGATGTTCGGCTTCAAATCCCGGCTCTTCCTCGCGACGCAGCGTTTGCCGGATCAGCGCTTCGATCGCGGCCAGTTGCGGTGCTTCATCGGCACACACAAGGGACACCGCCACGCCGCTCGCGCCCGCGCGGCCGGTGCGGCCAATACGGTGCACGTAATCTTGCGCTACGATCGGCAGATCGACGTTGATCACCAGCGGCAGGTCGTCGATATCCAGTCCGCGCGCGGCCACGTCGGTGGCGACCAGCATTTGCACCTGGCCCGTCTTGAAGCGCTCCAGCGCACGCAGGCGCGCGGGTTGCGGTTTGTCGCCGTGGATGGTGTCGACCGCATAGCCTGCGTCATCCAGCATGGCCGCCAGGTAATCCACGCCGTTGCGGGTTTTGACGAACACCAGCGCGTGCGTCCAGTCGTTCTCGGCCACGAGGTGCATGAAGAGGTCGGGCTTGTTCTTTTTATCCACCGGCACCACCCATTGCTTGATCCTGCTGGCCGTGGCATTGGGCGGGCTGACGCTGATATCGACCGGGCTGCGCAGAATACCTGCCGCCATGGCGCGGATATCGTCGGAAAACGTGGCGGAGAACAGCAGGGTCTGGCGCCGGGCCGGTAAGGCGGCAAAGACGGCGTTGAGTTCGCGCTCAAAGCCCAGATCCAGCATGCGGTCGGCTTCGTCCAGCACCAGCGTCTGCACCTGATCGAACTGCACGGCGTTCTGGCGATGGAGATCCAGCAGACGGCCCGGCGTGGCAACGAGGACATCCACGCCTTTGCGCAACGTCATCATCTGCGGGTTGATACTCACGCCACCGTAGGCGGCCAGACAGCGCAAGTCGAGGCCTTTGCCGTAATCGACAAAGCTCTGCAGCACCTGTTCGGCCAGTTCACGCGTGGGGACCAGCACCAGAGCCCGCGCGCGGTTGCTGGACACCGCCGGGCCGTGTTGCACCAGCCGTTGCAAGAGCGGCAGCGCGAACCCCGCCGTTTTGCCCGTGCCGGTCTGCGCCGCCGCCATGACGTCTTTGCCGCTGAGCACGGCGGGAATCGCCTTGGCCTGCACCGGCGTGGGGGTCTCGTAGTTGAGGTCCTGCAGGTTACGCAGCAAGGGACCGATCAGGCCGATCGAGGCAAAAGACATTGACGTATTCCGGGCTAAAGTCGCAATTCTAGCGGTTGCCGCCTCACTGCACGGCGCGGAACCCTCTGCATGGCTCGCACGGCCGACAAGCCGCGAAAAAGCGCACTCCAGAACGCAAAACGGCCCAGCGGGCAACCCTGCTGGACCGTCGGAACTACCGCGCCGTACGCCACTATCACCGCGCGCAGGCAAGGCTCAATCAAAAGCCAACCTCAAAACTCCACGACCGCGAATTCCGCCTTACCCACATCGCACAGCGGGCAGCGCCAGTCTTCGGGAATCGCGGCGAAGCGCGTGCCCGGCGCGATGCCTTCCTCGGGAATGCCTTCTTCCTCGTTGTAGATCCAGCCGCAAATCAGGCAGACCCAGCTTTTATATTCAGTCACTTCGATTACTTCGCTCACGACGTACTCTTCTCTCTATTCAATGCAAATGATCCGCCCGTCTGCCCCTTTTTTAGGCACGGCGGCGACCCGCAATATTACCGGAATTTGTCAATTCGACCGAAAACTACCGACGCTGCGGCGCCGCAAAGCGCCAGCGACGAGACGCGCCCGACCGCCGGATGACTCGCGAACGACTCGCGAATCCCGTCGCGCACAGCGTGTATGCTCTGATCCGCAGCCTGTCGTTGAAACGGCCGCGCCGGGTGTCCGGCACGGCTTGCGACGATCGGCCACACACGGCCAGGCCGGTTTCGACGGCCCGGCCCGCGCATCATTTCGTTTCCAACAGGGGAAAAACGATGTTCAAAAACAAATGGTTGGCAGGTGCGGCAATGGCTGGATTGCTCGCCGTGTCGGGCGTGGCGCAGGCGGCGAGCGTGTCGTTCGTGCAACCGGCGGACGGCGCGAGCGTCAGCAATCCCGTGCACGTGGTGTTCGCCGTCGACGGCATGAAGATCGCGCCGGCCGGCACGATGACCGAAGGCACGGGTCATCATCATCTGCTGATCGACGGTCAGCCGCTGCCCAAGGGCGAGGTGATTCCCGCGACCGACAAGTCGCTGCACTTCGGCAAGGGCCAGACCGAAACCGATCTCACGCTGCCGCCGGGCGACCACACGCTGACGCTGCAATTCGGCGACGGCATGCATCGTTCGTACGGTCCGGAATTGAGCAAGACCATCACGGTGCACGTGAAGTAATCGCGCGCCGCACGAGCCGGCCGGTCCGGTGTATCTGCCGACCGGCCGCTCGCACCGCGCACACGGCCGATCCACGTTCCACCAGCCCGCCAAACAGCCTATCTCTTCCGCCATACAGGCACCGCCCCGCGCGCCCGGTACAATGGGCAGTTCCGACTCATCGCTGTCTTCTCCAATTCTCCATGTCGCTTTACACCATTACCGGGGCGCAACTCGCGTTCGGTCACGTCGCGTTGCTCGATCACGCGGATTTCTCTCTCGAAGCGGGCGAGCGCGTTGGGCTGATCGGCCGTAACGGTGCGGGCAAGTCGTCGCTGCTCAAGATCGTCGCGGATCTGACCAAACCTGACGACGGCCTCGTCACGCGTCAACAGAACCTGACCACGGTCTACGTGCCTCAAGAGCCCGAGTTCGATACGGACGACACGGTGTTCGAGGCGGTCGCCGCGGGCCTCGCGCACGCCCGTTCGCTGCTCGACGAATACGACGTGGTCGCCAATCAGCTCGCCGACGAGCCGGAAGGCGCGGAGCACGACGCGCTGATGGACCGCATGAACACGCTGCAATCGTCGCTGGACTCGGTCGATGCATGGAACTGGAGCACGCGCGTGGCCACCACGCTGCAGCAGATCGGCCTGAACGGCGAGGCGCGCGTCGGTTCGCTGTCGGGCGGTATGCAAAAGCGCGTGGCGCTGGCGCGCGCGCTGGTCGTGCAGCCGGACGTGCTGCTGCTCGACGAGCCGACCAACCACCTGGATTTCGAAGGCATCCGCTGGCTCGAAGACCTGCTGGTGTCGCTGCGCGCGGGCCTGTTCTTCATCACCCACGACCGCGCGTTTCTCGACCGTGTCGCCACGCGTATCGTCGACCTGGATCGTGGGCGTCTGCTGTCGTATCCGGGCAATTTCTCCGCTTATCAGACGCGCAAGGCGCAGCAACTCGAAATCGAACAGGTCGAAGCGGCCAAGTTCGACAAGCTGCTCGCGCAGGAAGAAGTCTGGATCCGCAAGGGCGTCGAGGCGCGCCGCACGCGCAGCGTCGGCCGGATCGCGCGGCTCGTGGAAATGCGCAATCAGCGCGCGGAACGCCGCAACGTGCAGGGCAACGTCCGGCTCGACGTCGGCCAGGGCGAGAAGTCCGGCAAGATCGTCGCCGAATTGACCGACGTGACCAAGCGCTACGGTTCGCGCACGGTGGTCGACAACTTCACCGTCACGGTCATGCGCGGCGACAAGATCGGTTTTGTCGGTCCGAACGGCGCGGGCAAGACCACGCTGCTCAAGATGATCCTCGCCGAACTCGCGCCTGACGAAGGCACGGTGCGCGTCGGCACTAATCTGCAGGTCGCGTATTTCGACCAGATGCGCGCGCAACTGGATCTGGAAAAGAGCCTCGCCGATACGATCAGCCCCGGCAGCGAATGGGTCGAAGTCAACGGCCAGAAGAAGCACGTCATGAGCTATCTCGGCGACTTCCTGTTCGCGCCGGAGCGCGCGCGTTCGCCGGTCAAGTCGCTGTCGGGCGGCGAGCGCAACCGTCTGCTGCTGGCGCGTCTGTTCGCGCGGCCGGCCAACGTGCTGGTGCTCGACGAACCGACCAACGACCTCGACATTCCCACGCTGGAACTGCTCGAAGAACTGCTCACCGAATACGACGGCACGGTGCTGCTGGTCAGCCACGATCGCGCGTTCCTGGATAACGTCGCGACCTCGGTGATCGCGTCCGAAGGCGGCGGCAAGTGGCGCGAATACGTCGGCGGCTTCACCGATTGGCAGATTCAGCGCGACCGCTCGCAGCAAATGGCGCTGGAGGCGCAAAAGGAAGCCAATAAAGACGCCGGCAAAGACACCGCGCCGGCCAAGGACACGGCGGCCCGCAATACACAGCAGCGCGCCGCCAAGCTGTCCTTCAAGGAGCAGCGCGAGCTGGAGGCGCTGCCGCCGAAGATCGCCGAGCTGGAAGCCGAGCAGAAGACCATCGGCGCGCAACTGGAAGACGGTTCCGTGTTCGCTAAAGACCCGCAGGAGGGCACGCGCCTGACTGAACGCTACGCCGCGATCGACGAAGAACTGCTGCTCGCGCTGGAACGCTGGGACGAACTGGAAAACCGCCGCAAGTGAAGTGCACAAGCGGCGGCCGCGAGTGCAGCGCGACGGTGCGCTGCGCGTCGCGGCGCGCCCGGCACCTGCCGTTCGTCGAGATTGAAGCGGCGTCGTTGTCCACGCTGCCCCTTATCCAGATGGCCAATCCGGCAAGTAGTGAATTGCCGCCTGATTCGAAATCAGTAAAATACCCCGCGAACAGGCATGCCCGCACGGCGGGCACGCTGCCTAACTCCGTTGTTTCGTTTCGCTTTTTTTGAAAAGTCAACGCATTGTCCACGGACCTGTCCACAGGACCTGTGGACAACGATGAACCGCCGCACCCGAGTCAACCATGTCTACGAAAAAGCCAAACGCCGCGTATAGCGAAGCGTCGATCAAGGTGTTGAAGGGCCTCGAGCCGGTCAAGCAACGGCCCGGGATGTACACCCGCACCGAAAATCCGCTGCACATCATTCAGGAAGTCATCGACAACGCGTCGGACGAGGCCCTCGGCGGCCACGGCCGCCAGATCACCGTCACGCTGCACGCGGACCACTCGGTCTCGGTCGAAGACGACGGCCGCGGCATTCCGTTCGGCCTGCATCCGGAAGAAGGCGTGCCGGTCGTCGAAATCGTCTTCACGCGCCTGCACGCGGGCGGCAAGTTCGACAAAGCCGCCGGCGGCGCGTACACGTTTTCCGGCGGCCTGCACGGTGTCGGCGTGTCGGTCACCAACGCGCTGTCCACCCGCCTCGACGTCACCGTGTGGCGCGACGGCAAGGTCGCCGATCTGAGCTTCGCCAATGGCGACGTCGCCAAAGCGCTCGAAGTGCGTGCCGCGGTGAAGGGCGACAAGAAGTCCGGCACGCGCGTCACCGCGTGGGCCAATCCGAAATACTTCGACTCGCCGAACCTGCCGCTCGGCGAACTGCAACGTCTGCTGCGTTCGAAGGCGGTGCTGCTGCCGGGCGTCGAAGTTACGCTGATCAACGAGAAAACCGGCGAACAGCAAACCTGGAAATACGAAGACGGTCTGCGCGGCTATCTGCTCGAAGGCATGAACGGCAGCGATCTGCTGATCCCGCTGTTCGAGGGCGAACGTTTCGTCGAAAACTCGCGCGCGAGCGAAGAAACCTTCGCGGAAGGCGAGGGCGCGTCGTGGGTCGTTGCGTGGAGCGAGGAAGGCACGCTGATGCGCGAGTCGTACGTGAACCTGATTCCGACGCCCGCGGGCGGCACGCACGAATCCGGCTTGCGCGACGGTCTGTATCAGGCGGTGAAGAGCTTCGTCGAACTGCACAATCTGCAGCCGAAGGGCGTGAAGCTGCTCGCCGAAGACGTGTTCGCGCGCGTCTCGTTCGTGCTGTCGGCCAAGGTGCTCGATCCGCAATTTCAAGGGCAGATCAAGGAGCGCCTGAATAGCCGCGACGCGGTCAAGCTGGTGTCGTCGTTCTCGCGTCCGGCGCTGGAGTTGTGGCTGAATCAGCACGTCGAGCACGGCAAGAAACTCGCCGACCTCGTCATCAAGCAGGCGCAGGCGCGTACGCGTGCCGGCCAGAAGGTCGAGAAGCGCAAGAGCTCGGGCGTGGCGGTGTTGCCGGGCAAGCTGACCGATTGCGAGTCGACGGAAATCGGCCGCAACGAACTGTTCCTCGTCGAGGGCGACTCGGCGGGCGGGTCGGCCAAGATGGGCCGCGACAAGGAATATCAGGCGATCCTGCCGTTGCGCGGCAAGGTGCTGAACACGTGGGAAACCGAGCGCGACCGGCTGTTCGCCAATAACGAAGTGCATGACATTTCGGTAGCGATCGGCGTCGATCCGCACAGCCCGGACGACAAGATCGATCTGTCGAATCTGCGCTACGGCAAGATCTGCATTCTGTCGGACGCCGACGTCGACGGTTCGCATATCCAGGTGTTGCTGCTCACGCTGTTTTTCAGGCATTTCCCGCAACTGATCGAACGCGGGCATGTGTGCGTCGCGCGTCCGCCGTTGTTCCGGGTCGATGCACCGGCGCGCGGCAAGAAGCCGGCGCAGAAACTGTACGCGCTCGACGCGGGCGAACTCGAAGCGATCCTCGACAAACTCCGTAAAGACGGCGTACGCGATACGCAATGGTCGATCAGCCGCTTCAAGGGCCTCGGCGAAATGAGTGCGGAACAGTTGTGGGATACGACCATGAACCCCGACACGCGGCGCTTGACACCGGTCGCGCTCGGCGAACTCGACTACGACGCCACGGTAGCGCGCATGACCATGCTGATGGGCAAGGGCGAAGCGGCCTCGCGCCGTAGCTGGCTGGAAGAAAAGGGCAACGAAGTGGAAGCGGACATCTGAGCGCGTCGAAGCGCGCTCGATCTCCCTGAACTCACTTCACGCCAAACACGGATACGGAATCTAGATGGACGACGACAACACTCTCGACCTTTTCACCGAGCCGCCGCCCCCGGAGGGCGACATTCTGACGCTCGGCAATTACGCGGAAGGCGCGTACCTCGAGTACGCGGTGAGCGTGGTCAAGGGCCGCGCGCTGCCGGACGTGTGCGACGGCCAGAAGCCGGTGCAGCGCCGCATCCTGTTCGCGATGAACGACATGGGTCTGTCCGACAACGCCAAGCCGGTCAAGTCCGCGCGCGTGGTCGGCGACGTGCTGGGTAAGTACCACCCGCACGGCGACCAGTCGGCGTACGACGCGCTGGTGCGCCTCGCGCAAGACTTCTCGATGCGCTACCCGCTGATCGACGGCCAGGGCAACTTCGGTTCGCGCGACGGCGACGGCGCAGCGGCCATGCGCTACACCGAAGCACGCCTGACGCCGATCGCGAAGCTGCTGCTCGACGAGATAGACCAGGGCACGGTCGATTTCATGAAGAACTACGACGGCGAGTTCGACGAGCCGCGTCTGCTGCCCGCCCGCCTGCCGTTCGTGCTGCTCAACGGCGCATCGGGCATTGCGGTGGGGCTGGCGACGGAAATTCCTTCGCACAATCTGCGCGAAGTCGCGGGCGCCGCGGTCGCGATGATCCGCAACCCGAACCTGTCGCATGCCGAATTGATGCAACACATTCCGGGGCCGGACTTCCCGGGCGGTGGCCAGATCATTTCGAGCGAAGCGGAAATCTCCGCGGCGTACGAAACCGGTCGCGGCAGCCTGAAGGTGCGCGCGCGCTGGAAGATCGAGGAACTCGCTCGCGGCCAGTGGCAACTGGTGATCACGGAACTACCGCCGAACACGGCCGCGCAGAAGGTGCTCGAGGAAATCGAAGAGCAGACCAATCCGAAGATCAAGCTCGGCAAGAAGACGCTCACGCCCGAACAACTGCAGACCAAGCAGACCATGCTCGCGCTGCTCGACGCGGTGCGCGACGAGTCCGGCCGCGATGCGCCGGTGCGCCTCGTGTTCGAGCCGAAGTCGAGCCGCATCGACCAGACCGATTTCGTCAACACGTTGCTTGCGCATACGAGCCTGGAGTCGAACGCGTCGCTGAATCTGGTGATGGTGGGCGGCGACGGCCGGCCGCGCCAGAAGGGGCTGCGCGAAATTCTGCAGGAGTGGATCGCGTTCCGCTTCGCGACCGTGACGCGCCGCACGCGTCATCGGCTGTCGAAGGTCAACGACCGGATTCACATCCTCGAAGGGCGGATGGTCGTCTTTCTGAATATCGACGAAGTCATCCGCATCATTCGCGAAGCCGACGAACCGAAGGTCGCGTTGATGGCCGCGTTCGGCTTGTCCGAGCGGCAAACCGAAGACATTCTCGAGATCCGGCTGCGTCAGTTGGCGCGTCTGGAGAAGATCAAGATCGAGAAGGAACTGGCCGAACTGCGCGACGAAAAAGCCAAACTCGAAGAACTGCTCGGCAGCGAATCGGCGATGAAGCGTCTGCTCATCAAGGAAATCGACGGCGACGCGAAGCAATACGGCGACGAGCGCCGCACGCTGATCCAGCAGGAAAAGCGCGCTACTTTCGAAGCGCGGGTGGTCGATGAACCGGTCACGGTGGTGGTGTCGCAGAAGGGCTGGGTGCGCGCGCTGAAGGGCCACGGTCTCGATGCCGCAGGATTCACGTTCAAGGCTGGCGACGGTCTCTACGCGGCGTTCCAGTGCCGCACGCCGGACACGCTCGTCGCGTGGGGCAGCAACGGCCGCGTCTATTCGGTCGCGGTGGCCTTGCTGCCGGGCGGTCGTGGCGACGGCGTGCCGGTCACGTCGCTGATCGAACTGGAATCGGGCAGCCATCTGATGCATTACTACGCGGCCTCGGCGGATCAGGCCTTGCTGCTCGCGTCCAGCACCGGCTTCGGTTTTATCGCGAAGGTCGGCGACATGGTGAGCCGCGTGAAGGCCGGCAAGTCGTTCATGACGATCGACGCCGGCGCCGCACCGCTCGCGCCAATGCCGATGCTGCCGGATGCAACGCACATTGCATGTCTGTCGTCGGGCGGGCGTTTGCTGGTGTTCGGCCTCGACGAGATGAAGACGCTGTCGGGCGGCGGCCGCGGCGTCACGCTGATGGCGCTCGACGAGAACGAAACGCTGGTGCAGGCGCTGTCCGTCAATCACGCGGGCGTGATCCTGATCGGTACGCGGCGCGGTGGCCGCGTCGACGAAGAAAAGCTCGGCCCCGCCGCGCTCGCGCCGCATGTCGGCAAACGGGCGCGCAAGGGACGCACGCCCGAGAGCAAGATGAAGCTCGACGGCATGCGTCCGGTGCCGGCTGCCTGACAAAGCTTGACGTTCGAGCACGGCGAGCCTCTGCTAGCATGCGGGGCGCTCGCCGCGGGGAAAGCCTCGCGCGTCAGGAACTGCACGCACAGCGCGCGGTCGAATGCGCTCAGTAGCCGCCGCAAATATTATTCGTCATAAGCGGCACGGCGTCGTCGGGAGAGGAAAACAACATGAACAAAGCTATCGAACTCGCACTCTTTCTCCATCTGCTCGCGGTCGCGGTGTGGGTGGGTGGGATGATCTTCGCGCATTTCTGCCTGCGCCCGGCCATTGCGGATTTATCGCCGCAATTGCGCCTGCCTTTGTGGGAATCGGTGTTTAGCCGCTTCTTCAATTGGGTTGCGGCGGCGGTGCTGGTGATTCTGATCACCGGCGGCTTACTGCTGATGCAATTCGGCGGCGGTCATGCCACGTGGCCGTTGCATGCCATGGCCGGCCTCGGCATCGTGATGATGCTGATCTTCGGGCATATCCGGTTTGCGGTGTTCCCGCGCATTCGGCGCGCGGTGCAGGCGCAGAAGTGGCCGGACGGCGCCCAGGCGGTCGGTACGATCCGGCGCCTGGTGCTGATCAATATCGTGCTTGGCGTGGTGACGATCGGTGTCGCCGTGCTGTCGCGCGGGTTTTGAGGTTGCAAGGCTAGAGCGGGGCCACGCTACGGCAGCGACCCATACGCAAGCCACAACCCGCACACCACCGCCACCGTCCCATACACCACGTACACCGGCACCTTCAGCTTCACGAAGCACATGCCGGAGAACAGCGCGGTAAGCAGATACGCCGGCTTGAACGGCACATGTCCGGCAATGCGCAGCACCGCCACCGCGAGAAACGCGGTGGTGACCGCGCGCAGCATCCGCATGCCGTGCTCGAAGCGCGGATTCGCCTTCAGTTGATGCAAATGCCGCTGCGCCAGCACGACGAGGCAGCCCGACGGCACGAACAACGCCAGCGTGGCGATCAGTGCGCCCAGCCAGCCGTCCACCAGATAGCCGAAGAACGGCACCACGTTCAGCAGCGGACCGGGCGACAGCGGCGACAAAGAAAACGCCAGCGTGAAGTCGTTGTCCGACACACCGATCGCCGGGGTGACGAACAGCGTCTTCAAAACCGGCAGCGCAGAGAAACCGCCGCCGAACAGGGTCATGCCCGCGCCGGCCAGACGCGGCCACAGCAGCGCAAGTTCATAGCGAGTCGGCAATGGCAGCGCGAACAGCACCAGCAGCACGCACAGCGCGATCAGCAGATGCCGGTCGCCGCGTCCGAACGACACGACAAGCCGCGTATTGCGAATCGGGCTGATCACCCAGCCTGCGCCAAAGGCCGCACCGAGCATCGCCACATAAGCAGCGGGACTGCGCGCATAGAAAAGCGCGACGCAGCCGAGCGCCGCCGCGAGCCATTCGAGTTTGCCGCGCAACAGCGCGCGCGCCTGCTTATACCAGGTGACGGCGATCAACGTGGCCAGCACGACACTGAAGTGATTCAACAAGGTTTGCGAAGCGGCGGCACGCACGAACGGCGTGCGGTAGAAGATCGCGAACAGCGTCATCAGCATGAAGAAGGGCAGCACGCTGGCAATGCCCGCGACCCACGCGCCGGTGCGTCCGCGCAGCGCGTGCCCCAGCTGCACCGCGACGTTGCAGCCCACCGGACCGGGCACCATCCACGCCAGCGCGATCAGATCGGAGAAGGCGATGCGCGAGAGCCGCCCTTCGCGTTCGACATAGTGGTTTTCGAGTTGCGCCATGAGTGCGAGGCCGCCCCATGACAGCGCCGACAGGCCGAATACGACCCGGAATAGCGTCCATAGCGGTTCTCGTGCGCCTCGTCGGGCGGCATCCTGGCTCGTGATCGTCTGCATGGCGCCGCGGGCGACCGGCACGCGGCGCGCCCACCCTCCGGGATCATCGTTATATGAGGCGCGGCCGGTGGCGGGCATCGCGCTGTGATGCGGTACTGCGTGAATGTAGCCGGTTTTGCGCGGCCGTGGTGAGGCGCGTTGCGCGCCATCAGGCTCAGGGATTGGCGCTGGCGCTCGTGCTGGAGGTGACGGTGGCGTTGTCCGCTTCATGCGCCGGGCGACGGCCAGCCATGCCGCATACGCCGAAGCGCTCCAGCAGCGCGGGGATGGCCTCCACCGGCACGGGCCGCGA
The DNA here is from genome assembly GCF_003269035.1 of Paraburkholderia bryophila. GTDB lineage: Bacteria > Pseudomonadota > Gammaproteobacteria > Burkholderiales > Burkholderiaceae > Paraburkholderia > Paraburkholderia bryophila. Next base: position 185,341 of record NZ_QLTK01000004.1, on the reverse strand, counting down.
AAACAGGAAGCCTTGCGCCTCGATATGACCGAGCGCGGCGAGCCACGCGATCTGCTCCTCGGTTTCGGTGCCTTCGACCACCACGGTGAGCCCGAGCGAGCGCGCGAGGTTGACGATTGCGGTGACCATCACGCAGACGCTGCGGTCGCCGGGAATGGCCTGGATAAACGAGCGGTCCACCTTCAGCGTATCCACCGAAAAGCGGTTCAGATAGGACAGCGACGAATAGCCGGTGCCGAAATCGTCGAGCGCGACGCGCACACCGAGACGCTTCAACGCGAAGATCTTCTCGGAGACGAGTTCGGGATATTCCATCATCGCCGTTTCGGTGATTTCGAGTTCGAGGCGGCGCGCGGAGATGCCGCTTTCCTCGATGGCGTGCGAGATGGTTTCGTACAGATCGCCACGCCAGAACTGCACCGCCGAGATGTTCACCGCGAGCGACAGCGTGTCGTAGCCCTGTTGCTGCCACAGCGCGAGCTGCCGGCAGGCGGTCTCGATCACGAAGTCGCCGATCGGCACGATCAGGCCGGTCGATTCGGCAACCGGAATGAATTCGTTCGCCGGGATCAGGCCGTGCTGCGGATGGTTCCAGCGCACCAAGGCCTCGAAGCCCGTGATGCAGCGGCGTGTCAGGTCGATCTTCGGCTGGTAGGCGAGAAACAGCTGGCCTTCGGTCAGCGCCACGCGCAGTTGCTGTTCCCACTTCATCAAATGGTCGGCGCGGTGCGACAGTTGCGGCGAATAGAACTGGTAGCAGTTCTTGCCCGCGTCCTTGGCGCTGTACATCGCGAGGTCGGCTTTTTTCAGCAGGTCGATTTCGCTTTCGTTCGCGACCGAATAGAGCGCGATGCCGATGCTCGCATGCAGCACGAAAGAACTGCCACGCACCTCGAACGGCTTGGCGAAGACGTCCGCCGCCGCTTCGGCCAGCGCGATCGCCTGCTTCTCGACGTCGTCGCCCTTGAGCACCACGACGAACTCGTCGCCGCCGATGCGGCTCAACGCGCCGCTCTCGCCGACCGCGGTGGCGAGGCGTGATGCGGTCATTTGCAGCACGATGTCGCCGGCGTTGTGGCCGAGCGTGTCGTTGACGGTCTTGAAGTTGTCGAGGTCGATAAACAGAATCGCGAGACGGCCGAGGTTGGCCGGCTGCGTGACGTCGTGACGCAGGCTCTGCAGCGTCGCGTAGCGGTTGCGCAGACCGGTGAGCAGATCGTATTCGACCAGATGCGTCATCTCGCGCTCGCGGCCGAGCAGTTTGCCGATCAGGCCGGTGGCGACCGCGAAGAAGCTCAGCATGGCGAGCGAGATGAAGCCGGCCATCAGCAGATAGACATTGCGCGTGTGGTTGTAGTCCGCGAATTCCTCGGCTTGCGACAAGCCGACCAGCACGCCGAGCGGATAGCCGTCGATATGCCGGTACGACACGATGCGCGTGACGTTGTCGATCGAATCGATGTAGGTGCCCGACACGTGTTCCGAAGTCGGGTAGGTGCCGCTCGCCGAGAACGTGCCGTTGGCGCTGCTGGCGCTGCCGGTGCGCCGCGCGAGCACGGTGCCGTTGTCCGAGATCACCGCGATCACGCCTTCACGGCCGATCGCTGCGTTGTTATAGAAGTCGCTGGTGAAATAGCTGGGATCTTCCGACACCACCACCACGCCCGCGAACGAGCCGTCCGGATGATTCAGACGCCGCGTCATCTGCAAGGTCCAATGGCCTGACACGCGGCCGAGCACCGGCTTGCTGATATACAACTGGTCGTCGTTCTCGTGCTCGTGAACCTTGAAATGTTCGCGGTCGGACAGATCGATGTGTCTCGGATTGAGCTCGGCCGTATTGGCGATCAACGTGCCGTGTTCGTCGATCAACGACACCTGTACCAACGTCTCGCTCTGCACCACGCCTTTTTCAACCGTGCTGGCGAGATCGAAATGCCCCGGGGTTTTCTCGAATTCGTATTTGACGAAGCGCGTGATCTGGTCGACCTGGTGAATCGCCTTGACCGTGTGCTGCTCCAGTGCCGCGGAGAGTATGGCGGCAGAGGCCATGGCCTCGCGATTGGTGGCTTCTTTCTCGACCGACAGACGCGCGAAAATCACGGTCCACAGCAGAATCAGCACCAACACGCCGAGCGCCGGAATGGCGAACAGGGCTCGACGGCGCGACACGGCGGGGTCGCGGCGGGGTTGGGCATCGCGCTGGTCGGAGAAGCGTGACTTGCTCATCGGCGAGTCCGTGCCCGGGTTCCGGCCGGTTGCAAACGAGCGAGGGTCGACTGCGCTGATTTCATGGTTGGCTGCATCGTGACCAGGGTGCCGGAACTGCTGCGCAGGAGGAGGGAGCGTGGTGTCGTGCCCGATTGTCCGCACGTTATCAGGCACGTTTCGATATTACTTAATGCCACTGGATTAAGGAAGGGTCCACGCTTCGGGTATACGCGGGCGCAGCAAACGGCGCAGCCGGGATGATTTCGTGGCCGCGTCGGCCGGTGCTGGGGCCGCGGCCCGGTGGTCGTTTTCGAATGTTTCATCGGGAGTCGCGGCTGGGCGTTCAGGTGTGCCAAGCCTTGCTCAATGCAAAATGCATTGATTGGGCGAGAGTCCGCGGCGCTTCGTGGCGTAGCGTGGCTGAGCGCGGCAAACCGCGTGCGTCGTTGCGTGACGCTGGCGAGGACACGCTAACCAGCGCCCGGCAGGCAAGGAGTGTGCCGTTCATGGCAGGCGGAACGTGCCGTCCACGATCGTTACCGAGGCGCCGCCGATCCATGTCTTGCCTTGTGTGTCGTCGTAGTGCACCGACACCTGGCCCGCGCGACCGAGGACGGTGCCTTGACGGGCCGTGTAGCGCTCGCCCGGGCGTCGTTGCTGCGCGCTCAACAAACCGGCGAGCGCCGCATTGGCGCTGCCGGTGACCGGGTCTTCCCCCGTACCGAAGCGATCGCCGGCCATCAGGCAACGTACTTCGAACGTAGCAGGGCCGTTCGGCTCATGCGGACCGTAGACGGCGAGGCCAATGGCCTCGACCGAATGCACGAGTTTGGCGAGTGCGCCCGCTTCGGGTTCGAGCGCGAGGCAGTCTTGCGCCGAATTGACGCGTACCACCAGCCACGGTGCACCATTGTCGACCGCGCAGGGCGCGGCGCTGAAATCGATCGCGTTACTACGCAAAGCCGTAGACAGTTCGGTATAGCGATCCGCGCCGAGCGGCGTGATGCGAGCGGGCGGCGCGGCGAAAGCCCACGCGCGTGGTTCGGTGTTTTGCGCGCTATCTACGCTAGCCGCGGCCGGCAACGCCTTGAGTTCGACGAGACCCACGCCGCATTGCTGGACGAGGCGGCCCGTCTGCTTCGGCTGATAGCCGCTTTCGAGCAGCGCATGCGCGGTGCCGAGCGTTGGATGCCCCGCGAACGGCAACTCGCCTTCTATCGTGAAGATGCGTACGCGATAGTCGGCGGCCGGGTCGGTGGGCTTTAGCAGAAAGCTGGTTTCGGACAGATTGGTCCAGCGCGCGATGGCCTGCATCTGATCCGCATCGAGCGTATCGGCATCGAACACCACGGCAAGCGGATTGCCTTTGAACGGCACCGACGTGAACACGTCGACTTGTTTGAAACGGACAGGGTTGGCGAGCATCGTGCGCGGTCCGGCGAATCGTGCGAGTGGATCGGGTTCGCGGATTCTATCTGCTGCCGACGCGACGAGCCACCTCGCCGCAAAAAGCAGAACGCGTCGCGAGGTGCTTAGACCTCGCGACGCGTTCTGGTTGTCCGGCGCGATGATGCGCTTTACTAATGCGAGTCCGCGACGCGTTAGCGTTACGCAGCCTTACTCGACTTCGGCGATCATCTCGATCTCGACGCACGCGCCGAGCGGAATCTGCGCGACGCCGAATGCCGAACGCGCATGCTTGCCGCGCTCGCCGAAAACGTCGGCGACCAGTTCGGACGCGCCGTTGGTGACCAGATGCTGTTCGGTGAATTCGAGCGTGGAATTGACGAGGCTCATCAGCTTGACGATACGCGTAACGCGGTTCAGATCGCCGACGTGCGTGTGCAGCGTAGCCAGCAGGTCGATGGCGATGGAGCGTGCCGCGGCCTTGCCTTCTTCCGTCGTGAGGTTGTCGCCGAGCTTGCCGGTCCACACCTTACCGTCTTTCTTCGCGATGTGGCCCGACAGGTACACCGTGTTGCCGCTTTGCGCGCTCATCACATAAGCGGCGGCCGGCGCGCCGGCGCTCGGCAGTTCGATGCCCAGTTCCTTGAGCTTGTCGTACACATTGGTTTGAGCCATGTTGCGTCCTTGGTCAGTGATGGAATTCGGAGGTGCCTGCCGGGCGCTATGCGCGCAAGCAGGCTTCGCTTAAATCTTCGCGCGGATCAGTGCGCCCAGACGCGCCATGCCTTCGTCGATCTTGGCCGGCGGCACCGTGACGAACGACAGGCGCAGCGTGTTGTGTTGCGCCTCGTTTGCGAAGAACGGTCCGCCCGGCACGAACGCGACATTTTGCGCGACGGCTTCTTCGAGCAGTTTCATGCTGTCGATCTGCGCGGGCAGATTCACCCACACGAACATGCCGCCTTCCGGACGGTTCCAGCTCACGCCTTCGGGCATATAGCGTTCGAGCGCGGCCAGCATGGCTTCGCACTGATTGCGGTACAGCTCGCGGATGGTCGGCACGTGCGTGTCGAGGAAGCCGTCCTTGATCACTTCGTGGACGATGCGCTGCGTGAAGCTCGGCGTGTGCAAGTCAGTGGCCTGCTTGGCCTGCACCAGTTTGAAGATGAGTTCTTCGGGCGCGATGATGTAGCCGACCCGCAGGCCCGGCGCCAGCACCTTCGAGAACGAACCGAGGTGGACGATGTGGTCCGGCGCCATGGAGAGCATGGTGGGCAACGGCTCGCCGGCGTAGTCGAGCGCACCGTACGGGTCGTCCTCGATCACGGGGAACGGCGCGGTCTTCGCAAACTCGGCGAGCGCGCGGCGGCGCTCGACCGGCAAACGGCGGCCGGTCGGATTCTGGAAGTTCGGTTGCGCGTACAGCAGGCGCGCGCCGGCCGTCAGCTCGGGCGTGAGGCCTTCGGGAATCAGGCCTTGCTCGTCAGTCGGCACCTGAACGTAGCGCGGCTCGTACATCGAGAACGATTGCAGCGCGCCGAGGTAGGTGGGCGTTTCGACCAGCACGGGGCTGTCCGGACAGATCAGCACTTTACCGAGCAGGTCGAGCGCCTGTTGCGAACCGGTGGTGATCAGCACCTGACTGGCACGGATCTGGGCGCCGTTCACCGAATAGCGTTTGGCCACCCATTCGCGCAGCGGCAGATAGCCTTCTGTCGCGCTGTATTGCAGCGCCGCGGCGGGCGAGTCGCGCAGAATCCGGTCCGATGCCTCGCGCATGCGTTCAGCCGGGAAGGTGGCCGGCGAGGGCAGACCGCCCGCGAACGAAATGACTTCGGGCCGTTCCGTGACTTTCAGAATCTCGCGAATCGCCGAGCTCGTGAGCTTGCGTGCGCGTTCGGATAGTTGCCACGTGGGGGCTTTCAAGTCGCTTTGGTCCATGGTCTTCCTCTGCTGGTATCGGTGGAACCGGTCAAAAACTTCAATTATCGCGCGAGTCGGCGACCCGCGCGCGCTGCTTTAATTAAGGGTCCGTAGACCCTCGGGTGTATCGAACTCGGCGACGAGCGCCGCGGCGCCCTCGGCTGGCTGCAACGCGATCAGATGCGCGGCGCCGAGCCATTGCAACTGCGCCGCGACGAGCTCGGCTTGCGGATGCGTACCTTTCAAGGCTTTCAGGGCGATGCCCGAATCCGGCAGGAACGCCGACGGATGGTGCGCCGAGTCCCATTGAATCAGTGACGGCAGTACGCCGTCGCCGGCGCCTTGCCAACTGGGGAAAGCGCCGTCGTCGGGCACCGAGAGGCCCCATGTGAAATCGCCGCGCGTCATCGGCACGATTGGCGCAATGCGCTGCGGATACTGCGTTTGCCACGTCGACAGCCGCTTCGGCCGGTCGACCCGCGCCACCCAGTGCGACAGGTACGGCCCGTGGTCGAGCCGCGCCTGGGTGGCCGGGTCGTCGAGCGCGAACAGACGGGCGCGCGGTGCGCTGCCCTCGGCTGGCGCGGCGGCGTGCGGATCGATCGCGATCACTTCCAGATAGACGCCGCCCCACAGGTTCAGCAGACGGTTGTGGGTTCGCATCAGCGGATGCGCGCCGCCGCCGGCCGGTGCGACACCCAGCGCGTCGGCGACGTACTGCGTGCCCTCGTCGAGGGTGCGGGCGGAAATCACGAGGTGGTCGAGACGAAGCGTTTGGGCGGTCATGACGGAATCGGGAAACGGGAAACGGAGAACGGTTTTTCTGCGGCCGGCCGGCGCGCGTCGCGCGGGCCGCGCGCGCCGGGTAGGGCGGCTGCGCTGCCGGGGCCGTAAGCATAACCGTTTGCCGGATCGGCGGGCCATGCGCGGGGTGTTTTCGGCGGGTCTTGCCGGATCGCTGGCGGCCGGCGGGCCATCCGTCCCGCTGGGGCCGGGTCGCGTTGCCCCGTTGCTTGTCTCAAAATGTAGCGACGACGACCGGCACAGTAACGGTACAATCGATTCGATACTTTCCAGTACGCCTGTACGACGCCCCTCCGGGGAACAGTTGGAGCCTGTCATGTCCGTCCCGCTCGCCCAGATTCCCACGCCGCACGACACGACCGCGATGACGCTGGTCGAGCAGCTCGTGCAGTGGGCCCGCCGCCGTATCGAGGAACGCGTGTTTCGTCCCGGCATGCGCATGCCGTCGATCCGCAAGCTCGCGCTGGACAAAGGCGTGTCGCGCTTCACGGTGGTCGAGGCCTACGAGCGGCTGGTCGCGCAAGGCTATCTGGAGTCGCGGCGCGGCTCCGGCTTTTATGTGCGCGAGCGTCTGAGCGGGGTGGCGCTGGTCGAGACGCGCGCGCCGAGCATCGCCACGCCCGAGCCGGCCGCGCTCGACGTGGTCTGGCTGCTGCGCAACATGCTGCATACCGGTGCGCGCTCGGAGCGCAGTCCGGGTCTCGGTTATTTGCCGATGCGCTGGCTCGACGGCGATCTGATCACCAACGCGCTGCGCACGCTCGGCCGGCAAAGCGGCGCGCAGATGCTCGGCATCGGCACGCCGCAGGGATTTCTGCCGCTGCGCCAGCAATTGCAGACGCGGCTCGAGGAGCTGGAGATCGGCGCCTCGCCGGACCAGATCGTGATGGTGTCCGGCGTCACGCAGGCCATCGACCTGATCTCGCGCATTTACGTGAAGCCGGGCGATGCGGTGATCGTCGGCGATCCGGCGTGGTTTCAGATGTTCGGGCGTTTCGTGTCGCAGGGCGCGCGGCTGGTCGGCATGCCGTACACGCCGGACGGCCCGGACCTGGACGCGCTCGAAGCGCTGGTCGAGACGTGGCGGCCCAAGATGCTGGTGATCAACTCGGTGTTGCAGAATCCGACCGGCACGTCGCTGACGGCGGCCCAGGCGTTTCGCATTCTGCGGCTCGCCGAGGCCTACGATTTCATCGTCGTCGAAGACGATATTTACGGCGATCTGTGTCCGCCGAGCTATCCGGGCACGCGGCTCGCGAGTCTCGATCAGCTCAAGCGGGTGATCTACCTCGGCAGCTTTTCGAAGACGCTCGCGCCGAATCTGCGCGTCGGCTTTATCGCGTGCGCGCCGGACGTCGCGCGGGCCGTCAGCGATCAGAAGATGCTGGTCGGCATGACCAGCCCGGAACTGAACGAGCGGGTGCTGTACAAGATTCTGACCGAGGGCCATTACCGGCGGCATGTCGAGCGGCTGCGCGTGCGGCTCGACAGCGTGCGCGAAAAATCCGTGCGGATGCTGGAAAAGACCGGCCTGAAGCTGTTCCTGACGCCCGCGGCCGGCATGTTTCTGTGGGCCGATACCGGCGTCGACGCCGGCGCGCTGGCCGCCGCCGGCCACGAAGCCGGCTTTCTGCTGACGCCCGGTAGCCTGTTCTCGCCACAGCAGTCGCCGACCACCTGGATGCGCTTCAATATCGCCAACTGCGGCGATCCGGAACTGGCGACGTTTCTGTCCCGCTATCTCGACGGAGTTGCGCGCCGCGCCTCTTGAAACTGCGCGAGCTTGCCCCAAAATACGCGGGCAATGCGGTAGTCGCCGAATTGACGCACCGACGAATCGACTCGGCGCGCCGGCCGCCGGCGCTGCGCGGCCCGTTGCAAAGGCCACACCGGCCGCATCGGCCGCGCCAGGCGTCCTGCATCACCCCGATTTGAATCCCATTCGTAACAGAGAGGAAGTCCGACCATGGCACAAGAAACCATGAGCTTTCAGGCAGAAGTGAAACAGCTTCTGCACCTGATGATCCATTCGCTGTACAGCAACAAGGAAATTTTCCTGCGCGAGCTGATTTCGAACGCGTCCGACGCGGCCGACAAGCTGCGCTTCGAAGCGATCGAAAACAGCGCGTTGTACGAAGGCGATTCGAACCTGCGGATTCGCGTGTCGTACGACAAGGCCGCCCGCACCGTCACGATAGACGACAACGGCATCGGCATGAGCCGCGACGAAGCGATCGCCAACCTCGGCACGATCGCCCGTTCGGGCACCAAGGAATTCTTCGGCAAGCTCTCCGGCGACCAGCAGAAAGACGCGGCGCTGATCGGCCAGTTCGGCGTGGGCTTCTATTCGGGCTTCATCGTTGCCGACAGGATCACGGTCGAAACGCGCCGCGCCGGTTTGCCGGCGTCGGAAGGCGTGCGCTGGGAAAGCGCCGGCGAGGGCGACTTCGCGGTCGAGAGCATCGAGCGCGCGGCGCGCGGCACGACCATCACGCTGCATCTGCGTGCCGACGAAGACGAGCTGCTGTCGTCGCATCGTCTGAAGTCGATCATTCAGAAGTACTCGGACCACGTCGCGCTGCCGATCCTGATGCACAAGGAAGAGTGGGACGCGGAAAAGAGCGAGATGGTCACGAAAGAGGAAGACGAGACCGTCAACCAGGCCAGCGCGCTGTGGACCCGTTCGAAGAACGACATCACCGAAGAGCAGTACAAGCAGTTCTACCAGCACCTCGCGCACGACCATCAGGACCCGCTCATCTGGACGCATAACCGCGTCGAGGGCCGCAGCGAGTACACGCAACTGCTGTACGTGCCGACCCACGCGCCGTTCGACCTGTTCAATCGCGACCATCGCGGCGGCCTGAAGCTGTACGTGAAGCGCGTGTTCATCATGGACGAAGCCGAGCAACTGCTGCCGGGCTATCTGCGCTTCGTGAAGGGCGTGGTCGATTCGAGCGATCTGCCGCTGAACGTGTCGCGCGAAATCCTGCAGGAAAGCCGTGACGTCAAGACGATTCGCGAAGGCGTGATCAAGCGTTCGCTGTCCATGCTCGAAGAGCTGGCCAATTCGGAAGACGAAGCGGAAAAGGCCAAATACGCCGGTTTCTGGAAGGAATTCGGCCAGGTGCTGAAGGAAGGCATCGGCGAAGACTTCGCCAATCGCGAGCGGATCGCGAAGCTCGTGCGCTTTGCGTCGACGCATACGGACACGGCGGAGCAGACGGTGTCGCTGGCCGATTACGTCGCGCGAATGAAGCCCGAGCAAACGAAGATTTACTACGTGACCGCCGACACCTGGCTGGCCGCGACTCACAGCCCGCATCTCGAAGTGTTCCGCAAGAAGGGCGTGGAAGTGTTGCTGCTGACCGATCGCGTCGACGAATGGATGCTGTCGTTCCTGAACGAATTCGACGGCAAGCCGCTGCAAAGCGTGGCGCGCGGCGATCTCGATCTGGGCGCGCTGAACGATGAAGAAAAGCAGGCCCAGGAAAAGGTCGGCGAAGAGTTCAAGCCGCTCGTCGAGAAGATGAAGGAAGCGCTGAAGGACAAGGCGAAAGACGTGCGTCTCACGTTCCGCCTCACCGATTCGCCGTCCTGTCTCGTGGCCGACGACGGCGAAATGAGCGGCTATCTGCAACGCATGCTGAAGGCGGCGGGGCAGGACGCGCCGTCGTTCCATCCGATTCTCGAAGTGAATCCGGAACATGCGCTGGTGAAGGGCTTGCACGCGGATAGCGCGAACTTCGACGACTGGTGCCACCTGCTGTTCGACCAGGCCATGCTGGCTGAAGGCGGATCGCTGGAAGATCCGGCGAGCTTCGTGAAGCGCACCAACGCGTTGCTGCTGGCGCGTGCGTAATAAGCGCGGTTTAACGAGTGTGAATTAACAGCGGTCGGTTGACGCTGGGAGTCGAAAAATGCGCTGCCTTTGGGCAGCGCATTTTTTTTGGCTGTGCCGGACTACGGCGCGAAATTTAGCGGGCCGGAACCGGCCGGTTCAGATGCGTGACCTGCGAAAGCACGCAGCCGGCCAGTTCCTTGGCTTCGTGGCAGGACGCGTGGTCAGCCAGTACCTTGGCCGCCAGACTGCCGATCTTCTGGCTGGTCTGTTTGGACGTGTGATGCTGCGCCAGTGCCGAACCGGCGAGTTCTTTCTCCGCAAACGTGACCGATGCGCGCCGCAAAACCAGCGCGGCCAGATGAGCGATTCGGTCGGACGTTTCTTTCGTGTTGACGGTATTCAAGGGTGACTCCGGAATGGTTAATTATCGATGATGTCGGCCGTGCAGGCATGGCCTGTCTGGTCGACCGGGATAAGTATGGGTAACTAACTAAACAGAATCAACGATCATAAATTGAGATTGGTTTATGAGACGTAATAGCGGGGGATCGTCTTATTCTTTCGGATTCTAGATTCGGATGCCTGAAGGATTTATCGCAATCTTCCAGGTCGCATTTGCGCCGGATCTTATTCAACGAAGACGCGTTCGCGCGTCACGACTTTCCGTGAATTCCCATGCTCGATTCCGCCCTGGCAATATCCTCCGCACAGACCGAGCGCCGCGCTGCGCTCGCGCGGGCCTACGCGCTCAACCCCGAGCTCGATCCCGCACTGCCGCTGCAACTCGCGCTGGCCTTGCGCGAGATTCGCGACTGGCCGGCGGTCGAACGTCTCTGCCGCGAGCGGCTCGCGCGCCATCCCGCGGATGCGGAAATGGCCTGGCAACTCAGCCACGCGCAGTGGCAAAGCAACGACGCTGCCGCAGCGGAAGCGACCATGCGCGCCGTCGATCGCGCCGCGCCCGGCAATCCGCACGTGTCGGCGGCCATTGGCATGTATCTGGCCGAGCAGGCGCGCTACGACGCGAGCGAAGCAGCGTTGCGGGCGGCGCTGGCCCTCGATCCCTCGATGGTCGAGGCGGCCGTCGACCTGGCCGATCTGGAATTGCGGCGCGGCGCATGGGCGTGCGCCTGGCCGCGCTTCGAGGCGCGGCTCGCGCGCAACGACCGCGAGCCCAACAACATCGTCAACGTGATGGCGGCGCTGTGTCCGCGCTGGCGGGGCGAATCGTTGGCAGGCAAAACGCTGGTCGTGCATAGCGAGCAGGGTAGCGGCGACGATATCCAGATGGTTCGTTTCGTGCCGCGACTGGCTGCGCGCGTGCGTGCCGAAGGCGGCCGCCTGGTGCTGGCCGTGCGCCGCCCCTTGCAACCGCTGTTCGCGCGGTTTTACGCGGATTGTGTGTCGATCGAGGAGGGGCCGCTCGGCACGCCCGACTACGCCTGGCCGATGATGAGCCTGCCGCTCGCGCTTGATCTGCGGCCCGACGAACTACGTGGCGCGCCATACCTGCAGGCCGACATCGTGAAGATGGCCGCATGGCGTGAGCGGATCCACGCCTGCGCTCCGGATGCACGGCATCACGTCGGTCTGGTGTGGTCCGGCAGTCCGACGCATCGGCGCGATGCGAAGCGCTCGATTCCGCCGGCCGCGCTCGCGGCGCTGCTGAGGCTGCCGGACATCGTGTTCCACCCGCTCACGCCCGGCCGTCACGACGACGTGGCGGCGCTGATCGCGCAGGGGTATCGCGTGTGCGATCTGACGGCGGCCTATGCAAGCGGATTCGACGACGTCGCGGCGCATCTCGGCGTGCTCGATGCGCTGGTAACCATCGATAGCGCGCCGTTGCACCTCGGCGGCGCGCTCGGGCGGCCGGTCCTCGCGATGCTCGATCACGTGTCGCATTGGTCGTGGGGCAACGAGGAGGCGCAACCCTGGTACGACTCGCTGGAACTGTTCAGGCAGCCGCGTCCGGGGGACTGGGCGCCGGTGGTCGAGCGGGTCAAAATCTGTTTGCAGGCGATAACGGCCTGCAAACCGTAGGTGTGGGGCGTGGGCGAATGCGTGGGCGAATGTCGAGGGCTAGCCGCCCCTGGATGCCCTGGTGCGGCCGGCACAGGCTCGTCGCGTAGCGCCGCTATAATCCGACACCATGCCTATCCGTTTCGATGCCGCCGACGCCCATTGGCGGGTTGCTCCTTTACCCGGCTTCAGCGCCGCCCAGAAAGACTGGCTGACGCGCGGCGGTTCGCTGACCGCGCATCTGCGCGCGCTCGGTGCGGTCGCAGTGCGGGTCACGCGTGAAAGCGTCGCGTTGCCATGGACCGACGAATCCGCCGCGCTCGGCCTCGCGCCACGCGCGCCGGTGTGGGTGCGGGAAGTGGTGCTGTCGGTGGCGGGCGTGCCGTTCGTCGCCGCGCATAGTGTGACGCCGCTCGCCGCGAGCGTCGGCGTGTGGCAGGCCACCCGGCGTTTGCGCACGCGGCCATTGGCCGAGCTGCTGTATAGCGACAGCAGCGTCGCGCGTTCGGCGCTGGTGAGCCGGCGCCTGACCGAACGTCATCCGTTGTACCGGTTGGCGGCGCGTGAAATGGCCGCGACCGGTTTTTTGTCGCCGCATACGCTGGTCGCGCGCCGCTCGGTATTCGAGCGCCACGGTGCGCCGCTGATGGTGACGGAATGCTTTCTGCCCGCGCTGTGGTCGCATCTCGCCGCGATGGTTTCTTCCGGCGTCGATGACGCGAACGCGTTGGCCCAATCGCCGCATGCCGCGCACCCGCGTGTGCGCGAGCACGGCCGTCCGCTTGAACACACCGCGTCGCGCGCGCATGCCTCGAAGGAAATCGCACTGGAAGATCCAGCGGCGGTGCGTGCATCCAGCGAGCGAGGCCGCTGATGCTGCGCGGCTTTCCTCCCGTCGTCGCGGCGGATACCCACACGCTGATTCTGGGCAGCTTTCCCGGCGAAGCGTCGCTGGCCGCGACGCAGTATTACGCGCATCCGCGTAACCAGTTCTGGCGTCTCGTTGGCACCGTGCTCGACGAACCGCTCCCCACGCTCACTTACGAAGAACGTCTGCGCCGCCTGCTCGCGCATGGCATCGGCGTGTGGGACGTGCTCGCCGCCTGCGAACGCGAGGGCAGCCTCGACGTGGCGATCCGCAACGCGAGCCCCAACGACTTCGCGTCGTTGCGCGCACACGCGCCGCAGCTCGCGAAAGTCTGCTTCAACGGCAAGACGGCCGGCCGTTTCGCGCCGGTCATCGGCGCCGCCGGCTACGCTACCCTGGTCTTGCCTTCGTCCAGTCCGGCGAATGCTATGCTCTCGTTCGACCAAAAATTGTGCCTCTGGCGCGACATCCTCACATGACGAAATTGATCAAGCGCGCTTCGGCCGAAGCGCGTGCCTTCCGCCATCGCGACGCCGATACCGCTGCTACCGGCGGCAAGCAGCCAGCCGTGCGCAGCAGGAAGCGCGCATTGCACGACGACGATCTGCACGACGCGCCGCAAATCGAAACGCCGCGCAAGCCGCGTTTCGCCCCGGTGACGTTCTCCGAAGAAGGCGGTGTGCGCTTCCTGCATTTCGGCACGGAATGGGTGCAAGGCGCCATGCGTCTGCGCAAGCCGGATCACATCGAACTCGAATACGCGCAGCAAATGATGGCCTGGTTGCTGTTCATCGAAACGCCCAGGCGCGTCGTCCAACTCGGTCTGGGCGCGGCGGCGCTGACCAAGTTCGCGTACCGCTTCCTGAAGCGCGCGAAAGTCGAGGCGGTCGAACTGAACCCGGCGGTGGTGGTGGCCGCCCGCACGATGTTCGAATTGCCGCACGACGACGCACGCCTGACCGTGCACGAAACCGACGCGTGGGACTTCGTCAACGACAGCGCCAACCACGGCACGATCGGCGCGCTGCAGGTCGATGTCTACGACGCGACCGCGCGCGGTCCGGTGCTCGACAGCGTCGGTTTCTACCGCGCGGCGCGCGCGTGCCTGACCGACGCGGGCGTGATGACGGTGAATCTGTTCGGCGATCATCCGAGTTTCGTGCGCAACATGAAGCGCCTGAACGAAGCCTTCGACGGCCGCGTGATCGCGCTGCCGGAAGTGCATGACGGCAACCGTATCGCGATCGCATTCTCGGGCCCGGCGCTCGACGTGCCGTTCGCGGCGCTGCAAGCGCGCGCGAAGCTGATCGAAGCGGAACTCGGCTTGCCGGCCCGCAAGTGGATCAAGGGTCTGCAGGAATCGACCGGGCAGCAGGGCGAGTCGTTCGCGATCTGATGCTGTAAGGGTCGGGCCGGCCGAGGCCGGTTCGACTTCCCCAGGGCTTCGCGCCCACCCGTTGCGTGCATGCGACGGTTCGGCAGTCCGCAGTCCGCAGTACCCCCTCGTTTCCGCTAAACCGCCGCTGCGCGCGCCCCAGCAGCACGCCCGCGCCTCGGGTCGTCCCTGCTTGACCGCACGTTCGCGGCTCCTATACTCTTTCGAAGCTTTCGGGGCGCCCGTGGCTATCCGCGACGGGATCCACCACCCGTCAAACACGGGCCAACAACATTTCAATAATAGGGAAGAGGAGACGTCATGGCTCACGACGCCGACGCGAACAAGGCCAGCAAGCACTGGCTCTGGTTGCTGCTGTTGCCCTGGATCGCGATGATCTGGGTGCCGTCATACAACAAGGTCGAACCGCAACTGTTCGATTTTCCGTTCTTCTACTGGTATCAGCTCCTGTGGGTGCTGATCAGCGCCGTTATCACGGCGCTCGTGTACTTCAAGACCAAGACGCGCTCCACGAGCGGTCCGCAAGGGGGCGCACGCTAATGAACGCCACTGCAACCTTCGTTTTCGTGCTGTTTTTCATCGGCGTCACGATTCTCGGCTTTGTCGCGGCCCACTGGCGGCGCGGCGATCTCGCCCATCTGGAAGAGTGGGGCCTCGGCGGCCGGCGCTTCGGCACCATCGTCACCTGGTTCCTGCTGGGCGGCGACCTGTACACCGCGTACACCTTCATCGCCGTGCCGGCGCTGGTGTTCGGTGCGGGCGCAACCGGTTTCTTCGCGCTGCCTTACACGATCCTGATCTATCCGTTCGCGTTCGTGGTGTTCCCGAAACTGTGGAGCATCGCCAAACGTCAGGGCTACGTGACATCGGCGGACTTCGTGTCGGCACGCTACGGCAGCCGCATGCTCGCCCTCGCGATCGCCGTGACCGGTATCGTCGCGACCATGCCGTATATCGCGCTGCAACTGGTCGGTATCGAAGTGGTGATCGGCGCGCTCGGTTTCGACACCAAGGGCTTCGTCGGCGATCTGCCGCTGATCATCGCGTTCGCGATTCTGGCGGCCTACACGTACACCTCGGGCCTGCGCGCGCCGGCCATGATCGCGGTGGTGAAGGACGTCCTGATCTACATCGTGATCTTTGCCGCGATCATCGTGATTCCGCCGCAACTGGGCGGCTTCGGGCATATCTTCAGCATCGTGCCGCCGGCCAAGCTGCTGCTGAAGGCGCCGGACGTGTCGAGCCTGAACGGCTACAGCGCGTACGCCACACTGGCGGTGGGCTCGGCGCTCGCGCTGTTCCTGTATCCGCACTCGATCACCGCGGTGCTGTCGTCGAAGTCGGGTAACACGATCCGCCGCAACATGGCGATGCTGCCGGCTTATTCGCTGGTACTTGGCCTGCTCGCGCTGCTCGGCTTCATGGCGTTGGCCTCGGGCGTGAAGGACATGCCGGAATTCGCGCCGTACTTCAAGGCGTTCGGCCCGAACTTCGCGGTGCCGGCGCTGTTCCTGCACTTCTTCCCGTCGTGGTTCGTCGGCGTGGCGTTCGCGGCGATCGGGATCGGCGCGCTGGTGCCGGCGGCGATCATGTCGATCGCGGCGGCCAATCTGTACACGCGCAACATCCATAAGGAGTTCGTGAACCGCAACATGTCGCACGAGCAGGAGACCAATGTCGCGAAGCTGGTCTCGCTGATCGTGAAGGTCGGCGCGGTCGCGTTCATTCTCGGTCTGCCGCTCACGTACGCGATCCAGTTGCAACTGCTCGGCGGGATCTGGATCATCCAGACGCTGCCGGCGATCGTGCTCGGTCTGTACACGCGCGTGCTCGACTATCGCGGCCTGCTGGCCGGTTGGGCGGTGGGGATTGCAACCGGCACGTGGATGGCGATTTCGCTGAAGCTGGCGGGCTCGATCTTCACGATCCACCTGTTCGGTCTGGCGATTCCGGGCTACGCGGCGGTGTGGTCGCTGATCGTGAACCTGGTGGTGTCGGTGGTGGTCAGCCTGCTGGTGCGTGCGTTCGGCATGCAGCGCGCGGAGGATCGCACGCGTCCGGAAGACTATCTGGATGCGGTCGAGGGCTAACCGCGTCTGACTGGTTCCATCGCAGCATCGCAGCATGAAAAATAACGGCGCCCGCGGACGAAAGTTCGCGGGCGTCTGTCTTTATAGGACAGTTCAGGGCACGATAGCGGAACTGTGTTTCGAAGGCTTCGCCGCGCCGCCATGGCCTCTGCCGATTCCCACACCGTGATTCCCCGCCGCTCGGCGCTCAGCCGGATGGTGCGCGCGATCACCTCGCCGTATTACCGCTATCGCCACGCGAAGGTGCTGCATAGCCTGCGCGTTGGCCTGGCGATGCTGGTGTCGATTCTCGCGACCACCGGTATCGACATTCCGCATGGCATCTGGTCGTCGGTGACGTTGCTGGTGGTGATCGGCGGCTTGCAGCATCACGGCAATATCCGCAAGAAAGCCGCCGAGCGCGCGGCCGGCACGCTGCTCGGCGCGACCATCGGACTCGCGCTGATCCTGGTGCAGAATTTCACCGGCTCGCTGCCGTTGACCTATGTGCTGATGTCGATCGTCGCGGCGATCTGCGCGTGGTTCGCGATCGGCTCGTCCGGGTACATCGGGCTGTTGACGGCGATTACGATGTGCATCGTCGCCGGGCATGGCGACAACCTGATCGACGTCGGGCTGTGGCGCACGCTGAACGTGCTGATCGGCATTGTGATCGCGCTGGCGTTTTCGTTCGCGCTGCCGCTGCATGCCACCTATTCGTGGCGCTACGGCATCGCGGCCAATCTGCGCGAATGCGCGCGCATCTACACGCGGCTGATCGATGGCGAGACGATCAGCGAGGAAGAACAGGTCCAGCACTTTCTGGCGATCAACAAGCGGCTGGTGCAGTTGCGCGCGCTGATGCCCTCGGTCGCAAAAGAGATCGACGTGCCGCAGTCCAGACTCGAGGAGATCCAGCGGTTGCACCGTTCGGTGCTCAGTTCGCTCGAACTGCTCGCCACCGGTCCGCTGATGCACGCCGACGCGATGGCACGCGCCGCGTATGGTGCGCAGTGCGGCGCCGAAGTGCGCGCCGTGCGGGCGATTCTGCTGGCGATATCGCGCGGTTTGCGCTTCGGCCGGGCGACGCATTTTGGCATTCCGGCCGCGTCGCCGCTCGCGCAGGCGCATGGCGACGCGGCGCTCAAATTGCCGGCCGATCTGCAGGGGCCGTACTGGCTCGGTCAGCGGCTCGCCGAACAGGTGGACCGGCTGCGCGAGCTATTGCTGGAAACCGAGCCGAACTGGAATATCGAACGGCATTCGCGGACCTTGCTGAAGGTTTAGCCGCGTCTGCGGCATGGGGCGACGGCGTGTTCAGTCTTCCGGTAACGTCACCATCCACATCAGACCGAAGCGGTCCAGCACCATGCCGAAGCCCTTGCTCCAGAAGGTCGGTTGAAACGGCAGCGTCACCTGGCCGCCGTCGGCGAGCGCGTTGAAGTAGTGTTCGGCGACGGCGGGTTCGGCGGTAAGAGACAGCGCGAAGCCTTCCATTTTGGCGGCGGGATCGCAATGACCGTCCGAAGCCATCCAGACGGTCGAACCCATCTTGATCGACACGTGCATGATTTTTTCTTCCAGGCCGGCGCGCGGCGGGTTGTGCGGGTCGGGCGGCGCGTCTTTGTAGCGCATCTTGAGCAGCACTTCGGCGCCGAGTTTCTCGGTGTAATAGTCGAGCGCTTCTTCGCAACGGCCGTTGAAAAACACGTAAGGCTGAACGGACATGATCGTCTCCTGAAGTAGGAACAGCAGGCGCCGGCGACCCTCGGTAAACGGCCACGAAGGACGGACGTGGTGAAAATTGTAGTCGTCCGTTGCGGCGGGATCGTGACTTTATGTCGTAGGGCGGAGCGGGCTGCTGTAAACGGCAAACGGCCCCGAACCGTCAGGTCCGGGGCCGTTTGCAGAACAAACTTCGCGTCAAGCGCGGCGACTTACTGCGCCGCCGCCAATCCCACCGCCGACTGCAATCAACGCAGCGCTTCGATCAGCTTTTCCAGCTTGACCGCGTCCGCCGCGAACGCGCGGATGCCTTCGGCGAGCTTTTCGGTCGCCATGGCTTCGTCGTTGACGAGGAAACGGAACGACGATTCGTCCACCGGCACGCGTTCGATATCCGCGCCCTGCGAGACATCCGGCGACAGCTTGCGTTCGACCTTCTCGGTGCTTTCCTGCAGCTTTTGCAGCAGATCCGGGCTGATGGTCAGCAGATCGCAGCCGGCCAGTTCCAGAACCTGACCCGGGGTGCGGAAGCTCGCGCCCATCACCTCGGTCTTGTAGCCGAACTTCTTGTAGTACGCGTAGATGCGGCGCACCGACTTGACGCCCGGATCGTTGGCGCCGCCGTCTTTCGCTTCGTCCCACGCGCTGCCGGCGTTCTTCTTGTACCAGTCGTAAATACGGCCGACGAACGGCGAAATCAGTTGCGCGCCCGCTTCGGCGCACGCCGCGGCCTGTGCGAGCGAGAACAGCAGAGTCATGTTGCAGTGGATGCCTTCCTTCTGCAGCACTTCGGCCGCACGGATGCCTTCCCACGTGGACGCGAGCTTGATCAGCACGCGTTCGCGGCCAATGCCGTGATCCTGGTAGAGCGCGATCAACTCGCGGCCCTTGGCGATCGACGCTTCGGTGTCGAACGACAGGCGTGCATCGACTTCGGTCGACACGCGGCCCGGAATGATCTTGAGGATTTCGGTGCCGAACGCGATCAGCAACTGGTCGATGATCGCGCCGACCGGCTTCGACGCGTGCGCCTTCACGGTCTTTTCGAGCAGCGGCTTGTAGTCGTCTTTCTGAACAGCCTTCAGAATCAGCGACGGGTTGGTGGTCGCGTCCTGCGGCTTGTACTGGGCAAGCTGCTGGAAGTCGCCGGTATCGGCGACGACGGTGGTGTATTGCTTGAGTTGGTCGAGTGCGGTTGTCATGTTCGAGCCTTCAGGGCGCATGCGCGCCGTGGTTCAGGAGAAATGAGATCGCCGCCGGACTGATCGGATTCACCAGTGCCGGCGGCCGCGGGTCACGCTGCAGCGCTGCCCGTCATGGTGCCCGGGCATTTTGACGGAAAGCGCTGCCGGATGCTTCTATTCTATGGCGGATCGCCTGATGCAGGGTTGACACTTGCCCAGAGCAATCCGTTCACCATGATTTCGAGGGATGGCGGGCGCTCAGGCACGCCGCGCGTTCAGCACCACCTGGGTCACCACGCCCGCCACCAGCCCCCAGAACGCCGAGCCGATCGACAGCAGGGTCAGCCCGGAGGCCGTCACCATGAACGTTACCAGCGCCGCTTCGCGCTGCCTGACGTCCTGCATCGCATTGGCGAGGCCGCTCATGATCGAGCCGAACAGCGCCAGCGCCGCGACGGACACCACCAGCGCCTTCGGCAGTGCCGCGAACAGCGCGGCGATGGTCGCGCCGAACACCCCGGCGATCAGATAGAAAATGCCGCACCAGACCGCCGCGGTGTAGCGCTTGTCGCGGTTTTCGTGCGCCTCGGGGCCGGTGCAGATCGCCGCCGTGATCGCCGCAAGATTGATGCCGTGCGAACCGAACGGCGCGAGCAGCAGCGAGGCGAGGCCGGTCGTCGAAATCAGCGGCGCCGACGGCGTGCTGTAGCCGTCCGCGCGCAGCACGGCGATGCCCGGCACGTTCTGCGACGCCATCGCGACGACGAACAGCGGAATGCCGATGCTGACGCTGGCCGCGAGCGAAAACGCCGGCATCGTGAACACCGGATGCGCGAGCGCCACGTGAAAGCGGCTGAAATCGAGCAGACCGAGGCCGCCGGCGGCCGCCGTGCCGACGATCAGCGTCGTCACGATCGCATAGCGCGGAGCCAGCCGTTTGACGATCAGATAGGTGAAGAACATGGTCAGCACGAGCGCGGTCTGAAATTGCGCGGCGCGAAAAATTTCAATGCCGATCTCGAACAGAATCCCCGCCAGCAAAGCCGAGGCGATACCGGCCGGGATTTTTTTCATCAGCGTGTCGAACCAGCCGGTCAGACCGACCACTGTCAGCAGCACCGCGCAGACGATAAACGCGCCGATCGCCTCGGGATACGCCACATGCGGCAGCGACGACACCAGCAGCGCCGCGCCGGGCGTGGACCAGGCGATCACGATCGGCGCGCGAAAGCGCAGCGACAGGCCGATCGTGCAGACGGCCATGCCGATCGACAGCGCCCAGATCCACGACGAAATCTGCGCATCGCTCAGATGCGCGGCCTGACCCGCCTGGAACATCAGCACGAGCGAGCTGGTATAGCCGGTCATCATCGCGACGAAACCGGCGACGATGGTGGACAGCGAGGTGTCGGCGAACGGGTTGGAACGTCCCGGCGGCATGGCGGACGGGGACACATCGGGGGAGGCAGACGGACGCATGCGGCAGCTTTCTTATAGTTGAAGGTGAAGCAGGTGAAGATAAAGCACGAACGGATTTATTTGCTCAGCGCACGCATGGCGGTCTCCAACCCGGCGAGCGTGAGCGGATACATGCGGTGACCGAGCACCTCGCGGATCGCGCTGACCGACTGGCGATACGCCCAGAGCCCTTCCGGTTCGGGATTGAGCCACGCGTGATGCGGGAAGTGGTCGGCGAGTCGCCGTAGCCAGACCGCGCCGGCCTCGGGATTGTTGTATTCGACCGAGCCGCCCGGCTGCAGCACTTCGTACGGGCTCATGGTTGCGTCGCCGACGAAGATCAGCTTGTAGTCGGGCGTGAATTTGTGCAGCACGTCCCACGTCGGCATGCGTTCGGCGTGGCGGCGGCGGTTGTTCTTCCACAGGAAATCGTACACACAGTTGTGGAAGTAGTAGAACTCGAGGTGCTTGAACTCGGCCTTGGCGGCCGAGAACAGTTCCTCGACGCGCTTGATGTGGTCGTCCATCGAGCCGCCCACGTCGAGCAGCATCAGCACCTTCACCTTGTTGTGCCGCTCCGGGACCATCTTCAGGTCGAGCCAGCCGGCGTTCGCGGCGGTGCTGCGAATCGTGTCGGGCAGGTCGAGTTCCTCGGCGGCGCCTTCGCGCGCGAAGCGGCGCAGACGGCGCAGCGCGACCTTGATATTGCGGGTGCCGATCTCGACCTGGTCGTCGTAGTCGCGATAAGCGCGCGATTCCCACACTTTGACCGCGGTGCGGTTGCCCGCCGCGTCGCCGCCGATCCGCACGCCTTCCGGGTTATAGCCGCCGTTGCCGAACGGCGAGGTGCCGCCCGTGCCGATCCACTTGCTGCCGCCTTCGTGGCGCTCTTTCTGCTCGTCGAACAGTTCCTTGAGGCGCTCCATCAGCTTGTCGAGGCCGCCCATGGCTTCGATCTGCGCTTTTTCCTCCGGCGACAGATCGCGTTGCAGCTTCTTCTTCAGCCAGTCGAGCGGGACGTCGAAGGCCAGTTCGGACGCTTTCGCGACGCCGTTGAAATAGGCGCCGAACGCCTGGTCGAACTTGTCGAAATACTGCTCGTCCTTGACCAGCGTGATGCGTGAGAGGTAGTAAAACTCGTCGAGCGACGGCGCGATCACGTTGGCCTTGAGCGCCTCGAGCAGTGTCAGATATTCCTTCACCGACACCGGCAGCCTGGCGGCGCGCAGCGAGTAGAAGAAGTCGATCAGCATGCTGGGTCCTCGGCGGGTGGTCGGTGTGACGGGCTCGTCGGCGACGGGCGGCGTTGTGTCGGCGCCTGTGCGGCGCCGGCTCGTGCACGCGCCGGACGGCGATTAACGGTTATTGCGGTTCATGAAGATCAGCCGTTCGAACAGGCTCACGTCCTGTTCGTTCTTCAGCAGCGCGCCGTGCAGCGGCGGGATGATCTGCTTCTGGTCGGTCGAGCGCAGCGCTTCGGGCGGAATGTCTTCGGCGAGCAGCAGCTTGAGCCAGTCGAGCAGTTCCGAGGTGGACGGCTTCTTCTTCAGGCCGGCGACATTGCGCAGTTCGAAAAAGCTCTGCATGGCCGCGGCCAGCAGTTCTTTCTTGATGCCGGGGTAGTGCACCTCGACGATCTGCTGCATCGTGACCGGATCGGGAAATTTGATGTAGTGGAAAAAGCAGCGGCGCAGAAACGCGTCGGGCAATTCCTTCTCGTTGTTCGACGTGATGATCACGAGCGGGCGATGTTTCGCGCGGATCAACTCGTGCGTCTCGTACACGTAGAACTCCATGCGGTCGAGTTCGCGCAGCAGATCGTTCGGAAACTCGATGTCGGCCTTGTCGATCTCGTCGATCAGCAGCACGGTCTGCTCGTCCGCCTCGAAGGCCTGCCACAGCACGCCCTTCACGATGTAATTGCGGATGTCCTTGACGCGTTCGTCGCCGAGCTGCGAATCGCGCAGGCGCGACACCGCGTCGTACTCGTAGAGCCCTTGCTGGGCCTTGGTGGTGGACTTGATATGCCACTGCAGCAACGGCATACCGAGCGCGGCGGCGACTTCTTCCGCGAGCATGGTCTTGCCGGTGCCGGGTTCGCCCTTGATGAGCAGCGGGCGCTTCAGCGTCATCGCGGCGTTGACCGCGAGCTTGAGGTCGTCGGTGGCGACGTACTGCGATGAGCCTTCGAAACGCATGGCGAGATGCTCTTTTTTGGGAAAAAACCCAGTATAAGTCAGAAGGCCTGTTGGCCTGAAACGGGCTCGCGTAAGGTGTGACCCGCGTTGCCGCACGCCGGGGCCGGTGTCTGTCAGGTGCGGGAGACTGGCCCGAAACGCTCGCCCGGTAGGCCCGGTAGGCGGGTCGCCGGGGCTGCCCACCCCGCTCGGTGGACGTTTCGCGCAGCGTCGCGGTACAATTAGCCCGATTTTTTTGGCCTGCGTGGCTACCCTATAAGAAGAACGGCGCGGGCCGTTGCCTTTTTGGGCGCCCGTTCCCCTCATGCCAGGTTACATGCTATGAATAAATTCGTCGGCAAACACGTCGTGATCGCAGCGCTGTCGGTGCTCGCGGGCTACGCGGCCAGTGTGCAGGCAGCGGATGTCGTAGGCAACGCCAAGGCGGGCCAGGGCAAGGTCGCAATGTGTATCGGCTGCCACGGCATTCCCGAATACCGTACGGCTTACCCTGAGGTGTACCGGGTGCCCATGCTGGGCGGCCAGAATCAGCAGTACCTCGAAAACGCCATGCACGGTTACAAGAAGGGCGACCGCCACTTCGAAACCATGCATGCGATCACCACGTCGCTGTCCGATCAGGACATCGCCGACATCGCCGCTTACTACGCAGCGCAAAATTCCTCTTCGAAAAGCAATCCCGACAAGTGATCGGCCGCGGTTGTCCGCCCAGTCACCCGGTTAATCAATTCGCGGGATAGGAGAATTCATGAATAAGCCACAACAGGCACTCCACACGGTGTTCAAGGCTGCATGCGCGTCGGCGGCAGTAATCGGTCTGGTTGCAGCGAACGTCGCGCATGCCGCCGACGCCGGCAACGGCAAGGTGCTGGCCGACGCCCACAACTGCGCGGCGTGCCATGGTGTCAACCTGAACAAGCCGGTGAGCCCGGAGTATCCGAAGCTCGCCGGTCAGCACGCCGATTACATTTACTGGGCGCTGCGCCAATACCAGATGGGCAACGGCAACCCGCATCTCGGTCGCAACAACGCGATCATGCAGGCGCAGGTGCAGAGCTTGTCGCAAGGCGATATGAAAGACATCGCCGCTTATGTCGAATCGCTGAACGGCGATCTGGTGCAGAAGAAGTAAGCAGCGCGTCCGGCTGGTTGCGCTACGGCTTCCGGATCGAAAAGCAAACACCCCGCTTCGGCGGGGTGTTTGCTTTTGGGGCGTCGGTTTTGGGTTTGTCTCGGACGTCAGTCGCGAGTGGCGCGCCGCTCGATACGCTGCAGATACGCGTCCGTGTCCGGCGGTGTGCCGGTGCGCTGTGCTTCCCAGATGGTCTCGCCGAGGCAGTCCATGATCGCGTGCTGCGCCTCGTGGGTCGAGCCGAGCCGCGCTGCGAGCCGCTCGTGCGCCGCGCGAATGCCGGGCGGCTGGTCGATCGACAACTGTTCGGTGATCGCCAGATGCATGGACAGATGCAGGAACGGATTGGTCTGGCCGCGCTCGGGCGAGTAGTCCTGGGCTTGCGCGGCGTCGCCGTCGGTGAGGTCGGCGTGGTATTCGGGGTGCTCGACGATCCAGTCGGCGGCGATCGCCTCCAGCGGCGTCAGAATTTCGCCTTGGCGCTGCTTGCGCCAGGTGTCGGTGAAAAAGAGGCGGACTTCGTCGCGGCTGGGATTGAACATCGTGGGACCGGTGCTGTGGGTGAGGCGTTATGTGGGGCGGCGAGCCGCCCGTGAAGCGCAACATTTTACGCCGGGACCGGGCGCCCCGCCGGGCGGGCGCTCATAGATCCGGCGGCGGTGTCTTCGGCCGGAACTCGCAGAGCGGTTCGATCACGCAATGCCAGCATTCCGGCTTGCGCGCCTTGCACACATACCGGCCGTGCAGGATCAGCCAGTGGTGCGCGTCCTGCCTGAACTCGGCGGGCGTGAATTTCTCCAGCGCCGCTTCGACCGTGCGCACGTCTTTGCCGGGCGCCAGGCCGGTTCGATTGGCAACCCGAAAGATGTGCGTGTCCACGGCGATGGTCGGATGACCGAACGCGGTATTCAGAATGACGTTGGCGGTCTTGCGGCCGACACCCGGCAGGCTTTCGAGCGCCTCGCGATCTTCGGGCACTCCGCCGCCGTACTGGTCGAGCAGAATCCGGCAGGTCGCGATGACGTTCTTTGCCTTGGTCCGGTACAGGCCGATGGTCTTGATATACCCGGTCACGCCTTCCTCGCCGAGATCGAACACCTGCTGCGGCGTGTTCGCGACCGGAAACATCTTGCGCATCGCCTTGTTGACCGACACGTCGGTTGCCTGTGCGGACAGCAGCACGGCAATCAGCAGTTCGAACGGCGAGGTGTACTCGAGCTCGGTGGTCGGATGCGGGTTGAGACTCTGAAGCGTTTCGTAGATGGCGCGGCGTTTGTTCGCGTTCATGCTGAGTGAGCGTGCGGGTGCGGGGGCTGTTAGTGCGGCTTGGACGACGGGCCGGTTTTGGCGGCGGCGCCGGCGGGGGTGGTGTTGGCCGAGCTGTCGTCGCTCTGGCCGGCGCCGGCATTGCCTGCGGCGAGTGCGAGACGGCGGCGGCGTGCTTCGGCGGCGTCGATCTGCGCTTGCACGTCCGCGCTGACCTGCTCGGTGTTCAGCGGTCCCTGTCCCTTGGCCGCCAATTCTTCTTTCTTCTTGCGAGCGCGTTCGAGCGCGGCCTGAATGATCGCGCGTTTCTTCGCGTCGGCGTCTTCCACGGCGGCGGCCGCCGGTGCAGCCGTCGCGCCGGCTTCGATCGTTTGGGCTGTTTGTGCCGCTGCGGCAGGGGCGCCGCTGCCGGCTCGCCGCGCTGCAGCACGCGCCTCGGCGGCTTCGCGTTCGCGCGCAAGGCGCCCTTCACGCCGGTTATGTTGCTCGCGCGCCGCGTCGGCCTGGCTTTGGCTCCACGCGTCCCAACCGGTTGCCGCACCGGTGACCGGCGGTAGCGCGATACAGTCGACCGGGCAGGGCGGCACGCACAGATCGCAGCCGGTGCAGCGATCGGCGATTACCGTATGCATCTGTTTCGGTGCGCCAACTATCGCGTCCACCGGACACGCCTGCATGCACAACGTGCAGCCGATGCAAACCTGTTCGTCGATAACCGCCAACGGCCGGGGCCTTTCGGCGCCGTTGGCGGAATTGAGCGCGAGCACCGGCTTGCCGAGCAACGCAGCGAGACGCGCGACGCCTTCGGCACCGCCCGGCGGGCACTGGTTATAGAGGGCTTCGCCGCTCGCGACGGCTTCGGCATAAGGCCGGCACGCGGGGTAACCGCACTTCGTGCATTGCGTCTGGGGGAGCAGATCTTCAATGCGATCTGCGAGTGTTTTATTGTCTGTCACGGTCACGACGTTGGGGCTT
The DNA here is from genome assembly GCF_003269035.1 of Paraburkholderia bryophila. Lineage (GTDB taxonomy): Bacteria > Pseudomonadota > Gammaproteobacteria > Burkholderiales > Burkholderiaceae > Paraburkholderia > Paraburkholderia bryophila. The sequence continues at coordinate 158,859 of NZ_QLTK01000004.1, read as the reverse complement.
GGCTTGCGGCCGCACAGCTTGAACTAAATAGCACATTATCGCCGATTTCCCCAATTGCCATCCGCAATCCATGTGCCATAATCGAAGCGCTTTTTCGAAAGACCGCAGAAGGGTGTCCCCCAACCATGGCGCGCCCGTTCAACGCTGTCGGTGCAAGGTCCGAGGAGAGACCGGCGGCGCGATCCGGATAACGCGGCTCACGAAGATGATGCCACCATGAATCAGCCGAAAATCAAAAGAGATCCTGAAGGCACGCGGCGCCGCATTCTGCTTGCGGCGGCCGAAGAGTTTGCAAATGGTGGGCTATTCGGCGCGCGCGTCGATCAGATCGCCCGCCGCGCGGAGACGAATGAACGCATGCTCTATTACTACTTCGGTAGCAAGGAGCAGCTTTTTACTGCGGTACTCGAGCACGCGTTCAGCGCGCTCAACGAAGCGGAACGCACGCTCGAACTGGCCGGCATCGCGCCGGTCGAGGCGGTCACGCGGCTCGCGCATTTTGTTTGGGATTACTACCGCGATCATCCCGAACTGCTGCGTCTCATCAACAACGAAAATCTGCATGAAGCACGCTACATGCAGAAGTCGACACGCATCCGCGAAATGATCTCGCCGATCGTCGCCACGCTCGGCGGCATTCTCGAGCGGGGTCAACGCGCGGGACTGTTTCGCACCAACGTCGATCCGTTGCGCTTCTATGTGACGCTGTCCGGCATGGGTTATTACATCGTGTCGAACCGCTTCACGCTCGAAGCCACCCTTGGCCGCGATTTCAGCAGTGCGGCCGAACGCAGCGAAGTGATTCAGATGAACACCGAGTTGCTGCTCGCGTATCTGTTGCGAAAGTAGCGGCGAATATCGCGCTGAGCGGAATGCCGCGTTATTCGCGCGGTATTCCTAACCGTCGTATTCGCGCCATCGCTTGCCGGTTTCACTAACGACAACGGCCTCCGAAGAGGCCGTTGTGAGTCACTGCGCGCGCTGGGTGTTGCAGGCCAGTCAGGCTTCGACTTTTTCCTTCACGACCTTCGCCACCTTATTGTGCTCGAGGATAAAGTCGCGCAGCTGCGGATAGATGATGGTGCGCCAGCGGCGCCCCGAGAAAATGCCGTAGTGTCCGCACTTTTCCGCCGTGAAGTGACGCTTGTCCTTCTCCGGAATGCCGGTGCAGAGATCGTGCGCGGCATAGGTCTGGCCGTCGCCGGAAATATCGTCGAGCTCGCCTTCGATGGTGAACAGCGCGGTCTTCGTGATGTCCTGCGGACGCACACGTTCACCGGATACGTCCCACGTGCCTTCGGCCAGATTGAAGTCCTGGAACACCACGCGGATCGTGTCGAGATAGTAATCGGCGTCCATGTCGAGCACGGCGTTGTACTCGTCGTAGAAACGGCGATGCGCTTCCGCGTCGTCTTCGTCGCCGCGCAGCAGGCTCTGGTAGAAGTCCCAGTGCGAAGCCGCGTGACGTTCCGGATTCATCGCGACGAAACCGGTGTGCTGCAGAAAGCCCGGGTAAACCTTACGGCCCACGCCCGGATAATTCGGCGGCACCGTGAAGATCACGTTGTTCTCGAACCATTGGTGCGAGTGCTGCGTGGCGAGCGAGTTGACCGAGGTCGGGCTCTTACGCGCGTCGATCGGGCCGCCCATCATCGTCATGGTACGCGGCGTGTCTTCGCCGCGGCTCGCCATCAGCGAAATGGCGGCGAGCACCGGCACCGTAGGCTGGCATACCGAAATGACGTGCAGATTCTTCGCGCCGATGTGGCGGATGAATTCCTGAATGTACGCGACGTAATCGTCCAGACGGAATTCGCCGGCTTCGAGCGGCACCATGCGGGCATCGATCCAGTCGGTCAGGTAGACCTTGTGGTCCTGCAACAACGTGCGCACGGTATCGCGCAGCAGCGTGGCGTGGTGGCCCGACAACGGCGCGCACACCAGCACGACCGGCTCGTCTTTCAATTGGGTAACAGCGTCGCTGTCGTCCGCGAAACGCTTGAAGCGCATCAGGCGGCAAAACGGTTTTTCGATGATCGCTTGTTCGATGATCGGAATGTTGTGACCGTCTTTGACAATCTGATGAAGGTTGAACTCAGGCTTTTCGTAATCCTTGCCGAGCCGGTAGAGCAGTTCGTAACCGGCCGAGAGGCGCGTGGCGCCGGGCACATAAGCTAGCGGGCTGGCGGGATTCGCGAATGATTTGGAAGCGGCCTGGGCCCAGGCGGTGAGAGGGCTCAACATCGCCCGCTGGAATTCGTGCAATTGGTAGAGCATAGGTGCTCCGTTTCAAGGCGGTTCGCATGGGGCTTCGCAAACACGCGTAGGGCGTTGTGGCGGGCCAAATTGGTTGTGGGCGCATTGATTTTCGGCCAACAATCTGTCCGATCATATCGAACAACGCCTACTTGTGCAATGCAGCAATTTGCGTACTGCATGCACGCAAACTGTCATTGAATCATGCTACTGGCGATGCTGCTGCGCCGCTATCGGGGCTTGCCTCAGCCTCAAGTTCCGACTGTCCGGTGCCGTTATGCGGCGGCTGGCCGGTAGCCTGAGCCATCTGCTGTTCGTGTTTCATCAGGTTCAGGCCGGTGTGAACCAGCGCCACATGCGAAAACGCCTGCGGGAAATTGCCGACCAGGCGTTTCGTCGCCGGATCGTATTCTTCCGCGAGCAAGCCGACGTCGTTGGCGAGCGCGAGCAGCCGCTCGTACATGGCGATCGCTTCGTCGAGGCGGCCTTGCAGCGCCAGGTTGTCCACCATCCAGAACGAGCACGCGAGAAACGTGCCTTCGCCGGGCGGCAGACCGTCGTCGAATTCGGTGGTGCGGTAGCGCATCACGAAGCCGTCGTGCATCAGATTTTTTTCGATCGCCGCGACCGTGCCCTTGACCCGTGGATCGTCGGGCGGCAGGAAGCCGACCATCGGCATCAGCAGGACGCTGGCGTCGAGCTGATCGCTGCCGTACGACTGCGAGAAGGCGTCGAGCGTGGGGTTCCAGGCCTGTTCGCAGACCTGCGCGTGAATCGTGGCGCGGGTCGCGCGCCAGGCGTCGAGCGGGCCGTCGAGTTTGAACATCTCCGCCGAACGGATCGCGCGGTCGAACGCGACCCACGCCATCACCTTCGAGAACGTAAAATGCTGGCGGCCGCCGCGGGTTTCCCAGATGCCTTCGTCGGGTTCCTGCCAGATCGTGTCGAGGTGGCTCAGCAGCGCGCGCTGCACGTTCCACGCGGTGTCGTCCGCCTGCAGGCCGCCCACGCGCGCCAGATGCAGCGCGTTCATCACCTCGCCATACACGTCGAGCTGCCGCTGGCCGACCGCGTTGTTGCCGATCCGCACCGGCTTGGCGTCCTGATAGCCCGGCAGCCAGTCGATCTCGAACTCGGGCAACCGCCGTTCGCCGGCAATGCCGTACATGATCTGCAATTGATCCGGCGCGCCGGCCATTACGCGGCCGAGCCAGCTGCGCCATGCGCGTGCTTCGTCGAAATAGCCGCCGCGCATCATGGCGAGCAGCGTGATGGTGGCGTCGCGCAGCCAGCAATAGCGGTAGTCCCAGTTGCGCGTACCGCCGAGCTGTTCCGGCAGCGAGGTGGTGGGCGCGGCGACGATGCCGCCGGTCGGCTCGTAGGCGAGCGCCTTCAACGTGATCAGCGAGCGGCGGATCGGCTCGGCCCAACGTCCTTCGACGGTGCCGCGCGCCGACCATTCGAGCCAGTGATTTTCGGTGCGCGCGAGCGACGTATGCGGATCGCGCGCGGGTGGAATGCGCAGATGCGAGGGCGCGTAGGCGAGCGAAAACGGTACGCGTTCGCCTGCGTTCACGGTGAATTCGGCGACGGTTTTCATCTCCTCGCCGCGCAATTCGACCGGCGTGCGCAGCACGGCGGTGTCCGGCCCGACGATCGCCTTGATGCCGCTGTCGTGCTTCAGCCGATCCACCCACGGCACGGAAAAGCCGTAGTCGAAGCGCAGCACCAGTTCCATCTTCATGCGTACGCTGCCGCGTTTGCCGACCACGATGCGCACCATCTCCGACCAGCCGTTGCCGGGCGGCATGAAGTCGATCAGCGTGACGGCGCCCTCGGGCGTTTCGATGTCGGTTTCGAGGATCAGCGTTTCGCCGCGATACTGGCGCGTCACGGTTGGGGTGGCGTCCGTGACCGGCGCGATCAGCCAGCGGCCGTTGTCGGGCGTGCCGAGCAGGGCGGCGAAGCAGGCGCCGGAGTCGAAACGCGGCCAGCAGAGCCAGTCGACGGAACCGTCGCGGGAGACGAGCGCGGCCGTGTGGCCGTCGCCGATAAGCGCATAGTCTTCGATGAGTGCGGGCATGGAGTAGCGTGTCAGAGTGACGCACGGCGAGCACCGCCGTGCGCAAGGTCGTGGTTATTACCGGACTCGCCTAATGCGCTTTGGTTCACCGGGCAATACCGCGAAACGCGGGTTGGTAAATTGTCAAATCCCTGCCTACAATCGGAACTCGAGCCGATGCCCGGAGCGCTCCGGATCGTGATCGGCCTTGCCCATGGCGCATAGAGACGCCGCTTCCGAGGATCCGAACGATGCTGAACCCGTCGAAAACCGATTGCATCACCATACTCTCGGCCGCGAGCAAAGTGGCCGACGATTCGATGTTGCCTCTCGATCACGGCCGGCTGGGCCTAAGCCGCAACGGCATGTTGACGGCCATGGCGTTTCTGGTCGAACGGGCCTGCTTTCGCCGCTATCAACACGGTGACGGCCATTATGCCGTCGGCGGATTGTCGTTGCAGGGGCGGCTGCGCCTCGAGCAGCTTTCGAACGGCTGACTGTCGGCCTTGACCGGCGGCCGCGCGTCGAACCCACGCTGAAGCGCGCTCGCGCGCGAGGCATGCGCGAGTTGCGCGCTGCACCCCTTCACCCTGAATCAACGCACGACCGGATTCAAGCGCCGGCCGTGCGTTTTCGTGCGTCCAGGGGGCGCTGGCTTGCCGCCGGTTTCAAAAATGCGTCGACCCCATGCCGAAGATCCCGATGATGCCGATGATGATCAGATAGAGCGCGACGATGTAGTTCAACAGGCGCGGCATGACGAGAATCAGAATGCCGGCGATCAACGAAACGAGCGGGCCCAGGCTGAGTGTGACGTTCATGAAGACTCCGTAGTGTGAGACGCGTGAGTAATGATTGAATAAGAGATTGAAAAAATGCCCCGTCGGACGGGACACTATTTACCTGTTCAGCTTCGCAAGCAGCAGCCTGCCGGCCGACCGGATTCGCTGCATGATCCGACACAACGCTTCTATACTGCTCCGACAAGAATAACGCTCGACCTATCGCGCGGCAGACCAGAGACACCATTACAACCGATTCACCGAATAACCGATGTCCAGGAGGTCTCAATGCTTCGTCGTCACCGGGCCGCTCAGCGTGCCGTCGCGGATTCTCATCTTCATGCCGCTGCGCCACATGCGGCTCAAGCCACTTCATGGCGCGCGGGGCGGCCTGCTCCGTCGCGCTCCGCCCGCTCGATAATAAAAGGTTTCGCGCTCATGGTCTCGATTGTTGCAACGCACGCGTTTGCGCAAGATTCCGGCCCGGTCGCGGCCGATGGTGTTTACGACATGCTGGTCGGTACTTACACCGGCGGCACGAGCCAGGGGGTGTACGTCTATCGCTTCGACACGAAGACGGGCGAGGCAACGCGCGTCTCGGTCGCGCAAACGGTCAACCCCTCGTATCTGGTGGTGAGCCGCGACCGCCGCTTCGTCTACGCAGTCAACGAATTGCCCGGCGACAACGGTCCGGCTTCGCAGCGCGGCGGCATCAGCGCGTTCCGTTTCGACGCCGCGAGCGGCCAGCTGAGCTTCCTCAACAAGGTTTCCTCGGACGGCAACGATCCGTGCTATCTGAGCCTGTCGCCGGACGGCAAATATCTGCTGACGGCGAACTACTCGGTCGCGGCCGACCCGGGCGGCAGCTTCGCGGTGTTCCCGTTGCAGGACGACGGCCAGGTCGGCGCCTCGGTGCTGACCGTGCATCATGAAGGCGGCGGTCCGGTGAAGGGCCGTCAGGACAATTCGCACGTGCATTCCACGGTGTTCTCGCCGGACGGACACTATCTGTTCGCGCAGGATCTCGGCGCCGACAAGCTGTACGCGTACCGTTACACGCCGGACGGCAGCCGCGGCCTGTTCGGCCCGACCGACTGGCGCTATACGCAGGAGAAGGCGGGCACCGGGCCGCGCCATCTGGTGTTCGGCGCCAACGGCAAGCAGGCGTATCTGACGAGCGAACTGGCGGGCACGGTCAGCACCTTCAATTACGACGACGGCAAGCTCACGCAGGTGCAAACCCTTTCGCTGACCGAGCCGGGCTTCAAGGGCGCGGTGGGCGGCTCGGCGATCCATCTGTCGCCGGATGGGCGCTTTCTGTACGCGTCCAATCGCGGCGACGCGAACGACATCGTGATCTTCTCGGTCGATCCGACCAATGGGCATCTGAAGAAGATCGGTCATCAGTCGAGCCTGGGCAAATCGCCGCGCGAGTTCGCGATCGATCCGACCGGCAACTGGCTGATCGTCGGTAATCAGAATAGCGGCACGGTGTATGTGTTCAAACGCGATCAGCAGAGCGGTTGGCTCGAAGCGAACCCGAAGCGGATCGAGATCGATTCGCCGGTGGATTTCAAGCTGGTGTCGCCGTCGTGATGGCGCGTTCGGCGTGTGAGTCGGCGTGTGGGTTAAAGACACGCGCTGAATGAAAAACGGGCCGCTCAAGATTGAATTGAGCGGCCCGTTTTGCTTGCGCGTTGGCTTGCGCCGACGATCGACGATCGGTCGTTTCGTTACTCCGCCGGTCCTGGCGCGAGCACTTCGCGGCTGCCGTTGATGCCCATGGCCGACACGAGTCCGGCGGTTTCCATCTGTTCGACCAGACGCGCCGCACGGTTATAGCCGATGCGCAATTGCCGCTGCACCGACGAGATCGACGCGCGCCGCGTGCGCACCACGAACGAGACGGCTTCGTCGTAGAGCGGATCGGCTTCCGCGTCGGGCGATTCGCCGAACAGGTCCTGGGCCGCGCCGCCGTCGGTGGCCGGGCCGTCGAGAATGCCTTCCTCGTATTGCGGTTCGCCGAACTGCTTCAGATACTCGACGATCCGATGCACTTCTTCATCCGCGACGAACGCGCCGTGCACGCGCTGCGGGTAGCCGGTGCCAGGCGGCAGGAACAGCATGTCGCCCTGACCGAGCAGCGACTCCGCGCCCATCTGGTCGAGGATCGTGCGCGAGTCGATTTTCGACGATACCTGGAACGCCACGCGGGTCGGAATGTTGGCCTTGATGAGGCCGGTGATCACGTCGACGGAAGGCCGCTGCGTCGCGAGAATCAGGTGGATGCCGGCGGCGCGCGCTTTTTGCGCGAGGCGTGCAATCAGCTCTTCGATCTTCTTGCCGGCCACCATCATCAGGTCCGCCAATTCGTCGATCACCACGACGATCAGCGGCAGCGGCGCGAGCGGCTCGGGCGCTTCCGGCGTCAGCGAAAACGGGTTGCCGAGCTTCTTGCCCCTGGCTTCGGCGTCACGGATCTTCTGGTTGAAACCGGGCAGATTGCGTACGCCGACCGCGGACATCAAGCGGTAGCGTTTTTCCATTTCGCCGACACACCAGTTCAGCGCGTTGGCCGCCAGCTTCATATCCGTGACGACCGGCGCGAGCAGATGCGGAATGCCTTCGTAGACCGACAATTCCAGCATCTTCGGGTCGATCATGATGAGGCGCACTTCTTCGGGCGTGGCCTTGTAGAGCAGCGAGCAGATCATCGCGTTGATCGCCACCGACTTGCCCGAACCGGTGGTGCCCGCGACCAGCATGTGCGGCGCCTTCGCCAGATCGGCGACCACCGGATGGCCGGTGATGTCCTTGCCCATCGCGAGTGTCAGTTGCGAATGCGAGTTCTGATAGACGCTCGCTTCGAGGATTTCGGACAGACGGATGGTTTGCCGTTTCGCGTTCGGCAGTTCCAGGCCCATGCAGGTCTTGCCGGGAATCGTTTCGACCACGCGGATCGACGTGAGGCCGAGGCCGCGCGACAGATCCTTCATCAGGCCGACGATCTGGCTGCCGCGCACGCCGAGCGCCGGCTCGACTTCGAAACGCGTGATGACCGGACCGGCCGATGCGCCGACCACGGTGACCGGCACCTTGAACTCCTGCAGACGCTGTTCGATCAGCAGGCCGGTTTCGATCAGCTTTTCTTCGGAAACCGGTTCGATGTCGATGTCGGCGGGCGCGAGCAGGTCGAGGGTTGGGAGTTCGACCCTCGACGCAGCGGGGGCGCGGAATTCGAAACCGTTGGCGGGGCCGTGGCCGCGGACGGGGGGACGCTGGGGGGCGGGGGGCGTGGGTTCGGGGTGGGTGATCGGGTCGATGGAGTCAGGTGAGTCGATGGACTCTACGGACCCAATGGACTCAACGGACCCAATGGACCCAATGGACCCAGCGGACTCAACGGACTCGACGGACTCGACGGACTCGGACTCAATGGGTCCGATGGGTCCGGTCGATCCGGCGGGCAAGCCTGACGGCGAAACCATTCCGGCCTGAGCCGCGAACGGGAAGCGAACCACGTTCGATGCCGGCGCCGGAACATTCGTTACCTGCACGGCGGCGACTACGTCCGCTGCGCCATGAGCCGTTGACGGTTCCGTTGCTCGCGATTCGCCGGATAGGGCAGGGGAGTCCGCCGGTTCCGCCGCGCTTGGCGCCGCGTCGCCACTCGGGCTCTCGACACGCGGCGACGGCGCAACCTGATGCGGTGGCACCGAGGCTTCCGGCACGGCGCTGCCGCGCACAGGCGACTCGTTTGCCGACCGCGCCGCGTGCGACGACGCGGCAGTATCGGCGATGGTTTCCCATGGCGCGAGCGGCTTCGGAATGACGACCTCGGCAACCGGCACGGGCGCGGTGGATAGCGGCTGAGCGATTGGCGCGGTGTCTGTCGGTTGCATTGCTGCCGCACTACCGGCCGACGCCGTGGTGTCGGATGTCGCTACGTGTGCCCGCTCGGCGAACTGGCCGACAGGTTGCGCGTCGTCGATGTCGGCGTTCGTCAGGTGTTCGGTTTGAGCAGCGGACGGCGTTGCGTCGTCTTCCGTGTCTTCCGTGTCTTCTGCGTATTCCGCGTTGCCTGACAGAGACTCGTTGTCGGAGGTCGTGCTCTGCTCCAGACGGGCCGCGAAGATCTGGAACGGCGTGGGTGTGGCGACCGGCGCGGCAGGTACAACTGGCGCGAGTGCCGGCGCGGCTGTCAACGGCGGGTGAATGACCGGCGGTTCGATCGGCCATTGCACGACGGGATTGTCGTTGGCGTCAGTGTCGGCGTTCGCTTTGGTGTTAGCGTCGACGTCATCAGCGTCAGGGTCGACGTGGGCGTGGTCGTCGGCTTCAGTGTCGGCTTGAGCACCAACGTGAGCGTAAGTGCCAACGTCGGCTTGAGCGTCAACGGGAGCGTGCGGGGCAAGGTCAGCGGCAACGTCGGCGTGAGCGGCGACACCGTCCTCGGCACGAACGCCAACGTCGGCGGCAGCGGCTGCTGCGTCGAGCGACGTATCGAATGCAGTGTGCGCGTGCCGCGCGTCAAGCGATATCGCGGCCGCTGCGTCAGTCTGCTCCGTTTCAATCGCGGATTGCGCCGGACGATCATGCTCAGCTCGAGTCGAGGCCGAGGCCACCGCATTCGCCGGGCCTGTACCGAGCTTTGCGCTTTCCGCGCCGCTCGTGCGTGCGAGACTCACGCCGGCAATGTCGGTCCAACGAGCGGTGTTTTCCGCGATGCTGCGCAGCGTCTCTTCGACGCTCGCGGGCGGTGCGACTTTTTGCGCGGCCGGCATGGGCCGCGTGTAGCCGGACGCGATCGGGCGACGTGTACTTGCCGTCGATGCCGCCATGTCGACGCGCGACGCGACCTGGGACGGTTGACGCTGCACGGTAGTGCGATCGATCGGCCCCGCCGTGCCCGCTGAACTCTGGCCCGTCGACGGACGACCCGGTTGGATTGCGGTGTTTCTTACGGCACCCGCAGCCGTGTTGGCGGTTGAATTCGTCGAAGCTGGACCAGCCGTGCGCGGCGCGGCGTGCGTCGCAGCCGCGCTCATTGCGTGCGTCGCTTGTGCGGCGCCGGCTTGAACCGCGGTGGACCTTGCGGCGCTCGCCACACCTGGCGCGCTGGCCAAACCACCCGCATTCGCAGCACTCGCAATACCAGCCAAACCGGCTGCACTAGCCGCAGCGCCAGTCGTTGCACCGACCGTTACACCAGCCGCAGCACCAGCCGTTGCACCAAGCGCCGACCCCGCCGACCTTTGCTCACGCAACCATCCGGCCGGCGCAACCGGCTCAGCGGGCATCCACCCAGCTCTATCCGCGGTCGACTTCGGCGAGGGCATCTGCGCTTGCCGCGTCGGCGTTGCAACACCCGTGCGCAGCACCGGCTCGGCCGGCTGCGCCGGGCGGGCACGCGACGGCGTCGCACCAGCACGCCAACTCGCGCCCGCATTCCGCGCAGCCGCATCTTTAGCCGCCGCAGCAGCACTAGCCGCACCCGCCGCACCCGCCGCACCCGCCGCACCCACGTCCCCGCCACGCCCACGCGCCGGCGGCCGCCATACCGTCGGCCGCGCATAGCGCCCATTGGCCTTGGGGGCCATCGTGTTCGTCGTCGGCGACACATGCGACGGCATACCATCGTCGACGCTGCGATGCCGGCGCGCTTCTTCGTCGCGTTTAGCCAGCCCGCGCGACAAGCCCAACCCGAACGCGCCGTCGGCCCACACCGCGACATCGCGCCAACGGAAATCGATCAGCCAGGGCAGGCTGATGCCGAGCAGCGCCAGCGCCGCGAGCGGCGTGCCGATATGCCCGAGCAGATGGCCGAAACCCGCGGCCAGTGCACGGCCGAAACCGTTCACGCCGATCACGTCGATGAGCGACGCCTCCAGCGTGCAACTCGCCACCATCACGCAGACGAAGCCGAGCCACAGCCGGATCGTGCCCGGACCGCGCAAACCCGCGCCGCCCGGCAGCACCGACTTCACGAGACGCCACAAAAGAGGAATGAACCAGACGGCCGACCCGCCGAACCAGCCGAAAACTACCGTGTGCATGCTAGACATCAACGAATGACGGACGCGTGAGAACGCAATCCGTCGAGTTTAAACCGGCGAAGCCAGCGGCTTCGAAAGCAGACGCGAGCGCGCTCGCGTCGAAAAGGAAAACGGTGCGTTGCCGCGCGCCGGTCATTTAGCGCTGCGGTCGAACGTCAGCGTATCGCCGTTATCGAGCACCAGTTGCATCTGCTGCGGCGCGCGCATCTGCACGCCGGTACGGTCGATATGCGTCAGCGCGTTCAGATACGCGCCTTCGATCTGGCCACCCGGCGTCATGCATGCCATGCGCGTGCCGCCCAACGTGCCGAAGCTTAGCTTGCCGTCTTTCAGACCATACGAACCCATGTAGCGGTTGCAACCGGAATAGCCGCTCGCATGCCGCTGGCCTTTGTCGGTGGAGAGCGTGAGCGTGATCGGCGCGCCCTGATCGGCGGACGGAATCGCGCGCGCGGTGCCGTCGGCCTGCTTCCAGCCGCTCAACACCCAGCTCGTGTCGTCGAGCAACTGCGTGGCGGCGGGATTGAAGGGATCGGGCGCGGCGGCTTCCGAATCGGGATGTTTCGGGATCGCGCAGGCGCTCAACAGCGCGGCGACGCCCAGCCCGGCCAAAACCGTGCGCGCATGAGGCGCAAAACGCGAAATGGAACGCGTAGCCGAATACGAGATGAAATGCGAGGTAAAGCGCGCAATACGTCGCGCGGAGGAGCTTTGGAGCATGGCGTCGTTCCTCTTCAAACTGGCGAAGGCGTAAGGGTAACGCACTAAGCTCGCCGCACGCGAGCGCAACGGCGTGCAAAGCGCTTAATCGGGCCGCAGGCGGGCCGGTTCGCGGCGCGCCTGCGCGCCCCGCGCGCGGATCAAATGCAGCCGCCGCGAGCAAGGCGCGGCGAGGGGCCAGCATGTTAACATCGTGTTCTATCCAATCCCACCCTCATCCGACTTTTATCTGGAGACCCCATGCAGATCGGCCAACGGATCGGCACGCCCCTTTCTGAATCCGCCACGCGCGTCATGCTGCTCGGCGCCGGCGAACTCGGCAAGGAAGTGATCATCGCGCTGCAACGGCTGGGCGTCGAAGTGATCGCCGTCGACCGTTACCCGAACGCGCCGGGTCACCAGGTCGCGCATCGCGCCCACGTGATCGACATGACCGACCGCGCCGCGCTGCGCGCGCTGGTCGAACAGGAACGTCCGCATCTGATTGTCCCCGAGATCGAAGCAATCGCCACCGACGCGCTCGCCGCGATCGAAACCGACGGTCTCGCCGAAGTGATCCCGACCGCGCGCGCCACGCAACTCACCATGAACCGCGAAGGCATCCGCCGTCTGGCCGCGGAAGAACTCGGCCTGCCGACCTCGCCGTACGCGTTCGCGGATTCGCTCGACGAACTGCGTGCCGGGATCGCCAAGGTCGGCTATCCGTGCGTGGTGAAGCCGGTCATGTCGTCGTCGGGCAAGGGCCAGTCGGTGCTGAAAAGCGACGCTGACGTCGAACCCGCGTGGCACTACGCCATGGCCGGCGGCCGCGTGAATCACGGCCGCGTGATCGTCGAGGGTTTTATCGACTTCGACTACGAAATCACCCAGTTGACGGTGCGCGCAATCGACCCGTCGAGCGGCGCGGTCGGCACGTATTTCTGCGACCCGATCGGCCACGTGCAGGTGGCGGGCGACTACGTCGAATCGTGGCAGCCGCAGCCCATGAGTCCGCTCGCGCTCCAACGTTCGCGTGAAGTCGCGGAGAAGGTGACCACGGCGCTCGGCGGCCGCGGCCTGTTCGGCGTCGAGCTGTTCGTGCGCGGCGACGAGGTGTGGTTCTCGGAAGTCAGCCCGCGTCCGCATGACACGGGTCTGGTCACGCTGTGCTCGCAGCGCTTCTCGGAGTTCGAACTGCACGCGCGCGCGATCCTCGGTTTGCCGGTGGATACGTCGTTGCGGGCGCCGGGCGCATCGGCGGTGATTTACGGCGGTCTGGACGAAACCGGCATCGCGTTCGAAGGCGTGGCGGCGGCGCTGGCCGTGCCCAATGCGGATCTGCGGCTGTTCGGCAAGCCCGAGAGTTTCCTCAAGCGTCGCATGGGCGTGGCGCTCGCCACCGGCGAGAACCTCGACGAAGCCCGTGCGCGTGCGAAGCAGGCCGCGGCGGCGGTGCGGCCGGTGTCCACGAAGTCGAAGTGAGGTTGAGGCGACGTTGAAGCGACGTTGAGGCGATGTCGAAGTGACGTTGGAGCGATGTCGAAACAAGGCTACGCGAAACAGGGCGAACGAATGCACGGCGGCGCGTGTCTATGTGCCATACAGTCCGCCGTGTGCGCGGTGCCGCGCGCGGCGTCCGAATCGTCGTAGCAGGTAAGCAAGTGTAAGAGGTAGGCATGATGCAGGGATTGCGCAGCAGTCAGTCGGGCAGTCACTTCGAGTTTGAGTCCAAGGTCGGGTCCGAGGCGGGCGTCGACTCCGCGTCCAGCGCTGGAAAACGGCGCGGCATGACCGCGCGGTTGGGCGCGTTGAGCGTGGTGCTTGCGTTGAGCGCTGGGCTGGCAGGTTGCGGTCTCGCGGCCGCGCCGTGCCGGGTCGCCTCGGCAGGGCTGAAGATCGTGCCGCTGGTCGGCCACGTGGCCGCCGCGCCGACCGACGCGTGCGCCAATGTGATCGATCCATAAGTACAGCGTCGGCGATTTCGATGCGCGGCATGCGGCCGCGCTGCGTGGTGGCGTCGGGTGTGCGGTCGGCGGCGTGCCTTGCATCCGCGGCAAGGGGCAACTAACGAGGCTTCCTATGAAGAAATGGCTTGTTGCAGTCACCACGGCGGCGGGTCTCACGGCGCTTTATGGCAATGCGTGCGCCGAACCGTTACGCCTCGCCGAGATTCAACCCAAAAACCGTCAGACGCACAAATACACCTGTGCGACCGGCAAGATTCTGCAAGTCACTTACTGGAACGCGGCTAACGGTCAGAGTTTCGCGCTCGTGCCCGTGAAGGGGCAGCAACTGCTGTTCGTCAACACGCTGTCGGCGTCCGGTGCCAAATACCAGGCCGGCAGCTATACGTGGTGGACCAAGGGGCCGCGCGCCGACCTGTACGACGCGACAGACGGCGAGAATGCACCGCCCATGCTCTCCGATTGCGTCACCATCAATCGCTGAACGCGATGCGGCGGCTTTGTACTGCTATGCCGCTTGTCTTGATTGCATTGCGTGCGCTGCCTGCTTCGGTCACGTCGTCTGCTTTGCCCAAGTTACGTGCGGGACCCGCTTCGGCCGCATCACCCGCATCACCCGCCTTCTTCCCAGCGGCATTGCCCGCGCGCACACATCCTTTCCGTTCGAGTAGTAAGCTGTCCGGCGTGGCATGCAACGAGCCGTTCCGCCATGCCGCGCGTTGTTCGCGCGGCTGCCGTCGTCTTCGATCGTCCGTATTGTCCGTATTGTCCGTTCCCGGACCCTGACGGCCGGGCTCAGGCCCGCGTCCGTTTCATCAAGCGAGACCCTCCATGAAAGCATCGGACCTGTTCGTCAAATCGCTGGAAGCCGAAGGTGTCGAGTACGTGTTCGGCATTCCCGGCGAAGAAAATCTCGATCTGCTCGAATCGCTGCGCCGCTCGAAAATCCGTCTGATCCTCACGCGTCACGAACAGGCGGCCGGTTTCATGGCCGCCACCTACGGGCGTCTCACCGGCCGCCTCGGCGTTTGCCTGGCCACGCTCGGCCCGGGCGCCACTAACTTCGTGACCGCCGCTGCGTACGCGCAGCTCGGCGGCATGCCGATGCTGATGGTCACCGGCCAGAAGCCCATCAAGTCGAGCAAGCAGGGCCATTTCCAGATCGTCGACGTGGTGCGGATGATGGAACCGCTCACGAAGTACACGCGGCAGATCGTCTCGATCGGCAATATTCCGGCGGCGGTGCGCGAGGCGGTGCGGCAGGCCGAAGAAGAGCGGCCCGGCGCCACCCACCTCGAATTGCCGGAAGACGTCGCGCATGAAGAGGGCGACGGCAAGCCGATCCCGAAGAGCTTCAGCCGCCGTCCGGTGGCCGAGGAAAAAGCGGTGGCGCGCGCAGTCGAGGCGATCAGGCGCGCGAAGCATCCGCTGCTGATGATCGGCGCAGGGGGCAATCGCAAGACCACCACCAAAATGCTGCGCGAGTTCGTCGACCAGATCGGCATTCCGTTCTTCACGACGCAGATGGGCAAGGGCGTGATCGACGAATCGCATCCCATGTGGCTAGGCAACGCGACCTTGTCCGACGGCGATTTCGTGCACCGCGCGATCGATCACGCCGACTGCATCATCAACGTCGGTCACGATGTGATCGAGAAGCCGCCGTTTTTCATGCGCAGCGGCGAAGCGGGCGAGAAGACGGTGATTCACGTCAACTTTCTCGGCGCGGAAGTGGATACGGTGTATTTCCCGCAGATCGAAGTGGTGGGCGATATCGCCAATGCCGTGTGGCAACTCAAGGAAAGTCTGAAGGAACCCCAGGAGCATTGGGACTTCGCCCGCTTCAAGGAGATCAAACAGCACTTCGAGGCGCATCTGGTCAAAGGCCAGCACGACGACCGTTTTCCGATGTACCCGGTGCGAATCGTCAACGACGTGTACGAGACCACGCCGGTGGACGGCATCGTGTGTCTGGACAACGGCATGTACAAAATCTGGTTCGCCCGCTATTACCGCGCGCACGAACCGAATTCGCTGCTGCTCGACAACGCGCTGGCCTCGATGGGCGCGGGCTTGCCGTCCGCGATCGCCACCAAGATCGTGCACCCGGACCGCAAGGTCATGGCCGTGTGCGGCGACGGCGGCTTCATGATGAACTCGCAGGAACTGGAAACGGCGGTGCGTCTGAAGCTCGATCTGGTGGTCCTGATTCTGCGCGACGACGCGTTCGGCATGATCCGCTGGAAGCAGGAAAACATGAATTTCCCGGACTACGGCATGACGCTTGCGAACCCGGATTTCGTTGCCTACGCGCAGAGTTACGGCGCAAAGGGGCATCGGATCGAATCGGCGGCGGAATTCGCGCCATTGCTGCGCGAATGCTTCGTCACGCCGGGTGTGCATGTGATCGATCTGCTGATCGACTATTCGGATAACGAGCGCGTATTGAACCGCGAGATCAAGCGGTTGAGCGCGCAACTTTAAGCACGGTGAGCGCGGTCAGCACCGTCATGCACCGGAACAAGGAGAGCGCGTCATGTTGAACAAGACTTACCCGTATTACCTCGCCAACGAAGCCGTGGCAGCCAACACCGATCTCGACGTCACCGACAAATTCAGCGGCGAAGTGGCCACCCGTGTGGCCATGGCCGACGCCGCCGCGATCGACCAGGCGATCGGCCACGCGGTCGCGGCGATGCCGGCCATGCGCGTGTTTCCGCCGTTCAAGCGCCAGGCGGTGCTCGAACATTGCGTGAAACGCTTTCGCGAACGTTACGACGAACTGGCGCTGGCGCTGTGTATCGAGGCCGGCAAGCCGATCAACGACTCGCGGGGCGAGGTTACGCGGCTGATCGATACGTTCAAGGTGGCCGCGGAAGAATCGGTGCGGATCGACGGCGAGATCATCAATCTGGAGATTTCGCCGCGCGCCAAGGGTTATCACGGCTATGTGAAGCGCGTGCCGATCGGGCCGTGTTCGTTCATTTCGCCGTTCAATTTCCCGCTGAATCTGACGGCGCACAAAGTCGCGCCGGCGATCGCGGCGGGCGTGCCGTTCGTGCTGAAGCCGGCGAGCCGCACGCCGGTCGGCGCGCTGATCATGGGCGAGATTCTGGCGGAAACCGATCTGCCGAAGGGCGCGTTTTCGATTCTGCCGGCGCACCGCGACGGCGCGGATCTGTTTACCACCGACGAACGTTTCAAGCTGCTGTCCTTCACCGGCTCGCCGGCGGTGGGTTGGGAACTGAAGAAGAAGGCCGGCAAGAAGAAGGTGATTCTGGAGCTGGGCGGCAATGCGGCCGCGATCGTCGACGGCGATCAGGGCGGCAAGCTCGACTACGTGGTGGACCGGTTGGCGTTCGGCGCGTTTTATCAGTCGGGGCAGAGCTGTATCGGCGTGCAGCGGATTCTGGTGCATACGAGCCTCTACGACGCGCTGCGCGAGAAGCTGATCGCGAAGACGAAGTCGCTGATCATGGGCGATCCGAAGGACGAAAAGACCTTCGTGGGGCCGATGATCTCCGAATCGGAGTCCAAACGCCTCGCCGGCTGGATGGACAGCGCGGTGCAGGCGGGCGCGAAGATCGTCGCCGGCGGCAAGGTGGAGGGCGCGATGTTCGAGGCCACGCTGCTCGAAGGCGTGAAGCGCGAGAGCGACCTGTATCGCAAGGAAGCGTTTGGGCCGGTGGCGATTCTCGAGCGTTTCGACGACTTCGGCGCGGCGCTCGCCACCGTCAACGACAGTGACTTCGGTCTACAGGCCGGCATTTTCACGGATTCGCTCGCGAATGCGCATCGCGCGTGGGACGAGCTCGACGTGGGCGGCGTGGTGATCAACGACGTGCCGTCGTTCCGGGTCGACAACATGCCGTACGGCGGCGTGAAGGATTCCGGGCTGGGGCGTGAAGGCGTGCGCTACGCGATCGAGGACATGACCGAATTGCGCCTGATGGTGATGCGTGAGACGTGGTAGGCGGGGGTAAGCGCGAGTAAACGGCGGTCAGCCCTCGCTGAGCGCGGGCTGTCACGCAACTGTCGTCTGCGCGCACTACGCTCGCCTGCGAGGCGAGGCGAGGCGAGGCGAGGCGGTGCTGTTTTGCCGGCGGTTGCGGCGGTTGGGCTGGCTTGGCCGGCATGCGCGCCGCGTTGCCAGTCTCCGGACAGCGAGCGGCCGCGCGGCTTTCGCCGGCGTAAGCAGAAAGCCGGCGGATGCGCCATGAGTGTTTTTGCTGAAGTGCTACAATACCGGCCTTTCCGGCGGGTGTTTCCGCCGGCCGGAGCCGGCCGCATTTTTCCTGCAGTACCAACGGGTCCCGTGCGGAACGCCGTGGCTCCGCCTTCATCACGATGCCCTCTGCGGTTCCGACCGCTGCCGCGCGCACGCGCCAAGCGCATTTATTAGCGAAAGCCACCATGTCCGACACAGCCGTCACGCCCAGCACTGCGACTTTTGATCAATTCGGTCTCGCGCCCGATATCCTGAAAGCCGTCAAAGAGTCGGGCTACACCACGCCTACGCCGATTCAGGAGCAGGCGATTCCCGTCGTGCTGGCGGGCCGCGACATGATGGGCGCCGCGCAAACCGGCACCGGCAAGACCGCGAGCTTTTCGCTGCCGATCATCCAGCGGCTGCTGCCCCAGGCGAGCACGAGCGCTTCGCCGGCCCGCCATCCGGTGCGTGCGCTGATTCTCACGCCGACCCGCGAACTGGCCGACCAGGTCGCCGCGAACGTGCAGTCGTACGCGAAGCACACGGCGCTGCGCAGCACGGTGGTGTTCGGCGGTGTCGATATGAACCCGCAGTCCGAAGCGTTGCGCCGCGGCGTCGAAATTCTGATCGCCACGCCGGGCCGTCTGCTCGACCACGTGCAACAGAAAACCGCCAATCTCGGCCAGGTGCAGATTCTGGTGCTCGACGAAGCCGACCGCATGCTCGACATGGGTTTCCTGCCGGATTTGCAGCGCATTCTGAATTTGCTGCCGAAAGAACGTCAAACCCTGCTGTTCTCGGCAACCTTCTCGGGCGAAATCAAGAAGCTGGCCGCGACGTATCTGCGCAACCCGCAGACGATCGAAGTCGCGCGCAGCAATTCCACCGCGACCAACGTGACGCAAATCGTCTACGAAGTCGCGGAAGGCGATAAGACCGGCGCGGTCGTGCAGCTGATTCGCGAACGCGGCCTCAAGCAGGTGATTGTGTTCTGCAACAGCAAGATCGGCGCAAGCCGCCTTGCGCGTAGCCTCGAACGCGACGGCGTGGTCGCGACCGCGATTCACGGCGACCGCACGCAGAACGAGCGGATGCAGGCACTCGAGGCGTTCAAGCGCGGCGAGATCGAAGCGCTGGTGGCGACCGACGTCGCCGCGCGCGGCCTGGATATCGCCGAATTGCCGGCGGTGATCAACTTCGATCTGCCGTTCAACGCGGAAGACTATGTGCACCGCATCGGTCGTACCGGCCGCGCGGGTGCGTCGGGCGACGCGTTGTCGCTGTGCAGCCCGAACGAGCGCAAGCAGCTCGCCGACATCGAGAAGCTGATCAAGCGTCCGCTGGACGTGCAGCATCTGACAGTGAATACGCCCGTGCGTCATCACCATGACGAGCGCGCGCCGCGCCGTGAGCGCAGCGAAAGCCGCGGTGAGGGTCGCGAAGGCCGTGATGAGCGTGGTGCTCGCCGGCGTTCGGGTCCGGCGTCGTCGGGTTCGTTCGATCGGCCGCATCATCATCGCGCGCAGCCGGTGGACGATTTCTTCCTCAAGCCGTATGAGCCGTCGGCGGCTTCGGTTCGCAAGGTTGAAGAGGCTGCCGCCTCTTCCGCCGCGCCGCAGAAGTCCGGTTCCAAGCAGCCTTTGGCGGCATTGCTGGGTGGGTTTGGGATGCCGCGGAAGTCGACTTCGTCGACCTGAGCGCGCGCAGTGGCAGGTTGTGGTTTTGCAGGTTGATCGGCGCTGCGCCCTATGCCCCGAGCGGGGTGGCAGCCGATAGTTTTAGGCTTGACAGGTTGTTCCTCGCGGCGGTTTTTCTACAAAACTGCCCTTTGTTTTAGCTTCGCGTTTTTCTTCGGCTTTTCTTCGGTTTTTCGTCGCTTTCGGCTTCATTTGACGCCGCTCGGGTTCAGTTCGACCGGGCTCGCGGGACACACGCGAGGCAAAACCTCCCGCTCGCATTCACTCGCTGATTCCCATTCGACTGGCCCACGCTGCCGCGGCGGCTGCGTAGAAGCCTTCCAGCGTTTCCGCCGGTGTTGAGCCGATCGTCGTCAGGTCGAGACCGAGATGCCGCGCCGCGGCGTTCAGCGCGTCGAGCGGATGGTCGCCATCGAGCGCGGTCGCGCCATTCTGCTTGCTGAGCTTTTCGCCGCGCTCGTTCGTGACGACGGGCACATGGCAGTAGTGCGGCGTCGGCGCGCCAAGACAGTGCTGCAGATAAATCTGACGCGCCGTCGAATCCATCAGGTCCGCGCCGCGCACGATATGCGTGATGTCGTCGTCCGCATCGTCGATCACCACGGCCAGTTGATACGCCCATTGGTCGTCCGCGCGCCGCAGCACGAAATCGCCGACTTCGGTAGCGAGGTTTTGCGTCTGCGGACCTTGCCAGCGGTCGAGGAAGGCGATGACGGCCGCGTCGCCGTCGGGCACGCGCAGGCGCCACGCGCGCGCCGGCTTGCCATGCAGGCCGGCGCGGCAAGTGCCGGGATACGCAAGGGTCGTGTTGCGCGCACGCACGTGCAGCAGCGAGTCGGCGATCTCCTTGCGCGTGCAGCCGCACGGATAGATCAGACCGGTGGACTTCAACTGCTCCAGCGCCTGCTGGTAGCGCGGCATGCGGCGGCTTTGCCAGACCGGCGGTTCGTCCGGGATCATGCCGAAACGTTCGAGCGTCGAGAGGATACTTTCGGCGGCGCCCGGTACGGTACGCGGACCGTCGATGTCTTCGATACGGACCAGCCACGCGCCGCGATGCGCGCGTGCGTCGAGCCAACTGGCGAGCGCGCTGACGAGGGAGCCGAAATGCAACGGCCCGGTAGGCGATGGCGCGAAGCGCCCGCGATAGGTCATGGCTGGGGGAGCGCGCAGGTTGTTACGGGTGCCACGGACGCGGTGGTAGCGCCAGTGGCCGCTTCAAACGCACCGCCTGCGCCGCAAACGAACCTGCCGATAGCGCCGTAAGGCAACCTGCCGCATGCACCCCGAACGAACGCACCGCCTACGCCGCAAAAAGCTCGCTCAGGTCGTCTCGCCGCGCCGCCGCAGTGCACCGCCGTCATCACGCCGCGTGCGCCGCCTTGCTGTCCGGATGACACGCGGGGCAGGTCTTGCCCGCCACGTACAGCGGCGACTGTTGCGCCTCGGGCGGCACCACCGCGCGGCAGCCGAAGCATTGCACGGTCGAGGTGGGTTCCAGTTGCGGATTCAATGCGGTGCGGTAATCGAACACGAAGCAGTCGCCGCGATAGTGCGCGCCGCCCACTTCCTCGAAATACTTCAGGATCCCGCCTT
This sequence comes from Paraburkholderia bryophila, assembly GCF_003269035.1. Lineage (GTDB taxonomy): Bacteria > Pseudomonadota > Gammaproteobacteria > Burkholderiales > Burkholderiaceae > Paraburkholderia > Paraburkholderia bryophila. The sequence goes on along the minus strand of NZ_QLTK01000004.1, from coordinate 137,537 downwards.
CGAGCTGATACACATTCTCGATGCCGACTTCTTTCATGTGAATCGCGGCCTTCTCGCAGCGAATCCCGCCGGTGCAGAACGACACGACGGTTTTGCCTTCGAGGTCGGCGCGGTTCTGCTCGATCACCTCGGGAAATTCGCTGAATTTCGAAATGCGGTAGTCGAGCGCGTTCTCGAACGTGCCGACATCGACCTCGAACGCGTTGCGCGTGTCGAGCATCACGACCGGGCGACCCTGGTCGTCGTGACCGCGGTCCAGCCAGTGTTTCAGCGTGGGCGCGTCGACGAACGGCGCACGGCCGAGTTCCGGACGGATCGCCGGCTTTTTCATGGTGATGATTTCGCGCTTGAGCTTGACCAGCATGCGCGTGAACGGCTGCTTGCCGGACAGGCTTTCCTTGAACTGCAGCGTGGCGAACTTGCCTTCGAACAGCGCGTCGTGACGGATGTAGTCGATGAACGTGTCGGTTGCCTCACGCGTGCCGGCGACGAACAGATTGATGCCTTCCGGCGCGAGCAGCACGGTGCCGCGCAGACCGAGCGCGTTGCAGCGTTCGGTGACGAACGGGCGCCATGCGGCGGTGTCTTCGATGGTCGCGAAATGGTACGCGGAGAGGTTGACGATACTCATGTGTGTCCAGCGGTATGAAGTGGCCGGCGGCGCGGAGAACGGGGTAAGTGGGGCTGCCCGCAGTTGGGGGCGCTCACGTTTGGACCTCGTTTGGACCCCGGGTGGCGCGGCCACGTCGAATAGGGCGAAACCCATATTATCCCTCAACCCGGCAGTTTCCCCGACTCGGCCGAATGGCCAGGGCATTGCGCTAGCGCAAACCGTCCGCGATCCCGTGACGCGTTGCGGCCGATCGTTGGCAATGACGGGGCAAGTTCACGCGAAGGCGCGCAAGGTTTTTTTGCGCCGCGGGCGAGCGACGTCGCGCTCGTGTCGCCGCCGGAATTGTTAAAAATAGCGCGGACCGCCAGCGCATAAAGGCTCCCGTGTTGGTGTCCTAAGCCGAACGGCTAACGCGCGGTTTTGGCCTGAAAACTCCCGGAGGGTGGAGTTACAATGTCGCCCATGTCAGATCCCCGCTTCGTTCATCTCCGCGTTCACTCCGAATTCTCGATTGCCGACGGCATCGTGCGTCTTGACGACGTCGTCAAGGCCGCCGCCAAAGACGGTCAGGGAGCGCTCGCCCTCACCGATCTCGGCAACGCGTTCGGTCTCGTCCGTTTCTACAAGGAAGCCCGTGGCAAAGGGGTCAAACCCATTGCCGGCTGCGACGTCTGGATCACCAATCCCGACGACCGCGACAAGCCTTCCCGTTTGCTGCTGCTGGTCAAAGACCGGCGCGGCTATCTGAATCTGTGCGAGTTGCTCAGCAAAGCGTCGCTCACCAATCAGTATCGTGGTCGCGCCGAAGTCGAGGCCGGCTGGCTCGAAGCCGGCCTGGGTGAAGGGTTGCTCGCGTTGTCCGGTGCGCAGCAGGGCGACATCGGCCTTGCGCTCGCGGCGGGTAACGAAGAAGCGGCCAAACGCAATGCATTGCATTGGGCGAAAGTCTTCCCGGGCGGCTTCTATATCGAGTTGCAGCGGAGCGGTCAGCCGGGCGCCGAGCAGTACGTGCAGCAGTCGGTCGCGCTTGCCGCGGCGCTGAAGTTGCCGGTGGTCGCCACGCATCCCATGCAGTTCATGACGCAAGACGATTTCACCGCGCACGAAGCGCGCGTGTGTATTTCCGAAGGCGACATTCTCGCGAATCCGCGCCGCTCGAAGCGCTTCACGTCCGAACAGTATTTCCGCACGCAGGAAGAAATGGCCGCGCTGTTCGCGGACATTCCGTCGGCGCTCGCCAATACGGTCGAAATCGCCAAACGCTGCAACCTCACGCTGGAACTCGGCAAGCCGAAACTGCCGCTGTTCCCAACGCCAGACGGCATGTCGCTCGACGACTACCTGGTGCTGTTGTCGAAAGAGGGGCTCGAGAAACGTCTCGAACAGTTGTACCCGGACGCGGCCGAACGGGAAGCGCAACGCGCAACGTATTACGCACGCCTCGAATTCGAGTGCGGCACGATCATCAAGATGGGCTTTCCGGGCTACTTCCTGATCGTGGCGGACTTTATCAACTGGGCGAAGAACAATGGCGTGCCGGTAGGGCCGGGGCGGGGTTCGGGCGCGGGTTCGCTGGTCGCGTACGCGCTCGGCGTGACCGACCTCGACCCGCTGCGCTACAACCTGCTGTTCGAACGTTTCCTGAATCCGGAACGGGTTTCGATGCCCGACTTCGACATCGACTTCTGCCAGCACGGCCGCGATCGCGTGATCCAGTACGTGAAGGAAAAGTACGGCGCGGACGCGGTGTCGCAAATCGCCACGTTCGGCACCATGGCGGCGAAAGCGGCGGTGCGCGACATCGGGCGGGTGCTCGATCTCGGCTACATGTTTACGGACGGTATCGCCAAGCTGATTCCGTTCAAGCCCGGCAAGCATGTCACGATTGCCGACGCGATGAAGGAAGAACCGCTGCTGCAGGAGCGCTTCGACAACGAAGACGAAGTGCGTCAACTGCTCGAACTCGCGCAGCGCGTGGAAGGCCTCACGCGAAACGTCGGCATGCACGCGGGCGGCGTGCTGATCGCGCCCGGCAAGCTGACCGATTTCTGTCCGCTGTACACGCAGGGCGACGAAAGCGGCGTCGTGAGCCAGTACGACAAAGACGACGTCGAAGCCGTCGGGCTCGTGAAGTTCGACTTTTTGGGTCTGACCACGCTGACGATTCTCGACTGGGCCGAGCGCTATATCCGCCGTCTCGATCCGTCGAAACAGGATTGGTCGCTCGCGCAGGTGCCGCTGGACGACGCGCCGTCGTTCTCGATCCTGAAGAAGGCGAATACCGTCGCGGTGTTCCAGCTGGAAAGCCGCGGTATGCAAGGCATGCTGAAAGACGCGCAGCCTGACCGCTTCGAGGACATCATCGCGCTGGTCGCGTTGTACCGTCCGGGCCCAATGGACCTGATTCCAAGCTTCTGCGCGCGTAAGCACGGCCGCGAAGTCGTGGAGTATCCGGATCCGCGCGTCGAATCTGTTCTGAAAGAGACCTACGGCATCATGGTCTACCAGGAGCAGGTGATGCAGATGGCGCAGATCATCGGCGGCTATTCGCTGGGCGGCGCCGACTTGCTGCGTCGCGCGATGGGTAAGAAGAAGGCCGAGGAAATGGCCGAGCATCGCGAGCTGTTCCGCCAGGGCGCCGCGAAGAACGGGCTGACCGGGGAAAAGGCCGACGAAATCTTCGACTTGATGGAGAAGTTCGCGGGCTACGGCTTCAACAAGTCGCACGCGGCCGCGTACGCGCTGCTCGCGTATCACACCGCATGGTTGAAGGCACACCATCCGGCGGAATTCATGGCGGCAAATATGTCGCTCGCCATGGACGACACGGACAAGGTCAAGATCCTGTTCGAAGACTGCCTGACGAACAAGATGACGGTGCTGCCGCCGGACGTCAATCTGTCCGCATACCGCTTCGAACCGGTCGCCGAGGCGGACGGCAAGCGCTCGAAAACCATCCGCTACGGTCTCGGCGCGATCAAGGGCAGCGGCCAGAACGCGATCGAAGAAATTCTCCGCGCGCGTGAAGACGGGCCGTTCATCGACATTTTCGATTTCTGCAATCGCGTCGACCGACGTATCGTCAATCGTCGCACGGTCGAGGCGTTGATCCGTGCCGGTGCGTTCGACTCGCTGCATGGCAATCGAGCGCAATTGATCGCGTCGGTCTCGCTTGCCATGGAAGCCGCCGAACAGGCGAGCGCCAATGCGCTGCAGGCGGGGCTGTTCGACATGGGCGACGCGCCGTCGCAAGGTCACGAACTCGTCGACGAGCCGGAGTGGGCGGAAAAGAAGAAACTGCAGGAAGAAAAGGCCGCGCTCGGCTTTTACCTGTCTGGCCACCTGTTCGATGCATACAAGAGCGAAGTACGCCGTTTCGTGCGCCAGAAGATCGGCGAGCTGAAGGAAGGGCGCGACAAGCTGGTCGCCGGCGTGATCGCGTCGCTGCGCACGCAGATGACCCAGCGCGGCAAGATGCTGATCGCGCTCCTCGACGACGGCACGGGCCAGTGCGAAGTGACGGTTTTCAACGAGACCTTCGAAGCCCACAAGCAATTGTTCAAGGAAGACGAGTTGCTGGTCGTCCAGGGGCAGGCGCGTAACGACGCGTTCACCGGCGGCATCCGCTTTACCGTCGAGACGGTCATGGATCTCGGGCGCGCGCGCTGCCGTTATGCGGAGGCCGTGAAGGTGGAAATGAACGGCAACGCAGACGCGCTTGCGTTGCGGCGCGTGCTCGAAGCCCATAGCGCGGGTAAGGACGAACCGGCGGCCGCCGCGGCGCCGGTTGCATCGGCGCGTGGCGGCAACGGGGGCGGCCGCAATGGCGGTGGAGGCGGTTATGGCGGCGACAACGGCCGTCAGCGTCAGGCAGTGCAGATCCCGAACGGGCTGGCTGTGCAGGTGGTGTATCGCAGCGAAACCGCGCAGGGTGAAATGCGTCTGGGCGACGCGTGGCGCGTGAAGCCGACCGACGAGCTGCTCGCGGCGTTGCGCGGCGAGTTTGCCGGCAGTTCGATCGAAATCGTTTATTGATGGTCTGATTGCCCGCGCCGGGGGCGCGGGTAAAACGAGCAAAGGGTTCGGTGAGAGCTTAGAGGGTTGCCGCTGCCGCTTAGGGCTTGGTACGTTTGCGGGGATGCGGCAGCGTCGGCCCGGAAACGAACAACCTCGACAATCAGGCGCCGCGATAAAACACCATCGAGCAGCACGGGAACTCGTTTCACAGCCCACGCCACGTCCGGTCCCGCCCTCAGTGTCGCGTTTCATCCCCCAGCCGCGCCAGCTTCAAAAACCGGTAGTACACCGTTTCCGCGTTGAACACCGCGATCATGAAACCGGCCTTGCCGTCCAGAAAGCCGCGCCGCAGCACGTAGGTCCGCACGAACGCCCAGGCTCCGCGCCCCAGCGCCTTGCCGAAACTGCCGCGCTTGCCCGCTGCATGACGCTGCGCCGCGCCGGCGGTCGAATACGTGTCGAGCTTGCGCAGCACGCCTTCGAAGTCCTCGTACGAGTAGTGCATCAGCTTGCCGGTGAGCCGTTGCGCGGGCGTGTCGAACACCAGTCGCTCGTGAACGAGGTCGTCGGAAAACCGCGCCGCGCCGCGTTTGAACAGGCGCGGAATCCAGTCCGGATACCAGCCGCTGTGATGAATCCAGTGGCCGCAGAAACTCGACAGGCGGTCCACCGCGTAGACGTCGGCGGTAGGGGCGGTCAGTGCGGCGCGGATCGCGGCGGCCAGTTCCGGCGAGACGACTTCGTCGGCGTCGAGGGAAAGAATCCAATTGGTGGAGAGCGCCTGCACCGCACGGTTTTTCTGCGGACCGAAACCCGGCCAGCCGGTCTCCTCGATCACGCGAGCACCGTGGGCGCGGGCAATATCCGCGGTGCCGTCGGTGCTGCCGCCGTCGATCACGACGATCTGGTCGGCGAACGACACAGCCTGCAGGCATTCGGCCAGCCGTGCCGCCGCGTTTTTGGTGATGATGGCGACGCCGAGGGTGGTTTCTTGCATGCCGGAATAGGGTGGAGCGCAAAGTGATGGATCGAGCCGCACGAGCGACATTCGCGAGCGGCACACGCCTGCAACCGCGCGAGCCGTCAGCGGGTCGCAGCAGCGGGTTGCAGCAGTATACCCAGGCCATTTGGCCAGCTCCCAGCCTGCGCCCGCAACCGTTTACAATGCTCTTCTTTGAATTTCCTCGCGGCGGACATTCCGTCCGCCGCGCGGCAGCCGTCCCGCCTTCCCAGAGGATTCCTTGAGCGCGAAGCCAACGTTAAGCAAACCCATCGGCACCGGCGAGGCGTCGTCGCCATCCGTCATTTTTCGACGCCTGTGGCCGTACATCAAGCCGATGGTCTGGGTTCTCGTCGGTGCGATCGTCGCGATGGCCATCAGCTCCGCGACCGACGCGGCGATCCCGGCCCTGCTCAAGCCATTGCTGGACAAAGGCTTCGGCGCGCACGCCAACGACAAGACCAAGTGGTTCGTGCCGTCCGCGGTGATCGGCCTGGCGCTGATTCGCAGCCTGTCGCAATACGCATCCGGCTACCTGCTCGCGTATGTGTCGAACAGGATCCTGCTCGAACTGCGCCTGAAGATGTTCAACCGCATGATTCACACGAGCGTCGCGTTTTTTCAGCGTGAAACCGCGAGTACGGTGATCAACGCGATCGTCTTCGAGGTGAACCAGATTCTCAACGTGCTGTTGAGCGTCATGGTCACGCTGGTGCGCGATTCGCTGACCGTGGTGTTCCTGCTCGGCTATCTGTTCTATCTGAACTGGCGTCTGACGCTGATCGTCGCGGTGCTGCTGCCCGCAATCGGCTGGCTGGTGGGCAAGATCAACCGTCGCTTGCGGCGCCTGAACCGCGAACATCAATTGCTGACCAACGAGCTGTCGTACATCGTCGAAGAGACGGTTGGCGGTTATAAGGTCGTCAAGGTGCATAACGGCGAGCAGTACGAGATCGACCGCTTTACGTCGATGAGCAAGCGTCTGCGTGGTTATGCAATGCGTATGACCGTTTCCGGCGGCCTTGCGCAGCCGCTCACGCAGTTTCTCGCGTCGATCGCGCTGGCGGTCGTGATCACAATCGCGGTGGTGCAGTCGTCGTCGGATCAAACCACGGTCGGTGGGTTCGTCGCGTTCGTGACGTCGATGCTGCTGATCATTTCACCGCTCAAGCACCTGATGGACGTGAATCAGCCGCTGCAACGCGGCATGACGGCGTGTGAACTGATTTTCGGCTTAATCGACGAGCCGTCCGAGCCGGAAGGCGGCGGCAAGCCGCTCGAGCGCGCTCGCGGGGAGGTGGAGTTCCGCGATGCGTCTTTCAGCTACGGCGCTAGCGCTACGAATAATCGCCACACGCTGGATAAAGTGTCGTTCAAGGTGGCGCCGGGGGAAATGGTTGCGCTCGTGGGGCCGTCGGGTAGCGGCAAGACTACGCTGGTGAATTTGTTGCCGCGGTTTTTTGATCCGACTGGCGGAGAGATTCTGGTCGATGGCGTGGCGTTGCCGGAATACGACCTGCATGCGTTGCGTGGCCAGATTGCCATGGTTAGTCAGGATGTCGTGCTGTTTAACGATACCGTTGCCAATAACGTTGCCTATGGGCAAGTGGCCGATTCGGACAAGGTCAAAGCGGCGCTGCGCGCGGCTAACCTGTGGGATACGGTTCAGGCTATGCCGAGCGGCATCGATACGCTGGTTGGGGATAACGGTCTGATGCTCTCCGGTGGCCAGCGGCAGCGGCTCGCAATCGCGCGGGCGATCTATAAGGACGCGCCGATTCTGATTCTCGATGAAGCGACTTCAGCGCTGGATTCCGAGTCGGAACGTCATGTGCAGGCTGCGTTGGAGACTCTGATGAAGGGGCGTACTACGCTCGTTATTGCGCATCGGTTGTCGACTATCGAGCGGGCCGATCGGATTCTTGTGATGGAGGCTGGGCGGATCGTGGAGCGTGGTAGTCATCGGGAACTGCTGGCGCAGGATGGGTTGTATGCGAATTTGCATCGGATTCAGTTTCAGCAGGATGTGGCTTGATGGCGGCGCGGCGCGGGGCTTGCTTGTTGGCCTTTCCTTGCTTTGTTAATGGTCTATTAGCGTTGCCCCTGTGCGGGGCGGCACCTACTTTTCTTTGCCGCCGCAAAGCAAAGTAGGCAAAAGAAAGCGGCTCACACCGCTAATTCTGAAGTGGGTTTCTCGCACAGCAACGGTAGTGGCTCATCTGGAATCCGTGTTCTCGCACATTCGGCGCTCGTGACACAGCAGTCATGCTTCCGGCAGCGCTTCGCGTGCCGTGGCGGTCGGGCTTCGGTGGGGCTTGCCAACTAAGCCGCTGAAACAAGACGCGGGGCCTTCCTCTGTTACGCCGCAACACCTGGCTTATCTGGACCCGCCAAGCCCGCCAAGCCCGACGGAGCCGCCCCGCTCGATAACCCCACCAACTGCGTCCGGATCGCGTTCATTACCGCCGTCGGCGCAATCTCGTCGACGTCGCCGGTACTTTGAATTCCAATCGAACGGCACGCTTCGGTCAGCCGCAGATAAGGTGGCTCGCGATCGGAAAACAGCGAGACGCTCGGCGTGGGTGTGGAGTGCGCTACGTGCATCAGGCCTCCGTCGGCGCCGACAAAAAGGCTTGCCTGCGCGGCGACTTCGCGTGACTGCAGTAACGTCAACCGGGCCACGCACGAGCTGATCTTCAGCGTGCTGAATGTCCGCCTCAACAGTGCCTCGGCCGTGGCGAGGCCGTTGTCGGAGCCAAGCAGTACGATGTGCCTCGGTATGCCCGGCTCATCCGATCGATCGAGCAGATCCAGTAATTCGCCCCATCGCCCATAAGTGCGATTCGTATCGAGTCCGCCAACCGCCAGCGCCACGAACGGCTCGTTCGGCACCAGCGCACGCACCGACTCGCGCGTGCCCACCTTCGCAGCCAGATAAGGTTTGCTCATCGCGACGATGTCCGCCAGCGCATACCCCAGCGAAAATGCGTGATTCACCGCCGCGTAACTGAACGTCGTCTGGTTGCGGTCCGGGCCGTAGAAATACTGGAACAGGCAGACGTAGGGTAAAGCCCTGAAATTGCGGGCCTTGAGTTTGATGGACGGCAGGTTGAATTCCGACATCACGATCGCGTCGTACCGGCGGCCGGCAAGCTGCTGCAAATCGGAGTAGACGTGCTGGAATACATCGTCTTCCTCGAACAGCTTGTGGAGGTTCGGCAGCGTGAACAGATCGATCTCGAAACCGCAGCCCTTCAGTAGCGCGCGCCCGGACATGTCCATGGTCGCGTCGCCGAAATTGCGTTTGCCAGTGTAAATCCATAGCAGCCGCTTCGCGTCGGCGGCACTGCCCAGTTCGAGACGGGATTGCCCACGCCATTTGAGCAGCCAGTGCTTGTGCAGGTACTTCTTGACGATTCTGGCTCGCGACGTCTTGCGCAGAAACACCTCGGGCTCGTGCGCGACGCCCGCGTAAGGAATCTGGACGGAGCGCTCGACAGCTATCTCCACGAAGCGTTTCAAGGCGGCGGGCGCAGCGCGGTAGAGCGCGCAAATCAATCGGTTCATTGCTCGAAACTGGAATAAAGCGCAGGAAATTCTGAAGCCGGCCGCCGCCGCAGCGCCCGCCGTATCGGCATGACGGCGGCTTGAGGGCGGCTTGAGCGGCGGGTAAGTGGTCCGTATCGTACCAGCCCACTCCAGCAAGCCGACGCGCACATTGCCGCGCCAGGGCCGGCGCCGCCGTGGCCACGGCCCGGCAAGCTTCGTGTTGCCTGCAAGCCGCGTGGGCTTGGGTCTCCCGCCCGATTTGTAGGAACAGGACCCTAACCCGGTACAATGTCGGGGCCATCCTACCGGGTCGCACGGCAACTGTCGCGGCGGCCGGCTAAATTCATAAGACATGTCGACGCCCGCCCATTTTCCGTTTCTGAGCGTCAACTCACGAAGCCCGCTGTCAGCGCCATTTTCGCTTACGTTTGCGTCAGCCGGTTGGCTGAACCTGCTCGATCTGCCTGAAAATGGCACGGGCGGCGCGTTATCAGTGGCGGTCCTGGCCATGTCGTCCGCGTTCCCGATTTCTGCCCGCGGCATCGAAGTGACTCGCGTCGCGCGATCCCATTCAACACGTTTTCCCGTCGCCTCATGTTCAGTATCCTGATTCCGAGCTGGAACAATCTGCCGTATCTGAAGCTGTGCATCGACAGCGTTCGCCGTCATTCGGCGTTCGATCACGAGATCATCGTGCACGTCAACGACGGCAGCGACGGCACGCTCGACTGGGTGCGCGCGGAAGGCCTTCGCCATACGTGGAGCAAAGGCAATGTGGGCGTCTGCCTGGCGTTGAACGACGTGGCGCGCCTCGCCACGCGCGACTGGATTCTGTTCCTGAACGACGACATGTTCGTCACGCCGGGCTGGGACCTCGCGTTCGAGGCCAGCCTGCGCTCGCTGGGACATTCGTCGGCGTATCTGTCCTCCGTGCTGATCGAGCCGACCGATACCGGCAATGCGAACGTCACGGCGGCCAACTTCGGCAGCGGGCCGGGCAATTTCGACGAAGCCGGGCTGCTTGAATACGCCGCCGCGATGACGGCAACCGATCGCGACGGCGTCGCGTTGCAGCCCATGCTGATCAGCCGCCAGTTGTGGCACATGGTGGGCGGCTACAGCATTGAATTCGGCCCCGGCATGAGCAGCGACGACGACTTCCTGATGAAACTCTGGCTGGTCGGTTGCCGCACGTTCCGCTCGGTCGGCGCGTGCCGCATCTATCACTTCGGCACCAAATCGACCGGCCGTATCCGGCGCAATCGCGGCGGCCGTGAATTCCTGATGAAGTGGGGCATTTCCCAGCGCGAATTCGCGCGCGACTATATTCGCCGGACGGCCGGCGCCGCGCCGGGTTCGCTGCCTAATGTGCCGCGCGCGCCGCTCAAAAGCCGCTTCAAGCGCGTGCTGTATGCGCTGGGCCGCTATCCGTTCGAGGATCTGGAAGGCTGGGAAGTGGATCTTCCCGCCAAGCTCACGTTCAACGAACCGTTCAACACACCGTTCGAAAAAACGACAAAAGACTAGACCGGGCGCAGCCGATCCGCGTCGCACGCCAGCGGCACGATCCGTTTGCATGGGCCATCACCACGGAATACCTATTCGATGTTTTCAATCATCATCCCGAGCTGGAACAACCTGCCTTATCTGCGCCTCGTGATCGAGAGCCTGCGGCGTCATTCGACGCACACGCATCAGATCATCGTGCACGTCAACGACGGGTCGGACGGCACGTTGGCGTGGGTGCGCGAGGAGGGCATCGAGCACACCGCGTCGCCCGGCAACATCGGCATTTGCCATGCGGTGAATATCGCGGCGGCGCGCGCCACGCACGACTACATCGTCTACATGAACGACGACATGTATTGCTGCCCCGGCTGGGACGACGCGCTCGTCAAGCGGCTCGCGCAGATGCCGGCCGACAACCTGTTCATGCTGTCGGGCACGATGGTCGAGCCGGTCGATTCGGGCAACCCGTGCGTGGTGGTGCGGAATTTCGGCCGCGACGTGGAAAATTTCCGCGCCGACGAACTGGTCGCGGCCACGCCGAAACTCGTGCGTGCGGACTGGCGCGGCGCGACCTGGCCGCCCACGCTCGTGCATCGCGAGTGGTGGTTCAAGCTCGGCGGCTACAGCAGCGAATTGAGTCCCGGCATGAGCAGCGACAACGATTTCTCGATGAAGCTGTGGGATGCCGGTTGCCGCGTGTTCCTGGGCGTCGGCGACAGTCTCGTGTATCACTTCCAGCAGAAGAGCACCGGCAAGGTCGTGAAGAACGACGGGCGTCGTCAATTCCTCAACAAGTGGGGCATGACGCAGGCCACGTTCGACCGTTATTTTTTGCGGCGCGGCACGGCGGTCGAAGGCGGCCTGGCGGTGAGCGAGCCGGAACAGAACGGCAGTTTGCGGCGCGCGCTGTTCAAGTCGCGAATCAAGCGCGCGTTTAGCTGATCGCTAGCGGGCGGGCGCAACGCTCACACGCCGCCCGTCACCAACGGCAGCACCGTCAGATCCGGATGCGTTCCTTCTACGATGCTGCGTCCCACGTGCACCCCTTCGTACAACGCTTCGTCATGTCCGGCGAAGCTTTCTTCGCCGTCCGCATGGAACGGCACCGCATGGCCGGGAATCGCCGCATCGGCGCCAGGATGGCAGACGTAGCCGACATACGTGTAGCGGTTATCGGCCGCGCCTGGCGCAGACCCGCCGCCTTCGCCCGGCGGCGTCTTCGGGAACGGCGCCACGTGAATCTCGAAACCCTCGTATTCCACCATTTGCCAGGGTGCGGTTTCATCGGCCATGGTCGCCTCCTTCCAGATCGTGCCTCTCAAAAAGTGTAGGTGATTTTGCCGTCAGATAGAATGGCGCGCCTTGCTCCAAACACGACCGTCGCCCATGTGGTTCAAAAACCTTCAGTTGCACCGTCTTCCCGCTCCGTGGTCCGTCACCCCCGAACAGATGCAGAAGTGGCTCGCGCCGCACGCATTCGCGCCCGGCAACACCGTCGAGATGCAAAGTCACGGCTGGGCTTCGCCGCGCGACAACGACTCGCTGGTGTATGCGCTCAACGGCCAGATGCTGCTGGTGTTTCGCACGGAAAAGAAGCTGCTGCCGGCTTCGGTGGTCACGCAGGTGACCAAGGCGCGTGCCGCCGAACTCGAGGAACAGCAGGGCTTCAAACCCGGCCGCAAACGGATGCGCGAACTCAAGGAGCAGGTCACCGACGACCTGCTGCCGCGCGCGTTCAGTATCCGTCGCGATACGCGCGTGTGGATCGATTGCAAGAACGGCTGGCTGGTGATCGACGCGGCCTCGCAAGCGGTCGCCGATGAAGTGCGCGGTCTGCTGGTGAAGTCGATCGATCAGTTGCCGCTGGGCACGGTGCGCGTCGCGCAATCGCCGGTCGCCGCGATGACCGGCTGGTTGCTCTCCGGCGAAGGCCCCGCCGGCTTCACGCTCGATCAGGATACCGAGTTGCGCTCGCCGACCGAAGGCAACGCGACCGTGCGCTACGTCGGCCATACGCTGGACGCCGACGACATGCGCCGCCATATCGAAGCCGGCAAGCAATGCATGCGACTCGCCATGACGTGGAACGATCGCGTGTCGTTCGTCCTGACGCCGTCGCTGGTGATCAAGCGCATCGCGGCGCTCGACGTGCTGAAAGAAGCCAGCGATCCGACCGCGCAAAACGACGACGAACGTTTCGACTCCGACGTCACGTTGATGACCGCGGAACTCGACCGCATGCTCAGCGATCTGCTCGACGCGCTGGGCGGCGAGCAGGACGTGGCGATGCCGCAAGCCGCGGCGGCCTGAGGCCGTTTTCGTTCGCGTTTTCGTCGGCGTTTTAGTTGGCGTTTTCGATGTTGCAGGCCGGCGCGCTCGGATGCTCGCGTCGGCTTTTATTAAGCCAGATTATGCCTATCTGAAACCGGCTTAATAAAATTTACCCTTCATGTCCCGGCCGTTACACTGTTTGTGCTGACGGTGCAAGCCGTCAGGAACGAACCTTCCGATCCATCGACGCGCGCCGGGCCTGTCATTGCCTTCATGCCGGCCGCGTCATCCTGACCAGGACCCGACATGAAACTCGCCCCCTCGATGATCGCCATTGGCCTCGCTTGCGCCGTTGCCGTGCCGGCTTCGGCTAGCGCTAGCGACGCGAAGTATCCGCCTGCCCCGTTGCCTGCCTATGCACAGGATGAATTGCAACGAGTTGTCGATGCCGCGACCGGTTCGTCGCCGGATGCGCAGGCTGTGCTGAGCGCGCCGCGAGGCGAGGCGACTGTGCCTGCTGGCCCGGCTGGTGTGCAGAACGGTTCGCATGCCGCGCCGCGCAATGAACCGGATGCCGCCGCGAGCGCGAACACCAGCACGAGCACGAGCGCGAGTTCCAGCCAACGCGAGGGACGTCGGTCGAAACCGCGTCGCCATGAGAAGCACAAGTACGTGTGAGTTCCATTCCCGCTAATCTGGTTAAGATTGCGATCAGAAGCGCGCGTCAGTCACGGAGGTTTGCCGATGGTCCGTCTGGTCATGATCCTGCTGGGAGTCGATTACCTGCGCACACGCTGGCGCGCGCTGCAATTGACCGGCTGGGTGAGTCTGCTGCTTGGCGTGGTGGTGTTCGTCGACGCGCTCGACAGTGCGCTGTATTTTCCGATCACGCCGTTCGCGTTGCTGCTGCTGCTCGAAGGTCTCGCCACGCTGGCCGTCGCGTGGACCGGCATGGGCGGCCAGCGCACGCTGCGCTATGTGAAGGGCTGCGCGTTCTGCTGCGCGGCTGCGTTGATTCTCGCTGGCCATCATCACGGCAACTTCATACTTTCGATGATCTTCGGCACGTTGTTTCTGGCCGACGGTCTGCTGCAGATCGTCTCGGCCAGAGTGGTCCGCTACCGCACGTGGCGCTTCGCGATGATCGGCGGTGGTGTCGAAATCGCGCTGGCGGTTTTTTTCTACCAGCCGTATCCAACGCACTATGTCGGCACCGTGCCGTACTGTCTGGGTCTCGGCCTGATATTCGGCGGCTGGAACATGATTCTGCTGAGCACGCGGGTTCGGCGTTTGGTGTCGAATCCGGCGGTGGCTGACGATAAAGCGGCAGACGGCGGCAATGCCGCCGCGAACACGGCCGGTACCGCCGGCACCACAACCATCAGCCGCCCAGCAGTCCCGCCCCGAACGCGCACGCTCGAATGGGACGGCCCGCCCGGCACCGAGGAAGCCGCACTCACCGTCCACGTCTGGACCCCGGTCGGCACCGCCAAAAGCGAGGCGCGCCGTCAGCCGATCGTCGACCGTTATATCGCGGCGGTGGATCGCAACGGCGTGATCTCCACCGGCCACGCCGCGCTCGAATCGCCCGAGGGCATTTACATCAGCCTGTACCCGGGTGTCGAGATCGATCGCTCGCCCGACGATTTCGCGCGGCTTCTGCGCGCCACGCGCGAGAACGACGTGCCGGGCGTATTCCAGCCCGACTACCCGACCGAATCGAAAGCGTGGTGCCCGTCGACGGTTCAGGTGCGTATCCGCAATTACGACCCCGTGCGTCTGCGCCGGTTCTGGGAGCGTTATCGGGAGGACGCGACTTACAACCTCACGTATCGCAATTGCTCGAGCAGCGTGTCGCGCGCGCTGGAAGCGGCGATCGAGGGCGCGTCGGCGCGCGCGTGGGGCGATCGCGGCGGATGGCGGCCCTTTCTGCGCGTGATCGCCACCCCCGAACTGTGGGTCGCCGCGCAACTACGCAAACGCGCCGCGACCATGGCATGGACGCCCGGCCTCACGCTCGACTACGCGCGTGCCCTCAGCATGCTGGCCGACCCGAGGCCGTCGGGCTGGGTCACGATGGCGCGTATCGCGGTGCGCCGAATGGTTCGCTCGCGTCGTCAATGGCGCGAGGAGGCGCGCAGTGCGCCGGCTGCGCGCGATTGAACCCGCTAAACCCGCTACACCCCACGCCGCTGCCCCATTTCGGCAACCCGGAAAAAATGGCAATCGCATCAATAGCTTGCAGTTTTTGCCGGATAGTTATACACAGATTTGCGAACAGTTTCTGTTGATAACTTTCGCGCGTGCCGCTGCGGCCACGCGATATTATTTAACCAATATGGCGGGTGTATGCTTGGGCCTAGCTGGCCTCTTCGACAGCACCCGACCACGCCGAAACAGGCCGTGCCTCAATTCAAAATCAAACCGTGCCGGGCGCTTCGCGCTCACTGAGGCGGCGGCTTTCTCTGCAAGTGTGAACACAATGAAATTGCACGTCGGCTACGAGCTGGTTTATGAGTGCGTGCAACCGACACCGATGATGTTGATGTTGAACACGCACTTTTCGCACGTCAAGGAAGTACTGAGTCCCGACCTGCTGACGGTCGATCCACCCGTGCCGATCACCCAGTATCGCGACGGCTTCGGCAATCTGTGCAGCCGGCTGGTGGCGCCACAAGGCAAGGTATCGTTCTCGACGAGCGCGGTGCTGGAAGTGTCGTCGGAACCGGAGCGGCGGCCGCCGTTTGCCGACCAGCATCCGGTGGAAGCGTTGCCGAACGACTCGCTGGTGTTCCTGCTGGGCAGCCGCTACTGCGAAACGGATCTGCTGTCCGAATTCGCGTGGCAGACATTCGGCAAATTGCCGCTGGGGCGAGTGCGGGTGGAAGCAATCTGCGACTACGTGCACCAGCACATCGAGTTCGGCTACGACTTCGCGCGACCCACCAAGACCGCATGGCAGGCATGGCAGGAGCGCAAGGGCGTGTGCCGCGATTTCGCGCATCTGGCCGTCGCACTTTGCCGGGCGATGAACATTCCGGCGCGCTATTGCACCGGCTACATCAGCGACGTCGGCGTGCCGCCGCCGTATTCGGCGATGGATTTCGCCGCGTGGTTCGAGGCGTACGTCGGCGGCTGCTGGCAGACGTTCGATCCGCGCAACAACGTGCCGCGCATCGGCCGGGTGCTGATGGCGCGTGGGCGGGATGCCGCGGACGTCGCCATCAGCAATGCCTTCGGGCCGACGCAGTTGCTGAAGTTCGCGGTGGTGTGCGAGCCGGTTTAGCGTCGTTTGCCGCGGAACGTCTAAAGTTTTTGCACGGAATGCCGACATGCTGTGCATCGGCTTTTGACGTTCGCTTTAGAGCTGGTTTTCGAGCCGGCTTATGAACGCGCTATCGACCTAACCCCGCTCTTCGAGGCGACTCCGGAACAGCATGATTTCCCGTAATCTGGCCGCCGTTTTCGCGGCCGTCCTTCTTGCCTTACCCAGTGCGCCGGCTTCGCAGGCGGCGCCCGCTGAACTGGCCGCGATCGCCGTCAGCCTGACCGTGCAGGAAACCTGCCTCGTGCAATCCGCGGACGCGGCGATCAGCGTGGCGAACCAGCCGGTGGTGTCCTGTCTGCACGGCGCGCCGTTCGAGATCACGGAAGGCGGGATCGATCCGGCGGGATCGGCGAATGCAGCGCAAAGCACCGCTCAGAACACGGCGCAGAGCACGACCCTGAACGCGGCTCAGGACGCGGCCCAGAACGCGCCGCCGCCGGTGCAATACGTCGCCGCACGCGACGCCCGGCAAACCGTCTGGACCGTCAATTTCTAACCTGCGCCGCACCCGTGACCCTCAAAAACTGATCGTCGCGGTGATCGTGTCGCTGTAACTGCCGGGCATCGGCGTGCTCTGCGCCGGCACCAGACCGTAGACCGTTATCGAGACCGGATTGCCGGTGCCCGTGCCGGTCACCATCGTCGTACTGCCCGTGCCGTCGCCCCATGCGTGCGCGTGGCCTGCATCGGTATAAAGCTGGTAGTTCACCGCGCCGCCGCCGCCCGAGCGCTGCATCTGGCGCGCCGAGACATTGCCGCTCGAGCCGCCGTTCAGCGCGATCTGGTAGGCGTCGCCGTTGGTGCAGCGCGCCGTCACCGCGCCCGTCGCGCTCAACGCCGAACTCAATACCCCCGTCGCCGTGAACG
Organism: Paraburkholderia bryophila; assembly: GCF_003269035.1. Classification (GTDB taxonomy): domain Bacteria; phylum Pseudomonadota; class Gammaproteobacteria; order Burkholderiales; family Burkholderiaceae; genus Paraburkholderia; species Paraburkholderia bryophila. The sequence goes on along the minus strand of NZ_QLTK01000004.1, from coordinate 120,383 downwards.
CGAGGTTGGTCGCGCTGATCAGACAGTTGTTGATCACCGTGGCGCTCGCCGTGAACGCGAAGCTGCCGGCGCTCGTTGTCAGCGACGCGCAGGTCGGTGCGATCAGCAGATAGAAGCCATAGTTCAGCGAGGTCTGGCTCAGCAACTGCGAATACACCGTGCTGGCGTTGTTCACGGTCGGCACGGTCGGCTGGCTGCTGCTGACCTGTCCGTAGAAATTAACCGTTGCCGACGCGGTGACGTCCGTCAACGGTTTATTGAGGATCAGCGAGATCGGCGTCGTGCCGAGTGCCGACGACCCCCACGCGATCGAATAACCGCCGTCCTGATACAGGTTGTATTGCAACTGGTTGGCGCCGCTCGTCATATAGCGCGGGGTCGTGCCGCCCATGTTCAGGCAGACCTGCACGCTCGGCGTCAGCGTGACTGCGGGCCACGTGCATTGCACCGTGATGCTGCCGGTCGCGTTGACGACGCTCAGCGCGATCGGGCTGACGTTGCCGAAACTCAGCGCCGAGGGACTGGCGGTGCAGGTTTGCGCGCTCGCGGCGCGTGGCAGGAAACCGAGCAGGGCGCACAGCCCGAGCAGCAGGAAGAGCCGCTTCATCGCGCCGCCGTGGGGTTGGGCGTGCCATCTTCCGCCGCATTCGAGGTCGGCTTCCCGCACGTCAACGGTCCAATGGTCGGCAGCGCGCCATTGCCGGGCCGCTCATACGTGAACGCAACGCTGCAATGCACGTTCGTCCCTTCCACCTCCAGATGATTGTCGCGCTGCAGATGCTCGATAAACGTCAAGCCGTCATACCCGACGATCGTATCGCCCCCGCTTTCCACGTGATGCACGCGCGTGCCCGGTGCCAGGAATTTGCCGTCCGCGCCGCGCAGGATCACCGAAGCCGCGCTGTAACGCGACACCCGGAACGTCGCCAGCACGCCTGCGTGGGCCTGCGGCACCAGATCCATCGCGGTGGTCGCAATGCGCGCGTCGGCGGGCAGATTCATGCTGTCGATCGCGACCTGGTTGTGCTGGTACGCGTTCAGATCGGGAATCAGCAGATGTCCGCTGCGATCGGTCGTGCCGATCACGCGGTTTTCGTGCAGCACCGGCACGCCCGCGACGCCGTCGGTGGAGACCAGCGCGAAACCGTCGTCGATACGGCGTGCCGGCTGGATCGTATGGTCCATCAGCACGATCGCGCCGGTCATGTCGAGCGAGGCGCCGGCATGCCGGTCGATGTCCTGCGCCACCGCCGTCACCTCGCCGTATTTGCCGAGGTACTGCGCCTGCGCCTGACGATACGGCACCGCGCCGGTGCCGCCGGCCTGCACGCCCCAGCCCCAGCCGCCGGCGTAATCGGGCGGGCGCTGCGCGTTGAGGTTGTACGTCGACTGGCCGTTCTGGCGCCCCACGCTCGCGTTGATCGATGTGTTGTTGCCGAGACCGAAACTCGCGGTCAGGAACACGCCTTGTGCGTCGTGCTGCAGAAAATCCTTGTAGGTGCTGAACGTGAGCGAGGCCAGATTGCCGAAGCTCAGCGTGTACGACAGCGAACCGATCCGCGACGCCGACACGCCCGGGTAACGGTAGCCGATATAGCTGAGCGACAGCGTCTGCCGGCTGAACAGGGGGAGCGCGAGCGTCACGCGGTCGGTCGCGGTGGGCACCGGCGTGCCGTCGCGCGCGGCGAGGTCGCCGTAGTTACCGTAGGCGCGCAAGGTTTGCGCGTCGATCGAAAAGCGTGGCTCGATCAACTGATAGCCGAGACCGAGCTGCGTGCCGTTCAGCTTGCCGGCGCTGCCGGACACCGAACCGTTGATCACGCCCGCCATGCCCATGCGCAGCAGCGCGCCGGCGCCCGCGTTGACGAGGCCGCCGGTCGCTTCCGCGTGACCTTCGAGTGTCAGCGAATCGCTGATGCCGCGGCGCGCGGTGGCGCTGGCGGCCGGCCGCGGATCGTAGGAAAACGAATCGATGCCGTAGTTGCGCCGCAGAAAACCCGCTTCGAACGAATAGCTCGACAGACCCGCCGCCAGCATCCGCGTGTCCACATAGAGCGGCAACGAGGTGGCGATCGTGCGGCCGAGGGCGTCGTGCGTGATCACGGTTGCTTCGCCCGCGCCGGTAATGCCCGGCACGTTGTTGACGATGAACGGTCCGCTCGGCACGTTGCCGCTGTACTGGCGCACGTTGTTGATGTACAGGTCCACCGCCGACGGCACCACCGCCGTGCCCGATAGCGACTGCACCGGAAAGGTCACGAGATCGGGGCGCAGCGCGAAGTTGCTGCGCCACTGGAAGCCGCCGATACGGATCGAGCGGCTCCAGTCGAGCGATGAGGAAATCGTGTCGCCGATTTGCGTGGTGGTGAGTTGGGCGGGGTCCGACTTGCTCCACGACGTGTCGTAGCGCACGTAGCGATGCAGATCGCGATACAGATACGCAATGCCGGTGTTGCTCACCACGCCGTTCGGATCAAAGTAGCGTTCCTCGCTCCAGAGCGCGAGTTGCGCGTTGGTGTCGGTTTGCGCGAACGCGTCGTAATTGATCAGGAAGCCGCGCGACGATGCCGCGTCCGGCGTTTTCGTGAGCTCGCGGGTGTCGAACGTGTAGGGCTTGCGGATCGCGTCGGGTACCTGCAGGTCGATGCTCTGGCTGGCGGCGTCGTACTGGTATCGCAGGCCGGGAATGCGGTCGAGTTCGAGCGACGCGCTGTCGGCGGCGCCGAGTTTGTCGGTGGCGACGCCGATGTCGCTCAGGTCTTTCGCGCTGGCGCTGAGGTGGCCGTCCACCTCACGAAAATGCGCGATCAACGAAGTGCGTTGGCCGTTGAGCATGACTTCCAGATACAGATCACGCGCCTGCGCGGCGGCCGCGCCAGGCGCGGCGGCCTGTGCGGCGGCGCCGGGCGTGGCCGGCTGCGGCGGCTGTGCTTGCGGTTGCTGGGGCGGCTGCGGTTGCCGGAATGCAGGCGGCGTCGGCGGCGTCTGCGCGTCGGCCCGGCTGGCGCCGAGCAGATCCAGCGTGACCGCGAGCGCGACGGCATGCGGCTTCCATCCATGACGTATTCGCCGTCGTGTCATTCTCATCGGTTGCGTGGCGGTCCATCGTGTCGGTTCCCTTCGGCCGGCGCGCGCTCATGGCCGGACTCGTGTGCTTTGGGCCGCGCCGTGGCCGCCTGCCGCAGCTTGCAGCCGGTGGCCTAGTCGAGCTTCACGGCGGCTTCGGCGGGCAGCGAGTTGACCGAGGCGCGTACCTTTAGCGGGCCGTTCTGCGCGACGTTGTCAGGCAGCGCGACCGGCCAGTGCCGTTCGCGTCCGGCCAGCGCGTAGCCGAGCAGTCCTTTGTTGATCGGGTAGGCGTTGCCGGCGTTGTCGATCAGTTGCACGGCGGCGATCTGCGCGCGTTTGCGGCCGGTATTGTCGACCCGCAGCATCCAGCTTTGCGTGCCGCGCGACAGATGCCACGACAGCTTCGGCTGCCCCATGTCGACGGCCGGTTCGACGAACACCGGCACCGAATAACGCAGGCGGATCGTGACGCCGCTGGTGGGCGCGGTGTCGGGTTCGGGCAACTCGTCGATCAGCACGCGATAGCCTTGCTCGGCCGCCGACGGCGCCTGATTCGTGCGCACCAGCCGCACCAGTTGATCGGCATGGCCGGCAATCTGGATCAGCGGTGGGCTGGCGACGAGATCCTGCGTGGGCGTCAAGGTGTCTTCGCCGTCGGCCTGATCCCAGCGGAATACCCGCACCTGGCCGAACAGCGGCTTCTCGCCCGGGTTCTTCAGCGTGATGCCGGTTGCGTTGGCGTCCGCCGTCATATCCACCATGACCGGCGAAATCTGCAGCGTCGCGGCCTGGGCGAACGGCGCGACGGCCGTGCTCAGCCACCAGGCGAACGCGCTTGCTGCGAGGGGCCGGCGAAGCGCGCCCAGGCGCCAGGCGCCGCGCGTCAAAAGTAGACCGTGGCGGTAATGGTGGTCTGATACGTGTCAGGTTTCGGAGTGGTCTGCGCCGGCACCTGGCCGTAGACGGTGATGGATTGCGACGAGCCGGAGCCGGTGCCGCTGACCGTGTTGGTGCCTTGCGTGTTGCCCCACAGCGTGGTGTGGCCGGCGTCCTGATACAGCTGGAAGCCGACCGTGGTGCCGGTGTTGCCGGTGGCGGTGCCAGCCATCAGGCGGCTCGTCACGGTCGAACCGGTGACCGTGCCGCCGTCGAGCCCGACGTTGTAGGGCGTGGTGTTGGTGCAGGTGACCGCGACGGTGGTCTGCTGGTTGATCGCGGTGGCGAGCACGCCATTGCTGCCGAAGTTCAGCGGGGTCGCGCTGATCGAGCAATTGGCGGCGAGCGTGAGCGTGACGGTGAAGGTACTGGTCGCGGTGCCGTTCGAATAGACGGCGGCGCGCGCAAGCTGAAGAGGCAAGCCGAACATCATTACGACGATCAGACTGGATGACAGCAGTTTTCGTTTCATCATGAAACCTCTCAGGCCGACAGGACACCGGTTTTATCGCGCGGTCAATTTCAATTTACACCGCCGGATAGACGGCGAGTGGTTGAAATTTCCGCGCTGAGTGTTTGCTTTATGAAAAACGTCATTCCAATTGTTGAAAATGAGTCTACACCAGACTTTCTTTGCCATACAAATGCTTAGGTGAGAATTTTCGGTTCAGGCAATGGGTCAAGGGTGCGTCAACGGCAAGGGTAGGCTGGGCGGGCATGTTGCCGGAAATTGTTTCTATGTGGCAACGCTGGGGAAAATACCTAAGCGTGGTATTTTTTCCTAATTTCAATTGCACCTGGCAATCCGACGCTGTGAGCGACGATTTGAAATTATGCGAATCGGGTAATTGAATAATGCGGGTTGGCTCAAATCACATTCGTCTAAAGCGCGCATTCAATTCCTCGTCATGCGCGATTAGCGGTCGCGAAAATCATGATCATGGAGAGCGCCGCGATCGACCGGTCGATGCGCATGCTTGCGGAAAAGAAAAGGCCGCCCCGAGGGTCGGCCTGGGTTGGCCTGATTCCGCTACCTGTCGTACGGCGTCGTACTCGCGCGTTACTGTTCTTTCATGCAATCGCCCATGTTCTGCTGGATCTGTTCCGGGCTCAGATCCTGGATGTGGGTGGCGAGCGACCAGCCGTGCCCGAACGGGTCCTTCAACTGGCCGTAACGGTCGCCCCAGAACATGTCGGTGACGGGCATGATCACGGTCGCGCCGGCCTCGACCGCCTGGTTGAAACTGGCGTCGACGTCCTGCACGTAGTGATGAATCATGACCGGCGTGCCCTTCAGCGCGAGCGGGCCGAGCGTGTTGTGCTCGGGCCATTCGTCGGTGAGCATCAGCATGGAGTCGCCGATCTTCAGGCAGGCGTGCATCACTTTGCCGCCGGGGCCGGGCAGACGGAACTGTTCGACGGCGTTGAAGGCTTTCACGTAGAACGCGATGGCGTCCGCCGCGTTGGCGCAGATCAGATATGGTGTAAGCGCGTGCATCCCTTCCGGGATCGGTTTGACAGCGGTGCTGGACATGACGGCGACTCCTTGGTTGAACGGATTCGTGAGTGGAAGACCAACTCGCTGGGCGAGGCCTTCGACAGTACGACGAGTGCGCCACCGCCGAATCGACACCCCGGGAAAAATATTTTCAGCACGGGCGTGCAGCGAGTCGGCGCATTGGCCGGCACAACGGCCGGCCACGTCAGCCGGCCGGGTTGTCTTCGTCCGGCGGCGTGGCGGGCGTGCCGGACGCGCCAGGTGTCGATGCGGCGCCGTCCGGTGCGCCGAGAATGCTCACCTGGAAGATCGGCGTCGCTGCCAGCGACTGCAGCGTCGGGTCCTCCGGAATGTGTTCGAGCAGCGGCAGGATCACCGAGCCGCCGATCACCGCGCGCCGGCTGTCGTCGGCGGGGCGCAAGCCCCACACGTCCTGGTAGACCACCGGCACCGCTACGCCGTTGCGGGTCGTGTTGCCGATGTACAGCATCACATGCCCGCCGATGTAGATCAGCGTGCGCAACGGCACGCCATGCTGCGCGAGGTAGTCGAGCCGTTGCGCGGGCGTGGACGCCGACAGATCGACCATGCGCCCGGCGTTCATCTGCGTCGACGAATGGCGTGGCAGCCACACGCCGAAGGTCGCGAAGATACTCTGCAGTTCCGACGAACAATCGTTGTACAGCCCGCTATTGCCCCAGCCGTACGGCCGCCCGATCAGCGTCTTCATCAGCATGGCCAGATGACGGGGCGTGGCGGCGAGCGGCGTTGCCGCGATCTGGGTGTCGTTCAGCGTGGCGCTGCGGATCAGCGCCTGACCGTCGGCATCGCGGGCGGGTACGAGGAGTGGTTGGGACGCCGCCGACGCCGCCGTCCGAGCCACCAGCGGCAGCAGCGTGCCCGCGGGCGCATCGAAGCGGAACACGCCGCGGTTGTCGCGCACCGGCGCCGACGCGACGATCACCGCGCCCAGCGATTTCGCGGTGGCGGCGCGCCACGTGTCGACAAAGCGGTCGTCGGTCATGCCGACCCCGTCGCTGCGCACCCAGCCCTGCACCTCGGGCGTCTGCACGTAGCGCCACGCGCCGTCCAACGTGCTGCCCAGCACATAAAGCGGTGTGCCCGGCCGCACCGCCGAGATCTGCAGGTTGTCGAACGGATAGCCCTCGCCAGCCAGACGATGGTCGTAGAACGACGGGTCGATGGTCGGCAACTCGCGCACCATCAGATTGGTCGTGGCGATCGCGCGGCGTTCGGGGCGATACGCGGCGTCCTGGGTGAACTGTGCGACGTTTTCGTTTTGCGCGATCGCGTCGATCCACGCCTTGTCGTGCGGCCGGAAATTCTCGCCGTAGCCCAACGCCGCACCGCTCTTGCCGGTGTTGTCGAACTTGTCGAGCCTGCGCTGTTGCAACGCGGCAATGTCCGCGCCTTGCTGGCGATAAACCCGCATCGCCACGAACGCCGAATTCCACGGCGACGGCGCGTTGCTGCCGGTGCCGAAGTAGCGCGCGTAGAGTGCCTTGACTTGCGCCTGCTGGTCCGCGGGACTCAGGAACGGTGTGTCGTAGCTGGCGCTGTCCGGTTCGAGCCAGTGGTCGACGTTCTGATCGTAGTGGGCGATCGGGAACAGCGTGACGGTGTCGAGCGGCACATGGGCGTCGCGGGACGGCGACGGATTGCTGCAGGCGCCGAGCGCAAGGAGCGCGGTCAGCGCGGCGCAGTTCGCGGCGGCGCGGCAGGGGTTCGACCAGTTGTTCGGCCACACGAGGGCAAGGCGGGACAGGACGGCGACAGGCATGGGCTTCGACGATGAAAAAGGGCCAAGGGCACGATGATACGGTGTCGGCCCATCACGCGACGCAAACCATGTGCGGTATCCCTGCCGCGTTGTGAAAAACCATACACAACGCTTTCGTGTTCTCATGGCGGCTCTGGCCGTGCAATACGGCTGCGCCACTTTCAGATCGGGCACCGACACCTACGTACGCGGCCCCACCACCAGGAGAACGACATGCTCACCAGCGCCCGCAATCAATTCACCGGCGACGTCACCGAAGTCAAGCACGGCGCCGTCAACGACGAAGTCACGCTGCGCACCCAGGACGGTCTCGAGATCGTCGCGATCATCACGCACGGCAGCGCGACCAGACTCGGTCTGGCCACCGGCAAAAAAGCGTTTGCGCTGGTCAAGGCGTCGTCGGTGATCGTGATGGTCGACGTCGCGAAGAACCAGGTGTCGGCGCGTAATTGCATCGCCGGGACGGTGTCGGCGGTGACGAAGGGCGCGGTGAATTCGGAAGTGACGATCAGCGCCGGCGGCGCGCAGATCGCCGCGATCATCACCAACGACAGCGTCGATCGTCTGGCGCTCGCGAACGGCAAGGCGGCCACGGCGATCTTCAAGGCGTCGAGCGTGATTGTCGGCGTCGATCAGTAAGCGCGGCGTGTCGGCCGGTCTCGCGACTGGCCGATCGTGATTGGGGCGTTCGGCAACCGGCGCCTCGCGCGGCGCAAAACGCAGCCATGGCGCGCGCAGCACACAGCACCGGACGCCGCAGCACCCCAGTACCGCAGCACCGCACTACCGCACCCAAGCCCCACCGCGCCACGTCCCGTGAACGAAACAGCCGCTTGCAGTAAACTGCACAGCCTTGCCGTTCCTTTTTCCGCTTTCATCACGGACACCGTCATGTTCGAAGTTTCCTCCGCCTCCCATCTGCCCAAAGCCGCGCACTACGAAGAACTCGTCGCGCAGGCGCGTTCGCTGCTCGCCGGCGAAACCGACTGGATCGCCAACGCCGCGAATTTTTCCGCCTTCGTGTTTCATTCGCTGAGCGATCTGAACTGGGCCGGGTTCTACTTCCACGACGGCCAGGAACTCGTGGTCGGTCCGTTCCAGGGCAAGCCCGCGTGCGTGCGCATTCCGCTCGGCAAGGGCGTGTGCGGCACGGCCGCCCAAACCCGTCAGACGCAAGTCGTGCGCGACGTGCACGAATTCCCAGGCCACATTGCCTGCGACTCCGCCTCGAATTCGGAAGTCGTGGTGCCGCTGATCGCGCCCGACGGCACGCTGATTGGCGTGTGGGACGTGGACAGCCCGCTGGTCGCGCGCTTCGACGATGAAGACGCGAAGGGTATGGAAGCGCTCTGCGCGGTGTTTATCGAAGCGGCGATGCCGCGCGCCGCATAACGTTTTTCACCTGGCGCGCGGGGACACCCTATGCGCTTTCGTACATAGACTAGATGCCCTTCAGGGGATGGGTCGGCGGACCTCATCCCGCTATCGTTCTCTCCACGCGCTCAGGACTTCACATGGGCGCGACGAACCCCCACCAGGTTTTGGAGACACGCATGAGTTCCGCCATCGCTACCCCTAGCGCTTCCTCTACGGCTGCTGCTACGACCACCCAGCCGCTGACGTTTCAGCGCTCCCCCGCGCTTCCGCGCAATTGCACGTTCGAGGCCCACGACTGGGAGATTCTCAGCCGCTACTGGCATCCGGTCGCGTTCGCCGCGGACGTCGCCGACCAACCCGTCAGCGTGACGCTGCTCGACGAGCCGCTGGTCGTGTTCCGCTCGAACGGTCAACTGGCGAGCGCGCGCGACATCTGTCCGCATCGCGGCGCGCCGCTGAGCCAGGGCTGGGTCGATAACGGCAACATCGTGTGCCCGTATCACGGCCTGGCGTATGGCAGCGACGGCAAGTGCAAACACATTCCGTCGCAAACGGACGGCCCGATTCCCGAGCGCCTGAAACTCGTCACGTACGCGACGCAGGAAGCTTATGGTCTCGTGTGGGTGTCGCTCGGCGGCGGCACGGAAGCGTTGCCTTCGTTTCCGTACTGGAACGACCCGGACTTCCAGCAGATCCTGCCGCCTTCGATCGATATCAACGCGTCGGCGGGACGCCAGACCGAAGGCTTTATCGACGTCGCGCATTTCGCGTGGATTCACCACGACAGTTTCGCCGACCGGCACAACCCGGTGGTGCCGCAGTACTCCGTCGAACGACGCGAACGCGGCATGAAGGCCGAGTACGTGAGCAACGTCAGCAACTTCCCGAAGTCGATGCAGCATCGCGCGCCCGACGATTATCCGTGGCACCGCATTTTCGAAGTAGACGTGCCGTTTTTCGCGCGCCTGACCGTGCATTTTCCGGAGAACGGCCGCCTGTCGATCCTGAACGCCGCGAGCCCGGTGTCGGCGCGCAAGACGCGTCTGTTCGTGCCGATCGTGCGCAACTTCGACAAGGACCTGCCGCTCGAGGACGTCTACGCGTTCAACCGTCAGGTGTTCGAGGAAGACCGCGCGATCGTCGAGCAACAGCGTCCGGAAGACTTGCCGATCGACCGCGCGGCAGAGGCGCCGATTCTGGCGGACCGCTCGTCGGGCGCTTACCGGCGCGCGCTGGCCGAGATCGGTCTCGGCCAGGCTTATGTGCGCTAAGGCGCGCGTCGATTCGGGAGAGAAGTCATGAAAGTATGGGAATGCGTGATCTGCGGATTTCGCTATGACGAAGCGCTCGGCTTGCCCGAAGCGGGCATCGCGGCGGGCACGCGCTGGGAAGACGTGCCGGACGACTGGTTGTGTCCGGACTGCGCGACCGGCAAACACGATTTCGACATGCAGGTGGTCGCATGACGGCCGCGCGGCAGGAGGATGGCGCGGCGCCGGTGGTGATCGTCGGCACCGGCATGGCGGGTTACACGGTAGCGCGCGAACTGCGCAAGCTCGACAGCAGCGTGCCGATCGTGATGATCAGCCGAGACGACGGCAGCTTCTATTCGAAGCCGATGTTGTCGAACGCGCTGGCGATGAAGAAAGAGCCGCAGGCGCTGGCGAGTTTCGACGCGCTGGCGATGGCTTCGCAACTGGGCGCGTGGATTCGCGTGCATCAGAACGTCGAGCGCATCATGCCGGACGAGCACACGCTGCTGGTGGATAACGCACGGGTCGGCTATCGCCAGCTCGTGCTGGCCACGGGTGCCGATCCGCGCCGATTGCTGGTGGGCGGCGACGGCGCCGACGCGGTGTTGTCGATCAACGATCTCGACGATTACGCGCGGTTCAGGCTGGCGCTTACGCGTTGCCGCTCGGTGGCGATTCTGGGCGCGGGGTTGATCGGCTGCGAGTTCGCTAACGACCTGGCCGCCGCCGGTTACGCGGTCGATCTGATCGATCCGGCGACCACGCCGTTGGCGCGTCTGTTGCCGCGGCAGGTGGGCGAGATTTTCGCGCGGGCACTTGAAGGAGGCGGCATCCGCTTTCATCCGGGGCGTAGCGTGAGCCGTATCGATCGTCTGTCGGACGGTTATCGCCTCAGTTTCGCCGACGGCGGACGGATCGACGCCGACCTCGTGGTCTCGGCGATCGGCCTCGCGCCACGCACGGTGTTGGCCGCGGCGGCCGGACTCGAGATCGAGCAAGGTATTCGCACCGACCCGTGGTGCCGCACGAGCGCGCCGGATATCTACGCCCTCGGCGATTGCGCGGCGATCGACGGCAAGGTGCAGCCGTATGTGCTGCCGATCATGCATGCGGCGCGGGCGCTTGCGCGCACGCTGGCCGGCGAGCCGACGCGCGTGGCGTTCCCGGTCATGCCGATCACGGTGAAGACGCCCGCGAGTCCCGCCGTGGTCGTCACGCCCGAAGGCGAGGGCGCATGGTCGATCGAAACCGGCGACGACACAGCGGTGCATGCGGCGCGTGCGGTGTGCACGCAGGCGGATAGCGAACGGACCTTGGGCTTCGCGTTGCTCGGCAAGTCCGTCGAGGGCAAAGCGGCCTTGATCAAAGCGATGACGCCGCCGCCGAACCCCTGACGCCTAACCTTTAACTCATCGATTAACACGTAGCACGTAGCACGCGATAACAATCTTCCTTCTGACCGACCTTACTTCGTGATCGCCTGGTGTTCTACAGGGCCTGTCACCTGAAAAGCATCCGTTGATCCCGTTCGCGCCGCAAGCTCTGCTTGCGGCGTTTTTTTTGTCTTGCGCTTGCGTACGGAGTCGGCGAGAAGCCGCTGGGAAGTTTAATCAGGAAGCCAGATCTTTCGCGACGTTGGCAATCAACCTGCGCAACCAGATCGCGGCCACACTGCGATGCGTGCGGTCGTGCCACAGTTGATAGTAGGTCAGCGCGCGTAATTCCCCGGGCACCGGTTCGATACGCAGCGGCAGCAGCTTCGTGTAGTGCGTGGCCAGCGCGCGCGTGGTGGTAAACAACAGATTGGAACGCGCGAGCACGTAAGGCGCCATGCCGAAGTACGGCAGCGTCGTCGTGACCGTGCGCGACAAACCGTTGCGCGCGAGTTCGATATCCACCGTGCCCCACGCGGTCGTGTTGTAGGTCGTCACCGCCAGATGCTCGGCTTCCTCGTAGACCGCTTTGTCGAGCCGTCCCGGCTTGATCGGATGGCCATTGCGCAGCAGGCATACCAGTTCGTCCTTGCACAGCGGCTGCAAATGCAGATGCTCGGGCGGCGTGCGCCAGTTGCCGATCACCAGATCGAGAAAACCGCTTTCCAGACCGTGTTCGTAACCGCCGTCCACCATCATCAGATGGCGGAATTCGAGCTTGGCGTGCGGCGCCTCGCGATGGAACGCGTCGACCACGGCGGGCACGAAGAACGCGTCGAGATAATCGGGCGAGCCGATTCGAAAGGTCTGGCTGGTGTTGGCCGGATTGAACGACGTGGTGGGGTGCAGGATCGCCGCGATATGGCTCAACGCCTGCGCGGCGGGTTCGATCAGGGTCAGTGCGTGCGGGGTCGGCACCATCCGGCTACCGCTGCGTACCAGCAGCGGATCGCCCGTCATGTCGCGCAGTTTGCGCAGCGCCACGCTGACCGTGGGCTGCGATTGCCCCAGCAAGGTCGCGGTGCGCGACACGCTCGACTCGGTCAGTAGCGTGTGCAGCACCTTGAGCAGGTGCGAGTCGATGACTTCCTTGGACATGAAATGCGGGACTCGGTGACGTGCGGATCCGTGCGGATCGATGCGGCGCAACGGCGCTTTGTATCGGGGAATAGGCGAGCAAAATATATCCACGGATATAACGGTCGTCAATCCGGCGGCACCCTGTGCAACGGGGTGAAACGCCGATGCGCATTGACTTATGACGCACGGAATATCCTGGCCATAGCCGCTGCGGTATGCGCTGCGCGATGCACGAATAAAAGCCAACCGAGCGACAGGCGAATGACAGGCGAACGACAGCCGGCGCGGCGCACGCATCGGGGATTACACGGAGGGAAACGATTGGCGTGAGCAATCCGCGTCCGGCGCGCGGGGAGTGCCGTGGGAAAGCCGTTATGATACGCACGGTTGGCCGGCGTACATGAGTGCGGGCAGGCAGCAATCCGGGCTAATCCGGGCGCTCCTCCGGCAGCGGCTTCTGCGAAAATTCGTACGTGAATGCCACGGCGATTTCGCGAGGCTGAACCGGCTGCGCGCCACACTTGAAGAACACGCTTGTTCGCTTTTATCACCTGGGAAAATCAAAGGCCGGCGCGATGCAACATCTCCTCCATGCCGATGCGCACACGCGCGACGCCGCGCTCGCGTCGGCGCCCTACGGCATGTTCATCTGCACCGCGGACGGCACCTTCGAATCCGTCAACGCCGCTTTCGAAAAGCTGACCGGTTTCGCCGCCGCCCACCTGCTCGGCACGCGCTCGTTCGAATCGTTGTTCGATCCGGCCGAACTCGCGAAGCGCCGCGCCGAATTGCCGCCGCTGGCGGCGATCGGCGCACGCTACGAAGGCGAGTGGACCTGCGTGCGGCGCAATGGTACGACGATACGCGTGGTGCTCGCGCTGGCGCCGCTGGTCGCGGAATCGGTGCAAGCCGGCATGGCACTCGCCGGCGAGCCGCCGCGCTATGTCGGCATCGCGATCGACATGACCCGCTACGCGCTCTCCGAAGCGCGGCTCTGGTACGTCGCGCATCACGACGGCGTGACCCGCCTGCCGAATCAGACGCTCTTCACCGAACGCCTCGAAATGATGATCGAGCGCTGTGCGCGCAACGGCAACGGTTTCAGCGTCGTGATTGCCGAACTCGATCATTTGCGCAAATTGCGGGACGCGCTCGGCCTGCACGCGGCCGAACTCGTATTGCAGATTGTCGGCGAGCGATTGCGCGGACTCTTCCCCAACGACGGCACGATCGCGTCGATCGGCGGCACGCAGTTCGCGTTGCTGATCAACGAAAGCGGCGCGGCAGCCGAAACCTTCGCCACCGAAGCGCTTGGCCGCATCGCCGAATCGATCGATTGCGGCGGCACCACGCTGAACATTACCGCGAGCATCGGCATCGTCGCGTATCCGGCCGACGGCGCCGACGCGCCCACGCTGATGCGTCGCGCGGGGGTGGCATTGTCGGCGGCGTCGGCGGTGCACGGCAATGCGGTGCGGCGCTTTTCCACGGCGCTCGAAGGGCAGGCCGCACGCCGTTTCGAACTGGAGCGGATGCTGCGCGAAGCGCTCGAACGGCAGCAACTGCATCTGGTGTATCAGCCGCAGGTCACGCTGTCGAACGGCCGCATCGCCCAGGTCGAGACACTGCTGCGATGGAATCATCCGCAGCGTGGGCTGATCAGCCCGGTCGAATTCGTGCCGGTCGCGGAAGAAGCCGGATTGATCGAGCCGATCGGCGAGTGGGTGATCCGCACGGCGTGCCGCGACGCCGGCAAACTGCTGCGCCTGACCGGCCATCTGCCGCGCGTCGCCGTCAACGTCTCGCCGCAGCAGTTCCAGCGGCAGAATCTGTTCGACACGATCCGCAGCGCGCTCGAAGACGCCGCGCTCGATCCGTCCTACCTCGAAATCGAGATCACCGAAGGCGTACTGCTGGGCGACACCGAACAGGCCCTGCAGACGCTGTATGCCTTGCGTGAACTGGGCGTGGAAGTGGCGCTCGACGACTTCGGCACCGGCTATTCGAGTCTCGCGTATCTGACGCGTTTTCCGCTGAATCGCCTGAAGATCGATCGCTCGTTCGTGATGCGCATGAATACCGATCCGCATTGCGAGGCGCTGGTCGGCGCGATCATCGCGATGGCGCACGCGCTCAAATTGCGCGTGACCGCCGAAGGCGTCGAGACCGCCGAGCAGGCCGCCCAACTGGAGGCGCTGGGTTGCGACGAGGCGCAAGGATTCTGGTTCTCCCGGCCGATCACGGTCGCCGCGTTGTGCAATCTGCTGAAGCCGTTGGGCGCGGTTTGACGCGTCGGCGAGACGGCGCGGCGCACGCCGTCATTCCTGTTGTTCCTATCACTCCTTAAACCGCTGCAACGCCTCCCCGCGGTGCACGGCATGCTTGCCGCTCTTATCGCTCTCCACTTCGTAATGCGGGTCGGACGGCGACGCGTCGACGGTGCGACCGTCCACGGCCGTATGGGTAGAAATGACACGCACGATTTTGCCGTGCGTGAGCCCTTGCGGCGTGTTCCAACTGACGCGGTCATGTAATTTCAGCGGTTGGGTCATGCGTGCGCTCCGGGCTGGGGACGGCCAGCAGTCGAGCAAGCCGCGTGCCGCTTCGGCCGTTTTGCAAAGGGCGGGAACGCATCCTGCTTCGCCGCATGGGGTGAACCTATTGCAACGGAACGACGACCCATGAACGATCTTCTCGCCCGTCTATTGCATTTCCAACCCTCGCTGCTCGTCACGATGACGCACGACGCCCTCCATATCGTCCTCGCCGTGCTGATCCTGCTGGTCGGCTGGTGGCTGTCCAATCGCGCCGGCAACCTGTTCGCCCGCGCACTCGCGCGCACCCATGCGGACCCGACGCTCGCGCCGATGCTGGCCGCCATGAGCACGTGGGCCGTACGCGTGCTCGTGTTCATCGCGGCGCTCGGCGAGGTCGGCATCGCAACGGCTAGCGTGCTGGCGGTACTGGGTGCCGCCGGCCTCGCGATCGGCCTCGCGTTGCAAGGCACGCTGCAGAACATCGCGGCCGGCATGATGCTGCTGATGCTACGGCCGTTTCGTGTCGGCGACGTGATCGAGGGCAGCGGCGCCGCTGCCGGCATCGTGCGCGAAGTGGGGCTGTTCACCACCCGCATCGAACGCGGCGACGGCAATGCGGTGTTCGTGCCGAACAGTCAGATCTGGAGCAATCCGGTGATCAACTACAGCAGCGGCGGCACGCAGCGTATCGAGGTCGAAGTGGGGCTGGCCGAGCGCAAGGACGTCGACGCGGCGATCGGCGAATTGAAGAAACTGGTCGCCGACGAACCACGCGTGCTGAGCGGTTCGACGCTCGCGCCGGTCATTACCGTGGCCGACTATCCCGACAGCGGTGGCGCGACGCTGCGCATTGCCGCGTGGGTACGCTCGCCGGATGCCTCGCTGACCAGCGACGATCTGCACGATCACGCGCAAAACGCACTTGAACAGGCGGGTTGCCCGGTCGCCGCCTGAGGTTGGGTGTGGCTTGCCTGCGCGTGACCTGCCTGTCATTTCAAGTGCAACGTGCAGGCTCTCCACCCGCCAACCGGCCCGCGATTTCGCGCTGCCTTTCGCGTTGCCGCATGCGACGCACCCCGTGCAAATCGCCTGTCGCGCGTGCGTGCGCGTACCCCTATAATCAGCCGCTACTCAATCCATGTTGAACCGGACTCGTTTGATCGACACACCAGAATCCGTCAACCGCGTGTCGCCAGGTAAAGGCGACGCGGAGGGCGCGCTCGGCGCGTTGCGTGCCGCCACCGCCGCGCGTCACGAACTGCTGCATCTGATCATGCCGCTGTCGGTCGAGAGCGTGGCGCTGCGCGATTATCTTGCGCATCTGGCGCTGCTGCGCGACTGGCTCGAACCGCTCGAAGCCTGGCTGAGAAATTTCAACGACGGGCCGCAAGCGCCCACGTTGCCCGCGCGTATCGACCGGCTCGCCTTGATCGACGCGGATCTCGCGCACGCAGCCGCGCGCCGGCAAGACGATCCTGCCCATGTGGCGGCGCCGGCTCGCATGCAGACCTGGCGCGGCGCGCAAAGCGCCGCTTACCGCTGGGGCGTGTGCTACGTGATCGAAGGATCGCAACTCGGCGGCGCGGTGCTGTATGCGCGCCTGAAAGACCGCCTCGCGCCTCATCCGCTCGGTTATCTCGCCGCCGGCCGCGAGACGCTCGGCGCAGGGTGGCAGGCCTTTGTCCGCGCGTTGTCCGCGGACCTCCATACGCCAGCCACGATCGACGAAGCGTGCCGCGGCGCGGCCGATGCATTCGACCGATTGATCGAACTCGCACAATGCCCCGCGTCGGCGGCGTGCGTGAACGTCGCCTGAAGCGCGCCGGGAAAATGCTCATGGATAGCCGTCACCAGAATCCCGCCAGGCCATCGCATCCGTTCGACGCGGCGACTGCTTTCGAGTCGTTGCCGGATGCGTATCTGATCCTCAATCATCGCTACGAAATCGTGCTGGCCAACGCGCGTTATCTCGAGCTGACGGGACAGTCGTTGAGCAATTTGCTGGGTAAATCGATTCTCGACGTCAACCAGTTCGGTCCGACCGAGCAGCGCGAAGCGCGCCGTGCCTGGCTAGGCGGCGTGCTGCACGAATTGTCGGCGGGCGAAGCAAAATGGTCGCCGCTGTTTCGCTACGAGATGCCCGAGTCGCGTCGTGGCGATAACGGCAGCGATAACAACGGCGGCAGCGACGCGCCGCAAGGCGTGCCGCGCTACTGGAAAATCAAGGCGAGCCGGTTGGGCGCCCATCACGGGCAGGGCGGCCAGATCGCGCTGCGGGTCAGCGAAGTCACGCAGGGCCTGTCCGACTACGAGCGCGACCAGCGTGAACGCGCGAAGCTGCGCTCGCAGGCGCAATTGCGTCTTCTGCTCGCCGACGAGGCGAAGGCCCAGTTGCGCGAACATCAGGAGCGCTTTCATCTGGCGCTCGCGTTTTCGCAACTCGGCGCATGGGAACTCGACCCCGCGACCGGCGTGATCGAATGCACCGATCAGTGCAAAAGCAACTTCGGCTTAGTGGCCAGTTCGGCGCTCACCGAACAGCGCCTGCTCGAGGAAGTCGTGCACCCGGACGACCGCGAGCGCGTGCGCGAGGCGATGCATCAGGGCCTCGCGAGCCATGAGCATTTCGATGTCGACTACCGGGTCGGTTGGGCGAGCGGCGCGATCCGCTGGATTCTCGTGCGCGGCGTCGGCCGGTTTACGCCCGACGGCACGCTGAGTTCGGTGATCGGTTTCACGCTCGACATCACCGCGCGCAAGGAAGTGGAACTGGAGCAGCGGGAAATCGCCGCGTCGGAGAAGCGCGCGCGCGAACACAGCGAACGTCTGGCGATGGCCATGGACCATTTCGTCACCACCGTGAGCCATGAATTGCGCTCGCCGCTGTCCGCGATCCTCTCGTGGGCCGATCTGTTGCAGCGCGCGGCGGATCCGTCGCATGTCACGCGCGCCACCGACGTGATCCGACGCAATGCGCGCCAACTCTCGCACATGGTCGACGATCTGCTCGACAGCGGCGCGATCGTAACCGGCAAACTGTCGGTCAATCTGCAGCCGGTCGATCTCGGCGCGCTGGCCGGTATCGTCGCCGAAGACATGCGCATGCATGCCGAAGCCAAGGGCCTGCAACTGATCGCAGACGACCTCACGTCCGCCATGGTGCTCGCCGACGAAAGCCGCATGAAGCAGGTGGTCTGGAATCTCGTGTCGAACGCGGTGAAGTTCTGCCCGCAAGGGCGCGTGACGCTGTCGGTGCGAGCCGAAGGCGAGCGTGTCGAACTCGCGGTTCACGACACGGGTTTAGGTCTGGACGGGGAATCGCTGGAGCGGATTTTCGAGCGTTTCCAGCAGTTCAGTCCGGAAGGCTCCGGACGCGTGGCGGGTTTGGGACTGGGCTTGTGGCTCGTGAAGAATCTGGTGGATCTGCACGGCGGCACGATTGTGGCTGAAAGCCCCGGTTTGGGGCAGGGCGCGACCTTCCGGGTCAGATTGCCGGTGTATCGCTGAGCGGCGCGCGCAACGTGCGGCGCCCGGCGGCTCGGCGGCTCAACCGCCCAGCGGCTCAACGACCGTAAGGTGGCGGCTCGTTCAGCACCGCCCAGAACATGCCGAGGTCGTTGATCGCGGCCATGAAGTCGTCGAACGCGACCGGTTTCACCACGTAGGCATTGACGCCGAGATCGTAGCTGCGCAGCAGATCGCTTTCCTCGCGCGACGAGGTCAGCATCACCACAGGAATGCGCTTGAGATTGTCGTCGCCGCGCACGGCCTTCAGTACTTCGTGACCATCGATTTTCGGCAGTTTCTTGTCGAGCAGAATCACCGCCGGATTTTCTTCCGCCCGATCCGCCCATTGCCCTTCGCGCCGCAAATATTGCAGTGCCTCTTCGCCATCGCGCAACGACACGACAGGATTCGCGAGGCGCGTTTTCTCCAGCGCGATCAGTGTCAGTTCAACGTCGTTCGGATTGTCTTCTACTAGCAGGATGGGTCGTAGCACGTTGTTTCCTTCATTTCGGTTCATCTTTCGATTCCTTCGGCACCGGGCGAAAGCGCTTGCCCGGCGACAACGCGGTCAGCCGCGCCACCGCGGCCGCCGCGGATTCCTCGCCCTGGCTGGCGTCGGCAATGAACACCTGCGGCAGCGAGAAATACACCGCCGCGCCCCGGCCGATTTCGCCGACGGCCCACGTTTTTCCGCCATGCCGTTCGACGATGCGTTTGACCCCAGCAAGCCCAATGCCCGTTCCGGGAAATTCTTCGACGCGATGCAGCCGTTGAAATACGCCGAAGAGTTTGTCGACGTAGCGCATATCGAAGCCGACACCGTTGTCCTTGACGAAGAAAACGTCTTGACCGGCGAGTTCCGCTTCGCCCGCATGGCGGCCGATTTCGATCACGGCATGCTCGCGGGTAGAGGTGAATTTTATCGCGTTCTCGATCAGGTTACGGAGCACCACGTGCAGTAAAACCGCGTCGGCGGTGACGTGGCCGAGTTGGCCGACATGCCAGACGATCTCGCGCGGCGCGGCGTCTTTCGCTTCGTCGGCGATCAGCGCGTTGACCATCGACGTTACCTCGACCGACTGCGCACGCAGCGCCGCGCGGCCCATCTGCGAGAAGGCGAGCAGATCGTCGACCAGCTTGCCGCCGAAGCGCGCCGACGACGTGATCCGCTCGACGAAATGCCGGCCGCGTTCGGACAGGCGCTCGCTCTCCATGTCGCGCAGCAGATCGGCGAAGCCGACGATATGCCTTAGCGGCGCGCGCAGGTCGTGCGACACCGTGTACGAAAAACCTTCGAGTTCCTTGTTGGCGCGCCCGAGTTCGAGCGCCAGTTGCGCGAGTTCCTCCGCGCGGCGCAGCACGATGCCGAGCAGCGCGGTGCGGAATTCGAGCGCGATTTCGAGTTCGGCGGGACGCCACGGGTGCGAATGGTCGCGCACCGTGTCGGTCCAGACGTCGAAGCTCTTGCGCGGCGACAGCGAATCGGCGAGGCCGGCCAGTTTCGCGCGCGGGTCGCCGGCCCATTGGATCGTCTGCACGACTTCCTTGCGAAACCACAGCACGTAGTTGCGAAACAGCTTCGAGATCGATACGGCGAGCAGGCCGGCGTAGTCCGGATGCGCCAGCAGAACCGGGCAGACGGTGGCGAGCGAGTCGGTGGCGAAGGTGTCGTCGACCTGGGTGTCGAGCCATTCGACGAGGCTGCCCACGGCCGCTTCGGGCGGCGTGGCGCCGACCAGCAGAATGCGCCCGTCGAAGACGATCGCCGCGCCGTCCGACGCGGTCAGCCCGAGCAGATCCTTGGGCGCGTTGACGAGCGCGTCGGCGAAGCTATCCGTGTTGGCCATCGCGGCGAGCGAGCGCGCGAGCGTGCGGCGCAACGCGAGGCGGTATTCGGCTTCGGCGTGGGTTTCTTTGGCTTCGATTTGCAGCGACAGCACCTGCGCGACGTGCTCGCACGCGCTGCGCACTTCGAACGGCGGCACCCGCGCGCTGTCATGGTGGCAGGAGATCAGCCCCCACAGTTTGCCGCGCACCACGATCGACATCGACATCGACGACAGCGTGCCCATGTTTTTCATGTACTGCACGTGGACCGGCGAGACGCTGCGCAGCGACGCGTAGGTGAGGTCGGTGGGCCGACCCGTCGACGGATGCAGCGGCGGCACGAGCGGCGCGGGCTGATAGTCGGCGTCGGCGATCAGACGGATGCGGTTACGCACATAAAGCGCGCGCGCTTGCGCGGGAATGTCGGAGCCTGGGAAGCGCTGGCCGAGATAGGAGGCGTAGCCCGCTTCGAGATGTTCGGCGATCACGTGTCCGCTGCCGGCTTCGTCGAAGTTGTAGACCATCGTGCGGCCGAAGCCGGTGATGCGCTGCACTTCGTCGGCGGCCAGTTGCGCGAGCCCGTCGACGCTGTCCACTTCCTGCAGACGGTTGATGAACGTACGCACCAGCGGGTACATCGACGAGAACACGTCGAGCGTGCCGCGCGCCGGTTCCAGTTCGACGATCGCGATGTCCTGATGACGATGCACGATCACCGCGAACGGCATGTCTTGCGTCCCGGCTTCGTGCGCAGGCTGCGTGCCGGCGCGGCGCGCGCGTGGGTCGCTCATGGAGCCGAGATACAGCGGGATGCCGTCTTCCTGATGCGTGTCTAACGCCTCGACGATGCGCGCGGCCCACGCGTCGCCGACGAGTTGCGCGGCCGGTTCGCCCAACGCGCGCTCGGGCGGCATGCCGGTGATCGCGGCGATGTTCGCGCTGACCTGCAGCACCGTGCCGTCGGCGGCGAGGCTGAACAGAAAGCCGTGCGGCTGGATGCCGCCGGGAATGTGGATGGGTTCTCTTGCGCAGTTGTCTTCAAGGCCCGAAGACACGGAAGATGTGAGGTCTGCCATGCGTGCTCCACGAACGGTATAGGGCATTTTCGCATAGCGGGCGTGGGGGCGCGTTGGGGCCGGACGTAGTGGTTGTCGTCGCTTTTTCGTCGCCTCTTATTGTCTCCGCCTGAATCGACGAATCATGTTTGCCGCGGATGAGCGAGGAAGAATCGCAGCATTTCCGCGGCGGCGTCGGGGCCCGACGGGTCCGTGTACGTGCCGCGCGGACTGCCGCCGGACCACGCATGGCCCGCGCCGTGAATCGACCAGTATTCCGCCTCGACGCCGTTCGCGGCGAGCCGGTGTTGCACCGTATAGCGGCGCTGCGCGTGGGGCGTGCGTGCCGCATCTGATCGCGCGGCGGCGCTTGTGGTCACGTCCGTGACGCTGGCATCGAACGGCGCGACCAGCGCGATCCCGTTCGACGGATGCACGGTTTGATCCGCGTCGCCATGAAACACGATCAGCGGACGTTGCGGTGCGGCGTGACTGCGGTGGCGTTGCGCGCGTATGCCGCCCTTCATCGCGGCGAGCGCCGAGGGCAGACCTTTCGCGCTGCCGTAGGCGAGGCCCGAATGCACACCGGCCGCCGCATACAGATCGGGCGACGTGGTCAGCATGATGTCCGCCATCGCGCCGCCCGCCGATAGACCCGCCACATACACCCGCGCCGGGTCCACCCGATAGCGCGCCATCACCTCGCGCGTGATGCCGGCGATCAGCGACGGCTCGCCCTGATCGCGCTGCTGATCCTCGGGCTTGAACCAGTTCCAGCAGGTCGAATGATTCGCCGCCTGCGACTGATTCGGATAGACGACGAGGAAGCCGTGACGCTCCGCCAGCTCGTTCATGCGTGTACCGGCGGCGAAGTCGTCGGCGTTCTGCGTGCAGCCGTGCAGCATGACGATCAGCGGCAGCGGAGTGTCGTTATAGGCGGCGGGCACGTACAGCTTGTAGCTGCGTTGGCCTGCATGGTTGCTGAACGTGTGCGTGCTGAAAACGCCGGGGGCGTCGGCGTCGATCGTGGTGTCGGCGTGGGCGTGGGCATGGGCCGCTGGCTGTGCTTGCGCTTGGGTTTGAGCGTAGGCGTGGGTCCACGCCTGCGACCACTCGCCTGCGCTGCGAGGTGTGTTTGTGTTTGTGTGTGCGGAGGTGGGCTGCGCTTGTCGTGCAGCGTTGCTGGCGTTGCCGCTGTCGTGTGCGCTGTCGAGGTCGTGTCCGTGGCCTTTGCCGCTGAGCGCCCGTTGCACCGCGGCGGTGGCTTCCTTCGGGCCTTTCGTGCGTAACAGGTCGAAGGCTTCTTTCATCGACTTCAGAAAATCGTCATTTACTTTCATGATGGTTTGCATTGGCCTGCGTTGAGGCGTGGGCGGGGCTCGGGACGAGCGCCGCTGACTACGCCGTGCAATCAATTTATCTACCGGAAAGCGTGCCTAGCTGATGCGTCCCGCGAGCGCCGCCTTGACGGCAGGCGACGCGTGAAACGCACCCAGCACCACCACCGACGCGATCGTGGCCGCCGCGAGTTCCGGCGGGACATCGGCGGCGATGCTGGCGAGGCCGAGCACGTGAATGTCGAGTTGCTCATGGGCGGCCTGCGCGGCTTCGAGATCGCGCCGCGAGAAATGCTGCAAGCCGAGCACCATCGCGCGGCGCGTCACGGTTTCCGTGACGACTTGCGCGTGCACCGCGAGCTGGTTACGGATCGCCGTGCGAATCAGGTCGGTGCGGTTCGAATAAAAGCCTTCTTCGACCAGCAGATCGATCTGCCCGAGGTCGACCGGGCCGAGATTGATGGTGATTTTTTCCGTCTCGCCGCCCTTCGGGCGCGAGGTATCGACGAGGTTGAGCTTAGGCATTTTTACTCCGTTTGGCATCCGGATGGCATCTCAATACCATCCCATGGGATGTTTATACGCCTACGGACCGACCAAGGTCAATGAGAAAAAACGGGGTGCATTTGCGCCGGTGAACGTCGGCGCATGCTTCTTGCTGCGCTAAACGAACTCTCAAAGCCAAACTTCGCAGCGCACAGGCAATGGCCGTCATGCCGCGCCGTGCGCACGCCAGCATCTGCCCGACCGATCAGCAGGGAGCCGATATGAAAGGACTTCAGCAAACGCTATGCGCTGCAATTTTTACCAGCGCGATTTGCTTTCTGACCGGATGCGGGGGCGGGAGCGGCGGCGGATCGGGCAGCACGACGAGCACGACGACTCCGCCGGCGGGCGGCGTCACGCTGCAGGTGGTGTCGTTCGGCGACAGCCTGTCGGATGTCGGCACCTATGCGCCGATCGCAAGCGCGGTGGGTGGCGGACGCTTCACGACCAATCCCGGGCAGGTGTGGACCCAGGACGTTGCGCAGTACTACGGCAACACGCTCAGCGCGGCATTCACGATCAACCTTACGCATGAACTGAGTCCGCAAAACGGTTTGGGCTATGCGGAAGGCGGCTCGACGGTAGCGACACCGGCCGATCAGTACGACTTCCTGACCGACGTGATCGGCAACGTCGAGATGCCGGTCAATCAACAGGTGGGCAGCTATCTGAGCGCTCACACGAGCTTCAATGCGAACCAGTTGGTGCTCGTGTGGGCCGGCGCGAACGACGTGCTGCGCGCGGGCACGCTACCGACCGCCGCGCCGGTCGTGCAGACGGCCGCTGCGGCGCTCGCGCAGATCGTGGGACAGATCGTGGGGAACGGCGCGACGCATGTGGTGGTGGTCAACTTGCCGAATATTGGGCTGTCGCCGAAAGGGCTTGCCGAGCCGGACGGCGGGGCGAACCTGACGCAGTTGTCGCAACTCTTCAACAGCGACCTCGTCACTGCGTTGCAAGCCAATGGGCTGCAAGGCAAGGTGATTCAGGTCGATGCTTATACGTGGTTGAACGGGATCATCGCGAACTTCCAGAGCTACGGCTTCACGGTGTCGAACACCGCGATGGCCTGCGATCCGTCGAAGACGCCTGACGACACGTCCTTGCTGTGCTCGCCGGCCACGTACACGACGGCCAATGCCGATCAGACGTATATGTTCGCCGACGACCTGCATCCGACGACGCATGTGCATGCGCTATTCGCGCAGTACGTGGAGCAGCAGATCGCGGCGAGCGGGTTGGGGCGCTAGAGAGTGAGGGGCGACGACTACATCAGCACGATGTCGTACTGCTCCTGACTCAGATTCGACTCCACCTGCAACGACACCGGCTTGCCGATGAAGTCGATCAGCATGGCCAGATGCTGCGACTCTTCCTCGAGGAACAGATCGATCACCTGCTGCGACGCCACCACGCGGAACTCGCGCGGATTGAACTGCCGCGACTCGCGCAGAATCTCGCGCAGCACGTCGTAGCACACCGTGCGCGGCGTCTTGACCTGCCCCTTGCCCTGGCAAACCGGACATGGTTCGCACAGCACATGCGCCAACGATTCGCGCGTGCGCTTGCGGGTCATTTCCACCAGCCCAAGCTGCGAGAAACCGTTCACGGTGACGCGCGTGCGGTCGCGCGACAACGCCTTCTTCAACTCGCCCAGCACCTGATCGCGGTGCTCGACGTTCTCCATGTCGATGAAGTCGATGATGATCACGCCGCCCAGATTGCGCAAGCGCAACTGCCGCGCGATGGTATGCGCCGCCTCGAGATTGGTCTTGAAGATCGTATCGTCGAAGTTGCGCGCGCCGACATAGCCGCCGGTGTTGACGTCGATCGTGGTCATCGCTTCGGTCTGGTCGATCACCAGATAACCGCCCGACTTCAGATCCACACGGCGCGACAACGCGCGCTGAATCTCCGCCTCGATGTTGTACAGATCGAAGAGCGGCCGCTCGCCGGTGTAGTGATGCAGTTTCGACGATACCGCCGGCGTGAACTCCGCGGCGAAGTCGGCGAGCATCTGATAGGTCTCGCGTGAATCGACCTGAATGCGCGAAGTCTCGTCGTTGACGAAATCGCGCAGCACGCGCTGCGCCAGATTCAGATCCTGGTAGAGCAGGCTGGTCGGCGGCATGCGCTGACCTTGCGAGATGATCGTTGCCCACGTCTTGCGCAGATAGGCGACGTCGCCGGCGAGTTCTTCACTGGTCGCGTCTTCGGCGATGGTGCGGACGATGTAGCCGCCTTTTTCGTCGGCGGGCAGCACGGCGGTTAAACGCGCCCGCACCGCTTCACGTTCGGCCTCGCTCTCGATCTTCTGCGAGATGCCGATATGCGGCTCCTGCGGCAGGTACACGAGCGTGCGCCCGGCAATGCTCACTTGCGTGGAGAGCCGCGCGCCCTTGGTGCCGATCGGATCCTTCACGACCTGCACCATCAGCGTCTGACCTTCGAAGACGATCTTCTCGATCGGCTGATGCGGCGCCTGATGCTGAGGTTCGCCGGCAATGCGCGGATGCCAGATATCGGCAACGTGCAGAAACGCGGCGCGTTCGAGACCGATGTCGATGAAGGCGGATTGCATGCCCGGCAACACACGGACGACCTTGCCGAGATAGACGTTGCCGACGCGGCCGCGCGACAGCGTTCGTTCGACGTGAAGTTCCTGGACGGCGCCTTGCTGGACTAGCGCGACGCGCGTTTCCTGCGGCGTGACATTGATCAGGATTTCTTCATTCATGGTGTTGTTTTAGAAGTCGATGCGCGCTGCGCGCAGGAGCGCAGCGGTTTCAAAAAGCGGCAAACCCATGATACCTGAATAGGACCCGTCGATATGTTCGATAAACTCCGCGGCGCGTCCCTGCACGCCGTACGCGCCCGCTTTGCCGAGCGGCTCGCCGCTCGCCGCATAGCGACGGAGCGCGTCTGCGTGCAGTGCAGCAAAACGGACCTTCGACACGGATAGCACGGCGGGCAGCAACGCGCCCTGCGCGTCGATCACGGCGACGGCAGTCAGGACTTCGTGGTCGCGCCCGGCAAGGCGCGTGAGCATCGCGACGGCGTCGTCTGCGTCGAGCGGCTTGCCGAGAATCGCGCCGTCGATCGTGACGGTTGTATCCGCAACCAGAATCGGCAACGCCGCATGGCCGCCGGCTTCGAGGCGCGCACGCGCCGCCTGCGCCTTGGCGACGCAGACGCGCTGCACGTAGTTGCGTGCGGACTCGCCGGGCAACTCGGCTTCGAGCGCTTCGGCGTCTTCATTGGGGCGAGGTAGCAGCAATTCGAAACGCACGCCGAGCTGTTGCAACAACTCCTGACGGCGTGGGCTTTGCGAAGCGAGGTAGACGAACGGATGCAGCGCAGGCAGTGAATCGGCGGACGTGGGCATGAACAGGTCTCGATGAATCGGAAAGCGCGCGAGACGCACGAAGTGCCCGAAACGCGCGTTTCCGTCAGCAGCCTCGTTCGCTCACACGCGATGGTAGGGGTGATTCTGCGTGATGGTCCACGCGCGGTAAAGCTGTTCGGCGAGCAGCACGCGGACCATCGCGTGCGGCAAGGTCAGGCTCGACACGCGCAACAGCATGTCGGCGCGCGCCTTCAGATCGGGGTCGAGGCCGTCCGCACCGCCGATCAGGAACGCCACGTCGCGGCCGTCCTGCTGCCAGCCGGGCAGTGCGCCCGCCAGTTGCATGGTGGTCCAGTCCTTACCGCGCTCGTCGAGCGCGACAATGCGCGCGTTCTTCGGCAACGCGGCTTCGATCTTCAGACGCTCGGCCGCCATGACGCTTTCCGCCGGCCGCCCGGACGAACGCTGCTCGGGTTTGATCTCGCGCAACTCGATACGCAACTCGGGCGGCATGCGCTTCGCGTACTCGTCGAAGCCGGTGGCGATCCAGTCCGGCATCTTATGGCCGACGGCGAGGATATGCAGTTTCATCAGCGGTGCAATCGAAGACTTCGAAGACTTTCATGACGCGCCGGCGCAGGGCCGGCCCGCCTGGTTGCGCTCAGTCGCCGTTACTTGCGGCGAACCGGCGTCTTGCGCGCGGGCTTCTTCACGGCCGGCGCTTCGTCTTCGTCTTCCTCGTCGTCGGGTTCGCTCGAACGCGCGCCGCCGAACGGATCGGGCGTGGACAGTTTGATGCGCACCGGCTTGTCGCCCCAGATTTCCTCGAGGTTGTAGTACTGGCGCAGCGCCGGTTGCAGGATGTGGACGACCGCGTCGCCGCAATCCACCAGCACCCATTCGCCGACGTCGTCGCCTTCGGTGCTGATGACGTCGCCGCCGTTTTCCTTGACGCTCTCACGCACGCTGGAAGCGAGCGCCTTGGTCTGGCGGTTCGAGGTGCCGCTCGCGACGATCACGCGATCGAACAGCGAGGTCAGGTGGCTGGTGTTGAACACCTTGATGTCTTGCGCTTTGACGTCTTCGAGAGCGTCGACGATCACGCGTTGCAGTTTACGAATATCCATGGGGTTACCGGTGGTACAGATGATGTTGAAGAATATAGTCCCACACCGCGGTGGGGACATGGCTTGCGGCCCGGGCCTGGCTCTGGTCTGGCGGCTCGGCGCCCGCGAGGGCGAGCCGCTGGCTTACCTGTTCGCGCAGATGCGCGCGAATGTCGGTGGCCGAGACGTTGAACGCAAGCGTCGTATCGATCAGCAAGTGGCCGCAGGGCGTGGCTTGCAGAACGTCGGCGCGGGCACGGCGCGCGTCGATTTCATGAGCGACCGCCGGTGGGATCGACGCGAGGTCGAAACCGGGCCGGGTGGCCGCGCAAATATGGGCGAAGTCGAACAGGCGCCGCCAGTCGCGCCATGTGTCGAGATGCACCAGTTGATCCGCGCCCATCAACAGCGCAATCGATGCATCCTTGCCTTCGCGTTCACGCCAGCGTTGCAGCGTGTCGAGCGTGTAAGTCGGACCCTCGTGATCGATCTCGTCGGTTGCGACACGCACGGTGGCGTGCGGCAGCACCAGTTCACCGGCCGCCGCGCGGGTCATGGCGAGGCGATGCACGGCCGGCGAGACGTCCGATTTCTGCCACGGCTGGCCGGCCGGCAGCAGCACCAGTTCGGTCAGTTGCAGTACCTCGGCGAAACGCCGGGCGAGCGCGAGATGGCCGTCGTGGATCGGGTCGAAAGTGCCGCCGAGCAGGCCGATCCGGCGCGGCAGGGCAACAGGGTGAGCGTTCGGCTTCAGGTGAAGGTCCTTTGTCGTGGCCACGTGCGGGGCGGTGCGGGCGGAAAGCGCGTCACACCCAGTCGCGCGGCACGAGAAAATCGCTGTAAAGACGCGCTTCCGGCGTGCCCGCTTCGGGCTGCCAGTTGTAACGCCAGTTCACCACAGGCGGCATGGACATCAGGATCGACTCCGTGCGCCCGCCGCTCTGCAGCCCGAACAGTGTGCCACGGTCGAAGACCAGATTGAACTCGACGTAGCGTCCGCGCCGGTAAGCCTGGAAATCGCGCTCGGCCGGCCCGTACGGAATGTTGCGGCGCTTTTCGACGATCGGCATATACGCGGCGAGGAACGCGTCGCCCACACTCCTGAGCATCGCGAACGACTGATCGAACCCCGGCGCCGAAAAATCGTCGAAGAAAATCCCGCCGATGCCGCGCGGTTCGTTGCGGTGCTTGAGGAAGAAGTACTCGTCGCACCAGCGCTTGAAACTCGGGTACAGCTCGGCGCCGTAAGGCTGCAACGCATCGCGGCAGGTGCGGTGAAAATGTTGCGCGTCTTCTTCGTAGCCGTAGTACGGCGTCAGATCCATGCCGCCGCCGAACCAGAACACCGGCTCTTCGCCGGCCTTGGTCGCGATCAGCAGACGCACGTTCATATGCACGGTCGGGCAGTGCGGATTGTGCGGGTGCAGCACGAGCGACACGCCCATGGCCTCGAAACCACGGCCGGCGAGTTGCGGACGCGCCGCGCTAGCGGAACCCGGCAGCGCGGCGCCCGCGACGTCCGAAAAGCCGATGCCGGCCCGCTCGAAAAACTGGCCGCCTTCGAGAATCCGCGTGCAGCCGCCGCCGCGCAGCTTTTCGCCGGGTGCGCGCTGCCAGGCGTCCGTGGCGAACGGGGTGCCGTCGAACGCGCCGAGCGTGTCCGCGATATGCGATTGCAGGCCTTGCAGCCAGCTGCGCACGGCTTGTGCGTCGTAGCTCGAATCGGTCATGAATGCAGATGCTGAGGGCGGCGCGCTCGTCGTGCCGCGGGTTCATCGTGAAAGGGCGAAGACCGGGGTTTCGTCGGGCGCAGCCCAAGGAGGTAGCCGGTCGGTGCTTCGCGCCGGGTGTCAGGCTTCGGCCTGGATCAGCCCACGTGGTGCGGTGGGCGCGGCAGCTACGGCAGCGATCGCGAGGCGAAAACCCGCTGGCGCCTGGCGCTCGATTCTGTGGCTGGTTTGCTGCCTTGAGTTGCTACCGTGGGTGGCCGCCGCGTTTTCGTGAACACCCGTGTAACCACCCGCGACCACCCGCGCAAAGCCCCGCCGCGAAGCCCGCAGTGTAGCGCCGCCGGCGCCGCGAGCGGGGAAATGCGCGGAATGCGCGGAATGCGCGTCGCCTTAGTGCTTGCCTTCGGTCTTGGCGTCGTGCTTGCGGTTCAACGCGCGGTAGCCGATGTCGCGGCGATACTGCATGCCGTCGAAGGCGATCTGGTTGATCGTTTCGTACGCCACCGACTGCGCGCTGCGCACCGAATCCGCCAGACCGACCACGCACAGCACGCGTCCGCCCGAGGTGGTCAGCTTGCCGTCGGCGAGCGTGGTGCCGGCGTGGAACGTGACCGAATCCACCGTTTCAGCGGGAATGCCGTTGATGCGGTCGCCCTTGCGCGGCGTGTCCGGATAGTTGTGCGCGGCGAGCACGACGCCCAGCGCGGTGCGACGGTCCCATTCCAGTTCGACCGTGTCGAGCGTGCCGGCAATGGCCTGCTCGACCACCTTCGAAAAGTCGCCCTTCAGACGCGCCATGATCGGCTGCGTTTCCGGGTCGCCCATCCGGCAGTTGAATTCGAGCGTCTTCGGGTTGCCTTGCGCGTCGATCATCAGGCCGGCGTACAGGAAGCCGGTGAAGCGGATGCCTTCCTTCTCCATGCCGCGCACGGTCGGCAGAATGATTTCGCGCATCACCCGCGCATGCAGTTGCGGCGTGACGATCGGCGCCGGCGAGTACGCGCCCATGCCGCCCGTGTTCGGGCCTTGATCGGCGTCGAGCAGACGCTTGTGGTCCTGGCTGGAGGCGAGCGGCAGCACGTGCTTGCCGTCGACCATCACGATGAAGCTGGCTTCTTCGCCGGCGAGGAATTCCTCGATCACGACGCGTGCGCCGGCGTCGCCCAGCTTGTTGTCCGACAGCATCATGTCGACCGCGGCGTGCGCTTCTTCCAGCGTTTGCGCGACCACCACGCCCTTGCCGGCGGCGAGGCCGTCGGCCTTGATCACGATCGGCGCGCCTTTGGCGTCCAGATACGCGTGCGCGGCGGCGACGTCGGCGAAGGTTTCGTATTCGGCCGTGGGAATCGCGTGACGCTTCATGAACGCCTTCGCGAAGTCTTTCGAGCTTTCGAGCTGGGCGGCTTCCTTGGTCGGTCCGAAAATCTTCAGACCGCGCGAGCGGAACAGATTGACGATACCGGCCGCCAGCGGCGTTTCCGGCCCGACCAGCGTGAACGCGATCTGTTCTTTCTCGACGAAATCGGCGAGCGCGGCCGGCTCGGTGATGTCGACGTTGCGCAGGCGTTCATCTTGCGCGGTGCCGCCATTGCCCGGCGCGACGTAGACGAGCTGAACCCGCGGCGATTGCGCGAGCTTCCATGCGAGCGCATGTTCGCGACCGCCGGAACCGACGACGAGTAACTTCATGTGAATCCCCGAGACTTAAAAACCATAAACGGCTGACGCGGACAGCTCAGCCGTGGAATACCCGCCAGGTTCGCCGAGCCTGCGCGCCCAGAGGGCGGCGGATTGAAGGCGGCGCGAACCCGAATCTGCAACCTTGACATCTGGACGCAATCGGCAGCCTGATGCAAGCCTGCCTACGTCCGTTCAGCAGCAACGCACAACGCGAGGGCCAACGCGGCGGGCGCCGCGCCCGGGTTCAGATCGAACCACGGTGCGCAACGCCGCCGGGGCGCGCTCATTCGTCGGCGATCACGGCGTTTGTATAGACTTCCTGCACGTCGTCCAGATTTTCCAGCGCGTCGAGCAGCTTCTGCATCTTCACCGCGTCGTCGCCGGTGAATTCGACTTCCGTCTGAGGTTTCATCGTGACCTCGGCCAGTTCGGCCTTGAAGCCCGCGGTTTCGAGCGCGGTCTTCACCTTCGGGAAGTCGTTCGGCGGGCACAGTACTTCGATGCTGCCGTCTTCGTTCGTGACGACGTCGTCGGCGCCGGCTTCGAGCGCGGCTTCCATCAGTTTGTCTTCCGCCGTGCCGGGCGCGAACAGGAACTGGCCGACGTGATCGAACATGAACGACACCGAACCGTCCGTGCCCATGTTGCCGCCGTTCTTCGAGAACGCGTGACGCACGTCCGCCACCGTGCGGGTGCGGTTGTCGGTCATGGTGTCGACGATCACCGCCGCGCCGCCGATGCCGTAGCCTTCGTAGCGGATTTCCTCGTAGCTTGCACCGTCGACCCCGCCCACGCCACGCTGGATCGCGCGGTTGACGTTATCTTTCGGCATGTTGGCGTCGTACGCCTTTTCGACGGCGAGCCGCAGACGCGGGTTCGAGTCGATGTCGCCGCCGCCCATGCGCGCCGCGACCTGGATTTCCTTGATGAGCCGCGTCCAGACCTTGCCGCGCTTGGCGTCGGCCGCTGCTTTCTTATGCTTGATGTTGGCCCATTTCGAATGACCCGCCATACCTTTCTCCATCGCGCGCGCCAGTGGGGCGTACGCATAGTGCAATTGTCGTTGCGATGTCGGGCGCTTGCGCGTGGGAATCGCGTTTTGCGCGCCTCGATGTCTAACCGTCTGGTGTGAGACCGCACGGGGTGAGCCCCGGCCGTGTCCAGGCGCTCCTGGCCCGCTTCCCAAAGCGGGTGGCCCGAGGTTCGCCGCCCGTGTGAAGGCGCGATGCGCCGGGCAATAGCGCCAGTTGAGCCGCTCTTTGAGCGGATTCGAATTTTATCACGGCGGCGGGGCGCGGCAGAGGGGGAGGCGGCGCGAAACGGTGACGAAAGTGCGGGGCAGCGGCGTTTTGCGCCCGCTGTCCCGCACTTTTTCATGCAGATATCAGTTTTTCGTACCGAACAGACGGTCGCCGGCGTCGCCGAGACCCGGCACGATGTAGGCGTGCTCGTTCAGGTGCGAATCGAGCGACGCGACATACAGCTTGACGTCCGGATGCGCGTCCTGAAACACCTGCACGCCTTCCGGCGCGGCTACTAGCGCGAGGAACATGATGTTCTCGCCGGCCACGTTGCGGCGCTTGAGCACGTCCACGGCATGCACAGCCGAATAGCCGGTCGCGACCATCGGATCGCACAGAATGAAGATGCGGTCTTCGAGGTCCGGCAGGCGCACCAGGTATTCGACCGGGCGGTGGTCGTCGGCGCGATACACGCCGATATGGCCCACCCGCGCCGACGGCACCAGTTCCAGCAAGCCGTCCGACATGCCGATGCCGGCCCGCAGCACCGGCACGATCGCGAGCTTCTTGCCGGCGATCACCGGCGCGTCGATGTCGACCAGCGGCGTGGTCAGGCGGCGCGTGGTCATGGGCAGATTGCGGGTGATTTCGTAACCCATCAGCAGCGTGATTTCACGCAGCAGTTCGCGGAACGTGCGCGTCGAGGTGTCCCGGTCGCGCATGTGCGAGAGCTTGTGCTGGATCAGCGGGTGATCGAGGATGAAAAGATTGGGAAAACGGCTGTCCTGAGTCATGGCGGGGGCGCAAGCGGCGGCTAGAGGGATCGGTTCGGCGTGCCGCCGCGCCGGCCTGAGCTTGGCCGAGGCTGGCTGGCGGACGCGCCACGGCGCAAGTTTACCGAAAGAGTACCGTCCGACGATACCGGAGATTGCAGCGGCCCGGCGCAGTCCGGCACCGATTCTTCTAGAATCGGAGAATTCTGTGCAACGCTTGGCCATCACGAGGACACACACCATGGACATGGGAATCGCCGGACGCACCGCGCTGGTCTGCGCGGCCAGCAAGGGCCTGGGGCGCGGCTGCGCCGAAGCGCTCGCCGCCGAGGGCGTCAACCTGACGATCGTCGCCCGCACCGCGGAAACGCTCGAAGCGACCGCCGCGGAAATTCGCCGCCAGAGCGGCGTGGAAGTGAAGACGGTGGCCTGCGACATCACCACGCCGGCGGGCCGCGCGGCCGCGCTCGCAGCCTGTCCGCAGCCGGATATTCTGGTCAATAACGCGGGCGGCCCGCCGCCGGGCGACTTCCGCAACTTCACGCACGAAGACTGGATTCGCGCGCTCGAGAGCAACATGCTCACGCCGATCGAGCTGATCCGCGCGACTATCGACTCGATGAGCGCACGCGGCTATGGGCGAATCGTCAACATCACGAGTTCGGCGGTGAAGGCGCCGATCGACGTGCTGGGCCTGTCGAACGGCGCGCGCTCGGGGCTCACCGGCTTCGTCGCCGGCCTCGCGCGCAAGGTCGCGCCGACCGGCGTGACGATCAACAATCTGCTGCCGGGCCTGTTCGACACCGACCGCATCGCCGTCACGTTCGACGCGCAGGCCAAGGCGCAAAACATTTCCGTCGACGAGGCGCGCAAGCAGCGCATGAAGACGATTCCCGCCGGCCGCTTCGGCACGAGCGACGAATTCGGCCGCGCCTGCGCGTTCCTGTGCAGCGCGCATGCAGGGTACATCACCGGCCAGAACTGGCTGATCGACGGCGGCGCCTATCCGGGCACGTTCTGAACGGCGCGGTTTTTGAACGGGCGCGCGCAAGCGCCCGTGGTTTCATCCTCACTACAACAACGACAATCACAACGGTTTCAGGAGTCTTACGTCATGAGCACCCGCATTGCGCTGATCGCGCACGATCACAAGAAAGACGACATCGTCAAACTGGCCGGCGAATACGTCGAGACGCTGCAGCGTTGCGAGATCGTCGCGACCGGCACGACCGGCGGCCGGATTGCCGACACGCACGGCCTGACGGTCGAGCGGATGCTGTCGGGCCCGCATGGCGGCGACTTGCAGATCGGCGCGCAACTCGCGGAAGGGCGCGTGGACATGGTGATTTTTCTGCGCGATCCGATGACGCCGCAGCCGCACGAACCGGACATCAACGCACTGGTGCGCGCGTGCGACGTGCATAACATTCCGTGCGCCACGAATATCTCGACGGCGCGCATGGTGCTCGACGTGCTGACCTTGCGTCTGAAGCAGCAGGCTTGAAACGGCGGGCCGGCTGCAGCCGGTTTGGCGTAGCGCGCAAGCATCGGTTTCGAGGGCGGCGTTGCGCCGCCTTCACGCAACATCACATCAAGGAGACATGATGGTCAAAGCAATCCGATTCGATAAAACCGGCGGCCCGGAGGTGATGAAATGGGTCGACGTCGAGGTGGGCGAGCCGGGCGCGGGCGAACTGCGCATCCGGCAGACGGCGGTCGGGCTGAACTATATCGACATCTATTTCCGCACCGGCCTGTACCCGTTGCCGCTGCCCGGCGGCCTCGGCATGGAAGCAGCCGGTGAAGTGACCGCGGTCGGCGCGGGCGTGACCGGCTTCAAGGCTGGCGATCGCGTTGCCTATGTCGCGCGGCCGCCCGGCGCTTATACGCAGGAGCGCGTGCTGGCAGCGGCGCAAGTCGTGAAAGTGCCGGACGCGCTGACCGACGAGCAGGCGGCTTCGGTGATGTTGCAGGGTTTGACCGCGCAGTACCTGCTACGCCGAACTTATCCGGTGAAGGCCGGCGACACGATCCTGATCCAGGCGGCGGCCGGCGGCGTCGGGCTGCTGGTGTGCCAATGGGCGAAAGCGCTCGGCGCGACCGTGATCGGCACCGTCGGCTCCGACGAAAAAGCGGAGATCGCCAAGGCGCATGGCTGCGATCACGCAATCGTCTACACGCGCGAGAACTTCACCAAACGCGTGCGCGAGATCACCCATGGCGCGGGTGTGCCGGTGGTGTACGACTCGATCGGCAAGGACACGTTCACGGCGTCGCTCGATTGCCTCGCGCCGCTGGGCATGTTCGTGAGCTTCGGCAATGCATCGGGCCCGTTGCCGCCGATCGATTCGTCGGAATTCGCGGGGCGTGGGTCGCTGTTCTTTACGCGTCCAACGCTATTTACGTACATCGCCAAACGGGCCGAGTACGAGTCGATGTCGACGGAACTGTTCGACGTGCTGGTGTCGGGCAAAGTAAAGACCAGCATCAATCAGCGTTATGCGCTGGCGGACGTCGGTCAGGCGCACGCCGATCTGGAAGGGCGCCGGACGACCGGGTCGACGGTGCTGATGCCGTAACGTGTGAGCGGGGCGGCGCGGTGGGTTGCGCCGCCTTCGCGTTGCCGTGTCACCTTCGCATTACCGCATCCTTTTCGTGCTACCGCTTTACCTCCGCGTCAGCACGCGGTCGCACTTTATTTCGCCGCTTCGCTCGAGTCGCTCGCCCCGCCTGCGCCAGTCGCGCCACTCGCCGCATCGCTCGCTGCCGCTGCCGCCTTGCGGTGTTGCAACCTGTCGATCCGCCCACCGACCACCGCCTTCATGAACGCCTCCGGAAAGTCGTCGGACGCCGCCCACTGGCCGCCGTTCTTCACGAACACGAATTCACCGCGCACCCTGGTCACCGCCGGCGCGCCGACGATCGCCATCAGATCGTCGCGATAGTCGATCGTCACCGGGCAGGACTGGCGGCCGTCGGCAACCTGTTTGCAGTCGGCGGTCGGCACGACGTCGAGCACGCTCTCGGCGAGGCTCGCGGGTTGGTCTTCGTCGGCCTTTTGCGACTGTGCCGCCGGGCCGTGAACCTGATCGTCCACTTGGGTCAGCGCGGTCTTGATCGCCGACTCCATGTTCTCGCGGCCGACCGGCTTGCCGAATGTGTTGTTCAGCGTGGCCGCGTCGTAGCGCGAGCTGATGTATTCGGGCGGGAAGGCCTGCACGGCGAATTTGTCCTGGTCGTCCGGAGTGCGCCGGACCATATAGCCGATCTGGGTCTTCTCCGTGCCGCTGCCGATATCGGCGAGACAGCCGCGCGAATGGTCGCGGCTGTCGTAGCCGACTTCGCGGTAATTGCGGGCATGCGGCAGGCCGCCATTCGCGAGCATCTGCGCACCGGCCATGCTTTTCATCGCGCCTTCGAAGAACAGCGAATCGAGCGCGCTCGTGGTCGACGACGACGTGCAACTCGGCGTCGAGTCGGGCATCAGCTTATAAATACCGAAGCCGCCCAATATCACCACGACCGCCGCGGCATTGATCAGTAAGCTGGTTTTCGCTTTCTTTTTTTTGCCGATCCGCTGCGAGGGCATGCAAACGCGCATCGATACGCGAGTCGATGGCGCGAGTAAACATCAGGATGGCCAGCCGCTTATCGATTTCAACGGATTGGTCTTCCGACCATTGCAGCGTCCGAAGCGTGGCCTTTTCTTCAGTGTCCCGATCTGTGTAGTTTTCCGCGATCAGCCAATCCAGCAGTTGCCGCGTCGCCCCCGTCTCGAACTGGATCTCCGGATGCTCGATAAGCCGCTGCCGCGCCGCTTCCGCCGGCTCGGCGCCGATATATTCCCTGAACTCCAGAACGGCCAGCGTGGTGAGGCGATCGTCGTCTTGCGGTTCGGTCCCGTTGAGGGTATTCGAGGAATCGATTTTCATATTGAGCGCGTGGAAGTCGAATTGAACGGCCAGATTAATTCAATGCAATAAGCATCAAACAGCAGTGAATTTCAAAGCCATTCGGGTGGTTATCGGCGCGCCATTATGCGTGATCGTTTTGTATTCTGGCCAGTGTCAATTCCGCATTGCGCCCATATTCCGTCGCGTAAAGCGCGAGTTTCCTTTCGCTTTATTCCACTCATTTCCGACCGACCCGTCGCCACGCTCCGTTTACACGATTTTTACACCCCGCGCGGACTCTTTGACCAGGCCTTTACGCGGTTCGGCATAACGTTCCACCTATCCAAAGTCCGTGATATGGAGAACAAAAATGGATGTGCTGTATGTCGGGGGGCTGGTGCTGTTTTTCGCGCTGACCTTTGCATTGATTGCCGGCTGCGAGAAGTTGATGCAGTTTCGTCGTGGGCAGGGAGCGCGGTCATGAACTGGATTCTCTGGTTGTCCGGCGCCGCTACCGCGCTGCTGTTTGCTTATCTGGTCTATGCGCTGTTGCGCGCGGAGGACATTGAATGAACTCGAACAATGTCCTGCAGGCGGGCCTCTTCATCGTCGTGCTGCTGGCAGCCGCGGTGCCGATGTCCCGCTATCTCAGCGCCGTGATGGACGGCAGCTCGCGCGTGGTGCGCCTGGGCGGCCCGCTCGAGCGTCTGCTGTATCGCGTCGCCGGCGTCGATCCGTCGAAGGAAATGGGCTGGAAGCACTACGCGATCGCCACGATCGCGTTCAATGCCTTGGGCGCGCTGTTCCTGTACGTGTTGTTGCGCGTGCAACAGTGGTTGCCGGGCAACCCGCAGCAGTTCGGCCCGATGACGGTGGACGGCGCGTTCAATACGGCCGTCAGCTTCGTGACCAACACGAACTGGCAAGACTACACGCCGGAGCAGACCGTCGGCTATCTGACGCAGATGCTCGGCCTGACCGTGCAGAACTTTTTCTCCGCGGCCACCGGCATCGTGGTGGTGATCGCGTTGATTCGCGGCTTTGCCCGTCACACCGCGCAGACCATCGGCAATTTCTGGGTCGACCTGACGCGCGTGACGCTGTACGTGCTGCTGCCGATGTCGGCGATCATCGCGGCCGTGCTGATGAGCCAGGGTGTGATCCAGAACTTCAAGGCCTATCAGGACGTGCCGACGCTGCAAACCACCACCTACGCCGCGCCGAAGCTCGACGCGCAAGGCAACCCGGTGAAGGACGCGAAGGGCAATGCGGTGACGGTCGACACGCCCGTGAAGACGCAGACGCTCGCCATGGGCCCGGTGGCCTCGCAGGAAGCGATCAAGATGCTCGGCACCAACGGTGGCGGCTTCTTCAACGGCAACTCGGCGCATCCGTATGAAAACCCGACGCCGTTCTCGAACTTCCTGCAGATCTTCTCGATCCTGATCATTCCGGCGGCATTGGCGCTGGTGTTCGGCCGCATGATCTCCGACCGCAAGCAGGGCGTGGCCGTGCTCGCGGCGATGACGATCGCCTTCGGCGTCTGCGTGTTCGGCGAGATCAGCGCCGAGCAGAGCGGCAATCCGGCCTTCACCGCGTTGCACGTCGATCAGTCGGCCAATGCGCTGCAGGCAGGCGGTAACGCGGAAGGCAAGGAAACGCGCTTCGGTATCGCGCAGTCGGGCATCTTCACGGTCGCGACCACGGCGGCTTCGTGCGGCGCGGTCGCCAATACGCACGACTCGCTGACGCCGATCGGCGGCCTCTATCCGATGCTGCTGATGCAACTCGGCGAAGTGATCTTCGGCGGCGTGGGCTCCGGCATGTACGGCATGCTCGTGTTCGCGCTGCTGGCCGTGTTCGTGGCGGGCCTGATGATCGGCCGGACGCCGGAATACGTCGGCAAGAAGATCGAAGCGTACGAGATGAAGATGGTGTCGATCGTGGTGCTGCTGACGCCGCTGCTGGTGCTGGTGGGTACCTCGATCGCGGTGCTGACCGACGCGGGCAAGGCGGGTATCGCCAACCCCGGCGCGCACGGCTTCTCCGAAATCCTCTACGCGTTCAGCTCGGCCGCCAATAACAACGGCAGTGCGTTCGCCGGCCTGACCGTGAGCACGCCGTTCTACAACTGGCTCACCGCGATCGCGATGTGGTTCGGCCGCTTCGGCACGATCGTCCCGGTGCTCGCGATTGCCGGCTCGCTGGCGTCGAAAAAGCGTATCGGCGTGACCGGCGGCACGCTGCCCACGCACGGCCCGCTGTTCGTCGTGCTGCTGCTCGGCACGGTGTTGCTGGTCGGTGCGCTGACTTATGTGCCTGCGCTTGCGCTCGGTCCTGGTGTCGAACATCTGATGATGATGGGCGCGCATTGAGCCGCTCCCAACGAACCAGCGACTGAACAGGTGCAAACGGGAAATTCGAGGATTCAATGACTGAACATAATGCAACCAGGTCCATGTTCGATCCGGCGCTGCTGCGCCCGGCGATCGTGGACTCCTTCAAAAAGCTCACGCCGCGCACGCAGTTCCGCAATCCGGTGATGTTCTGCGTGTATGTCGGCAGCATTCTGACGACCATTCTCTGGATCGCCGCGCTCGGCGGCCAGGCCGAGGCGCCCGCGGGCTTCATTCTCGCGGTCACCTTGTGGCTGTGGTTCACGGTGCTGTTCGCCAACTTCGCGGAAGCGCTCGCCGAAGGCCGTTCCAAGGCCCAGGCCGCGTCGCTGCGCAGCGCGAAGAAAGACGTGATGGCCAAGAAGCTCAACGAGCCGCATCCGAAGTCGCCGATCCGTATTATGACGGCCTCCGATCTGCGCAAGGGGGACGTGGTGCTGGTCGAAACCGGCGACGTGATTCCGGCCGACGGCGAAGTGATCGACGGTGTCGCGTCGGTGGACGAATCGGCGATTACCGGTGAATCCGCGCCGGTGATCCGCGAGTCGGGCGGCGACTTT
Source organism: Paraburkholderia bryophila (assembly GCF_003269035.1). Classification (GTDB taxonomy): domain Bacteria; phylum Pseudomonadota; class Gammaproteobacteria; order Burkholderiales; family Burkholderiaceae; genus Paraburkholderia; species Paraburkholderia bryophila. The sequence goes on along the minus strand of NZ_QLTK01000004.1, from coordinate 80,402 downwards.
TCGTCGGTGACGGGCGGCACGCGGGTGCTGTCCGACTGGATCGTCGTGCGCGTCACGGCGAATCCGGGCGAGGCGTTCCTCGACCGCATGATCGCGATGGTGGAAGGCGCCAAGCGTCAGAAGACGCCGAACGAAATCGCGCTGACCATTCTGCTGGTCGCGTTGACGATCGTGATGCTGCTCGCCACCGCCACGCTGCTGCCGTTCTCGATGTTCTCGGTCGAGGCCGCCAAGGCCGGTCACGTGGTGACGATCACCGCGCTGGTCGCGCTGCTGGTGTGTCTGATTCCGACCACCATCGGCGGGCTGTTGTCGGCGATCGGCGTGGCCGGTATGAGCCGGATGATGCAGGCCAACGTGATCGCCACCTCGGGCCGCGCGGTGGAAGCCGCCGGCGACGTCGACGTGCTGCTGCTCGACAAGACCGGCACGATCACGCTCGGCAACCGTCAGGCGTCGCAGTTCGTGCCGGCGCCGGGCCTCACCGAGGAAGCGCTCGCGGATGCCGCGCAGTTGTCGTCGCTCGCCGACGAAACGCCGGAAGGCCGCAGCATCGTCGTGCTGGCCAAGCAACGCTTCAACATTCGCCAACGCGACATGGCGTCGCTGCAGGCCGTGTTCCTCGCCTTCACCGCGCAAACGCGGATGAGCGGCGTCGATCTGCCGGGCCGCGAAATCCGCAAGGGCGCGTCCGACGCGGTGAAGAACTACGTCGAAGCGCACGGCGGCCGTTTCCCGAACGAAGTCAGCAACGCCGTGGCCGAAGTCGCGCGGCGCGGCAGCACGCCGCTGGTGGTCGCGGAAAAGGGCGAGCAGGGCGCGCGCGTGCTCGGCGTGATCGAGTTGAAGGACGTGGTGAAGGGCGGCATCAAGGAGCGTTTCGCCGAACTGCGCAAGATGGGCATCAAGACCATCATGGTGACCGGCGACAACCGTCTGACGGCCGCCGCGATTGCAGCCGAAGCGGGGGTCGACGATTTCCTCGCCGAAGCCACGCCGGAAGCGAAGCTCGCCACGATCCGCGCGCACCAGGCCGAAGGCCGGCTGGTGGCGATGACCGGCGACGGCACCAACGACGCCCCGGCGCTCGCGCAGGCCGACGTCGCGGTGGCGATGAACACCGGCACGCAGGCCGCGAAAGAAGCCGGCAATATGGTCGATCTGGATTCGAACCCGACCAAGCTGATCGAGATCGTCGAGATCGGCAAGCAGATGCTGATGACGCGCGGCTCGCTGACCACCTTCTCGATCGCCAACGACGTCGCCAAGTACTTCGCGATCATTCCGGCGGCGTTCGCCACCACCTATCCGGCGCTGAACGCGCTGAACGTGATGCATCTGGCCACGCCGGCCTCGGCGATCATGTCGGCGGTGATTTTCAACGCGCTGATCATCGTGCTGCTGATTCCGCTGGCGCTCAAGGGCGTGCGTTACCGGGCACTCGGCGCGGCGGTGCTGTTGCGCCGCAATCTGCTGGTCTACGGTCTGGGCGGGATCATCGTGCCGTTCATCGGCATCAAGCTGATCGATATGGTGCTGGCCGCGTTCGGCTGGGTGTGAGAACGCTGTAGCTCAAGAGAGATTAAACATCATGAAAAATCTGTTCCGTCCGTTAATCGTGATCTTCGCGGTGCTGACCGCCGTCACCGGACTCGCTTATCCCGCCGTGATGACCGCGGTCGGCCAGGCGGCTTTCCACGAGCAGGCCAACGGCAGCCTGATCGAGCAGAACGGCAAGGTGGTCGGCTCGAAGCTGATCGGTCAGCAGTTCGACGCGCCGCAGTACTTCTGGGGCCGTCTGTCGGCCACCAGCCCGATGCCGTATAGCGCGACGGGTTCGAGCGGCTCGAATCTCGGTCCGACCAACCCGGCGTTGCTCGACGAAGTCAAAGGCCGCATCGACGCGCTGAAGGCCGCGGGCACCGATATGTCGAAGCCGGTGCCGGTCGATCTGGTGACCTCGTCGGGTAGCGGTCTCGATCCGGAGATCAGCCCGGCCGCCGCCGCTTATCAGATTCAACGTGTCGCGAATGCGCGCAAGCTGGCGGTCAACGACGTGCAGGCGCTGGTCGACCGCTTTACGAGCGGCCGTCAGTTCGGCGTGCTCGGCGAGCCGCGCGTGAACGTGCTGCAATTGAATCTGGCGCTGGACGAGATGAAGCACGGTTGATCGACCACGCGTAGTGCTTCGCGAAGGCGGCGTCCGCACGACGCCGCCTTTGCCTTTTCGACGAAGCCCCGCGCCCCCGATTTGCGGGCCGGCCGCCGGCGTGCCACCATGCACCCACCGCCGCTCGTCCAACTATGAAAATCATTGAGCATGAACCGCCCCGATCCTGATGAATTGCTCGACAAACTGCAACGCGACGAAGAGAAGCGTCAGCGTGGCCGGCTGAAGATTTTCTTCGGCGCGTCGGCGGGTGTGGGCAAGACCTACGCGATGTTGCAGGCCGCGCGGCGCCGTTATGACGAAGGCGCGGACGTGGTGGTCGGCATCGCCGAAACGCATGGCCGCAGCGAAACCGCGGCGCTGCTCGACGGGCTCGACGTGCTGCCGCTGCAGCAGATCGAGTATCGCGGCCGCAAGCTCGGCGAGTTCGATCTCGACGCCGCGCTCGCGCGCAAGCCGGCCCTGATCCTCGTCGACGAACTCGCGCATTCGAACGTGCAGGGCGCACGGCATCTGAAGCGCTGGCAGGACGTCTACGAACTGCTCGACGCGGGTATCGACGTCTACACCACGGTCAACGTACAGCACCTCGAAAGTCTGAACGACGTGGTCGGCCAGATCACCGGGATTCGCGTGTGGGAGACGGTGCCGGATCGCGTGTTCGACCGCGCCGACGAAGTCACGCTGGTGGACTTGCCGGCCGAGGAACTGCTCGACCGCATGCGCGACGGCAAGGTGTATTTGCCGCAACAGGCCGAGCGCGCGGTGCGCAATTTCTTCCGCAAGGGCAACCTGATCGCGCTGCGTGAATTGGCGCTGCGCCGGACCGCCGATCGCGTGGATGCGCAAATGCGCGAGTATCGTGCCGACCGATCGATCCAGCGTATCTGGCAGGCGCGCGAGCGTCTGCTGGTGTGCGTCGGCCCAGGCCCCGAAGCGCCGATGCTGGTGCGCGCGGCGGCGCGCCTTGCCGCCAGCCTGAAGGCCGACTGGCTCGCCGTGTATGTGGAGACGCCCGCGCTGCAACGCCTGCCCGACGCGCGCCGCGAACGCACGCTCAATGCGCTGAAGCTGGCCGCCGAACTCGGCGCGGAAACCGCGACGCTCGCGGGCGCCGATGCGGTGGCCGCGCTGGTCGGCTATGCGCAGGCCCGCAACGTGTCGAAGCTGGTGGCGGGCGCGTCGGCGCGCACGGGCCTGAAGCGCTGGCTGCGCCGTCCGCTCGGCGAGCGTCTGGCCGAACAGACCGGCGAACTCGATCTCACGCTGATTCGCGCTTCGTCCGAACGCGATGGCGGCGAACATCGGCATTTGCTGAACACCACGGCGAACGCGTGGCGCGACGCGTTGAGCGCCGCGCGCGAACGCCGTTCGCCGCCGCGTGCGTACGGCATTGCGCTGGCGATCTGCACGGCCATCACGCTGCTGTCGAGTCAACTGATCGATCACATCGATCTGACCAATCTGGTCATGCTGTATCTGCTCGGCGTGATCTTTACCGCGGTGAAACTCGGGCGCGGCCCCGGCGTGGTGCTGTCGTTCCTGAGCGTGGCCGCGTTCGATTTCTTCTTCGTGCCGCCGCGCATGTCGCTGTCGGTGTCGGACACGCAGTATCTGCTGACCTTCTTCGGCATGCTGCTGACCTCGCTCGTGATCAGCCATCTGACTTCGAGCCTGCGCCGCGAGGCGAGCGTCGCGCGGCGTCGCGAGCAACGCACCGGCGCGATGTACGCGATGGCGCGCGAACTGGCCGCGGCGCTCACCACCGAGCAGATCGTCGAGATCGGCAGCCGCCACGTCAGCGAGGTGTTCGGCGCGCGCGTGGCGATGTTGTTGCCGGATAGCGCCGATCAGGTGAAGCAGAAGATCGAGGACCCGGACGCCGCCGTCACGCTCGAAGGGGACTTGCTCGATATCGACGTCGGTCAGTGGGTCTACGATCAGCAGAAGCCGGCCGGCCACGGCACCGACACGCTGCCGGCCGCCGCCGCGCTGTATCTGCCGCTAAAGGCGCCGATGCGCACGCGCGGCGTGCTCGCGGTCGTGATGCGCGACGAAGGCGAACTCGACGTGCCCGAGCAGCAGCGCATGCTCGACGCGTTTGCCGCGCAAATCGCGCTCGCGCTGGAGCGGGTGCATTACGTCGACATTGCGCGCGACGCGCTCGTCAACATGGAATCGGAACGCCTGCGCAACTCGCTGCTGTCCGCGATCTCGCACGATCTGCGCACGCCGTTGACGACCATCGTCGGGTTTTCGTCGATGCTGGCGCAAGCGCGTGAAGCCCATGCGCAAGCCCAACCCGGCGACGATCTCGTCGAGGCGATTCACGAAGAAGCCTTGCGCATGACCGGCATCGTCACGAATCTGCTCGACATGGCGCGGCTGCAGGCGGGCAGTCTGCAACTCAATCAGCAGTGGACGCTGCTCGAGGAAACCGTGGGCGCTGCGTTGCGTGCGTGCAAACGCGTGCTGGCGAAACATCCGGTGCAGGTCAAGCTGCCGGCCGATTTGCCGCTGCTGCATCTCGATGCGGTGCTGATGGAGCGGCTCTTCTCGAACCTGTTCGAGAACGCGGCCAAATACACCGCGCCGGATACGCCGCTGACCATCGGCGCGCAGCGGCTCGACGCGGACGGCAAGTCGTTCGTGCGCGTTTGCGTCGACGATAGCGGCCCGGGGCTGCCCGCCGGCATGGAAGCGCGCGTGTTCGAGAAATTCACGCGCGGCGAGAAGGAGTCGGCCAAGCCCGGCATCGGTCTCGGCCTTGCGATCTGCCGCGCGATCGTCGAAGCGCATGGCGGTACAATCGGCGCGCTCAACCGGGTGGCGGCGGACGGCCGCGTCGAAGGCGCGCGCTTCTGGTTCACGCTGCCGGTGGAAACGCCGCCCGACGCGCCGGACGTGCTGGAAGACGAAGAGCTGGATGCGCCTGCGCATGGCGAACTCGCCGGTCACGCCGACGATTCATCACTTAACCCCCCGCTGGCCAAGCCTACCCATGAGTGACCCGAGCATCACCGTCGTTCTGATCGAAGACGAAAAACAGATTCGCCGCTTCGTGCGCACGGCGCTGGAAGGCGAGGGCATCGTCGTGCACGACGCCGAAACCGGCAAGCAGGGCCTGGTCGAAGCGGCCACCCGCAAACCCGATCTGGTGATCGTCGATCTCGGCCTGCCCGACACCGACGGCCTCGACGTGATCCGCGAATTGCGCGGCTGGAGCGAGCTGCCGGTGATCGTGCTGTCGGCGCGCACCCAGGAAAGCGAGAAGGTCGCCGCGCTCGATGCCGGCGCGGACGACTACCTCACCAAGCCGTTCGGCGTGTCGGAACTGCTGGCGCGGATTCGCGCGCATATGCGGCGGCGCAACCACGGCGGCGCGAATGAATCGCCGCAGGTGCGCTTCGGCGCGGTGATGGTGGATCTGGCCTTGCGCCAGGTGACCCGCGACGGCGCCGCGATCCATCTGACGCCGATCGAATACCGGCTGCTCGCGACGCTGGTGCGCCACGCCGGCCGCGTGCTGACGCACCGGCAACTGCTGCGCGATGTGTGGGGGCCGTCGCATGTCGAGAGCCATCACTATCTGCGCATCTACATGGCGCATCTGCGCGGCAAGCTGGAACGCGATCCGGCGCAGCCGGAGCATATCGTCACGGAAACCGGTGTCGGCTACCGGCTGGTCGGCGCGGTTTGAAGGCTCGCCGACGATGTCGCGAGCCGCGCGCGCAGCCGCCACCGGCGCCCTGGGAGCGGCGTGCGGGCTATTTTGATATAATTACAGGTCGTAAGGACGACCTTACGCATCCGCGACAAACGGGGACGGCCCCATCTGACCATGGAGTTGTCTCATGTCCTGGTTTCTTCTGCTGATTGCCGGTTTGCTCGAAGTGGCATGGGCCGCCGGTCTCAAGACCTCCGAAGGTTTCACCCGCCTGTGGCCGTCCGTGTTCACGATCGTGACGGCGCTCGGCAGCTTCGTGCTGCTCGCCATGGCAATGCGCCAGTTGCCCCTGGGCACCGCTTACGCCGTGTGGACGGGGATCGGCGCGGTCGGCGCGTTCATCTTCGGCATCGTCATGATGGGCGAAGCATTGACGGCGGCGCGGGTGGCCAGCGCGGCATTGATCGTGATCGGGCTGATCGGCTTGAAGCTGTCGTCGGGGCATTGAGTTGCCGCGCCCCGCGCGCCCTGTCGCGAAAACCTTACAATTCGCCTCGAAAAGCCCGAAAAGCGCGTCAATTTGCCGCCACCTGGCCCGTTAGAATTCGCCAATTGTTCTCGTCTCTGCGTTCTGCGAATTAACGTGGCTATAATGAGATTGAATCCAACCTGACTTTGCCCGCGGCCTGCCTGGCGCGGCCGGCTTGGCGCGGGTCTGACGACTTCGGTGCGGTGGCTCCGCCTGCTTTTACCGTCGAAGCGCCCGGCACGCACAGCGCGCCCGGAGGCGGCCATGCTTGAATCACTTTCGCTCGCTGCGGGCCTCTCATGGGGCAGCGGTCTGCGCCTCTATCTGACGGTCCTGCTGGCCGGCGTATTCGCCCGTCTCGGCCTGATCCATCTCCCCGATACCTTGTCCGCGCTGTCGTCGCCGTGGGTAATCGGTGTGGCCGGCGTGCTGACCGTCACCGAATTCCTCGCCGACAAGATCCCCGCGTTCGATTCCCTGTGGGACGCGATCCACACCTTTATCCGCATTCCGGCCGGCGCCGTGCTGGCCGCCGGTGCGCTCGGCCATGCCGATCCGGCGCTGCTGACGGTCGCCGCGCTCGCGGGCGGCACGCTGGCGGGCACCGCGCATCTGGCCAAAGCCGGTACGCGCGCACTGATCAATCTGTCGCCGGAACCGGTGTCGAACGTGGTGACGTCCACCGCGGAAGACGGTCTCGTGGTCGGCGGCATGCTGCTCGCGCTGTTCGTGCCGGTGGCGTTTCTTGTCCTGATGGTTGGCTTCCTGATGCTCGCCGGCTGGGCGTTGCCGCGGCTGTGGCGCGGCGTGCAGGGCGGCTTTCGCGGGATGGCGACGCATATGGTGTCGCGCTTTGCCAGGAGCAGGCACGATTGAGCGAAACGTTACGGGGTTCGACGACGCGCGCAGCCGCCGTGAAAGCGCGTGGACTGAGCGGCATGGAAGTGGTGCGTCAGGCGTTTCGCATGACCGCGCGCGACTGGCGCGCGGGCGAATTGACCATGCTGTTACTGGCGTTGGTGCTGGCCGTCGCGGCGTTGTCGAGCGTCGGCATTCTGGCCGACCGGCTACATCAGGGGCTCGAGCGCGACGCGCGGCGCATGATCGCCGCCGACTTCATCGTGCGGGCCGATCATCCGGTCGATCCGCAATTCAGTCAGCAAGCCAAAGCGCTTGGACTGGACACCGCCACCACGGCGATCTTCCCCAGCATGGTCAATTCGACCGGCGCGCAGCCGGTCTCGCGGCTCGCTGCCGTCAAGGCGGTGTCGGCCGGTTATCCGCTGCGCGGCGAATTGCGGATCGCGCCGGCGCCCGGCGCGCCGGACCATCCCACGCGGGCGATTCCGGCGCCCGGCACCGTGTGGGTCGATCAGGCGCTGCTCGACGCGCTGAAGCTGCACGTCGGCGATAAGGTCAAGGTGGGCAGCCGCGACTTCACGATCGGCGCAGTGATTACGCGCGAACTCGATCGCGGCTTCGCGTTCGTCAATTTTTCGCCGCGCCTGATGTTGCGTGCCGACGACGTGCCCTCGACCGGTCTGATCGCCTACGGCAGCCGCGTGACGTACCGGCTGCTGGTGGCGGGCGCGGATGCGTCGGTGGCGAATTTTGCGCAGTTCGCGCATCAGCGGGTGGACGGCGGCAAGATGCGCGGCGTCGCGCTCGAATCGCTGCAGGACGGCCAGCCGCAAGTGCGCCAGACACTCGATCGCGCGAGTCATTTCCTCACGCTGGTGTCGCTGCTCACGGCGCTGTTGGCCGCCGTGGCGATCGCCATGGCGGCGCACCGCTACATGCGCCGTCATCTGGACGGCTGCGCGTCGATGCGTTGTCTCGGTGTCAGTCAGTCGACGCTGCGCGCGCTGTTCATTCTGGAGTTCACCGGGCTGGGTCTCGTGGGCGGCGTGGCCGGTGTGGTGCTCGGTTATCTCGGTCATCTGGCGTTGCTGACGTGGCTCGGCACGCTGATCGACGTGGTGCTGCCGTATCCGTCGATCTGGCCGATGCTCGAAGGCATCGCCGCCGGTCTCGTGCTGTTGCTCGGCTTCGCGTTGCCGCCGCTGCTGCCGCTCACGCGCGTGCCGCCGGTGCGCGTGCTGCGCCGCGAATGGGGCGAAGCGGGCCGCACGGCATGGGCCGCCTACGCGCTCGGCATCGTGCTGTTCGCCGCGTTGCTGATCGTCGCGGCGGGCGAATTGAAACTGGGCGGCATCGTCGCGGGTGGTTTCGCGGGCGGCATGCTGGTGTTCGCGTGTCTCGCGCGGGGCGCGCTGTGGGGCGCCGCGCGGCTCGTGCGTAGCGAGCGGGTCAATGCGGGAATCGGCTGGCGCTATGCGCTGGCGTCGCTGGAGCGGCGCAGCGGCGCGAGCGCGCTGCAGATCACCGCGCTCGGTATCGGCCTGATGTGTCTGTTGCTGATCGCGATGACGCGCAACGACCTCGTGGCCGGTTGGCGCAAATCGACGCCGCCCGACGCGCCGAACGAATTCATCATCGACATTCAGCCCGATCAGCGCGACGTCGTCACGCAGTATCTGGGCGCGCACGGCGTGACCGACGCGGAGTTGTCGCCGATGGTGCGCGGCCGGCTGATCGCGATCAACGGCAAGCCGGTCAATCCGGATTCGTTCAAGGGCGACGACGCCAGGCGTCTCGTGGACCGCGAATTCAATCTGTCGTACACGTCCGAGCTGCCCGACGACAACGTGCTGGCCGCCGGCAAATGGTATGGCGCCGCGACGACGCCGCAGATTTCGATCGAGCAGGGGCTCGCCAAACTGATCGACGTCAAACCCGGCGATACGCTGCGCTTCGACGTGACCGGCATGCAGGTCGAGGCGCCGGTAACGAGCGTGCGCAAGCTCGATTGGGGGTCGTTCAAGGTCAACTTTTTCGTGCTGATGCCGCCGGCCGCGTTGCGGGATTTCCCCGCGACGTTCATCACGAGCTTCCATTTGCCGCAGGACAGGCACGCGACGATCGACGGCCTGATCGCCGCCTATCCGAACCTCACCGCGATCGACACCGGCCCGATCCTCGCGCAGGTGCAGCGTGTGCTGGAGCAGGTGATCGGCGCGGTGCAGTTCCTGTTCGCGTTCACGCTCGCGGCAGGCGTGCTGGTGCTGTACGCGGCGCTGGCCGGCACGCGCGACGAGCGTATGCGAGAATCCGCGCTGCTGCGCGCGCTGGGGGCCTCGCATCGGCAGGTGCGCGCGGTGCAGATCGCCGAGTTCGTCGCGGTGGGCGCGCTGGCCGGATTGATGGCGGCGATCGGCGCGCAGATCATCGGCTATGTGCTGGCGACGCGCGTGTTCGAGTTCTATCTGAGCTTCGATCCCTGGGTGCTGCCGGCGGGCATCGCGGCGGGTATCGCGTGCGCCGGTCTCGGCGGCTGGTTGAGCTTGCGGCATGTGCTGGCGCGGCCTGCGCTGCAATCGCTGCGCGACGCGTGATTTTTTCTTTCTGTTTGACGAGTGGGTATGAGCGATCTTGACGACGAAGTGTCGGCGGCGCAGCCGACGGCCTTCGAGCTGGTGGGCGGCGAAACGCGCGTGCGCGAACTGGTGGACCGGTTTTACGACCTGATGGATCTGGAGGTGGACTTCGCCGGTATTCGGGCGTTGCATCCGGCGTCGCTCGATGGCTCGCGCGACAAGTTTTTCTGGTTTCTGTGCGGCTGGATGGGCGGGCCGGATCACTACATCAGTCGCTTTGGGCATCCGCGCTTGCGGGCGCGGCATTTGCCGTTCGCGATCGCGTCGAGCGAGCGCGACCAGTGGCTCAGGTGTATGGCGTGGGCGATGCAGGACATCGGACTGGACGAGCCGTTGCGCGAGCGCCTGCTGGGTTCGTTCTTCGAAACCGCCGACTGGATGCGCAACCGCAATGGTTGAAGGGGCCGGCGCGGCACCGGGTACGGCGGCGGGCGCGGACTATGCGTCGCTCGCGCCCGAAGCGCGCGCCGTGCTCGACTGCTGGTTCGGCGCGCCGGGTACGCCGGGGTTCGGCCACGCGCATAAGCGCTGGTTCTCCCGCAACGAAGCTTTCGACACGCTGTTGCGCGAACGCTTCGGCGCGTTGATCGACGCGGCGCGCGAAGCACGGCTCGACGACTGGGCACGAACGCCGCTCGGTGCGCTGGCGTTGATCGTCGTGCTGGATCAGTTTTCGCGCAACTGTCATCGCAACACGCCGCGCGCGTTCGCCGCGGACCACCAGGCTTTGCAGATCGCGCAGCAGATGGTCGCAAGCGGCGCCGACCTTTTATTGCCAGGCGCGCATCATCGTGCGTTCGCGTATCTGCCGTTCGAACACGATGAAACGCTCGCCAGCCAGCACGAATCGCTGCGCCTGTTCACTCGCCTGAAGGCGGAGCCGCAGGGCAGATCGTATTACCGCTCCGCCCTGCGGCACGCGGAAATCATCGAGCGGTTCGGACGCTTTCCCCATCGCAATGCGTTGCTGGGGCGTGAGTCGACGGCGGAAGAACTCGCGTTTCTGCGCCAACCGGGGTCGTCGTTCTAGGCGGGTGGCGCGGCCCGCTCGAGGACAAGAACGGACACGCTCACGCGTCCGGCAGCAGCGTGCGGTTCTAGTCGCCGCCCCCATTTACATCCGCAGTCGGCGTACGCACGAACACCCGCAGCAACTCATCCGTGTCGCCTGGCCGCGCGCCTGACCAGAACAGGCGCCAGTCGTCGCCTTCCGGCGCTTTGGCGTTGTCACGGCGGCTTTGCATGATCAGCCACGTGCACGCGGTCGAGCGGGTATCGGCCGTCGGCTGATGCTCGATGCCGGTGTAGTAGTACAGCATCGGCGCTTCGGATTCACCGAGCGCGCTGCTCGCCATGCAGTCGCCGTCGTTCCACTCGATATTCATCTTCGCGCCGAGGTCTTCGAACACCGCGCGATAGCTCTTGCCATAGTCGAGCCAGGGCAACAGCAGCGTGCTCACCAGCCCCCACGCCAGAATCGCGCCGGCGCACCAGCTCAGCACGCCGCGCCATTTGCCGGTGAACTTGAAAACCGGCAGCAGCCACAGCCAGCCGAGCGTCATGGCCAGCGCGGCGGCGATCAGGCCGGGTTTGACCGGCAGCACCCAATCGAGCGGCAGCCAGCGGCCGAGCCGGTGCAGCGACGCATGCGTGTTGGCCGGGCTGGTCATGATCGACCAGATGATCCACGCGAGCGCCGCCGTGCTGCCGAACAGCACGCGGCTCGTCATGTCCCAGACGATATGCAGACGGCGCGGCAGCCGTTCCACGCCCTGCATGGCCAGCAGCGCGAGCGGGGCGATGAACGGCAGGATGTACAGCTCGCGGATCGTCGCCGAGCTTTGCAGCACCACGAAACCCGTGCACGCGAAGATCGCCGGCAGCGCCACGCGCGGATCGCGCCAGCGCCGCCATGCGCCGCCGACGAGCGCGACCAGCGCGAGCGGCGCCACCGGAAAGCCTACGCTCAACACGGTGCGCAACACGAACAGCCGGCTCTCGCTTTCGGAGCCGAGTTGCGCCACCGAAAAACCGAAAAAGCGGCCGACATTGTTATCCCACAGCCACACCATGAAGAGCGGCTCGGAGCGCAGGTAGAAGCAGATCGGCCAGATCAGCGCGAACGGTGCGCAGACCAGCGCGGCCACGCCGAGCGCGCCGGCGAAGTTGCGGCTGCGGCAGGCCGGATACAGCACCAGCACCGCGAAGGTGGTCGCGCCGAAGACCAGCGGCACGAACAGCCCCTTGGCCAGCAGCGACACGCCGACGCCCGCGCCGAACAGGGCTGCGGCACGGCGCACGGTGTCGCGCCGGCGACGCACGTCGACCGGCAACAGGCGCGCCTCGTCGCGCAAATGCACCAGCACCAGTTCGAACAGGCCGCAGAAGCCGAGCGCGGCGCCGGCCATCAACGCGACGTCGGTCATCATGTCGTGTACGTGCTTGACGACCACCAGCGTGCTGGCGAACAACGCGAGCGTGCCAATCACACGCAGATCGAACCAGCTCGCCGCGTTCACCGCGCGCCGCGCGACGCGCGCGGTGTAGTAGACGGTCACCGCGGCGAATAGCGCGCTCGCCAGACGCGCCGCGTCGTGCAAGGGCAGGTAGCGGCCGAACATCCACGCCAGTCCGGCGGCGACCCAGTCGTAGATCGGCGGTTTTTCGACGAAGGGTTGACCGGCGTTGGTCGGCACCACCAGATCGCCGGTGTCGAGCATGTGCTGGATGATGCCGAAGGTGTAGGTCTCGTCCTGCTTCCACGGCTCATGACCGAGAATGCCGGGCAGAATCCACGCGCACAGGATGGCCAGCGCGACGATCCAGCGCAACGGACGCGCCTTCGCGAGCGCGCGCCAGCGCCGCGCGCCGCGATCGGCAGGGCGCGGCGGCGCGGCGGGCGGCGCCGGTTGGCTGGGGGCACCCGCATCGGCAAAGAGGCCGTTGGGCGTGCCAGTGCTCGTGCCTGCGCTTGTGCTTGCGCCTTTGCCCGCCGTTGCATGCGCTCCGGCGCCGCTTTCGGCAAACTGTGCCGAGCCGGCCCGCACGTTTTCCTGAACGCCGCCGGCTGGACCGGACGACGCGGCTGCCGCGAGCGCGACAGCCGCCGTGCCCAACGGCGCGGATGGGTTTTCTTGCATGAAGATCTCTAATCGCCGTAGGCGGCAACATAGGCCGCTTACTGATGTTTATTGCCAGAGGTCGCGGGCGCTTGCATGCCGTGCGACTCGCAGCGATTGTAGTCCGAGTTTATTACTGTCAATTACAGGAAATGCGCGAATCGGCGCGGCAATTTCACGCTTGACCGGGATTCCTCGTCAAACCAGTAGGAATCTGTAAGGAAGGGGGGAAAGAGAGGCGCGAGAAACGGCTGGCGCGGAATGAAAACGCGGCGCTGAAAGTCGCGAGATGCGGTGGGCGGGAAACAGGCGGGAAGCAGGAATGGCGGTCTGAAGGACACGAGCCGCGCTGAGCGACCATTAAAAACAGGAAGGGGCAGCCGCTCCTCGCAGCCGGCGCGAGGAGCAACGACGCTCAGCGACCGCCGGCAACGTCGAGCAGTGCGCCCGTCACGTACGACGCAGCGTCGCTCAGCAGCCAGACGATGGATTGCGCCACTTCGTCGGCACTGCCGGGACGCCCCAACGGCGTGGCCGCGCCGAGCTGGGCGGCGCGCTCCGGCTTACCGCCGCTCGCGTGGATTTCAGTATCGATCAGGCCAGGGCGCACCGCGTTCACGCGTACGCCTTGCGGGCCGAGCTCCTTGGCGAGACCTAGCGTCAGCGTGTCGACCGCGCCTTTCGACCCCGCGTAGTCGACGTATTCGTTCGGCGAACCCAGCCGCGCCGCCGCCGACGACACGTTGACGATCACCCCGCCTGCACCGCCGCGAGCCGTCGACATGCGGCGCGCCGCTTCGCGCGCACACAGGTACGCGCCGAGCACGTTGACGTCGAACATGCGCTTCAGGCGCGCGAGGTCCATGTCGGCAAGCTGGCTCGACGGCGCGACAATTCCGGCGTTGTTGACGAGCGCGTCGATGCGGCCGTAGGCCTGCTGCAGCGTGTCGAACAGGGCGATCACGTCGGTTTCGCTGGCGACGTCGCCGGCAATCGGCAAGGCGTGGCCCCCGGCGCGTTCGACCTCGGCAGCGGTGGCTTCAGCCGCCGCACGGTTGTTCGCGTAGTTCACACCGACGGACCAGCCGAGCGCGCCCAGTAACCGCGCGGTCGCACGGCCGATACCGCGGCTGCCGCCTGTGATCAGAACCGTTTTCGTCATGGGAGTCCCGTTGGCGGGGTGCGCAGCGCGCCCCGCTTCGAACTTCAAACTTCGAGATTCAGACCGCGTCGCGGTTGATCGCCCACTTGTCGCTGATGGGCGGTTGATAGCGTTGCAGCTTGCCGATCAGTTCGACCGGTTCGGCATCCACCTGCAGGATGTCGAAGTAGGTCTGACGCATGAAGCCTTCTTCCACCGTGTGCTGCAGCAGGCTGATCAACGGATCGTAGAAGCTGTCGATATTCAGCAGCGCCACCGGCTTCTGGTGATAGCCGAGCTGCGCCCACGTGTACACCTCGAAAAACTCTTCGAGCGTGCCCGCGCCGCCCGGCATCGCGACGAACGCGTCGGACAGATCGGCCATCATCTTCTTGCGATGGTGCATGTCGGGCACCACGTGCAATTCGGTCAGCCCGTCATGGCCGACTTCCTTGTTGACCAGCAACTCGGGAATCACACCGATCGCGCGGCCGCCTTCGGCCATGACCGTGTCGGCGATCACGCCCATCAGGCCGACCTTGCCGCCGCCATAGACCAGCGCGAGATCGGCTTGCACCAGTGCCCGGCCGAACGCGCGCGCCGCGTCCGCGTACAGCGGTTTGGCTCCGTTCGCGGAGCCGCAATACACACACACCGACTTCATGCTCAAACGTCCTTCGGTTCGTTGCGGGGCGCGGCGCCTTCCTTCGGTGGCAGGTAGTCGTAAAACTCGCGCTTGGGCAGCTTGCCCGACACGAGGTCGTCGAAAATCTGCCGCGAGCGGCCGCGCAGATAAGGTGCCATCAGCGACACGATCTGCACGCTCACCTGATGCAGCTCCGCGCGCATCGCTTCCTGCTCGTTGTATTTGCGCGGGTTCATCACGAACTGGTACGACAGCCAGTAGGTGCCGATCACGCCGACGTTCGTGGCGATCACGTTCAGCTCTTCCGGCGTGACGACCATTTCGCCGTCGGCGACGAGTTGCTCGCAGAACTGGCTGGCAAAACGCACCTTGTGACTGATGATCTGCTTGAAGTGTGTTTCGAGCGTACGATTGCGCGCCAGCAGGTCGTTCAGATCACGATACAGAAAACGGTAGCGCCATGTGAAATCGACCATGTACTGCAGGTACGACCACATTTCGTCGATGGTGGCGCGATGGTCGTCGGGGAAACGCAGACGCTTTTCGATCTCCTGCTCGAACTGGCTGAAGATGCTGTTGATGATGTCGTCTTTGTTGCGGAAGTGGTAGTACAGGTTGCCTGGACTGATTTCCATTTCCTCGGCGATCGTCGTCGTCGTGACGTTCGGCTCGCCGATTTCGTTGAACAGCTTCAACGAGAGTTCGAGAATCCGTTCGCGCGTGCGGCGGGGAGGTTTGGCTTCCATGTCGTCCGGCCCTGGTTTCGCCGGGCTGGGCGCTTGGGCGGCATGCCGCTGCTGCGTGATCCACCCGGACGCGGTTGGTATATTGAGTGCCCTCAAACCTGCCGTGTGCGGCAGATCCCTGTGGGGCAAGAAAACCTGGGGGCGGCCCAGCGTTTTCTTGTGGGACTGTCGGACGATTATAAACCGACCGTTCTTATACCAAGCAGATACTCAGGGTTTTCATTCTTTCGGACGCCTTGCGCCAGCGCTTTCGCTGTATTTTTCGCCTGTTTTCACGGTGTTTTGCACGCTATGCGCGCAAAGTTGCCATCACCACGCGCGGATCCAATGCACGACGAGCGGCCCCACGATCAGCCCCCACGTCATCACGCACATGCCGAGCGCGACCATCACCGCCGCGCTGCCGAGGTCCTTCGCGCGACGCGACAGT
Source organism: Paraburkholderia bryophila (assembly GCF_003269035.1). Taxonomy (GTDB): domain Bacteria; phylum Pseudomonadota; class Gammaproteobacteria; order Burkholderiales; family Burkholderiaceae; genus Paraburkholderia; species Paraburkholderia bryophila. The sequence continues at coordinate 64,457 of NZ_QLTK01000004.1, read as the reverse complement.
TCATGACGTTCCAGCGAGATGCGATCGATCGCGGCTTCCACGCTCGAGTTCAGCAACTCGACGATCAGCACCAGCAGCACCGAGCCGAGCAGCAGCACGCGCGACACGGGTTCGACCGGCACCAGCACACCGCACGGAATCAGGATCGCCGCGAGCGTCAATTCCTGACGGAACGCGCTTTCTTCGCGGATCGCGACGCGAAACCCGGCGAGCGAGTTTTTCATCGCGTGCCACGCGCGGGTAAGGCCGCGATTGCCTTTGTACGGATTGAAGGGCAGCGGCGCGAGCGGATCGTCGGGGCTGAGCGGTTCGTGCGCGGTGTCGCTGGTGTCGCTGATATCGCTGGCGTCACGCGTGTGCGCGTCGTTGGTGTGCGCGTGGTTTGCCCCCGCATGGGTCGCACCGTGAGCGCCGTTCACGCCGTTCAATCCCGGCGCGCGCTCCGCATGATCCGGCGTGCCGGGTTCGCTCACGTCGTCGAACGGTTCGATGTTCGTCGCCTCGCTCGCGCCGTCGATAGCGCGTAGCGCGCGGGGGGTGGCGCGCGCCGCGGTGGATTGTCTGATTGGCATGGACAGCTCGGCGCGCCGCGTCAGGCGGCAGCGCTTTCCTCTCGGTACGACGTGCGCGGCAGCGGCTTCAGATGGGCGGCGAACTGTTCCGAGGCCGCGGTCCACGAGAAGCGCTCTGCCCACGCACGTGCATGGTTACGATCGATCTTCAGGGCTTCGAGGCAGGCCTCGCGCAGGTCTTCGTGCATCGCGCCCGCGCCGCCGTCGCCGAGCACGTCGATCGGACCGGTGACGGGATACGCCGCGACCGGCGTGCCGCAGGCAAGCGCTTCGAGCAGCACCAGCCCGAAGGTGTCGGTGCGGCTCGGGAACACGAAGACGTCGGCGGCAGCATACACCTTGGCCAGTTCGGCCTGCGTCAGCACGCCCAGATAATTCGCCTGCGGATAGCGCGACTTCAGTTCGGCGAGCGCGGGACCTTCACCGGCGACCCATTTCGAGCCGGGCAGGTCGAGCTTCAGAAACGCCTCGACGTTTTTCTCGACGGCGACGCGGCCCACGTACAGAAAAATCGGCCGCGCGCTGTTGAGCACCTTGGAGTCCATCTGGTGAAAGATGTCCAGATCGACGCCACGAGTCCACAGCACGACATTCGTGAAGCCGAATTTTTCGAGGTCGGTCTTGACCACCGGCGTCGGCGCCATCACCGCCAGCGAGGGTTTATGGAACCAGTGCAGGAACTTGTAGGTGAGGCCGATCGGAATGCCGAAGCGCGCCTGCACGTACTCCGGAAAACGCGTGTGATACGCGGTCGTGAAGGGCAGCTTGTGCTTGATCGCGTAATTGCGCGCGGCCATGCCGAGGGGGCCTTCAGTGGCAATGTGCAGCGCGTCGGGCGCGAACCCGTCGATCCGTTCGTGCAGCTTGCGGCGCGGCAGCAGCGACAGGCGGATCTCGGGGTAAGTCGGGCAGGGGATCGTCTTGAATTCGAGCGGCGTCAGCAGGTCGACGTTGTGGCCGAGTGCGGTGAGTTCGCGGGTGGTGTTTTTCAGCGTGCGCACGACGCCATTGACCTGCGGTTCCCATGCGTCGGTGACGATCATGATCTTCATCGGTGTTGGCCCTATGAAAGTTAAGAGGGACTACGCGGTCGCCCGAGCCTTTTGTACGTTGGCTTCCGGGGAGCGCATCACAGTCCAGTAGATCACCTTGAGTTCGCCTTCATACGTCTCGACCAGCGCGGAAAGACTTTCGACCCAGTCGCCGTCGTTGCAATACAGCACGCCGTCGATGTCGCGGATCTCGGCTTTGTGGATGTGTCCGCAAACCACGCCGTCGCAGCCGCGGCGGCGCGCTTCGTCGGTCATCACGCGTTCGAACGAGGAGATGAAATTCACCGCGTTCTTCACCTGATGCTTCAGGTATTGCGACAGCGACCAGTACGGGAAGCCGAGCCGGCTGCGGATCCGGTTGAACCAGCGGTTCAGGATCAGGATCATCGTGTAGAGCGTGTCGCCGAGATACGCGAGCCATTTGGCGTGCTGGATCACGCCGTCGAACAGATCGCCGTGCACGATCCACAGGCGCTTGCCGGCGAGCGTCGTGTGGAACGCTTCGCCGCGCACGTGGATGTCGCCGAACGCGAGGTCGCAGAACTGGCGCGCGGCTTCGTCGTGATTGCCGGGCACGTAGACGACCTGGGTGCCTTTGCGGGCTTTGCGGAGGATTTTCTGCACCACGTCGTTGTGCGCCTGCGGCCAGTACCAGCCCTTCTTCAACTGCCAGCCGTCGATGATGTCGCCGACGAGGTACAGATACTCCGACTCGTTGTGGCGCAGAAAGTCGAGCAGATAGGGCGCCTGGCAGCCGCTCGAACCGAGATGGATGTCGGATAGCCAGATGGTGCGGTAACGATGCGGCTCGGCGTGATCGTCGTCGTGATGACCGGCGGAAGCGTCGAGCGGCAGGGACGCCATAGGCAGCGGCAAGCCGTGACTGGGGTTGGGTTCCGGGCGGAACGCGACGGGGTCGACGCTCGGGCCGGTTTGGCGGAACAGGGAAGTCGCGGACGTTTTGGGGTCCATGGCTCACGCGTCGAGTTGCAGTGACCGTATTGAGCCTGGCTCGCGTGACTGTGCCGTGACAGTCACGAGAAGTTCTTATTACTGCGGGGCGGGGCGGGGCGGTCGCGCGTGGGGCGTGCCGGATTAAGGCGGGGAGACGCTCGCGCTAGCTCGATGCTAGACGCCGATCACCCGGGTGCCGGCGAGACGATCGTGCAGGAACCGGCGTTGCGAATCGAAGCGCCCCGTGGCAGCCCACAGCACGAACCAGAGGCCGACGATCAGCAGCGTCTGCGGCAGCCTGAGCCCGAGCAGCGGATGCAAGGCGAGCGGCGGCAGAAACCAGAGCCACGCAAGCACATAGCGGACGATCGCGCGGCCGGTGGACAGCGGCGCGCCGTCGGCGGCGACCACGCGCAGGCGCCAGGTTTTCATCGGCAAGGTCTGGCCGCTGTGGGTCCAGAACCACACGAAGTACACGCCGACCACGAGGCCGATCCAGCCCGCCAGCAGGTTGTGGTGAGTCAGCCCGTTGCGCTGCTGCGTCAACGTGCTGAACAGATAACCGGCGATGAACACCACGCCGAACAGGATCACCGCCTCGTAGAACAGGGCCGCCAGGCGCCGTCGCACAGTCGGGGCGATGCTGGGCGCATCAACGGACAGTGTCGGGGGAGCGAGCGGCTGGGACACGGGCGAGCCGGATCAGGAGCCGTTGAAGATCGACGGCGCCTCGGCCGGCGAAACCGGCACCGGCGTGGCGGGCACGAAACTGCCCGCGGCGGGAATCGCCGGTGTGACCACGGCCGGGCTCGGCAGCGTCGCGGCGGCCGCCGCGCTGGCCGCGGCGGCGCCGCTCGCGCCATGCTCACGCGCATTGACGAGGCGGTCGATGCCCTTGATCTCCGTACGGCCCGACGGCGGCGCGCTGATCACGCTCGGCCGACGCTTGCGCTCGCTGGCCGCGAGCCGTTCCTTCTGCTCTTCAGGCAACTGCTGATAGGTCTTCCACGCGTTCTGACGCGTCTCGCGTGGCAGTTCCTTCGACACCTGGTAGTTTTCACGCGCCACACGCCGCTGATCGGGCGTCATGCGCACCCATTCAGTCATGCGATCGTGCAGGCGTTTTTGCGCATCGGGCGACATTTTCGGGTAGCGCGACGCGATCTTGATCCATTTGCGCTTGCGTTCGTCGCTGAACGAATCCCACAGGGGTTCGAACGGCGCAAGCGCGAGATGGTCGGCCGAACTGAGGCGCGACCATGCCATTGGACTGTTGCTGCCGGGCAGGCCCGGCAGTTCCACGGCGAGCGTGGGGGCGGGCGTCCTGGCGGTAGCAGGGTTGCCGCCCGCAGCGGGAGCGCTGGGCGCGACGGGGCTCGGGTAAAAGCGCGGATAAGTCGCGGCGAACGACACCAGGGCCGCGATCGTGCATCCGAAAACAACGGCCAGGCCGCGCTTGTAACTCACCCGAAGAATCTCCCGCTCAGTGGGCGCGTGAAAGATACGCGTTGAAGCCGTGGTCAAGATAGGCATTGAGCGGCAGGTCGTCGCTTAGCATGGCGGCATCGATATCGGCGAGTTCGGCGGTGCGCTGCTGGTCTTCCCAGTAGGCAATTCCCACCAGACTCACGACCAGCGCGACCAGCGGCCACGCGAGCGCAAAGCGGCGCAGCGGCGAGCGGCGGCGCTGCGGCAATTCGACGGGCGGCAGGCCAGCCGGCATACCCGCGCCGGCGAAGCTCGGCACGAACACCGGCGCGCTGACCGTTTCGGGCTTCTTGCGGGCGAGCGCGGCCCGGCGCGCCGCGGCGAGCCGGTCGACGGTGGCGGTGGGAATGCTGGCGGCGTTTTCGTCGAGCGCGCGGCGCATTTGGCGGGCGAACTCGAGTTCTTTGGTTTCCAGGGAGCTCATAGCGTGATTCCTTTAGCCTTGAGCGCTTGCGCCAGCGTGTGCGTGGCCCGCGAGCAGTGCGTCTTCACACTACCTTCGGAGCAGCCCATCGCGGCGGCAGTCTCGGCGACATCCATATCTTCCCAATAACGCATGAGAAACGCCTCCCGTTGACGTGCCGGTAACTTTTGGATCTCGTCGTCGATTAACTGCAGAACCTGTTCGCGTTCGAGTTTTTGTTCGTTGCTCTCCGAGCCCGCCGAGCCCTGCTGGGCTTCGAACGTCTCGAGCGGGTCGAAATCCTCGTCGTCGGCGTTGCCGAGCGACGAAAACAGACTCACCCACGTATTGCGCACTTTCGCACGACGGAAATAGTCGTGCATCGCATTCTGGAGAATACGCTGAAACAGCAGCGGAAGTTCGGCCGCCGGACGGTCGCCATATTTTTCGGCGAGCTTGATCATCGCGTCCTGCACGATATCCAGCGAGGCGTCGTCGTCCCGCACGGCGTAGACCGTCTGCTTGAATGCGCGCCTTTCGACGCCCGCCAAAAAATCGGCGAGTTCCTTGTCTGATGCCATCCGTTGGGGGTCGGCGCAGCGAGCGTGCGCGTAATCGGTCGAAAAATGTCGTAAAACTCGCGGATGCTAACAAACTTTTGCGCCGCTGGGGCGAAACGTGATCCACCTTGCATCTCTATAACAAGCTTTCGGTCGATTCGGAACGGCGGGCGAGATTCGGGGGCAGGGCGCTCAGGCAATAATTGCTTGACCGCGTGGGCTGCAGCAGATATCTTCGCTGGTTCGCAACACAAGTGATTTGTCTCAATTGAGGTGTGGCCCAAGAAGCTCACCTGTCAACTGGACGCGCAGCTTGAACCCGAGCCACAAGCCCGGCAGAGAGCACCCGATCAAATTTTTGCCGAAATTTCGAAAGGTGAATAAATGAATATGCCCAGCGCGGAATTCTCCACGTCGGATACGACTCCTCATCCCGAAGCTGACTCTATCGGCGCCACCGTGCTCATGAAGGCACTGGCCGACGAAGACGTCGAGTTCATCTGGGGCTATCCCGGCGGCTCGGTACTCTACATTTACGACGAGCTGTACAAGCAGGACAAATTCCAGCACGTTCTGGTACGCCACGAGCAGGCCGCGGTCCACGCAGCCGACGCTTACGCGCGTTCCACCGGCAAGGTTGGCGTGTGTCTCGTGACGTCCGGTCCGGGCGTCACCAATGCGGTTACCGGCATCGCCACCGCCTACATGGATTCGATCCCTCTGGTCGTGATCAGCGGCCAGGTGCCGACTGCCGCGATCGGCCAGGACGCTTTCCAGGAGTGCGACACGGTCGGTATCACGCGTCCCTGCGTGAAGCACAATTTCCTCGTGAAAGACGTGCGCGACCTCGCCGCCACCGTCAAGAAAGCTTTCTTCATTGCCCGTACCGGCCGTCCCGGCCCGGTGCTGATCGACATTCCGAAAGACGTGTCGAAAACGCCGTGCCACTACGAACCGTTGAAGAGCGTCTCGCTGCGCTCGTACAACCCGGTCACGAAGGGCCACTCGGGGCAGATCCGCAAGGCCGTGTCGTTGTTGCTGGGCGCGAAGCGTCCGTACATCTACACCGGCGGCGGCATCATCCTCGCCGACGCGGCGCGTGAGTTGAACCAGTTCGCCGACCTGCTCGGCTATCCGGTCACCAACACGCTGATGGGTCTGGGCGGCTACCGCGCGAGCGACAAGAAATTCCTCGGCATGCTCGGCATGCACGGCACGTACGAAGCCAACATGGCCATGCAGCACTGCGACGTGCTGATCGCCATCGGCGCGCGTTTCGACGACCGGGTGATCGGCGACCCGACGCACTTCGCGTCGCGTCCGCGCAAGATCATCCATATCGACATCGATCCGTCTTCCATCTCCAAGCGCGTCAAGGTCGACATTCCGATCGTCGGCGACGTGAAGGAAGTGCTGAAAGAGCTGATCGAGCAGTTGCAAACGGCCGAGCATGGCCCCGACACCGCGGCGCTCGCCGACTGGTGGAAGGACATCGAAGCCTGGCGCGCCAAAGACTGCCTGAAGTTCGACCGCAAGAGCGACATCATCAAGCCGCAGTACGTGGTGGAAAAGGCGTGGGAACTGACCGACGGCAATGCCTTCGTGTGTTCCGACGTCGGCCAGCACCAGATGTGGGCCGCGCAGTTCTATCGCTTCAACAAGCCGCGCCGCTGGATCAACTCCGGTGGTCTCGGCACGATGGGCTTCGGCCTGCCGGCGGCGATGGGCGTGAAGATGGCGCACCCGGACGACGACGTGCTCTGCATCACGGGCGAAGGCTCGATCCAGATGTGTATCCAGGAACTCTCGACCTGCAAGCAGTACGAGACTCCGGTGAAGATCATCTCGCTGAACAACCGCTATCTGGGCATGGTGCGCCAGTGGCAGCAGATCGAATACAGCAAGCGCTATTCGCATTCGTACATGGATGCGCTGCCGGATTTCGTGAAGCTCGCCGAAGCGTACGGGCACGTCGGCATCCGTGTCGAGCACACGGCCGACGTCGAACCGGCGTTGAAGGAAGCGCTGCGCCTGAAAGATCGCACGGTGTTTCTCGATTTCCAGACCGATCCGACCGAAAACGTCTGGCCGATGGTCCAGGCCGGCAAGGGCATCACCGAGATGCTCATGGGTTCGGAAGATCTATAACGACGGCATTGGTGCCGGCTTCGTCACGCGCGCCGTCAAAAACGGCGAACGCGGGCGAAGCGGCACGAATCCGCTCGCAGACATCGACAAAACATCTGGAAGAAGCGAATCATGAGACACATCATTTCAGTCCTGCTGGAAAACGAACCGGGCGCGTTATCACGCGTGGTGGGCTTGTTCTCGGCACGCGGCTACAACATTGAAACCTTGACGGTGGCTCCGACCGAAGACCGTTCGCTGTCGCGCATGACCATCGTCTCCATTGGCTCGGACGACGTGATCGAACAGATCACGAAGCATCTGAACCGCCTGATCGAGGTGGTGAAAGTGGTCGACCTTACCGAGGGTGCCCACATCGAACGCGAGCTGATGTTGATCAAGGTGAGGGCGGTCGGCAAGGAACGTGAGGAAATGAAGCGGATGTCGGATATTTTCCGCGGCCGCATCATCGACGTCACCGAAAAGACCTACACGATCGAACTGACGGGCGCGAGCGAGAAGCTCGACGCCTTCATCGAAGGGATCGACTCCACGGCGATTCTCGAAACCGTTCGCACGGGCGGCTCGGGCATCGGTCGCGGCGAGCGCATTCTGAAGGTGTGACGCTCAACGCCAACCCGTCTCGATCAAGGCCGGGCGGAGCCTTAAAAATCCCGCCAGGCAGCACAACATTCGCAGTATTTGAATTTCACAGTTATCACCGAATTTAGCCAAGGAACCGACATGAAAGTTTTCTACGACAAGGACGCTGACCTCTCCCTCATCAAGGGCAAGCAAGTCACCATCATCGGCTATGGCTCGCAAGGCCATGCGCACGCGCTGAACCTGAAGGAAAGCGGCGTGAACATCACGGTCGGTCTGCGTAAGGGCGGCGCATCGTGGAGCAAGGCTGAAAACGCCGGCCTGCAAGTCAAGGAAGTGGCTGAAGCCGTGAAGGGCGCGGACGTCGTCATGATGTTGCTGCCGGACGAGCAGATCGCCGAAGTCTATGCGAAAGAAGTGCACGCGAACGCCAAGCAAGGCGCGGCGCTGGCCTTCGCGCACGGCTTCAACGTGCATTACGGTCAGGTGATTCCGCGTGCCGACCTCGACGTGATCATGATCGCGCCGAAGGCCCCGGGCCACACCGTTCGTGGCACGTACTCGCAAGGTGGCGGCGTGCCGCACCTGATCGCGGTCGCACAAGACAAGTCGGGCGCGGCACGCGACATCGCCTTGTCGTACGCTGCGGCGAACGGCGGCGGCCGTGCCGGCATCATCGAAACCAACTTCCGCGAAGAAACGGAAACCGACCTGTTCGGCGAACAAGCCGTGCTGTGCGGCGGTACGGTCGACCTGATCAAGGCCGGCTTCGAAACGCTGGTGGAAGCGGGCTACGCGCCGGAAATGGCGTACTTCGAATGCTTGCACGAACTGAAGCTGATCGTCGACCTGATCTATGAAGGCGGTATCGCCAACATGAACTACTCGATCTCGAACAACGCCGAATACGGCGAGTACGTGACGGGTCCGCGCATCGTGACGGCTGAAACGAAGAAGGCGATGAAGGCCGTGCTGACCGACATTCAGACGGGCGAGTACGCGAAGAGCTTCATCATCGAAAACAAGGCCGGCGCGCCGACGCTGCAATCGCGCCGCCGTCTGACGGCTGAACACCAGATCGAAACGGTCGGTGCGAAGCTGCGTTCGATGATGCCGTGGATCGCCGCCAACAAGCTGGTCGACCAGTCGAAGAACTAAGCTGGTCACCGCTTTTGCCCGGCGCGGCGCCAAGCCGCAAACGTAACGAAAGAGCCGGGCAGATCAAAAAGCCGTCCAAGGGTGCTGAACCCTGGGCGGCTTTTGCTATCCTACGGTTTTACGTGCGACACGCACGCTCGTGTCCGTCAGCCCCACGTTACGGGGCATCGACTAGAGGGTTATTGAGGAAGGTCTCGACTGGACTCACCATGCCCTCCGCAGGCGGCTCCCTTGTGAGCCGCACTTTAAGCAGTAGATGTGTCCTTAGGGGCACACCTTAGTAGTGAACACGGGACACGGTGCATTCCGCCGTCAACCGTATTGCATTGACCTGATTACCGTCAGGTCCCGCCCAGTCAGCGGCTTCATCTCCGCCGACAGGGCGGGGTGATGTTTGCAATTCCTGCGCCTCAGGGCAACGGAGTCGCTAAACGATACGAGCGAAAAGCTCGGTGTGTCATTGTTCGGCCTCGCTGGCTGCATTGGCGAGGGTAGTGAACCTGCTGTACGACCAGCAGTAGCCTAGGAAGACATGCGTCACTGGCAACGGTGGGGTGTGAAGCTCTTCTAACAATGTACCCCCCGGAAGTTCGGGCGGATGGTGGTTGCGAGATGACCATCCGGAGACTCCCAGCAGCAACGGGGTTGAGGGGCTAGGCTGGCTGATATGGTTAATGCAAGTGAACTGCTGATAAACCTCGTAAGTAGGACGGTGCCAAAGCTGCTGACAGGCATCAACCAAACAGGTGTGCGGTCGGATAACCCGCTGTAAATTCGGGTTACGTCGTCATCGGACCGCCGGGGAATAGGCAGAACCTAAGTCAGTCGTGTGACATGCCGGGAACGTGGTAAGCCTGTATGGTTGCCGGTCGTAGTTTGACTGGCAGGCGAACCGTGAGGGACGCTGTTGATTGTGCAGGTATGGGATGACGGAGAAAGCGAAAGCCGGTCTGTAATGGGTCGGATAGGGGTTGGAACATTACCCCACGCGAAAGCGGGCAGACTTCCGTCTGGTCTACCGTCGCAAGATGGCTGACTAACCCTTAGCTGGAAGATGATTGCTGTCGGGCTTCTGGACCGTCAGCATATGTTTTTAACCCCCTTGCGGGAGCAGATCGCTCCCGCAAGGGGCGATCTGTTCTTCGCTCGGGATTCACTTCTTCGAGTAGGAGAGCAGCATGAGAGTATCTGTCCGAAAGGACGGATCTGCGCTTTCCCACGCGCCGGACAACTGGTACGCCGTAGATTGGCGGCGGGTTGAACGGAACGTGAGAGGGATGCAGATTCGAATTGCGAAGGCGACGCGGGAAGGCAACTGGCGCAGGGGGAGAGCCCTGCAACGGATGTTGACCCGCACGTTGTCCGCAAAGCTGTATGCGGTACGACGTGTTACGCAGAATCAGGGTGCGCGAACGGCTGGAGTCGATCGCGAACTTTGGGACTCGCCTGAGAGCCGATGGCTTGCTGTCGGCAGGTTGAAGCGGCGTGGATATAAGCCTCTGCCTTTACGGAGAGTCTTTATCCCCAAGGCCAATGGAAAGGAGCGCCCTCTGGGCATTCCGACCATGCGGGACAGGGCGATGCAAGCCTTGTATCTGCTGGCCTTGGAGCCGGTGTCGGAATCGACGAGCGACCCGAACTCTTATGGGTTCAGGTTAAACCGCTCGACGGCTGACGCCATGTCACAGATATTCGTCGCCATGTCCCAGAAGGGCTCAGCCCGTTGGGTGCTGGAGGCGGATATCAAGGGATGCTTCGACCATATTAGCCATAACTGGTTGGAGACCCATGTCCTGATGGACAAGGAAATCCTCCGGAAATGGCTGAAAGCTGGCCTGATTTACAAGGGGCAGCTTCAGGCGACAGAGGCCGGTACGCCGCAAGGAGGGATCATTTCTCCGACGCTGGCGAATGTGACGCTGAACGGGCTGGAGCGAGAACTGCTAGCGCACCTTAGTGCGAAGTTTGGGATCGCAAAAGCCAACAAGCTTAAAGTCAATGTGGTGCGGTACGCGGACGACTTCGTGATCACCGGTGACTCGCAAGAGTTGCTGGAGCAGGAAGTTCGACCTTGGGTGGAAACATTCCTTGCCGTTCGAGGTCTGCAACTGTCCGAGGAGAAAACGCGGATCACACACATTGACCAAGGCTTCGATTTCCTGGGGTGGAATTTCCGAAAGTACTCGGGGACGCTACTCATCAAGCCGAGCAAGAAGAACGTGAAAACGTTCTATCGCAAGGTGGCGGATACGATCAGCGGTCATAAGACGGTAAAGCAGGAGAATCTGATTCGACTGCTGAACCCGATGCTACGGGGCTGGGCGCAGTATCACAGTCCTGTGGTCGCCAAAGAGGCATACAGCCGCATGGAGTCTTTGATTTTCCGAAGGCTTTGGCGGTGGTCGAAGAGGCGGCACCTGAACAAGAGCGCCGAATGGGTGAAGCAGAAATACTTTCACTCGGAGGGCAATCGACACTGGGTGTTCGCCGTTCCTGTAGCTCGTGACGACGGTGGTAAGGGGTTGCTTAGCCTGTACCAGATCAGCGGTACGGAAATTAAGCGACACAGAAAGGTCAAAGGAGCATTCAATCCCTTTGATCCTGAGTGGGAGCAGTACGGCGAACAGTTGCGACAGGCGCGCATGGAACACTCAATGCGTTATCGGAAGCAATGGGTTTCGCTGTATATGTCGCAAGACGGGCTTTGCTCGCATTGTGGCTGTGCCCTGACAAAGGAGACCGGCTGGCATGACCATCATCTAGAGTATCGGATGCACGGTGGCACTGACGCTATCTCGAACAGGGTTCTGCTTCACCCGCACTGCCATCAGCAGGTGCACGCAGGTAAAATTGCGGTAACTAAGCCGGCCCGGTCCTAAGACCGGGCTTTGTTTGTAGATTTGAGCCGTATGCGGGGAAACTCGCACGTACGGTTCTTAGGGGGCCCTTCTTCCGCGAGGAAGGGGGGCTACCCTCCAAAAACACAGAAGCCATTCATGAATTACCCTCATCCGATCATCGCGCGAGAAGGCTGGCCGTTCATCGCCATCGCGGCCGTCGTTGCACTACTGGTTCACTTCTTCGCGGGATTCGGCATTTCATGGCTGTTCTGGCTGCTGCTGATCTTCGTCGTCCAGTTCTTCCGCGATCCCGCACGTCCCATTCCCACTCAGGCGAATGCGGTGCTGTGTCCGGCGGACGGCCGCATCGTCGCAGTCGAGACCGCGCATGATCCGTATGCCAATCGTGAAGCGCTGAAGATCAGCGTCTTCATGAACGTGTTCAACGTCCACTCGCAACGCTCACCGGTGGATGGCGCGATTTCCAAGGTCGAATATTTCCCGGGCGCGTATTTGAATGCCGCAGTGGATAAAGCGTCGACGGAAAACGAACGCAATGCGGTGGTGATCGAAATGGCCGGCGGCCAGACGGTGACCTCGGTGCAGATCGCCGGTCTGATCGCGCGGCGCATTCTTTGCTACGTCCGGGCAGGTGAGCCGCTCACGCGTGGTCAACGTTATGGATTCATCCGGTTCGGCTCCCGAGTCGACGTCTATCTGCCGGTGGGCAGCCGTCCGCGTGTGTCGATCGGCGAGAAAGTTTCGGCGTCGTCCACGATCCTCGCTGAACTGTAAAGCGGCACCAAGGAGGTTTTCCGAATGGCCGCATTCAAACCGCGTCGCCCCCGCAATAGCGGACCGCTGCCGCGTCCGTTTCGCCGTAACAAGCCAATGGTGGCCGAGGCGGCGGTCGACAGCCGGCGCGCGCAACGCCAGCAGTTCCTGAGAAAGCGCGGCATTTATCTGCTGCCCAACGCGTTCACCACCGCAGCGCTGTTCTGCGGCTTCTTCGCCGTCGTGCAGGCCATGAACGTGCGCTTCGAAGTCGCGGCCATCGCGATCTTCGTTGCGATGGTGCTCGACGGCATGGATGGTCGCGTGGCCCGTATGACGCATACGCAAAGCGCGTTCGGCGAACAGTTCGACAGCCTGTCGGACATGGTGTCGTTCGGCGTCGCGCCGGCGCTCGTCATGTACGAGTGGATTCTGAAGGACCTCGGCCGTTGGGGCTGGCTTGCGGCGTTCGTCTACTGTTCCGGCGCGGCGTTGCGCCTGGCGCGCTTCAACACGAATATCGGCGTGGTCGACAAGCGTTTCTTCCAGGGTATGCCGAGCCCGGCCGCCGCGGCGCTGATCGCCGGTTTCGTGTGGCTCGCCACTGACAACCGCGTGCCGCTCAAGCTGGTCTGGCTGCCGTGGGTCGCCTTCGTGCTGACCATCTACGCCGGCGTGACGATGGTGTCGAACGCGCCGTTCTATAGCGGCAAGGCGCTGGACGTGCGGCATCGCGTGCCGTTCGGCGTGATTCTGCTGGTCGTACTCACGTTCGTGCTGGTGTCGTCCGATCCGCCGCTGATGCTGTTCGGCCTGTTCGTGCTGTACGGTCTGTCGGGCTATGTGTTCTGGGGTTACCAGGCGCTGCGCGGCCGCGCCAATCCGGCGCGTTCGGTGGTGCGGGACCGGTGAAGTTCAAGCGCAGGCGGGTGCCTTTCAACCTGCGTGCGACATGCCAGAACGGCGACCGGAAGGTCGCCGTTTTTCGTTGTGCGGAGGCCGTCGGCAGCGCCGCTGCAGGCAGGTTCGGCGCTAATTGCACGGCTGGGGGAATGCCGTTATAGTCGTTCGTTGAATACGTTCACACGCCTCTTTGGGCGCGCCACGTGCCTCGTCAGGCCGGCGTGTCATCCAGCGTGCCGGCGCGTGGCTCGCGCTGATCGTCGCCTGCATCGTCGTGTGAGTCGCCGCCTGGTCGTATTCGCGCGCCGCTCCGTTTGCCGCGTCTGTGGCCGAACGTCGCCAGCGGTGGCGCAGAAACCTCCGGACACCCCCATTCCAAGATCCGATCCCCACAATTGAACGACTCCTCAGGAGACCCGACATGTCCGACAAACTGATCATATTCGACACTACGTTACGCGACGGCGAGCAATCGCCCGGCGCGTCGATGACGAAAGAAGAAAAAATCCGCATCGCGAAGCAACTCGAACGCATGAAAGTGGACGTAATCGAAGCCGGCTTCGCGGCCAGCTCGAACGGTGACTTCGACGCGATCCAGACTATCGCCGGCATGATCAAGGACAGCACGATCTGCTCGCTGGCCCGCGCGAACGACAAAGACATCCAGCGCGCCGCCGACGCGCTCAAGCCCGCCGATCATTTCCGCATCCACACGTTCATCGCCACGTCGCCGCTGCACATGGAGAAAAAGCTGCGTATGACGCCGGACCAGGTGTTCGAGCAGGCGAAGCTGGCAGTGCGTTTCGCCCGCAAATTCACCGACGACGTCGAATTCTCGCCGGAAGACGGCAGCCGCTCGGATATGGATTTTCTGTGCCGCGTGCTCGAGGCGGTCATCGCCGAAGGCGCGACCACCATCAACATCGCGGATACGGTCGGTTACGGCGTGCCCGAGTTGTACGGTCAGTTGGTGAAAACGCTGCGCGAACGTATTCCGAACTCGCACAAGGCGGTGTTCTCGGTGCATTGCCACAACGACCTCGGCATGGCGGTGGCGAACTCGCTGGCCGGCGTGCAGATTGGCGGCGCGCGTCAGGTGGAGTGCACGATCAACGGTCTCGGCGAGCGCGCGGGCAACACGTCGCTCGAAGAAATCGTCATGGCGGTGAAGACCCGCAAGGATTATTTCGGCCTCGACGTGGGCCTCGACACCACGCAGATCGTGCCCGCGTCGAAACTGGTGTCGCAAATCACCGGGTTCGTGGTGCAACCGAACAAGGCGGTGGTCGGCGCGAACGCGTTTGCCCACGCCTCCGGTATTCACCAGGACGGCGTGCTGAAGGCGCGCGATACCTACGAAATCATGCGAGCCGAAGACGTGGGCTGGAGCGCGAACAAGATCGTGCTCGGCAAACTGTCGGGCCGCAATGCGTTCAAGCAGCGTCTGCAGGAACTGGGTATTGCGCTGGACAGCGAGGCGGAGTTGAACACCGCGTTTGCGCGCTTCAAGGAACTGGCCGACCGCAAGGCGGAAATTTTCGACGAAGACATCATCTCGATCGTCACCGAGGAATCGGCGGCGGCGCAGGAGAAGGAGCACTACAAGTTCCTGTCGCTGTCGCAGCATTCGGAAACCGGCGAACAGCCGCACGCGAAGATCGTGTTCTCGGTGGAGGGCAAGGAGATCACCGGCGAGGCGCGCGGCAACGGCCCCGTCGACGCCACGCTCAACGCGATCGAAACCGAAGTGGGCAGCGGTTCTGAATTGCTCCTGTACTCGGTGAATGCGATCACCACCGGCACGCAGGCGCAGGGCGAAGTGACGGTGCGCCTGTCGAAGAGCGGGCGTATCGTCAACGGCGTCGGCACCGATCCGGATATCGTCGCGGCCTCCGCCAAGGCGTATATCTCGGCGCTCAACAAGCTTTACTCGAACGTCGACAAGTTGAATCCGCAACGTTCGGAGTGAGTGAGACGAACGCGGCGCGCTGACCTGGCGGCCTTGCAGCGTTTATAAAAGCCCCGCGCCATTAGATGAATGGCGCGGGGCTTTTTCGTGGAGAGATTGCCAATCCGCGCGCTATTCCGCCGCCCGCCGCATCGACCAGCCGCGCGCCGCGCGTGCCTGCGCCTGAACCTGATGCCGTACCTCGACCGCGATCCCCCGGCGCGGCGCATCGGCCACGAAGGTATCGAGTAGTTCGCGTACATCGTGATCGACGAAATCGGCGCGCGTCGCGTCGACGATCAGCGTGGCGCCGTCGGGAATCTGCTGCAGATAATGCTTGAGCGGCACCTTGCTGAGAAACGACACGTCCTTGCGAAACGACAGCAGGTAGTGATCGCCGTGTTGCGCCAGCACGATCGGACCGCGCAGGTTCGCCACCAGCGCGAGCAGCACGCTGCACAGAATGCCGAGCACGATGCCGATCAGCAGATCGGTCGCGAGCACGCCGACCAGCGTGACGATAAACGGTGCGAACGGCGCGAAACCTTGCCGGGCAATCGCAACGAACAACGACGGTTTGGCCAGCTTCACGCCCGTGAAGATCAGGATCGCCGCGAGACAGGCGAGCGGAATCAGATTGATGACGCTGGTGAGCGCGAACACGCTGACCAGGAGCAACACGCCGTGAATGATCGCCGACAGCCGGCTCTGCGCGCCCGCGTGCACATTCGCCGAACTGCGCACGATCACCGACGTGATCGGCAAGCCGCCGATCGCGCCCGCGATCAGATTGCCCACGCCTTGCGCCTTCAGTTCGCGATCCGGCGGCGCGGCGCGCCGCTGGGGATCGATCTGTTCGACGGCTTCGAGGCTCAGCAGCGTTTCAAGACTCGCGACGATCGCCAGCGTGATGGCCACGCGCCAGATATCGGGATTGACGAGTTGCGCGAAGTGCGGGCCGAAGTCGGCCCATTGAAGCGCAACCTGCAACGCCGCGAACGATTCCAGCGACGGCAGCGCGACCCGGTGTTCGGCCGGCGGCGCGAACGAAGGCGCGAGCACACTGAGCAGCAAGGTCGCGCCGATCCCGAGCAACACGACGGCGAGCGGTGCGGGCAGTAAACGCACGAGTTTGAAGCGTCGCATGGCGCGGGTTTCCCAGCCGACCAGAATAGCCAGCGACAACAGCGTGATGACGCAGGCCGCGAGCGAGATCGAGCCGAACGGGGTGGCGATTGCGCCGGCGGCGTGGACGCCCGGCGCCGCTGCTGCCGTTGCCGCCGCGGATGACGCGGACGAAGCCCCGCCTAACCCCAATGCAAGCGGGAACTGCTTGACGATCAGCAGCACGCCGATCGCGGCCAGCATGCCTTTGATCACCGGCGACGGCACGTACGCCGCGAATCGCCCGGCCTTGAGCATGCCGAAGCCGAACTGGATCGCGCCAGACAGCAGCACGGCCAGCAGGAACGCGGAAAAGCTGCCGAGCTGCGCGATCCCGTCGACGACGATCACGACGAGGCCCGCCGCCGGCCCGCTCACGCTCAGACGCGAGCCGCTCAGCACGGCCACCACCAGGCCGCCGACGATACCCGAGACGAGCCCGGCGAACGGTTCGACGCCCGACGCGTTCGCGATGCCCAGACAGAGCGGCAAGGCCACCAGAAAAACGACCGTGCCCGCAAGCAGGTCGCGCTGAAACGTGGAGAAGAAAGCGCGTGGATTCATAGTGTCCGTGCAGTGAGGTATAGGGCATTGGCGAGCGGCCTGGGCGGGTAGCGAAGGGCGAGCCGTTGCCTCTGAATATCGGGCGAACTGCGAAAGCTGCGGCGCGTGCGTGCCTGAGTGCTCTGAATGCAGGCGATGCGGCGTCCGTCAGCGAGGGTCGGCGCTCCTTTGCGCTCTTCAGCGCGTTTTGCCGTTAAGCCGCGCTATGTGCCGCGGTCGCGCAGGTCATCGCGTCGTCGGCCTCGTAGCCGGAGGTGAGCACCTTGATGCGGCCGTCCTCCAGCGCAAAGATCCAGCCGTGGACGAGCGGTGCCGGACCGGCTTCCCGCACGATCGGATGCGCGCGTAAGCGTCGTACCTGATCCAGCACGTTGAGTTCGGCGAGGCGGTCGATACGCTCACGCCCGGTCGCGCGGGCGTCGAGTTCGTCGCGATGCGCGTCCGCCAGCGCGCACAACGGCGCGATCCGGCGGTTCACGTGCGGCAGGCTCGGCTCCGGCGGCAGCAGCGCGGCGCGCACGCCGCCGCAGCCGTAGTGACCGCAGACGATCACGTGTCCGACCTTCAGCACCTTCACCGCGTATTCGAGGACGCTCGCGGAGTTGTCGTCGTCCGGCTGAAACAGGTTGGCGATATTGCGATGGACGAACAGGTCGCCCGGCTCGCAATGCGTGATGGTTTCGGCGGGCACGCGGCTGTCCGAGCAGCCGATCCACAGCACGTGCGGGTTTTGCCCGCAGACCAGATCACGAAAGAACGCGGGGTTGCGCACGGCGGTTTCGTGCGCCCATGCAACGTTGGCGACCAGCAGGCGTTTGGGACGGTTCATCGATAGCGGCTCCGGGAGGGGCATCGATCCGGCCGAGGTGTGCGGCGGCTGTACTCGCATGTCAGCCAGCCTGCCCGTCACCTCGACGAATAGCGAATCAATGCTTACGAATGCCTTTCTATCAAAAAATAAATCCACCAGGCGAGAAATAAAATTCGCCTGCATGCGAAATAAATAAATAAAAGCCGCCCGGCGGGGCGGCTTTCGTAGATCCGTTCGGACTGGTTCGAGCGATTGCTTAGAACAGGCCTCGGCGATCGGGATCATGCAACGGATCCGGCGTTTTCTGCGTGGTTCGCAGAATGCCCTGATCGTCGAAATAAAAGCTGTACATCATGTACCAGACGTTGTCTTCCTGATAGCGGTAGGTCCAGACTTCGCGCTTCATCAACGGGAAGTACGCCGTTTCGACCGGGCGGCCGAAGTTCACCAGCACGTCGCTCTTGGTCCATTGACCGATTTGCGCCCGGTAGAACTCGTTGGGCTGCAGCACCTGGCGCACGTTGACGATCTTGCCGGACGCGTCGATATCGGCGGCGGTAGTGGTTTCGCCCATCGGCTGGGTCGGCCACATCAGCCGTTTGCCGCCGTTCGGCAGGTCGTAGCTTTCGCGCGGCGGCCCGAGGCGCGTGACGATGGTCGATTCGTCGGCACCCGGCTGGAATTGCTGCCAGGGCTGCGCGCAGCCGGCGAGCGCCAGCGCGCTCAGGCAGACGAGCGCGGCGCGGCGCAGGCGCCCAGTTGCCTGAACTCCGGCGGCCGGCGCTCCGGCGGCCGGTGCACCGGCCGAAGCCGCCGTAAAGGCGTGGCGGTTGAACATAAATTCCTCCGATGGCATTTGAGTCGCGGTTTTTATCATCGAGACCCGGTATTTTGACATGCGCTGCGGCCAAACAGCGGCGCTTCGTCAAAGGGCGCCCAAGTCAGTACGGTAACGCTTGCGGCGGCTTGCTTATTCCGTCGCGAACGACCTATGATCCGCGCTTCGACGAATCAAGCGGGGCGATCACGATGGCGAAGTGGCAACGAGCGGCGGCAGCGGCACTGGCGGCGATGTCGATGGCGGCGGCGGGTTATGCCGTGGCGCAAACGGGCGGCAAACCGACCGGCGCCCCGATCCAGCTCGCGCTGATCGAAGGCATGTCCGGTCCGTTCGCGAACGCGGGGGCTGCGGTGGAGCGCAATCTGCGCTTCGGCGTCGAGCAGGTGAACGCGCACGGCGGCGTGAAGCTTGCCGACGGCGCGCATCCGTTCGAACTGGTCGTGCTGGACAGCAAAGGCAGCGCCGAAGAGGCGCTCACGCAACTGCGCGCGGCCGCCGACCGCCATATCGGCTACATCATGCAAGGCAACAGTTCGGCGGTCGCCGCCGCGCTGATCGGCGCGATCGACAAGCAGAACAGCCGCGAGCCGGCCAACCGGGAGTTGTTCCTCAACTATTCCGCCGACGACCCCGCGTTGACCAACGCCAACTGCAGCTTCTGGCACTTCCGCTTCGACGCGCACGCGGGTATGCGCATGGATGCGCTGGCCGATGTGATCCAGCGCGACAAGGCGGTGAAGAAGGTGTACCTGCTGAACCAGGACTACAGTTTCGGGCACGACGTCAGCAGCCTCGCGCGTTCCACGCTGGCGGCGAAACGCCCGGATATCGCGGTGGTCGGCGACGAGTTCCATCCGATCGGCCGGGTGAAGGATTTCGCGCCGTACATCGCGAAGATCCGCGCGAGCGGCGCCGATGCCGTGATCACGGGCAACTGGGGCAACGACCTGACGCTGCTGGTCAAGGCGGCGCGTGAGCAGGGTCTGGACACGAAGTTCTATACGTTCTACGGCAACAGCCTCGGCGCGCCGGCCGCGCTCGGCGACGCCGGCGTCAAGCACGTGATCGCCGTGGCCGACTGGCACCCGAACGCCGGCGGCGCGGCGTCCGACGCCTGGTATGCCGCGTTCCGGGCCCGTTTCCCGGCCGCCCAGGACGATTACCCGGTGCTGCGCATGCCGCTGATGATCGAAACCCTCGCCGCGGCGATGAACCGTGCCCGCAGCGCCGACCCGCTGGCTGTCGCCCGCGCGCTCGAGGGCATCAGGTTCGACAACGGCTTCCACGCCTCGTGGATGCGCGCCGACGACCATCAACTGATCCAGCCGCTCTACGTGATGGAGATGGACAAGGCCGGCACGCCGGGCGTGCATTTCGATAACGAAGGCTCCGGCTACGGTTTCCGCACCGTGCTGGCGCTGCCGTCCGAGCGCACCGTGCCGCCGACCACCTGCAGGATGAAACGGCCGTAAGGCGTGCCTCGAGCGGCCTTCCGGTGCTTGACCCGCCCATGAGTCGTCCTCGAATCGCCCCGGCGCAGCAGGGTTCGCGGCCGCAATGGGCTGTGCTACAATACGCGTCCCGTTGTGAGGCATGGCCTATCAAGTTCAGGCTTCAGCTACGGGAGTAACCCACGGCACGGCCTTTCTTCCGTGACCGCCTGTCTAGTTCTTAAGGAAATCGACATGTCCGCAGTTGAAACAAGCACCAAGTCCGAAGTCGTTGCGCAATTCGCACGCGCAGCTAACGACACCGGCTCCCCCGAAGTTCAGGTCGCGCTGCTCACGACCCGCATCAACGAACTGACGCTCCACTTCAAGGCTCACACGAAAGATCACCACAGCCGCCGCGGTCTGCTGCGCATGGTGAGCCGCCGTCGTAAGCTGCTCGACTACCTGAAGGGTAAGGACGCGGACCGTTACCGCGCACTGATCGAGAAGCTGGGTCTGCGTAAGTAATCGGGCGCGCGGTTAGGCGCTCTCAGCAAGATGCCTGTGTCAGTTCCGCTGATGCAGGCATTTTGTTTTTGCACGGTGCGCTTCATGTGACGCGCGCTGCCTGTGGTCCGCAGTGGCGTGCCGGTTCATGCGGCGGGAACAGGAAGTCGTCGTAAAGCAGTAGCAAAGAGCGGTAGAACAAGCCGCACAAGAGAAACATGGCCGGGCTTCAGGGCAGAGCTTTGTGTCATTCCAGCGGTTCGCGCACGTACTCGACGTAGGGCGTGGTTCTCTGGAATGGCATAACACTACTCTTCCCCCTGCGGCGCCGGTCCTGGCGTTGCCGCGCCGCTTCTGGTCCGCGCGGCATTACGAAGAGGAAAAGCAATGACTATGTTCAATAAGATCGTCAAAGAATTTAAGTGGGGACAACATAACGTTCGCCTCGAAACGGGCGAAATCGCTCGTCAGGCGAGCGGTGCGGTGATCGTCGACGTCGAAGACACCGTCATCCTGGCAACCGTGGTCGGCGCCAAGACCGCCAAGCCGGGTCAGGATTTCTTCCCGCTGACCGTCGACTACCTCGAAAAGACCTACGCCGCCGGTAAGATCCCGGGCGGCTTCTTCCGCCGCGAAGGCCGTCCGTCGGAAGGCGAAACGCTGACCTCGCGCCTGATCGACCGTCCGCTGCGTCCGCTGTTCCCGGAAGGCTTCTACAACGAAGTCCAGGTCGTGATCCACGTCCTGTCGCTGAACCCCGAAATCCCCGCTGACATTCCCGCGCTGATCGGCGCGTCGGCGGCGCTCGCCGTTTCCGGTCTGCCGTTCAACGGCCCGGTCGGCGCAGCACGCGTGGCCTACATCAACAACGAATACGTGTTGAACCCGACGCGTCCGCAAATGAAGGAATCGGCGCTCGACCTGATCGTCGCCGGTACGGAACGCGCGGTGCTGATGGTGGAATCGGAAGCGCAGCAACTGAGCGAAGAAGTGATGCTCGGCGGCGTGGTGTTCGGTCACGAGCAGATGCAGATCGCGATCGACGCGATCCATGAACTGGTCCGCGAAGGCGGCAAGCCGGAATGGGACTGGAAGCCGGCAGCGAAGAACGAACCGCTGATCGCACGCGTGGCGGAACTGGCGCAAGCCGACCTGCTCGCCGCTTACCAGATCCGCGACAAGCAGGCACGTTCGGCCAAGCTGAAGGAAGTCTACGCAGCGACGTCGGCGAAGCTGGAAGAAGAGGCGGCTGCAAGCGGTACGGCAGCGGCCGACAAGGCGACCGTCGGCAATGTGCTGTTCGACATCGAAGCGAAGATCGTCCGTACGCAGATCCTGAACGGCGAGCCGCGTATCGACGGCCGCGACACGCGCACCGTGCGCCCGATCGAAATCCGTACCGGCGTGCTGCCGCGTACGCACGGTTCGGCACTGTTCACGCGCGGCGAAACGCAAGCGCTGGTGGTGGCAACGCTCGGCACCAAGGGCGACGAGCAGAACATCGACGCGCTCGAAGGCGAGTACCGCGAACGCTTCATGCTCCACTACAACATGCCGCCGTTCGCGACCGGCGAAACGGGTCGCGTCGGTTCGCCGAAGCGCCGTGAAATCGGTCACGGCCGTCTGGCCAAGCGCGCACTGGCAGCCTGCCTGCCGAGCGCCGACGAATTCGGCTACTCGATTCGCGTGGTGTCGGAAATCACCGAATCGAACGGTTCGTCGTCGATGGCTTCGGTGTGCGGCGGCTGCCTCGCACTGATGGACGCCGGCGTGCCGATGAAGGCGCACGTCGCCGGCATCGCGATGGGCCTGATCCTGGAAGGCAACAAGTTTGCCGTGCTGACCGACATCCTCGGCGACGAAGATCACCTCGGCGACATGGACTTCAAGGTGGCGGGTACGGAACAAGGCGTGACCGCGCTGCAGATGGACATCAAGATCCAGGGCATCACGAAGGAAATCATGCAGGTCGCTCTCGCGCAAGCGAAGGAAGGCCGCATGCATATCCTCGGTAAGATGACCTCGGCGGTGTCGGGCGCCAACACGGTGCTGTCGGACTACGCACCGCGCATGATCACCATCAAGATCAATCCGGAAAAGATCCGCGACGTGATCGGCAAGGGTGGTTCGGTGATCCGCGCGCTGACCGAAGAAACCGGCACGACGATCGATATTTCGGACGACGGCGTCGTCACCATCGCCAGCACGAGCAGCGAAGGGATGGCCGAAGCGAAGAAGCGTATCGAGAACATCACGCTGGAAGTCGAAGTGGGTCAGGTGTACGAAGGCACCGTGCTCAAGCTGCTCGATTTCGGTGCGATCGTGAACATCCTGCCGGGCAAGGATGGTCTGCTGCACATCTCCGAAATCGCTAACGAGCGTATCAAGGACATCAACGACTACCTGAAAGATGGCCAGCAAGTGAAGGTCAAGGTCATCCAGACGGACGAAAAGGGCCGCGTGCGTTTGTCGGCCAAGGCGTTGCTGAACGACGCGCCGCAAGGCGAGCCGACGCCGGAGTAATCCGGTAGCGGAGCAACGGCCGGCAGCGCGAATGCGCGCCGGCCGTTTTTCATGAAGGGTGCAGGGTGGATTGCGTTGCGGACGTATGCGAATGAGTACAAACGGGTACTCTGTTTGCATGGAGCGCTCCGTCGTAGGTCAGGCGGTTCGCGTTCCGGGCGGCGTGCAATAGATGTGCAACGGGTGAGCAACGCGGGTGTGCAACGCAATCCAATCTTGGAGTTGACGCAGATGAAAGCGATCGAAATCACCGAATTCGGTGCGCCGGATGTCCTCAAGCTCGCCGAGCGGCCCATGCCGCAACCAAAAGCGGGCGAGGTGCTGATCAAGGTGGCGGCTTCCGGCATCAACCGGCCGGACGTGTTTCAGCGCAAGGGCGGCTATGCGCCGCCGCCGGGCGCGTCGGACCTGCCGGGGCTGGAGGTCGCGGGCGAGATCGTCGGCGGCACGATCGACGAGAAGAACAACCCGTTCGGTCTGAAGATCGGCGATCGTGTCTGCGCGCTGCTGGCCGGCGGCGGTTACGCGGAATACGCGGCCGCGCCGCTGCTGCAATGCTTGCCGGTGCCGCGAGGTTTGTCGGATATCGAGGCTGCTTCGCTGCCGGAGACGTTCTTCACGGTCTGGACCAACGTGTTCGACCGTGCGCAACTCGGCAAGGGCGAGGGCGCGCCGAACGAGACGCTGCTGGTGCAGGGCGGTTCGAGCGGCATCGGCGTGACGGCGATCCAGATTGCGCACGCGCTGGGTTTTCGCGTGTTCGCCACCGCCGGCTCGGACGAAAAGTGTCGTGCGTGCGAGGCGCTGGGCGCCGAACGGGCGATCAACTATAAAACCGAGGATTTCGTCGAAGTCATCAAGTCGCTCACCCACGACCGTGGCGTCGACGTGGTGCTCGACATGGTGGCGGGCAGCTATGTGCCGCGTGAGCTCACCGCGTTGGCCGAAGGCGGCCGGATCGTGCTGATCGCGTTGCTGGGCGGCGCGAAAGCCGAGCTGAATCTGAACGACGTGCTGCGCCGCCGTTTGACGGTGACGGGTTCGACGCTGCGTCCGCGGCCGATCGAGTTCAAGGCGAAGATCGCCGCGCAGTTGAAAGAGCACGTGTGGCCGCATCTCGAAGACGGTCGCATCAAGCCGGTGGTGCATCGGGTGTTCCCGGCCGCGCAGGCGGCCGAGGCGCACACGCTGATGGAGAGCAGCACCCACGTCGGCAAGATCGTGCTGAGCTGGGGTCAGGACGCTTGAGGCGAGCGGCTCGATACGGCCTTGACACAGGCTGTTTGACCCGATCCACCCCAGGCAGTAAAATTGCGCGTTTTGCGCACGCCGCATGAGTCCGAAAGGCGGGCTGTCAGCGCAAACGAAGTCCGCCGCCAAGATAAGACGAGACGATGTCGAAACAACGAGCCAAGCTGGTAGTCGGTAACTGGAAAATGCACGGGCGCCTCGCTGAAAATGCGACGCTGTTGCAGGCTGTGTCGCAAGGCGCGAGCGCATTGCCTGGCGAAGTGCGAGTCGGTGTCTGTGTGCCGAGCCCGTATCTTGCGCAGGCTCAGTCGTTACTGGCAGGCAGCCGGATCGTGTGGGGCGTGCAGGACGTGTCCGCGTTCACGCATGGCGCCTATACCGGCGAAGTGGCCGCGCCGATGGTAGTGGATTTCGGCGCCTCGATCGCCATCGTCGGGCACTCGGAACGCCGTGCCTATCATCGCGAAAGCGCCGAGCTGGTCGCGATAAAAACGCAGCGCGCGCTGGAAGCGGGGTTGACGCCGATCGTTTGTGTCGGCGAAACCTTGGAGGAGCGCGAGGCCGGTGCGACCGAGCAGGTAGTCGGCACGCAACTGGACGAAGTGCTGGCGAAGCTGTCGGTGCAAGACGCGGCGCGTATCGTTGTCGCGTATGAGCCGGTCTGGGCGATCGGCACCGGCAAGAGCGCGACGTCGGAGCAGGCGCAGGCAGTTCACGCGTTTTTGCGTTCGCGGCTGGCGGCTAAGGGCGCGGAAGTGGCGGAAGTGCCGCTGTTGTACGGCGGCAGTGTGAAACCGGAAAACGCGGAAGAATTGTTCCGTCAACCGGATATCGACGGCGGTCTGATTGGCGGCGCGTCGTTGAAAGACCAGGATTTTCTGGCGATCTGCAAGGCGGCTGCGGTTGTAGTGGGCGTCGCTGGCTAAGCAGGGCGCCTCGGCGAGGATGCCCCATTCCCGTACCGCACACCGTGTGTGGTCCGGTTAATAAAGACTCAGGTGAGTGTGATGCTGTATTTGAAAACATTGATTATCGTCGTTCAGCTGTTGTCGGCACTCGGGGTTATCGGCCTCGTCTTGCTGCAACACGGCAAAGGCGCCGATATGGGCGCTGCTTTCGGTAGCGGCGCATCGGGCAGTCTGTTCGGCGCGACGGGTTCGGCGAACTTTTTGTCGCGTACAACCGCCGTCCTCGCAGCGGTGTTCTTTGTCACCACGTTGACGCTGACGTACCTCGGCGCGTATCGTGCGAAACCGTCCGCGGGCGTGCTGGGCGCGGCGGCGACTGCACCGGTTGCGGCCTCTGCGGCAGCGGCGCCGGCAGGTGGCTCGGCTGTGTTGCCGGCATCGGCTGCGTCCACGCCGGCCACTGACGTGCCGAAATAAATTTTCGTGCAAACTGCATTTTGTGCGTTGAACAAACCGCTTAAGCCAGTTATAATTTGAGTCTTGAAGCGATTCGCGGGTTTTACAAGTTGTTTTCCCGGATTGCATGCAGTGCCGACGTGGTGAAATTGGTAGACACGCTATCTTGAGGGGGTAGTGGCGAAAGCTGTGCGAGTTCGAGTCTCGCCGTCGGCACCAAAATGTTATCTAAATGCTAGCCGCTTGCTTCGCTTCGGCTGGCATTTTTTGTTTCTGGAGCACGGCTTGCGTTGGGCTTGCAGCTTGTGCGTTTCGGAAGTGATTTCGCGGCAGGAGTGCTATGCTCCTGTCGGCACTCAGAACCAACCGATTGAGGATAGTCTTGAACCTCGCAGCCTATTTCCCCGTCTTGCTGTTCCTCATTGTGGGCACCGGTTTAGGCGTAGCACTGGTCAGCATTGGTAAAATCCTCGGTCCCAACAAGCCCGACACCGAGAAAAACGCACCGTACGAGTGCGGCTTCGAAGCATTCGAAGATGCGCGCATGAAGTTCGACGTGCGCTATTACCTCGTCGCCATTCTCTTCATCATTTTCGACCTTGAAACCGCTTTCCTGTTCCCGTGGGGCGTCGCCCTGCGCGACATCGGCTGGCCCGGCTTCATGGCGATGATGATTTTCCTGCTCGAATTCCTGCTGGGCTTCGCCTATATCTGGAAGAAAGGTGGCCTCGACTGGGAATGATGGATTAATCGCCGGTTTGCGTGGGTGGCCAGGCTTGCCACCCCGTCTGGAGTGGAAAGCAAATGAGTATCGAAGGGGTCTTGAAGGAAGGGTTTGTCACCACCACGGCTGACAAACTGATCAACTGGACGCGCACCGGTTCGTTGTGGCCGATGACGTTCGGTCTTGCGTGCTGCGCGGTCGAGATGATGCATGCGGGCGCTGCCCGTTATGACCTCGACCGATTCGGCGTGGTGTTTCGTCCGAGTCCGCGTCAGTCGGACGTGATGATCGTCGCCGGCACGCTGTGCAACAAGATGGCGCCGGCTTTGCGCAAGGTCTACGACCAGATGGCCGAGCCGCGCTGGGTGATCTCGATGGGCTCGTGCGCGAACGGCGGCGGCTATTACCACTACTCGTATTCGGTAGTGCGTGGCTGCGACCGCATCGTGCCGGTCGACGTCTATGTGCCGGGCTGTCCGCCCACAGCGGAGGCGCTGGTGTACGGCGTGATCCAGTTGCAGGCCAAGATTCGCCGCACCAACACAATCGCCCGTCAATAAGGCCAAGGCCTCCCCCACAATATGGCAAGCAAACTCGAGACCCTGAAAGCGAACCTCGAGGCGGCCTTCAGCGGCCTCCTGTTGAGCACGACCGAGGCAATCGGTGAGTTGACGATCGTCGTGAAGGCAAGCGACTACCTCAACGTGGCAACCCGTCTGCGCGACGACCGTTCGCTCGGTTTCGAGCAATGCGTCGATCTGTGCGGCGTCGATTACCAGACCTACGCCGACGGCGCTTACGACGGTCCGCGTTTCGCGGCCGTTCTGCATTTGTTGTCGGTGCAGAACAACTGGCGTCTGCGTTTGCGGGTGTTTGCGCCGGACGACGAAATGCCGATTCTCCCCTCGGTCGTGGATATCTGGAATTCGGTCAACTGGTACGAGCGCGAGGCTTTCGACCTGTACGGCATCGTCTTCGAAGGCCACCCGGATCTGCGCCGCATCCTGACCGACTACGGTTTCATTGGTCACCCGTTCCGTAAAGATTTCCCTGTCTCCGGCTACGTCGAAATGCGTTACGACCCGGAAGAAAAGCGCGTCGTCTATCAGCCTGTGACGATCGAGCCGCGGGAAATCACGCCGCGCGTGATCCGCGAAGATCGCTATGGCGGTCTGAAACACTAAGAGAACGCCATGGCAGAGATCAAAAACTACACGCTCAACTTCGGCCCTCAGCATCCGGCAGCGCACGGTGTGCTGCGCCTCGTGCTCGAGCTCGACGGCGAAGTCATCCAGCGCGCCGATCCGCACATCGGTCTGCTGCATCGCGCGACTGAAAAGCTCGCGGAAACCAAAACCTTCATCCAGTCCGTGCCGTACATGGACCGTCTCGACTACGTGTCGATGATGGTCAACGAGCACGGCTACGTGATGGCGATCGAAAAGCTGCTCGGCATCGACGTGCCGGTCCGCGCGCAATACATCCGCGTGATGTTCGACGAAGTCACGCGCGTGCTGAATCACCTGATGTGGATCGGCGCCCACGCGCTTGACGTCGGCGCGATGGCGGTGTTTCTGTATGCGTTCCGCGAGCGCGAAGATCTGATGGACGTGTATGAAGCGGTATCCGGCGCACGGATGCACGCAGCGTATTACCGTCCAGGCGGCGTGTATCGCGATCTGCCGGAAGCCATGCCGCAGTACAAGGCCTCGAAGATTCGCAATGCGAAGGCCTTGTCCAAGATGAACGAGAACCGTCAGGGTTCGCTGCTCGACTTCATCGACGATTTCTTCACCCGTTTTCCGAAGTGTGTCGACGAGTACGAAACGCTGCTCACCGACAACCGGATCTGGAAGCAGCGTCTGGTCGGTATCGGCGTGGTTAGCCCGGAACGCGCGTTGAACCTCGGTATGACCGGCGCTATGTTGCGCGGCTCGGGTATCGAGTGGGACTTGCGCAAGAAGCAGCCTTACGAAGTCTACGACAAGCTCGATTTCGACATTCCGGTCGGCGTTAATGGCGACTGTTATGACCGATATCTGGTTCGCGTCGAAGAAATGCGCCAATCCACGCGGATTGTGAAACAGTGCGTTGAGTGGCTGCGCAAGAATCCGGGTCCGGTGATGATCGACAATCACAAGGTTGCGCCGCCGTCGCGTGTCGGCATGAAGTCGAACATGGAAGAGCTGATTCACCACTTCAAGCTCTTCACGGAAGGCTTCCATGTGCCGGAAGGCGAGGCATACGCCGCGGTCGAACATCCGAAGGGCGAGTTCGGTATCTACCTGATCTCGGACGGCGCCAACAAGCCGTATCGCCTGAAGATTCGCGCGCCGGGTTATGCGCACCTGTCCACGCTCGATGAAATGGCTCGCGGTCACATGATCGCCGACGCCGTGACGATCATCGGTACGCAGGACATCGTGTTCGGCGAAGTGGATCGCTAGGACGTATTCATCGCCGCGTGTCTTCAGCCTGCACCGAAGCGCGCGTCAAGCAAAGGAACGCCGGGTCTGTCGCAGCATGAGTGAGCGACGGGTTTTCGTTCGGTAGGAATTGAAAGAGTCGTGTCTGAAAATGATCTCAGCTGAAGGCCTGAAAGAAATCGATCGTGCGATCGCGAAGTATCCCGCCGATCAGAAACAGTCCGCCGTGATGTCGGCGCTGGCTACTGCTCAGGAAGAGCATGGCTGGCTGTCGCCCGAACTCATGCAGTTCGTCGCGGACTATCTCGGCATGCCGGCAGTCGCCGTGCAGGAGGTCGCTACCTTCTACACGATGTACGAGACCTCGCCGGTCGGCAAATACAAGATCACGCTCTGTACGAACCTGCCGTGCCAGCTCGGCCCGGACGGCGGTGCGGACAGCGCGGCTGACTATCTGAAGCAGAAGCTCGGCATCGACTTCGGCGAAACCACGGCCGACGGCAAATTCACCCTGAAAGAGGGTGAGTGCATGGGTTCGTGCGGCGACGCGCCGGTGATGCTGGTGAACAACCATCGCATGTGCAGCTTCATGAGCCGCGCGAAGATCGACCAGCTGCTCGAGGAACTTTCAAAATGACGTCTTTACACGATCGTCACATCAAACCGCTGATTCTCGCCGGCCTGAACGGCGACAACTGGCATCTCGAAGACTACGTGGCGCGCGGCGGTTACGCCCAGCTGCGCCGTATTCTCGAAGAAAAAATTCCGCCCGAGCAGGTGATCGCCGACGTCAAGGCGTCGGGTCTGCGCGGCCGTGGCGGTGCGGGCTTCCCGACCGGTCTGAAGTGGAGTTTCATGCCGCGTCAGTTCCCCGGCCAGAAGTACCTCGTCTGCAATTCGGACGAAGGCGAACCGGGCACGTTCAAAGACCGCGACATTCTGCGTTTCAATCCGCATTCGCTGATCGAGGGCATGGCCATCGGCGCATACGCGATGGGTATCACGGTCGGCTACAACTATATTCACGGCGAAATCTGGGAAACCTACAAACGCTTTGAAGCAGCGTTGGAAGAGGCGCGTCGCGCCGGATTCCTCGGCGAGAACATCATGGGTTCGGGCTTCTCGTTCGAACTGCATGCGCACCACGGTTACGGCGCTTACATTTGCGGCGAAGAAACCGCGCTGCTCGAGTCGCTGGAAGGCAAGAAAGGCCAGCCGCGTTTCAAGCCGCCATTTCCGGCGAGCTTCGGCGTGTACGGCAAGCCGACCACGATCAACAACACCGAGACGTTTGCCGCAGTGCCGTTCCTGCTCGCGGTCGGTCCGCAGAATTACCTCGAAATCGGCAAGCCGAACAACGGCGGCACGAAGATTTTCTCGGTAGCCGGCGACGTCGAACGTCCGGGCAACTATGAAATTCCGCTCGGCACGCCGTTCTCGACGCTGATGGAACTGGCCGGCGGTATGCGCGGCGGCAAGAAGATCAAGGCCGTGATTCCTGGCGGTTCGTCGGCACCGGTGATTCCGGGCGACATCATGATGCAGACCGACATGGACTACGACTCGATCGCCAAGCAGGGCTCGATGCTCGGTTCGGGCGCGGTCATCGTGATGGACGAGACGCGTTGCATGGTGCGCTCGCTGTTGCGCCTGTCGTACTTCTATTACGAAGAATCGTGCGGTCAATGCACGCCTTGCCGCGAAGGCACGGGCTGGCTTTATCGCGTGGTGCATCGTATCGAGCATGGGCTCGGCCGTCCGGAAGATCTGGATCTGTTGAACTCGGTCGCTGAAAACATCATGGGCCGCACGATTTGCGCGCTCGGCGATGCGGCGGCCATGCCGGTTCGCGGCATGCTCAAGCACTACTGGGACGAATTCGAATATCACGTCGCCCACAAGCATTGCCTCGTCGGCGGTCACGCCGGCGCAGCGGCGGCGTCGGAAACCGTAGCGGCTTAAGTAAGCAGACAAGCACGCAGAAGAACACGTCATCCGCGGGATTCATCGCCTGAAACGGGCGGTGAACCGGGCGAACGATTGAGCGGTAACAGGTTAAGGAAGATTGACCATCATGGTTGAACTTGAAATAGACGGCAAGAAAGTAGAGGTGCCTGAAGGCAGCATGGTGATCCAGGCTGCGCATAAGGTCGACACGTACATTCCTCACTTCTGCTATCACAAGAAGCTGTCGATTGCGGCCAACTGCCGGATGTGTCTGGTCGATGTCGAAAAAATGCCGAAGGCCGTGCCCGCATGCGCGACGCCGGTGTCGGCCGGCATGATCGTGCGCACCAAGTCGGACAAGGCGGTGAAGGGCCAGCAAGCCGTGATGGAATTCCTGCTGATCAACCACCCGCTCGACTGCCCGATCTGCGACCAGGGCGGCGAATGTCAGTTGCAGGATCTGGCCGTGGGCTACGGCAAGTCGGCATCGCGCTATAGCGAAGAAAAGCGCGTGGTGTTCCACAAGAACGTCGGCCCGCTGATCTCGATGGAAGAAATGTCGCGTTGCATTCATTGCACGCGTTGCGTTCGCTTCGGCCAGGAAGTGGCCGGTGTGATGGAACTCGGCATGCTGGGCCGCGGCGAGCATTCGGAAATCACGTCGTTCGTCGGCAAGACGGTGGATTCGGAGCTGTCGGGCAACATGATCGACCTGTGCCCGGTCGGCGCGCTGACCAGCAAGCCGTTCCGCTACAGCGCCCGCACGTGGGAACTGTCGCGCCGCAAGTCGGTGAGCCCGCACGATTCCGTCGGCGCAAACCTCGTGGTGCAAGTGAAGAACAACCGCGTGATGCGGGTTCTGCCGTTCGAAAACGAATCCATCAACGAATGCTGGATTTCGGACAAGGACCGCTTCTCGTACGAAGGCCTGAACAGCCCCGAGCGCTTGACGCAGCCTATGCTCAAGCAAGACGGCAAGTGGATCGAAACCGACTGGCAAACCGCGCTTGACTATGTGGTCAAGGGTTTGAAGGGCATCAAGGGCGACCATGGCGCGGATGCGCTGGCCGCAATCGGTAGCGCCCACAGCACGGTCGAAGAACTGTTCCTGTTGAAGCAACTGGCGCAAGCGGTCGGCACGCCGAACGTCGACTTCCGTCTGCGTCAGTCGGATTTCTCGGCGCCGCTGAATGGCGCACCGTGGCTCGGCACGAGCATCGCCGAACTGTCGAATGTCGACGCCGCACTGGTGATCGGCTCCGATCTGCGCCGCGACCATCCGCTGTTCGCCGCGCGTCTGCGGCAAGCCGCGAAGAACGGCGCGAAGCTCACGCTCGTGCAGGCCACGAACGACGACGCGCTGATTCCGCAAGCGCAACGCGTGGTCGCCGCACCGTCGGCCTGGCTCGACGCGTTGGCGGGTATCGCCGGCGCGGTGTCGGAAGCGAAGGGCGCGGCACTGCCGGAAGCTTTCGCCGGCACGCAGCCCACCGACGCCAACAAGCAGGTCGCGAAGTCGCTCAGCACTGGCGAAAGCCGCCTCGTGCTGCTGGGCAACGCAGCCGTGCGTCATCCCGATTTCGCTGCCATTCACGCCGCGGCGCAATGGATCGCGGACGCGACCGGCGCGACGCTGGGCTTCCTCACGGAAACAGCCAACACGGTCGGCGCGCATCTGGTGAACGCGTTGCCGGGCCAGGGCGGTCTGAATGCTCGCGAAGTGTTCGAGCAACCGCGTAAGGGTTATCTGCTGCTGAACGTCGAACCGGAGTTCGACACGGCCAATCCGGCGCAGGCGCTGGCCGCGCTGAACCAGGCAGAGATGGTTGTCGTGATGTCGCCGTTCCAGACGGGCGCCGACTACGCCGACGTGCTGCTGCCGATCGCGCCGTTTACGGAAACGTCCGGTACGTTCGTCAACGCCGAAGGCACGGTGCAGTCGTTCAACGGCGTCGTGCGTCCGCTCGGCGACACGCGTCCGGCATGGAAGGTATTGCGCGTGCTGGGCAGCCTGCTGGGCGTGCCGGGCTTCGAATTCGACACGTCCGAAGAAGTCCGCACGGCAGCGTTGGGCGACGGTGCATTGACGCCGCGTCTGTCGAACAAGACGGGTGCTACGGTTGCGCGCGGCCGGGCGGTCAAGGCAGCGGAAGGCCAGTTCGAGCGCATCGCGAACGTGCCGATCTATCACGCCGACGCGCTCGTGCGTCGTGCTGAATCGCTGCATCTGACGGCAGCATCGCGTGCGGCGAACTCGGTCGGTCTGCCGGCCGCGCTGTTCGACAAACTGGGTTTGAAGGAAGGTGACGCTGTGCGCGTGCGCCAGGGCGAGCAATCGGTGCAGTTGCCGGCCGTGCGCGACGCGAATCTTGCGGAGACGGTCGTCCGCGTATCGGCGGCTACGCCTGCCGGTGCGGCGCTGGGCAGCCTGTTCGGTGAACTGCTGGTGGAGAAGGCGTAAATGAGCTTGTTCGATACGATCAACTCGGGCGGCACCCAGCTTCTCGGTGTGGCATGGCCCACGGTGTGGGCACTGGTGCGCATCCTGGTGGTGGCCGTCGTGATCCTGCTGTGTGTGGCTTACCTGATTCTCTGGGAGCGTAAGCTGATCGGCTGGATGCACGTGCGTCTCGGCCCGAACCGCGTCGGCCCCGCAGGTCTTCTGCAGCCGATCGCCGACGTGCTGAAGCTGCTGCTGAAAGAAGTGATTCAGCCGGCGCAAGCCAGCCGCTGGATCTACCTGATCGCGCCGATCATGGTGGTGGTGCCGGCCTTCGCGGTCTGGGCGGTGATTCCGTTCCAGGCGGGCGCGGTGCTCGGCGACATCAACGCGGGTCTGCTGTACGCCATGGCGATTTCGTCGATCGGCGTGTACGGCGTGATCCTGGCCGGTTGGGCGTCGAATTCGAAATACGCGTTCCTCGGCGCGATGCGCGCCGCGGCGCAAATGGTTTCGTACGAAATCTCGATGGGCTTCGCGCTCGTCGTCGTGCTGATGACCGCCGGCACGCTGAACCTCTCGGGCATCGTCGGTTCGCAGGAACACGGCTTCTTCGCTTCGCACGGCCTGAACTTCCTTTCCTGGAACTGGCTGCCGTTGCTGCCGATGTTCGTCGTGTACTTCATCTCGGGCATCGCCGAAACGAACCGTCACCCGTTCGACGTGGTGGAAGGGGAGTCGGAAATCGTCGCGGGTCACATGATCGATTACTCGGGGATGGCGTTCGCGCTGTTCTTCCTCGGCGAGTACATCAACATGATCGTGATCTCGGCGTTGGCATCAACACTGTTCCTTGGGGGCTGGAGCGCTCCGTTCGGGTTCCTGTCGTTTATCCCGGGCATCTTCTGGCTCGTCCTCAAGGTTTTCCTGCTGTTGTCGGTGTTCATCTGGGCGCGTGCCACATTCCCGCGCTATCGCTATGACCAGATCATGCGTCTGGGCTGGAAGGTGTTCATTCCGGTCTGCGTGGTGTGGCTGGTGGTGGTCGGCTTCTGGATCATGTCGCCGTTGAATATCTGGAAATAAAGGGCGGATGAACCCATGACCGCAATCCAAAACTTTTTCAAGACCTTCTTTCTGACGGAACTGTTGAAGGGCCTCGCGCTGACCGGACGTTATACGTTCCAGCGCAAGGTAACCGTGCAGTTCCCGGAAGAAAAGACCCCGATCTCGCCGCGTTTCCGTGGGCTGCATGCGCTGCGCCGCTACGAAAACGGCGAAGAGCGCTGCATCGCCTGCAAGTTGTGCGAAGCGGTGTGCCCGGCGCTCGCCATCACGATCGAGTCGGAAACGCGTGCGGACAATACGCGCCGTACGACACGCTACGACATCGACCTGACCAAGTGCATCTTCTGCGGTTTCTGCGAAGAGAGCTGCCCGGTCGATTCGATCGTCGAAACGCACATTCTCGAGTATCACGGCGAGAAGCGTGGCGACCTGTATTTCACGAAAGACATGCTGCTGGCCGTTGGCGATCGTTACGAAACCGAGATCGCCGCGAACAAGGCAGCCGACGCACCGTATCGTTGAAGCGCTTCATTCGCAGTATTTCAGTTGAAGCAGTCAATGCGGCAGTAAATGCATCAGCAAAACGGCCTGTTGTCGGGCCGGGCGCCGCGGTTTGAACGCCGCGGCACGGCGCACCTGTGTGGTTGTTCCGGCGGTTTCCCTGCCTGTTCGACCCCGCGTGCCAAAGAACAATGCCTGACGATGGCCTAACGATGAACCGGTAATCATGGAATTCACGACCGTACTGTTCTACATCTTCGCGCTGTTCCTGGTGGTTTCAGGGCTGAAGGTGATCACCTCGCGCAACCCGGTGTCGTCCGCACTGTTTCTGGTGCTGGCGTTCTTCAACGCAGCCGCGATCTGGATGCTGCTGGAGGCCGAGTTCCTTGCGATTCTGCTGGTGCTGGTCTACGTCGGCGCGGTGATGGTGCTGTTCCTGTTCGTCGTGATGATGCTGGACATCAACATCGACGTGCTGCGCAAAGACTTCAAACGCTTCGTGCCGATGGCCACGCTGGTGGGCGCGATCATCGTGATCGAAACCGCGCTGATTCTCTGGCACGGTTACGGTGCGACCGCCACCGCGCTGCGCGACACCGCCGCCGCCGCGAACGGCATGGGCGACTGGTCGAACACCCGACTGATCGGCAAGGTGATCTACACCGATTACATCTTCGCGTTCGAAGTGGCCGGCCTCGTGCTGCTGGTCGCGATCATCGCGGCGATCGCACTGACCACGAACCACAAGAAAGATAGCAAACGCCAGAACGTCAGCGAGCAGGTCAAGGTGCGCGCTCAGGACCGTGTGCGTGTCGTGAAGATGAAGTCGGAAAAGACCGCGGCAACCGTCGCGGCGGAAGAAGCCGCTGCAGCAGCGGCGGCAGCAGCAGCCGACTCGGCACCGGCAAAGAACAGCTGAGCGGACAGGAGATAGAAATCATGTTGACCCTTGCCCATTACCTTGTCCTCGGCGCGATCCTGTTTGCGATCAGCATCGTCGGCATTTTCCTGAACCGCCGTAACGTGATCATCATCCTGATGGCGATCGAACTGATGTTGCTGGCGGTGAACACCAATTTCGTCGCGTTTTCGCATTACCTCGGCGACGTGCATGGCCAGATCTTCGTTTTCTTCGTGCTGACGGTAGCGGCGGCGGAAGCGGCGATCGGCCTCGCAATTCTGGTGACCCTGTTCCGTAGCCTCGACACGATCAATGTCGAGGATCTCGATCAGCTCAAAGGTTAATTTCAGGAAAAGCGGTTATGTCCACGATACTCAATGAAAACCTGCTGCTGGCGATCCCGCTGGCACCGCTGGCCGGTTCCCTGATCGCAGGGTTGTTCGGAAAAGCGGTAGGACGAGCCGGTGCGCATTCGGTCACGATCCTCGGCGTCGCGATCTCGTTCATCCTGTCGGCCGTGGTGTTCTTCCAGGTAATGGACGGCGCGAGCTTCAACGCGACCGTCTACCAATGGATGACGATCGGCAAAACCAATTTCGAAGTCGGCTTCCTGGTCGACTCGCTGACGGCAATGATGATGTGCGTGGTGACCTTCGTGTCGCTCATGGTGCACATCTACACGATCGGCTACATGGCCGACGACGACGGCTACCAGCGCTTCTTCTCGTACATCTCGCTGTTCACGTTCTCGATGTTGATGCTCGTGATGAGCAACAACTTCCTGCAACTGTTCTTTGGCTGGGAAGCGGTGGGCCTGGTGTCGTACCTGCTGATCGGCTTCTACTTCACGCGCCCGACCGCGATCTACGCGAACATGAAGGCGTTCATCGTGAACCGCATCGGCGACTTCGGCTTTCTGCTGGGTATCGGCCTGCTGTTCGCGTTCGCCGGTTCGATGAACTACGGCGACGTCTTCGCGAAGCGCACCGAACTCGCGGCCTTGAGCTTCCCGGGTACGGATTGGGGTCTGCTGACGGTGGCCTGCATCTGCCTGTTCATCGGCGCGATGGGTAAGTCGGCGCAATTCCCGCTGCACGTTTGGCTGCCGGATTCGATGGAAGGCCCGACGCCGATTTCCGCGCTGATTCACGCGGCAACCATGGTGACGGCCGGTATCTTCATGGTCACGCGCATGTCGCCGCTGTTCGAGCTGTCGGATACGGCGCTGTCGTTCGTGATGGTCATCGGTGCGATCACCGCGCTGTTCATGGGTTTCCTCGGCATCATCCAGAACGACATCAAGCGTGTGGTGGCGTATTCCACGCTGTCGCAGCTCGGGTACATGACGGTCGCGCTCGGCGCATCGGCTTACTCGGTCGCCGTGTTCCACCTGATGACGCACGCGTTCTTCAAGGCGCTGCTGTTCCTCGGCGCAGGGTCGGTGATCATCGGCATGCACCACGATCAGGACATCCGTAATATGGGCGGCCTGCGCAAGTACATGCCGATCACGTGGATCACGTCGCTGGTCGGTTCGCTGGCGCTGATCGGCACGCCGTTCTTTTCGGGCTTCTACTCGAAAGACTCGATCATCGACGCGGTGAAGCTGTCGAATCTGCCGGGCTCGGGATTCGCGTACTTCGCGGTGGTGGCGAGCGTGTTCGTCACGGCGCTGTATTCGTTCCGTATGTACTTCCTGGTGTTCCACGGCAAGGAGCGCTTCCGCAGTCCGAAGCATCCGGAATCGCCGATGGGTATCGAAGCCGCGGCGCACGCGCATGACGGTCACGCTCACGACGCACACGGCCACGGCCATGGCCATGACAACGCGCACGGTCACGACGACCACGCTCACGAGCCGCACGAAACGCCGTGGGTAGTGTGGCTGCCGCTGGTGCTGCTGGCGATTCCGTCGGTGGTGATCGGTGCGATCGGCGTCGGTCCGATGTTGTTCGGCGACTTCTTCCAGCACGGCGTGGCGTTCGACAAGGTGATCTTCATCGGCGCGAACCATCCCGCGGTTCACGAGATGGCCGAAGAATTCCGCGGCTGGGCGTCGATGGGTCTGCACTCGGTCTCGGGTCTGCCGGTCTGGCTGGCGCTCGCGGGCGTCGTGGTGGCGTGGTTCCTGTACATCGTTCGACCGGATCTGCCGGCTGTCATCAAGCGCGCGTTCGGCCCGATCTACACGCTGCTCGATAACAAGTACTACATGGACAAGATCAACGAAGTCGTGTTCGCGCGAGGCGCCGTGGCCATTGGCCGGGGTCTGTGGAAGGAAGGCGACGTCGTGGTGATCGACGGTATCGTCAACGGCAGCGCACGCTTCATCGGCTGGTTCGCCAGCGTGATCCGCTTCCTCCAATCCGGCTATATCTACCACTACGCGTTTGCCATGATTATCGGCATGTTGGGGCTCCTGACCCTGTTTGTAACGCTCGGCGGCAAATAAGGCGAGGGACACTAATGCACGCTTATCCGATTCTCAGTATCGCAATCTGGTTACCGATCCTCGTTGGCCTGCTGGTTCTGGCTATCGGTTCCGACAGGAACCCGGCGCCCGCGCGCTGGGTTGCGTTGATCGGCTCGGTCGTTAGCTTCATCGCGACGATCCCGCTGATCACGGGTTTTGATTCGAGCACCGCCGACCTGCAGTTCGTCGAAAAGGCCAACTGGATCGAGCGTTTCAACATTTCGTATCACCTGGGTGTCGACGGCATCTCGATGTGGTTCGTCGTGTTGACGGCATTGATCACGGTGATCGTCGTGATCGCCGCGTGGGAAGTGATCACGAAGAACGTCGCGCAGTATCTGGCCGCGTTCCTGATCCTGTCGGGCATCATGGTCGGCGTGTTCAGCTCGGCCGACGGCATGCTGTTCTACGTGTTCTTCGAAGCGACACTGATTCCGATGTACATCATCATCGGCGTGTGGGGTGGGGCGAACCGCGTGTACGCGGCGTTCAAGTTCTTCCTGTACACGTTGATGGGCTCGCTGCTGATGCTGGTCGCGCTGATTTACCTGTACGTCCAGACCGGCACGTTCGACCTCGCCACGTGGCAGCACGCGCAGATCGGGATGACGCCTCAGGTGTTGCTATTTATCGCGTTCTTCATGGCATTCGCCGTGAAGGTGCCGATGTGGCCGGTCCACACGTGGTTGCCGGACGCCCACGTGGAAGCGCCGACCGGCGGCTCCGTCGTGCTGGCCGCGATCATGCTGAAGCTCGGCGCGTACGGTTTCCTGCGCTTCTCGCTGCCCATCGCACCGGATGCCAGTCACTTCCTCGCGCCGGTCGTCATCACGCTGTCGCTGATCGCGGTGATCTACATCGGCCTCGTGGCGATGGTGCAGGCGGACATGAAGAAGCTGGTCGCGTACTCGTCGATCGCGCACATGGGTTTCGTGACGCTCGGCTTCTTCATCTTCAACCAGCTCGGCGTGGAAGGCGCGATCGTGCAGATGATCTCGCACGGTTTCGTGTCGGGCGCAATGTTCCTGTGTATCGGTGTGCTGTACGACCGTATGCACTCGCGTCAGATCGCCGATTACGGCGGTGTCGTCAACGTGATGCCGAAGTTCGCCGCGTTCGTGATGCTGTTCTCGATGGCGAACTGCGGCTTGCCGGGTACCTCCGGTTTCGTAGGCGAGTTCATGGTGATTCTGGCCTCCGTCCAGTACAACTTCTGGATCGCGGGCGGCGCGGCAGTCACGCTGATTCTCGGCGCGGGCTACACGCTGTGGATGTACAAGCGCGTGTACTTCGGCGCGATCACCAACGATCACGTGAAGAGCCTTGTCGACATCAACCGTCGCGAATTTTTCATGCTGGCAGTGCTTGCCGCACTGACGCTGTTCATGGGCCTGTATCCGAAGCCCTTTACCGATGTGATGCACGTATCCGTGGAAAACCTCCTCTCCCACGTTGCGCAGTCAAAGCTGCCGTTGCCTCAGTAACGCCGAGCGGAGGAATTTAAAGACCATGCAAAACGCCCCTATGACTGCTCTGTTGCCCGACGCGCTGGTGATGCTCGCCGTTGTCGTCGCGTGGCTCAACGACACGTTCGTCGGCCAGGCCGGTCGCCGTACCACGTACTTCATTGCGTTCTTCTCGACGCTCGTCGCCGGTATCTGGTTTGCGATGAACGCGTTCGACCCGCAAGTGCGCTACTACTTCGGCCACATGTACGTGGTGGATTCGTTCGCCAACGTGATGAAAGCGGTGGTGACGCTCGGCTATGCCGTGTCGATCGTCTATTCGCGCCGCTACCTCGAAGATCGCGGTCTGTTCCGCGGCGAGTTCTTCCTGTTGGGCATGTTCTCGTTGCTCGGCCAGCTCGTGATGATCTCGGGCAACAACTTCCTGACGCTGTACCTCGGTCTGGAACTGATGTCGCTGTCGCTGTACGGCGCGATCGCGCTGCGCCGTGACGCGGCGCCGTCGAACGAGGCGGCGATGAAGTACTACGTGCTCGGCGCGCTGGCTTCCGGTTTCCTGTTGTACGGCATTTCGATGCTGTACGGCGCGACCGGCTCGCTCGACCTGAACGAAGTGTTCAAGGCGATCGGCACGAGCCACTACGATCCGAGCGTGTTGCTGTTCGGCGTGATCTTTATCGTGGCGGGCGTGGCGTTCAAGATGGGCGCGGTGCCGTTCCACATGTGGGTGCCTGACGTGTATCAGGGTGCGCCGACGGCGATGACGCTGATGGTCGGTGGCGGTCCGAAGGTTGCCGCGTTTGCGTGGGGTCTGCGCTTCCTCGTGATGGGTCTGTTGCCGCTCGCGGTCGAATGGCAGCAAATGCTGGTGATTCTGGCGGCACTGTCGCTGATCGTCGGCAACATCACCGGTATCGTGCAGCGCAACGTCAAGCGGATGCTCGCGTATTCGGCGATCTCGAACATGGGTTTCGTGCTGCTCGGTCTGCTGGCCGGCGTGGTCGACCACAAGACGACCGGCGCCGCGAACGCGTACGGTTCGGCCATGTTCTACAGCATCGTCTACCTGATCACCACGCTGGGTACGTTCGGCGTCATCATGCTGCTGGCGCGCCGCGATTTCGAGGCGGACACGCTGGAAGACTTCAAGGGCCTGAATCAACGCAGCCCCGTGTTCGCATTCGTGATGATGGTCATGATGTTCTCGCTGGCCGGCATTCCGCCCGCGGTCGGCTTCTATGCGAAGCTCGCAGTGCTGCAGGCCACCATGAACGCCGGGTTGACCTGGTTGACGGTGCTGGCCGTGATGACGTCGCTGTTCGGCGCGTTCTACTACCTGCGTATCGTCAAGCTGATGTATTTCGACGACCCGGCAGACACCGCACCGATCCATGCCGACTCCAGCACGCGTGCTCTGCTCGCGCTGAACGGGTTGGCGGTGCTGGTGCTCGGCATTGTGCCGGACCCGCTGCTGAAGGCCTGCCTGCAGGCTATCCAGCACACGCTGTTGCTCTGATGTCGGCTGCGGGTTGGTTTATCGTGCTGTTGGCGCTGGTTGGCGCCAACCTGCCGTTCCTGAATCAGCGCCTTTTCGCCGCCGTGCCGTTGAAAGCGGTGAAGAAGAGCGCCTGGATCCGGATTGCCGAATTGATCGTGCTGTACTTCGCGGTCGGCGCGCTCGGATTTCTGCTCGAAGCGCGCGCGGGCAACCGTTTCGAGCAGGGTTGGCAGTTCTACGCGATCACGTTCGCCTTGTTCGTCGTGTTCGCATTCCCCGGCTTTACCTTCCAGTATCTCGTCAAACGCCGCTGACGGCGTCTCGCCGTCGCGCACCAAGCTGTCCCGAGGTCCGCATATGGCTGAACTTCGCAATCACGACGCCGCGCTCACCGAGACTTGTGTCGAGAGCAAAACGATCCACCAAGGGCCGTTTCTGACGTTGAAATGCGATACCGTCCGCCTGCCGGATGGCAAGCAGGCGACGCGCGAATACGTTCAGCATCCGGGCGCGGTCATGGTGATTCCACTTTTCGACGACGGCCGTGTGCTGCTGGAAAGTCAGTATCGCTATCCGATGGGCAAGGTCATGGTCGAATATCCGGCCGGCAAGCTCGACGCGAACGAAGGTGCGCTCGCTTGTGCCAAACGCGAGTTGCAGGAGGAAACCGGCTACTCCGCGCGTGAATTTGTTTACCTGACGCGCATTCACCCGATCATTTCGTACTCGACCGAGTTTATCGACATTTACCTCGCGCGCGGTCTGAGCGCAGGTGAGCGCAAGCTCGATGAAGGTGAGTTCCTCGAACTGTTTACGGCAAGCGTGGCCGATGTGTCGGAGTGGGTGCGTACCGGCAAGATCACTGACGTGAAGACGGTGATCGGTACGTTCTGGCTGGAAAAGGTGTTGTCGGGAGCCTGGCCGACAGGCACGCCGCAGTAACGCACAATCGGCCAGTCGCGCGGAGGGACGCGCAACGGCCAAGTCTGCCAAAAGCCCCTGCTGATCGATGACCAGCAGGGGCTTTTTTTACGCCGGGCGAGACACCGCTGCCTGGTCGTTGTCTAAAAAATGCCGTGTTGTCCTATGCCATCCGACAGTCTCGTCGCGCGCCGCTCATCGCTCTAGTATTGATCCTCTCCAACCGGGTTCATCGTTCGAATTGATTCGGATGACGAACCGGTTAACGGAGGGTTGGTTTTTAAATGAGTGGCATCAGGTTGTCGATTGACAACCATGCTTTAAGTCGCTAAATTGGAGGGTATAGATGAAACGTGGAACCCACTCCAAGAAGGAGATCGAGGCCGCGCTGGTCTATGCGGAAACGAATGGCTGGCGTGTTCAGAGCGGTGGTAAAGGGCATGCGTGGGGAAAAATATATTGTCCTCACAAAGACGCCGAGTGTCGTTGCGGAGAGTTTTGCATATCGAGCGTCTGGAGCACACCCAGGAACCCCGGCAACCATGCCAGACATATCAGGCGCATTGTCGACAATTGCACGGCCCAGCGGTAGCGCATGATGCTGTATCGCGGAAGTTTAGGCCGATTGAAGGTAGGAGTAACGTATGGAATATGTGTTCATCTTGAAGTACCGACTCGCTGCTGAAGACAGCGACCTCGACGCTATCGTCGAGCGATTGGGCGAGGCGGGTTGCGACGACGCCACGGTCGGCGTCGGACAACCGGGCCGTCTCGCGCTGTTTTTCTCCCGCGAAGGCGGGTCTGCGTTCGCCGCGCTCGTCAGCGCGCTCGAAGACGTCAAGCGCGCGGTGCCATCTGCACGCCTCGTCGAGGCAGGCCCGGATTTCGTCGGCCTCACCGACGTCGCCGAGGTTGCCGGCGTGTCGCGACAAAACATGCGCAAGCTGATGCTGAATCACGCAATCGACTTTCCGCCGCCAGTCCACGAAGGCAGTGCGTCCGTTTGGCACTTGTCGGACATTCTGGCGTGGCTGGCAACGCGCGGTGGCTACGACATCAAGGCAAACATCGTTGACGTAGCGAAATCGGCCAAGCAGATCAACCTCGCCAAAGGGGCGCGCGAACTCGAACCCCGGCTTAACCGCCAACTGGAATGCCTGGTGGCTTAGCGCCGCGCTGCGGTCAATGTCGGAACGCGCTGAGCGAACGCAACCCGCAGGCTGGCTCATCGTTGTGGCGCTACGTCATTTTCCAGGCTGGCGACCTTCAGCAGCCCTCTGCGCAAAGCGTTAAAATCGCCCACCGCGTTTGATTCGCACTGAGCGTCCGGCGTCGGCGTGTCGTGCGTAATAGTTTTACGAACGACCGTTCACAAATTTATGTTTTGCGCTAAACTGGCACGCAAGCCCTGATTCCACATGAAGGTCCTCGATTTACAGTGTCCGCATGGTCATCGGTTCGAAGGTTGGTTCGCTTCGGCCGAAGACTTCGAGTCGCAGCAGTCCCGTAAGCTGGTCGAATGTCCAATTTGCGGTGCGAACGAAGTAAGCCGTCTGCCGTCGGCTCCGCGCCTGAATCTGTCGGGTGCGTCTGAGGCGAAGGCGCCGGCGGCCGCAAGTGACATGCAGGCGCGTGTCATGCGCGCGTTGCGCGAGGTACTGGAAAAGACTGAGAACGTGGGCGACCGCTTCGCTGAGGAAGCACGGCGCATTCACTATAACGAGGCGCCTGCACGCAATATTCGCGGCGTTACGACACGCGAAGACGCGAAAGCCTTGGTCGAGGAAGGCATCGAAGTGATGCCGCTGCCGGTCCCGGCTGCCTTGAAGGAACCGCTGCAATAACGCAGTGGCTCACTGGCGGCGGGCGGTTGCGGCCAGGAGACACTACGCATGAATCTGGACTATTCCTCCGCTGATAACGCGTTTCGCGCAGACATCCGCAGCTGGCTCGAAGCGAATCTGCCTCGCGAGCTCAGCGACAAAGTTCTCAATCACAAACGTCTCTCCCCCGAAGATTTCGCAGGCTGGCATAAGCTGCTCGGCACGCGCGGCTGGTCGGTGATCGCGTGGCCCAAAGAATATGGCGGCCCCGGTTGGGACGCGACTCAGCGGCACATCTGGGACGAAGAGTGTGCGCGGATCGGTGCGCCGTCCGTGCTGCCCTTTGGTGTTTCGATGGTGGCGCCCGTGCTGATGAAATACGGCAACGAGGCGCAGAAACGCCACTATTTACCGCGTATTCTCGACGGTTCGGACTGGTGGTGCCAAGGCTACTCCGAGCCGGGCTCCGGGTCCGACCTCGCGTCGCTGCGCACGCGCGCCGAACGTGTCGGCGACCACTACCTGGTCAACGGTCAGAAAACCTGGACCACACTCGGTCAGTACGCGGACATGATGTTTTGCCTCGTGCGCACCGATAGCGGCGCCAAGAAGCAGGAAGGCATTTCGTTCCTGCTGATCGACATGAAGACGCCGGGCATCACCGTGCGGCCCATCATCACGCTCGACGAAGATCACGAAGTCAACGAAGTCTTTTTCGAAGACGTGAAAGTGCCGCTCGAGAATCGGGTCGGAGACGAGAACCGCGGCTGGACTTACGCGAAATATCTGCTCGGCCATGAGCGCACCGGCATTGCGCGCGTCGGGCAATCGAAGCGCGAGCTGGTTTTCCTGAAACGCCTCGCGCTGGATCAGAAAAAGAATGGCAAGCCGCTGCTGCAAGATCCCGTGTTCGCCGCAAAAGTCGCGAG
Source organism: Paraburkholderia bryophila (assembly GCF_003269035.1). Taxonomy (GTDB): domain Bacteria; phylum Pseudomonadota; class Gammaproteobacteria; order Burkholderiales; family Burkholderiaceae; genus Paraburkholderia; species Paraburkholderia bryophila. Next base: position 19,503 of record NZ_QLTK01000004.1, on the reverse strand, counting down.
CCTTGAGATCGAGTTGATGGCGCTGGAAGTCACCGTGCAGCGCGTGGTCGCTAATGAAGCCGGTGGACGCGGGCCGGGGCCCGAGGCGTCGATGCTGAAGATCAAAGGCACCGAGGTCCAGCAAGCGCTGACCGAACTGATGTTCGAAGCCGTCGGCCCACTTGCCGCACCGTTCGACGTACCGTTTCTCGAAGGCGAGCGGGATTACAGTCTGGCCGGCGACGACGACGCCGCGCCGCTCGCCGCTTACTACTTCAACTTCCGCAAGACGTCGATTTACGGCGGCTCGAACGAAATTCAAAAGAACATCATCGCGCAGATGATTCTCGGACTTTGAGGAGCGGCGCATGGACTTCAATTTCAACGACGAACAGCAGCAATTCGCCGACGCACTGCGCCGCTACCTGGACAAGAGCTACGGATTCGAAGCGCGCCAGGCAATTGTCCGGTCGGAGGCGGGCATATCGGATACGCACTGGGCCGCATTCACCGAATTGGGCCTGACCGCGCTGCCGGTGCCCGAGGCACAAGGCGGCTTCAACGGCGGCCCGATCGATATGCTGGTCGTGATGCAGGAGCTCGGCCGCGCGCTGGTCGTCGAACCGTATTGGGCAACGGCAGTCGGCATCGAAGCATTGCGTCTTGCCGGCAGCGGGCAGGGGGAAGATGCAGCGTTGCTGGAGCGCGCGGCGCAGGGTGAGATCAAGCTGTCCGTGGCATTTCATGAGCCCCACGCACGCTACGATCTGTTCGACGTGACTACGACCGCGAGCGGCTCCGGCGAGCAGCCGACCTTGACCGGTACGAAGTCGGTCGTGTTGCACGGTGCGCAAGCGCATTACTGGATCGTGCCGGCCCGGCTGAACGGCGAAGTCGCGCTGTTCGTCGTGGCGCGCGAAGCAGCGGGCGTGACGCTGACCGACTACCGTACGATCGACGGTCAACGCGCCGCGACGCTCGAATTCAACGGCACGCCCGCGCGCCGTCTCGAAGGCAAACACGCCGGCGCGGCCGCGCTCGAACACATCGCGGACTACGGCACGGTCTTGCTGTGCGCGGAAGCGATCGGCGCGCTGGATGCGCTGAATCTTGCCACCGTCGACTACACCAAAACACGCCAGCAGTTCGGTCAGCCGATCGCGCGCTTTCAGGCCCTGCAGCACCGCATGGTCGAGATGCTGATCCACGCCGAGCAAGCGCGCTCGGTCACCTATCTGGCCGCCATGCGCTATACCAGCGCCGACCCCGACGAGCGTCGCCGGGCCGTCTCGGCCGCGAAGGCGCGGGTGGGGCAGGCTGCGCGTTTCGTCGGTCAGCAGGCAGTCCAGTTGCATGGCGGTATGGGCGTGACGAACGAAGTCGCGGCGGCGCATCTGTTCAAACGCCTGGCGATCATCGAAACCACACTGGGCGACGTCGATCACCATCTCGCGCGGTTCGCCGCGCTACCCGCCTTCATGACCGCCGAAGTTTGAGCGGCCGGTCGAATCGGATAACAAGGAGCGCGACAATGGGTTTCAGTTTCGAGGACATGGTAGTCGGCACGAGCTTCGAGGTCGGCAAGCATACGTTCACGCGTGAAGAGATCGTGGACTTCGCGCAAAAGTTCGATCCGCAACCGTTTCACCTGGACGAGGCCGCCGCGGCCCAGTCGCCGTTTCGCGGCCTCGTCGCGAGCGGCTGGCACACCTGTTCGGTGATGATGGGCATGCTGGTGCGTAACACACTGGCGGGCTCCACGTCGATGGGCTCGCCCGGCATCGACGAGATTCGCTGGTTGAAGCCGGTGCGCGTAGGCGACACGATCACCATGAAAAACCTCGTGCTCGACAAGCGCGTGTCCGAGAGCAAGCCGGATCGCGGCATTGTGTCGACGCAGTGGGAGGGTATCAATCAGCATGGTGAAACGGTGATCACGGTGCGTTCGAAGGCATTGTTCGGACTGCGCAATCCGGGAGCCGCATCATGACGAACAGCGCTGCGCCTGCCGCGACGTTCGGCGATGCTGCGGCACTGCGGGAACGGGTCGGCGCCGAGCCGCTCGTCAGCGAATGGTTGAGCGTCGATCAGGCGAGCGTCGATCGTTTCGCGCAGGCCACCGGCGACCATCAGTGGATTCACGTCGATCCGGAACGGGCGCGGCGTGAGTCGCCGTTCGGCGGTCCGGTCGCCCATGGTTTCCTGACGCTATCGTTGATCCCGGCGTTGCTGGACAAGACGATCGCACTGCGACAGCGCATGGGCGTGAATTACGGCTTGAATCGCGTGCGGTTCACGTCGCCGGTGCCGGTTGGCTCGTCGTTGCGGGCGAAATTCGCGATTGACTCCGTCAGCGAGGTCGACAATGCCGGCGTGCAAGTGGTGTGGAATGTGACGCTGGAGCGGCAGGGCAGTGAGCGGCCGGTGTGCGTCGCGGAATTCATCACGCGGCATTACTTCTAACGCGGCCGAGGCCGGCGCAGCACCGCAACCGCACCACGGCGAACCTACCGCTTCGCATACTGCGTCGCGCCGAACAGCATTTCCTTCGCCTTTTCATCCATGACCGGCTGGCGTACCGAAGCCAGCACTTCCACACCGCGTACCACCGCCGGACGCGCGGCGATCTCTTCATGCCAGCGCTTCACATTCGGAAACGCATCCAGATCGACGCCCTGGTTTTTCCACGAACGCGTCCACGGAAACGCCGCGATGTCGGCGATCGTGTAGTCGTTGCCTGCAAGGTACGGGGTCTTGCCGAGTTGCGTGTCCATCACACCGTACAGACGCCGCGTCTCGTTCGTGTAGCGATTGATCGCGTACTCGATCGGCTCCGGCGCGTAGATGCGGAAGTGGTGCGTTTGCCCGAGCATCGGACCGAGGCCGCCCATCTGAAACATCAGCCACTGCAGAGTCGCGTAGCGTGAGGCCGGATCGGTCGGCAGGAATTTGCCGGTTTTCTCGGCGAGATAGATCAGGATCGCGCCCGACTCGAACAACGCGAACGGTTGGCCGTCCGCGCCTTTCGGACCTGCGGAATCGACGATCGCCGGGATCTTGTTATTCGGACTGATGGCGAGGAATTCGGGCTTGAACTGATCGCCCGTGCCGATATTCACGGCGTGCGCGGCGTAGTCGAGACCCGTCTCCTCGAGCATGATGTGGACCTTGTGGCCGTTCGGGGTTGCCCAGCTATAGACGTCGATCATTCTGGCTCCGTTGTTTCGTGAAAGCGGCGCCACGTAGGGCGCCGCTGTTGACGAAAATTAGAGCATAGATCGCGCGATGCTGCTGGCGACGCCGCGGACCCTATCTCAACCCGTCGCAACCTCGAGCAGGTTCAAACACGCGTAACCGGCAACTCCACGCGAGCCGCCGCGCCGGCATCCCTATGCCGCGCCAGTTCGAGTTTGGCGATCGCGTTGCGGTGCACTTCGTCGGGACCGTCGGCGAAACGCAGGGTCCGAGCGGATGCGTAGGCATAGGCCAAGGGGAAGTCGTCGCTGACGCCGCCGCCGCCGTGGGCCTGAATGGCCCAGTCGATCACCTGGCACGCCATGTTCGGCGCGACCACCTTGATCATCGCAATCTCGCCGCGTGCGCCCTTGTTGCCGACCGTGTCCATCATGTACGCGGTCTTCAGCGTGAGCAGACGGGCCTGCTCGATCATGCAGCGCGCCTCGGCCAGACGCTCCTGGGTGACGCCTTGCGCGGCCACTGGCTTGCCGAACGCGACGCGTTGCATCGACCGTTTCGCCATCAGTTCCAGCGCGCGTTCGGCGAGGCCGATCAAACGCATGCAGTGGTGAATCCGGCCCGGTCCGAGGCGGCCCTGCGCGATCTCGAAACCGCGGCCTTCGCCGAGCAGCATATTGGTCACCGGCACGCGCACGTTGTCAAGCGTGATTTCCATGTGGCCGTGCGGCGCGTCGTCGTAACCGAACACGGTCAGCGGACGGTGCACGGTGATGCCGGTCGCCTCGGCAGGCACCAGGATCATCGACTGCTGTTGATGGCGCGGCGCGTCGGGATCGGTCTTGCCCATGACGATATAGACCTTGCAGCGCGGATCGCCCGCGCCGGACGACCACCACTTGTGGCCGTTGATCACGTAATAGTCGCCGTCGCGCACGATGCTGGTCTGGATATTGGTCGCATCCGACGACGCCACTTCCGGCTCCGTCATCAGAAACGCCGAACGTATCTGGCCTTGCAGCAGCGGTTCGAGCCATTCGCGCTTGTTGTCCTCGCTACCGTAGCGCTCGATTGTTTCCATGTTGCCGGTGTCGGGCGCGTTGCAGTTGAACACTTCCGGCGCCCAGGGCACGCGGCCCATGATTTCGCACAGCGGCGCGTATTCGAGATTCGTCAGGCCGGCGCCGCGCACGGATTCAGGCAGGAACAGATTCCACAAGCCAGCGTCGCGCGCCTTCACTTTCAGTTGTTCGATCAGGTCGGTGGGCAGCCACGCGTTGCCGTTGTGGCGATTGCGCGCGATCTCCGCGTAGAACGCCTGTTCGTTCGGATAGATGTGCGCGTCGAAGAAGGCGAGCAGTTTCTCGCGCAATGCCTGAACCTTCGGGGTGTAATCGAAATTCATGTGTGACCTCGCGGATAAAACGGGTAACGAACGATTGGACTCGATGCCTTCAATGCACCTTCAGCGCACCTTCTGCGCGTAGCGCCAGGCAAGTTCCGCCATGGGTTTCGCTCGGCTGCCGGCGTCGAGCGCCTGAGCGCTGGCCGCGGTGCCGTCGACCACACGCTTCATGATTCCTTGCAGAATCGCGGCGATGCGGAACATGTTGTACGCCAGGTAAAAGTTCCAGTCGCCGTGAATCTCGAAGCCGGTGCGCTTGCAATAACGCGCGACGTAGTCGGCCTCGTCGGGAATGCCGAGGGTGGCCCAATCGAGTCCAGCGATGCCGCGGAATTGCGTCGGATCGACATGCCACGCCATGCAGTGATACGCGAAGTCGGCGAGCGGATCGCCGAGCGTCGACAATTCCCAGTCGAGCACCGCGAGCACTTTCGGTTCGGTGGGGTGGAAGATCAGATTGTCGAGCCGGTAGTCGCCATGCACGATCGAGGCGCGCTCGCCCGTTTCCGCCGGCATATGCTGCGGCAGCCATTCGATCAGCCGCTGCATCGCGTCGATCGGCTCGGTTTCGGACGCAAGGTACTGCTTGCTCCAGCGGCCGATCTGACGGGCGAAATAATTGCCCGGTTTGCCGTAGTCGGCGAGACCGGCGGCGGTGACGTCGACGCTATGGAGCGCCGCGATCACGCGATTCATTTCGTCGTAAATCGCCGCGCGTTCGGCGCTCGTCATACCGGGCAACGACTGATCCCACAGCACACGGCCATCGACGAACTCCATCACGTAAAACGCGCGCCCGATCACGCTTTCGTCCTCGCACAGGGCGAGCATGCGGGCGACCGGCACGTCGCTGCCGGCCAGCGCGTGCATCACGCGGTATTCGCGTTCCACGGCGTGCGCGGACGGCAGTAGCTTCGCGGCCGGCCCGGGCTTGGCGCGCATCACGTAAGAGCGCGACGGCGTGACCAGTTTGAAGGTGGGATTGGACTGTCCGCCGGCGAACTGCTCCAGCGTGAGCGGCCCGGCAAAACCGTCGACGTGCTGGCTCAGCCATGCCGCGAGCGCGTCGCTGTCGAAGCGTTGCCGATCGTTGACCGGGCGCGTGCCTTCGAAAGCCGAATAATCCGGTTTGCGTTCTGGTTCGCCGCTCTGTGTGGCTTGCACCATGTGTCTCCTCCAGTTCGGGTTCAGCTACGCTTGTATTGAATGAATTGTGCGTAGAGCATTTCCATCGTCGTATTGCGGACGTCGCGATGCAGCGGCGACGGCGGTGAATAGTTGACTGTGCGCAGCACCCAGTCGCGCGGCGCGGTGCCGACGTCGAGCGCATTGATGCAGCCGGTGGCTTGCGCGAGATGGCCGAAGAACGTGCGGCCTCCCGCCGTGATCGCATGCGACAGGATCGCGCGATTCACGCCACCGTGCAGAACCAGCAGCGCGGTGTCCCATGAGGTGTCCGCGCGCAATGCATCGATAGCCGGCAACACACGATCGAACAAGGCGCCGATCGTCTCGCCGTCGAGAAAGCGCGTGCTCTCCTGCACGATGCCGTCGAACGCGCCGAGGAACGCGGCTTCGATATCCTGCGGCGCAATGTTGCTGAGCTTGCCGCCGCGAATCTCCTGCCACGCCGGTTGGATCTCGAGTTCGATCGGCTGCCCCGTTTCGGCCAGCACGCGCTGGGCGGTTTCGACGGTGCGCGGCAAACCGCTCACGATCACCCGGTCGAAACGAACGTTCTGTTCGGCGAACACGCGGCCCGCCGCGCTGGCCTGCTCGCGGCCGTTGGCATTCAGCGGGACGGTGTCGGGATCGATCGCGCGGCCGGAATCGTCGAAGTAGGTGACGTCGCCGTGACGCATCAGGAAGATGCGGCGGCGTTCAGGTAATTGATAGTCGGGCATGGTTCCTTCGGTCATTTGTAAACCGGCGCGCGCTTGTCGAGGAACGCGGAGATGCCTTCGAGGCCGTCGCGGTGATGCAGCGAGGCGACGAAGCTGTCGCGCTCCGCGACCAGATGGTCGGCGAGCGGCTGCGCGCCTGCCGCGCCGATCAACCCCTTGATGCGCGCAATCGAGTTCGGCGAAATCTTGCCGAGCTCGTCGGCCCATGCCACGGCGGCGTCGCGCACGGCGCCCGTTTTGGCCAGCTTGTTGACGAGGCCGAGTTCGTGCAAGCGCGCGGCGCCGATCGGTTTGCCTTCGATCAGCACTTCAGTGGCCAGTTGACGCGGCAAAGCCTGGGCGAGGAACCATGAACCGCCGCCGTCGGGCGTCAGGCCGACGCGTGCGTACGACATGACGAATTTGGCGTCTTCCGCGGCAACGATCAGGTCGCACGCCAGCGCGAGCGAGAAGCCGGCGCCGGCCGCCGCGCCGTCGACGGCGGCGATCACCGGTTTCGACGAGAGCCGCAATGCCGAGATCCATTCGCCCAGCAGGTCGATGCTTTCGGCTTGCACGGACGGATCTTTCGCGCGGTTTTCCAGCAGGCGGTTCAGATTGCCGCCCGCGCAGAAAAAGTTGTCGGCGCCGGTCAGCACCACGGCGCGGATCGACGGATCGCGTTCCGCCGAATCGAGCGCTTCGATGCCGGCTGCGTACATGTCCGGATGCAGCGCGTTGCGTGCGCCGGGGTTCGACAGCGTGAGGACCAGCGTCGATTCGCTTTCGGTCGGGCGCGAGGTCAGCAGTTCGGCGCTCATGGTTGGATCTCCGTTTGCGTTTGCGTTTGCGTGTCGGCGGCGTCGCGTTGGGTCAGCGACAGGCCCAGTTGCGCGCGCCGCGCGAGCCACGGCGATGGACGATAGCGCGGGTCGCCCAGCACGCTGAACATATTGCGCAGGATGGTGAGGATCGTGCCTGAGCCGAGCGCATCGCCCAGCGCGAGCGGGCCGCGCGGGTAACCCAGGCCGAGCATTACCGCGAGATCGATATCGTCGGGCGTGGCGATCTGCTTCTGCGCGATGTCGCAGCCGATGTTGACGATGGTCGCCACGACGCGCTGCGCGACGAAGCCGGTGGAGTCGCGGATTACGGTGACCGGCACGCCGTCGGCGGCGAACAGGGCATGGGCCGTATCGCGCGCGGCGCGCGTGGTGGCGGGCGTGGTCATCAGCGTGCGGCGTTGCGCGGCGACGAGCGGGAAGAGGGCGTCGATCGCGACGACGCGGCTCGCGTCGAGCGCTTCGTCGACCGCGGCCGTGGTCGCGTCGTGACCGAACGGCGTGACCACGACCAACGAGTCGGCGGCGGGTGTCGCGCCTTCGTCGAGCTTGACGCGGGCCTGGCCGATCAGTTGAACGACCGCTTCATGCGCTTGCGGATAACGCTTGCTGACCCACACGCTGACCGGCAACGCGGACGGCGCGGGCTCTTCGGCGGGCACCTGCTGCTTGCCGTCTTCGTAACGATAGAAACCTTCGCCGGTCTTGCGGCCGAGCAGTCCGCCCGCGAGCCGCGTGCCGGTGATCGGCGACGGCGTGAAGCGCGGCTCTTCATAGAACTGATGGTAGATCGATTCCATCACCGGATGCGACACATCCAGCGCGGTCAGATCGAGCAACTCGAACGGCCCGAGCCGGAAGCCGGCCTGTTCGCGCATGATCCGGTCGATCTCGGCAAAGCTCGCGACCCCTTCGCCGGCCACGCGCAAGCCCTCGGTATTCATGCCGCGGCCCGCGTGATTGACGATGAAGCCCGGCATGTCTTTCGCCCGCACCGGCGTATGACCCATGCGACGGGCGAGATCCATCAGCGCGTCGCCGGCGGCAGGGTCGCCGCGCAGACCGTCGATCACTTCGACGACCTTCATGAGCGGGACAGGATTGAAGAAGTGGTAGCCGACCACGCGCGACGGATCGGTACAGCCGGCGGCAATCGCGGTGATGGACAGCGACGAGGTATTCGACGCCAGCACGCAACGGCCGCTGACCACCGTCTCGAGTTCGCGGAACAGCGCCTGCTTCACGTCGAGCTTCTCGACGATGGCTTCGACGACCAGATCGCACCCGGCGAGGTCACCGATGGTTTGCGCGCCGCTCACATTCGCCAGCGCGGCGAGCGAGCGGGCCTGATCGAGCTTGCCTTTAGCCGTTAATCTGGCGAAAGTCTCGGCGAGGTAATCGCGCGCGGCGCCGATCGCAGCAGGATTGGTGTCGTACAGACGCACGGTGAAGCCAGCGAGCGCGGCAATCTGTGCGATGCCCCGACCCATTGCTCCGGTTCCGACAATGCCGATAGTCTCGATACTGAAATGGCGAGAGGTCATTGTGATGCTCGACTCCATGGTTATTTTAGAATAGCACGATCGTGCAATTTACTGGATGATTGTTCGAAGGCGGCTACCTTGGCATCGATGCGTCGATGCACGGTCGCACCCACCCAAAAGAAAGGAGACACCCGATGATCAAGTTGTGCGGTTTCGCGCTCTCTAACTATTACAACAAGGTGAAGTTCGTGCTTCTCGAACACGGCATTCCGTTCGAGGAAGTGTTCGTGATACCGAGTCAGGACGAGGCCGTGCTGGAGCATTCGCCGCTCGGCAAGGTGCCGTATCTGCAGACCGAAGACGGCGACCTGTGCGAGTCGCAATGCATCGTGGAGTATCTGGCCGCGCGCTTTCCCGACAAGGCGATCTTCCCCGCCGATCCATGGGAAGCGGCCAAGCAGCGCGAACTGATCACGTTCGTCGACGTGCATCTCGAGCTGACCGCGCGCAATCTTTACAAGGAAGCGTTTTTCGGCGGCACGGTGACGGACGCGACCAAGGGGCGCGTCGAGAAGCTGCTGGCGCATCACATTACCGGCTTCAAACGGATCGCGAAGTTCGGGCCGTACCTGGGCGGCGAGCGTTTCGGCGTGGCCGACGCGGCAGGTTTCGTGAGCTTGCCGCTGGTCGGCATGGCGACGCAAACCATTTACGGTCGCGATTTGCTGCTCGATGCGGGCGTCGACTGGAAAAGCTATGTGAAGGCGATCAGTGCCAGGCCGGCGGCACAACGCATCACCGAGGACCGCAAGGCGTATGTCGCGGCGTCGCGCCCGGCTTGATAAGAGGTGCCGCGGCTGATTTGCGTTCGCCGCGGCGTCATGCCGGTCGAGCGGGTGACGGCGTGCCATGCACGCTGACCTGGCCGCTGCGCGCGATAACGGGGAACGTGGTGTCGTTCGCAGCATCGCGCGGGGCGTCCTAGAGCCGCGCCAGCCGTTCGAGCGCGGTGGCGAGGGTGCTCTCCTGCTTGGCGAAGCAGAAACGCACCACGCCCGATTCGTGCGCCTCGTGATAGAACGCCGAGACCGGAATGGCCGCGACGCCGATTTCACCGGTCAGCCATTGGGCGAACTCGGCCTCGGGCAAGTCGCTGATGGCCGAATAGTCGACGCACTGAAAGTAAGTGCCCGTACACGGTAGCAGCTTGAAGCGTGAATTCGCGAGACCCGCGCGGAAGAAGTCGCGCTTCTGCTGATAGAACGCGGGCAGTTCGAGATACGGCGCCGGGTCTTTCATGTAGTCGGCCACACCGATCTGCATCGGCGTATTGACCGTGAACACGTTGAACTGATGCACCTTGCGGAACTCGGCCATGAGCGCGGCCGGCGCGGCCACGTAGCCGATCTTCCAGCCGGTCACGTGATAGGTCTTGCCGAAACTCGACACCACGAAACTACGCTGCGCCAGTTCCGGATAACGGGCCATGCTTTCGTGCGGCGCGCCGTCGAACACCATGTGTTCGTAGACTTCGTCGGAGAGGATCAGCACGTTGGTGCCGCGCACGATCTCCTCGAGCTTGCGCATGTCCTGTTCGCGCCAGACTGTACCGGTCGGATTGTGCGGCGTGTTGATGAGCAGCAGTCGCGTTTTCGGCGTGATCGCGGCGGCGAGCTTGTCGAACGGAATCGCGTAGTCGGGCGCCTCGAGCGTGACGAACACCGGCTTGCCGCCGGCCAGTTCGATGGACGGCACGTAGCTGTCGTAATTCGGTTCGATCACGATCACTTCGTCGCCCGGGTGGACGGTGCACAGAATCGTGGTCAGCAGCGCCTGGGTGGCGCCCGCAGTCACGGTGATCTCCGTGTTGGCGTCGTAGCGGCGGCCGTACAGTTTTGCGAGCTTGTCCGAAATCGCCTGACGCAGCGGCGCGGCGCCGGCCATGGGCGGGTACTGATTGTGGCCGTCGCGCATGGCGTTCGAGACTGCGTCGACAATGCGCGGATCGCAGCCGAAATCGGGAAAGCCCTGGCCCAGATTCACCGCGCCTTTTTCGGCGGCGAGCGCGCTCATCACGGTGAAAATCGTCGTGCCGACGTTCGGCAGGCGCGACGGAAACGAAGGGCTCGTGGGCGTGTCGTGCGGTGCATTCATGGTGCTGTCCGGAGCGGAGTGGAGTGGGTGAGCGGATGAGCCGAACCGGCAAGGGCGATGGCGTCGACGAACGGCGCGGGCTGCGCGATCTGGAAGCCGAAATCGCGCGCGATCCGTTTCGCGAGCTTCAACACCGCGCGGTCTTTCGAGACCAGCCAGTCGGCCTGCGCGGCATGGGCGAGTTCAAGGAACTTCTGGTCGTCGCGGTCTTTGCATTTGGGCAAAGGTCTGGCGTCTTCAGCCGGCGCGGCGGTTTCGACCCGCTGCGAAAGCTGCGCGACGACTGCGAGCGCGGCGGCTTTATCCACATTCCGATGCGCGAATTGCGGATAGTCGAGCACATAGGCAAGTTCGGCGAGGCAACGCGCGTCGATCAGCGCGCTCAGCGTGCCGCTTTCGAGCGCGGCGCGAATCGGCCGCGTATGCGGGTCGTCGAACACGAGAATATCGATCCACACATTGGAATCGAGGACGACGCGCAAAGCGCCGTGTGAGGCATGGGAACCGGGCATTCGTTACAATCTGGCTTTCGTCTTTGACCGCCAGGCACGGCGTGCCTGCAAGCCTCTATGATAATCGTTCTGTCGCCGGCGAAATCGCTCGACTACGAAACCCCACCGCACGTCAAAAAGCACACCATTCCCGATTTTGTCGACGACGCGGCCGAATTGATCGGCGGATTGCGTCGGTTGTCGCCGCAGCAGATCGCTTCATTGATGGACATTTCGGATCAGCTCGCGCATCTGAACTTCCAACGTTACGCGGACTGGTCGCCGAAGTTCGACACGCAGAACGCCAAGCAGGCGGTACTCGCGTTCAATGGCGACGTATACGAGGGCTTCAACGCGAAGACCTTGTCGTCGGCCGATCTGGACTATGCGCAGAGCCATGTGCGGGTGCTCTCGGGTCTCTACGGTCTGCTGCGGCCGCTCGATCTGCTGCAGCCGTACCGGCTCGAAATGGGCACGCGCTTCGCCAATCCGCGTGGCAAGGACCTGTATGCGTTCTGGGGTGAGCGGATCACGCAGGCCTTGAACGCGCAACTGAAGAAGAATGCGGTCGCGTCCCGGGTGCTGGTGAATTGCGCATCGGGCGAATATTTCAAATCGGTCAAGCCGAAGCTGCTCGACGCGCCGGTCGTTACGCCCGTGTTCGAAGACTGGAAAGGCGGCCGCTACAAGATCATCAGCTTCCATGCAAAGCGCGCGCGCGGCCTGATGGCGCGCTATGCGGTGGAAAACCGTCTCGACAGGCCTGAGCAGCTCAAGGCGTTCGACTCCGAAGGTTATGCGTTCGAGGCCGCGGCATCGAACGACTCCACTTATGTATTCCGCCGCCGCGTCGCTGAATAAGCGTTGAAGCGTTTCGCGGTGCAACCAGCAGGGAAGAACACCATGACCTTATCCATCACGAGCAACTTCGACGCCGGCGCGATTGAAGTCCTGTCCTGCGAAGACGCGGGCAACATCCGTCTGCGCGTGCGGCCGGACAGCCATGCTGAGTTCGCGCAGTGGTTTTACTTCCGCTTGTCCGGCGCGGCGGGCGAGCGCTGCGTGATGACGTTCGAGAATGCCGCCGCGTGCGCGTTCGCCGAAGGTTGGCGCGACTATCAGGCGGTCGCGAGCTATGACCGGGTGAACTGGTTTCGCGTGCCGACCTCGTACGACGGCCGCGTGCTGACGATCGATCACACGCCGGATTTCGACCGCATCTATTACGCGTATTTCGAACCGTATAGCGAGGAGCGTCATTCGGAGTTTCTCGGCGCGGTGCAGCAGTTGCCGCAGGCCACGCTGACCGAACTGGGCACCACCGTCGAAGGCCGGCCCATGTCGCTGCTCACCCTCGGCACGCCGGAAACCGGCGACACGCCGAAGAAGAAAATCTGGTTGATCGCACGCCAGCATCCGGGCGAGACGATGGCCGAATGGTTTATCGAAGGGCTGGTCAAGCGGCTCGCGGGCTGGGGCGATTGGGCGGGCGATCCGGTCGCGCGCAAGCTCTACGATCACGCGGTGTTTTATATCGTGCCGAACATGAATCCGGACGGCAGCGTGCACGGCAATCTGCGCACCAACGCGACCGGTGCGAATCTGAATCGCGAATGGATGGAGCCGGACGCCGCGCGCAGCCCGGAAGTACTGGTGGTGCGCGACGCGATTCACGCGGTGGGTTGCGACCTGTTCTTCGATATTCACGGCGACGAGGCGCTGCCCTATGTATTCGTGGCCGGCTCCGAAATGCTGCCGGGCTTTACCGAGCGGCAGGGCGAGGAGCAGAAGGCGTTTATCGAAGCGTTCAAGCAGGCGAGCCCGGACTTCCAGGACAAGTATGGTTACGCCGCGAGCAAGTATCGCGAGGACGCGTTGAAGCTGGCGTCGAAGTACATCGGCAACGAATTCGGCTGCCTGTCGCTGACGCTCGAAATGCCGTTCAAGGACAACGCCAATTTGCCCGACGAGCGGGTTGGCTGGAACGGCGACCGTAGCGCGTCGCTAGGTGCTGCCATGCTGCAAGCGATTTTGCGGCATGTGGAGACGTTTGCGTAAGGGTCGCTGTCGTTGGATGGAAAAGAGGCCCACACGGTGACAGTGTGCCTCTTTTTTTGGGGCTGAAGATTTGTGTGAGCGTGGCGTGTGGTGTGTAGCGTATGTGCGCTCTTCGCTCCTGGCTCTTCACCGCTGACTCGGCAAGTCTGTTCCGGCGGACATATTGCCGCTACCTCTATTGAGCCTTCTTTTTCGTCGCGGTCTTTTTCGCGGGCGCTTTGCCCGAAGACTTGCTCGACGTCGACTTCGACGATTTGCCCGAACTGGCCTTGGAAGACATCGTCGTCGCTTTCTTCGTGCTCTTGCCGCTTGCCGAGTGTTTGCCCTTCGCGCTCTTATGCTTGCCTGCCGCGGCGCGCGACCCCGAAGGCTCACCGCTGCGCACGCGGGCGGGCGGCACCGGGTCGTTCCAGCTGAACGCCAGCATCTGCGTGCCGACATAGCCGCAGCGGAATTTCAGGTCTGCCGGATCGCCACCACCGCCTTGCGCAATGCCGAGCCCTTCGACGACGACGATGTTGTCGACCTTGACGCGTTGCTTGCCCTCGTCGAACGAATCGTTCCAGGGCGTGACCGACGCGTGTGCGCTGTCGAAAGAACTGGGGGGAAACTCGACGTGATCGAAAGCGGTCGAGGTGCTGGCGACAAAATTGCCATGAGCGGCGCAGTCCGCGACGAGCGGGTCCGCGTGCATGTCATTGACAAATTTGTTGACGAGATCGTTGTGCTGTTCGAGTTGATCGGCGAATGCGGGGGCGCTGCAAATGAGCGAGAGACTCGCTGCAAGTGTCGCCAACCGGCCGACCAGCCGCAGCAATCGGCGCGGGACGTTGGTGCTATCCATCTAGTTCGTTAGACGCTAATGTGACATGAGGCACGTAAGATGCCTCGCGATAGGGTGGAGTTCAATCCTGGCACAAATATTTTGTCCTGTCGTGGTGTGCGCAACCAAGGCGGTTCCAGACGGCCGAATGGCCGATCGCCGCGAATGCGCCTTCCATGCAGAGCCTGAGTCAGGTGCGTGGTCCGCCCAGTCGGTATCGCCGGACGTCGTAAGTGGTGACCCAGGCGGGGCGATAGACAGCGATCAGCGCGGTCGACATGCCTGTGAACCAGGCCTCGCCGGTAGCGAGTAGCAACACGCTGAACGCGTAGCCGGCAGGCATCACGGTCATCGAGCCATCGGCAAGCGTGATGTGAATGCCGAGCGCGGCCGCAGCCGTGAGCGACACGGCGATGGCCGGCGAGACGAAGCCCTGGCCGAAGATAAACATGAAGAGGTTGCGCGGCAACCAGGCGATGCTGGCGCGCTGGAGCAGCGTTGAAATGCCGACCGGCAATGCGCCGTATACGAGGAACGTCAGCGCGATACCTTGCCAGGGAGCGTCGAAGACGACGGCGGCAAGGCCCGTGACCACCGCCATGGCGATCAATGCCAGCGCCCAGTCGAAGAGCGTGACGACCAGCGTGGCGCCGAGCAGATGCATCACCGTGCCGTCGTCGAGCCATGCATTACTAGCCCACAGCACCGACACTGCGACGATGATCGCAAGCCAGACATGCTGCAAGGTGCCGTCCTGAAGTCGTTTGAAAGGATTTTTCCACAGCGCGAGCGCAACCACTATCGCAGTGGCGATCCAGCCACCGACAGCGACCCAGAACGGAAGCGGTGTGTAGAGGAAACCCATGTGTCTCATATTACTCGTTGGACGGGAAAAGGTGTGAGCGGATTCCATGCCAGCGGGCATGGACGCCGTCACAACGTGCGCGCCCGGTGTCTGGCGTATTCATTCGGGATTGCTATGCCGCTCCCGGCGGAGGCGGTTCCAATGACGGTCCGGCGGGCGGCGCGTCGCCATAGGGTGGGCTCGGCTCGGCAGCCATGGCGAGCGGAGCTGTCGTGTCACTGACTGGCAACGGATATTGAAAGCGCTTGCGCAACCGGCGCCGCAATGGCACGACGTTGCTTTGTCCCATGATCGGGCGCGCCGTGCCGTCACCGTCAATGCGCAGCACTTGCAAATGGTTCGACAGCCAGCCGTTGTAAAGCGCGACCGCTGCCGCGCGATTGGGTGCGCCGAGTTGCTGGAATATGCTGGTCAGGTGAATCTTGACGGTGCCTTCGCTAATGCCCAAGGTGCGCGCGATCATCTTGTTGGTGCTGCCCATGTGGACGCACCGCATGATCTGCTCCTGGCGCGGCGACAGTACGCTGGACAATTTGCCGCGGCGCGGTGGTGGCGTTTTGTCGTCGAATGGGCGGATGGCAATGTCCGGCGGCAGCGGAGGATTGATCGCCAGCGCGCCGGGCGGCACGTAGTGGCCGCCTAGCAGCACCATTTCGAATGCGCGCACGATCAGGCAAGGATCGGTTTCGCGTGAGACGACGCCGAGTACGCCCTCGTCCATGAGCGCTCGCACATGGGTGGGGGAGATCTGGTCCGTGAGCACGGCGATGCGCAGGTCCGGGTAATGGCTGAGCAGATCGCGGGCATCCGCGACCGACATCCAGTCCTGCCAGTCGATCACGAGCAGATCGGGCCACTGGCGCTTGAGCGTGCGTTCGACCTGGCGCCAGTCTTGTGCTTCGTTGAAGCGTGCCAGCCGGTCGATTTGCCGCAGTAGTACTTTGAGCCCATCACGCCGTTCCGCGTCTGAGTTGAGTATCGAGAATCGCATGCATGTCTCCAGATGAATCGGGCGAGGTGGCGCGATGCGCGCACCCGGCAAACGCGTCGAGTGCAGTGCGATGCGTCGCCGTTCCTATGATGACAAATTCCCTTCAATTTGACGGCCTGTCCAAAAGGCATAGGAGGAATGACGTAAAAAAGCCGGACGTAAAAAAAGCCCCGCATGACGGGGCTCTTTTATCGCGACGGCGACCTGCTGGCGCGGTCGTGGCGCGATGCTCAATGAAAATGCGGCTGGGCGGGCTCTGCGTCTTCCGGCATCTCGGCGTGGACGATTTCGCCGAGCGGATCCGCATAGAGCGGGACGCCGCAGTCGTCGCAATATTCAGGCTCGAAGCGACCCGCATGACGGCGCACGTCGGTCACGCCGGTATCTTTGAGCAAGGCTACGATTTCCTCGAGCGGATCGTCCGATGCAGCGATTTCCTGCGGTTCCTCGTCGATGCCGGGCTCGCTGTTCTCACGGCCGTACAGCGGCCAGACGACGCCGTAGATCACGTCGTTACTACCCCGGCGCGTGAAACCGACGCGGTATTCGTCGATGCGACGTTCGCCGAACCCGGCGACGACCGCGCGCAATTCTTGCGGCGCGGCGCCGATCGTGTCGAACAGGTAGCGCACGGCGGTGCGCACCGTGTGAGGACGCACGCGCTCGTCGGCGTCGCGGCAGGCCGAATAATAGGCATCCGGCAACAGGCATTCGAACTCGCAGCCCGGCAGCACCAGCGACAGATTGGCGCCGCCTTGCGTGGTCCATTGTTCGAGGCATTGGCCGCGTTCGATCCGGCTGCCGTGCTCTTCTTCCTGCCAGCGGAAGGTCGCCGCGCCCACCGGCGCTGCTACTACCGCTAGCAGGAAACGCGGGTCGGCGAGAATCGGCGAGGTTTCCGGCAGTTCGCCGAAATTGAGTTTGGCGTTGCCGCCGGCCAATGCTGCCTGCGTAAGCTGTTGGGCTATGCGCCATGTTTCGACGTGATGCCGCGGCAATTGATCGATGCTGTACAGGAACGGCGCCATGGCCACACGCGTATTGGCGGCCAGCACATGAGCTTGCAGATGCGCGCGCAGCGCGTCGGCCGCGTCGGTTTTGAGCGGACCCGACGGAATCATGTAGCGCGTCCAGGCGAGCACGGGCGCCGCGATCAGCAGCGCTTCATAAGGCACGCCCTCATGCTCGACGACGAACGACTCGCTGTGAGTTTCCGCCATATCGGCGAGCGCGCCGTACGCATCGGGATGATTCTGCTGCAGATGATCGAGCGCGGCGTCCAGCGTGGTCTGGTTGGCATTGCGGACGATCCTGGCCAGCAGCGTGTCGAGTTTCGCTTCCCAGAAGCGGTCTTCGGTTCGGCTGCCCGACGCGAAAAGCGCGAGCGAGAGACCGACGAGCTTGTCGGCATCGGGGGGGAGACGTTTGGCGATTCGCGAGCGCATAAATCCGGAAGTTGGGGTGCACAGAACCTTATATTCTAGTCTTTTCTCTGCCGCCATATTATTTGGCTGGTTACGCCGGGTGAATTAAGGCATTTCTGCGCGGAAATTTCGGTTTTCCTACATGGCGCGAGGCCGCCGTACCCACAGACCTGGCCGAATGATATAAGACGCCCCCGGAGGCTTGACTCGCTTCTATACTGACCGCTTTCAGGGATCGTCTGACAAGTGTGTGTCCACTCGCCGCCGTGGTCGGGCGCAACAGGAGATTCATCGTGAAATCGGACCAACTGATCGAACGTCTTGCCGCGGTATTCGCATTGATCATTCTGGTGGGCGGCTCGCTGGTGGTACTCGCGCCTTTTACGACTGCGCTGCTGTGGGGCGCCATCCTCAGCTATAGCTCGTGGGGCTTGTACCGGCGGCTGACCTCGGCGGTGGGCGGCCGGCGCAAATGGGCGGCCACTTTGATCGTGATCCTCATTCTGGTCGTGGTGCTTGGGCCGTTCGTGTATGCAGGTTTTGCGTTCGGCGCGCATGTCCATGAGATCGTCGCACTGGTGCAGCGGCTCTTCGAGGCTGGATTGCCTGATCTACCGCCGTGGGTGGGCGGTATTCCCCTGGTTGGTTCGAGCATCGAGACCTTCTGGGAACATCTGACCAGCGGGAATTCGGAGTTGATCGCGCAATTGCATTCGCTCGCGGCCCCTGCGGGCAAATGGATTCTTGCGGCAGCGCTTGCGGTCACACATGGCCTGGGACTGTTGGCGTTGAGTATCGTGCTCGCTTTCTTTTTCTATACCGGCGGGGAGGGTGCTGCGGCCTGGTTGAACGCGGGTATGCGGCGGATCGCGGGCGAGCGTGCCGACTATTTGCTGGCATTGGCGGGCAGCACCGTGAAGGGCGTGGTCTACGGGATTCTCGGCACGGCGCTCGTGCAAGGGATTCTGGCCGGATTCGGTTGCTGGATCTCCGGCGTGCCGGCCCCTGCGCTGCTCGGGTTGGCGACTTTCTTCCTGTCTGTGATACCTGGCGGCCCGGTGGTGGTGTGGTTGCCCGCGGCGATCTGGCTGTATCACGGCGGCGCGACCGGATGGGCGATCTTTCTGGTCGTCTGGGGGGTACTGGTTGTCGGTATGTCCGACAACGTCATCAAGCCGATTCTGATCGGCAAGAACAGCGATATGCCGCTAATTCTGGTGATGCTGGGTATTCTGGGCGGCGCGTTTGCGTTCGGTTTCCTGGGTGTTTTTATCGGGCCGACATTGCTTGCGGTTGCCTATACCGTGCTGCATGACTGGACGATCGGCGCGACGGGCGCACGCGCCCTTGCGCCGGATCTGAAAGTGCCGGCCGTCGACGAGCCGGGGCGGGTAAAGAAGACGCCCTGAATAAATTCCAGATAACGCTTGCAAGGCCCTGCGCGGGTCGTTAAAATCTCGCTCTTTCGTGCTTCGGACACCGGGGCACGGGAGGCGGGAGAGCCAGCAATGGCAAGGGTTTCAGCGAAGTGAACGGGTTGAGAAAGTTATAAAAACCTGTTGACGACGCAGCGGAAATTCTTCATAATCTCGTTTCTATGCTGCAGATGCAGCGACGCAGAACGAAGCGGTTCCGGTAGTTGTGAAGTTGGCAGCACGGTGCAGGTTCGGTGGTGAATGCGTATCGATCTTTAAAAATTAACAGCCGATAAGTGTGGGCGCTTGATGCGAGACGCGAGGCGGGTTCTGCGGAATCTGCCGTAAAGCGAAAGTATCAAGTCTCACACAGTAATGAAAGGAAGGTTTGAGTGTCGGAAGACAGTCGAACAATTCGTCAGTACGTTGAGTGAGCGACCGGTTCCTAACGGAACCGAAAAACAGTAACAGGTTTGAACTGAAGAGTTTGATCC
>NZ_QLTK01000003.1 GCF_003269035.1 Paraburkholderia bryophila | reverse complement strand
AAGGCTTCAGCCACTTCGTTGCCTCCATAGCTGCTCCGGTTGCTTCCGGCTGGAGCATTTGCCGGGCGGGGCTTGCACCCGCTGGAAAGCGCCACCTTTTCACGGCGCACACCCGGAACGGCCGCTTGCGCTTCCACGCCTCGCGATCGCCGATGAGTGGATGATCGCGAATGCAGGTTCGGATCCGCTCTTCATCCAGTGCATCGAAATCGATCGGCCCGATCATGCCGTGCGCATTGCGCTGCGTCTGCAAATAGACCGGAATGCCGCCCCCCAGCAGCAAAGCGCCATGATGCGCGGCTTTGTGATTGTTGCGATCGAAAAGCACCAGATCGCCCGGTGCGACCAGCGCTGTCAGCGCAATCTTGTTCGACGTCGAGGTGCCGTTCAGCACGAAGTAGGTTCTGTCGGCGCCGAAGATCCGGGCAGCGGCTTTTTCTGCCGCGAGCGCCGGTCCCTCGTGGACGAGGAGATCACCCAGTTCGGTCACGGAGTTGTCGAGATCGTTGCGAAACACCGCTTCGCCCATGTGCTGGACGAACGCGCGGCCAATCGGACTCTTCTGGTAAAAGATCCCGCCATTGTGGCCGGGACACGTCCACATCTGGTTCGCCTGCTCGGCGTAGTCGACCATGGCACCGAAGAACGGCGTCTTCAGTGATTGCACATACATGTGAAGGTGACTCACCAGATTGCGAGCGACGAATTCCGGTGTGTCCTCTTCGGCAAAGATATAGCCGGTGACCTGTCCCAATACGGTGACCGGTATTTCCTGAAGCAGATGCCGCTCGACCAGGACGAAGATGGGGACATCGAGGCCACGCCCACGAACAAAACGTATGAAACCTTCGACGTCGCTTTCCGATTCGTTCAATGACCATTCGATCGCGACCAATCCTATCCCCGCGTCGCTGCGCATCGCGGAACTGGCTTCCGGGATCGCATCGGTAAGCGTGGTCTGATACCCGAGCCTCACCACTTCCGCGAGAATGCGCTGTAACCGCGATGAGCGATGCAATGCGCCACCCGACAACGGACAGCAGAACAGAAAGCCGAACATCTGATCGTATAGCATCGTTGCCGCTCCGTATTGATTCCGTCCGCCCGAGTCTTCGACTGGCGGAGCTACCTCTATGACCTTCTCAAGTGATCTTCACGAGACCTCGCGCAAACAGGACGACGGCGACAATGGCGACTAGCACGAGCACGCCCGCCACGACAATCTCCCTGCGCTCAAACACCGCCTCGTCAGGGGCATGTTCATGCCGTGCCCACCAGAACACCGGAAATCCGAGCGCGAACAGAATGGTCGACATGAGCAGGAACTGAAGACCGGCGGCATACATCAGCCATAGCGAATAGACCGTGCCGAGGACGCCTGTCAATATGGATTCCCGCGACGTCTCTCCCGCGCTCGCCGCATACTTCGATTGGGACGCATATCGCCACAGGAATGCGGTACTGGCCAGATACGGCGGCAAGATCATCACGCCCGTAATCGAGATCAGCCAGGTCCAGGCATCCTGCGCGAACAGCACGACGAACACCGCCAGCTGCATGGTCGCGCTGGAGATCCACAGCGATGGCGCCGCTGCGTGACGGCTGTTTTCGCGTGCGAGAAATTTAGGGAATACACCATCTTTGGCGCCTTCGAAAGGCAACTCGGCGACAAGGATAGTCCACGCCAGCCAGCAACTCAGCAGCGAAAGCAGCAACGATACGATGATGAAGACGGCGCCCCATTCGCCTACGGCAGCCTGCAGGACATACGCCGCAGATGGCGTCGCGAGGCCCGCGATCTGAGCCTGATGCATCACGCCGAAAGGCAGTGCCGACAGCAGGAAGTAGAGTACCGTGCACACGGTGAGTCCCAGAAAGGTCGCGACGCCGACCTGCGAGGTCTTGCTCGCGCGATCCGATACCACCACCGCCCCCTCGATGCCGATGAAGACCCACAGCGTCACCAGCATCGTGCTCTTCACCTGGCTCAGCATGCTGCCCAGATGCTGCTGCGTACCCCAGAAGTCGAACGAAAACATTCCGGCCTTGACCGCCACGGCCATTGCACAGAGCGCGACCGATATCGTGCCGACATTGAGAACACTCGAGATCACGTTCAGGATGGCGGCCCGTTTGACGCCGGACAGCACCACAAAATTCATGATCCAGATCAGCGCAGATGCGCCTAGCAGCGAAGGCCAGTTGTTACCGCCTTTGAAGATCGGGAAAAAATACCCGATCGTCTGCATGATCAACACCGCGAACGCAACGTTGCCGAACGCCGCGGACAGCCAGTAACCCCACGCCATTTCAAATCCGGCGAGCGAGCCGAAACCTTCTTTTGCGTACGAGTAGATTCCAGCCTTTAGCTCAGGTCGCTTGTCTGCCAGAGTGCGAAAGGTATTCGACAGAAAGAACATGCCGCATAGCGTGATGATCCACGCGATGATGACGGCGGCAAGCCCGGCACCATGCGCCATATTCTGAGGCAGACTAAATGCGCCACCGCCAATCATGGAGGCGATCACGACACCCGTTAAAAGCGGCAGGCCCAGTTTCCGGCTACCGGTTTGCGTCGACAATGCAGGTTTGGGCGCAGATTCAATCGCAACGCTGTGTGTCCGGTCCATGAGAGCTCTCCTCGGATAGAGTTACCGCAAGTATGTTGAGAGAACACGGTCAGCACGCGTCCATTAGGCAACGTGAAGAAGCTGTAGGGATGGGGTAATTTTCTCTAGCCGCGCAGCCTGAATCAGTTTGGCGTGTGCCGCTCACCAAGTCGGTACGCTAGCGGGCAATCGCATGCGAGTTAGCGGTGGCCTGGAACGTCAGGCTTGCTGATGATTCTGATGAGCTATGCCGTGCCGGCGCATCTGGAAAAGATGTGGTTCGTGCGCCGATTTTGACTAGATCGAATCGCTTTTCGAGGACGATAACGACGCATTGATCGCGGCGACACGCTACACGTCGCTGCGCTTGAGAAGATAGTCAAGGCCGCCCTGCCGATACCAGCGATAGCCAAATGGTTCGAGCACGACCGTATGCCGGCCGGTGGGGTCGGCTTCACTATGCTCGTCGGAAAGCAGGTTGACGAGCAATGTGCCGGCCGAATCGCCGGACTCTGTTTTGAACTTGACCGTGCACGCCACGGCGCTGAAGTTATGCAGGCAAACAACCGAATTATTCCGCCAGTCGTAGCGCAATGCGAGCACCTCTCTGCGCGATGCCCGCAAAACGGCAAAGTCTCCCCAACTGATTTCCGGAATCTCACGGCGCATGCGAATCATGCGTTCAGTCCAGTTCAAAAATGAGTCTGGATCGCGCCGCTGGTTCGCAACATTGATCCGTTCAAACCCATAAGGACCGCCTGAAATCACGGGCGAAACCGGCTTGGCGTGCTTCGTGAAGCCGCCATGCGGCTCGGTGGACCATTGCATCGGCGTCC
Source organism: Paraburkholderia bryophila (assembly GCF_003269035.1). Taxonomy (GTDB): domain Bacteria; phylum Pseudomonadota; class Gammaproteobacteria; order Burkholderiales; family Burkholderiaceae; genus Paraburkholderia; species Paraburkholderia bryophila. The sequence goes on along the minus strand of NZ_QLTK01000003.1, from coordinate 430,758 downwards.
GGCAGCATTCGCGTTCCGGCAGGCGCAGATCATCGCCCATGCCTATCTCGTCGCCATAACGAAACACCGGCGTGCCCGGCAAGGTCAGCATCATGCTATAGGCCAGTTCGAGACGGCGGCGATCACCGTCGAGCATCGGCGCCAGCCTACGGCGGATTCCCCGCCCGTAGAGCTGCATGTCGGGAGCGGGTCCAAAGGCGGCGAAGACAACCGAGCGCTGATCGGGTGTCAGGCGGCCCAGATCCAGTTCGTCATGGTTACGCAGGAATACCCCCCACTGCGCAGTTGCGGGACGCTGCTTCGTGACCAGCAGCGCCTTCTTTAGCGGCGCCGTATCCGCGCTCGCCATCGTGTAGAACGCAGCCTGATTGACCTGGAAGTTGAACATCATCTGCAGCCGCTCGCCCTCGTCGCCGAAATATTGCATGTCGGTATTGGGTAGGACGTTCGCTTCGGCGAGGATGATTGCGTCGCCTTTGCGCCATTGCAGGAACTCGCGGAAGGTTCGCAACATGTTGTACTGCTCGACCGGGACTTTGACTTTCGCGCCTTTTGTCGCGATAACGAAAGGCACCGCATCCATCCTGAAACCCGACACGCCAAGTTGAATCCAGAAGCCCATGATTTTCAACAGTTCAGCCTGCACATGGGGGTTGGCGGTGTTCAGATCAGGCTGAAACGAGTAGAAGCGATGAAAGTACCAGAGGGCTGCCTGTTTGTCATAGGTCCAGGTTGATTTTTGAACGCCTGGAAAAACGATGCCGTCCTTCGCATTCAGCGGTTTCTTTTTCGACCAGACGTACCAGTCGCGATACTTCGACGAAGGGTCGCGGCGCGCGTCCTGGAACCACGCGTGTTGATCGGACGTGTGATTGACGACCAGGTCGATCATCACCCGCAGGCCGCGCTGCCGGCAGGCGTTGGTGAAATCGGCGAAATCGCCGAGCGTGCCATAGCGCGGATCGACGTTGTAATAGTCGGATATGTCGTACCCGTTGTCGAGACACGGAGACGGCTGGAACGGCATCAGCCAGAGCGTCGTGATGCCGAGCCCCTGCAAATAGTCGAGCCGGCGGTTCAACCCTTCGAAGTCGCCGATGCCGTCGCCGTTAGCATCCATATAGGTGCCAACCGACAGGCAGTACACGATTGCGTTCTTGTACCAGAGATCGTTTAACATCGGTCTTGAACCTTGTGGTCTGACTGGAGCGACGATCGGAGATGCGATGACTGCATTAGCCTGGTGGCAGAAAGGCGTGATCTATCAAGTGTATCCGCGATCGTTCCAGGACGAAGACGGCGACGGCGTCGGCGATCTCGCGGGAATCACTGCGCGGCTCGAGTATCTTGCTACGCTCGGAGTCGATGCAATCTGGCTCTCGCCGATCTACCCGTCGCCGATGGCGGACTTCGGCTATGACATTGCCGACTATTGTGCGGTTGACCCGGTATTCGGCACGCTTTCTGACTTTGATCGACTGGTCGAGCGTGCCCATGTGCTGGGACTCAAGATACTGGTCGACTTCGTGCCTAATCATTCCTCTGACCAGCATCCCTGGTTTCTCGAAAGCCGTGCTTCGCGTGCCAATGCGAAGCGCGACTGGTATTTGTGGCGGGACCCCGCGTCCGGCGGCGGCCCACCTAACAACTGGCTGAGCCGCATGGGTGGGTCGGCCTGGCAGTGGGATCCTTCGAGCGGCCAGTACTATTACCATTCATTCCTGCCGCAACAGCCTGACCTCAACTGGCGAAACCCTGAAGTATGTGAAGCGATGGACGCCGTGCTGCACTTCTGGCTCGATCGAGATGTCGATGGTTTTCGGGTAGATGTGCTCTGGTTGTTGATCAAGGACGCCCTGTTCCGCGACAATCCACCGAATCCTCAGTTCCGTCCGGACGAGCCCGGGCATCACGCGCAGTTGCAAACCTACACCGAAGATCAGCCGGAGGTGCACACCATCGTGCGCTCGATGCGAAGAACGCTCGACAGCTACGGCGAACGGGTATTGATCGGAGAGATTTACCTGCCCGTGCCGCAACTCGTACGCTACTACGGCAGTGCTGGCGACGGCGTCGACATGCCCTTCAATTTCCAACTGATCACTGCCCAATGGACGGCAAGCAATATCGCGCAACTGATCACGGCGTACGAGCGTGCGTTGCCGGTCCATGCGTGGCCGAACTGGGTGCTCGGCAATCACGACAATCCGCGCGTGGCATCCAGAATCGGCGCCTCGCAGGCGCGCGTCGCGGCCATGCTTCTGCTGACGCTGCGCGGCACCCCGACGATGTATTACGGCGACGAGATCGGCATGACCGACGGCGAAATTCCGCCCGAGCAAGTGCGAGATCCCGCCGAGCTGCGCCAACCGGGTATTGGGCAAGGACGCGACCCGGAACGAACGCCGATGCAGTGGGATCTATCCGGTAACGCCGGATTCACACGCGGCAAGCCATGGCTGCCGATCGGTAATTCAGCCGTAGCGAATGTTGCTTCGCAGGACGGTGAGTCGTGGTCGATCCTGGCGCTCTATCGGCAATTGCTGTCCCTGCGCCGAAGCGAGCCCGCACTAGTCGCGGGGTTGATCGAGAAAGTCTCCGCCCAAGGTCACGTATTGACGTTCGAGCGATGTTTGGGCAGTGCAAGACTGTTCGTCGCCCTGAACATGGAAGATCGGCCGGGCATCATCACATCGCCCGTCGGGCGCGTCGTCTTGTCGACGCACGAAGGGCGAGGCGGACATCGAATCGCGGGGGAATTGATCCTCGACAGCGACCAAGGCATTGTTGTGGCGTGTGATTGATGTCTTGGATACGGTCGTCAATATACTTCGCTATCGGCGTTCACGAGCGGGCCGCCGCGACGAACCTAAGCATTCTCGGGGACATCCTCCGCGTGTGCCATGGTCCTGCTACGAATCCAGCATTGCGCCCAACTGCGCGTAATGTTTTCTTCCCTTCGATGTGCTCGCATCGTCGTCCGCCCGCAAGGCCGCGTTGGCTGCGACGAGCAACGCCGCGTCCTGTTGCCGCAAAGCTTTGTCGACCGCCTCGAACGTTTTCAGTAAGGTCTTGCGCCCTGCCTTCGTCCCGCCTCCGCTTTTCGTCACAGCATCGCTTTCTTTCCTGAGGCGCCTGACGAGTTTCGCGGCGCAGCGGCTGTCCAGCAGATGGTCGATCACCAGTGTCTTGATGTGACTGGCCATCTCGGACAGCGCCGACTCGCTAGTTTGAGTCGTACCGTTCGATGCGTCTGACTTCATCCTGGCCATCATCATTCTCCAAAGTCGATCCAGTCGTTGGATCATAGGCCGCAGGCACATTTCGGAAAAGGCTCGGAAACTACCTGGGCTGTGAGGACGGCCAAAGCTTGCAATCGTTTACGACGCGATAGCAACTGCTTGCGCGTTGCTGCACTGCTTCGCATAGTCTTTCGCTGCTTCATTGCTGTGAAAAGCAGCACGTACCGCAAGATCGAGCGCCAGTTTCGCCTCGCGGGCCGCCTCACCGATCTTGCTCTTCTGGAAATGTCCTGCGACCCGGCTCAAATGCCCGCAAGCCTCTTCATGCAGGCCGGCCGCCGCGGTGTGATGTTCCGCGCAGCTCAAGCCGATGTTCGTGTTTCCCTCCGACTCGGTAGCGGCATGGCGCAAGTTTGATGAGGGTGTATCCGGTGCATTTTTGCGCGCAGCATGACCCGCGTAGTAGACGTTGGCGGCGAGCTCGAATTCGAGAGCCTGCAACGCATGTCCGTGTGCGATCAACACCTGGTGCGCCGCGTGAGCAAAGTCTTTTCCTGCTTCGAAGTGTCTCGACGCCTCGCGGTGAAATCGCGCCGCCTGTTCGTGGTGCGGTTGCGCGGACAGATGATGAGAGCCGTCTTGTGAATTCGCGGTCATGATGCTTACCCCCGGGATTGTTTGCGTTCCGTATGAGGATGATTCATCGCGCGGCGTCGCGCTAGCATCGGAAACTACTCACAGGCGTGGCTTCAATAGCCGCTTCGATTGACGCCCTGACGCCCGTTTCGATGCCGCAGATGCAATCATGCGGCTCGTGGTACGGGACCGTACCGACATCCATAGCTAACACCTTCACTATGGCTGTCGGGAAAGTCGGTCATATCTTGCTGCACAGGGGCAGCGTCGCCCTACAGGGAATTGCTCCCACGATCCTCACTGTATTCGGGATCCACGTCCGTCGATCAGTACAAGGATAAAAACGATGAATCCGCTCACCTTGTTTCTCCTTGGCGCGTTGCTTCTCGCACTTCACGACGGACGGCAATGCGTCCGCCGTGGAGCCGCCGCATTAGTCCAGGCGCATGTCATTCATCAAGTGTAGTGAACGTAAGATAAAGACGGCATTGATCATGAGTACAGCAGCTCCGTCTCAAGCGGGATCCCCTGAGACAACGAAACATGCGGCCATCGCCGCTAAAGGACTCACGAAATGGTTCGGGGAAGGCGCTACGCGGATGACTGCGGTGAACGGTGTGGACTTTGTGGCCCACTTCGGCGAAATGCTGTTCATCGTCGGTCCGTCCGGTAGCGGCAAGACCACGCTTCTAAGCATGGTCTCCGGCATCTTGCGCCCCAATGCTGGAACGGTAAGCGTAAACGGAGACGACATCTGGACGCTGACCAATGACCAACTGGCGGATTTCCGGCTGAACAGAATCGGTTTCGTCTTCCAGGACTATCACCTCTTTCCGAGGCTGACGAGCGCCGAGAATGTCGCGATTCCCTTGATCCTGAAACATCTCGACTGGAACGAGTCGATTGTCGCGGCGAAAAAATACCTCGAGATCGTCGGTCTGAAAGACCGCAGCGAAATCTTACCGGTCAAGCTCTCGGGCGGCGAGCAGCAGCGTGTGGCCATTGCGCGCGCCATCGTGAGCGGGCCGCAAATCCTGATACTCGACGAGCCGACCGCGTCGCTCGACGGCGACACCGGAAAAATGATCATCGCCTTCGTTAAGGAGAAAGTGCTCAACAAGGATCGTTGCATCGTCATCGTTACCCACGATGCGCGTATCAACGAATACGCCGACCGGATCATTCATATGGAAGACGGGCGAATAACCGGGCTCGACAAGGGAACGGAATGAGAAACCGGATCATCTTCGGTCTTTCCATTCTCGGCATTCTGGCCGGGCTGGTTGCCGCCTACATCTTCGGCATGCAGCGTCACGCACAACCGCCGGTATTTAAGCCCGTCAGCAACCCTTATGTGACGGCGATCTACGCGGACGGCATCGTCGAGAGTGAGCAACAGGGTGGGCAGAACGTCAATATCTACCCCGAAGTTGCGGGGCCGATCACCCGGGTTTTCGTGCGGGAAGGTGAGCAGATCTCGGCCGGCACACCGTTGCTGAGCATCGACGATTCGGTTCAGGCCGCTACGACCGAGCAACTCCGCGCGCAGTCCGAAGCCGCACTGGTGCTGCTGCGGGAACTCAAGGCACAGCCGCGAAGGGAGACACTCGCGGTCGCGAAAGCCCAGGTCGATCAGGCGCGAGCGAACCTGAAGGCATCCCGTGACCAGTATGACAAGCGCCGCGCGTCTTATGACTTCGACAAACGGTCGATCAGCAAAGACGTCGTCGATACCGCTCAGGATGCGGTGGCGCAGGCCACAGCCGGACTGGAAGTCGCCGACCGGCAATACGAGCTGACCCGAGCGGGTGCGTGGAGCTACGACGTCAGCAACCAGCAGAAGCAGTATGAGGCGCTGAGGCAGGCATATCGCGCCGCTGTTGCATTGCTGCAGAAATACACGCTCAAAGCACAGGCTGACGGGGTCGTGCTGACCATGAATGGAACGCCAGGGAGCTACGTTTCTTCGTTAGGCATCTATGATGCCTACACGCAGGGATCAGACCCGCTCATCGTTATGGGCGCACCGCAGGAGTATCTGTCGGTGCGCTGTTACGTGGACGAAATCCTGGTCGCGCGCCTGCCCTTGCCCGCCCATATGCAGGCACAGCTCTCCGTGCGCGGCACCGACGTCAAGGTGCCACTCGAGTTCGTGCGGGTTCAGCCTTATGTCTCCCCAAAGATCGAATTGTCCAATCAACGCCAGGAAAAGGTCGACCTGAGAGTGTTGCCCGTCATTTTCCGTTTCAGGACGAAAGACCTGCCGATGATCTATCCGGGCCTGCTGGTGGACGTATTCATCGGGTCGAAAAAATGATTGCGCGCACTCATCCGGCTTCGGGCGACGCAATGAGGAACCATGCTACGCGGACCGCGTTTGCCGCATTGTTGAGCGTCATCGCAACGACCCTCCTCGGCGCCTGCGCCTTAGGCCCCGATTTCGTCCGTCCCGCTCCGCCCGATGTCGACAGCTACACGAGCGAGCCGTTACCGGAATCGACCGTCGTGGCCGATAGCGAGGCACAGCACTTCACTCCCGGCGCCGCGGTCCCGGCCGACTGGTGGCGGCTGTTCAAGTCCGACTCGCTAGATGGCCTGGTTGAACGGGCAATTGCGAATAGTCCCACGCTGGCCGCGTCGGAGGCCACATTGCGGGAAAGCCAGAACAATCTTCGTGCGGGATATGGCGTGTTCTTTCCGCAGATCGGCGCGGAGTTCGACGCGACTCGCGAACGCACTGCGCCCTTGACCAATGGTTTGCAGACGCCCGGGACGATCTTCAACCTCATGACGGCTAGCGGCAGCGTCAGTTACGTGCTAGATGTGTTCGGTGGCAAGCGGCGGACGGTAGAGGGACTGCGAGCCCAAGCCGACTTCCAGCAATATCTGAGTAAAGCCGCGTATCTGACCTTATCCGCGAATGTCGTGAATACCAGCGTAGCGCGCGCCGCGTATGCCGCCGAAATTCGCGCGACCGGGCAATTGATCGAACTCGAGAAACAGCAACTTGAGGCGACTGAAGCGCAAATCCGCTCCGGCACAGCCTCCTATGCGAACGTGCTGAGCGTTCGCAGTCTGATTGCGACGAACGAGGCAGCGCTCGCGCCCCTCGCGCAGAAAAGCAGCGAGGCCGCTCACCTGCTCGCGACGCTGGAAGGTGCGCTGCCGTCGCAAGCGCACTTACCCGACATCGATCTGGACTCGCTGTCGCTGCCAGACAATCTGCCGGTGAGCCTGCCGTCCGATCTCGTGCGGCAGCGTCCGGACATTCTGTCTGCGGAAGCGGAGTTGCATGTTGCCAGCGCCAACATCGGTGTGGCGACCGCAGCGATGTTCCCCAGCATCAGTCTGAGCGGCACCTACGGTGCGGGCGGCACGAGCTTTGGCAGCCTGTCCGCGGATAGTTTCAGATTCTGGAGCATCGGTCCGTCCATTACGGTGCCGCTGTTTCAAGGCGGCAGCCTGTGGTATGGCCGGAAGGCCGCGATCGCCGCGTACCAGCAGCAGCTCGCCACCTACCGGCAAACGGTCCTGACGGCATTCGAGCAGGTCGCCGACGCGCTAAAAGCTTTGGAGCACGATGCGCAGGCTTTGCAAGCCCACGTTGAAGCGCAGCGTGACGCGAGCGGGGCATTGTCTCTCTTACAGAGCAGCTACAAGGCCGGGATGGTCAGCTATCTGGAGGTGCTCACCGCCGACGTGCAGTTCCACCAGGCCACCATCGCTTATGTCCAGGCCGTGGCGCAGCGGCATCAGGACACCGTGGCACTGTTCGTCGCGTCAGGCGGCGGGTGGTGGAATCAGCCAGTCCACGCCACCGGGGAGCAGTCGCCATGAAATACAGCGGCATCATGCGCATCGGCTTCAAATTGCTGGTCAATGACAAGGCGAAGTTCTCCGCGTTGCTAATCGGCATTACCTTCGCGGTATTCCTGATGACGCAAATGACTTCGATGTTTGCCGGCATCCTGAACCGCGCCTATTCGACGGTCACCAATATCGGTGCAACGATGTGGATCATGGACCCCGCCGTCAATACGCCGGCCACCGCTTTCCCTTTACCGGACTACCTGCTTGACGCCATGCTGAGCATGAATGGCGTCAGTTACGCGGTACCCCTTTTTATCGGCGGCGCGCAGGTCAAGCTCGCCGACGGCGCGTATCAATCCGTCAACGTCGTCGGGCTGGACGACGCCAGCCTGTTCGGCCGCCCGGAGATGCAGCAGGGCAACATTCTCGATATCTATGCCGACGACGCCTTCGTGGTGGTCAACGACTCCGAATTCGCAAAGCTGGAGAATCCGAAAGTGGGCACCACGTTCGAGCTCAATGACCATCGAGGTGTCATCGTGGGTGTCGCCAACGTGGCGGCGAACGGGCTCAACGGCGTGCCGACGCTTTACACCACCTACAATCGCGCGATCGAGTACATACCCGGTACGCGCTTCACGATTTCATACATCCTGGTCCAGGCGAAGAGCGACGCGGCGGTTGCCGGCATCAAGCAACAGGTGGCGAAGCTGGGATATCTGGCGCTGACAAAGGATGAGTTCAACTCGCGCATCGCCGACTACTACACGTACCAGACGGGCATCGGCACCAACATTCTGCTGATGACGGTGATCAGCTTCATCGTCGGACTATCGATTTCCGGGCAGACCTTTTACACCTTCATCCTCGAGAATCTGGATAAATTCGGTGCACTGAAGGCAATCGGCGCAAAGGGCCGAGAGTTGGTCTACATGATCCTGTTCATGGCGACCTTTACGGCACTCACCGGCTACGGGCTCGGCATCGGACTGGTCACACTGGTGATCTCGATCGCCAAGGCTTTGCTGCCTAACTACGCGGCGATTACGACATTCTGGAACCTGGCGTTGTCGTTCGGCATGGTGGTGCTGATCGCGGGCGTGTCGAGTTACATTGGCGTACGCAAGGTCCTGAAGATCGAGCCATTCGATATTTTCAGAGGCTAGTACCCGAACCGGGCCTGCCGCCGTCTCGCAAAGAATCCTGGTCAGTGATGCGGGTACTGTTCGGTATCTCTATCCAATGTGCAATCCAATATCATCGCTCGCTAAGAGACCGCGTCGGTGAGCGTTTTGATCTTTACCTGAAGAGGCTCCGCGCGACTTAGTGTGAACATCTCGCCATTAACTAAAACCTTCATTGGGTCACCCGCTTCCATGGCGATGTGAACAATCGCAGTCGGTTCCGATATCCTGATCTTCAGACAACGACTGCGCCACTGCACCGTAAAGGAAAGGCTCTTCCACGCCGCAGGCAACATCGGGGCCAGCGCCAGATGGTCGCTACCAAACGATAGGCCAGCGAAACCAAGGACCGCCATCATCCAGATGCCACCGAGACTTGCAATGTGCACGCCACCTTCCATGGCCGCGTGCCGGTCGTCGAGATCGATGGCCGAGGTCTTGCGAAAGAAGTCGAGCGCGGTCTCAGTGTCACCGAGTCTGGCCGCGACTATGCCGTGCGTGGCGCGGCTCAGAGAGCTGCCATGGCCGCACCGCGACGCGTAATATTCGAAGTTCCTTGCGGCGCCGCCGCCAGGAAACTCCGCCGGCAGCAGCGCCAGCAGGGCTACCACATCTGCCTGCTTGACAACCTGGGATCGCTGGGTACGCTCGCGGCCAAGTACGACGTCGATTGGGACTGAACGGCCCGCATAGGCAGCAACATCAATGTCTTCGAGGGTGAAAAATCCCGCAAACTGCTCGAACAGACCGGTGTTCGAATCGAAGCCCGTGGCGATCGCCTCTGCAACCTCACCCCAACGCTGTAGTTCGGCCTCATCGAGTTTCAGTTGGACTGACAGGCGTCGCCAACTCTCCGGCCAGCGCTCACGCAGTAATGCAGCAGTTTCAATGGCGCGCCGAATATTCCAACGTGCCATCACGTTAGTAAAGGCGTTGTCATCAATCGACTCGTGATATTCATCAGGTCCGATCACGCCACGAATATGACAATGACCATCAGTTTCCATCGTCGCGCGGCTTGCCCAGAAGCGGGCGGTCTCCAGAAGAATCTCGGCGCCGGCCTCGCGCAGGAACGCATCATCTCCGGTGATATGCCAGTATTGCCAGACGGCGTACGCAATGTCCGCGCTGATATGTTGTTCCTGCTTGCCGCAGTTGACATCCACAAGCTTTCGATCAGGGCCGACGACTTGAGAGGGGCACGTCTCCACACCGGTATCGGCCGATTCCCAGGCATACAACGCACCCTGCCAGCCCATTGCCGCTGCTTTCGCGCGTGCTCCGCCGAGCGTATGGAAGCGATACATCAATAATGCTCGTGCTGCCTGAGGCCACGTCAACGTATAGAACGGCAGCAGATAGATTTCCGTGTCCCAGAAGACGTGCCCGTGATAGTCGTCGCCCGTCAGCGCCCTCGCAGCGATCGAAACATGTTCGTCCGCTGGATTGGCCGCACCGTTCAGATGGTAGAGCGCGAATCGCAAAGCCTGTTGCGCGACCGGATCGCCCTCAACCTCGACGTCGCTGCATGCCCAGCGGTTATCCCACGCCCGCTCGTGCGCCGCTACCACGGCTGGCCAGCCCAGAATCTGCGCAGACTCCAGGGCTTCCTGTGCGCCGCGAGCAGGATCGATATCATTCTTGCCGGCGCGTGTTATGGCCACCGTTCGCGCGAGACATATAACCTGCCCCGGGCTCGACGTCCACTTCCACGACCATTGCGACAGGCCGCATACGGTAGAAGGAACAAGCCGCCGATCAATTTGCAGGGATACTGCGGTGGCGACCGCGAGGCGTGTACCGGAGGATTCCCCACGCCATACGCTGAGACCGTGCTCCGCCCGGTCGGATAATAGACCGATATCCACCGCATCGATCGACGCTTCCAGTGTGACCTCGATCCCACCCTGTTCCATCTCCAGCACGATGATCTGCATTCCAATCGCGCGCTGGCCTAAAGAAGCAATATGGAAACTCCGCAATTTAACGCCTGAAGCAGAAGCATTCGACAGGCACCCCTTGCCTATCACCGCGCCCCGTCGCATGTCGAGGATCGTCTCCTGCCACCTGGTGTCGTCGATGTGGTGTATCAGAGGTTCCCCTTGCAGCAGAATCCGGATCTTCATCCAGTCGGGCGCTACGGCGAGTCTCGGGATGTCCGGATCTTCACCCGCTTTATCGAACAGTCCGGCTACAAGTGTGCGCGAGTTGGCTACCCACCGACCGCCACGGTGTATCGCCCGCGCGCCGCGCACGCCGAACAAGCCGTTACTGATTGCGAAGCGCGCGGCGCGGCTACGTTCAAGCAGAGAGTCATAGCCTTCTTCCAGCACGATCCAGCTCGAATCGGCGGTTGGGCGCATCACCTGATCTAACTGTTCAGGACTTTTCATAGATCCGCCGGCAAAGCCTTCCACGAGACATTTGATCGAGATCGATCTCGTCCAGACTAGTCACGACCAGATTGGCGCCTGCCGCCCAGAGCGACTTCGCGTCACTCAGCCGGGCGACCCCAAGTGCTGCCATTCCACCCGCGCGGGCGGCCTCGATACCGGCCGGCGCATCCTCGACCACGAAGCAGTTCGCGGGCGCTGCCGGCAACTCCGCGGCAGCGAGCAGGAATATCGCAGGGTCCGGCTTGCCGGCAGGCAAATCCCGGCCGCAGACATTGGCGCCAAATACGTCGAAAAGGCTGTGGTGGTCATCAAGACGGATGCGCCGCATCATCTCGTTAGCGTTCTTCGAAGATGACGCGACGGCAATCGGAAAGCCGAGTGCCCTCACGGCATTAACGAAACGAAGTGCGTCTGCAAAAGCCGACACGGCGCTGGTGGCGATGAGCATCTCCAACCGCCTCTGCTTGCTCTCTGCATAGGCTTCGGCACGTTGCGCGGCGTTCGGCACCCCTAGCGCTTGCAGCGCTGCGAGCGCGCCACTCAGTCGCGGCTTTCCGGCCACCTGGGACTGGTACATCGCCGTGGTGAATCTTGCTTCATCGGCAAAGCCCTTGAGCGCCTCGCGCCACGCACGTTCGTGAGGAGACGCGAGCAGCACGCCGTCGACATCAAAAATGCCGGCGGACAGCGTGCCGCGGGGATCCGGCGAGAGGGCTTGGGCTTGGCGATCTGTCATGCGGGGCATCTATCCAAAATGATGGCGGGCGGTCGCAATCAACCGGGCGTGGCTACGTTTGACTCCACGAATCGAGTCGCATCTGGGTCCACAGTAGCTGACAGATGCCCGACACAACAGGTTCGGAAAACACTCAAGCCGTCCAGTTGGCGGCTTTCTTAAGGATTAAACGATTCGCAGCGGTCCGTTACGCGTGGATGGGACGTATCCGATCCACGTCAGTGGGTCCTGTGTCCAAGCGCGGAGACCTGAGTAGTTTCCGACTCTGTCGCGCGAAGGTTAGCCGCCCTACCATCAAGAAACTGGACTGGGTTGCATCTTCAGAGTTAACGAAGAAGGCTCGCGCGGAAGATGACATCTTCAAGCGCTGAATGCACGCAACGCTGTCAGTTCATCGTTCATTTATCAATCTTCCCGGAGACATCATGACAGTCATCTATGACGACACCAAGCTGCAACAGGCCGTCCTTGCAGAACTTGCATGGGAGCCGAGCGTAACGGCTGCTCATATCGGCGTGACCGCAATCTCTGGCGTCGTCACGCTAACCGGTCACGTCGAGAGTTTCGCGGAGAAACATGCCGCTGAATCAGCCGCCGCCCGCGTGAAGGGCGTCGAGGCGGTAGCCGAAGAGATCGAGGTCAGACTCGGCTTCGACGCGCAGCGCGACGATAAAGATATCGCGGCAGCAGTGGTCAATCGACTCGAGTGGGACGTTGCCGTGCCACGAGATGCAGTCAAGGCGAAGGTCGAAAACGGCTGGATTACCCTGAGCGGAGAGGTCGACTGGAATTTCCAGAGACAGGCAGCCGTCCAGGACGTACGCAGACTGCTGGGGGTTGTCGGTGTGTCAAATCAGATCGCGATCAAAGCCGGGGTCGATGTTTTGCAGGTGCGCGGAAACCTCATGCACGCCCTTTATCGCTCCTGGTCCGACCCACAGAACATCACGGTAACCGCGCACGGCGGAACAGTGCGGCTGACCGGCACTGCCCGAACGCCGCATGATCGCAACCTTGCCGCGATGACCGCGTGGTCGACACCAGGGGCAACTGCGGTGGTGAATGACATTACGATCGCATAGCAACCGAACCGCTTGCGTTCCTTCAGTCTGCGGTATTCCCGTGAGCGGGAAATTGCGAGCGGGCCTTTCCGCCCGGCAGCGGCGACCATCCAGGCCGCACACTCTGTGCTGAATCAATGATCACCAGATAATGTCCGGCCCATGGTGTGGGAGTGCGTCTGGGCTTCAATATCCACAGAGATTGGCCCGCTGCCACCCGCGCTTCGTAGTCCGCATCAAGAATTCCGTGGTTATCGAAGAAGACATTCAGCGCGGCTGGAATGCGCACACACCCCTTTGAATGACGAACGCCGAGGACGGGCTCCAGTTTGTCCGGATCGGTCGCGTGCATCTGGAAGCGCATCTGGGACTTCCCGCCCTTTCCCCACCCCCGTTCGCCCTGAGCCCATCCGAAATCGTAGATGCGCATATCACGAGCGCCATAGCCTCGAATCTTGAATTCGTTGAGCGTCCCTTCCGAACGAAAGTCCATGTTACGCGGCGTATGTTCGAAAACGCCAAGCGGCGTGATGAAGTGATCGTAACTTCCTGGAAGACCGGTTGACACCGGCGTTGCTCCGAGCATCCGCCAGATGCCATCCGGCTTTTCCCGAAAGTAGATGAATAGCGCCTGCACGTTCTTGCTGCGATCGACAAGCACAACATACTCGTTTGCGATCGATCCAACGGAGTTTTGCTGCAGGGCCTGCTGCAACTTTGCACCATAGAAAAATTGTGCGGCTGCTGGGACGTTTAGCCGTCTTTCAACTTCCTTCGCGAAAGTCTTGCCGATTTCAATGGCGCCGGCGGGGTCAAGCGCTTTTGCCTGTGCCTCATTAGGCGCGGCCAGGTCAGGCGAGGCCTCGATATTCGGTTCGCCATCTGATTTGATCTGCCCTGTCTGCGCCGCGTCACCAGTTGACGGGATAGATGACGCTGTGCCTGCGCCGATACCGTCGTTCGACGAGTAGATATCGTCGGACGATAAAGGTACACGGGAATCGCGTAAAACCCAGCGCGTTCGCATTGCGTCGACTTTAAGCATCCATTTGGCCTTGTCATGTCTACTTCCTAACCCCTGTATAACGTGCTGCTGCTCACCGGTCGCCGCCACCGGGCGCGCATTGGAAGCTTGCACCGGATCAACACTGCTACTTGCGCGGTTCAATTGCACTGTTGCGGCTAGAACCGCAGCTAGTGCTAAAGTTGCCGCGCCGACCCGATACGTCACTATGCCGTTTTTCACGTAGAATTTTCGCTATGTCGCCTGCCAGCACTCAAGTGACGTCATGAAGGGCACGGCCGTTTTATTTCAAACGATGCAATATTGGCCATCGTGGTTTTGGTGATTGCTACCAGTGCATCGCTCGCAAAGAAACCGTGACGGCAGTGGCCAAGACGTTCGGAAAGTCAGGAAGCGCTCGAAAACATCGTCGTCGATCACTTCGTATGAGATGACGGATTTCGCACTTCCGAAGAACACTCGCATACCTGAAGTCACGCGTTGTTGTTGCGCGACTTCACGCGTACGGGAGCGAGTACCGGCAAGACTTGCCCGAGCGTGCCTGAGGATTGATTCCTGAGAGTGATAGCCCGGCGCCTGCGGGCAATCATCCATTTAAGCAAGGACGTGCACACACGCGTCGACATCGGAAAATATTTGCGTTTCATCAAGACTCCCTTCGAATCATCGAAATCTTGCTGTGAAGACATGCCTTAAGCGGCGGTCTTAAGCGGCGTGACAGGCGCACCTGCAAGATCATTTCCCGCGATCGCCAATGCGAGCGCCGGATTCAGGCTATCAACCATCGACGTCGGCATCAGAATCGTCGCCCCGCGTTCTTTAGTCGTTTCGTAGATGATGTTCATGGCACGCAACTGGAGCGCACCTGGTTGTTTTTCATAAACTCTCGCAGCCTCAACGAAGTTCGCTGCGATTGCGGCTTCCGCCGAACCCAAAATGACGCGTGCCTGCTTTTCCCGCTCGGCTTGTGCCTGCCGCGACATCGCGTCTTGCAAAGCAACCGGAATCGCCACGTCGCGGATTTCTACCGAGCCCACGGCGATACCCCACGCCGCTGTCTTGCCGCCGATCTCATCTCTCAGATGGGCATCCGCAACGGTGCGATCTGACAGAAGCGTTGCCAGCATCGAAGAGCCGATCAGCTCGCGTAGCGTCGTCTGTGCGACACGGTCGATTGCCTGACGGTAATCCGTGATGGCCAGTGCCGCTTTCTGTGCATCGCAAACGTGCCAGAAAATGATCGCGTCAACGTTAACAGGCACCGTGTCCTTCGTCAGTGCCTGCTCCGCATTGAATGCGGTCGTCTGGATTCGTTCGTCGATGATGGCGACCACACTGTCCAGAACGGGAATGATCATGAAGAAGCCCGCGCCTCTTACGCTCTGCAATTTTCCGACGCGCAAGATCACAAACTTTTCCCACACGTTCGCCACCTTGACGGACATGCTGACGAGCAAAGCAATGATAATGAGCGGAAGCCCCAAATAGATATTGATCAGGGCGCCGGCCGCAACCCCAACGAGCAGAAAGACGGCGGAAATCAGCAACGTGATTGGATTCATGACGCTCTTCTTCGAAAAAGATGGCGCGCCCAGGTGGACACGCTTGCCGGATGCAGCCTACACAACCGAGGGGTCGGTTATCGCTCGCTCGTGGGCTCGAGTGATGCGCTATCTTTGCTCTCCTCCGGCAGCCAATACTCATGCTGGCCGTAGTGTCTGTGTAGCCGCTCCTCGAAGGATCGATCGATCGGAAACGTGCCGTTGAATAGTGGACTGCTTCTGATTTCATCGCGCGTCAACGGCGTCGACACAGTCGATCCGATCCAATCGATATGATTCAGCCAGCGCGTGGCGATCAGCACTTCCTTACCGCCCGGCCACCAGTTTCTCGTATCCACGATCAGGTAGCGGATAACCCACGCGGCGTCGTCGAACACAAAACCGTGAACGTGACCGATGCCGCCGTCCGCCGCCTCGATGCCATAGCCCTTGATTGCACGGGTGCTGCGCAAATGCGTGTCTTCGGTGCGCGCGTCCTCTTCGTGCTCAAGTCGTCGCATGCGCGCATCGATTTCGACGCCGGGCGCTGCGCCCATCGACCCGAAGCTCGGATAGGCACCCATGCCCCACACGTAAGCGCCACCCCAATACGCCGGATAGCCGTAGTAGCCGAGATAGTCGATTTCGTGTTGGCGCGACACGGGTCTATGCGTATCGATGCCCGGGCTGTCCTTGACCTGCTGACGGGTCAGATCGACCTTGATCGTCCCGGCATCCGGACTGTTCGGCTCAAATGAGTACGGGGAGATCAGGACCCGATCTCTATTGAACCAGTGCCCTGTTTCGACGATCAGGTAACGGACGCCCCACGCCTCGTCGTCAAAATAGACCTCGTCGACGCTGCCGATTTCGCCATCACGCGCGATCACCGGATTTCCGTAGAGGCTCTCAATACTTCGCAACATAATCGATACTCCCTGCTTTACTTCAGCTAAATCCCTTCCCCGATTGAAGACGGGCTCGAATTCCTGGCAACGAAGGGCGCGTGGCGTAAGCCGGCGAAGCCGTGCACGGTTCGCTCAAACTGTCGAGAGCTACGCTCTTATCGTCCGCGACATCTTGAGATCTATCCAGACCATACCTTCGCGCAGCCCATATAGAACAGCGTCCTGTTTAGTGTCGAACGTTCTCTCAGCCTTGTATTCGTGAGCGAACTCGCCGCCTTCGCTGTGAATCGTCATGTGAATCTCACAACTAAAACCGCCGCCTGACTCATTTGTCTCAGCGTTCACCACCCAATTCCCTTTCTCGTCAGTGATTTTTCCTGAAAGATTCATGAAGCTCACCTCAAAGGTTTTGTGGCCCTGCCGGCTAGCCGGAATTAATCAAATGGAATGCATGGATGTAGCGAACAGCCCGCCTATCTCGCTGCATTGCCAGGCCCAACCGGTGCTTTGCACAACCGCATAGCTAGGGGTAGTCTCGCTGCCAATGAAGAGCGCAACGCCGACAAGGCCCTCGATGCCGACAATCTGCCAACAATCGCAATTTCGGCAGATGCTCCTCCCTCCGTTGCGTAGAACAAGGACACGGAGTCGTGCACAGGTCTCAGCTATGCGCAAACGAATCTCCCAGCATCTCGTCACGCTCGGCGGCATCGGATAGAAAGAACTCCTTTCTCGCCTCGTCAACGACCTTCCGGACGTATCCGCCATACCCTGTGCCGCCAAATTCCTCCATGTCCCAATTGCGCGCATGCGCATCAAGCGAATGACGTTTCGGCATTGGAATGTCAACTTCAGCCAATCCCGTCAGCTTGGTCGGGCTTGGCTGCAGGCGCTGTTGAACTTGCTGCCGGATCTGTTCGCGGCTAAGGAATTTCTTCGACATGATGGGCTCCAGACAGGCCAGCGTCCGCTGAATGCGAACGTGGAATAAAAACGGGCTCAAAAAGGAAATTCGGCGGACACCGTAGTCGCCTCCGCAGTAATGACCCTGAATAGCTCGGCAAACCGCTCGTCTGGCTCGTTATCGAAAAGCGGATCTGGCCGCGCTTGCGAACTTGCTCCCTCAACAGTGCGCCAATCTGCCTCGCTAAGGCTCTTCTCCGCCGCGGGAAACAGCGTCAACTCTTCAACGACCATGTTGTGCCGTAGCCGCTCTGCGTAGAGTCGAATTCGGATATCCACTAACTCCTGCGACATGTTTTCTTCCCGGACCGCCGACTCGAGGTCGCGTAACAGGTCGCGACCATCCCGGACCAATGTCGCATGCTGTGATTCGATCTCTTGACCGACCTCGGCTGATAGCGCTTTCTTCGCCAGGAGCACATCGACCATCCGGTCTTCAATCACGTGGTGACTCACGTCAGGAAAGCGTGTCAGATAACACAACGCATCCACCAACAGCGCAATATTCGGCGCGCTCGCGTCCGTGCGAAGGCACGACTGGTGGTTCAACAGGCGCACCAATCGCGCAAGCCTGACATGCTCCGTGTGCAGCCTGGCGATGACAGTGCTCATCACATTCCTCCTAACCTCATTTGCCTTCATCATAGTGCCGTGCTGAAGGCTGAGGCAGACTCGGAAACTACTCAGATCGGCATCCTCTACACCAATCGGGACCATTTGATGCGATCAGGATGTGAAAGAAAACTCGTGTACTATCAAAACGATGTCTTCTTCGTGAAGGCAACCCGCCAAGGCAATCTTTCATGCCTGAAAGTCTTTTCCATCGCGCTGACAAGCTCCCAGCCCGCTCAAGTAAGCGGCGCCTTCCCAGTGGCGTTACCGAGTCGAAATCCAAGGACTTTCTCGTCGTCGGAATAGGCGCATCTGCAGGCGGTCTAGACGCCTGCAGGAAGTTGCTCGGTGCGCTCCCGATCAATGCCGGCATGGCTTTTGTTCTGGTTCAGCATCTCGATCCTACGCATAAAAGCATGATGGTCGACCTGCTGGGCGAACACGCGTGTGTCAGCGTGCTGCAGGCGGAAGACGGGATGCGGATTGAGAGCGAATATTTGTATGTTATTCCGCCCGGCGTTTCGCTTTCAGTCCGGAGCGGCGCGCTTCGACTCTCTAAGCCGCTGGCTCGCCATGGCGCCCGCCTGCCATTCGATTTTCTGTTGCACTCGATGGCCGACGAATATGGAGCGCGCGCCGCCTGCGTGATCCTCTCCGGCATGGGTGCCGACGGCAGCGTCGGGTTGAAAGCCATCAGGGAAGCAGGGGGGCTCGTGATTGCCCAAGCCCCGGATGAAGCGGCCTACGATTCCATGCCGCGAAGTGCGATCGCCACGGGTGGAGTGGACCTCGTTCGAAATGCAAATGCGATACCTGCCGCGCTAGCTGAATTCCAGCGTCGCATGGCGTTACCTGATAAAAATGTCGGGGCTGGCGGGGAAAAGGCAACGCCGGCGGGATTATCGAAGATCGTTGAATTGCTGCGCACCAGGACTACCCACGATTTCACGTTTTACAAGCCCGGCACCCTGCTGCGCAGGATCCGGCGGCGCATGGCGCTGATAGCGCTCGACGCCGGTGAAATCGACCGATATATCGAGGTTTTGGAGCGTGACAGCGAGGAACTGGGCCGGCTGGCGACAGACCTGCTCATCAATGTCACGCGCTTCTTTCGCGATCCTTCGGTGTTCGAGTTTCTCGGGAAAACTGTCGCACCTGAACTGGTTCGAGGCCGCGCTGCCGGTCAGGCTGTGCGCATCTGGATAGCCGGTTGCAGCACCGGCGAAGAAACGTATTCGTTGGCGATGGTGTTTCGCGAGCAGATCGCTTTGGCCGGAATCGATATCAAGCTTCAGGTGTTTGCATCCGACATCGACCCTGACGCTGTCGCCAGGGCGCGTGAGGGCCTTTACGCGAAGAGCATTGAGACCGACGTGTCTCCCGAGCGACTGGCGCGGTTCTTTGCCAAGGAGGAAGATCAGTACCGGGTCTTGCCTGAACTCCGGTCAGTCGTGGTATTCACGGTCCAGGATGTGCTGGCCGATCCGCCTTTTTCGCGTCTCGATCTTGTTTCATGCCGCAACCTGCTGATATACCTTATGCCCGAGGCGCAGGCAAAAGTCATATCGTTGTTTCATTTCGCATTGCGCGAAGGCGGCATCCTGCTTCTGGGCAGCGCCGAGACTGCCGGCAACACCGCGGGGCGTTTCGAGCTTGTTTCGAAAGCAGAGCGTGTTTATAGGCATATTGGCCGCTCCCGGCCGGGAGACCTTGGCTTTCTGGTCAGTAACGGCGAACTTTCCCGCCCTCCACCTCGCGAAGGGCAAGTAACGCCGGTTCGCCAGCGCCAAACCGGGATCGCTGATCTATGCCGGCAGCTCGTGCTTGAGGCCTATGCACCGGCCGCGGTGTTGACCGGCGGCAATCACGAGTGCCTTTTTTTTCTTGGGGCTACGGACCGCTATCTACATGTACCGCGCGGTGCACCTACGCACGACGTGCTCTCCCTGGCGCCGGACGGCATGCGCACGAGGCTAAGACTAGCTGTAGAACGGGCTAGCCAGGACGGTGTGCGCGTCGTCGTCAACGGTGGCAGCATATCGCGCGATGGCAATCAGGTCCCTTTCAATATCGACGTTCTGCCCGTATCGAACGAAGGCGAGACGCTGTTGCTTATCTGTTTTGTCGACCAGCCCGAGCGCGCGCAGTCGCGCACCGATCCGGCGCCTTCAGCAGATGTTTCCCGAGTCGCGGAACTTGGACGCGAGCTGGAGACGACCCGCGACGAACTGCAACGCGCCGTCCGTAGTCTTGAACTCGCTGGTGAAGAGCAGAAGACGATCAATGAGGAAGCGCTGTCGGTCAATGAGGAATATCAGTCGACGAATGAGGAACTGGTCACTTCGAAGGAAGAACTGCAGTCGCTTAACGAGGAGCTCACTGCACTCAATGGTCAGTTGCAGGAAACGCTGGAGCGTCAGCGAACAACCTATAACGATCTGCAGAACGTTCTCTACAGCACTGATGTTGCGACGCTCTTTCTCGACACCGACCTGAACATCCGCTTCTTCACCCCAGCCACGAAACTGGTTTTCAGCGTGATTCCCGGCGACGTCGGCCGTCCTCTTGCGGATCTACGCTCGCTCGCGGCCGACGGTGATCTGCTCACGGACGCACAGACCGTATTGGAGGCCGGTACCCCAATCGAACGGGAAATCGAAGCACGCAGCGGCGTGTGGTTCATCCGCCGTATCCTGCCCTATCGCACCAACGACAATGGTATCGAAGGCGTGGTCATCACGTTCACCGACATCACGGACAGAAAGCACACTGCGAAAGCGCTAGAAGCAGCACGCCAGCAAGCCGACCTCGCCAACGTTGCCAAGTCCCGGTTTCTGGCAGCTGCAAGTCACGATCTGCGGCAACCGCTACAGACACTGACGCTGCTTCATTCGTTGCTGGTTAAACACGTCGAGGGCGATTCGGCCGGGAAAATCGTCACCCGCTTCGAGCAGACGCTGGACGCGATGTCCGGCATGCTGAACACCTTACTCGACATCAATCAGATCGAGGCTGGAACAGTCCATTCTGAAATCTCCTGCTTTTGTGTCAATGCGCTGTTTGACCGACTGAGAGACGAGTTCGCGTACCACGCGCAGGCGCAGGGCCTCTCCTTGCATGTGGTGCCTTGCCATCTATCGATACAAAGCGACCCGCGCCTGCTTGAGCAGATCATCCGCAACCTGCTTTCGAATGCGTTGAAATATACGCAGCGCGGTAAGGTGTTGCTAGGCTGCCGAAGACGAAACGGCGTGATCAGCATAGAGGTATCGGACACTGGAATTGGCATTCCCGATACGGAGCTTAAATCGATCTTTGATGAATACCATCAGCTCAACAATGCTGCGCGTGAGCGTCGGCTCGGGCTTGGACTCGGACTGTCCATTTCGCAGCGCCTCGCGCGCTTGCTAAAGCATCGAATCCGGGTGCGCTCCGAGCCGGGCAAGGGTTCGGTATTTGCCATCGAAGTTGGGCCTGCTATTGAGGAATCCACAAACACGTCTACACGGCAACCGGCAGTGGTCAGCGACGATATCGTCGACGGCGCCCACCGAACCGGGGCCATTCTGGTCATCGAGGATGATCCTGAAGTGCGCAGCTTATTGGAACTCGTTCTCACCGACGAAGGGCACCGTGCGGCTGCCGCACGCGATGGAACCGCGGCGCTTGAATGGGTGACTCGCGATACGTTCCGCCCAGACCTGATCCTCGCGGACTACAACCTGCCAAACGGGATGAACGGTCTGCAGGTCGCAATGAAGTTACGGGAAACGCTACGCCGTCAAATCCCGACTATCATCCTGACCGGCGACATATCGACGGAGACGCTGAGGGCAATAGCGCTTCAGCAGTGTGCGCAACTGAACAAGCCCGTGCAGGTGAACACGCTCTCGCAGATGATCCAGCGTCTCTTACCGGAGTTGCCTCCAGTTGCTCCAGCATCGCTGCCGCATCACGCCGATATGCCTTGGGAAGGCGGGTTAGAACCGGTCATTTATGTGGTGGACGACGATACCGACGTACGTGATGCGATAAGCGCCGTGCTCGAAGAAGACGGCCAGACCGTCGAAACCTATCCGACATGCGAAGCGTTCCTCGCAAGCTATCATTCGGGGCGTGAGGCCTGTCTGTTGATAGACGGATACCTACCGGGCATGAGTGGACTTGAATTGCTGGAACATATCCGCGAAACGAAGCGGCCACTCCCGGCGATCATGATCACAGGTCACAGCGATGTTTCAATGGTAGTGCGCGCCATGAAGGCCGGAGCGGCCGATTTCATCGAAAAGCCGATCGGGCGGACCGAACTGCTCGACGGCATCAGACGCGCGTTTGAACAATCGCGCGATTCGAACAAACTGTTCGCGTGGCGCGAGACGGCGGCACGCCACGTCGCCACGCTAACGCCACGGCAGCACGAGATCATGGAACGCGTGCTAGCCGGTCAACCGAGCAAGATCATTGCGTCGGATCTTTCCATAAGCCAACGGACGGTCGAAAACCACCGTGCCGCGATCATGACGAAAACGGGCGCCGGCTCCCTTCCGGCGCTAGCACGCATGGCACTCGCTGCAGCCTCGTACGAAGCCGAGCCATCTGCCGCGTCCGGCGACTCCGTCGCCACAGCCGCATCGCCCCAAGTCAGCAGCATGGACGATCCGGCGTAGGCGGCCTCACGCAGGACCGCAACCAGAACCAATGAAGCTATCCGAACAGGTCAGACGGCGTCCTCCGCATGCTCATCCTTCTTAACTTTTCTGATCTTCTGCTTCGTCGGAGGCGGTAAATCGACCAGGGTTATGCTCACCTGGTTGATTGCCGCGTCAAAGGCCAGACGCACGGTGTTGCCGCATTTTAACGCCTCGCCAAGGAGCTCCCGCGCGAGGTACGTCTCCACTTCGAGTCTGATCTGGCGCTTGAGTTCACGTGCCCCGTATTGCGGTTGATAGCCGGTTTCCACCAGGTGCTCGACAAGAGAATCGTCAATTTGGACGGTGATGCGCTGTGCCGCTGCCGTACGGACGACGCGGTCGAGTTGTATCCGGACGATTGCACGAATATCCTCCCGCGTCAGCGAGTGAAACACGATGACTTCGTCGATCCGGTTGAGGAATTCCGGTCTGAAGTAGCCTTTGAGCACCTGCAGCAATGCATCTCGAAGCGCTTTCTCGTTCATCCGCTCCGCTGGCGCATGTTCGAGGTCGTCGATAATCAGCGACGCACCCAGGTTGCTGGTTGCGATGATAACCGTGTTCGAGAAGTCGACAACACGTCCCTTTCCATCTGTCAGTCGTCCATCGTCGAACACCTGGAGTAAAACATTGTTCACGTCGGCATGCGCCTTTTCGATCTCGTCGAGCAGAATAACGCTGTATGGGCGGCGCCTCACCCGCTCAGTCAGTTGACCGCCCTCGTCATAGCCAACATAGCCTGGCGGCGCCCCAATCAGACGAGCGACCGCGTGGCGCTCCATATACTCGGACATGTCGATGCGGATGATCGCCTCCTCATCGCCGAATACCGTTTCCGCGAGCGCTTTGGCCAGCTCCGTTTTGCCCACACCGGTCGGTCCAAGAAAGAGCAACGTTGCAATCGGCCGGTTAGCCTGACCTAGCCCTGCTCGCGACACCCGAACCGCATCGCTTACCGCCTTCACAGCCTGCTCCTGACCGATGACGCGCATGCGCAACCGCTCTTCAAGCTTCAGCAACCTCGCCCGCTCTTCCTGGGTCAGTTCACTCACAGGAACGCCCGTCAGTTTCGAAACGACAGCGGCTACGGCAAGCACCGTCACCTCAAGGGTTTCGGAACCGGTTTTGCGCTGCCAGGCTTCCGTCTGCTCATCGAACTCTGCCTTCTTTATCTTGATGCTTTGTTCAAGCACCTTGGCAGCATCGTAGCGCTTGCGTGACGACGCATAGTCCTGCTCGCGTTTCAACTGCCCCATCTCCGCTTCGAGTTCCTGCATGGCAAGAGGCCTTGAGCTGGCACCGATCCGGACGCGAGCGGCGGCCTGGTCGATCACATCGATCGCCTTGTCCGGTAAAAAGCGATTCGTGATGTACCGATCGGCCAACTCGGTTGCCGCAACAAAGGCCTCGTCGGAGAATGTGACCTGGTGGTGCTCCTCAAGCTTGTCGCGCAGGCCCCGCAGGATCACGATGGTTTGCTCTACGGTCGGCTCGCAAATGAGTACCGGTTGGAACCGGCGCTCAAGCGCAGCATCCTTCTCGATGTACTTCTGATATTCGTTCAAGGTCGTGGCGCCAATCAGGCTAAGCTCACCGCGCGCCAGTGCAGGCTTCAATACGTTGGCGATGTCGAGCCCACCCTCGCCTCCACCTTGCCCGGCGCCGACAATAGTGTGCAATTCGTCGATAAAAAGAATGAGTTCGTCCTTCCTGACGGTCACTTCGTCGATCAGCGCCTTTGCGCGCTCCTCGAACTCGCCCCTGTATTTGGCGCCAGCCACCATGGAATTGAGGTTCACTTCCACCAGACGCCGACCGCGAAGCACTTCCGGCACTTCGCCGTTGACAATCCGCTGTGCAAGACCTTCGACGATCGCCGTCTTGCCAACCCCAGGCTCGCCAATCAGCACCGGATTATTCTTCCGACGCCGGGCGAGCACCTCGATCGTGCTTTCGATTTCTTGCGCACGTCCTACCACCGGGTCGAGCTTGCCCTGTTTGGCGAGCGCGGTCAGGTCGCGACCAAATTTGTCCAGAGTAGGTGTCCCGGTCGATGCTTCGACGCGACCATCCTCCGATCCTTTGCCGATCACTTTCACGGTCTTCTGACGAATCATTTCCGGGGACACGCCGTACTTCCTCAGCAACGTTCCAGCGAGACTGTCTGAGACAGAAGCAAGACCGATCAGCAGATGTTCAGGACCGACGTAGGAGTGTCCCAATTCATGTGACGCCTCAAAGGCATGAACGAAAACTTTCTTGAGCCGCGGCGAAATCGTCATCCGGTCCGTTGTGGCCTCGACGGGAGAAATGCCATGTGGCGCATGCTGATCCAGGTAGCTCTTGACGTCTTCCGGCGAAAGCTTCAGTTCCTTCAGCAATGCCACACCAACATCGGTATCGGCCAGCACATATAGCAGATGTTCCGTGTCGAGTTCGGTTCGATGCAACTCATGTGCCTTTTCTCCAGCGCGTTGCAGAAGCTCTATTGTTTGCTCACTGAACGCATCGGTCGGTTCCACAGATTCCTTCTCCAGGTCTGCCGACCACGAGGATTCGTCGACTGCTTCGACGTTCATGTCGCCTAGAAAATTCGACAGCCCGCCCTGCCCGAGAATCGAATCGAACGGAGACACCATACTTTGATGGCGCGTCAGTTCACGGTAGTGGTATTCGCAGATCGACATCGACTTGCGCTTCCCGTTTTGCGCCACGACGACTCGAACGACGGCGGGACGCGCGTTGCAGATCTCACAAAGTTGGTTCGGCATTTTTTCCATCCTGCATGTCGAAGCCTCGGGATCAAAAGCGCGATGGGCATTGATGAGTCTGGACTCAACGCTCCGAGGATAGATAAACTAAAAATATGGATCGGCGTGTTGGCTCGAATGCTGGCTCGCAGGCCGCTGTCAAGTCCGGGGCTAAGCCACCGATATTGAAAATGATAGCTGTGCATCTGGCACCGCCGATAGGCTCGGAAACTACTCAGTTCGTCGCGGGGTCACGGGGAGAACGATCACAATTCACAACCTGTTTTAGCACAGGGGGCATGCTGAAAGACCCTTACGAATTTCCCGCAACTCCCGCCGACGCTGTGAACTCGCCTTGGGTAAGTCATTTTCAGCTTCGAACGTATCGAGAACGATCCGCGAAACGATCAACCGCGCGTTGCGCTTATCGTCAGCAGGTACGATGTACCATGGCGCATGTCGTGTGCTTGTAGCGCTCAGACATTGCTCGTATGCATTCATGTATTGCTTCCAGAATTTGCGCTCCTCGATGTTCGCGGTACTGAATTTCCAGTTTTTGTCCGGAGAATCAATGCGCTCAAGGAACCGCTACAGGTCCACGATCGAACGGTACCGGTTTTTCCATACTTTCCCATCATTGAGCATCCGGAGTCCTTCGTTGCGCAGAATCTCCGGATGAACACGCACGATCTGAACCTCCTCGTAGTAAGAGCGGTTGAATATGCCAATCCGCCCTCGCTCCGGCAGATCGCGGGTCGAGCACCAGAGGAAGTCGTGCTCCAGCTCGATTGCGCTAGGATGCCTGAAGCTAAACACCTGACAGCCTTGCGGGTTGACTCCGGACATCACATGCCTGATCGCGCCGTCTTTTCCCGCAGCATCCATCGCCTGAAAGATCAAAAGGATCGCATGACGATTGGACGCATAAAAGAGCTGCTGTTGCGCGCTCAATCGCGCAACATGCTCTGCGAGATGCTTTTTATAGTCGTGTTTCGACGCGTAGACGGGCCGTGCCTTCGTCGGCCATTTCTGGAGATCGATCTGGTCGCCCTGATGCACCCGAAAGTGCTCCGATCTGGCTTTCATTCTGGTCCTTTTTCATGCTCCGTGCTGCATGAACGCATTTAGGTAATCGCGTGTTTCGCGAATACCGGAATCTTCACCGCGCCCACGAGCGCTGTAAGCAGCTTTCTGCGCGGCGCACACTTCCCTGTTCGCTTCGTCGACAGACCGCGCGCTCGGTCCGACGCTTCCCTCTCCGATAGTCTGCACGTCGCCGTCACTTCCCGTCGGATGAGTAGACCGGTTATGTGCGCGGTTCGATGAACCGTTCACGAACACCCAGTGTGGCGTGTTAGCCAAAGAAATTCGCTACGGCAGCAGTCAGTTTCGACCAACCAATGATCGGCCGGCGAAACCCTTCGGTATCTATTTGCGAGTTCACGCGTGCCCGGCTCGTCGCCCGCTGGCCTAGCGTCGGTGGATAGCAAACCGTATCCGTCATCTGTACGGTGTCGTACCGCATCTCCAATCACACTCACGTATCCTGATGGCAGTATCGTCTGATAGGTGGGAAGGGACGTGCAAGCGCCGGCCCCGGACAGCGTGATGCGCTCGTGCAGACCCGGTGCGGGTTAATCGGCGGCGCGTCTTTGGATTGCATGAAGGTCAGTCGGCTTCATCCCCTATCGTCTAGATAGATGTATAGCGCGTGACGTTTCCCGCTCGCCCGCTTCTACGTTGGAGAAATTCATGTTGCGGAGCATAAAGGATCTACATGGCTGCACGGTCAGCGCGATCGACGGCGACATTGGAACGGTCGATCAGGTCTACTTCGATGACGAGGCGTGGGCCGTGCGATATCTGGTGGTCAAGACCGGCCATTGGCTCAACGAGCGCCGCGTCCTGATATCCCCCTATTCGATCAAGCACACAGACCCGGGTTCCAACGTCGTTCATCTGAGCCTCACGCAGCAAGCAGTAAAAGACAGTCCGGGCATCGACACGCACAGGCCTGTTTCGCGTCAGAATGAGGTTGAATGTTTGCGTCACTACAACTATCCAGCTTATTGGGGCGGACCGAACTTGTGGGGAATGGGTGCCTATCCAAGGTTCGATCCGGCTGACGTGGCACCTGATCCCGCGCCGGTCCCTCCTCAGATTGGACCCCAAGCTGTACGCTCGCCTGACGATGTGCATCTGCGCAGCACGGACGAGGTAACAGGTTATCGGCTTGACGCTGTTGATGGTGGGATTGGCCATGTTTCCGGGTTTATCTATGACGATGAAGCCTGGGCGATTCGATATCTTTGCATCGATACACGCAGCTTGTTGCACGGCGGAAAGGAGATATTGCTCGCGGCACACTGGATTGCGGGAGTCGACTGGCTGGCAAAGACCGTCACCACTGAACTTACCCGAGACTCCATCCGTCGCAGCCCCGTCTACGACGATTCAGTTCCGATTCATCGGAGCTACGAGGTTGCGCTTCATGAGTTTTATGGAAAGCAGGGGTACTGGTCGCAAGCTGGACCGGCATCGTTGAGCGAATATGTCCAAAGTACAGCCACTTAAGATAATGCGCATGTTGCTAGTTGGGGAAACGGGGATGCTGCGACTGCGACGTTAGACGTTCATTCTTAGGCGGATAGCGGCAGCTCAGGGCAGGAGTCTAAATCGATATGTTCGGTTTTCTGGAAATTAGCCTCCTTTCGATCGCAGGCGTGCTTCTGCTGCTTCGTGTGCTTCCGTACGGTCGACTGTACCGTCCATTTTTCGCCGGCGGCGGTGTCCTCTTGCTGATAACCGCGCTCTTTCCGCGGACGGATAACCCGATCGGCCAATTTCTCTTCGGGACAACTGGGAGTGGCCTTCGCCTGCCACGCGAGATGTTCGGGATCGTGTGGTGGATTCTGGGTGCTTGGCTGTGCAAAAGCCTGCTTGATCTGGTGCTCACCCGGACGTTTTTCCCCGATAACGACGAACCTCACGCGCGGCGCCTGTTCGCCGATCTGGCATCGGGGCTCATCTATGTTCTTGCATTCGTCGGCATCATCGGCGTCGTGTTCAAAGAACCGCTCTCAACCTTCCTGGCGACCTCTGGGGTCGTGGCAATTGTGCTCGGTCTTGCGCTCCAAAACACCTTGGGCGATGTACTCTCCGGTCTCGCGATCAACATCGAACGCCCATTTGGAGCGGGTGACTGGATTACCCTGACCGATCACACCTCTGGCCAGGTCATGCAGGTCAATTGGCGCGCTACTCGGATCAGGACATGGGCCCATGACATTGTCGTCATTCCGAATAGCGTCATTTCGAAGTCGATTGTAACGAACCACAGTCGCCCGAAAGGCCCCCATCGCTGCATTATTCGTCTAAGAGTCGATCTCGCAGTGGCACCTTCGCGCGTGATCGAAGCGTTGAAAGTCGCGGCCGCCGGTAGCCCAGACGTCGCTCATGGCACCATTCCCCAGGCCTACGCATGCGCATTCTCGGACTCCCTCGTGTGGTATGAGTTAGCTTTTGCGCTCGACAGTTTTGCACTGACGCCCGACGCGAAATCGGGGATGCTAGGACGCGTAGCAGACACATTCCGGAATCTCGGCATCCACATCGGCACGCCGCCGACAGATGTCCGGATCATTCAACGGGGGGATCTTGCCGTCGCAACTCGTGCGCCACACATCGCAACCTTGCCGAAACCGAACGAACGCAGATGAAGGCAATTGGCGAACATGAGGGGATCGGGAAACGGAGTCGCCATCGAACGGGCAAAAGCGGCTGGCTGCGCGCTGCAGTCCTGGGAGCCAATGACGGCATCCTGTCGACGTCGAGCCTGGTTCTCGGCGTCGCAGCTGCACATGGTAGTCATGGCAGCGTCTTGATCGCCGGAGTTGCAGGCGTTGTCGCCGGTGCAATGTCGATGGCTGCGGGGGAGTACGTGTCGGTGCACTCGCAGAAGGATACCGAGGAGGCGGACCTGGCAATTGAACGGACGGAGCTTAGAACAGACAATTCAGGCGAGCACGCTGAACTCGCGGCGATCTATGTCGGCCGCGGTCTCGACCTGCCGCTCGCCAAACAGGTCGCGGACAAATTGATGGCCCACGACGCGGTTGGCGCGCACGCCCGGGACGAACTCGGCCTGACGTCGGCCCTCAAAGCCCGCCCGATCCAGGCAGCGCTTGCCTCGGCAGGCAGCTTCGCCGTCGGGGGCGCCATGCCCCTGCTAGTCGCCGCCTTGGCACCGGAATCGCGGATAGCAGTCTTTGTCTCTGGGGCGTCCCTGTTTTTCCTGGCGTTTTTGGGTGGTCTTGCGGCGCGAGTCGGCGGTGCTGGCGTGATTGCAGGCGCCACCCGGGTCACGTTCTGGGGCGCGTCAGCAATGGCGATCACGGCGGGCGTCGGCAGCCTGTTTGGAAGACTGATGTGAACCGCGCGGCCACCGCGTTAGCCTACCTACCGGGGGCCTGATTCTTTCAAGTTGCAGCAGGCGCGAGGTGGCTCGTTGCGACTGCAGGGCTTACCGCTTGATGCATGTCCAGACGAGTCGCACCCGAACTCTGGAGTACGGCGCGCGCTCGAGCCATTTCATCTGCGGGTCCATGACCCACGACGAGAAAGCCGTCGGCTTTCACCGCTGCTTCGTATTTGATAACGCTGTCCTTTGGAATGCCATAGTCGAATAAAGCTGCGCCAAGTGCAGAGAGCCCGCCAACAACAACTGCGCCTTCCACGACACCCTCGATCGCAGCAATGACCAGCGCGGCGAGATGCCCTACTACGACGACAGGCCCAATTACCGGAATCGCGAAAAAGACACCGCCAAAAAGGAGACCCCACAGCGCACCCCAAAACGCTCCGTATTTTCCCCACATCTTCATGCGATCGCCGATATTGTAGAAACCGATGATTTTTTCTTCCGTGTGGTAGCCCTTGCCGATCACACTAAAGCCCTTCATGTTAAATCCACCGTCGATTAGCTTGCTTACGGCGACATTAGCCTTCTGGTGATCATCGAAGGTCGCGATTACAACATCGTATGAGTTCATGGTGGTTCCCTTCAGTAGTGAGTGAAAAATTGCAGGTGTCTGCGCCAACGTCAGCCGTGAGACTCATCCAGCATGACAAGCACGGCAGCCCCCGTAAGACGCCCTGCCCGCAGGTCATCGAGCGCCTCATTTGCATCTTTTATCGGATAGCGTGTCACCTCAATTTCGAGCTTGAGCTCGCCGGCGAGACGCATAAATGCCGCGCCATCTTCTCTCGTGAGATTGGCGACCGAACAAATCCGTCGCTCTTCCCACAGGAGGTCGTAGGAGAAAGGCGGGATCTCGCCCATATGAATTCCGCCACAGACGACGATCCCGCCTTTGACGAGCGCTTTGAGCGCAATCGGAACCAGCGCGCCCACGGGGGCGAAGATTAGTGCGGCGTCAAGCTGTTCCGGCGGCGCTTCATCGCTACTCCCGGCCCATCGTGCGCCGGATCGAATCGCTAGCTGTTGTGCCGCGGTATCGCCGGGCCGCGTGAAGGCGTAGATCGTGCGGCCCTGATGGCGAGCGACCTGAGCGACGATGTGCGCGGCCGCGCCAAACCCGTAGATACCGATACGCTTCGCGTCGCCGGCCATGTCCAGCGTACGGTAGCCGATGACGCCGGCACACAGAAGGGGTGCCGCCTCTGCGTCTGCATACGCGGGCGGTAAATGCAAACAGAAGCGGCTATCGGCGACGGTCCGTTCTGCATAACCGCCGTTGATCGTATAGCCCGTGAAACCAGGGTGGTCACACAGGTTTTCCCGATGCGAGAGGCAGTAGTGGCAAAGTCCGCACGTATGTCCAAGCCATGGGACACCAATCCTATCCCCCGGCTTGAAATCGCGTACCTCAGAGCCTACCGCGGCCACTACGCCTACTATTTCATGGCCGGGAATCAGCGGGAGTTTCGGTGAGGTCAGATCGCGATCCACCACGTGCAAATCGGTGCGGCACACGCCGCAAGCGTGAATGTCAATAAGCAAGTCGCCCACACCGACAACGGGCTCGGCAACCTGCGTTTCCCGCAAGACCGGTGATATACCGTCAAACATCATTGCGAGCATCTCGACTCCGCCCTTTTCCAAAAATGGAACTGAAGGTTCTGGCGCTGGCTTCGCAACTGACGTCAGCGATACCTGGAAAGCAGCGACTCATTTTGTCTAGGCTAGTCCTTCGGGCTCGCCTGGAACAGGTTCGGAAACTACTCAGGGATCGGAGCCGCAACACTGAGCCAACCGAGCCCGCTGAGATTGCCGCTACGGGAACCCATAAAGCCTCGATAAAAAATTTTTCGGATGTCCGTCGCCGTACCGACTGCACGGTAAGCGGGAGCCATGCTGACGCCATGGGACAAGTGCACCACACTCAATGCAATGCTTACGAAAACCATGTATCGACGGGTTTCAAAACGAGGTACACCATGAAACAATTCAAATACCCCCTGATCGCCGCCCTTCTGGCAATGGCCGTCATGAGTGGGCCCTCACGGGCGGCAAGTCGAAAAAACAGTTTCCGCACGCAGGTGATATTGGCCAGCTCACATCCCCGTACCACTCGGTGGAGACATTTACCGACTGGCTGCGTACCAGCTTTAACCGCCCCGGCACACCCCTCCGCATAGCTTTGATCCGGCCGCGCTCGCCGATGCGTGCATGGCCTCCAAGGCGTCGAAGCAGCTCTTCTTGTTGGATGCATGCCGCAGCACACCTCCAGAGCTGCGGAGCAAATACAAGACACCCACGCCCCCGGAGTTGCTTACGCCGAACGTGCATTCCAACCAAGGAAGTCACCAGCAAGCAGAATTGTGCGCAAGCGAGCTTGGCGCCAGCGCGTTTGGCGTAGACGACGACCCCTCGGTCTTTATGGCTTCGCTCCTGACTTCCATGAAAGGCACGGGCGCGCTCCAAAACGATGACGAAGATTGGGTCGTTGGAACTGCTTCGCTGCGTACAGGCTTGGATTGGCTTGTGAAGCGGGCATACGGCAAGGACCTTCAGAGGGTGGCATTCGGCAAGATGTCAGCCGACTTTGCGCTCCACACCGTTGTCGGCACTCCCTCTGTCGCGGTGACCGTAAAAACCAGGCCCCTGGCAAAACTTGCGGAGCTGCATTTGCAGACGGACTGTCCTCAGTACCGTCCAGTGCCCGACGGAAAGCCGTGGTATATAGACGTGCCGGCCGGCAATCGCTCGTTTTATGCCGCAGACGCCGCGAATCCAAAAGCAGTTCTCACACCACGAGCAACTCGCACCTCAGTTTCGGGTCATCTCGATTCTCTGCGGAGACGACCAATGACCACCGAACTCGTTCCCGACTTTGAAAAGGTCCGTGACTCTGATGAGCGCCGACTTGCACGCTGCTGGTGTTCATTGACGAGGCCGCAACCGATCTACCCAACCAGCACCGCCTTCGCCCCATCCACCGACTCATACGCCATCGCAAGTTCAATCTGATCGTAACGGAATTCCCTCCCGATTCGGGTCGTGAAAATAGCCCCGTCGATCACGCCCGCAAGTGCTTTCAGCGCGGCGATAAGTTTCGCCTGCTCCTTCACTGTCCGGCTTTCGAAATTGCTGAATCGCTTCATGCTCAGATTCTTCATCATGAACTGGACGGACTGAATGGACACGGGCACGGCGCCGCCCAGAAACCCGTAAAAATAGATTGTCGAATTCATCGGCAAGCTGGGGGCAATTCTCGTCAGCAAGTCGCCGCCCACGCCGTCGAATACCGCCGTCGTTCCCAGTTCGGCGGCCAGTTTGGCGAGCGTCCCGGTGAAGCCTTCGGTGGTGACGATCACGTGCTCGGCGCCCGAACGGAGCAGCGCGTCGCGCGCGGCAACGGTACGCACCAGCAAAATCGCGGGAATGTTCCGGCTGCGCGCGAGCGACGCCAGCGCCTGGCCGGTAGCCGAATTTCCGGCCGTGACGATAACGCCTTGGTGGCCCGCGTCGACGATCTCTTCAAGAAAGGCGTAAGCCGTCATGACGTTGACGAGCGAGCCGCAATAATCGCGCGCACGAACAGGGTCCGGCAAGATCAGGCAGGTCGTATAAGGCACATGTGCCCGTTCACACCAAAGTCCGACACTCTCGGGGCTTCTTTCGAGCGATCGATAGATCGCCACCTGCCTGCCCTCATACTCCACCGGAACGCCCTCGCCCACCACCACGACCCGCCCCGCTCCCGATGCCCCCCACACCGCATGCCGACCCGGCGCAGCCGCAGGACCGGCCGCGCTGGGCATCTTCAGGAACGTCTTGTCCCCATGGTTGATCGCCGAGGCATCCATGTCGATCAGCACGTGGCCGGGTGCAGGCGCATCCGGCGTCGGGACGTCGCGAACTTCGAGTTCCCGGTCAGGCGTTACACAAATTGCTTTCATCGTTCAGCTCCTTCGGTGTCGGTATGGGTGATGGCACAGCCCGTAACATAAGCAACTTCATCCATTGCCGAAACGCTGCATCAGGGCATACCATCCATTCCTCACTGGAATGAATGCCGATACCCATATGGACCGAGTGAACGCGATTCGCCTGTTTGTACGCCTTGTCGAATGCGGTAGTTTTTCCGCCGTGGCGCGCGAGGAAGGAATTGGGCAACCTGCCGTCAGCAAGCAGATCGGCGCGCTGGAACGGCATCTTGGCGCGCAGCTCGTTTTGCGGACTTCGCGACAGGTCGTGATCACCGACGCGGGACAAACCTTCTACGAGTCGGCCCGGCAACTGGTGGACGATTTCGATGCGCTGGAGTCATCCGTGGGAGAGCGTCAGCAATCGCCGCGCGGCGTGGTCCGGGTCAATACGGCTCCCGCGCATGGCCGGCTTTGCATCACGCCGCTGCTACCTGGGTTCTTCCAGCAGTACCCCGACGTCACGATCGAATTGTCGGTATCGGAGCGACAGGTCGACCTCGTTGGCGACGGAGTCGATCTGGCGGTCCGTCATGGGCGGCTGGTGGATTCGTCCCTCACCGCGAGGAAACTGTCCGAGACGGCTTTCGTGCTCGCGGCGAGCCCGCATTATCTTGAGGCTCACGGTGCGCCGACACGGCTCGAAGACCTCGACAAGCACATTTGCATCGTCTTCGCGAAAGGCCGCGAGCGTTACCCTTGGTCGTTCGAGGTCGGCAAGGAGCGGGTCGCTTACGTGCCGCACGGTTCGCTGATTACAGGCGACGCCGAGCATATTCGCGCGGCCGTGCTGTGCGGCCTCGGCATTACTCAGGCGCCGTACTGGTTAATCGCCGAAGAAATCCGCTCCGGCAAGATCGAGGTATTGCTACCCGATTTACAACCCGAGAATGTGCCGATTCACCTGGTCTATCCGGCGGGACGTCGGGTACCGATGCGGGTGAAAGTATTGATCGACTACCTCGTTTCGGCATTTACCCATTCGGAATAGAACCGCGACGCCGATGCAATGGGCAATCTAAAGTTCATGCCAGCAGCGCCGATAAACAGCTCACCCGTGTCTGAAATATCCGTGGGACGAACCTAACCGAGGGCACTGGGCAATAACGCGTCCGCGCATACAAACCACAAATAAAAGACCATGAATCAAATAAGACTTTCGAACTCAGCGCTTGCGGGTCTCACCATTGCAACACTGCTGGCGGGTTGTACTTCGCTTCCGAAAACCGATCTCGCCGCCGGCAATCGCGAAAAGCTTCACACGATCGCCATTCTCGATGTCAAGGAACCGCGCGGAGAGAGCGTGGTCAACTTCGGCGGCGCTGCCGGGGCGTTTGGCTTGATCGGCGGATTGGTGCAAGCCGGCGTCAACTCCAATCATACGAGTACGTACACGCAGCAGGTAGCGAGCCAGAAGATTTTCTTCGCCCCCGTTGTGAGCGACGGCCTGACCACTCGACTGGCCAGCAACGGCTACACGATCGTTGCGTTGCACGACCAGCACGTCAAGACATCGAGCGACGGCAAATCCGACGACTTTTCCGACATCAAGACCGACGCGGACGCCATCCTGAGCGTATGGATCACGTCGTTCGGTTATGCCTCGCCGCCTGAAACCAGCGATTTCATTCCGTGGGTGGTGGTCCGCGCTCGCCTGCTCGACTCGAAGTCCAAAGCGGACATGTACTACAAGACTTTTGCCTGCGGCTGGGACATCAAGGCCAACTCCATTCACCTCCAGGCGGAAGCCAAATATCACTATGGCAGTTTCGGTACGTTGATCGACCATTTCGACGACTCGGTCTCCGGC
Source organism: Paraburkholderia bryophila (assembly GCF_003269035.1). GTDB lineage: Bacteria > Pseudomonadota > Gammaproteobacteria > Burkholderiales > Burkholderiaceae > Paraburkholderia > Paraburkholderia bryophila. The sequence continues at coordinate 394,943 of NZ_QLTK01000003.1, read as the reverse complement.
CTCAAGGATTGCGAGCAGGCCGTCGTCGCGGCAATCGGGCAGGATCTGACGAAGCAGCAGTAAGCGCCGTCATGAACGCGGCTACCCGCGACGATTCCGGCGTGCAGTATCGACCCGTCGGGATCGTCGCGGGCGGTCGTCGCGGGTGGTCGTCGTTAGGGTCGTCGTTACGGACGCTGGCGCAGCAAGCTCGCCCCCTACCGCGCAAACTCCCCCTTAAGCGCCGCATAAATCCGCCGATACCGCCCCAGCCGATCCTCGGCCAATGCTCGCTTCACCGCCTCGGGCTCACACACCTCGACCGTCGCCGGCGGCGTACACACCAGCCCGACACTTTCCTTCGTCACCGCCAACCGCGCCAGGCGCGCAGCGCCCAGCGCCGCCCCAACATCCCCACCGTGATGCCGTCGCATCGCGACCCCAGTCGCGGTCGCACATAGCGTCGCCCAAAACCGGCTACGCGAGCCACCGCCAATAAACGACGCCGTCTTCAGCGACGTCCCCGCGCCTTGCAATGCCGCGTACCCATCGGCCATCGCGAACGCCACGCCTTCCATCACGCTATACGCGAGATCGGCGTCGCCGTGAGCGCCCGTCAAACCCCAGAACACGCCCTTCGCATTCGCGTCGTTGTGCGGCGTGCGCTCGCCGCTCAGATACGGCAAGAACAACGGCGCCCTCTGCGCATCCGCCCTCTCCGCGCAAGCGGCCAACTCCGCCACGTCCTTCCCAAGCAGTTCCGACAACCACGCCAGACTCGACGCCGCCGACAGGATCACACTCATTTGATGCCAACGTTCCGGCAAGCAATGGCAAAACGCATGCACCGCCTGCGCGGGATTCGGCGCAAACCGGTCGGTCCCGGCGAACAACACGCCAGACGTTCCCAACGAAAGGAACGCGCTACCCGCATCGGCCACGCCCATCCCGATCGCGCTCGCCGCGTTGTCGCCCGCTCCACCGCACAGTGTCACGGGGCCCGCAATGCCCCACTCGCGCCGCAATCCGTCGTGCAACTGCGCCGCCGCGTCGCTGCCTTCAACGAGCCTCGGCATATGCTCGCGCGACAAGCCGGTCGCCGCGAGCATTCTGTCCGACCAGTCGCGCTTTGCGACATCGAGCCACAGCGTGCCCGACGCATCGGACATGTCGGACACGAACTCGCCGCTGAGCCGCCACGCCACGTAGTCCTTCGGCAGCAGCACCTTGTGCGCGGCACGAAACACGGCCGGCTCGTACTTCGACAGCCACAGCAGTTTCGGCGCCGTGAAACCCGGCATGGCGAGATTGCCGGTGATCGACCGCGATTCGGGCACCAGCGCTTCGAGTTCGACACATTCGGCAAACGCGCGGGTGTCGTTCCAGAGAATCGCCGGTCGCAACACCTGGCCCGCGCGATCGAGCAGGGTCGCGCCGTGCATCTGCCCGGACAGGCCGATGCCACGCAACGCGGCAAACGCGCCGGGATCGGCGGCCCGCACCTGCGCGATCGCGTCGAGCGTTGCATGCCACCACGCCTGCGGGCTCTGCTCGGACCAATGCGGATGAAGCTGCTCGACGTCGAGTCGCGCGCTACCGGTGGCGATCGGCGTCGACGCGTCGTCGGTGAGGAGTGTTTTTACCTCGGAGGTGCCGAGGTCGATGCCAAGGAAGGTCAAGAGTGTCGTCCTCGTGTGGGCGGCCCAACCGTCATGTCATGCAGACAGGCGCACGGTCAAGCCGCGATCATGTGTTCGTTGAGCTGATGCAGCGCGCGAAATTTCGACGGCGGCATCGCCTTCGTGGCCAGGAATTGACGATTGAAGTTCGACAGATTATTGAAGCCGACGCGATAGCAGATTTCCGTCACGCTAAGCGTGGAGCACATCAACAACTCACACGCCTCGTTGATGCGCAGCCGGTTCTGGTATTGCACAAAGGTGCAGCCAGTGTGCCGCCGGAAAAAGCGCGTGAACGTGCTGACGCTCATACCGGCGAGTTCGGCGACATCCGCTTCGCGCAATGTGCCAGGCAGGTTCTGTTGAATGTAGGAAAGCACCTGATTGATCGTCGACTGCATGTAGCGATGCGCGTTGACATCGTACGAAGGTCCCGCGAGCAATCTGCGCTCACTGCACGACGACAGACGGTCGAAGATCGACATCAACAGTTCGACGCGGCGGCAACCGTGCGAAACGGCCAGCTCCAGCATCTTCGGCGCAATCGCCAGACCCACCGCATCCGGAAACTGGATGCCGCGCGCGGCGTCGTCGATCAGGCCGACGAGGGCATGCAGTTCGGTGAACGCGGCCGCCATCCGTTCCATCGCGTCGCGCGAAAACTGCAGTACCACGTCGCGCGACGGCACGGTGTCGCCCTCGCCTACCTCGCTGATCCAGTTGTGCGGCAGATTCGGCCCGGTGATCACCAGGTTGCCCGGCGCAAAATCGCCGATGAAATCGCCGACAAAAAACTTGCCGGTCGACGCCCGGATCACGTGAATCTCATACTCCGGGTGAAAGTGCCATTTGGCCACCGTGTGCGGGTAATCGTGCGCCCACGCGCGAAACGACTCATCGTGCCGCGTGTGCACCAACTCCAGGTCTGGATTCATGCCGTGTCTCCTTCTCGCCCGTTTCGGCGCCGCGTTTTTTGTCAGTGCAAAGCCGCGCCCTGCACGCCTGTGTCCTGACGCGGTGCACTGCCGGACTTTTGCGCGGCGCGCCGTGCAACGGGCAAGGAAACGTTCTGCTCCGTGCCCGCATCGAAAACATGCAGGTCGGCGACCTTGAACTGGAACGTTACCACGCTATCGCGCTGCGGCAAGTCGCTCGCCGGTATCAGCGCGGCCATCCGTTCACCGGCGAAATCGAACGTGACAAGCGCCTCCGCGCCCAGCAGTTCGATCAGTTCGACGTTGCCGCTAAGTCTGAGCACGCCAGGTTCTTCTTCGGCAGACGCCAGCTTCAGATAGTTCGGCCGGATCCCCAGCTTCACCGCCTGACCCGGCTGCAATCCAGCGAACCGCGCACCGGCAAGCGGCCAACGCTCGCCCTGCACATCGACGAAACAGGTGTCGCCGACTCGTTCGACCACACCGGCGACGAGGTTCATCGCCGGTGTGCCGATGAAACCCGCCGCAAACAGCGTCTGCGGAAAATGGTAAAGATCGGACGGCGTACCGGCCTGTTCGATCCGCCCGCCGCGCATCAGGATCACCCGGTCGGCGAGCGTCATCGCCTCGAGTTGATCGTGCGTGACGTACACCGTGGTGGTTTTCAGGCGCTGATGCAAACGCTTGATATCGCCGCGCAGTTGCGCGCGCAACTTGGCGTCGAGATTGGACAGCGGCTCGTCGAACAGAAACACCTCGGGCGTTTTGATCATCGCGCGGGCGATCGCCGCGCGCTGCTGCTGGCCACCGGACATGGCGCGCGGTTTGCGGTCGAGCAACGCGTCGAGGTTCAGCATCGCGGCCACTTCCCGCACGCGACGATCGATCTCCGCAGCCGGCACCTTGAGACGGCGCAGACCGAACGCGACGTTGTCGTACACAGTCATGTGCGGATATAGCGCGTAGTTCTGGAACACCATCGCGACGTTGCGCTCGCGCGCCGGCAAGTCGTTCACGACCGTCGCGCCGATCGCCAGATCGCCGCCGCTGATCCCTTCGAGACCCGCGATCATGCGCAGCATGGTCGACTTGCCGCAACCGGACGGCCCGAGCAGGACGACGAACTCGCCGTCGTCGATTTCCAGATCGAGCGGATGCAGCACGGGCGGCCCGCCGTCGTAGTGTTTCGTCAGACCTTTGCAAACAATTCTGGCCATGGCTCAATCCATTTCGATCTGAATCTTGACGTCGTTGGGGTGCCCCGCCGCCGCCTCTTCGAATGCCTTGAGGCCGTCGGTGAACGCGAATTTGCGCGAGATAAACGGCTTCACGTCGATCATGCCCGAGCTGATCAGCGCCAGCGCGCGCGGGAACACGTTCGCGTAACGGAACACCGATTCGAGCCGTGCCTCTTTCGCCTGCATCGCGACGACGTCGAGCGGTACGCGATCCACCGGCATGCCGACCAGCACCGCGCAGCCACCAGGGCAAAGCAGATCGAACAGATCGTCATACACCTTCGCGTTGCCGCTCGCTTCGAACACGACGTCGGCACCCCACCCTGTGGTCACGTCCTGAACGACGTCGGTCAGCTTCCGCTCGCGGACGTTCACCGTCGTCACGGCCGGATTGCCGGCGAACAGCGCAAGCTTTTCCGCGATCACGTCCGCGAGAATGACGCGCGATGCGCCGCCCGCCAACGCGGCCAGCGCCGTCATCGCGCCGATCGTCCCCGCGCCGATCACGACCGCGACGTCGCCCGGTTTCATGGCCGCCTTCTTGGCGGCCTGCAAACCGATCGACAACGGCTCGACGATCGCGCCCTCCGCGAACGACACGTTGTCGGGCAAGCGGAACGTAAAAGCCGCCGGATGCACGACGTACGGCGTCAGGCAACCGTGAACCGGCGGCGTCGCCCAGAAACGCACGGCAGGGTCGAGGTTGTAGAGACCCCGCATCGTGGCCGGCGAATCGAATTGCGGCACACCCGGCTCCATGCATACGCGGTCGCCCACCCGCAGATGCGTGACCTCGCTGCCGGTTTCGACCACCGTTCCGGACGCTTCGTGGCCCAGCACCATCGGCGCTTCGACCTTGAAAGGACCGATGCGCCCATGCGTGTAGTAATGCACGTCGCTGCCGCACACGCCGACCGTATGAATCTTGATCCGGACATCGCGCGGCCCGACGTCGAGCGGCAGATCGATATCGCGCAGTGCGAGCTGGCGCGCTTCTTCGAGTACGAGGGCTTTCAAAACATTCTCCTTACTTGCCTTTGAGCATTGAGTTCAACAGCCGGCTCAGCACGCCGACGAAAATAATCGGCGGTAACGCGAGCAGCACCGTGGACGCGTTGATCACGCCCCACGGCACTTCCTGCCCAAGCGACGTGAACGCGGAAGCCACCACCGGCAGCGTCGCGCTTCGCGACGAGGTCAGCGCCAGCGCGATCATCAGTTCGTTCCAGACCAGCACGAAACTGAACACGATGCCGCCCATCAGCGTGGTCGCGCTGATCGGCAACGCGATGCGCCAGAACACGCCGTATGGGCCGTAGCCGTCCAGCGTGGCCGCCTCTTCGACTTCGCGTGGTAAGCGCTGGAACACCGGGATCGACAACCAGGTGATGGTGGACAGCGTGACCAGCAGATAGGTCACCACCATCGAAAGTTTGGTGTCGTACAAGCCCAGATCGACCCAGATCGCAATCAACGGAATCGCGACCGCCACCGGCGGCAAAAACCGCAACGACAGCAGAAAGAACTGAATGTCGCGCTTGCCCGGCACGTGATAACGCGCAATCACATACGCAGCCGGCACGCCGAACAACGCCCCCAGCAGCACCGCGAAGCCCACGATCGACAAACTATTGCCCAGGCCGATCAGCACCTCCGGGCTCGACACGACCTGGCGGTAGTTGTCGAGCGTCGGCGTGAAGATGAAGCGCGGCGTCGGCGTGACGATGTCGAGCAGATTTTTCAGCGAATTGAGGAACGCCCAGAAGATCGGAAACACGGCCACCAGCGCAAGCGCCACGCCGAACGACCAGGCGGCGCCGCGCGAAATCAGTCTTCCCATTTGTTCACCCGCTTCCAGATGAAAGTGAAAATCAGCGTGGTCGCCACCATCATCAGCACCGCCATACTCGACGCGTAGGACACTTTCCCGGACAAGCCGATTCCTTGCGAATACGCGTACATGTCGAGGGTTTCCGTGGTGATACCCGGTCCGCCTTTGGTCATCACGTAGACCAGATCGAACGAGCGCAGCGATTCGACCATCTTGATGAACACCAGACTCATGATCGGCACCTTCAGCATCGGCAACGCGATATACGCGTAGACCTGCCATGTGCGGGCGTAATCGAGCCGCGCCGCTTCGAGCGGTTCGGGCGGCAGCGTCTCCAGCAGCTTCAGCACGACGACCGCGAAGAACAATCCCCATTGCCAGATGTCGACGAGCGCCACCGCGTACAACGCGAGATGCGGGTCGGACAGAAAGGCCGTGTTGTCGACGCCGAGCAGCCCGAGCAACCAGCTCAGAATGCCGGTGAGCGGCGAATACATGAACTTCCAGATAAAGGCCGCCGACACGCGCGGCAACAGCACCGGCACGATCAGCAACAGCGAAATGACGCCGCGCATCCGGCCATGAATCTGTTCGAACAGGTAGATCGCGATCAGCACACCGACCGCGACGGCGCCCACCACGGTGACGATTTCCCAGATTGCCGAGACCTCGATCGAATTGACGAAGCGCCGGTCCGAGAACAGCCGCACGAAATTGCGGAACCACACGTACTCGCTGTCCGGATAGCGCAGCACGCGGTTCTTCAGCGCGAGATTGATGGCCGCGATGGTGGGCACGAGACCCAGCACCGCCATCACGGCAAGCGGCGGCCCAAGAAACACGAACGGCAGGCTGGTTTTGCCCCGATTGAACATTGATGCCTCCAACAGCGAGGTCACGCACGAAGCCTTGCTCGCGCGCCACCCCGATCCGATCTGCAGTGCCCCAGCGGCACGCGGCATGCAAGCCACGCTCAGGGGGCGGCCACGTTACTTCTTCGCGCCGTGCTCCATCGCGTCCTGCGCGTACTGCACGGCGTCGTTCAGGGTGGCCTGAACATCGGGCTGCGTGCCGGTGAATATCTCCTCGAGTGCAATGCCGAGGTTGTCGCCGATATCGGGCCACTGCGGGCTCGACCAGATCGTGACCTTGGTGACCGGATTGGTGTCGTTCAGCCCGGCGAGAATCTGCGGCTTGACGTGCTTCTGGAAGTAATCGCTCTTGATCGTGCTGGTGCGGTTGTAATCGCTAAACACGTTGTCGCGCAAGCGGGCCTGTTCCTGGTCCTTGCCGGTCGCCCAGGCAATGAATTTACCGGCGGCCTGGCGCGTGCATTCGTCCTTGGCGCCCACCGACGAAATCGCCAGACCGTGACCATAGGCTGCGGACGGCAACGGCGCAGGCGGTCTGACGTAGCCCACCTTGTCCGCCACGCTCGACTTGGTCGGGTCTTCCATCCAGTCGGCGAACGGCGTCGATTCGATCATGAACGCCACCTTGCCGGAACGGAACGCTTCGAGCGCGTTGCTCCAGTCGTAAGTGGCCGCGCCGGGAGGCGCGTATTTGAACAGGTCGCGATACAGCAACGTGGCCTTCACCGCGTCCGGCGAATTGAAGGCGGCCGCCTGATTCTTGTCGGTCCACGTGCCGCCTTCGGCGAGCATGAACGGCGCCCAGCGCCATACGTTCATGCCCGAGCCGCGTTGCCCGCGTGCCACCCAGCCGTACATGTTTGGCGGCGCATTGAGCTTCTTGATGTCGGCGACGAGTTCGTCGAGCGTTTTCGGCACCGGAAGATGCGCCTTCTCCAGCAGGTCGCGGCGATAGAACAGGAAGTCGCCGCCGCCGATCAGCGGCGCAAAATAAGCGACGCCTTTATAGCTCGCCACCGCGCGCCGGCCCGGCAGGAAGTCGTCGTAATCGGCGTCTTTCGGGTAGTACTTCAGCAGCGGGACGACCCAGCCGGCCGAGGCAAACTCGGCGACGTTCGCTTCGTCGACGTAGTAGATCTGATAGGAACCCGCGCCCGTGGACGCATCCAGGCGCGATTTGGAGCGCCGGTCGTTTTCGCCAAAGTAATTGATTTCGACTTTGGTGCCGCTGCGCTTTTCATAATCGGGCAGCGACTTCTCCATGACCGTCAGGCCGAGGCTCTTTTGCGCCAGCACCTTGAGCACGGGAACGTTGCAAGTCTGCGCCGTCGCCAGCACGGGAAGGCTCGCGCCCACCACCGCGCACGCTGTCAACCATTGAATGGATTTCACGCTTGTCTCCGCTTTTTGAATGTTCTTTGGCATCGCCGTACGGGTGCTGCATTGGGCAGCAGAGCCTGCGTACGGTGATGAGAACTGTAGTGGCCGGGGCCCACGGCCAGCCACTGCAAAAGGCGGAAAGCGCCGATACTTTTTGCGCGCACATTGGATGCGCTGCACAAAATGCGTCAGTGAGGGAAGCGGCTTTGGTGCGAGAGCGAGGCGTGGGTCTTTCGAACCACAACGAATACAGCGAGACCTACAGCAGACCCGCGTAATGCACCGCGACGAACAACGCGGCGCCGCCCGCGATCAGCACGATCGCGTTGATGCGCGTTTTCATCACGAGCACGGTGGCGCCCGCCGCAGTGAGCCAGGCGATCCAGCCGCCGTCGAGTTCCTTCATCAGCACGTAGACCGCCGCGAGTATCAGACCCGCCGCGACCGGCCGCAAACCGGCCTGCAACGCGTTCAGCCAGCGCGCGCCTTCATGCCGGTTCCACACATGCACCACGCCGTACATCAGGAACGCGGTCGGCCCGAACAGGGCCAGCGTCGCGACGAGTGCGCCACCGGAACCGCCGACCTGCCAGCCGATCAAGGTTGCCAGCAACGACGCCGGTCCCGGCGCGAGTCGCGCAATCGCGAAGTCGCTGAGGAACTGCGCGTGCGTCATCCAGTGATGCACGTCGACCACTTGCCGCTGAACCTCGGCGATGATGCCCTGCCCGCCGCCGACCGTGACGATGGAAAGCGGAGCGAAGACGGCGAACAGGGCGGCTAGATTTCTGGACACGGGATAGCGCTGAATGAAAGTGGACGGACGCCCGTTACTGCTGCTGCGCTGGTGACGAACGGAGATATTCGTAGCCGACGCTCAGCGCGCCGGCAATCAACACGGTCCATACGAGCGACACGCGGAACAACGCCGCCGCCGCGAAGGTAGCGATCAGCACGAGGTACGGAAACAGCCGGCGCGGCAGTCGGCGGGCCGCCGTGATCGCCATGCTCAGCGACAGACCGATGGCCGCTGCCGCCGCGCCGGCCAGCGCGATATGCGTGAGCGGCAGATAGGCGATCGCGGAAAAGAACACGCCGAGCAGCACGATCGTCACCGCCGGCGGGAACACGATGCCGCAAAAGCCGGCAACCGCGCCGCGCCAGCCCAGCAGGCGATAGCCGATCCAGATGGCCAGATTCTTGACGTTGACGCCCGGCAGCGCCTGCGACAACGCGAGGCCGTCGAGGAATTCCTCTTCGGTCAGCCACTGCCGATCCTGCACGAATTCGCGCATAAACCAGCCGCTCAGGCCGCCGCCGAAACTCGTCAGGCCGATGCGGGTAAAAATCAGGAAGAGCCCGAGCGTGCTCACCTCGCCGGACGATGGGCCTGTGCGTGACGCGAGACCGTTTCGCTTCGCGGCCGGGTTGTCCGTTTCATGCCGGTCTGTCTCGTCTGTGCCCTTGGCCAAGGTCTTCTCCCTACGCGCTGTGCAAGGCGGGTGAAAGTTAAAAAGACGTCGTTGCCTCCCAACGACGCGAATGGATTGAATCATATCCGCACATGCTCGCCCGCAGGGCTGCAAGCGCGCAAATTGGATTCTGGGCATGGGCGCCGCCAAGCCCGTTAAAATCGCGGGAATGCGAGTCTGAATCCACGGGGCCAAACCCGTGGGTGCAAACCCATCAACTCACCCGGAGATCGAAGTCTTGCGTGTAGGCCGCCCCGTCAAAGCCCTTCCCCAACCCGATTGCGATTACTGCGGCACGCGTGCCGTGCTCGCGCGCAGCGGGGACGAGAGCTATCCGTATCGCGACGATCACGGCCCGGTGTGGATCTGCGCCGCGTGTCAGGCGTGGATCGGCATTCACGCGCGCAGTACGCGCAACGTGCCGCTGGGGCGGCTCGCCGACGCCGCGCTGCGCGACGCCAAAAGCCGCCTGCACGATGTGCTCGAGCCGCTGGTCGCGGGCAAGATCCGGCGTGACCAGGTGAATCCGTTCGAAGCGCGCGCGAAGGCAATCCGCTGGGTGGCCGAACAACTCGGGTTCGATCCGCTGCCGGCGTCGATCCATCACCTGTCGCTGGAACAATGCGAGCAGGCGATCGCTCATGTCGAGGTTTTCATCGCGCAACGCCGCAGCGGGGCGCCGGACGAGCGCGGTTAAGCGGGCTAAAGCAGCGGGCTAAAGCAGCGAGCCAAAGCAGCAAGTCCAGACACCAGATCCACGCCGACTCAAACCGCGTCTCCCGTCGAATTCTCGCGCTGCATGCCCGCCTCGCGCGCCGTGCGTTGCCCGCGTTCCTCCCGGTCGGCCTGCAACACCCGCCGCCCGGTACGCGTACCGAGAACCAGCAGGATCGCCAGCACGCCGGTGCCGAACAGGTAGCTCGGCGGAATGAAGCGCGCGTCGGTGAAGTGCGCCACCAGCGAGATATAAAACGGCGCCAGCCCGCCGAACAGCATGACCGACGTGTTATACGAAATGGCCACGCCGGTAGAGCGCCCCTGCACGGTGAAAATCTTCACCAGCATCCCCGGATGCGCGGCGCCCTGCAGCGTCAGGAACAGAATGCCGATCAGTCGCACGACCATGAGACTGCTCTCGGTGGGCTCGGCCAGCAGGTACGCGAACAGTGGAAACACGCAGACCAGCCAGCCCGCGATAAAGAAGAAAAACAGCCGGTACGCGCCGACCCGATCCGCCAGCAGGCCGAACACCGGCGACAGCACGCACATCACGATGCTCGTGACGAACACCCCTTGCAGCGACGAACTCAACGACAGATGCAACTGCATCTGCGCATAGGTCGGCAAATACGCATTCCACACGTAGTTCAGCGAGGTGCCGGCGATCATCACGCCCATCGCGCACACCACGGCGTCGCCGTTATCACGCACAAAGTCGCGCATCCGTTCGCGCACCGGCGCCCGCGCCGCGGGGCGCGCCTGCATGCGATGAAACTCGTCCGACTCGTCGACGTGATGGCGGATATAGAAGCCGATCGGTCCGACCAGCGCGCCGATCAAGAACGGCACGCGCCAACCCCAGGCCGTCAGATCCGCATGCGACAGATGTTTCGACAGCAGGAAACTGCACCCTGACGACAGCATCGCCGCGACCCCGATCGACAGCATATTGAAGCTGCCGTAAAACATCTTGCGCCCGGGCGGCGCGACTTCGTAAATCGTCACCGACGACAGCGCGAACTGCGCACCCACCGCAAAGCCCTGCACCAGACGGCCGACCACCACCAGCAGCGGCGCGAGCAGCCCCAGGGTCGCATACCCCGGTGTCAGCCCCAGGATCAGCGAGCCCATCGACATCAGGACCATGATCCACGACAGCACCCGGACCCGTCCGACGCGATCCGCCGCCATGCCCATCAGCACACCGCCGAGCGGACGCACCAGGAAGCCGACCGCGAACGTCGCGAAGGTCAGCAGCAACGCCCCGCTGCGATCGACGGTAGGAAAAAACACCCGCGCGATCATGCTCGAAAAATACGAGTACACCATGAAGTCGAACCACTCGAACGTGCCGCCGATCACGGTCGATACGATGGTTTTCCAGAGCTTTCCGGCGTCGCTTGGGGTGGGCATGGGTCTAACCTCCGGCTCGCAGCATGCGCAACGCCTGCGCGAAGAAATCCTGAACCACGTCGACGACCTGCATGCCGTTGTGGGCGATATTGGCCAGCTCGTCGAAGCGCACGCGCACGCCGGCGGCTTCGAACGACGCCTTCAGCGTACGCAAGCGTTCCGGACGTGTGGCGCCCGCGTCGTTGATACCCGGCAGATACATCGCACTATCTTCGGGCACCGTGATTTCCCAGGTCTCCAGATCCGCCCGGCCGACGATCATCTGCACCGGCACACGCTGCAAGGCGGCCAGATCGAACGGCTTGCCGAAGTGGCGCTCGAAACCGCCCAGGCCTAACCACCAGTCTTTCGAATGATCCAGCACGGTCACATTGCCCGGCGCGCCGATCGACACCGCCCACAGCCGCTCCGGATGCGCGTACGCAAAGCGGTTCACGTACTGCCCGCCGCCCGAATAGCCGAACAGCGCGAACCGCTCGAAGCGTTTGCCATACCGCTCACCCACTTCGCCGACCATGTCGAGCAGCACCTGGTCGTAGCGGATATCGCCGTCGATCAAGCGCTTGAAGCCGTTCCGATCACCGTCGCCGCGCACGCCCACCGGAAACAGCGGGCACAGCACGATGCAGCGGTTCCAGCGGCCGAACGGCGCGAACGCGTCGCGGTATTGCGTGAACTGGCGGCCGGTGCCATGCATCGCGACCACCAGTTGCACGTCGTTGCCGGGCGTCATGACTTCAGGCGGCACGTACAGCACGTAGGGAAAGCGCGCGTCGTGACGGCTCGCGTAGACGGTGGTCGACCCCAGGTCGTAGAGCGCCTGCGCTTTTTCATGACCGGGTGCGGAGCGCTTTTCTGCATCGAACATCTGTCATTCCTTTTTAACTAATTCAGAACCTGCCGCGCGAACCGATACCGCTCAAGCCACCTCGGCGAGCGGCTCGTGGTGCAGGCTGTAACGCGTGAAAACGCGATTCAGCGCGGGCATCGGCGCGACATCCATTTCGCCCGCGGCGGGCTGCATGACGATCATCGCGACCGTCGCCGTCAGGTTGTGGCGCGTGCCCGGACGCGGCGGACGGCACACCGAATACGGCGTGCCGAAGGCGTCGAACAGCGCGGCCTTGACGGCGTCGCGGTCCACCTTCGGCGTGGCGTTCAGCAGTTGACGCACGCGCCAGTCGCGGTAGTAGCTGTCCGGCGAACTCTCGCAACCGGTGTCCAGCAACTTGGTGCGCGCCACCGGGCTGACCCAGTGGTTCGCGTGCACGATCAGTTGATCGTCGCCCGGATAGATCGGGAACGCCTCGTTCGGCGCGCATTCGAAGTCGATGCCGAAGCCCTCGGCCATCCCCAGCATGATGTTGTTCGAACACGATTTCGGCGTGGTGGCGATCACCCGCAACGCGTTCGAAAACACCGGTTCTTCCAGCACGCGGCGGCGCAGCAGCGACAACGGCACGCCCATCTGCATGAAGTCGCGCTCGGACTCCAGATAGTTCGCGGTGATCGACACGCCCGCCGCATTGAGCCCGCTGCGGGCGAGGCCACCCGCTTCGACGAAGGTCAGAAAGTCGGGGCCGTCGTCGTTACGCACCCGCAAGACGATGCCGGTGTCGACACAATCGGCCTTCCAGTCCCAGTTCTGCGCATGAATCAATTGCCCGTTCGACGAACGCGAGGGCAGCACCAGCACGCCCGTGCAACCGTCTTCGTCGTCGGCTTGCAGGGCCATTTCGGCGCGCGCTTTGGCCAGCACCTCGGTGCGGGCGTTGATCATCACGATGTCTTCGAACGGCACGTCCGCGCCTTCGGCGATGCCGCGCATTTCGTCCAGATAGGCCGGCTGGAATTCGCCGATCACCTGTTCGAGCGAGCGGATCAAGGCCGTTTGCGACGCCTCGCTATAGCCGAGATTGCGCAGCGTCTGACCGTAACGGGACGCGCTCAGGCGCACCCGCGCCGCAGCCGCGCGGCCGTATTGCACGCCGCGCGCGTGCGGCGTGCCGGACACGCTGATAAAGGGAAACTGCGAAAACTGCTGGTTTTGCGACATGTTGGGTTTCCTCGCCCTGGCTGCCAACGACGCCGCCACGCGGCTTGCGACCCCGCGCTGACGACATCGATTCGATTTATGACAGATCGATTCTCATGAGCCACAAATAAAATAAAAAGCGTTATTTTCTTTACCGAAAGGAAAGAATTTTTTTGTTTCGTGCGATCATCGGGCTTAGGCGAATGAAGAGAATTCGTGCTCCGCGCGCACGTCCCAAAGGCCTTTGAGGAGAATCCGGCATGAGTGAAATTCGAATGCTGCGCACGTTTCTCGCCATCGAGAAACACGGCACGATGGCGGCCGCCGCAGACCGCATCGCGCTGACGCATGCGGCGGTCGGCGCGCAAATGCGTACGCTGGAGCGGGTGTGCGAGCGGCAACTGTTCGACCGCAGCGGGCGCAGCATCCAGTTGAACGACGCCGGCCGCTCGATCATCGAACAGGCGCGCGCGGTGGTGGCCGCGTACGACTCGCTGTTGCGCGGCGTAGCGGACGAACTCAGCGTGGAAGGCTCGATCACGATCGGCTCGACGGTGTCGTCGATGGGCTTTCTGGCCGCCAACGTGATCCGGCTGAAGGTCTCGTATCCACGTCTGAAGGTACGCCTCGCGCACGGCGACAGCGCCCAACTGGCGCGCCAGGTGCGGGCGGGGGAAATCGACGCGGCGGTGATCGTCAGCGAACCGCGCGTGACCACCTTGCCCGAGTTATGGGAACGTCTTTACGACGAGCCGCTGGTGCTGCTGGTCAATCCCGCGAGCGCGCCGGACGACGCAACGGTGAGCACCTTGCTCAAGCGTCTGCCGTTTATCGGCTTCGAGACGTCGTCGCTGACCGGCACGCATGTCACGAGCCTGCTGCGGCGCTTGCGCGTCGACGTCAAGCCGATTCTGGAAATGAATTCGATCGCCGCGATTGCCGATCTGGTCCGGCAGAACGTGGGCGCGTCGATCGTGCCGCGTCTGCGGCATGCCGCGTGGGACGACGACCCGCTGTTGTCGGTCAGGCCGATTCCGGGCACGGCGTGGCGCCGGCACATCGGCTGGTATGAGTTTGGGCGGCAGCCGCTGGCGACCGCGATCGTGAAGAATCAGTTGCTCGCGGCGCTGGCGGAGTGAGTGTGAGGGCGTGTTTTTAGCGGTGTTTCGTAACGCGCACCGCTCCCCGCCCGGAAGCCCGTCGACTCAAAACGATTCGTTGAACGGCCGCAGATCGATTTCCTGCGACCACGCCGTGCGCCCCTGCTGATGCAAATGCCAATAAGCGTCGGCGATTTCGTCGGGGTTGAGCAGACCGTCCGGGCCACGCTCGGCAACCCGCTGCGGCGCGGACGTGCGCAGACGTTCGCCGTCGATCCCGCCATCCACCACCACATGCGCCACGTGAATATTGCGCGGACCGAATTCGCGCGCGAGACTTTGCGTGAGCGAACGCAAGCCGGCTTTGGCGGACGCGAATGCGGCAAACGGCGGACGGCCGCGCAGCGCCGCCGTCGCGCCGGTGAATAGCAGCGAGCCGCGACCGGCTGCGAGCAACGGCTCCAATGCCGCACGGGCAAACAGAAAGCCGCCTAGCGTCGTGACGCGCCAGGCCGCCTCGAATTGTTCCGCGCTGAGTTCGAGCGTCGGTGCACGGGTCGCGCCTGCCGCGTTGAAAATCGCAACTTCAAGCGTGCCGTGCTTTGCGAGTTGCCGTGCGATCGCATTCAGATCGCGCTCACTGGTGACGTCGCCGGGAAACGCCTGCGCTTGCCCGCCCGCCGCGCGAATCTCGTCGACGACGATCGCAAGACGCTCGTGCGAGCGGCCCGTCACCGCCACGCTGAAACCTTCGCGTGCAAATCGACGCGCCAGCGCCGCGCCGAGTCCGGCGCTCGCCCCCACACCCGCGATCCACGCAAGACGCGCGTGCGCCGGGTTCGATACGACCGTTTCACTCATGATGTTCTCCATTCAGGCGCGGTGATATAGAGACGCGTCAAAGCGACCAGACGAAGCTGACGCGACATCGGCACGCTTCAACGAATCGAGGCAGATCGCGCCAGTGTAATCGCGCTGCGCCGAGCTTGCTGTCACATCACGCCGCGCGCCATTTCGCATCCGACACGATCAGCTTCTTCGGAATCAGCTTCAACTCGCTGAACGTATCGGCGATCTGTTGCTGGTAATCGAGCGTGGCGGCGTTGATGGGTTGCACGCCGAAACTGGCGCGATTCAACGCGAGTTCGAGCGTCGGCGCGTCGAGTCCGACGAGCGGCGACAACTGGTTCGCGGCCGCCGGAATATGATCGCGGCTCCACTTGTCGACCTGATCGAGTTCGGCCAGCAGTTCGCGCAGCAACTGCGGCTGCGCGTCGGCGAATTTGCGCGCGGCGACGTAGTACTGCGTGTTGCGCACGAGCCCTTCGCCATCGACGATCACGCGCGCGTTGGCCTGCCGTTCGACCGCGGCGAGATACGGGTCCCAGATCACCCAGGCGTCGATACTGTTCTGCACGAAGGCGGCGCGCGCGTCGGCCGGCGTCAGATAGACCGGCTGGATGTCGGTGTACGACAGGCCCGCGTGCTGCAAGGCCTTGACCAGCAAATAATGAACGTTCGAACCGCGGTTCAGCGCGACCTTCTTGCCGCGCAGATCCGCGACCGAGCGAATCGGCGAGTCGTGCGGCACGACGATCGCTTCGCCCTTCGGCGCGGGCGCCTCGTTGGCGAGATAGACAAAGTCGACCCCGGCGGCCTGCGCGAAGATCGGCGGCGTTTCGCCCACCGTGCCCACGTCCACCGCGCCCGCGTTCAGACCTTCGAGAAGTTGCGGACCGGCGGGGAACTCAAGCCACTGCACCGACGCGCCCTGCGCGGCGAGACGCCTTTCCAGCGAGCCGCGTGCCTTGAGCACGACGAAGTTGCCGTATTTCTGAAAGCCGATGCGCAAGGTTTTACCGTTGGACGGCGTTTGCGCCCGCGCCTGTTGCGAGGGCAGCAGCGTGCCCGCGGCGAAACTCGCCACGCCGGCGGCGGCGGCTTTCAGAAGCGTGCGCCGGCGCGGGTCGCTAAGGTCACGCGGGTCGCTCAAGTCGATGAGAGCCGGGGTGTCGGTGTGAAACGGGTCGCGGGATGTCATACGCTGGCCAGTAGAGAGGTGGACGCTAAACCGCTGAAGTTAGCGGCTCGCACCGCGCCGGGCAACCAAGCAAAGTTCATAAGGTTATGCACCGTTGCCCCGCCTGCTGGCAAAACGTTCATGCCATGCAAAAAACGCCGTCAGGTGGCCACCAAAGCAGCCACCTGACGGCGTCGACACGGCCCCGTCAGAGCGAAGAACCGCGAAGCCTGAAACGCCAGCCGTCAGCGTCGCGACGAAAGCCGCCGCACCACCGACACCAGCGCATCGACCTCGTCGCAGGTGTTGTAGAACGCGAGCGAGGGCCGCACGGTCGCCTCCACGCCGAAGCGTCGCAGGATCGGCTGCGCGCAATGATGCCCCGAGCGCACGGCGATGCCCTCCTCGTTCAACGCCTGACCGACTTCTTCGGTCTCATAGCCCTTCAACACGAACGACAGCACGCTGGCCTTGTCGCGCGCCGTGCCGATCAGACGCACGCCCGGCACCGGTTGCAGCACGCTCGTCGCATACGCCAGCAGATCGTGTTCGTAGCGCGCGATATTCTCGATGCCCACCCGCAGCACGTAGTCGATCGCCGCGCCCAGACCGACCGCGTCGGCGATATTGCCGGTGCCGGCTTCGAAACGGTTCGGCGGCGGCTGGAACACCGTGCGCTCGAAGGTGACGTCGGCGATCATGTTGCCGCCGCCTTGCCACGGCGGCATGTCCTCCAGGATCGCGCGCTTGCCGTACACCACGCCGATACCGGTCGGACCGAACAGCTTGTGCCCCGAGAACACGAAAAAGTCCGCGTCCAGCGCCTGCACATCCACCCGCATATGCGACACCGACTGCGCGCCGTCGACCAGCGCCTTGGCCCCCGCGCGATGCGCGAGCTCGACGATTTCCTTCACCGGCACCACCGTGCCCAGCGCGTTCGACACCTGCGTGACCGAGACGATCCGGGTCCGGTCGTTGAGCAAACGCCGGTATTCGTCGAGCAGTACCTGGCCGTTGTCGTCGACCGGAATCACGCGCAGTTTCGCACCGGTTTGCGCGGCAAGCTGCTGCCACGGCACGATGTTCGCGTGATGCTCCAGATGCGAGACGATGATCTCGTCGCCCTCGCCCACGTGCTTCACGCCCCACGTTTTGGCGATCAGATTGATCGCCTCGGTGGTGCCGCGCACGAAGACGATTTCCTCCGGCGACGCCGCGCCGATGAAACGCTGCACCTTGCTGCGTGCCGCTTCGTACGCGTCGGTGGCGCGGCCGGCGAGCGCATGCGCCGCGCGGTGAATATTCGAGTTCTCGTGCGCATAAAAATACGCGAGCCGGTCGATCACCGCCTGCGGCTTGTGCGTGGTGGCGGCATTGTCGAACCACACCAACTGACGGCCGTTGACACGCTCCTGCAGAATCGGGAAGTCGCGCCGGATCGCATTCACGTCGAACGGCGGGTGGGCAGACAGTCCCGCATGCGGCACGTCGTCCGCGGCAGCCGGTCCACGCGAGGCTTCGCTCAGATCGAGAAAGTAATGCGAGCCACCCGCAGGCGACGTTGCCGTGCCGGCCGGCACTGACGGCGACGCCCCCGGCCGGTCGTACGGAAAACGCTGCCCGGCGAGCGGTTGATCGACGGCGGGCAGACCGAAGGCCTGCCCGCTGACCTCTTGCCAGCCCGGCACGACGATCTCCGGCGACGCGACATGCGAGCCGCGCGCCTGTTCAGCCTCGCCAACAAAATAAAACGGCGAGGCCGAAGCCGGCGAAGCAGACGCAGCCGACGAAGCTGACGAAAGCGGCGCACCGCCCACCGACGGCCGCTGCGCCCCGTGCCCTTCCGGCACGCCCAACGTGGCGCCGCCGAAGCGCGGATCGAGTGCGGGCGCAACCGTCACGACGCTATCGGGCAAGCCGTTCTGCGCCACCGCGTGCGGCGCGAGAGCCGGCGCGCGGTTACCCAGCGACAGCACCTGGGTCGGTGCCGAGGGCAGCAGGTTGCCGCCCGGCAGATGCCCCTGCGGCAACGCCGCGCCCGGCACCCCGGTGCCCGTGCCGCCCGGCCCCGCGAGCGGCGAACCGGCAGGCGCCGGATTGCCGATCTCGCTGGTGACCGGCGCCGTGAGCGGCAACGTGCCCGCCACGCCGGGCACACCGCCCGCCTGCGCGGACTGCCCCGGCAGCGCCGCGAAGAACGCATTGGCGAGCGAGGCCAGCACGGCCGGATCGGGCAAGCCCGCCGGCGGACCGCTCGGCACGTCGTGCGGCAGGACGCTCTCCATGGGCTTACTTGTAGGTGTCTGGGTAGTCATGGTACTTGCCGATCTCCACGTCATCGAGCACTGCCAGCGCGTCCGGCGAATGCACCGCCAGCGAGCAATAGAGCGAGATCAGATACGACGCGATCGCGTGGTTGTTGATGCCCATGAAGCGAACCGACAGCCCCGGACCCTGCTCGCCGGCGACACCCGGCTGGAACAGACCGACCACGCCCTGGCGCTTGTCGCCGACGCGCAGCAGCAGAATCTTGGTTTTGCCGTCGGCGACCGGCACCTTGTCCGACGGAATCAGCGGAATGCCGCGCCACGTCAGGAACTGCGAGCCGAACAGGCTCACGGTCGGCGGCGGCACGCCGCGGCGGGTGCATTCGCGGCCGAACGCGGCGATCGCGAGCGGATGCGTCAGGAAGAACGCCGGCTCTTTCCAGACCCGGGTCAGCAGTTCGTCGAGATCGTCGGGCGTCGGCGCGCCGGTCAGCGGAAACACGCGCTGTTCTTCCGCCACGTTGGCGAGCAGGCCGTAGTCCGGATTGTTGATCAACTGGCTTTCCTGCAACTCCTTGATCGTCTCGATCGTGAGGCGCAGTTGTTCCTTGATCTGATCGTGCGGGCTGCTGTACAGATCCGAGATGCGCGTATGCACGTCGAGCACCGTGCTGACCGCATTCAGGAAGTATTCGCGCGGCTGCTCTTCATACGGCACGAAGGTGCGCGGCAGGATGCTCTCGTCTTCGCGCGCGGTGCAGGCGGCTTTCACGGCTTCCGGATTCTTCACCTGATTCAGGCGATAGATACCGGCCTCGACCGGCAGCCATTGCAACAGATGCGTGAGCCAGCGCGGCGTGATCGTGGCGAGTTGCGGAACGGTTTTAGTGGCATTGGCTAGTTGCCTTGCTGCGGTATCGCCGAGCGCCGTCAGGCCGCCCACGGTTGCTGTCATCTGGAAGAGCTCCGGGTTTGATAGAAGAAAAACGGGAAAGCTTATGAACGAAAGCGATTATCGGGAGCGCGGCGTGGCCGTTCAACATGCTATAGACGGCAAACGAGGGCAAACAGCGGCGAGTCCGATCTAGCCGGCAGCGAGTCCGATCTAGCGAATTGCAGCGGGACCGGCAAGCGCGGCGTGGGTCAGCGCGGCGGCGTCGGGCGGCACGCTCGCATCGCCGAGCAGACGTTCCACCGGCACGCCGAAGGCTCGCGCTAGCTTGTCGAGCGTGACGATCGACGCGATCGCGGAACCCCGTTCGATCTCGCCGACATACGAGCGGTTGAGCCCGGCATATTCGGCCAGTTGCTCCTGCGACCAGCCGGACGCCTCGCGCAGGCGCCGCACCGCGGCGCCGAATTCCCGCACGAGCAGACCACTCATCGCGGCGCTCCGGCAGCCACGGCGTGCGCCACGCTACGTACCGAGGACGGCGTGAGTTCGTGGACCACGGCCGGACTCGTGCCTTCGTTGCGCGACACGGCCTGCGTGACATGCGAACCCGCCGCAACGTCCTGCGTGAGCCACACATTGCCGCCGATCACCGAGCCCCGGCCGAGCGTGACGCGGCCGAGAATCGTTGCGCCTGCATAGATCACGACGTCGTCCTCGACAATCGGATGGCGCGCGTGGCCTTTCTCCAGATGCCCTTGCGCGTCGCGTGGAAAATGCTTCGCGCCCAGCGTGACAGCCTGATAGACGCGCACCCGTTCGCCGATGACAGCCGTCTCGCCGATCACCACGCCGGTCCCGTGATCGATGAAGAAACCCGCGCCGATCCGCGCGCCCGGATGAATGTCGATGCCGGTCTGCGCATGCGCGTGTTCGGCCACGATGCGCGCCAGCAACGGTAGCCCGAGGCCATAGAGCTCATGCGCGAGCCGATGATGGATCATCGCCAGCACGCCGGGATAGCACAGCAGCACCTCGTCGACGCTGCCCGCGGCGGGGTCGCCGTGAAAGGCCGCCAGCACGTCGCTGTCGAGCAGGCCGCGGATCGCCGGCAGACGCGCCGCGAATGCGCGCACCACGATGCCGGCCTGCGCCTCGATCACCGCCGCGGGCGGCGGGTCGTGGCGGCTGCGGTAATGCAGCTCCAGCCGCGCCTGGCTCAACAGCCCATGCAGCGCGGCGTCGAGCGCGTGACCCACGTAGAAGTTCTCGCTCTCCTGACGCAGATCGGGCGGCCCGAGCCGCATCGGAAACAGCACGCCCTTGAGCGTATCGACGATTTGCGCGAGCGCTTCACGCCCCGGCAATTCGCGCCCGCCCGGTTCGAGCGAACGCTTCTGCACTTCACGCCATTGCTGGCGGACCGTCTGCAACGCGAGAACGATCTCGTCGACATCAAACACAGCCATAGCGATGACTCCCCGTAAAGTGCGACGTGGATCTCAAGGACGCTTCAGTCCTGAATCCACGGCAGCCCGTGAAAGCGCCAACCGTTGCTGGCGCCGCGCCGTTGCGCGTCGTCCAGCTCCCCTTCGAATCCTTCCAGTACATTGAAGACCTGCGTGAAGCCGGCCTTCGCCGCTGCTTCAGCGGCCTGCGCCGAGCGGTTGCCGCTGCGGCACAGCAACAGCACCAGCGCGTCCTTGCCGGTCTTCGCTTCCAGCTCGCGCACGAAGCGCGGATTGCGCGTCAGGCTCGTGCCGGTCGCCCAGGCCACGTGCACGCTGTCCGGCACGAGGCCGACGAATTTGCGTTCCTCGCCGCTGCGCACGTCGACCAGCACCGCGTCGCCGGCCTGTACCAGCGCCCACGCGTCCTGCGGCGACAGACCGCCGGCGTAGGGCAAACCCGCTTCGGCGGCACGGGAACGGGCGCTGTCGAGCAGCGCGTGGCTGGTTCGTTCTGCGAGTTCAAGCGTCATGACGTCTCCTTCGATATCGCGCGATTCATTACGCGCTGGTTCGAGCCGGCGGCGAAATCAACCGCCTATAGCCATCAGGAGACACTATGCGAGAGAGCCGGCCGCCGCCGAACCAATTTATTGTGATTTCCAAAGAAGCATCGGTTTGGTCGCTGCGGCCTAGTCGGTCGACGCCGTTGTCGATTTCGCTGTCGATTTCGCTGTCGATTTCGCTGTCGATGTCGCTGTCGATGTCGCTACCGACGCGGACGCGGCCCGCTTCGCGCTGAAATTCCAGCGCAACGCACTCGCCGTATCGACCGGCGCGGGCAGCAGACCCGCGCGATAGAACGTATCGGCGATCTTCTGCTGCTCGCCGAAATTCTGGGGTTCCACCGCGCGTACGGCATAGCTGCGGCGTGCGTTAGCGCGCTCGATGGTGGCCGCGTCGAGCCCCCAGATCGGCGCGAGCAGCTGCGCCGCGTCGGCCGGGTGCGCGCGCACCCAGTCGCCCGTCGCCGTCAGTTGCGCGAACACCGTACCGATCACGTCCGGATGCGCCGCCGCAAAGCTCGTGGACGCCAGGTAGTAGCGTTGATACGACGCGAGCCCTTCGCCGTTCGCGAGGATGCGCACGTCCGGCGCTTTGTCCACCGACGCGACATACGGGTCCCAGGTGATCCAGGCGTCCACGCTGCCGCGCTCGAACGCGGCACGTCCGTCGGCGGGAGTCAGATAGCTGATGCGCACGTCCGCCGGCGTGAGGCCGCCTTTGGCGAGCGCGGCGAGCAGCAGATAGTGGCTGCCCGCGGCTTTGGTCACGGCGATACGCTGGCCTTTCAGATCCGCCAGCGTATGCAGCGGCCCGTCGCGTTTCACGATGATGGCCTGCGCCCCGGGCGACGGCGCTTCCTGCGCGACATACACGAAGCTGGCATGCGCGGCCTGGGCAAACACCGGCACCGTATCGGCCACGTCGGCGCTGAAGTCGACCGCGTCGGCGTTGAGCGCTTCGGTCAACGGCAAGCCGCTGGCGAACTCGTTCCACGTGATGGTCACGCCGAGCGGCGCCAACGCCTGTTCGAGCGAGCCGCGCGCTTTGAGGATGGTGATGAGCGTGGAGGACTTCTGGTAGCCGATGCGCAGTTTTACCGGCGCCGGCACGGGTTTGGCGGTCTGCGCGTGCGCCGCGCTGATATTCAGGCTCAGGCCCAGGCTTGCGCTCACGCTCACGGCCAACAGGGAGCTCAACGTCGCGCGGGCGAGCGAACGATAGAGAGAACGAAAGAGCGAACGAAAAATGGAGAGGGTCACGGCCTGAATGTCCAGTCAATCAATACGACGAAGCTCCGATCCTAACAACGCCGGATCGCCGGGATAAACGAGCGTTTTAGCTATGCTTAGCAGGTACCCGGATAACGGCGAGAGTCGCTGCCGACGTCGATCTCCCGTCGCGGTTCGAGATATTCATATGGCGTTTCGTTGTTTGTTCATTGCGTTCGCCGTGCTTATGTTTACGCGTTGCCACGACCTCCCTCGCCCAGCATGACGACCCTTCCGCAGCAGCATCTCGACGCGCACATTCCTTCGTCGCACGCCGACGGCGACCGTGACGCCGCCTTGCAGGCACGTTTCGCCGACGTTTTCCAACGCATCGCGGTGGGTGCCGTGGCGCGTGAACAGAAGCGCGAACTCGCCCACGAAGCGGTGCAATGGTTGCGCGAAGCCGGCTTCCCCGCG
The DNA here is from genome assembly GCF_003269035.1 of Paraburkholderia bryophila. Classification (GTDB taxonomy): domain Bacteria; phylum Pseudomonadota; class Gammaproteobacteria; order Burkholderiales; family Burkholderiaceae; genus Paraburkholderia; species Paraburkholderia bryophila. The sequence goes on along the minus strand of NZ_QLTK01000003.1, from coordinate 371,407 downwards.
CTGCGCGTGCCGCAGCGTTATGGCGGTGGCGGCGTCACGCTGCCGCAATTTTTCCGCCTGCTGATCGGTCTCGGCGAAGCCGATTCGAATCTGCCGCAAATTCTGCGGCTCAATGTCGGCTTCATCGAAAACCTTCTCGAAGGGGATGACGAGGCGACCCGCGAGCGCTGGCTCACGCGCGTGGCGAATGGCGAACTGGTTGGCGCGGCACTGTCGGAACGCACCGCGTCGACGCACAATTCCGTCACCCTCACCCGCGATCCGCACGACCCACGCCTCTGGCGCCTGAACGGCGAGAAGTACTACAGCACCGGCTCCCTGTACGCGGACTGGATCAACGTCAACGCGCACGACGGCGAACACGACGTCAACCTGATGGTGCGCGGCGACGCGCCCGGCGTGAACCGTATCGACGACTGGGATGGCTTCGGCCAACGCCTCACGGCGAGCGGCACGACGCGTTTCGATAACGTCGAAGTCACGGAAGAACAGATCCTGCTGCGCCATCGTTTATCGGAGCCGCAGCACGACACGTTCCAGATCGCGTTCTATCAGAACGTGCATCTCGCGACGCTGGCCGGCATTGCCCGTGCCGCGCTGCGCGATGCCACGGCGTTCGCGCGGGCGCATACCCGCACGTTCGGCGTGCCCGGCAAATCGAGTCCGCGCGACAACCCGCTGGTGCAACGTGTGATCGGCCGGCTGGCAAGCTTGAGTTATGCAGCGGACAGCCTGGTCAATGCGCTCGCGCAGAGTCTGGAGCGCGTGTCACAGGCACGCGCGGCTGGCCGCGCGACTGAAGCCACCTACATCGCGCTCGATATCGAAGCCTACCAGGCGCAACAGATCGTGATCGCGCAGGTGCTCGAGGCGACCACGCTGCTGTTCGAAGTGGGTGGCGCGTCGGCAACCAGCGAGCGATTGCGGCTCGATCGTCATTGGCGCAATGCCCGCGTGATCTCGTCGCATAACCCGGCGATTCAGCGCGAGCAGGCCATCGGCGCGTTTCATCTGAACGGCACGTCGCCCAGCGAACGCTTCAGCCTGGCGCATGGAAAGGACGCGAAGCCGGCCACCGTACAGGCGGGCTCAGTGAAGTTTTCCATCACGCGTCCCGACGGCGTCGCGCTCGGCGCGCAAGTGAGCGGACTGGATGCCGCACGCGAGCTCGACGCGCAACATATCCTCGCCCTCAAGCAAGGACTGCTCGACCATCGCATTCTGGTGTTTCGCGGCCAGCAACTGGACGACACACAATACCGCCGCCTTGCCGGCTATTTCGGCTCCATCTACACACCGCCGCGTAATGCGCCGGTGCTCGGTTCGGATGCGGCCGGCGCGGTGCCGGACATCGTCGTGGTATCGAACGTCGACGACGGCCTGCTCGGCAATCACGATCTGCCCGCGCATTCCGATCACCACTGGACGCCCGAGCCTTCGTCCGGCTCGCTGCTCTATGCGCTCGAAGTGCCGGAGCAAGGCGGCGACACGAGCTGGTACGACCTGGTCGCCGCGTACGAGGCACTCGATGAAGCCACCCGCGCACGGATCGACGGTCTGAAGCTGATCACCTATAACCCGTTCCTGCGCCGCAAGTTTCCGCTCGACGGCGGCGCTCCGCTCTACCGCACGCCGAATATCACGCCGCTGGAACCGTGGGTTGCGCATCCGCTGGTACGCACGCATCCGCAAAGCGGCAAGCGGCTGTTGTACCTGGGCCTGCGCACCGAAGTCGAAATCGTCGATTACGATCCGGTCGCGGGCGCCGCGCTGATCGAAAAGTTGCGCGCGCATCTGAGTTCGCCGCGGTTCTTTTACACGCACAAGTGGCAGGCCGGCGATATCGTCTACTGGGACAATCAGGCGACGTTGCATGCGCGCACGGAGTTCGAGCCGTCGCAGCGGCGGGTGCTCAAGCGCATCAGTCTGGCGGGCAGCCGGCCGTTCTGAGGAGGGGGGCCGGACGAAAGTCCGGCGCGACGAGCGTCGAGCCACGCCATTGCTTCAAGCTCAAACAAAAGCGGCCACGTGAGAACATCACGTGACCGCTTTTTGCATCGCGCTTACTCTTCCCTCCTACTCCGCCGCCGGAATCCACCCCGCCGTAGCCGCATCGCTCGAACGGAATGCTGGGAATTTCTCGCCCAGTTCGGCAATCGTCCGGATGTTGTTCTTCACCAGATCGTCGCGCGTGATCAGGGTCGGCTTGACGACGATCCGATGCGCGGGCGCCTGCCCGGCCAGCAACAAGGCGGCGGCGCGCACAGACACCGCGCCGACCACCGCCGAATTGGTCGCCGCCGTCGCCACCCAGGCGCTGTTCGGCGCGCGAATCGCTTCGATGTCGGAGGTCGAGATATCGGCGCTGTAAATGCGCAATTTTGACGACAGGTTCGCTTCGTCCGCCGCGAGCTTCGCGCCGCGCGCGAATTCGTCGTAAGGCGCGAACACCACGCGAATGTCAGGATGCGCGCGATACGCGGCAGCCGCCTGATTCGCCACCGATTGCGCGATCGGGTTGTCCACGGTGCCCCAACGCGCCTTTTCCTGCACCTTCGGGTGAGCCGCCTTGAAGTCGCGCCACACCGCATCGCGCCGGTCGAGCGGCGCGAAACCGGCCACGTAGACATAGCCTGCGGCAAAGCCGTCGCCATTGTCCTTGACGGCCTGATCGAGCAACAGCGAAGCCAGATCGCGATCGCTCTGTTCGATCTGCGGCACCTTCGGGTTGCCGAGATCGACGTCGAATGCGACGACCTTGATGCCCTTGTCCAACGCGCGCTGCACGACGTCCTTGAGCGACTCCGGCAAGCCATGATTCACGATGATCGCCGAGACACCCAGGCTGATCGCCTGCTGGATCTGCTCGCGCTGTTCGGCGGCATCCTGACGGCCTTCGTAGATGCGCAGATCGATGCCGAGCGCTTTCGCCTGCTTCTGCGCACCGGCTTCATAGGCCTGGAAGAAATCGCCGGTCGACAGATAGTTGACGAGCGCAACCTTCACGCCGCCTTTGTCGAACGGCGCGGGCGCGCCCTTGAGCGGCGCGGCCTGGGCGATGACGCTAACAGCAGTATTGGCCACCAGCGCCGCGGCCAGAACAGCGAGCGTCGCCGATTTGAGTTTCACATCCAGCTTGCGACGAAACAACGATCTCATCGATGATCTCCAACCTGTTGGTGAGTGACGTTCCAGATAAACCGGCAGGCGCTAGCCGGCATGCGCGGGCGTTCGCACGCGATACGCCGCGCCCGGATGCGGTTCGGCGAGCCGTGGCCCCTTGCCATGCAGCTTTTCGCGCAGCGAGCCGCTGGCGTAGTCGGTTTTGTAGACGCCGCGCCGTTGCAGTTCCGGCACGACCAGATCGACGAAGTCGCTAAAGCTCTCGTGCGTCAGTGCATAGGCGAGATTGAAACCGTCCACGTCGGTCTCCTCGACCCACGACTGCAATTCGTCGGCGATCTCTTGCGGGCTGCCCACCGAGAGCGGCCCGAGCCCGCCTATGCCGCCCCACTTCGCGATCTCGCGCACGGTCCAGACGCGTGTCGGGTCCGCGCTGGAGAGCGCCTCCACGGCAGACTGCACCGCATTGCTCTCGACATGGCGCAGCGGTTCATCGAGGTCATACTTCGACAGATCGATACCGGTCCAGCCGGACATCAGTGCGAGCGCGCCTTCGTCACTGGTATAGCAGCGATAGTCCGCGTGTTTCGCATGCGCCTGCGCCGAAGTCTTGCCGGTGATCACCGTGTGCAGATTGAAAATCAGCACGTCGTGCGGATCGCGGCCGAACGACTTCACGCGCGCCCGGATATCGGCTACAAAGCTCTTCAGAATCGTGCGCGACGGCGCGGCGATAAAAATGCATTCGGCGTGCTGTGCGGCGAAATTCTTGCCGCGCTTCGATGCGCCGGCCTGATAAATCACCGGCGTACGCTGTGGCGACGGCTCGCAGAGATGGATGCCGGGCACGTTGAAAAACGGTCCCCGGTGATTGATCGGATGCACCTTCGACGGTTCGGTGAAGACCTGGCGCGCCGTATCGCGCACCACCGCATCGTCTTCCCACGAGGTTTCCCACAGCTTGTAGCAAACCTCGAGATAATCCTCGGCAAGCGCATAGCGATCGTCGTGATTCGCCTGCGCCGGCAAGCCGACATTACGCGCGGCGCTATCCAGATACGACGTCACGATATTCCAGCCGACCCGGCCGTTGGTCAGATGATCGAGCGTCGACATGCGGCGCGCGAACGGATACGGGTGCTCGTACGACAGCGAGCAGGTCACGCCGAAGCCGAGATGCGTGGTCACGTTCGCCATTGCCGAGACCAGCAGGATCGGATCGTTGACCGGCACTTGCGCCGCCTGGCGGAGCGCGGCGTCGCCGTTGCCGTTGAAGACGTCGTAAATACCCAGCACGTCGGCGAGAAACAGCCCGTCGAACTTGCCGCGTTCGAGCAGCTTCGCGAGATCGGTCCAATAGTCGAGTTGCCGGTAACGCCACGACATGTCGCGCGGATGCGCCCATAAGCCCGGCGACTGATGGCCCACGCAGTTCATGTCGAACGCGTTCAGGCGAATTTCTCTGGCCATGATGGTGTCTGTTTGAGAATGTGGCGTGGAAACCGCGTCAATTCCACGGGTGACGCGCCGGCTTGACGCCGTTCAGGTAGTAGTTGCCCACCAGGTGATATTTCCAGCGCACGGGGTCATGCAACGTGTGAACGCGGGCGTTACGCCAATGGCGATCGAGGTTATGTTCGGCGAGCGTCGATTGGGTGCCCGCCAGCTCGAACAGTTTTTCACCGGCCAGCAGCGCGACTTCCGTGGTCAGTACCTTGGCCTCGCCGACCGCGACCGAGGCGCGCGCCACGTCGTCCTCGCTCGTTTCAGCTTGCGCGGCGATCGCGTCGATCACGCGCGCGGCCCGTTCGAGCAACGCCTCGGCGGCATGCAGTTGAATATGCAGATGGCCGATCTCGCGCACGGTCAGCGGATCGTCGCTCGCGCGCTCGACCCCACTGTCGAGCCACGGCCGCGAGCGCGAACGCACGAAGCCGAGCGTGTCGTCGATCGCGGCTTTGGCGATGCCGGCGTCGATGGCGGCCTGGATGATCTGCGAAACCGGCCCGTTGAGGGTCGGAAACTCGGACACGCGGTGCGCCGGCAAGACATGCGAAGCCGGTACACGCACGTTTTCCAGCACCACCGTGCCGCTCGCCGTGGTGCGTTGACCGAAACCCGACCAGTCGTCGATCACGGTGAGGCCCGGCGTGCCCTTCGGAATGTAGGCGAGCCAGCCTTTGCGTTCGGCGTCGAGTCCCAGCACCGGCACGAAGTCGGCGAACAGCGCGCCGGTCGAATAGAACTTGGTGCCCTGCACGACGTAATCGTCACCGTCGCGCGTCACGCTGGTTTTCAGGTCGAGCACGTTCTTCGTGCCCTTCTCCGAAAAACCGTTGCCAAAGCGCTTGCCGTTCAGCACCTGCGCGAAGAAATACTGTTTCTGCGCTTCCGAGCCGGTCAGCGCGATCACGTCGACCAGACCGAAATGATTCTGCGGCAACTGCCCGAGCGACGGATCGGCTGCCGCGACGATCTTCACGACCTCCGTCAACGTGACGAACGACACACCCGCGCCGCCATAGGCCTTCGGTACCGTGATCGCCCACAGCCCCGATTGCGAGAACCAGTCGATCTCTTCGTACGGCAAGCGGCGTTCGCTGTCGCGCGTGGCCGCGCCTGGCGCGAGGCGCGCGGCCAGTTCGTGCGCGACCGCGATGGCCTGCGCGTCGTCGACGATGATACGCACCGCCTGCCGGTTCACGTCGAGCGTGTTCGATGATGCCGCTTCGTCAACCTCTGCCATGGGAGTCTCCATATGAATGACCGTTCGCTCAATCTATCAGCGGGCGTCGCACGCGCAAACTGAACGATTCGGCAATCGATATTCCTTCGGATGGCAAACGATGGTTGCCGCGTGCGCAGCGCCATCTACCCACGCGAGTCGCCGCGCCGGCCGACGCTGAACGTGAACGCCAGCGCCAGCACCAGCAACACGCCCTTGATGAAATCCTGCATGTAGTACGGCGCGTTGAGCATGGTCAAGCCATTGAGCAACACGCCGACGAACACCGCGCCGACCACGGTGCCGAACACATTGGGCCGCTTTGCGCCCCACACCGCGTAGCCCATCAACGCGGCGGCAACCGCATCGAGCAGCAGCGAGTGCCCCGCGCTCACATCGCCGCGTCCGACGCGCGCGGCGATCAGCACGCCGCCCAGCGACGCGATTGCGCCCGAGGCGACATAGGCCGCGATCCGGTAGCGCGCGGTCGGCGCGCCGGCGAGTCGCGCCGCCGTTTCATTGCCGCCGATCGCATAGATCACGCGGCCCCAGCGGGTCGTTTCCATCGCGATGCAGGCCAGCACCGTGACGGCGACCAGAACCAGCACCGGCAGCGGCACCATGTCGAAAACACGCAGGCGGCCGAGCGCCAGAAACGCGTCGGAGAACAGGCCGCTCGCTTCCGTACCGTCGGGCAGCACGGTGCCGGTGGCGAGCGAGCGGCCGCCGGTCGGAATCAGTTGCAGACCGGCCAGCAGGAACAGCGTGCCGAGTGTCGCCAGTTGATCCGGCACGCGCAGGCGCGTGATCAGCAGGCCGTTGAACAGACCGGCCGCGACGCCGAGCGCCACGCATGCGGCGACCGCGCCGAGCGCGCTGCCATGCCAGACAATCAATACGTAGCTGGCCGCCATCTGCGCGGACGCGGCCACGCTGCCCACCGACAGATCGAAGCCGCCCGCGGCTAGCGTGATCGTCACGCCAATGCCGAGCAACGCGACGATCCACACTGCCTGCAGAATGCTGAGGAGGTTGTCGAGATTCAGAAACGCGGGTTCCTTGATGGCGAACACGGCGATCAGCAAGGCCAGCACGAGCAGGATGCCGGTGCGCTCCAACTGATCGCGCAAACCGCGTAAGCCACGCAATGCAGGACGGGCGTGTTGGGCGACCGAGGTCTCGCCGGCAACAGAAGGCGTGGCGGTTTTCATGACTGCCCTTCGGGACTCAGTTCGTGAGTGGGTAAACGTTCGAGCGTCGCGCGATCGAACCGGACGACGCGGTCGGCCACCTCCAGCGCTTCCTCGAGGTCGCTGACGAATACGAGCGTCGCGCGTTCCGGCGCGTGCCGCCGCAAGGTATCGACGATATCGGCGCGCGCGCCGGCATCGACGCCTTGAAACGGTTCGTCGAGCAGTAACAGCCGCGCGGGTTCGACATGCCAGCGGGCCAGCACGACTTTCTGCTGATTACCGCCCGATAACCGCGTCGGGCGATCGTCGGGACCGGTGCAGCGAATGCCGAAGGTTTCGATTGCTTCGCTTGCGGTAGCACGCTCCGCGGCTTCGCGAACCACGCCGCGCCGGAACCAGCGCGACAGGAACGGAAAACTGAGCGTGCCCGCAATCGACGCGAACGGCACGCTGTCGGGAAACAGCGAACTGCGCCAGCGATCCTCGCCCGCCAGAAAGACGCCGGCGCGAATCGCGTCGGCGGGAGAACGTGGACGCCAGGGTTTGCCGTCGAACGTCATTCGGCCGCCGCAACCATGGGCCGCGCCTAAGATCGTCCGTGCGAGCCGCGATTTGCCGCCGCCCACCGGCCCCGCGATCGCCACGATTTCGCCGCGCTGCAGGTCGAGGTCGAAAGGAACGCTGGTCGGCGTCAACTGAAGACCGCGCGCGCTGAAGCACGGTTCGAGCGACGCGGCCGGTTGTGTCGTTTGGGTGCGTGCGGACGGCAGCGGCCGGCCGATCATCGTCTCGACGGCAGCGTCGAAATCGATCGGTGCGCGCAGATCGGCGACAAGGCGCCCGTCGCGCACAATCGCCACACGGTCCGCCACGCGCCGCAAATCGCCGAGCCGATGCGACACCAGCAGGATCGCGACGCCCTCGTCGCGCAACGGCGCGAGCCGCGCGAACAGCCGGTCGGCTTCGGCAGCGGACAGGCTGGCGGTGGGCTCGTCGAGTATCAGCACTTTGGGACGCGACGCCAACGCGCGCGCCAGCGTCACGAGTTGCTGACTCGCGAGCGACAGCGAGTCGAGCGGCGCAGCCAGATCGACCGCCAGTCCAACGCGTTCGGCCAGCGGACGCGCCGCCTCGCGACGTGCCGCCGGCGGCACGCGCCATGGCGAGCCGGCATCGCACAAGCGGTCCAGCAGCAGGTTGTCCGCGATCGACAGCGACGGCACGACCGCGTCGGCAATCGACTGATGCACGGTGGCAATGCCGAGTTGCTTCGCCGCTTGTGGCGAAGCGGGTCGATACGCTTGCCCGGACAGCGTCAGCGTGCCGCCGTCCGGCGCGTACACGCCGCTGAGTATCTTGACGAGCGTCGATTTGCCCGCACCGTTGGCGCCCATCAGCGCGACGACCTCACCGGTGTGTATCGACAGATCGAGGTTCGACAACGCGAGCGTCGCGCCGAACTGCTTCGTGAGCCCGAAGGTCCTCAGAACCGGTTCGCCCGGCGCACGACGTGTGGCTTGCGGGCCACCGTTCGCGACACCGCCGTCGCATGCCTTTACTTCGATACCGTTATGATCCAACACGCCTGAGTTCATAAGACTCGTCACCCCGTGCTACGGTTGAAGGCTCAGATCGGCAAAATTGCCGCGCAAACCTTCGCCGGTCGGCGCATAGTCCCTCACCTTCTTCGACACGATGGTGATGTTGGGATTCGCACCGAACTCGATCGACGGAATGTCGTCATGCACCGCCTGCTGGAACTGGATGAAGAGTTGCTTGCGCTTTGCCTCGTCGGTTTCCACCGAAGCGGCTTCCAAGAGACGGTCGACCTCCAGGTTCGAGTAATGCGCGGCGTTGGAGAACGGCAAACCGATCTTGAAGTTCTTCGACCAGAACACCCGCTGTACGCCGACGGTCGGATCGAACGCGTTGGACAGCGCCTCCAGCGTGATATCGAAGGCGCGGTCGGTGTAGGCCTTCTTCACGTAGGTCGCAAAGTCGTAGCTCTGGATCTCGGCGTCGATGCCGATCCGCGCCAGCGACTGGCGCACGAAATCCGCCGCGCGCGGATCCTGGAACGGATTGAACAGCAGCCGCAGTTTGAAGCGTGTGCCGTCGGCGCCGCGCTTGAGACCGGCGGCGTCGAGTGCGGCATTCGCCTGCGCCAGGTCGTACGGAAAGTAATGAATGCCGGCGTCGTGATACTTCGTGTTGGCCGCGCCGATCGCCGCGGCCGATACCTGGCCATAGCCGTACCAGACCACCTTGTTCAACGCGTTGACGTCGACCGCCTGCGAAATCGCCTTGCGTACCGCCTTGTCTTTCAGAACCGGCGTGTCCAGGTTGAAGATCAGTTGCTGGTGATTGCTGACGTATGGCCAGTTGGTGGTGTCGACCGTGAAGTTCGGCAACGCGCTGAACCGCTTGACGTCCGCGAGAGGAATCGCCTGATCGGCGAGATCGGCCGCCCCCGATTCGAGCGCCGCGGCACGCGCCGCGCCGTCCGGCAGGAAGCGCACGACGATCTTGTCGACGTAGGGCTTGGGCTTGTCCCAGTAGTTCGGGTTGCGCTCCAGCAGAATGTAGTTGCCGCGCACGAACGACTTGAAGACGAACGGGCCGGTGCCGACCGGCGCGCTGTTGTACGGGCTCGACGCGATGTCGGTGCCCTCGTACAGATGCTTCGGGATGATCGGCGACTCGGAGCCCGACAGCGCGGTCAGCAGAAACGGTGCGGGCTTCGACAGTTCGATGATCGCGGTGTACGGGTCCGGCGTCTTCACGCCAGTTACGTTGGCGAACGTGCTGCGTCCGCGCGGATGCACCTGCTTGAGCGTCAGGATCGAAAACGCGACGTCGGCAGACGTAAAGGGCTTGCCGTCGTGCCATTTGACGCCTTGCCGCAACGTAAAGCGATATTGCAGACCGTCTTGACTGACCGACCATGCGGTGGCCAGCAGCGGTTTGGGATTCAGATCCTTGTCGTAGGTAAGCAGGCCTTCCACGACCTTCGGACCAATCTCCGCATTGCCGCCGGCGGTCGTGGTCAGCGGCACGATCGAAGCCGGCTCCGGCGCGACGATCCAGGTCAGGGTCCCGCCCTGGGCCGGCGCCGCTGAAGCGGACGCGATGCTGCCGGCGGTTAGCGCGGCGGTTAGCAGCGTCCCGGCGGCATAGCCGCGCAGCCTGTTTCGCAAGCTCATACGTATCCTGATCGTCATAAGAACTACGGATACTAAGGCGCTTCGAAAGGATCGAAAAACAAGCAAAAGTGATTAGCTATGCAGTGATCCGCGCTGATGTTGGCGCGCGCAAGCGGGCCGGGTCGGTGCGGAACCTGGCCGCTAATCTGACCGCAGCGTGCCGCGTTGCGCACCCCATATCGTTGTGTCGATCTGTTCGACCGCGCCATGCGCGCCGGCCACGAGCGAGCGATCCACACGCGTTTCATAGACGGAGAACGCGAGGCTCGACGATCCCGCGTTCAAAACCAGCAGCGACTCACGCATGCTGGATGTCCCAGATGGCGTCCTGCGCCTGCGTGACCACGCGATTGCGGTGCACATACAGCGCCGCGACCGCGCAACTCGCCAGGCGGGAACGCGGGTTGTCGGCGCGGCTCGTCAGGATGATCGGCACGCGCGCGCCGAGCACGATGCCGGCCGCGTCCGCCTTCGCCAGATAGATCAGCTCCTTGGCGAGCATGTTGCCGGCTTCCAGGTCCGGCACCAGCAGAATGTCCGCGTCGCCGGCCACGGGCGATCAGATGCTTGATCGCCGCCGCGTGCGCGCTGATCGCGTTGTCGAACGCCAGCGGACCGTCGATGATCGCGCCGCCGATCTGGCCGCGATCGGCCATTTTGCAGAGCGCGGCGGCGTCGAGCGTCGAGGGGATTTTCGAGGTGATGGTTTCCAGCGCGGACAGCACCGCCACTTTCGGCAACGCAATACCCAGCGCGTGCGCGAGTTCGACTGCGTTGCGCACGATATCGGCTTTCTGTTCCAGCGTCGGGAAAATATTGACGGCCGCGTCCGTGATGAACAGCGGCTTCGGATAGCTCGGCACATCCATGATGAAAACGTGACTCAGACGCCGTTCGGTGCGGATGCCGGTGTCCTTGCGGACCACTTCCTCCAGCAGTTCATCCGTGTGCAGGCTGCCTTTCATCAGCGCGTCCGCTGCGCCGGCGCGCACCAGTTCGACGGCTTTCGCGGCGGCCGCGTGACTATGCGGCGCGTCGATCACGCGGCAGGCAGCCAGATCGACTTCGAGCGACGCCGCCAGACGACGGATGCGGACTTCAGGCCCTCCTCGTGCCGCCCCTCAACCCCACGGAGAAGGAATGGGCGCATGCACAGCCGCGAAATCCGCTCGAAGATCCGCGGCGTGTCCGCGACCCGCGGTGTTCAGTGGTTCAGCCGTTCAACGAATCCAGATTCAGCGTAATGATCTTGACCGACACGTCCTTGCAGGTCTTGTCGCGGCAGATGCCGCTGAACCAGACTTCGCCGCCGCCGATCATCACGCCCTGATCGCGGGAGAACAACGTCGCATAGGTCTGATGCGCGACCAGATCGACCAGCTTGGGCGTGAAGATCGCGTCGTAATGCGCGACGAAGTCGCGCTTCGTGCGCAGCGTCACTTTCTTGCCGTGCAGCGCGACGGTGATCGGATATTTCACCATGCCCGCGACAGCCGGTTTGTCGGCACGCGCCACGGCCTGCTGCAACTGGTCGAAGAACTGGCGGTACGGCACGTGGGAGCCGAACAGAAAGTCCATTCGCGCGTCGACTGCCTGATCGGTCTGGGCATCGCTCTGCGCGACAGCGGAAGGTATGGAACCGAATGCGAGGGCGATGCCAAGCAGAGCGCCGGCGATCGATGCGATGCGAACCGGGCGACGGTGTGGCGTGATGCGTTTCATTGCGGCGTTCTCTCTTCTCGTCAAGTTATAAAAAGAACGCCATTATCGCCGCTCTCCTCACCCCGCCTCCATATCCCGCCCCGAATCCGCCACATCGATCCCGTAGCGCTTGAGCTTGGCATACAGCAATTGCCGGTTGACGTTCAGGCGCCGCGCGGCATCGGTGCGATTGTTGCCGCTATGGCGGAGCGCGCGGCGGATCAGCATCTCTTCGAGCCTCGCCAGCGCGGAAGGCAAGTCCTCATCCGGCCAGTCGAATTCGAGCGACGAATCTTGCGAGGAGCACGCGTCCTGCAAAAACGTCAGGTCCGTCGCGTGGATGTACTCGCCGCGCACCATCACGGCGGCACGTTCCATCGCGTTCTTCAGTTCGCGCACGTTGCCGGGCCACGCGAAGCGGATCAGCATCGCGGCGGCATCGGCGGACAGGCGCTTGCCCGCAGCCACGCGCGTCAGGAAGTACTCGGCGAGCGGCACGATATCGGCAATCCGTGCCGACAGCGGCGGCAGATGAATCGGCACCACGTGCAGCCGGTAAAACAGGTCCTCGCGAAAACTCCCGTCGCGCACGCTGCGCAGCAGGTCACGGTGAGTCGCGGCGATCACGCGCACGTCGACCGGCACCGGTTTGCCGCCGACCGGCACCACCACCCGCTCCTGCAACGCGCGCAGAATCTTGGCCTGCATCGCCATGTCCATGTCGCCGATCTCGTCGAGAAACAGCGTGCCGTGCGCGGCCTGACGAAACGCGCCGTCGCGGTCGGCGGTGGCGCCGGTGAAGGCGCCGCGCGCGTGACCGAACAACTCGCTCTCCAGCAGATCGACCGGGATCGCCGCGCAGTTCACCGCGACGAACGGTCGGTCGTGACGCAGCCCGTGTTCGTGGATCGCCCGCGCCACCACCTCCTTGCCGGTGCCGGTCTCGCCGGTGATCAGCACGGTGGCGTCGCTATCGGCGAGCACGCCGATGGTCTTCTGCACGGTCCGCATCGCCTCGCTCGAGCCGATGATCGCCTCGGCCTCCTGCGCCGGAAAACTCGCGCCCGGCTCGGCGACGCTCGACAGCATGCGCTGCAGCACCCGCGCGAGATCCGCGCGGCCAATCGGCTTGGTCAGGTGATCGAACGCGCCCAGGCGCATCGCCTCGATCGTATTGGACGCGGTGGCGTGCGCGGTCAACACCGTCACCACCGGCGCCCTGGGCCGCGCGCGCAGCCGGCGCAGCACCTCGAGTCCGTCGATGCCGGGCATGCGCAGATCGAGAAACATCGCGCTGACCGGCTCGGTGTCGAGCAGTTCGAGCGCGCTCAAGCCGTCGGCGGCGAGGCAGGCGGTGTGGCCGAGATCGATCACGACTTCGGCGAGCGCGTCGCGCATGGTGGCGTCGTCGTCGACGATCAGGATGTGGGGCATGGCAGCGTGATCTCGAAAGTAGTGCCGTGGTCGGTCGATACGAAACGTGCGGTGCCGCCGTGCGCCACCGCGACTTCGCGCACGATCGACAAACCCAGACCGGTGCCGTCGGGCCGTCCGGTCACGAACGGCTCGAACAGATGATCCTGAATATCGGCGGGCGGGCCGGAGCCGCCGTCGCGCACGGACAGCACGAGCGCTTCCGTGCGACGCAGCGCGGCGACCTCGATCCGGCTGCCGGCCGGCGCGGCGTTGATCGCGTTCAGAATCAGATTGTCGAGCGCGCGCTGCACCTGGTCCGGGTCGAAGCGCGCCTCCTGCCAGTCGGCCGTGCTCGATATCGTCAATTGTCTGGCGGCGGCGCGCTCCGTATGTTGCGCGACGCAGGCCTCCAGAAACGCGCTGACTTCGATCAGCTCGCGTTTCGGTTCGTCGTGTTCGGTGATGCTCAACAACCGGCGCACCAGCGCGTCGAGCCGTTCGATCTCGCCGAGAATCACGCGCAGCGCCTGCGGTTGACGCTCCGCGCCGCCCGCGACCGCGCTTTCCGCTTTCAGCCGCATCGCCGCGATCGGGTTGCGGATCTCATGCGCGACGCCGGCGGCCACCCGGCCGATCGCGGCGAGACGCTCGGCGGTCGCCATCTGCCGCGCGAGCGTGTCGCCCCGCTGTCGCGCGACCGATAGCCGCCGCCCGGCCTCGTTCAGCGCGAGGACGATCCGGTCCAGCTCACGCTCGCGGGTGGGCGGCAACACCGGCAGGTCGGCCACGTCGTACGAACTGAGCGCTGTCTCGATCTGCGACACATGCCGCGACCAGGTCATGGTCAGCTGCGTCAGCAACGCGGCCGCGATCAGCACCGTCACCAGCAGCACGGCTTGCCCGGCCATCAACTGATAGTAGCTGCGGCCCGCGAAGGTGAAGGTCCATGTCATGGTCCAGGCCGTCAGATGCGGGATCGGACCGGGCAACGGGCAGGCCGAGATCAGCAGGGTCTGCGAGCGCGCGCCGTAGCGGTGGCTGGCCGCGCGGTCGCTGCTGAGCGCGGCGGCATTGATCTCGCGGATGCGCGGCAGTTCGCCGCCCGGTGGGTCGGTGCGCGGCGCGGCGCCGTCGTAGGTCGGAAACGCGTAGGCGAGCGAGCCCGTGTCGCCGTGCCAGATGCCGCCCTGCACGCCCGGCCGGTTGCGCAACGCGTTCTGCACGACGGCGCTCAGACGGCCGCGCGCGGCGGTGTCGTCGGGCGCGGGCGGCGCGCTCCCCCAGTCGGCGCTGTGCAGACGGTAGGCCGACGCGATCGCGTCACAGGCGCGGGCGTTTTCCGCGGCGGCCTGGCCGACCTGCGCCGCCGCCGACTGATGGAACAGCCCCACCATCAGCCAGGCGGTCGCGCCCGCCGCGACGACCAGCAGTGCAAGCAGCACGATCAGCCGGCCGCGTAACGATCGAAGCATGGTGTTGTCCCGTGTTTTATCTCTGGCGGCGTCCCTCTGCCGCACTCCCTGATGCGAATGGTATGCCAGAGCGAAGCCATCCGGCATGGGAAGGCGCTTTCGCGGGCCATCCGTGGCCATTTCAAAGGCGGGGCGCGGGGTGCGGTCCGACGCAACGGCCGTTCAAGACTGCGCCGTCGCTTGTCCTGCGCGCGACGTTGTCGTGATTTGCGACACCTTGCGTCGTGAATCGCGACAAACGGCCTCGGCTTCAACGAGTGCGAACCAGACGGCATCGGCACCGCATCGTTGGCACGGCAGTTGCAGAGCATGGTCCACGAACCACCCGCCGCTCGCCTTTGATTCGCGCTCGCGCTCACGTCCGCGCTCACGTCCCCCTTGACACGGACCGATGCGGATCGACACACGAGATACGGCGGCCGGCCGCAACCATCCTGTCCGATCGAACGAGGCGTACGTGAAAAGAACCCACCTGAAATGGCCCGCGCTCATCGTCCTCGTGCTGCTGATCGTGCTGGCCGTCTGGTTGCTTTTCTTCCGGAATCCCGCGCGCAAGGCGCCGGCCGTGCCGCCGGGCACGCCGGTCTCGGCGGTCGCGGCGAAACTGGCCGACGTACCGGTCTATATCGATTCGCTCGGCACGGTCACGCCGACGCGCACCGTCACCGTCATCACCCAGGTCAACGGCATTCTCGATTCGGTCGATTTCAAGGAAGGCCAACGGGTGCATCGCGGCCAGGTGATCGCGCGGATCGATTCGCGTGCGCTCGAAGCGCAACTGGTGCAGGCCCAAGGCACGCTGACGCACGACAAGGCCGCGCTCGCCAACGCGCAGCTCGATCTGCAGCGCTACCGCCAGTTGATCAAGGTCGGCTCGATCACGCAGCAAACGCTCGACACCCAGCTCGCGACCGTCAACGAAGACCAGGGCACGGTGGTGTCCGACACCGGCAACGTGAAGAACCTGCAGGTGCAGGTCAGCTACTGCACGATCACCTCGCCGGTGGACGGCGTGGTCGGTCTGCGCCTGGTCGATCCGGGCAACTACATCACGACGACCAGCACGACCGGCGTCGCGGTCATCACGCAACTGCAGCCGGCGACCATCGTGTATGCGGTGCCGGAGGACTATCTCGGCCAGATTCATCGCGCCATGTCGCGTGGGGCGGTCGCCGTGCTCGCCTACGACCGCGACAAAAAAACGCTGCTGTCGCACGGCACCCTGCTGGCCGTGGACAACCAGGTGGACACCGCCACCGGCACGGTCAAGGTGAAGGCGGAGTTCCCGCAGTCCGGCGACGCACTGTTTCCGAACCAGTTCGTCAATGCACGGATGCAGGCGGACACGCTGAAGCAGATTCCGGTGATTCCGACCGCGGCGATCCAGCACGGCACCAACGGCGACTTCGTGTTCGTGGTCGGCGCGGGCAACAAGGTGGCGCTGCGCAATGTGAAGGCCGGGCCGGTTAGCGGCGACAACACGGCGATTCTCGACGGTGGTGTGAAAGCCGGCGAGCAGGTCGTGACGGATGGCGCCGACAAGCTCGACAACGGCTCGGCGGTGCGGGTGGTGGCAGCGACGCCGGCGGGGGCGTCGGGAGCGAGCGCGTCGGCGAGCGCTTCAGACGCGGCGGCATCCTCCGCGACTGGCGCCACCAGCGCGTCAAGTGCCTCGGGCGCCTCAAGCGCCTCAAGCGCCGCCGCTTCCGCCTCCCACTAACAGTCGGTCTCCATGAATATCTCGCGCCCCTTCATCGAGCGGCCGATCGCGACCACGCTGCTGATGATCGCCGTGCTGCTGGCCGGCCTGCTCGGCTATCACCTGCTGCCGGTCTCGGCGTTGCCCGAGGTCGACTACCCGACCATCCAGGTCTACACGCAGTATCCCGGCGCGAGCCCGGACGTGGTCAGCTCGTCGATCACCGCGCCGCTCGAAGTGCAGCTCGGCGAAATGGCCGGCCTGAAAACGATGAACTCCACGAGTTCGAACGGCGTCTCGGTCATCACGCTGGAATTCGACCTGTCGCTGTCGCTCGACGTCGCCGAACAGGAAGTGCAGGCGGCCATCAACGCGTCGGCCAGCTACCTGCCGGCCAACCTGCCCTACCCGCCGGTCTACAGCAAGGTCAATCCCGCCGACGCGCCGGTGCTGACCTTATCGCTAACTTCGAACACGCTGCCGCTGACGAAGATCGAAGACCTCGCCGACACCCGGCTCGCGCAGAAGATTTCGCAGATCTCCGGCGTCGGCCTCGTGACGATCAGCGGCGGCCAGCGCCCGGCGGTGCGCATCGAAGCGAATTCGGGCGCGCTGAATTCACTCGGCCTGTCGCTCGACGACGTGCGCACCGCGCTCGGCAACGCCAACGTCAACCAGGCCAAGGGCAATCTGGACGGCAAGTACCAGGCGTATTCGATCGGCGCGAACGACCAGTTGCAATCGGCCGATCAATACCCGGACGTGGTGCTCGCCTACAAGAACGGCGCGCCGATCCGCCTCGCGCAGATCGCCACCTCCGTGCAGGCCGCCGAGGACGTGCAGCAGGCCGCGTGGACCGACAGCACGCCCTCGATCGTGCTGAACATCCAGCGGCAGCCGGGCGCCAACGTGATCGACGTGGTGGACCGCGTGCAGAAGCTGCTGCCGCAATTGCGCGCGAGCCTGCCGGCCACGCTCAAGGTCGCGGTGCTGACCGACCGCACGCAGACCATCCGCGCGTCGGTCACGGACGTGGAATACGAACTCGCGGTGGCGGTCGCGCTGGTCGTGATGGTGATTTTTATCTTCCTGCGCAAGGTGGCCGCGACCGTGATCCCGGCGGTGACGGTGCCGTTGTCGCTGATCGGCACGCTCGCCGTCGCGTACGGCCTCGGCTTCTCGCTGAACAACCTGACGCTGATGTCGCTGACCATCGCGACCGGCTTCGTGGTGGACGACGCGATCGTGATGATCGAAAACATCACGCGCTACATCGAGGCCGGCGACACGCCGATGGAAGCCGCGCTGAAGGGCTCGAAACAGATCGGCTTCACCATCATTTCGCTGTCGGTATCGCTGATCGCGGTGATGATTCCGCTGCTGTTCATGGGCGACGTGGTCGGCCGGCTGTTTCGCGAATTCGCGCTGACGCTGGCCATCGCGATCGTGATCTCGGCATTCGTCTCGCTGACGCTCACGCCAATGATGTGTTCGCGCATGTTCAAGGCGCACGAGGAAGAACACCGGGTCGATTTCTTCGACCGCGTGAATCGGCGCTACGTACAGGGGCTCGGCTGGGTGCTGGAGCATCGCGGGCTGACGCTGCTCTCCGTGGCGCTGACCGCCGCGCTGACCTTCGCGATCCTGCTGCTGATGCCCAAGGGTTTCTTCCCCGAACAGGACACTGGCCTGATCGAAGGCATTTCGCAGGCGGCGCCGGGCATCTCGTTTCCGTACATGGTGCAGAAGCAGCAGCAACTGGTAAGCGATCTGCTGAAGGATCCGGCGGTGGCGAGTCTATCGTCGTTCGTCGGTATCAATCAGACGAGCCCGACGCTCAACCAGGGCACCGTGCTGATCAACCTGAAGGACAAAGGCGATCGCGACAGCAGCGCGGCCGTGATCCGGCGTCTGTCGGATGCGACCGGGGGTCTCGCCGGCATGCGCCTGTTCCTGCATCCGGTGCAGGATCTGACGCTCGACGACACGATCTCGACCACCAGCTACCGCGTCGGCCTGCAGGCCACCGACCCGGCCGTGCTCAACGAATGGACCGGCAAGCTGATCGACGCGCTGAAAAACGACCCGGCCTTCGCCGACGTGCAAAGCCAGGCATCGCAGCAAGGCAACCAGATTCAGTTGACGTTCGACCGCGCCACTGCCTCGCGCCTGGGCGTCACGCCGCAAGCCATCGACGACGTGCTGTACGACGCGTTCGGCCAGCGCCAGGTGTCGACCATTTACACGCAGCTGAATCAGTATCACGTCGTGCTGGTCGCCGACAAAACCTCGGGCAACCTGTCCGATCTGCTCTCCGGCCTCTACGTGGATACCTCGTCGGGCGGCGTCGCGCCGCTTGCCAGCATGGCGACGATGAAGCTGATCCATGCGCCCGTCACGATCGACCGTCAGGGGCAGTTCCCGTATGCCGATGTGTCGTTCAATCTGCAGCCCGGCTACACGCTCGGCACGGCCGTCACGCGGCTGGCCGACATCGAGAAGCAGATTGGCCTGCCGCTGACCGTGCAGGCGTCGCTGGAGGGCACGGCGGCGACCTTCCAGTCGTCGCTGTCGAACGAGGCGTTTCTGGTCGGCGCGGCGATCATCGTGGTGTATCTGATGCTCGGCGTGCTGTACGAAAGTTTCATTCACCCGGTGACGATTCTGTCGACGTTGCCGTCGGCTGCGCTCGGCGCGCTGCTCGCGCTGGTGATCACCGGCACGCAGTTCGACATCATCGGCCTGATCGGCATCGTGCTGCTGATCGGCATCGTCATGAAAAACGCCATCATGATGATCGACTTCGCGCTGGAGCTGGAGCGCAACGAAAAACTCCCCGCCGTGGAAGCGATCCGCCGCGCCGCCGAACTGCGGTTCCGGCCGATCCTGATGACCACCATGGCCTCGCTGTTCGGCGCGGTGCCACTCGCGTTCGGTACCGGCATGGGTTCGGAATTGCGGCATCCGCTCGGTATCGCGATTATCGGCGGCCTGGTGATCAGCCAGTTGCTGACGCTGTTCTCCACGCCGGTCATGTATCTCGCGATGCATCGTGTGGAAGAGCGCTTCAGCAAACGCGACCGACCCACGGCCGCGGCGGAGTGACGCGATGAACCTGTCCGAACCGTTCATCGCGCGCCCTGTCGCGACCGGTCTGCTGGCCATCGGCATCGCGCTATTCGGCGCGCTGGCGTTCAAGCTGTTGCCGGTGGCGCCCTTGCCCGAGGTCGATTTCCCGACCATTAGCGTGCAGGCTACCTTGCCGGGCGCCGATCCGAACACGGTGGCGACCTCGGTCGCCACGCCGCTGGAGCGCCAGTTCGGGCAGATCTCCGGCATCACGCAGATGACCTCGGTGAGCTCGCTCGGCGCGACCCGCATCACGATGCAGTTCGATCTGAATCGCGACATCAACGGCGCCGCGCGCGACGTGCAGGCCGCGATCAGCGCCGCGCGCACCAACCTGCCGGCCAATCTGGACGGCAATCCGACCTACCGTAAGGTCAATCCGGCCGATGCGCCGATCCTGATCGTCAGCCTCACGTCCGACTCGGCCACGCGCGGCCAGTTGTACGACGCAGCGTCGACCGTGCTGCAACAGAAGTTGCTGCAAACGCCGGGCGTCGGCGATGTCACGGTAGGCGGCGGCGCGCTGCCGGCGGTGCGGATCGAACTGAATCCGGACCGCGTGAACCACTACGGCGTGAGCCTCGAACAGATTCGCAGCGCGATCGCCACGGCCAACGTCGATCTGCCTAAAGGTTCGGCCGCCGTCGGGCCGCTGAAGTACAACCTCGGCGCGAACGACCAGCTCTACAACGCCTCCGACTACGCGCCGCTGATCGTCAAGCAGAGCGGTAACGACGTGGTGCACATCTCCGATCTCGGCTATGTGCGGCAGGACGTCGAGAATCTGGAGAACTACGGCCTGTCGAACGGCAAGCCGGCCGTGCTGCTGATCGTCTACAAGCAGCCGGGCGCGAACGTGATCGACACGGTCAACAACGTGAAAGCCGCGCTGCCGTTTCTGGAAGCGTCGATCCTGCCGACCATCAAGCTCGACATCCTGATGGACCGCACGTCGACGATCCGCGCGTCGCTGCTCGACGTCGAGATCACGCTGGCGATCTCGGTGCTGCTCGTGACTGCCGTGACCTTCGCGTTCTTCCGCAACTGGCGCACCACGCTGGTCCCGGCGATCGTCGTGCCGCTGTCGCTGCTCGGCACCTTCGGCGTGATGTACTTTCTCGGCTTCAGCCTGAACAACCTGTCGCTGATGGCGCTGACCATCTCGACCGGCTTCGTGGTGGACGATGCGATCGTGGTGGTCGAGAACATCATGCGTCACATGGAACGCGGCGAGCCACCCATGCAGGCGGCGCTGAACGGTGCGCGCGAAGTGGGCTTCACGGTCCTGACCATCAGCGTCTCGCTGATCGCGGTGTTCATTCCGCTGCTGCTGATGGGCGGGATCGTCGGGCGGCTGTTCCGCGAGTTTTCGGTGTCGCTCTCGGTGGCGATCATCATGTCGATGGTGATCTCGCTGACCGTCACACCGATGCTCGCCAGCATCGCGTTGCGCAGCACCGGCCACGCGCACGCTGAGAACGACGGGAACGAATACCCCGACTCGCGTTTTCACCGCTTTTATGCCCGCACGCTGGGCTGGGTGATCGGCCATCCGGTGCTGATGGGTCTCGTGACGATTCTGGTGCTGGCGCTCAACGTGCTGCTGTATATCGTGATTCCGAAGGGCTTCTTTCCGCAGGAAGACACCGGGCGGCTGATCGGCCAGGTACAGGCGTCGCAGAGCATTTCGTACCACGCGATGCAGCAGAAATTCCTCAAGATCAATCAACTGGTGCTGAAGAATCCGAACGTGCAGGCGGTGGGCGGTTTCGTGGGCGGCTCGAATTCGGTCAATACCGCCCTGATGTTCGTCACGCTCAAGCCGCTCGGGCCGCGCAAGGCAAGCGCCGATCAGGTGATCGCGCAGTTGCGCCGCTCGCTCGCCAATATACCCGGCGCGCGCCTGTTCCTGCAATCGGCCCAGGACATTACCGTGGGCGGCCGGCAAAGCGGCGCGCAATACCAGTTCACGATGACCGCCGACGAGCAGACCGATCTGGACAAATGGGTGCCCAAGGTCGTCGCCGCCATGCACAAGCTGCCGATGCTGCAGGACATCAACACCGACCAGCAGGACAACAGCATGCAGGCGAGCGTGGCCGTCGATCGCGATACGGCGGCACGGCTCGGCGTCAATTTCGCGTCGATCGATCAGGGGCTGTACGACGCATTCGGCCAGCGCCAGGTATCGACCATTTACAAGTCCGCGAACCAGTATCACGTGGTGATGGAACTCGCGCCCGAATACTGGACCGATCCGGCCGCGCTGAAGGCGATCTATGTGCCGGCCGGTGCGGCCGCCACCTCGGGCAGCGGCTCGACCGGCGGCGGCACGTCTGCTGCGCCGAGCGTCGCGACCTCGGCGCGCGCGGCCTCGACGGCGGCGGCAGCGGCGAGTGCGGCGGCCGTGGCCGGTCCGGGCAGCCGTACGGCGACGCCCTCGGCCGCCGTGCTGTCCAACGGCAACGCCCTCGTGCCGCTGGCCGCGATGGCGCATTTCTCGATCGCGCAAACGGCGATCTCGATCAACCATCAGGGCACCTTCCCGGCCGTCACGGCGTCGTTCAATCTCGGGCCGGGCGCGTCGATCGGTCAGGCCACGCAGCAGGTCGACGAGGCCGTCGCGCAACTGCGCATGCCGGCCAGCATTGTCGGCAGCTTCGCGGGCACGGCGCAGGTGTTTCAGCAGTCGGTGGCGAGCGAGCCGATCCTGATCGTCGCCGCGCTGCTCACCGTGTATATCGTGCTCGGCATGCTGTACGAGAACCTGATGCATCCGCTGACGATTCTGTCGACGCTGCCCTCGGCCGGGGTCGGCGCGCTGATCGCGCTGCTGGTCACCAACACGGAGTTGTCGATCATCGCGTTGGTCGGCGTGATCCTGCTGATCGGGATCGTCAAGAAGAACGCGATCATGATGATCGATTTCGCGATCACCGAGGAACGGCAATCCAGGCTGCCCGCCGAACAGGCCATCACGCGCGCCTGCCTGATCCGCTTTCGGCCGATCATGATGACCACCAGCGCCGCCATTCTCGGCGCGCTGCCGCTCGTGTTCGGCTCCGGCTACGGCTCGGAATTCCGCAAGCCGCTGGGTATTTCGATTATCGGTGGACTGATTTTCAGCCAGATGCTCACGCTTTATACGACGCCGGTCATCTATTTGTGGCTCGACCGCGCGTATCAGCGTCTGCGCCGTCGACGTCACGGGAAGGAAGCAACATCATGAAGAGCAGAGTGTTGAGCGCGGTTGCGGGCGTGGGGCTGGCGACGCTGTGCCTGACCGGCTGCGCGGTCGGCCCGGATTACACCCAACCCACGGTGGCGATTCCCGCGACCTTCAAGGAAGGCGTGGACTGGCAACGTGCGCAGGCCGATCCGCAAGCGGCGCTGTCGAGCACGTGGTGGCAGGTCTATCAGGACGACACGCTGACGGATCTGATCGGCCGCTCGCTCAAGGCGAATCAGTCGATCGCCGCGGCCGAAGCCGCCTACCGGCTCGCGCAGGCTACCGTCGACGCCAACCGCGCAAGCCTCTTCCCGGTGATTACGGCAGGTCTCTCGGCCACGCGCAGCGGCACCGGTAACGGGGCCGCAAGTTCGGGTATCAGCAGCACGACGGGCAGCACCGTGGCCGGCATCCGGAATTCGGTGAGCGCGACGGCCACGGCGAGCTGGGAACCGGACTTGTGGGGCGAAGTGCGGCGCGAGGTCGAGTCCGCGAAAGCCAGCGCGCAAGCTAGCGACGCGCAGTTAGCCGGCGAACGCCTGTCGATCGCGGCCACGCTCACCAATGATTATTTCGCACTACGCCAGGCCGATCTGGATATCGACTCGCTTAAACAGCAGCAACAGATCGACGCACGCATTCTCGACATCACGCGCACCGCGTTTCTGCAAGGCACCGCGTCGAACGACGACGTGCTGACCGCGCAGGACACGCTGGAAATCGTGGTGGCGCAGTTGCAGACCACCGAAACCTCGCGCGAACAGGACGAGCACGCGATCGCCGTGCTGATCGGCGTACCGCCCTCCGGCTTCTCGCTGCCGCCGAAGCACGACTACGCGTTCGCCAATCCAGCGGTGCCGCTGGCGTTGCCGTCGCAATTGCTCGAGCGGCGCTACGACGTGGTGAGCGCGGAACGCACCGCCGCCGCCGCGAACGCGAAAATCGGCGCGGCTGAAGCGGCGTTTTTCCCGGTGCTGGATCTGTCGGCGCAAGGCGGCTTCGAGCACAACGCGTTCGCGCACCTGTTCTCGCTGCCGAGCCGCGTGTGGACGCTGGGACCCGACCTGGCCGCGACGATTTTCGACGGCGGCGCACGCAGCGCCGCGGTGCGCGAAGCCCGCGCGACTTACGATGAAGACGTGGCGAACTATCGCGGCGCGGTGCTGACGGCGTTTCAGAGTGTCGAGGACAGCTTGTCGAACATCAATCATTTGCAGCAGCAGGCGGCAGCGTATGGCGAGATTTATCGGCGCAACCAGCAGTTGTTCGCGAGCCAGCGCGCGCAGTTGCTGGCGGGGACCGCGAGCGAGGAAAGCGTGTTGACGCAGCAACTGACGCTGTTGCAGGCGGCGCAGTCGTTGACGGATAGTCAGTCGCTGCTCGCGCAAGGGAGTGTGACGTTGATTAAGAATCTGGGGGGTGGCTGGCAGTGGGATGGGAGTGGGCGGACGGTGGCGGGTGAAGCCGGCGCGTCTGCGGTGAGGGCTACCTCCACGCCTGCGGCGGAATGACTCTGTACGTGCATCCATTCAAAATAATCAATATCCTGATGCGGAAACAGAAATAATCCATCCGACATTTAAATTATCCATTATTAATTACTTATATCGATAAAATAAATAAAACATCGAAATCTTGTATTGCCGCACGACGATGTGAGAGTATTTTCGTGCGGCGACGATTGATTGAATCTTGAGTTGGCCGCAATTTGTCAATCCTTCTGGAGAAACAAGATGAAGCAAATCAAACTCGAGCCAACACTCTCGTATCAGTCGAATGACGCCTACCAGTCGCCAATTGGTGCGTCGGGTAGACCGAAAACGGACTGATAACAGATAAAAACGCCGCGGCGGCCGACGCGGCGCATCCATCACCTACGGTAAATACAGGAGTGGTCGTGACACCATCCGTATTCTTGCGTATTGTAGATGGGCACCTGATCTTATGGGATTATCTCCATCATCGCCAGTTCGAGATTCAGACAGCGCACCTTAATAGGCTTATCGAAATTTCCGCAGGCGATTCACCGCGCGACTCCGAGATTGATTCAGATATCGCGGATTCAAGGGTGCTCGACAATCCTGAACCAGACGAATGGGGTTGGGACTATTTGTCCAGAATTTTTCATGTCGGAACACAGATTGGCAGAAACGAGCAGGAAAGCTTCGACAACGAAAATCCGTATCGCGGATATATCGAGTACTGCGCGTCGATCGCCGATAAAATACCCGATATGTTCCCCACCCCCGAAGGGAACATATCGCCGCTTCCCCACCCCGAGCTGGAAAAGCTGGAGTCGGTTTCCCTGAAGTCGGCTTTATGGAATCGTCGCACCCATCGCTGCTTTCGGCACGAAGCGCTCGATCTGACAACGGTATCCAATGCACTCTACGCGACATTCGGAGCCGTTCATGGCCGCGAACGCGGCGACCTGAAGGATCTCGGTTTAATGCCAGTAGGCTACCGGCGGACCTCGCCCTCCGGCGGCGGCCTTCACCCGAGCGAGCCCTATCTGGTCGCCGTGCGCGTGAACGGACTGGAGCCGGGCATCTACCATTACAGCTCTGGCGGCCATTACCTCACGGCCGTCGGGCCAGCACTGCGGCCGGGCCAGTTGGGCAAATTGTTGTGCGCGCAGAATTTCGCGGAAGATATCTCCTACGGCATCTTTGTCGCGTCGACCTTCAGCAAGATGTGGTGGAAGTATCCTCACTCGCGTGCCTATCGGGTTGCGTTACTCGACATCGGCTGCCTGACTCAGACGTTTCAACTTGTCTGCACGGCGCAGGGCGTCCAGTCCTGGCCGACCGGCTATTTCAACGATCACCAGATCAACGCGCTACTCGGACTTGATGGAAAGACGAGTTCGGTCATCTTTTTTCTGGGTGCCGGTCGCGGAGACGGAAGTGTCGCGCCCGAGGCGCTTGCGGCAATCCATGACATGCAGTCAGGCGACTGAAGGTTTCCCCATGCGAATTCTTGGACTCAAACCCGGACACGATGGTCATATCGCTCACCTCATCGATGGCGTGCTGGACTTTTCGATCGAGGCAGAAAAGGATTCCGGGTATCGATACGCGCAGGTGGACGGCTTGGGATTGGCCGACGCACTGGCAAGGTTGACCGCACCGCCGGACGTTTTCGCTGTCAGCGGATGGGCCTCCGGCATGGAGCCGAGAGGGCGGCCCATCGGAGCCGGCTATATGGGAATCTCCGGCAATGTGCAGGGATTGTCCCAGATGAACGGTTCGCCAATGCGCTACTTCTCGTCGTCTCACGAGCGATCCCATATTCTTTGCTCCTACGCCCTTTCCCCATTCCCGCAGGGCACGCCCTGCTATGCCCTGACGTGGGAAGGCCATATCGGCGCCTTCTACGAAATCGACCGTGGCGTCAAAGTCCGCCGGCTCGCGCACATCATGTACGGCCCCGGCATTCGGTACGCCTATGCCTATGCCATTTGCGATCCAACGTTCAACCTCCCTGGCGGACATATTCGTCTGAGCGACGCCGGCAAGCTGATGGCACTCGCGGCGTTCGAAGAAAACCCGACGGCCACTTCCGAAGAGCAGGATCTGCTGGCGCGCTTAATGGCCAATCCGCACGAAACGCCCAAGTTCGATAAAAACCACTTTCGCGCGTTTTCTGCCTATAACAGCGGCGTCGAGTCCATACCGTCCAAGCGTCTTGCCCGGCTCGTGTCAAATCGCCTGCTTGCCCATTTCATTGATGGCATGTCCCGGCTTGTCGAAGACAAGCGCCCGTTGCTGATCAGCGGAGGCTGCGGGCTGAATTGCGACTGGAACCGGGCGCTGCTCGATTCCGGTGTATTTTCCGACGTCTTTGTCCCTCCGTGTACTAACGACACGGGCTCCGCCATCGGCACCGCCGTGGACGCACAACTGGAATTGACCGGACATGCCAAGCTTGAGTGGAATGTCTATAGCGGCAGCCACTTCATCGACGACATGGCCCTTCAGTCGAATCGGCAAGCCGGTTCCTTTGCGCGTGTTGCAGGCAACACCGCAACCGCCGCACGGCTGCTGCAAGCCGGCGCAATATTGGCGTGGGTTTCAGGGCGAACAGAGATCGGTCCGAGAGCGCTCGGTAATCGCTCCCTTCTCGCCGAACCGTACCGACGCGAAACGCAGCAAAGATTAAACACCATCAAGCAACGAGAGCATTACCGCCCTATCGCGCCGCTCTGTCTGGAAGAAGATTTCGCCCTTCACTTCGACCTGACCAGAGCGAGTCCCCACATGCTTTACTTCGCCAGGGTCAGAAACGACCAGCTCAAGGCAATAACCCACGTCGACGGTTCGTCGCGCGTGCAAACTGTCAACCCGGAACAAAACGGGCTCATGTACAAGCTGCTTCGTGCATTCAAGGAAATCAGCGGCGCAGGCGTGCTTTGCAATACATCGCTTAATTTCAGCGGAAAAGGGTTTATCAACCGGGCATCCGATCTGGTCACGTATGCGGACACTACAGGGCTCGACGGCTTCGCTGTCGAAGGCGCGCTATTCCTTCGATCTCCAGAGAAATACACGGGCTGTCTATGAAACCATTCTCATCGCTGAAGGCGACTGCCGGTTACCCCTATCTCCTGCTTGCGAGAGCAACGAGTTCGATCATACTGTGGGTCGATTTCACGCTGATCTTCTCGAACCTCAGCTATTTCTGGCACGCCAGTGCGTCGACCATCGGCATTGCATCCGCGCTGTATGGCCTGCCCGGGCTGCTACTTGGGCCTTTTTTTGGACGTTTTGCCGACACACATCATCCGTTGTCCGTCTTGCGGAGCAGTTACGTCTGCCGCGGCGTGACCTCGCTGCTGCTGATGTTCGCGCCCAATCAGTTCGTCTTCGTGCTGTTCGTCTTTCTGAAAGGGCTCAGCAATCTCGGCGCAATGCCTGCCGAGCAAATCCTGGTCCGATCGATGCTAACTCCTAGTCAGTTGGTGGATAACGCGCGCTGGATGACCACCATCGATCAGCTCGTGAAAATAGCGGCGCCGCTTCTTGGTGCGGTCATGGCGAGCCTGTACGAACCTGTCGCGGGATTTGGCTTGTCCGCGACACTCTCGGTAGCCGGAATCGTGTTTCTGCTTCTGCTGCAGCGAGCCCATCCGTTTGAAAGCGCGGTATCCGGGCCCCGCAAATCGCCTCGCCTCGGCGCGCTCGCCGGTCTGCTACGGACGCACGCCGGGTTTCGACATGCGTTTATCGCGTCTCTCGTTCAAACCGCCGTGCTGGGGCTCTACGATCCTTTGCTCGCCCTGTTCCTGAGGGCGCAGGGATTTCCCGCCGCAACGTTCGGGGCGATCGTCAGTTGCACGGCAGCGGGAGGGATCGCTGGCGCCATGCTTTTCAAGCGCGCCTTCTCTTCAGGCAATACAACGCGAGTGCTGGCCATCGGGCTGATCGGTTTTGGCGTGACCGTGTTCGTACCTGGAACATTCGCCGCGCTGCATGTCCCGGTGTCGAAGTATGTACTGTTCGCATCGTGGCTTGCAAATGGTGCTTGCTACGGTGTCACGGCAATGAGCTTCGGTGTGGTGCTGCAAGCCGCCTCACCGGTTCATGCCCTGGGGACAATCAGTTCGACCGCGCGAAGCGTGCAGCTTGCGGCGCTCGTACTCGGGCCGCTGATCGGCTCCAACGCGGCGCGTTGGATCACCATCCCGATGGTCTTCATCGTCAGCGGTATCCTTGCCGTGCTGGCGGGACTACTACTCTGCGCCAGCCCCACCTCTTCGCGCTCGGCTCTCGAGGCGGAAACGCGGTAAGCCTCCCGATAGTGCGATTGAGACAACAAATATCGGCGCCAAACTTTGGGCGCCGAGCTCAGTCGACTATCCGCGCCTTCCGCTCACGCCTTCCCGCCCATCTGCAACCGCGCCAGCAACTCTCGCCCCTGACGGGTCAATTGCAAGGTCGTTTCATCCGCCTGACGCTGCCGCACTTCGACGAGCGCATAGCGGCGTAATGCCAGCACGTCGGGGTCCAACGGCTCGATACGTCTCTCCGTGTCGCGAAACAGCATCAGCGTCGCGAGTTCATGATGGCTGAGCATCCGGCACCTCCGTTCATCAATGCGTGGCGATGAAACGATAGTAGTCAGGTGCCGCGACGGTTTGGCTACAGACACGTTTCCGCGTCTTACGAGCACGCGGGCTTCGCGGCGGCCAATCCGCCCGCAGGCCCGGCGTAGTTCGCCCTACGCCCTCAAGCACGCGTAACCCGGCGTAACTCGCCGCTATTCCGGCGGCAAAAAGCTCACGACCGTGCGCAATCCGCGACGATCCGCGTCGCGATCCGTCGAAACCTGTCGACTCCCTGTCGAACTCGAACGTCACCCCGCCTGGCCACAACGGCTAAAAAACGTCGAACGTAGGGAGTTAACATATGTTGTTATTATTTTGTTTACTGCAACATATGAATCACGGCGCCGTGGCGTGCCGCTAACGATCGTTCGATAACACAGGGAAATGCGATGGTCCGGGAAAAACTGATGATGTTGCTGGTGCTGGCATCGGCCGCGCACGGTGTGCTCGCGCAAGATGCAACGCCGACCATGACGAAGATTCAAACCAACGGCCTGATTTCGATCGGCCATCGCGAGACGTCGGTGCCGTTTTCCTACGTGGACAGTGACAACCAGGTCATCGGCTTTTCTCAAGACCTGTGCAACAAGGTCATCGACGCGGTCAAGGCGAAGACGAAACGGCCGGATCTGCGTATCCGTTTCATTCCGGTGACGTCGCAAAACCGAATTTCGCTGGTTCAGAACGGCACCGTGGATCTGGAATGCGGCGTGACGACGAACCTTGCCGCGCGGCAAAACCAGGTCGCGTTTTCCGACACGTTCTTCGTGGCCACGACCCGGTTGCTGACGCGCAAAGACTCCGGCATCAAGGACTTTCCGGATCTCGCGGGCAAGACTGTGGTGACCAATCAGGGAACGACGTCCGAGCGCATCCTGAGAAAGATGAACGAAGAGAAGAAAATGAACATGCAGATCATCAGCGCCAAGGACTACGGCGAGGGACGTCTGACGCTGGAAACCGGCCGCGCCGTCGCCTACATGATGGATGACGTCTTGCTGGCCGGTGCGCGTTCGCTGACGGCGAAGCCCGCTGACTGGGTGCTGGTCGGCACGCCGCAATCGTCCGAGGCTTATGGCTTCATGCTGCGGAAAAACGACCCCGAGTTCAAGAAGGTCGTCGACGATGCGATGCAGCAGGTCATGAAGGGCAAGGAGATCAACGCGATGTACGACAAATGGTTCATGAAGCCGGTCCCGCCGAAGAACCTCACGTTCGACTTCCCGATGAGCGACTCGTTGAAAAAGGTCTACGCGAATCCGAACGATGCGGCGTTTGAATAAGGTTCGGGGCGTCGGCGTTGCGCGGTCGCGGGTGCGTGTTCGCGCGGTTACGACTGCGCGTCATGGCGTGCGCGGCCGGTTCAGAACGCGCCGGTCAGTGCCGCGAGGGCTATGACGAGTACTTGCACGACCGCGAGTATCGTCACCAGCCGAACGAGACGGGCGACGCCGCGCACACGCGCGTCGAGCGTGCGTCCGGTCTTCGTTTCATCGATCCAACCGAGTCGCTGCAACGCGTGGTCGAGTGCCGCGAGCGCATCGTCTTCGTTCGTCGACGCGGTTGAATGCGCGAGCATAGTGAACAGCCGGTGATCGATCGCGAGGCGAATCAGCAGCCATAGCGCGAGTACGGCCACCGCGCCGCTCGCGCACGCCATCGCCACGCACGGCCACGACGCCAATCCGAAAGCGAGCGCGAGTCCTACCCACGCTGCCAGATGCGCGCAGATCGCGAGGATCAGCCCAGCGTCGAGCAGTCCGCGCGCCGCGGCGATTTTGAATTGCACGCTGGCGGGTGTGTCGTTCATGGTCGAACCTCCGGGCCGGGGCGCGGGTCGCGTGGCGTTTCATCGTGCCGCGCTTCGAGGTGCGGCGCTTCGCCTCGCGCTCCATGCGGAGTGTCGCGCGGTGCTTCATCCGGCGTTTCATGCGATCCGTCATGCCCTGCTTCACGCACCACTTCCTGCCGCATCTGCACGCGCCAGTCGATATACCGCTGCAACAGCGCCACACCCGGCGCCCGCAACATCACCTGCGGACGCGCTTCCCGCAGCAACGCCAGCGCAGCCTGCGCATCGTCCAGGTGCAAATGCGCGGCGAGCCACGCGGCCACCGTCAACGCACTGCGCGAATAGCCGAGCGCACAGCACACCAGCACCGTATGCCCCTGCTCGCGCAGCCTCTCGATGGCGGCGACGGCCTGCTGTAACTGTGCGAGCGTCGGTGGCAGCAGGTCGAGTTGCGGCACGCACACGTAGCGAATCGTGGGATCGCGCCGGGCCCAGCCGGGCATTTCGGCGGTCAGATCGACAATCGCGGTGGCCCGCGCCAGCCTCGCCTCGCGACGCGTCGGCGTACGTCCCACCAGCACCGAGTGACCAAGCGGTGAAGACGCCGCGTGACGAAACGTCCATGCGCGCGAGTTGACGAACATACCGATCACAGTTGGCAGGAACAGCGCCGCAGTCGCCCACGCAAAACCGCCCGCTTCGTTCTTCTGATACAGCGCGGCATCCACGCGCCAATAGACAATCGCGACGCACAGCACGGCCAGCGCGATCCAGCCGAGCAGCAACGCTGCGAACGGTGAATGTGGAATCGCCACGCAAGCGGCAATCAGAAACACCACCGCCAGCGCCGCATAGCGCCGTGCAATGCGGCGGGCATGCGCCAGCACCGCGGGCGCGATCGGTTGGTCGGCGGCACGCGAGCGGGACGGTCCTACGCCTCGTCGCAGCGGAAACAGAAACAGCGCGAAACACCCCACCGCCGCGCCGGTCGGCACATCGATCAGATGATGCTGATAGGTGGTCAGCACGGAAATGCCGATCAGCGCGAACCAGCCGTGCAGCAACCAACGCCACGCGCCGCGTGCATACAACGCATACACGGCCCACAACACGACCAACAAACCGATATGCAGCGACGGCGCCTGATTGAACGGTTTGTCGAAGCCGGCAAGCAACGTGAACAGCGCTCCGCTCATGCCGCCGGCGGCCGGCCGCTCGAAGCTGAAACGCAGCGGCCATGCGATGAAACACACCACCGAAATAACCTGCACCGTCAGCAGCCGCTTGACGTGGTCGAGTAGTTCGTGACGCCAACGCCACAGAAAAAACGACAGCGCGTACAGCAGATCGATCGACCAGTACGGCACGATCGTCCACGGCCAGAAAGGAATGGCATGCTCCCAGCCGAACGCGAACGACGGCACCTGCGCGTGCCTGCCTGCCAGCCAGTTCGCGAAGCCATAGGTCGAGAAGAACACGAGGCCCATGCCCGCCAGCAGCACGCATTTCAACGCGAAAGTCGCCGGCCGCGCAGCGGCTGCGGCCGCGTCGTGGGGCCACGCGCTTGCATCGGTGCGCGCGCCGTTGCCGCTCATACGTCCGCGACCCGTTGCGCGACGCTGACGGTGAAGATGCCCCACTCGTCGATACGTTGCGCGATCTTGCGAAAGCCCGCGCTCGCCACCAGTTCATCGAGCTCGGCTTGCGAGCGACGACGCATCACCCACGCGGCCTCGCCGCGATGGTTTTTCAGCGTACGCGCGATGAATTCCAGCTGCGGATGCCACGGCTGCCCCGTATAAACCAGGTAACCGCCGGGTGCGACGGAACGCGCGAGGCCGCCGAGCGAAGCGCGGATCATCGTGTTGTCGCTGAACAGTTCGTATAGCCCCGACACGATGGCGAGATTCGGGCGCGGTTCCAGCGTCGCGAGCGCTTCGGCATCGAACGCGTCGCCCTGTTCGAAACGCGCCTTCGTGCCGAAGCCTTTCTGGATGATCAGCGCGCGGCCCGCTTCGACGTTCGGCGGACTGTAGTCGCGCAGCAGAATATGTTCGATGCCGGTCCGGCCGAGCGCGGCCGCGCCGATCGCGTCGAGCACATAGCGCCCGTGCCCTGCGGCGATATCGACGATCCGAACCGGCTGGCCCTGCTGCCGCAGCCGCGCGATGGCATCGGCGATCAGCGCTTCGATATGAATCTTGCGCTGCCGGATACCGCGCCAGCCAATCGAGTCGAGGTAGTTGCGGTCGATCAGCCGGCCGAGCGGCGAGCGCCCTTGCGCGCGGTTGCGGTACACATAATCGAGCGACGAGCCGGAATCGAAACCGCGCTGAAACCCGAGCGCGATCCCCGAGGAGAACCACGACGACAGCCGCAAGCCGCCGCGCACCATCGCCCAATAGGCCCCTTTCAGCGGCTGCGGCGGCTGCTTCAAACCCGCGAATTCGTCATAAAACGGCCCGCGTTCATGCGCGTCGAGCAACGAAACCGGCGCGCTCGGCGCATCGTATTCCTGCAGGACGAATGCGCGAATCGGCGCGATGGCGCGGCTGCGCTCCAGCTCGCCGAGCGTGTCGTGATGAAAACCGTCGAGCACGAGGCGCTCCTTGCGCGTCGAACTCAGGCGTTCGTAAAACCGATCCTGCGGCTGGCGATGCACGACCCAATCGGCGCCGGAGATCAGCACCTGCGTCGGCACCTTGATCGCGGCGGCGTCGGCCACCACGCGTTGGGCCATGTCGTGCAGATCGAGCAGCATGTTGACCGCGATCGCACGCGCGATCAGCGGATCGGTCCGATAGCTCGCGACGCGCTCGGGGTCGTGCGTCAGGAGCTTCGGCTTCACGTAGCTATTGACGAAAAAGCGCCCGCGCAGCCGGTACATGAGCCGCAACGCCGGCAACGCGAGCGGCACATACAGCTTGATGCTGAAGGCCGGTGCGGCCAGCACCAGCGCGCGCAGCGGCGGCGCGTAATCGTGCACCCACGCGGCGGCCAGCACGGCGCCGACACTCTGGCCGATCACCGTCATGTTTTCGATCGCGATGCCGTGGGTGTCGCGGATATGCTCGGCGAAGGTCTGAACGTCGCGCACCGAGGTCGCCGCGCTCGGGCTATAACCGCGTTCGCCCGGCGAGTGGCCATGACCGCGCGCGTCCCATGCGAAGAACGCATGCTCGGGCAGATCGAGCTCGTCGACCAGATGAGCCATGCGCGCCGAGTGTTCGTGCCCACGATGAAACAGCAGCACGGCGCCACGGCAACGCTCGCCGGCCACCGGCCAATGGCGATAGAACAGCGCCTCGCCGTCGTGCGTGACAAACGTGTGTTCGCCGGCAGTGCGGATCGTCATGGAAGTCCCCTCGAACGTTGGAATGGGTCTCGCGGCCCGGCTGCGTGCCCCGCCGGGTTTCCTGGTCAGCGCGTCTCGGCAACCCCGTTGCGCACCCGTTGGACTATCGTCACGAGCGCCAGCACGACCAGCGCGCGCCACCACCACGTGGCCCATGGCGCGACCGTCAGGCCGAGCCCGATCCACAGGCCGAACGCACCGATCGCCACCGCGCGATCGCTCTTGCCGAGCGGGCCGTCGTAGCGGCGCGTGGCGCCGGCCAGCGGCCCGATCAAGCCCGCGCATTCCACCACCGCGGCGGCCAGCGCGAACGCCCAGATATCCGCGGCGTTGAATGCGGGAATGACCAGAAACGGTAAAACGAGTGCAATGTCGGAAATCACATCGCCTAACTCGTTCAAATAGGCGCCGAGGGCGCTCTTCTGTCCGAATTCACGCGCCAGCATGCCGTCGATCGCATTGAGCGCCATCCGCAGGAACAGCCAGATCGGGATCAGCAGGAAGAACCGGTAAAAGCCCGTGGCCGCCAACGCGCCCACCACGATCGAGCCGAGCGCCGCGCTCAGCGTGACCTGATTGGCCGTCACGCCGGCACGCGCGAGTTGCCGCACCAAAGGCCGCAGCAGATTCTGGAACTTCGGTTTGAGTGCGTAGACGCTCATATTGATTTAACAGTTCAAGCGGGTTGACCGGCCGATACACCCGGCTGATATACCTATTACCCGGAAACGGAATTGTCGCGAGGCTATTTTTTCGAGCGATTAGATCGAACGATTAGAAACAGCGACATCGTCATTTAAATGGGAGGAAAGGTCAAGAATCGCCCCGCTCTTTAAATCGATGTGGTGATCGACGAAAAAAATCGTCATAATGCCGCGACCGAAACGCCACCGGCGTTCAGAATGGCGCAATCAATGAGTCGGATTCAATGAGTATCTGGCACGCATGGCAACGCGACTGTCTGCTGGGTGTGGTGCGTCTCGTCGCGGGCGCCTATCCGGTCTGGCATCACGGCACACCGAACGCAACGCAAAAGATCTACTTCTCCAATCACACCAGTCACGTCGACACGCTGGCGATCCTCGCCGCGCTGCCAGGCGAGTTGCGCTCGCAGGTGCGCCCCGTCGCGGCGCGCGACTATTGGGAGCGCGGCAGGGCCAAGGTGCATATCGCCACTCACCTGCTCAACGTGGTGCTGATCGACCGCAAGAAAGAAGGCGACGGCGATCCGCTGGAGCCGGTGCGCGAAGCGTTGCGGCTCGGCTATTCGATCATTATTTTTCCGGAAGGCACGCGCAGCGCCGAGGCCTTGCCGCAAGCGTTCAAGAGCGGCCTGTACCGGCTCGCCGGCGAATTTCCAGCGGTCGAGTTATGCCCGGTCTACCTGGAGAACCTGCAGCGCATCATGCCGAAAGGCGCGATCTGGCCGGTGCCGCTGATCTGCAAGGTGCATTTCGGCGCCACGATCACGCTGGCCGAGAACGAACCCAAGGCGGATTTTCTGCAGCGCGCGCGTGAGCGCATCGTCGAACTTTCGCCGGTGCGCCAGACGGATTGACGGGACTCGCATAACAACAACGGGGAAACACACACGATGAGAACCGCGTTCTGGGAACTCGTGGCCGGCCTGACCGGCTTTCTGGCGATCGCTTCGGTCATCGGCGGCCTGCTCGCCTGGCGCGACGGCGGCCGCAGCGCGACCATCGCCAATCTGAATCAGCGCATTCGCGCGTGGTGGGGAATGATCGCGATCATGGCGATCGCGATCGGGCTGGGGCCGAGCGCCACTTACATCGTGTTCGCCTTCGTGTCGTACATGGCGCTGCGCGAATTCATCACGCTGACGCCCACCTCGCCGAGCGATCACACCACACTGTTTATCTGTTTCTTCATTGCGATTCCGGTGCAGTACCTGCTGCTGTGGGTGAACTGGTACGGCATGTTCTCCATCTTCGTGCCGGTGCATCTGTTCATCACGTTGTCGCTGGTGTCGGCGCTGACGCAGGATACGCATGACTTCCTCAGCCGCAGTGCGAAGATTCATTGGGCGCTGATGGTGTGCGTCTACGGTCTGAGTCATGCGCCCGCGCTGCTGATTCTGGATATCCCCCGCTATCAGGGCGAAAACGCGCTGCTGCTGTTCTTCTTCCTGCTGGTGGTGCAGATCAGCGACGTATTCCAGTACGTGGTCGGCAAACTGTTCGGCAAGCGCAAGATCGCACCGAGGCTGAGTCCCTCGAAAACCGTCGAGGGGTTTATCGGCGGTGGGCTGCTGGCTACCCTATCGGGGGCCGCGCTTTACCGGATCACGCCATTCAGTTTCGGTGCGGCGTTTCTGATGTCGCTCGCTATCGTGCTGGCGGGGTTCGTCGGCGGACTGGTGCTGTCCGCGGTTAAACGCTCGCTCGGCGCGAAGGACTGGGGCGCGATGATCGCCGGGCACGGCGGTGCGCTCGACCGGGTCGATTCGATCTGCTTTGCCGCACCGGTGTTTTTTCATTTGGTGCGGTATCTGTATGTGAATTGAGGGATGGGGCGGCTTCGTGGCGCATTCGTGTCGGTTTCTTTGCGGCCTAGTTGTTCGAGCAACCGCCGCAACTGCTTGAACTGCAACTGCTGGAACTACAACTGCTCGAACTGCTGCAACTGCTCGAGCTGCACCCGCTGCCGTCGACGCCACTGCCGGAACCGCTGCTGCCGACAACCGCCGGGACGTTGAGCGCACGCCCATAACTGGCCCATGCCGTGCCCGACAGCGCGCCGACACCGAGGAGCGCCGTGCGCCATAGCAAGGCGTCGGATAAACCCGTGTCGTTCGATGCGTGCTTTTCGTGCGATTGGCGCGCCTGTTTTTGCAGGCCCTGTTGCTCCGACCGATCCCGCGCCGCCACAAAGCGCGCGCGGCACTCGGCGAGCGCCTGCTGACCGCCCTTCGTCGGCCCGCTGCGGCCGAGACCCGGCAGCCGCCTCATCACGATCACGTAGGCAAGCGCAAACAGGATCACGCCGATCATCAGCAGCATGACCGGCCGGTCCCGGCTCATGCCGACGCAAATTTTCGCGCAGCCGAGTGCAGTCACACACAGCGCCAGCACGCGCGCGACGAACAGCAGGCCGCGCATGCCGCCGCGTTTCCATAGCCAGCCGCTTTCGATCAACTCCGCGTCGAACGATTTCTCCTGCAGCATCAATTGCGCGCGGAATGCCACGTAATCGGCCCGGCCGTCTTTTCTCGCTCGCAACCATTGCCACTCCGACGCATAACGGCCAGCCATGGCGGCATTTTCGGCCTTCACCGAGGGCTTCTTGGTCGGGTAAGGCGAAAAACTGATCGCGCCGGCATCGATCAGCGTGAGCGTCGCGACGCGGGCCATGCGTTGCACGCCGCCGGTGAGGAACGCGGCCTGGTCGGGTGTCATCGAGCGGATTGCGTGAGGCGCGCCGTGGACTCCCCACGTGTGTCGACGGTATTCGAGTTTCTGCGCCCAATAGATCAGCAGCAGAACGCCGAAACACAGCGCCAGATAGAACTGCAGGAAATCTCGTCCTGCGTAATTCAGGAGGTTGAAATCGATCGTGGTGACGTCGCCCGCGTACGCGCATGTGGCAACGGCCGCCATGAGCCAGGCCAGGCCGCCGAGCGGCAACCGGCGCTCGCGGTAGGCGCTCCAGTGGTGTGACAGACGGGTGATGACGTGGTCTGTTTGGTCTGTTTGGTCTTTGTACGTGGCGTGCGAGATTGCATCGTCCGGCTGCGTAGTTTGCGCGGCGTGAGCCCGTGACGGCAAACGCGGCCAGACCGCCACGGGTGGCTCCGTGCCGAACAGGCGCCGGTAGTCGTCGAGCGTTTGTGCGTAGGCCTGCGCGTAAGCCTCGGCCTCGCCGGGTGCGCCATTGCCCGGCGTGTGATGCAGCGGCGCGCCCAACACCTGGGCGCAAAAGACGTCCCAGTATTCCCGGGTGTATTCGAGGTGCAGATGCCACGCGGCATCCACCGCTTTGGACGGCGTCGCGATCTGCCCCGTCGACACCGCGAGAAACGTGAAACGCTTGTATTCGGCGATCACCTCGGCCGTATGGTCGCTCGACCAGCCTTCGCGCTGCGCGAGGCGCACGCTGTACGGCAGCGCAACATTCGGTGCATCGGGCGAATAGGCGTCGAGGCGCTCGATCAGCGCGCATTGGGCGGTGCTCATGGGCTGCGGCGAGACCGCGTTTATGGTGGTTAGCGCAGGCGCAGTGAGTGCGATTGGCGGCGTAGCGACCGGCAACGTAGGGTTTGAATATCGGCGCATGGATCGGTATAAATCGCGCGGCGCAATCATTCGACAAACACGCGCCGAACTGTTTGGAAGTGGCCGCCGCTTGAACTGAAACGAGCACGCCGTTTTTCAGCCGGTTAATCGCATTGAATTCTAATCGAGCAAAACCCCAAAAGTATAGCGTTTCGGCGGCATTGCCAAAGCCGCTAAGCAGCTGGGGATTAACCCGCCGCGCGATTGTCGGATGAGCGGCATTGCGCCGTTTATTTCCGGCTCATATCCGATAAACCGATTCGCTCAGAAGAACGTTTCCGCTATTGAATGCGCGGCAACGCGCCGGATTCGGAAGCCGGCGCAGCATTGTCCTGCGCGGCGCCGCATTGATGGCAATGCGGAAAGAAGAAGAAATTCCGGCCGAGGCATGCACATATATTGAAGAGCTTCAATCCGCAATGCACGCAGAACGTGGAGTCGTCGCCGCCGAGACTCCACTGCTTGTCGCACGACGGGCAGCGCTTCTTTTCCAGCGAGCGAACCGCCTTGTCATAACCGATGGCGCGTGCCCGCACGCCTTGATCCTGCTGCAACTCGATACGCTTGCGCTCGGCGTAGCGCTGGAACGCCCTCATCATGTAGAGCCCGGCGAACACGGTCAGCGCGATGCCGACCAGCACCCGCACATAGCCGCCGAAATCTGGCAGATACGGGACCAGTTCGATAAAAAACGCGCTCAACGCAAACAGGCCGAAACCGTAGACGAACGGCCAGTAACGCGCTTTGCGGTAACGGATAAACAGCCAGATCCCGATCAGCAGAACCGGCAGCGTCAGCGCAAGCCGCAGACCGAACACCTGCAATTCATAGCGCCGCGTCGCCTCGTCGAAGCGGCGTTCAGCCGCCGCGTCCGCATTGGCGCTTTGCGTGTCCAACTGCGCCTGCCGGGCTGCCAGCGCGCGTTGCTGGTCGTCGAGCGCATCGATCTGATGCTGCCAGTCGATCGCCACCGCCTGTGACGCATCCAGCTTGCGCGTGCGCGCCAGCAGGTCCGGGTCGCGCGTGCTGTCGCCCGTCACCGAGCGGGTCGCCAGCCAGTTGCGGAAACTTTCTCGCGCATCCGCGTAGTCTTTGACGGCGCGGCGATGCGCCACTTCGAGGGTTTGCGCCTTCCCGTCCAGTGTGTCGTGCTGCGCCTGCAAGTCGCGTTTCGCTGCGTCCAGCCGCGCTTTGGCCGGAACGTCCGCGAATTGCTCGATTGCCGGCGGGCCGCCGCCCGGCGCGAAATCCATGTCGCGAATCACCAGACTGCCGAGCATGTTCAGAAACACGGCGAACAGGATCGCGATTGCCCAGGAGGCGAGTTGCAGAAGCCGCGCTGGACGGGTCAGGCTATCGCTGGAGGTTGCCATTGCTGTGTGCCTTTGGAATAGTTTCGACTTTGCACGAAAGAATACCGAACAGTTCTATCCTCGCCAACGCAAACCCTGAAAATGATGCCCATTGGCAGGGAATGAATCGAGTCGGCACGATTAAAATCTGCCCGCGGCCAGCATTTTTTATTCGCCGTGAGTACGACATATTCAGCGGTTCTGCAACGGCAATCTCATCGTCGGTCGTGCCGATGAAGTCGCGATAGAAAGTCAACGAGGGGCGCGGCCGTTAATCCGCATTCAGAACTTCGGATGGCACTCGAAATTAACCGACGACCCATGCTCGGTCAGCATCTGCACGCCGCTCACGCTTTCCATCGTCACGCTGGCCATCATGCCGCGGCTTTCGCAATAGTCGCGCGCCTCGGTCATGGCGTGCTCGTGCGCGCGCGCCCAGGCCATCCGGCCGCCGGTTGCGCTCGCAGCCACCGTGTAGGTGCCGGGTTTGTCGGTGGCAACGACGTCGGTTGCCGACGCACAGCCCACGAGACTCGCGCACGCGAGCGCGGCGGCGATCAGCGCACGCCAGCCGCTCGCCGAGGAATGTTGGGAGCCACGCCCGCCAAACATAACGGAGGCTGCCTGCCGTTCAGGGCGCCGCTGCGGGACCGTGTTGAACATATATCACCTGCACTTTTTATCCGGTTCATCGAGGGTGAAATTATCCGCAATCGCGTGACGAAGATCAGCCTCATCGACTGAAAACACTGTTGCGAGGGGCTTAACAATGTCACCGGATGTAAGTGGAGGTGCGCGGCACGAGGTTTGCTGAAGGATCGCATCGTGGCTTTCTATGGAGCGTGCCGAGATGGCCGTTCGGCAATCCATTGCACCGGAACCAACATTGCCCGCCGACGCCCGCGGCATGATCGGCAATATGATGACCACCGCGCTGGTGTCGCTGCGCGGCGCGATCGACTTCATGTGCTTCCCCCGCATCGACTCGCCGGCAATTTTCGCCGGCCTGCTCGAACCCGAGCGCGGCGGCGCCTTCTCGATCGAACCGGCACTTGCGGCCGTCCACGTCAACGTCAAGCAGATGTACCTGCCGGACACCAACGTGCTGCTGACCCGCTTCATGACGTCGGATGGCGTATGCGAACTGCTGGACTTCATGCCGGTGCCTGAAGATCGTCCCGCCGGCGACACCGAACCCGCCGCGCCGCTGCCGAACTGCGTGATTCGTGTCGTGCGAATGGTGCATGGGCGCATGACACTCAGACTGCGATGCGCGCCGCGTTTCGATTACGCGCGCGGCGAGCACACGCTGCACCGGGAAGAAGGCGCGGTCGAATTCCATCCGATCGACGGCAGCTTGCAATTGCGGCTGAACAGCACGGTGCCGCTGTCCGTCGACCAACACGACCAACAAGCCGCCCATGCCGAATTCGAACTACGCGACGGCGAGTCGGCCGGCTTTGCGTTCGGCGAAGCCGCTGCGTTGCGCGAGAAGACGTTCGATTGCGACACGCTGCTGACCAGCACGATCCGTTACTGGCAAGCCTGGTCAGCGCAGTCCACCTATCGCGGCCGCTATCGTGAAGTGGTGATGCGCTCCGCGTTGACGCTCAAACTGCTGAGTTCGCGCGAATATGGCGCGATCGTCGCCGCGCCGACTTTTGGTCTCGCCGAAGCGCAGGACGGTTCGCGTCGCTGGGACTATCGCTTCACGTGGATTCGCGACGCGGCGTTTTCCGTGTACGCGCTGCTGCGGCTGGGCTATACCGGCGAAGCGCGGCACTTCATGAAATGGATCGCTGAGCGCAGCCGTCATTGCGACTCGGACGGCTCGCTAAACGTGATGTACACCGTCGACGGTCTGGCGCCGCCCGAGGAAACCGAAGCCACCGCGCTTGCCGACGGCTCGCGAAATGCGCCGCTGATCGGCAACGCCGCGCGCGATCAGACGCAGCTCGACGTTTACGGGGCGTTGCTCGACGCGGTCTACCTGTACAACAAGTACGGCGCCGCGATTTCCTACGATGGTTGGCGTGACGTCACGCGCACTGTCGACTACGTGGTCGCGCACTGGCGCGAACCGGATCACGGCATCTGGGAATTTCGCAATGGCCGGCGGCCGCTGCTGCATTCGCGGCTGATGTGCTGGGTCACCGTGGACCGCGCATTACGGCTCGCGGAAAAGCGCTCGCTGCCCGCCCCGCTCAAGCGCTGGTTCGAGACCCGCGACGCGATTCACCGTGACATCCATGACCACTTCTGGAACGAGGAACGGCAAGCGTTCGTGCAGACGCCGGATTCGGCGACGCTGGATGCGTCGGCGTTGATGATGCCGCTCGTGCGCTTTATCGGCCCGACCGATCCGCGCTGGCTCGGCACGCTCGACGCGATCGGTCGCGAACTGCAGGTCGATCCGCTGATCTTCCGCTACACGCGCGGTGCCGAACTCGACGGCCTGCCCGGTGTCGAGGGTGGGTTCAGCGCCTGCTCGTTCTGGTACGCCGAAGCGCTGGCGCGCGCGGGCCGCGTCGATGCGGGCCGTCTCGTGTTCGAGAAGATGCTCGCCTACGCGAATCACGTCGGCCTGTTCTCCGAGGAAGTCGCGACCAGCGGCGAGGCGCTCGGCAATTTTCCGCAGGCCTTGACGCACCTCGCGCTGATCAGCGCCGCCTATCAACTCGACCGCAATCTGGACAAAGTTCACGTGCCGTGGACTTGAGGGCGGCGCGCTGGTTTCGTCAAGGTGAAGCGTTACCGCCCGTCGGCGCGTTGACTGGCGCGCCGCCCCCCTCCGGCGATCCGATATCGTCCGGCGTGGGGGTCGGCGAGGAAGCGGCTTCGCCATTCCCGCGCGCTTCGCCATCGACCGGTCCGCTCGCGGCCAATGGCGCCGATGCAGGCAAGCCGAGCAACGGCGGCAACTCGCGCGGCGCGGACGCCGCAGCAGACGCCGCCGAAGTCGAAGCCGAAGACACTGAAGACGCCGAAGAAGAGGCCGAAAAAGAGGCCGAAGAAGACCCCGCAGTCGAAGCCCCGGCCACCATCGCCGCAACTGGCGCCCGCCGCGTCGTATTGCGCGTCGTCACCGGCGCCTCGGCCTTCTCCGGCGACGACAACACCTGCTCGAACCAGTCGCGCAAGCGCCCGGCGCGCTCGGCAAACCAGCCCGGCTCCTGCTCCGTCGCAAACTTGACGCGGCTGTCCACCAGCTTCGAGCGCTGCGCACGCTGGAAGAAATCGCCGACGATCGGCAGCGCGCTATGCGCGCCCTGCCCCCAGTAGTCGCTGCGCAAGGTCACGCGGCTGTCGTTGAAGCCGACCCACGCGCCCGCCACGAGCTGCGGATGAATCAGGATGAACCAGCCGTCCGCATTGCCCTGCGTCGTGCCCGTCTTGCCCGCGACGTCGCCGCGCACGCCGAAGCGGCTGCGAATGCTCGACCCGGTGCCCCGATTCACGACGTCGCGCATGATGTCGATCAGCATGCGGTCGGCGTCGGC
This sequence comes from Paraburkholderia bryophila, assembly GCF_003269035.1. GTDB lineage: Bacteria > Pseudomonadota > Gammaproteobacteria > Burkholderiales > Burkholderiaceae > Paraburkholderia > Paraburkholderia bryophila. The sequence continues at coordinate 328,117 of NZ_QLTK01000003.1, read as the reverse complement.
GGGCAATTCCTGTTTCGGCGACACCGGCGCGAACTCGGCCAGCACGTCGCCCTTGCGGTTTTCGATCCGCGTGACCATGACCGGCTCCACGTAGCCGCCGAGGTTGGCGATCGTGCCGTAGGCCGAGACCATTTCCTTCAGGGTGACCGGGCTCGTGCCCAGCGCGAGCGACGGCACCGCGTCCAGTTCGCTGTCGCGCACACCCATCGCACGGGCCAGTCGCGCGACCTTGTTCGGGCCAACCGTTTCCATCAGTTGCGCGGTGATGCGGTTGCGCGAAAACGCCAGGCCGTCGCGCAGGCTGATCGCGCGATCGCTGGGCTCGTCCTCGTCGTTGGGACGCCAGACTTCGCCGCCGGCCAACTGGATGTCGACCGGCTTGTCGACGAACGTGTCGCTTGGTTTGGCGCCCGCTTCGAAGGCCGCCGCGTAGACGAACGGCTTGAAAGTGGAACCCGGCTGGCGGCGCGCCTGCTGCACGTGGTCGAACGGGTCCTGGGTGAAGTCGCGGCTGCCGACCCACGCCCTGATCTGGCCGTTGCGCGGGTCCATCGCCAGAAAATCGGCCTGCACGCGGGTCTTGGATTCGCACAGCGACTGCACGAAGCCGCGGTCGGCGGAGACGTGCTTCAACGCGTCCTCATCGCTCAGGCCAGTGGCTTTCGCAGCCTGAAACTCCGGCGTTTCGCGCAGGAAGGTTTGCAGCAGATCGCGGCCATTCGAGCAGCCCGAGCGCGCGCCCCACGCCGAGTTGGCGATACCCTGCAACTGGTTGCCCTGCAGCGTCACCGCCTGGGTGGCCATGGTCTGCAGACGCGAATCGATCGTGGTGCGCACCACGAGGCCGTCGGCATAAAGGTTGTAGTCGTTGCGATCGGCCCACGCGGCGAGCCACTTGCGCAACTGTTGCGCGAAGTGCGGCGCGGGGCCCGGCGGCTCGGTCTGACGCTCGAAATCGATCCGCAACGGTTTGCGCTGTAACGTCTGATACGCGGCAGGCGTCAGCTTGCCGTACTTGACCATCTGCCCGAGCACCGTATTGCGCCGCAGCAGCGCGCGCTCGGGGTTCAGCACCGGGTTGTAGTAGCTGTTGCCCTTGAGCATGCCGGTCAGCGTCGCGCTTTCCAGCACGGTCAGGTCGGACGCCGATTTGTCGAAATAGGTGCGCGCCGCCATTTCGATGCCGTAAGCGTTATAGAGGAACGGCACCGTATTCAGGTAGGTCTCGAGGATTTCGTCCTTGGTGTAGAGCGCCTCGATCTTGAACGCCGTGATCGCTTCCTTGATCTTGCGGGTCAGCGTCGGCGCGCGGCCGATTTCGTCCGGATAGAGATTGCGCGCGAGTTGCTGGGTGATCGTCGAGCCGCCCTGGCGGTCGCCGGAAAACGTATGCAGCGCGGCCGACGCCGTGCGGCGCCAGTCGAGGCCCCAATGCTGGTAGAAGCGGTGATCTTCGGTGGCGATCAGCGCGTTCACGACGTTCGGCGAAATGTCCTGGAGCTTGACCCACTCGCGGTTGGACGGCTTGAATTCGGCCAGCAGCTTGCCGTCCGCCGACAGAATCTGCGCCGGCTGCTCGATCTTGGCCTTGCGGATATCGCCGATGCTCGGCGTGAACGGAATCAGCACCAGCGCGTACAGCACCAGCAGCAGCGGACTGGCCGCAAGCGCCCATGCGAGGCCGCGCCGGGTCGGATGGCGCACATGCCACAGGGCACGCGCGAGGGGCGCGTTCACTCGGGTCAGGCCTTTGTCCAAAGCCGCCAGGAGGGGGGTGATCAGGCGCGTCAATCTGGCTTACCGTCTGCTGGGAAAGGCGCAATCCTACCAAGACGGCGGGCAGCGGCTGGGTTTTTGCGTTTTTCTGGGCGCCGGTGCGAGTCGCTGTGGCTCGTTCTGGTGCGTTGTATCTCGCGGCGGCCGGCTTTGGCGGGCCGGGAACGGCGGCGCAAGGACTTCGCACGGACTTCGCACGGACGTCGCATGGGCAAACAATCGCGGCCCACTATAATGTCGGCAATTCCGACAAGAGGTGCTTCATGATCATCAAACCGCGCGTGCGTGGCTTCATCTGTGTTTCGACCCATCCGACCGGCTGCGAAGCCAACGTCCGCGAACAGATCGACTACGTCAAGGCACGCGGCCCCATCGCCAACGGCCCGAAGAAGGTGCTCGTGATCGGCGCCTCCACCGGCTACGGTCTCGCCGCCCGCATCAGCGCCGCGTTCGGCGCCGAGGCCGCCACGCTCGGCGTGTTCTTCGAGCGCGCCGGCAGCGAAACCAAGGCCGGCACGGCCGGCTGGTACAACACCGCGGCGTTCGAGAAATTCGCCACGGCGCAGGGCCTGTATGCAACGAGTATCAACGGCGATGCATTCTCCGACGAAGTCAAGCAACGCACGATCGAGGTCATCAAGCGCGACCTCGGCCGGGTCGATCTGGTGATCTACAGCCTCGCCGCGCCGAAGCGCAAGCATCCGAAGACCGGCGAAGTGTTCAGCTCCACGCTGAAGCCGATCGGTAAGTCCGTGACGTTCCGCGGCATCGACACGGACAAGGAAGTCATCAAGGAAACGATCCTCGAACCCGCCACGCAAGCCGAGATCGACGACACTGTCGCGGTAATGGGCGGCGAAGACTGGCAGATGTGGATCGACGCGCTGCTCGAAGCCGGCGTGCTCGCCGACGGTGCGAAGACCACGGCGTTCACCTATCTCGGCGAGAAGATCACGCACGACATCTACTGGAACGGTTCGATCGGCGCGGCCAAGAAAGACCTCGACCAGAAGGTGCTCGGCATTCGCGAGAAACTCGCGGCCCACGGCGGCGACGCGCGCGTTGCCGTACTCAAGGCGGTCGTCACGCAGGCAAGTTCCGCGATTCCGATGATGCCGTTGTATCTGTCGCTGCTCTTCAAGGTCATGAAGGAGAAAGGCACGCACGAAGGCTGCATCGAGCAGGTGTATGGCCTGTACAAGGACAGCCTGTACGGCGCGGCGCCGCACCTCGACGACGAAGGCCGTTTGCGCGCGGATTACAAGGAACTCGATCCGGACGTGCAGGCGCGCGTGCAGGCGCTGTGGGGCCAGGTGACGAACGACAATATCTACGAACTCACGGATTTCAGCGGTTATAAGACGGACTTCTTGCGTCTGTTCGGCTTCGAGATCGCGGGCGTGGATTATGAGGCGGATGTGAATCCGGACGTGGCGATTCCGGGGTTGGTGCAGGTCTAACTGCGCGGGGGGTGGCCGTGTGGGGTGGCCGTATTGCGATGCGATGATTCGCGCTACGTGGTCGCCCCTCCTGTCCCTGCCATCCCTGCCGGCGACACTTCATGATTTATTCCCGATCGATTCCTTTATAGGTCTCTTCGCGAAGATGCTCGTATGCGGTGGCATGTATGGATGCATCGTTCGAGCATCGAAAATTTTCGACGCTTTTCCCGTCTTTCTCCGCAACAACACCCGCGCCAGTTTCAAAGGACTCGCGAGTGGTCAGGTTTTTGTCGTAGATGAAATACGTATAGCCGTTTTTAGTAAATTTCACGTGTCCTTCTCCGCCTCCAGGATAGGGTCTGCTACTGACGAAAAATTCACCACCCGGGCCGGACATTTTCTCCGGATAAGCAAGATAGACTTTATTTCCAGACCTGAACCTGTAAATGAAGCTATTCGTGTCTTTCGAATAGCACAGTTCGGCGATCTTCTGGTTATGCTTGCAGTTAAAGGCAACCTCTTCGTTAGTCCGGCAAAATTCACCTGCCTGAACGTAGTCCAGCAATCCACACGATAGAAATAGTGACACCGCCATTCTTTTGATCATGACTCTAATTATCCTGCGCCACACCGAGCAAAGACGCGACTCGATTAAATGAATTTTTCCTCTCGGCGTACCCATTGAGGCCACCATTAACCAGATTCGTTACGTTAGCGACTGTTGAACCGGGATCGTCGCAGATCGAATTCGCGCGAATATTTTCCCAGTAGAAAAATGCCGTCTCGACACCATAGTCAAGGCTGGAAAGCACACTATCCGGATTCGCGACGAAATCCCGCTGATCAGCCGGGAACTTTTGATTATGAGAATTCTTGAATTGCGTGTAGTTCCGTTTGCCGGTCAATTGGATGATTCCTCGCCCCCGATACTTATAGCCGTCGCCGGTCTCCTCGCCCCCGTTATCCATCCGGTTGGCATAGACGTAGTTCGCCAGGCGTTCGGGTTGATGCGAATAATAGTCAGCCTGCGTCCATAGCTTGCTTCTCAATTGACCGAAGTTGCAGACAATGTCGAGTGGCGTTTCATGAAATCTGGCCGTATGGGCCTGATTGGGCGCAGACTTGCAACCAAACTTCTTTTTCATTCCCCTGGCGCTGTAGCTCAATCCCTCCTCCAGATTTTTAAAATGACTTTCCACCGCAATCTGGGAGAGAAAATGGGCGATCCGTTTCGGTCTATCTATTCCGTACTTCCGGGCCGATCTATTCAGGTAAGGCAAGACTTCCCGATGATATGACTCGGATGTATCGGGATCGACTATTCTCAGCATGGGCAATGTGATCAGGTCGTCAGCTTCGGCCAACCCGTCGAGGAACGTCAGCGGGTTGAAATGCCAAACGTTCGACGACGCCGGAAAGTCGTCCACCCCTTGAATCTCATCCCACCAGGAAAGCCGATCGATCCGCTCGAGCTCGTGCTTAAGCCGCTTCGGATCGCTCTTCAACAACGCGTCGTTTTGCGCCAGCACGTTCCACTTAGCCGCATCGGACTTCCCTTGCCATTCGCTCGGATGTCTGGCGACGACGTGTGCAAGCGCATGCCGCACGACGGGGTTGCGATTCGCCGCGGCAAGCTCGTCGGGCGTGATGTCGCTATCCGGATGCTGATCGATGAGCCGGTAGATCTTCCTGAAAAATTCCGGCACGCTCTCCGGATCCATGTAGCCGTTTGCAGCCGCGTTCGTCTCCTCGATCTGCCGGAAACCCAGCTTCACCCAGTCGTATTGCGCGACATCCTGAAGGCGACTCTCGGCCACCCAGCCGGTCAACACGCCACCTTCTCCGATACCCTCGACCGGAAACCATTTCCTGTGCTGCATATCGAGCTTCGCCAGCGACGCAGTCGTATCGACCACGACCGGTAAAAGCAGCGGCTGCGTGCCGGGCGTAAAAGTACACGCGCCGGAAGCCGATACCGCCTCCCTTGCGGGCGCGCCCTCCGTGCCCGCAACCTTGAATTTCCGGCCTTCGGTCACGCCGGCCGCATTCGCAAAGAAGTCGTTGAAGTTCGGATCGCCGGTGAATATCTCAAGGTGAACCTGCTGTCGAGTCGCCTTGTCGTGATCACCTGGGCCGGGCGTTTCGTACAGGCCGAGGTGGCCGATGGTGTCGCCGGCTTCGATCGGAATCGGCGGATTGCAGGTCACGACGTTGAATCGATCGGGGATCAGCGGGTCGCGTGACAGACTCGACCCGGTCGCGCTGATCCACACGGTGGAACCTACAGCCACCGGCCCCGCGTTGCCCGAGCCGAGCGTGAGTATCGTCACCTGAGCGAAGGGTTTCATCTTGTTGCCGTGCCTAAGCAACTTCTCCTGCTCGATCTTGACCGTCGTTCCCCCGGGCACGGTGTGGATGACTGCGCCCGCGATATTCTGGGCCGCCGGTTCGCCTCGTGCGCTGACTTCATGCAGCAACGTTCCAGTCGCTTTCCGGCTCGACCTCCAGTACGCCGGTCGCTTTCGGGTAACGGCACCGGTGCGGGTCTCGAGCTGGACGCCGTTCGTTTCGATCCAATAATGCCGTCCGGCAGCGATCGCCTGCGATGTCGGGTTGCCTGACTCCGGTACCGTATCGACAACGACGTAAAGCAGCTTCGTTAAATGATTGCCGGCCACCGATTGCACTTCATCCAGCACCGACAACTCCGTACCCGAAGGCACTGCTATGGCCGGATTCACCGACGGTACGTCATGGAGGCCGGAGAGTGAAGCGAAGCCCGACACCGCCATCGCACCAGAATCCGACGACGTTTCCACCATGGCCGGACACGTCCCGTACGCCACCGCAGACGTTCCCTGCACCACGACATGCTGTGCGTAGCCGCTATACGGCAGCAGATGCATATAGAGGCTGTAGAAAACCAGCGTATTCCGCGCCCCCGGCGATGCGGAACCCGAGGTAGACGACTTGGGCGGCGACTCATAACGATGCCGCACCAGACAGAACGACGTTGAGTACTTCAAGGTCTGCGCGTTCGCACCTTCTCCCCAGGTCGACGTGGGATAGTCGTCGTTCAGACGGTAGGCCACCACCTCGCCTGTCGCCATGGCACGGATCGGCCGGGCGTCGGCCAGATAGCCGCAGGTGGCGTCGCTGATATGCAGTCCGCCGTGCCAGAAGCCATGAGCACCCAGCAGGTAAAAACCGGCGGGTTCGCCATCCAGATGGTCGAACAGTTCCTTCGCCGACTTGAACTCACTGCCGTCTGATCGCGTAAGCGGGTACTTGAAGCTGAGAGACATGGGAATACTCTGGCTTTTACTGGTTTCGAATGACGCGCTTAGTGGCGCTTAGTGGCGCTTGGCGGCGATCGCATGTGCTTGCTGACTGCGTGGCATCGGACGACCGCGGCTGTGCTCCCCTATGCCAGCTTTGCCTTCCCCACCAGCAGCACTGTCGAAAGATTAAGCCATATTCCTCATACTGATCTGTCAACTTTCCCAAATTTCTCTGTGGAAATTTCGGCATCCAAATCAAGACAGAAAAGCCGCTATTTCTGGCTCTTTTCTTAACCTAACGCGTCTTCGTCCAGGCTCTGCGACTGCGCCATGTAGCCATCCACCGCGCGCATCACGCGCACCTCGAGCGCAGCCGCATCACCTTCTTCGCGCTGCCCGGCGGCGTCGACCATGCCATGCACGATCGCCAGCAAATCGTGCGCAACCAGACTGGCGTCGCTCAACGCAGGCGCGTCCGGCTTCTCCGTCAATGCACTCATCAGCACCGCGTGAACCAACTCCGCCAGCCGCTGATGACGTTCGCCGAGCGGCAACCTGCGCTCCTCGAAATCGATGACGCGCGCCAACGCCGGGCGTCGCATCTGATGCGTGACCGCCGCGCGCACCATTGCCTGCACGCAGCCGCGCGAACTCGCCACCAACGACGCCGCTTCGATGTCCACGAGCAACTGCGCCGTCTCGCGCTCGATCAGCGCCACCGTCAACGCGTCGCGATTCGGGAAGTACTGATACAGCGAGCCGATGCTGACACCGGCACGCTCGGCGACCGCGTTGGTCGTGCAAGCGACGAGCCCCTGCGTCTCCAGAATGCGCGCAGCGGCTTCGAGTACGGCTTCGACGGTTTGCGCCGAACGCCGCTGAACCGGCGCCTTACGGGGCTTCAAACGTTGTGCCGCAGTGGACTTGGCCATGGCTAAAAGGCGAGTTTTTAACGTGAGTGATCGCTCGTATTCTAAGCCTGTTTTCGCGAAGACCCGATCAACCCCTTAGCCCTCTTAGCCCTCTTAGCCCTCTTAGCCCTCTTAGCCCTCTTAGCCCTCTTAGCCCTTTAGCCCTTTAGCCCTTTAGCCCTTTAGCCCTTTAGCCCTTTAGCCCTTTAGCCCTTTAGCCCTTTAGCCCTTTAGCCCTTTAGCCCAACGTAGGCCACGCCCTAGCCGGCGTCAATCGGCCTTCATTTTCACCAGCCCGGATAGCGCCATCAGCGTCCGATCGATCAACTCCAGTTTCAGTGGCTTATCCGCCTGGAGTTTTTTCTTCGGAATCACAAGGCGCCACTGTTCATCCAAGCCCGGTTCGCGGTAGAACGCCACGATCGCGATATACGCCGTGTCCGCCTGAATCGGCTCAGAAAGACTGACGGCGGCACCCGGACTCACCACAGCCGCCGCGCTCGCCCGCAAGTCCTGTGCGAGCAAGGTTTTGTCGCGCGTCAGCAGGTCGCTGTACGACGCGGCATCGAAGCGCTTACGGTCCGTCAACTGATAGACGCGCACGACGACTGAACAAGGCCGGTTGGCTTCGTCCGGATTGATGGACGCCCGCGCCACGAAATCCACCTCGACCGTCTTGATCTGTCTGTAAAACATCGCGCGATAAGCGCCCGCGGTCGTATCCGAAACGCCTTGCCACGCGCCGCAACTCGAGAGCAGCACGATCGATAAGAAACCATTGAAAATCAGGCGAAAAAACACGAACACTCCGGATTCAGGTGACGCGTTCAGCGTCGAGAAACGGGTTGTCAGCGGACGATGGAAACGCCTCGCAAACGCCGAGCGGAATCGTCATCAGGCGCTCCGCCGAAGAAGGCAATACGACGGTCCATGCCAAGCGGGGCGCGGGCCCCTCATACGACGCGCCGACAACAGGCGCAGGCGCCCAGCACGACGACATTTCCATCTGTAGCAAAACGTCGGCCTTGACGCCGACATAAAGTTTTAGACACGCCGTCAGTTCCCGATGCAACGCGGCCCCCGGCAGAAGCTCATGCGACTGGCGTGCGTCCGCCGGCCGCAGCGTCACACGAACTGCGCCGCCGCGATACGCCAGACGTGTGCCAAGCACGACTCCCCCGCCAAGACCTGGCGGCGCCCGTCCCGCCTCGGCGACGCAACCCAGCGGGGTGGGTTTGCCCACCGGCTTGAGCGTCGCGTGAAACTCGTCGACACGCACCTCGACGCCCGGCGCGGCCAGCGCGACCACGCCCGCGAGCCCCTCCGACGTGCGCGTTCGCTGGATCAACAGGCCGAGCAGCGCCAGCGCGCGCGAATCCGGCAAACCGGCACGCGCTGGTTTGCCGCCCCAACCAAAACCCGCGAGACACAGCAGATTCCGCGAATGGTCGTCGACACCGCCGGCACGAAAACCGATCGGATAGCGATACTTCTTCCACGCGCGATAGAGCAGCGTGGCGAAACGATGGTTGAACTGATCGAGAAAGGCTTCGACGGCTTCATGTCCTTCCTCGCGCAGCACGATATCGTCGATCAGATGCGACGGCATTGCCGCGTCCACGCCGTAGAGACCCATGAAGGTGGTACGCACCGTCGGGGCCGAGCCGGGACGTTCATCGTCGAGATCGACACACGCCACCTCGCCGGCCGGAAAGCCCACACGCTGACGCGGCCGGAAGCGCACCGGTTCGAATTCCGGCGTGCCTTGGGTGCCGAAACCCGGCCGATCCGGCATACGCAGTTCCAGCAGCCGGCACAACTGCATGAAGGTCATGGCCGGCGCGCGGGCGAGCAGCGACGCGACGAACGGGTCAAGCACCTGCGTAACACCCTGCGACGAAACCCGCGCGGTCATGACGGACAGCGCAGCGCCTTGCTGCGCGGCCAGACGGTGCGGGCCTGCGAAGGCAGGCTGACTATCTGGAGTTGCGTGAACAGATTGATCTCGGCATACAGCGCAAAAAACCGGTGCAGCAGTTCGCCGAACAGCATCAGGTCACCCTCGCCCGCGAACGCGTGGCTATCGAGCGTCACGTCGATCTGCACGCCACGTTCGACCGCGCCCCCCGTCACCTCCTCGCGCAGTGCCTCCGACACATGCAGAATGCCCGCGAGACGACGCCGGTTCAATTCGTCGCCGGTCCAATCGTACAGCGCCAATGCCCCGCGCAACACCTCGGCGTTCATCATGGAGAGAAAGTTCGGTGCGAGATGGGACAACACCCGCCATTGAAAGCGGTCGCTGGTAGGCGGATACAGAGGCAGCGTCGGCGCGACAAGATTTCGCACACTGGAGACATTCGGCACACCCGCGCCGAGTTCATCGAGACGCGCCTCGCGCAGGCCTTTTCGCGGCACCATGCCGTTCGTGCCGGTCAAGCGCAGGGACAGGCTTTCTTCCGGAAGATCGGTCATGCTTTCCCATGCGTGGCCGCCCAGAACGATCCACGTTTCATGCCGCCCCGCGCCGCTCTGGCGCACCCGTGTATGGAAATAGCGCTCGGGCGCTTCGTGCCGCAGCATGCCGCCGCGGTGCCGGAAGGTCGCGAACGGCACGTACTGGTAACGCTCGGCGTTGTCGTGATCGATCGCTTCGATCGCATCGACGGAATACGTTTCGACGTGTCCCGCCGCGTGGCCGGCCGGCACGACACGGTATTCGGTCTGGTGGTGATCGACCTGGATTGTTTCGGCTTCCAGCGGAAACAGATTGATGACCGGCGCGCAGAACAGGCGCACGTTGTCCGCGGTAAACCGCTGGTCGGACGGGTAACTGTGCGTGAGGAGGATCTCGAGTTCGAAGCCTGTCGTGTCGGCAGGCAGTGCGGTCGCATCCAGACCGCACAGATCCACGAACAGGAATTTCTCGCGAAAACTGAAGTATTCGAGCAATAGCTGATAGCCCGAGAACGCCGCGTCCGCCTTCGGCCACAATCGTTCCTCGAGCGTGAATCCCGCGGCTTCGATGCTGACGCCGTCGAGCGGCAGCGCATCGCCGCCGCGCACTTGCGGAATGCGCCACGCGATCGACGCCACTTGCCGCGTCAACGCGAGGTGCATCGCGAACGCCGTCGGCAAATCGGCATTCAGATAGAGCGGCAGGCGCGAGAGATCGGTCGCGTCGCGGCGCGCCGACCGGTCGAGCTCGAACTGCAGGCCGATCACCGAACGTCCGTCGTGACGCACGGCCGGCGCGGCGCTGACGAGTCGGATCGGTTGCAGACGCACGGCCCGGGTCGTGCGATACAGACATTGCACGGCCTTCGGCGCCGAACCCGCATCGTGAGAGGCCGCCGCTGGCGGCGTGGCGATCGGCGCCGAGCGCACCGGCACGCCGGCGGGCAGGCATTCGGTTTTCTGCAATTTTTCGGCGATCGGCGTGAATTCAACGATCGAAAGCGACGGAATCATGCGCAGGTAATGCGGCCATAGCAGACTGACGAGTCCTTCAGTCAGCTCGGGCAATTCGTCGTCCAGTTTTTGCTGCAGACGCCCGCTCAGGAACGCGAAGCCCTCGTAGAGACGTTCGACGTACGGATCCCGATCGCCCACGCGATCGAGATTGAGCATGCGGGCCCGGTCGGGATACGCCTCTGCGAACTCCTTGCCGGCCTCTCTCAGATAGCGCATCTCGGCGTCGTAGTAGCGCAGGATCGGATTGTCGTGGTCCATGGAAACTCGGGTTATGAGAGGATCAGTGCGCGGGCGGGATCGAGCACGATCATCTCGCCCCGCAAATGGTCGATACGGCGAGCCAGTGCCGGCTTGTCGGCGCCCTTGCGGCTGACTAACGTTTCGAGCGACTTGAGCAACTGGTGCTTGATGTCGAAGGCGAGCGCGGGCTCCCAGTGAATCAGTTTCAGCGATTGCGCGGTAGCGTCCAGTTCGCCCAGCAGCGACAGGGCGACTTCCGGTCGGCCGGCGTGCGCGGCAAGGCGTGCCATGACCACGCGTTGCAGATAGCGCCCGCGCTCGGTCCTGACGCCGGGCAGCGACTCCAGCCAGACGAAGGCTGCCTCGAGCGTCTGGTTCGTACTCAGCTCGCGTGCCTGCGCTTCGATTTCGGACCAATCGCCGCCGGTGTCGACACGTTGATCCGCCGTCACCGGCAACGGTGCCATCGCCTCGCCGGCTTCCAGGTCGCGCACCACCGCATGCCGCGCGATCCATTCTCGAGTCGTGTCGTCGGCGAACGGTGTGCCGTCGTTGAACGCCAGCCGTTCGATGCCGGGCAAGCGGTCGAGAAACAGCGCGATGTCGGCCCGCAACAGCTCGCGCCAGGCGCTGTACGGTGTGCCCAACTGATCGAGCGCGATGTGCTGGAAATACTGCAGATCAAGCCACAGATGGTTTGCACCCTCCATGAACGCGCCTTCCACACGTTCGACCATTTCATGCCACTGTTTTTGCAGAACAAGCCGCCTCATCTGCTGAAGTGACTCCGGGCGTGGCGGCATAAGACGCGTGCGTGCCTCGATGTCGGCGGGTGGCGTCTCATGCAACGTATCCCAGCGCACGCCGCGCACGAGCCTTGCGGATGGCAGATAGCCATTTTCCTGGTCGCGCAGATAGGCCGCCATTGCGCGGGCCTGATCGAGCAGGTCGCGTCTGGAGGACACCGCGCCGGCGGTTTGTGCGTTGTGTGCGTTGTGTGCGTTGTGTGCGTTGTGTGCGTGTGTGCTTGCTGTGTGCCGTGTGCGTTGTGTGCGGTCGGTGCTTGCTGTGGGGTTTGCGTGGTCCTTGCGCGGGCTGGCGCTGCTGTGTGGTCTGCTTCAGGGTCGGGCCCAGGTGTGTCGTGGCGCTCGAAGCGGGCAATCAGCGCCTGGAGGTTCGGGCGAGCTGCCTCACTCCACAGGCTCGTTGCCGTGGTCAGCAAATTCAGCGCGACGCTCACGCGTTCGAAATCCGCGGGCGCGAACGCGCCATGACTCGCAAGCGAATCGATAATCCGCGCCGTGGCAAACCACTCGAGCGCGGCCCTTTTTGCTTCAGGACGCACGGGCAGCAAAGCGTCGCCAAAACGGTCGATCAACGCCGCCGTCAGATCCAGTCCGTCCGCGAAGCCCGCCGGTCCGTGCTGACGCAGTTGGGCGAATGCATGGTAGCCGGCGACGCGCAGATCCTTGCCGACCTCCTTGAGCAACTGCTCGCAGGTGGCGACGATAAGCGCGTCGTCGATACCGGAAAGCCGCGTGACCTCGTCCTTCAGCATAAAAAAAGCATCGTCGTAACCGGGATCGCGACCCACGCCGGCCACGTTGCCGCCAGCAATGGGTTGCAGCCATGCGTCCCAGCGGACGTAGCGCTCGCGCACCGGTTGCTCGGCGTCGCGCGACGACAACAGGCCTTTTTGAAGAGTCGGCAGCATGATCATTCGGACTCCGGCGCGGTGCCTTGCGGCAATGGCATGGTGGCGTGATGCGCCGCGGCGATCGCAGCAGCCGGTAGTGGAGGCGGCGACGCGTCGGCCAGTTTTTGTGCAACCTTCGCGCCGCCGCCGACGAAGATTCGCGACGGCAGCGAAAAGTGACGCAACGCGAGGACTTCGAGCGGCCCTCTCCCCGCCTCACTGCGCAACTGCACTTTCAGCGGCAGGCCCGCGCCTTGGTCCGGCGACCAGCTGATGAGATAGCGGGCGCTGTCCTGCGGCGTCACTGTCGCGTGTTCCAGCAGCCGGATCAGACCAAATCGGCCCGCTGCGTCCAGCGCGCTGCGTACACCGCCCTGGTCGGTTTGCCACTCGATGCGCGAGAGGTTTTCCAGCGCGTCGCCAGGCCAGACGAAGGGCGTCCACGCCGCCTGCTGGTTGAAGTAGTGCAACTCGCGGCCCGAGAGCACGAACCTCGTGTCGGTCACGCCCGCGGTGGGGACGCCGCGCAACTCGAAATGCACCTGGGCCTCGCCTGATTGGAACAGCACCGTCGACACCTGCGTGAGCCTGTTCAGCGCCGTGAGAAAGATGGGATCGACCGTCAACGCACCGCGATTCGCCCATTGCGCCAGCACCCAGCGATCGCCCTGCCGCTCGACGATACCGGCGAGTTGCGTCGCCACGAACTGCGCGATCACACCGTTGTCCACGCGCATGAAACGGCCCATTTCCGGCAGCGATGCGTCGTTGTCGGAATCCGCAAACGGATAGCGGCCGGCGAAAACCTGGTTCCAGTCGGCCACGACACCGGTGCGCCAGACGTCGTTCAGGCTCGCCGCGGCCGGCTGCAGCACCACCCGCCACGTCTGGTCGAACGGTTGTTGCAGCAACTCGCCGAAGCCGGCCCACTGCACGCCCAGACTCGCGGCCACCCGATTGGCGTAATCGCGACTGTCGGCGATATCCGACGTGCGCCCTTGCAGCACGGCTTGCGCGGCCGCACGGGACATTGTGTCGGGATCGCCGCCGGTCATGATCTGCTGCAACTTCAAGCGCATAGCCGTGACCCGCTCGAGGTAGCGTTGCACGCTGAGGTCGCCCGTTACGGCGAACTGCGCGGGCGGTTTATCGTTGTTGCCCGAACCGCCAGGATCGTCGCCAGTCAGCCGCATCAGGGGTCCGAATGCGGTGGCGAGCGGCGTCGCGGTGCGGGCATTGATGAGCTTCGACGGATTCGCTTCTGCGGCGCCGACGAGATGTTGCGCCTTGCCGACCAGCGTGTCGGAGAGCGACGGCCCGAGCGCGCCGACATGCCCCTGATAGACGATCACCTTCATCAGCACGCCAAGCGGCGAGCGCTGCGGATCGGCCAGCAACGTCAACTGGTCGATCGTGCCGGATAGCGTGGCGTCCCGTTGCCAGCGAATGCTATTGAGGAACCGCTGCCAGGCACCCGCGTAGTCTTCGAAATAGCGTTGCCGCAATTCGGCCTTGAGCGTCGAGCGGAATGGCTTGCCCGAGCGCGTGTCGGACAGCACCCAGTCGCCGCCGACGTTGCGCCGTTCGTCGGCTTCGTCGATCGCTTTCGAGATGCGCTCGTCCCACGCCGTGCGGGTGAAGACGCCGGGCAGCGCGACCGTGGTGTTGAACAGGCCACGACTGCTGGTGTCGCCCAGCAACGCGGCGAGTGACAGCGGCGGGTACTTGCCGCGGTTTTCGTCCAGAATCTGCCGGTAGAGCGCATCGGTCGAATTCTGCAGGCCGATGACGCCGATCAGGGTTTGACGGGCGGCACGGATAAGCGACGCGTCGGGGACGATGGCTGGCATCCCACCACGACTCGACACACGACGCCCGAGGTGAGCCGCGTAAAACCGAAGGAGACGCTGCCGAAGGTCTTGCCACGCACCGTCGCTCAGAGCCGAGCGTTGCGCGCGCGTGGGTGGGTCCATGGCGAGCAGTTGCGCGGTGAGAAATTTTGCGTCAGCGTGTTCCGGCCGCGCGAGCATCAGGTAGGTCTTGAGCGTTGCGTAGGCCGCCTGGGTCTGCCGGTCGCCGCCGCTGGCGATTTCAGCATCGGAGAACGAGCTGAGTTGCCGTAGCTGGGCCTCGAGCACGGTGCGGATTCGCTGAACCAGAATACGGTTGGTCGCGACCTCGTAGACTGGCCAGAGCGCCGCGAGCAGTTCGACGTTGCGATTCAGGCCGAAACGGGTGTACCAGGGCGCGCCATCGCGTTGCATGACTTCCAATGTGTCGAGTTGCTTTTGCAGGTTGTCGAGCGCAAGTGCGGCATCGCGCGGGTCTTGCGTGGGCGAAAGTCTGACGGTCGTCGCGGCGGCCGTCCGGATAGCGGCGGATTGGGTAAAGCCCGACAGGTTCATGCCGACGATCCAGCAAGCAATGCAGGCCGTCGCGATCCAGGCAGCGCAAGTGGACGCCGACAAACCGATCCGGCGACCGTGGATGCGGCGGCTGTGGATGACGATCGTTTGCCAGATTGCAGGCGAAACGTCGCCGCGGTCTGCAGCGAGCGGCAATGTATTTTCAGAATCGTAGTGGTCTGGTTTGCTCGCGTATTCGTCTTGCGGGGCCTCTTGCGGGGCCTCTCGCTGGACCGACGTGGATACGGGATTCCCTTCGTTGAAACGTGGCGCGAACAGAACGCCGTGAATCGATACACGCCCGCCGCGCCCCCGCCCGATCTGCACGACGAACGCGGACAACGCCGCTCGATACCGTGCGATGTGCGCGGACAATGCGGCCGGATAGCTGTCTGCCACATTGTTCGTCAGACGCATCACCCCGCGCTCGGCCAGGTCGTCAGCAAGGCGGTGCAAGGAGGCCTCGACTGCGTCAGGCCGTGCCCGTGCGCTCGACCAGGTACAGCCGGTGACTTCGTCACCTGACAACGTGTCGCCTCCGATCCCGGTCATGCTCACGACATACGCCGGTGCGGACCAGCACAATGCGCGAGCGTGACGCGCCAGGCACTGGACAAGCTGCGCATCGTCCTGCATCTGCTGCCGGCCGATCCGCGTTTCCGTGACGACCGCCGTGGCATCGACCGGACGACGACGGCGTGCTCGCCGGATCCGTTCGAGCCACGCGATGTCGGGTCGATCGCCAATTTGCCGCGCTCAAAGCAGAACGGTATCGCCGACGATCGCATAACCCGACTGCGTCAAACCCGGCGCAAGACGCTCTATCAGCACGATATCTCCGACCACCATGACCCAACGATCGCGATAGCGCCATCGCCAGCCGTGACGGTTTATTAACGTCAGCTTCAGGTTTTCGAAGCGGTGTTCGATGAGATCGAATTCCGGCAATTTCGCCGCGCCCACCCTTGCCGACGGTTCCCGCTCATACAGCGTCTTGTTGCGCCCCGGAGCGTGGTGCGCGGCAAACCGCCATGCGGAGGCGAGGTGCGCACGCGCGAGCAATGCGATCACGCCGACGATCAGGACGGCGCCAACTCGACGATAGGGCGAGGGATCCCGTTCGGCTCCGTCGAAGTATGCGAAGAGCGCAACGAGCGCCGTCAACGTGACGACCAGAATCCAGTAGCCTGAGATTTTTCTCAGAGGCATGGCGCGGGCGCCCTCTCTGTTGGGTCGCAGGCGTGCCTTGCAACCGGATTCACCACGGCCAGCTGGAGCGATCCGGCCCGATACGCGACGAGTTGCGGTGTATGGGCTTGCGCTACGTGTTCGACGGCAAAGGCGGTCGCAAGCCAACCGGCTGCGACTCCGGCATGGCCCAATGTGGTGTCGATATCGTGTACGCCGGACAGGTTCCAGGACTTTGAGAGACCCAGCGACAGAGCCGACGCGCTCTGCAGGATGGCGGGTTTGTCGTCGGACGCGAGGCCGGCCTGCCATAGGTCACCGAGCTCGGGGGCCGTCGATCGTCCCCAAAGCAGCGCCTTGAGAAGCGCATCGTCAAGCGCACCGGTTCCAGCGTCCGCCGGACGGTGCAGCATCGCGAGCGGTTTCAGCCCACGCCGTTCGAGTAACGGCGGCCATCCCAGCAGCAACGCCACGGCCGCTTCCGCGCTGTTGTGCGGCGGCGTGGCGTGTAGTTGCGCACAGACGTAGAGCGTGACTTTCTCCAGTGCGACGTCACCTCGAACGTCCAGCCAGCCGTCCAACGGCATCAATCCCTGTTCTGCGAAAAGCCGCGATGCTTTCGCCGGTCGCAGGCCGCTCTCTCGCCAACAGCTCTGCCAGATCGCCGACAAATCGTCCTGTTCCAGATTTTCCGGATTGACTGGCAACGCAAGGCAGATGTTGAACGGCACGTCTAGTGGCAAAGTGGCAATGGCAGGGCCGATTTCATCCAGCAATTCAAGGAAACACGCGCGATAGCGTTCGGGAAGGCTCTGAAGCTCACCGAATTTCAGGGCCGTGTGCCGCACTGCGCTGCCGCCTGAATGTGGCACCCGGGCGTTTAAGATCGAATGTGTAGCCACTATCTGTTTGGCGGCCTGTCCGATTTGTAGCGCGCTTAGATAGCGACATTCCAGCACGGCCAGGGGCTCGCTTGCGAATAGCAGCGCTTTCGCCTGATCGTCCTTTAGCGTTGCTACTTCGGCGCGCACCCGCTCCGATTCCTGCTCGTAATAGAACAGTCGAAGTCCAAATGCAACGCAGAATCCCAGTGCCGGTAGAACAAGCAGTTTCGTCCAGAACCAGGGCGAGCCGGTGGGCTCGCCTTGGGGCCAGGTGAATAAGGTGCCCCCTGCTCCGGCCAGCATGACGAGCATCAACAGGCCCAGCCAGACGACGAGGCGTGGCGGCACAGGCGGCGCATCCGTGAACGATGCAATAGGCAGGTCTACCGGCATGGCGGTCGATTTATAAAAGACTTGAAATCAAACGGCATCCGCACATGGCCCGGCAACCATGTCGCGCGACCGGCACGCCGTGGTCCGTGGTCGACTCATCGCCCTCAATGATCAAGTTAGGGCGGAGGTCGTGTTTGGGACAGCACACCCGATCACCTTTGCGCGCGACGAATCGTCCGTCGTAACGCATGACGGATGACGCGCTGATGACCCGGCCTCCGTGGTCGGTGGGGTCGCCCAGGCGGATTAGGTTTGGCATGGTTTGTCCTGTTTGTCGGGGGTGGGGCACTCAATCTGATCAAGGAACAACGCAACGGCTACTGGGAAAAATTGAAGAATCCTTTCTGATTCGGCCGATTGTTCTGCGGAGGTGGAAAGCCGGGCTTGATCCGCATCGAGTTGGCGCCTTGCTTGTCCCACGCCGCGCACTTTTCGAGGATGTCGCCAGGCGTGCCGTTCTCTATACCCTGCGGCGTGATCCGAATATAGGACCCACCCGCACCGATCCAGACTTCCTTGCCGGCGGATAGAATCAATTTGCCGTCGGTACTCGTGATCGATATGTCTTTTAAGGCGGCAAGGTTCATCGCGTCGCTTTGGGCTTGAATGTCGACCTTTCCTTTCGCAGCAAAGAGCTTCATTCCCAACCTTTGCGCAAACAGCGACACTGCGTCGCCAGCCGAGGCTGTGAACCGTTTGACGGCACCGATATCAACGTTGCCGCTCGCCGTAGCGATCAGATTCTGTCCAGCGCTCATCTGCAGATGACTGCCGCAAACGAGGCCCATGCCCGCCGGAGCCGCAAGCAAAACAACCGCCTGTTTCAGATCGGTCAACTTGTCGTGAAGCAGCGTTTTCTGTTTGGCGCACTCCGCGGCAATCGCCTGTGCAGCCAGGGCGGCGTCCGCAAGCGTTTCCATCTGCTCAAGCGCCTGCTCCAGCAATAATTGCGCAGCCTGCATGTCGAGCTGCTTGCCGCTTGCGGCCGGCTGCGCGTCGGCCGAGATGAGAATCCCTCTCCCGCCACGGATCGCAACGTGTTCGTCCGTGCGCAACTCCGCCCCCTGCCCGCGCTCCTTGTGCTGCTCGTCGACCAGATGACCCAGGTTCAGCTCGCTGGACTGGAACGGCGTTGTCAAATGGATATGCTCGCTCCCCGACCTGTCCTCCATCCGCAGTTCATTCCGTGCGACCGTGCGAATAAGGTTGCGCGTGTGATTCAGGTTGTTCACCAGATCCGGATGCAGACTGTCGTGCATCGCACCGACTATCACAGGCCGGTCCGGGTCGCCCGCTGTAAAGGCGATTGCCACCTCCGCGCCATCGATCAACGGGAAATGGTGACCGTAGTTCTCGCCGCTATAGGGTTTCGCAAGTCGGACCGGCCGGCTCGTGCCACCGGGACTCCATGCGTCGAGATCGAACGGCAGCCTGATCACGTACCAACCCTCTTCCGTCAGATACGCGCGTGGGTAGTTCGCCGGCGATGTGATCCGCGCCGGCAGGATGCCGTGGATCACCGGCCGCTTCTCAGGCACAACCGGCGTACGCCAGACACGATCGGACGGAATTGCCGTGAACGTGTTCGAGTACGCGTCGCTGCGGCCGCCGCACGATTCGACCGACGTAATCAGCAGACCATGCGGCGCTTCCGCGGGATTACTGTCCAGTCCCAGCACCTCTCCCGCTTCCAGCCCGAACGCGTTACCGTTGCCCGCGTAGCTAATCTGTTGCGACAGATGCGCCTCATGACGCAACCCAGCTAGCCACCGGCCTTCTTCCACCGTCTCGTAATGCTCGCCCCAGCGCGATTCGACGGCATTCGTCGTCCGCTCATCCTTCGCGGCATTCTGCTCGACGAGCAGCGGCATACCCGCCTGACGATGGTTGTAGTCGTTCAGTTGAACCGCTTCGGGCACCCGGCGCATATGCCGCGCAAGCGATTTGACGGACTCCGCCCCGACGCTTTCCAGACCGGCATCGCGCCGCAACGGCGCAACCCGTTGACGCCGCGCGTAAGCGTCCAGATCATCACCAAAGACGATGACCTCATGTCCCTTCGCCTGTTCGAAACGAAACCAGATGCCCTCGTCCGCCGCGATACGCTGGATGAACGCCAGCGTCGTCTCGTGATATTGCGTGATGTAGTCGTGACGCCTGTATCGCGCACGCAGGCTGAACCGGAAGTCGACACCCTCGCGGAATTCGCCGTGCCTCAGCGCGTCGGCGATGATCTCCCGTACAGACTGTTTCTGGAACAGCCGGCTGGTGACCGCGCGCGCCAGATCCGCCGTGCGTGGCTCGATGACCAGACGGTAATGGGTCTCATCGGCCGACGTGCCGAACTGGTCGAATTGCGTCACGATGCCGTGCACCGTCTGCGCCGTGGGCAGCCCACTTAAGTTCGCCGCCTGTTCGCCGATCCACTTCTGCGGACAACCCGCGCTCGGATCCAGCGGCTTGACCATGAACCGGGCCGGTCGCCCCAGCACCTGATCCATCGGGATATCGGCAATCGGACTCGTGAACTCGATTTCGTAGCGGTACAACTGACTGAGCGCGTCATGGCCTGCAAACTTCAACACTGAAAACGGCGCCGGTTGCGGCGCCAGCTTCAGCGTGTATGCCTGCTTTGGCAAAACTATCGATCCCATTGCACACTCCTCACGACTAATGCATCCAGTTCACAAGCAATCACGCGGCGGTCCTCAACAGAAACTCGGGGTCCCCTCCACCATGCTTCAGCCAACCGCACGCCCCACGTCCGGTTAGCTCTTTGCCTTCGGCATCTGCGACACCAAGGACAAACCGATATCCATTCCTTCCACCTGAAAATGCGGCACGATGAAAAGCTTGATGCGGAAGAACCCCGGGTTATCGTCGATGTCCTCCACCATCACTTTCGCCTCGCGCAACGGATGCGACGACTGCAGTTCATCGCCAGGATCTTTCATCTCGGTCACGAGACCCTTGATCCAGCTATTCAGCTCAAGTTCGAGCAGACGCCGGTCTTTGGTCGTGCCAATGTTTTCGCGCTGAATCAGCTTGAGGTAGTGCGCGATACGTGAAAGCAGAAAAATGTAGGGCAGGCGCGCGTTGATACGACTGTTCGCAGTTGCCTCCGTGGTCTCGTATCGAGCGGGTTTTTGCGCCGAACTGGCTGAGAAGAAGCACGCGAAGTCGTGGTTCTTATAGAACGACAACGGAATGAAACCGAGGTTAGCGAACTCGAATTCCCGCGTTTCGGGAATCAGTACTTCGGTCGGAATCTTCGGCTGATAACCGGTGCCGAGGTCGTACAGATGAACCGGCAGGTCTTCGACCTTGCCACCGGCCTGAGGCCCGCGAATCTGCACGCACCAGCCGTTGCTCACGAAACTTCGCACCATGTTCGCGGCAAATGCAAACGACGCATTGACCCACAGATAGCGGTCATGGTCCGCGCCCTTCACTGCTTCCTCATAGCTGAAACTACGTACCGGCGTGGTGTCCGCCCCATAGGGCAAGCGCCCGAGCACGCGCGGCATGGTCAGTCCGATGTAGCGCGCGTCGTCCGTGTCACGAAAGCTCTTCCATTTGATGTACTCGGCGCGGTCGAGGTAGTTGCCGATATCCTGGATCGCGGCAACTTCTTCCATGGTTTTCTTACCGAAAAACTTCGGCCCCACCGAGCCGACGAAAGGCATATGCGCAGCCGACGCCACCTTGGAGAGATTGCGCAGCAAGCTGATATCTTGCGGCGAATTCGTGAACTCGTAGTCGCCGATCATTGCGGTGATCGGCTGACCGCCGGGCGTGTCGTATTCCTCGATGTAGGTGTGGCGGTACAGGCCGCTCTGAACGAGCTCAGGCGTATCTTCGAAATCGCGCAACAGACATTCTTTCGATGCATCGAGCAACTCGATCCTCACGTTCTTGCGAAAGTCCGTGCGGTCGACCGTGAACTTCAGGCCCCGCCACCGGCTTTCCAGCGCCTGAAATTCTCGGGCGTGCATCACGGCGTCGAGTTGCCGGCCGATCTGCCGGTCGAGCCGCCCAATGTGAAAATCGAGCAACGACTTGTCGAGACGGTCGACCTGCCTGCTGCCCTCGCTCACCAGATTGAGGAACACGCTCATCGCTCGCGCAAGCCGTTCGTCGGCCGACGACTCGGAGAGCAGATCGTAATCCTGGAAGGCTTCTACCGGGCGGGCTTCGTTGACCGGTCTCAGGTTGATCTTGCTGCAAAGCGATTCGTAAACGTTGGGGCACGCCAATACTGCGATTCCCGTTGCACCGGATTGCTGTGGTTCGTTGCGTTCCATGAGATGTCCTGTCGCGATGGTGGTCCAAAATGTGCCGGCAGCGAGCCGCTTTGCACTGACTCGCCTCAGGCATGGCCTGCAGGCTGTGATGCTGCCGTGGCGATCTGACCGAGTTCGCCGCGCAGCCGCTCCGAGAGCGGCTTGTCTCTCAGGATTTTTTCGAGCTCCCGGCGGAACGTAGCGTTATCGAGAAGATTCGACTTCAGGTCACGCAGCAAATTGCGCATGGCAAGCAACGCTTGCAGTTGGGGAATCTGACGCGCAACCTGCTCTGGCTCGAAGTCTTTCATCGACCTGAAACTAAGCAAAACCGCCAGTTCGGACCCGTCATCCGCCAACGTGTTCTCGGTCGTGATCTTCAGTTCAGGGCTGAGGTCGGACAGAACCGAGTCGAAGTTGTTTTTGTCGACGTTGATCTTCTTGCGCTCCGCGAGCGGCACCTGCTCGTTGTTGACGCTGAAGTCGCCAGCCATTAGCAGCTTCAGCGGCAATTCGACCTTTTTCTGCGCGCTACCCGTGTGGAGGTCGAGCGTGATCTGCACGCGGCTCTTTGGAATTTCTCGCTGAAAACTGTCCATGGGGGCTCCTTGGAAAAGGTTGGGTCACAGGGAAGAACAGGAGGAGATCGTGACCGGCATGCCGGACAACACGACCATTAATTCACGCAAACAATAGACACACTCATTACGTGCCTTCATATAAGCCATGTCGACAAAAAAACACTATCAATTTCGCTGATTTTTCCGCCACCAATTAAACGACCAAAGCGTCATCCGGTCAATCAAAAATGCTTATCTCAATTCATATTTATTCTGAATACATTTCAATACCACAATCGGCATAATTTCTCAAAATAAGGAAAATTTCCAACTCAATTTGGAGACACTTTATGCGCATAGAAGACAATACAGAAGGCATTTCAATTCATGAAATCCATCAACATTCACACAAATTCAGCAATAAAAACTCTTAAGTCAAAAAAAATACACTAAGAATCCCTTGACGATTTTTTTCAATTAAATTTACACACCCAATAGAACATGAAATTAAAATAATCACGTACGTCGCCCCGCCTAACGACATATACAATCCGTCCTTAAAAACAGGCGAAATAGCAAAGAACCTGCTCATGCGAATCGACAAACCTTTGTGGCACGACGGCCTGATACTCACTCAGCAGCATTTCCAGCAGCAGGAACGCTGGGGGGACTTCGCGCACCGTCAACTCACATCGGTGGCAGTGTGCGAACCGTGGGGAACGCTGGGTGTCGAAATCGACGAAGAGGCGCTCGCCACCGGCCGGCTCAAGCTCACAAGGCTCAAAGTTCGCTTTCCTGACGGCACGCCGGTCGATACGACGTTGGCCGGCGCGTTGCCTCACGCCCGCGACCTGACGCGCGGGATACCGAACGATCTGCAGAGTGCGGTCGTACACGCCGCTATCCCGCTGCTGAACGCGACCGGCAGCAACTGCCGTTTTGATGGAACAGCACTAGCGCGCCCGCGTCGTTCATATCGCGAGTTTGTCCGCGTCATGGATCTGAACGGCACAACAGAAACGGAAATCGCTGTCGAACGCCATGCAGTGCGACTGCTCTTCGATTTCGAATCGCATGCGGACGACACACTGTGTCCAATCGCAAGGCTCATACGGGGTACCAACGGCCAGTTCCAGGTGGACCCGCTTTATGTACCGCCATGTCTGACGTTGTCGGCCCACCCGCTGCATCTGGAGCGAATGACGCGACTTGCGGACATCCTGCTCGCGAAGAGCGAGGCACTCGGCGCGCGCAAAAGGGAACGTATGGAACAGGTGATCGAATATGGCGTCGCAGACGTCTCCCTGTTCTGGCTTTTGCACAGCATTCACAGCTACTGGCCGCAACTTCGATTACTTGCAACGCATTCGAATCAGCCGCCTATCCGGCTCTACAACCTGCTCGCTCAGTTGGCAGGCGTGTTGACTACGTTTTCGACCGGCGCGCGGCTTACCGATATTCCGGTGTATGACCATGCGAACCAGAATGAGATTTTCGGGAGGCTGGAAACACTGATACGCAACCTCCTCGACACGAGCATTCCCTCGCGCGTGATCCCGATCGCGCTAACGCGCAAGAACGCCACGACATGGCGCGGCCAGTTCCTCGACGAGCGGCTGACTGCCGCTGCCGACTACTACCTGTCGGTCAATGCGTCGCTGCCACCGTTTGATCTGATCGACCAGGTCCTGCAACTGTGCAAGCTCGGCGCGCCCGACGACGTCGAAGAGATTGTCAATGCTGCACTCGCGGGCATTCCTATTAAGGCCGTTCAGCGCGTGCCGGCGGCCATTCCCGTACGACTGGACAATCACTACTTCGCAATTGAGGCGCGCAACCCCGCTTTCACGAGAATGCTGGCCGCACGCGCATGCCAGATTTACCTGCCGGGTTCGGTGCCGGACGCCTCGCTCGAACTCTACGCGGTGCTTCATTCATGAGCCGGTTCATGGACATTTTGTGTGATGTCACCCCGATGGGAAACCCGCCAGTAGCACACCGCGGTTCGGGCACCAGTATGCGGGGTTTGCTCCGAGACACCGCGCTGCAGGTAAGCATGCTCAATCAGGGTGGCATAGCTGAGCCCGTGCCAATCCTGCGTAAGCGCTGCCTGGAACTGGTAGTGGAATTCGCGGCGACCCTCGAACAACGCGGTATTGCCGCAGACGTGCGGGAAGACGCACTGTATGCCCAGTGCGGCTTGCTTGATGAGACGATCCTCAGATATCTGCCGTTGGACCAAAGACATCAGTGGGACGCGCAGCCCTTGCAGGTCGAACAGTTCGGTAAGCACAACGCAGGCGACCATGTCTTCGAGCGACTTATTGAGCGTATGCGCGAAACGCCGCCGAACATCGATCTGCTCGAATGCTATTCCGCCGTGCTTGGACTCGGTTTCACAGGGCGTTACGCGCGAGAGGGCGAAGAACGGCGTGCTGCGTTAATCGCCGCACTCGAAGCGCAGATCGCCAAATTTCGCCCCGCGGTGAGTCACGGTTTCATCGGCGATTGCAGCAGTGTGCGGCTGACCGACTGGCTGCGCTATGTGTCGCCGTGGGGCATCGCGGGCGCCAGTTGTCTGGTTGCCGTACTCGTCTACATTGCCTGGAGTCACGCGCTCGACGCTCAACTTGCCCGTTTTCTCACCCCCCTGGCGGCTGTCAAATCGTGACAGCCAAAATTGCACCCCAAATTGCACCCGAAATTGCGCCTCTACGCACGCTGAAGCGCGCCCCTCTCGTGGGCTTTGGCTATCCTTTTCACCTGGTGACGCGCTTTGCAACCATGTTGGCGATGGCCTACGTCTTTGTGCTGCCGCCGGGTAGGCCGGGGCTGACGTATTCGCTCGCGGCAGCTCTGGTGTTAATCGAGTTGGTGGCAATCGTCGCGCGCACCTGGCAGCTCAGCCGCGTACGCGCGCGGAGCCGCGCCGTGATCGCTGCATTGGGCTCGACGACGGCCGACCTCCCGCTCGGCCTCCCCTTCGATCTACGCGCGCGTATGCCGGTCGTCATGGTGATAGGCGACGCGCTCGCCAACCTGTTCAATCGCGAAGGCCACGAAAATGGTCTGGCGCAGATCGGCGACGGGGCCATCTGGCTCCGGGTGGACCGACTGCAGGATTTGCCATCGCTGGCGATCGCCATCAGACAATGGCGCGACGGCCGCGCCCCCGATGCCGTCGTGTTGTCGATCGCACCGGCGCTCCACGCCACAGAAGACGCGTTGAAACAGCAACTCAGCCGCGCGCGTCAGGCTGTCTCCGACGCTTCGCGCATGCTTGGCGAACGGCTGCCCGGCTATATCGCGATGTACCAGCGTCTAACGGCGATCGGCGCTAGCCACGGCGCGCCGTCGTGGTACGGCGTATCGTCGGCCACACGACTTCAAAACGCCCTGCGCTTCGAAGCCGTGATTCGTGCAGCGGAGACCAAAGCGTCGGCCACCGGAGCTCAAGCCCAGCCTCAACCGGCCGAACCTCCTCAAGCCGAACCTCAACAGATCGAACCTCCTCAGGCCCAATCTCCTCAAGCGGAACCTCAACAAGTCGAATCTCCTCAAGCCAAACCTCAACAAACGCTCAGCAATCCGATCCCCGCCGCTCGTGCGGCGAGGCTGGCCTCACTAATCGACTGGACGGATCGCGTGGTGATCAGCGCACTTGCCGACCGGCGGCACCCTGCCGCGCCGTGGGCGCTTTACGGCGCGGGCTGGATTGACTGCGGACCGGCAAGTCACCCCGACGCGCCGTGGATGCGCGATATGGCGGTTCGAACCCACGTTCACCCCGCGCCCCTCCCCGCATCGAGTTCACCGTGGCCACTGCCTCAGCCATTGCTCGAAGCGCTACCCAAGCGCCCGCGGACATCGCCTAGTCACGCGGCACTGCTGCACGCGTTCGCGCTGCTCGCCGTCGCGATTGCACTCGCCATGTCGAGCGCGGCGCTCCAGAACCAACGGATAGTGGCCCGCATCGGCGCCGAACTAGGCCGGTTTGAAGCGATCCCGGCCACTCACGATAATGCGCGTCGCGACGCGCTGCAAACGCTCATTGCGGAGCGCGACCAGTTCGATCGGTACGCACGCATGGGCGTACCGCTGAGTCTGTCGTTCGGCATGTATCGGGGAGCGGCGCTCATACCCGTGCTCGAGAACGCGATCGCGTCCTATCAGGCGCCGCTTTCGCCGCCGCCCGTCGTCACGCTCGACAGCATGTCGTTGTTCGACAGTGGCCAGTCGGCGCTCAAAGCGGGTTCCACACGCGCGATCGTCGCAGCGCTCGACCTGATCAAAGCGCATCCGGACAAGCGGATTCTCGTCGCAGGCTACACCGACAACGTCGGCAATCCGGACAGTAATCAGAGGTTGTCGGTTGCTCGCGCGAGCGCGGTGCGCGACTGGTTGATCGATGCCTCGGGTCTATCGGCCACGCGCTTCGCCATTCAGGGCTATGGCGAAACCCGGCCACTCGCGAACAACGGCACCAACGCGGGGCGCGCCAGAAATCGCCGCGTGGAAATCACCCTCGTGCCCGACACGTCGGCAGCGACGGGCACCTGAAAGCTTAACGTTCATGGTTTTTTTCCGCCCGAAGCATGCCGCTTCGGGACTGGCAGGCTCGGACCGACCGGGCAATGTTCACAGTCATAGACAAGGAGTCACGCAATGGCAATTCCCGCCTACATGTGGATCAAGGACGACGGTGGCGCCGACATCAAAGGTTCGGTAACCGTGCAGGGACGCGAAGGTAGCGTCGAAATCGTGGCACTGGACCACGGCGTGAGCATCCCGACCGATTCGAATACCGGCAAGCTGACCGGCACGCGCGTGCACAAACCCATCACTTTTACGAAAGAAACCGACGCGTCGACGCCGTACTTCTATAAAGCGGTGACAAGCGGCCAAACACTGAAGTCGATCGAAATCAAATGGTATCGAATCGATGACGCGGGCAAGGAAAAAGAGTACTTCAACACGAAGCTCGACAACGTGAAGGTGGTCGCAGTGAATCCGAAGATGCTCGACATCAAGAATCCTGCGTACGAGAAACACAACCATCTTGAAGATGTGGAGTTGCGCTACGAAACGATCACCTGGTCGTACAAGGACGGCAACATCATCCACAAGGACACCTGGAACGAACGCTCATGACGCAACGCTTTCCAGACTGCCTGTCGGTTCGACCGGGCGCAATCCGATCACCGGTCCACTTCACGCGCCGGTACTTTCATTCACGCTTCGTCGTCGCATACATCTAAGCACGCACATCATGCCGACCGGTCCATCCTTATACGACATGCTGCTCGGGCACATCGGCGGCGAACCGCTCAGCGCACACAGCGCCTCGACGCTTGAAGTCATGAGCGTCATGCGTAATGTCGAGCGGATTCTGAACACGCGAGCCGGATCACTCAAACATGTTCCGGGCTTCGGGCTGCCCGACCTGACGAATATCTACAGGGCGCTACCAGCTTCCGCGCATCTTCTCAAGCAACAGATGGAAGCCACGTTGCTCGCTTACGAACCGCGAATCGGCTCGGTCGACATAGAAATCGACGACGCCCTCGACGAGGAACCCGATCCGGGCATCACGGTGCGTTACGTGATGACCTGCCACCTGAGAAAGACCGGGCTCGTGCGCTTTGGCACGTACTTCGAACCGACGGGACGCCTGCGTCTTCAGTACAAACCGCGGCAACGCGTTGAACACGGAAAGCCACGATGAAACGACATCAAGCAAGATCACAGCCGGTTCGCCCGAAGCGCCTGGACGTCAGCAGGGAAAGGCTGCCTGCAGTGAACGAAGGATCGCGAGACCGACCGGAAAATCGTCGGAAATACCGGGATGATTGGTAAAGAATTCGTCGAGCAACGGATAGACGTTCTGGTTGCCGATAGCAAGGTCGGTCGGCGGGCAAAACAGCGGCGCGCGTTTCTTCGCGACCAGATCGCCGTTCGCCCAACCCAGCGCGTTGATCGTGCCGGTAATGTAGGCCGCGTAAACCGAGTTGTTGTCCGTGTGAGCCCATTTCCGGTATTGGGCGGCCGTCATCTCGGCGTTCGCGTTGAGAGTGAAACACGCTGTCAGCAGTGCCAGCGCCAATGTCGATACCCGCATCGTTGAACCTTCAGGCTGTGTCGCAAAAACGGCCATTGTAGGCGAGCCGGGTCATCCCGCGCAGATGCCCGCTCCATGGTGGTATTCCGCAAGCATTACATTGGGTTTCTGTAAGCGGCGCAGAACATCGTTGCGCTACGACAAAACGTACCGAGACCTGCGTTCAGGCATCGAAATTCAGGCATCGAAAGAGAGGAAGAGTCCGAAAGAAAGCCGGCTATCAAGTACTCCGCGTTGCACGCCTCACGGCGTGCCGTTACGACAATACCGGCGGTAGCCCTCCCGCGTGGCAAGGCGCGCCATATAGGCCGTGACCGCAGGGAAATCGTCATGCCGCAGCGGCGTTTCCAGCCAGCGATTAATGGACAGCGCGATCGGAATATCGGCCAGCGAAAACGACGGCCCCGCGATAAACCCACTCGTGCGCGCCAGTTGCTGGTCCACCAAGCCCATCTGCCGCGCCCAGTTCGCACGCGACAGTTCGATCTGCCGCGGGTCCTGATGAAGCGGCGACTGCCTGACGAGCGCCAGAAACGCGTAGCTCCAAGCGCGGTTCAGTTCGCTCGCCTGCCAGTCGATCCATTGATCGCATCGCGCGCGGGCGCAGGGATCGGTGGGGTACAGCGACTCGCCGTGATAGCGGCCGGCCAGGTAGCGGATGATCGAGTTCGATTCCCACAACACAAACTCGCCGTCCTGGATCACGGGGACCATTGCATGGGGGTTCAGCGCGAGAAACTCCGGCGCCGTGGTGGCGCGAAAGCCCGAGCCCCAGTCTTCCTGTTCGAACGCCAATCCGAGTTCGGCGCAAGTCCAAAGCACCTTGCGGACGTTAATCGACGAGGTCTTGCCGAGTATTTTTAGCATGCTTCAAAGCGTAGCCGCGATTCGCCGTCGACAACATGGACAGTTGGCATGCGGCGCACCAGGCCAGCGCACGCAATGCAACGAAAACAATGAAACGCAACGGAACGAAAACAACGCCACACACCGCAGGACACGCAATACCCAAACGCCCCTTTCCATCGCCATTTTGATCAGCCAACCCAAAACCCGAAATCCATGCGATGATTTGATCAAATCCCACGATACAAAAAACCCAGCTTCCCGACCCGGCAGCGCGCCGCGCCGCCTTCATCAACCGACTGGAGTTCATCTTGCCAAGCGACCTACGCGACGATCTGCGCGAATTTCTGGAGCATCACCGAATCCATGAAGTGGAATGCGTGATACCGGACATGACGGGCGTCGCGCGCGGCAAGATCGTGCCGAAGAACCTGTTCCTCGCGCAGGGCAAGATGCACATGTCGAACGCGTTGCTGATGATCACCGTCAACGGCGAGTTCGCGGATTTCGAGCGCTTCGTGGGGCCGAGCGATCCCGACATGGTGTGCATCCCCGATCCGAACACGGTGCGGCTCGTGCCGTGGGCGATCGAACAGGTCGCGGTGGTGATCCACGATTGCGTCGGACTCGACGGCCAGCCGATCGGCATCTCGCCGCGCGCGGTGTTGCGGCGCGTGCTGAAGCGCTACGAGGCGCGCGGCTGGCGGCCGGTGGTGGCGCCGGAAATGGAGTTCTACCTGATCGCGCAAAACAAGAATCCGCACGAACCGCTGCGCTCGCCGCTCGGTCGCGCCGGCCGCCACGAGGCCGGCCGCCAGTCGTTTTCGATCGATGCGGTCAACGAATTCGATCCGTTCTTCCAGGATCTGTCGCGTTTCTGCGAGATGACGCAGCTCGGCGTCGAGACGCTCGTGCATGAAGTCGGCGCCGGGCAGATGGAAATCAACTTTTCGCACGGCGACGCGCTCGATCTCGCCGACCGCGTGTTCCTGTTCAAACGCGCGGTGCGTGAAACCGCGTACCGTCACGGCATTTTCGCCACCTTCATGGCCAAGCCGATGGAGCAGGAACCGGGTAGCGCGATGCATATTCATCAGAGCATCGTCGATCGCGAAAGCGGCCGGAATATCTTTTCGCAGCCGGACGGCTCGGCGAGTCCGCTGTTCTTCAACTACATCGGCGGCTTGCAGAAGTACATGCCGCAAGCCATGCCGATGTTCGCGCCGTACGTGAATTCGTACCGGCGCCTGTCACGCTTCACCGCCGCGCCGATCAACGTGCGCTGGGGCTACGACAACCGCACCTGCGGCATCCGCGTGCCGAACTCCGATGCCGACGGCAGGCGACTCGAGAACCGCGTGCCGGGCGTCGACGTGAACCCGTATCTCGCCATGGCCGCCACCCTCGCCTGCGGCTACCTCGGCATGGTGGAGCAGCAGGAAGCCTCGGCGCCGATGGTGGAAAGCGCGTACGACCTCGAATACGAATTGCCGCGCGGCCTGGAAGACGCGCTCAAGGCGCTGATGAAATGCCCCGAACTCGCCGACGTATTGGGCGAGAGTTTCGTGCATGCCTATTGCTCGGTGAAGGAAAAGGAATTCGAAACCTTCTCGCAAGGTATCACCGCGTGGGAACGCGAGCATCTGCAACTGCTCGTCTGAACTTCCGAACGTCAGAACACCGGCCACGCATGAAATCATCATTGGAGAGCCAGCCCTTGAATACCCGTCACGGCATCAACTGGGCGCGGGCTCAGGCACTTGCCCAGCGCGAACGTCACGCGTTCGTCGAGGCCATGCCGAAGTCGCGCGCGTTGTCCGAACGCGCGGCGCGCCATTTACTGTTCGGCGTGCCGCTGCACTGGATGAACGACTGGTCCACGCCCTTCTCGCTGTACGTGGATGAAGCGCGCGGGGCGTCGTTCACGGACGTGGACGGTCATCGCTACGCCGACTTCTGCCTCGGCGACACCGGCGCGATGTTCGGCCATTCGCCGCCGCCCGTGGCGCGCGCGCTGGCCACCCAGGCGGCGCGCGGCTTGACCACGATGCTGCCGGGCGAAGACGCTGCGTGGGTCGGCGAAGAACTCGCGCGGCGCTTCGGGCTGCCCTACTGGCAGTTCGCCATGACCGCGAGCGATGCCAACCGCTTCGCGCTGCGCTGGGCGCGCGCGGCGACCGGACGCAAGCAGATCGTCATTTTCAACGGCTGCTATCACGGCACGGTGGACGACGTGTTCGTCGACCTGGTCGACGGCAAACCGGCGCAGCGCGACAGTCTGATCGGCCAGGTGCACGACCTGCTCGAAGCGACCCGCGTCGTCGAATTCAACGACCTCGCCGCGCTCGAACACGCGTTGAAAGACGGCGACGTCGCCTGCGTGCTGGCCGAACCGGCGCTGACCAACATCGGCATGGTGCTGCCCGAGCCGGACTACTGGCGGCAGGCCCAGGCGTTGATGCGGCGCTACGGCACGCTGCTCGCGATCGACGAAACGCACACCATCAGTTGCGGACCGGGCGGCTATACGCGAGCGCATGGGCTCGAACCCGACCTGTTCGTGCTCGGCAAGCCGGTGGGCGGCGGTTTTCCGTGCGCGGTGTACGGCTTCAGCGCGGAGCTCGCGGAACGCGCGCAGCGCGCCAAGCGCGAGGCGCCGCCGGGTCACTCGGGCATCGGCACCACGCTCACCGCGAACATGCTGGCCATGAGCGCGATCCGCGCCACGCTCGCCGAGGTGATGACGGAGGCCGCCTACGCGCATATGTTCGCGCTTGCCGGGCGCATCGAGAGCGGACTTCGGGACGTGATCACGCGGCATGGGCTCGCGTGGTGCGTGACGCGCGTAGGCGCGCGCAGCGAATTCCAGTTCATGCCGCAGCCGCCGCGCAACGGCGCCGAAGCCGGACGGCAACTCGACCCCGAACTGGAGCAGATCGTGCATCTATACCTGCTTAACCGGGGCGTGCTGATTACGCCGTTTCACAACATGATTCTGGTGTGCCCGGACACGTCGTTGCAAGACGTGGACCGATTGATCGGCGCGTTCGATAACTGCCTGGGCGAATTGACGTGAAACGGGCTGCATATGCCCTCTTGCGAAGTCGCGCAGCCTCGGGCAACGAGGCTCGCGCACGAGGCGCAAGAAACACGAGAAGTAAAGGAAGCGCACCAACCACGCAAACCGCACTAACCGCACAACGGCCCACCACGCTAACCTTCCGCCCTTTTTCCTTACCCTTTCCACGGCGCGCGCAACAGGCTCCATGAAAACTTCGCTTCATCAGACGCTGCAGGATCAAACCTATGACACGCTACGCCAATGGCTAACCATCGGCCGCTTCGTGCCGGGCGAGCGCATCAAGATCCGTCACGTGGCGGCTGAACTCGGCGTCGGCGAAATGCCGGTGCGCGCCGCGCTGCAACGGCTCGCGGCCGAATCGGCGCTGGTCAACGTGCCCAATTGCGGCGTCACGGTACCGCGTCTGTGCAAGGCGCAATTCGACGACGTGCTGCGCGTGCGCCTGATTCTCGAAGGTCAGGCCGCTGAACTGGGCGTGCCGCATCTCACCTCGCACGAACTGGCCACGCTGGCGCAACTGAACGCGCAAATGATCGACGCGCTACGCGCCGCGAACCCCAAATGCTATCTCGACGCCAACGAAGCATTCCACCTGATCCTGTACCGCGCGGCCGGCTCGCCGCTGCTGCTCGATCTGATCGAAACGGTGTGGCTACAGGTGGGGCCGATTTCGAATCTGCTGTTCGGCGACGCGCACTTTGCCGGCACGCTCAACGACGCCCACGACGAACTCCTGAACGCCGCGACCGCGCGCGACGCCGCCGGCGTCCGCCGGGCGATCGAACGCGATTTAAGCCACGCGGCGATCTGTTTGCGCGAACAGTGCGATTAACGGCGAGTCCATCAAATCAAACCTTCAAACCTTCAGCGTCGCCTGTTCGAGAATCATGTCGTAAAGCGCTTGCGCCGCCGGTGACAACTGCGCGGTTTTACGCGCGACGAGAACCAGCGTGCGCGACACGACCGGATGCGTGAGCTCGACGGTCCTAACCGTCGGATAAGCGCCCTTCTGCAACGCCAGCGCCGGCACCACGGCGGCGCCCACCCCTTGGGCGACCAGCCCCACCGCGGTCGAACTGCGCTGCACTTCGTAGAACGAGCGCAAGGCCAACTCGCTCGTCTCCAGCGCAACGTCGAGCAACGCGCGGTTGCCGCTCACCTCGCCGGCAAAGATCAGCGGATACGATTGCAACTGGCGCCACGCGAGGCGCCGCCGTTTCGCGAGCGGATGAGCCTGATGGCAAATCAGCACGTAGCGGTCTTCGGTCAACGGCACGCTCGCCAGATCCGGGTGATGATCGCCCGCGATATTGATGCCGAACTCGACTTCCCGTCGCAGCACCGCCGCCTCCACCGCCGACGACGCGTGATCGAGAATCTTGATGCGGTTATGCGGATACCGGGCGGAATACGCTTGCAGAATGCGCGGCAAATATTGCACGCCGACGGTCGGCACGCAGGCGATCGATACATCGCCCCGCCGCGCCACACCCGTTTCGCGAATTTCGACCAGCGCGTCGGCAAGCTCACCGAGCAGACGGCGCGCTTGCGGCAGAAACCCGCGGCCGATTTCCGTCAGCGCCATGGAGCGCGTGGTCCGTTCGATCAGCGTGACGCCGAGAAACGTTTCGAGCTTGCGTAGACGCTGCGTAATGGCCGTTTGCGTGACATGCAGCGAATCGGCCGCGCTTTGAAAGCTGCCGCGATCGGCAATCGCGACGAAGGCCTGAACGCCGAGCGTGTCGATTTTCATTAGAAAAATGAAGGAATCGGGAAGATAAATTCATTTTACTCTGCGTACGACGCCGCCGAGAATAGCCGGATCGGATCGGTTCAAGATACCCACACGGACCGGCGACCAGCGGATTATTCCGCCATCGACACCGGCCAACAACGCGAATCCCCACGCACGAAAAGGAGCGTCACATGACATCGACGACGGATTGGTATGCGAAGCAGTACGTGCTGTTCGAAAACGAGCGCACGCGCCCGGTCAAGGATCTGCTGGCGGCCGTGCCGGCCACGGACGTGCGGGTTGCGGTGGACATCGGCTGCGGGCCCGGCAATTCCACCGAAGCGCTGGCCGCGCGTCTGCCGGGCGCGGCGGTCAGCGGCCTGGACAGTTCCGCCGACATGGTCGCGGCCGCGCGCAAACGCCTGCCGCAATTCCAGTTCGACATGGTCGACATTTCCACGTGGGACGCGCCGGGACCGTACGATCTGATTCTCGCCAATGCCGTGCTGCAATGGGTGCCCGACCACGAGCGGCTGTTCCCGTCGCTGGTGACGAAACTCGCGGCGGGCGGCAGCCTCGCGGTGCAGATGCCGGACAATCTCGACGAACCGGCGCACCGCCTGCTGCGCGAAATCGCGGTGGATGGCCCGTGGGCGCCGAAGCTGGCGGGCGTCGAACGCACCATGCGGCATGGCGCGGCCTGGTATTACTCGCTGCTCAAACCGCTGTGCGCGCGGGTCGACGTGTGGCGCACCGTCTACCACCATCCGCTGACGGGCGGCGCGGATGCGGTGGTCGAGTGGTTCAAGGGGAGCGCGCTGCGGCCGTTTCTGGCCCAACTCGACGACGCCGAAGAGCCGGCGTTTTTGCAGCGCTACCGGGACGAGATCGCGCGGGCGTATCCGGCGCTGGAAGACGGCACGGTGTTGCTGCCGTTTCCGCGGCTGTTTGTCGTCGCTACGCGCTAGATTTTGCGGGGTTGCGCGCTGGTCGCCCGGGTGGCGAAAACGCGCGCCGGCGGCCGGTTTCGTGCGCTTGGGCGCGTCCGGCATGACGCGCTGCCGGGAAAGGTGCGCCAGGGTACGTCAGACATTGCCGCGCGCGAATTCTGCGTGATATTGTTCAGTGAAAGCGGAGGACGGTGGTTGCCGTTCTCACTGACATGCCCATTACCGCAGCGAGCGTCGCCATGAGTGATGTACGCCACCATCTAAGTCCACGTGACCGTCTGGAGCTGTTGTGCTGGCTCACATGCGGGAGTCTTGGCGCTTATTACCTGAATGAAGATTGGCCCGATGCGGCGTTTCATGTGCAGGCCGCGCATAAGTGGCTCGACCGGCGGTCCCGGGAGGCGGACTGGCTGAGTATTGCCAGGTTGTCGGCTACCGCTGTTGAGATTGCCAGGCGGCATGCCGGGTTTGTCGAGGCTGACTGGGCTCGGGATGCGGTTGAGGAAATTCTCGATACGGATGAGTTGGATCCTCAGGCGAGGCTGGTTCGGCAGGTTTTTGGGGATTGTCAGAGTGCGTTGGGGGATCGGCGGGTGGCCGATTAAGGGGTTGGTTTCGTGGGGTGTTGGCCTTTCCTTGATTTCCTGGTGGTCTATTGGCGTTGCCCCTGTGCGGGGCGGCACTTACTCGCTTTGCCGCGGCAAAGAGAGCAAGCAGAGAAAGCCGCTTCACACCGCCAGCCCATAAGCGGGTCCCTCGCGCAGCCACGGTAGTGGTGCATCTGAAATCCGTGTTCTCGCGCATTCTGCGTTCGTGACAAGGCAGTCATTCTTTCGGCGGCGCTGCGCGCGCCCCACGGTCGTTCTTCAACCCTCGGGCGTTTTTTGGCTTTCCTGCTCTTCGACTGGCTTGAACGGGGGGCCGCGCTGGCGGCTAAAATACCGGACACCGCGCTGTCGCGTGTCACGTACCCGGTCGAATACCTTGAAACGCAAAATGCCCGCGCTGAACGCGCTCAAAGCCTTCGAAGTCGCCGGCCGTACGGGCAGCTTCACCCGTGCCGCGGAATTGCTCAACGTTACCCAAAGCGCGGTCAGCCGGCAGGTACGGCAACTGGAGACGCAACTCGGTGAGACGCTGCTGCAACGCCATCATCACCATCTGGAACTCTCCGCCGCCGGACGGATCCTGCTGCAAGCGCTGCAGCACTCGTTCGATCGCATCGAACTCACGGTGCGCAGCCTGCAGGATAAAACCCACCGTAACCGGCTGCGCATCAATGCGCCGCCCACCTTCACGAGCCGCTGGCTCATGCCGCGTCTAAGCCGCCTGCGTGACGCCTATCCGCATCTCGAACTGAGCCTGTCGACTCGCGTCGACGATAACCTCGCGGAGTCGGGCGTGCTCGACTGCGCGATCCGCTTCGGCAACGGCGAATGGGAAGGTTTCGACAATCGGCTGCTGATGAACGAGCGGCACATTGCCGTCTGCGCGCCGGGTTTGCTCGCGCGTCAGGCGGGCCGCACGGCGCTCGACCTGAACCAGTTCACGCTGCTACACGTGCTCGCCAGCGCCGATCAGCGGTATCTCACCTGGCAGCATTGGCTGAAGGCGGCGGCCATCGACAACGTCGACACCAGCGGCGGCTACGAATTCGATCTGCTCGACCACGCAATCCGCGCAGCGATCGACGGGCTCGGCGTCACCATCGCCGACCGTCACATGATCGGCCGCGAACTCGCGGAAGGCCTGCTCGTGCCGGTGCTCAACGTGCATGTAGATGGGCACCAGTCGTACTGGTTCGTCACGCGCCAAGGACAAGACGATCTGCCCCACGTGGCGCTGTTTCACGACTGGTTGCAGCAGGAAATCTGGCTGAGCGGCATGGCGCTCGATTCGTCGGAGTCGGCGCCGCTGGGCGATACCCTTTGATCCGTACCATAGCGATAGTGCCGCGCGAGCGAACATGAAAAAACCGCGCCGATACGAAAGTATCGGCGCGGTTTTTTATGGCGTTGAAGAACTCAACTCGAACCCGTCGGCATTCAAGCCGCCGCGGCCAACTCCGCCGCCTTGGGTTGACGCGCAGCTTCCTGCGCGGCGTCTTCGAGAATCATCTCGGCGCCCTTTTCGGCGACCATCATGGTCGGCGCATTGATATTGCCGGACGTGATGTTCGGAAAGATCGACGCATCCACCACCCGCAAGCCGGCCATGCCATGCACGCGCAAACGCGCATCGACCACCGAGGTGCGCGGATCGTCGCCCATCGCGCACGAGCCGCACAGGTGATAGATCGAACCCGACTGCTCGCGGAAGTACTGCAGGAAGCCTTCGCGGGTATTCACCTGCGGCCCCGGCGAAATTTCCTCGACCGTGATCGCCTTCAGGGCCGGTGCCGACATCACCTGGCGCACCAGTTCGCAACCCTGGATCACCTCGTCGATGTCCTTTTCCGTGGTCAGTGCGTTGATGCGAATCTTCGCGGCATCCTCGGCACGATTCGACGCGATCTCGATCGAACCACGGCTGGTCGGACGGCACGGATTGAAAGCCAGCAGGAAACCCGAATACGGTTCCGGTTCGAGACTCGCCTTGTTGCTCTTCGGAATGCGATACGACAGCGGATTGAAATAGAGCTGCAGATTCGGCTGCGTCTCCTGTTCGTTACCTTTGAAGAATCCGCCCGACTGGTTCACGCTCATCGCGAGCGGCCCCTTGCGCGTCAGCAGATACTGCAGGCCGAGTTTCAGCTTGCCGAGCAGCGGCCGCATCTCGTCGTTCAGCGTCTTCATGTTCGCGCGGTAGTAGAAGCTCACGCACAGATGGTCCTGCAGGTTCTGGCCCACCGCGGGCAGTTCCTTGACCATCGCGATGCGATGCTTTGCGAGCAACGCGCTGTCGCCCACGCCGGACAATTGCAGCAGTTTCGGCGAATCGACCGCGCCGGCCGACAGAATCACTTCACGGTTCGCCGTGAATTGCCGCGCCGTGCCGTTTTGGGTGACGCTCACGCCGATCGCGCGCTGATTGCCGTCGAATAGCACGCGGCTCACCAGCACCTCGCGTTCGACCGTCAGGTTCTTGCGGGTCAGCACCGGATGCAGATACTCGAAGCTGCTCGACGAACGCTGACCGTTACGCGTATTCACGTCGTAAATGCCCGCGCCTTCGAAGTTCGCGCCGTTGAAATCGTCGCTGCGCCGATAACCGGCCTGGTCGCAGCCTTTCAGGAACACGTGGCAAATCGGGTGCACGTCGTCTTTCATCGGCGAAATACGGATCGGGCCGTCCGCGCCGTGATATTCCGTGTTGCCGAGCGGATGCGATTCGAGCTTGCGGAAGTACGGCAGCACGTCGCGAAACGCCCAGCCGGTGTTGCCCGCCGCGGCCCAATCGTCGAAATCGTGCGGCTGGCCGCGCACGTAGATCATCGCGTTGATCGAACCCGAGCCGCCCTGCACCTTGCCGCGCGGACAATAGATCGGCCGGTTGTCGAGTTCTTTTTCGGGCTCGCTGTAGTACATCCAGTTGTAGGTTTCGTTGTAATACGTCTTGGTGAAACCCACCGGAATCTTGAACCAGAACGAGCTGTCCTTGCCGCCCGCTTCCAGCAGCAGCACCGAATATTGGCCCGACGCCGACAGGCGATTGGCGAGAATGCAGCCCGCCGAACCCGCGCCGACGATGATGTAATCGTAGTTCATGCTCTATGTCGCCAGACGGCGCCCAATCCATTGAATACCGATGCCACGGTCAACCGGGGCCCAACCACTTCAGTCACTTCAATCACTTCAGTCACTTACAACCACTTCAACCCTTGGCCGGCGCGAGATCCTTCACGTCGGCGGGCTGTGCGGCCATTTGCAGATGCAGACGCTCGCCGGTGTACGGCGTGTGCTGCCTGACGACGTCCATGTTCAATTCCACGCCGAGACCCGGTTCCTGCGAGGCAATGATGTAGCCGTCTTCCCATTGAATCGGCTTCTGCAGCACCGCCGCATGGAAACCGTCCCACGTGCCGATGCTTTCCTGAATCAGGAAGTTCGGCGTGCAGGTCGCGAGCTGAATACTGGCCGCCGCGCCGATCGGCCCGTTGTACAGATGCGGTGCGATCTGCGCGTAATACACCTCGGCCAGCGTCGCGACTTTCTTCGCTTCGAGCAGGCCGCCCACGCGCGCCACGTTCAGTTGCAGAATCGACGCCGCGCCCGCTTCGAGCAGCTTGAAAAACTCGTATTTGGTGGTCAGGCGTTCGCCCGCCGCGATCGGAATACTGGTGTGCCGCGAGACTTGCGCCATCGCACCTTCCTGGCCCGGCGGCACCGGTTCCTCGAACCACAACGGGTCGTATTTTTCGAGGCGCTTCGCAAGGCGAATGGCCGACGACGGCACCATCTGACCATGCGTGCCGAACAGCAGATCCGCCTTGCTGCCGACCGCTTCGCGCACGCGGCGGCAGAATGTCTCGCAACGGTCCAGCACTTCCATGGACAGTTGATGACCCGAATACGCGGTGTACGGACCGGCCGGATCGAACTTGACGGCGGTGAAGCCGCGCTTCACGTTCTCGAGCGCGCATTCGGCCGCAAGATCGGGATCGTCGTAGTCGTATTCGCCTCGGCTGTTCTTCGGATACAGATACGTGTACGAGCGCAGACGCTGATTCACCATGCCGCCCAGCAACTCGTACACCGGCTTGTTGGCCGCCTTGCCGATAATGTCCCAGCACGCCATTTCAAGGCCACTGACCACGCCCATCATCGTCAGATCGGGGCGCTGTGTGAAACCGCTCGAATACGCTTCGCGCCAGAGCCGCTCGATATGATGCGGGTCCTTGTCGAGCAGATAGCGGCCGAATACATCGTCGATGATGGCGGTCATCGCCTTCGGGTGAAACGTCGCCGAATAGATTTCGCCGACGCCTTCAATCCCGCAATCGGTCTTGAGCTTGACGAAGATCCAGTACATGCCGCCCACGTGCGGCGGCGGAACGGCGACGATATGCGTTTCGAGCGAGACAACTTTCATTTACGCACCCTCTTTTCTGTTGAGCATGTTTCTCAGCGCGAGCCCGGCGAAGCCACCGAGCGCCGCCATGGCGGCCACATAGCCGAAATACAGTTGATAGCCGAAGACGCCCGGGAAGGTCTGCGTCAGATAGCCGTTGATGAGCGGCAGGAACACGTCCGGCGAATAACCGAGCACGGAGATCAGGCCGATCGCGAGGCCCATCGTGGTGACCGGAATATTGCAGCG
Organism: Paraburkholderia bryophila; assembly: GCF_003269035.1. GTDB lineage: Bacteria > Pseudomonadota > Gammaproteobacteria > Burkholderiales > Burkholderiaceae > Paraburkholderia > Paraburkholderia bryophila. The sequence goes on along the minus strand of NZ_QLTK01000003.1, from coordinate 287,594 downwards.
GTCCAGCAGCGACCAGTAGAGGCCGCGAATCGCGTACGTCAGAATGCCGATGAACAGCACGAGGAACACCAGCAGCACGTGGCTCGAAATGCGCGGCGCCGCCATCAAACCGAGCAGCGACAGCGCCGCGAGAAACAGCGCGATCACCAGCACCGACACCTTCGAGTAGCGGTCGCCGAGAAAGCCGCCGCCAATGCCGCCGATCGGCCGCATCCACAATTTGAGCGTGGTGATCGTGCCGGCCATCACGACGCTCAGGCCGATCCCGCCTTCGTGCAGATACGCGGAGAAGCTGTACGTGGCCCAGAACACCTGATAGCCGCAGAACACGATCGCCGCGACCAGCCAGAGTTCGGGAATCTTCGCGAGCGTTTTCAGATCGACCAGCACGTTGCTGCGTTGACGCGAGGCGCGATTGGCCGCCGCGTCTTCCGCGCCTTGCGGGTCTTTGACCAACGCCAGGATCACGCCCAGGGCGATACACAGAAACGCGTACAGGTAGACCACCAGCTTGAAACCGGCCGCGACCGGTTCGCCTTTGGTCTGCGTCACCCACGCGAACAGCGAGATCGCGATGGTGGCGAGCATCGCTTCGATCAGGCCGCGGCCACCGTCGAGCAAGCCGAAGAAGCGGCCCTGCTCCTGCGCGCCGGCAATCATCGTCACGCGTTTGATGACGGCGGCCCAGAACGTCAAACCGGTCGACAAACCCCAGCCGCCGAAGATCAGCATCAGCATCGGGAACGACGGCGCGGTCGAATACCACAAGCCCAGCACGCCGGTTGCGATCAGCGAAAAGCAGATCAGCAGACGCGGTGCGATACGGTCGGCCAGCCAGCCGCTCGGCAGATAGCTCACCAGAAAAATCGTGCCCAGCGACGAATACAGATAACCCAGCTGGCTATCCGTGATGTGGAACACGTCGAGCATCGTCGGCTGATACACCTGCCGCAGATACAGAATCGGATAGATCGCGCCGGCGGCGATCACCAGCAGCATGAGCTGGATATAACGCTGGGTTTTATTCTTTTGCAGTGCGGCTTCGGCGTCGCTTAATGCGAGCGAGGCGGCTTGACGAACGGGTTGCGATGACACGTGAGCGCTCCTCGGAGACACCGTGCCGGCGTGAACGGCCGCCGGGTCTCCAGATCTATTTTTTATGGATTTAACTGCGGATGGATAAAGCGCGCGCCGTGCTTTTCGGTGTGCGGCGCGCGCCGGTTCTGCTTCAGTACTTCATGACCACGAGACGGGTCTGCGTGAATTCGAGCATGCCGTGCTTGCCGTCGTCGCCGCCCAGGCCCGAGCGTTTCCAGCCGGCGTGGAAGCCTTGATATGGATCGGCCGGCGTGCGGTTCACGTACAGTTCGCCCGCTTCGATGTGGTTGGCGATCTTCATCGCGGCGCGATAGTTCTCCGTGTACAGCACCGACGACAAACCGAACTGGTGGTCGTTGGCCATCTCCAGCGCTTCGTCGAGCGTGCGGTATTTGACGACCGGCATGATCGGACCGAAGGTTTCTTCCTGGATGATTTCCATGTCCTGACGGCAATTCGTCAGCAACGTGGCCGGATAAAAGAAGCCCGGGCCGGACGGCAGCTTGCCGCCGGTTTCGAGCGTGGCGCCGGCCGCGAGCGCGCGTTCCACCATGGCGTGAATCGACTGGCGCGAGGCCTCGTTGACGAGCGGCCCCATCAGCGCGGGCTGTTCGCTGCGGTCGCCGCTTTCCACCGCGCTCATCTGTTTCTTCAGCAGCGCGACGAAGCGGTCATGCACGCTTTCCTGCACGTAGACACGTTCGATCGCCGTGCACAACTGACCGCAGTGCGTGGTCTTCGACGCCACCAGATCGCGCGCGGCTTTCTCCAGATCGGCGTCGGCCTCGATGATCGCCGGCGTCTTGCCGCCCAGTTCGAGCGACGGCTTGGCGATGTTCGCCTTGCAGTAATCGAGCACCTTGCGGCCCGCGCCGACGCTGCCGGTCAGCGTGATCATGCCGACCTTCGGGTGCGTGCAGAGCGCTTCGGCGGTGGCGTGATTCATCGCGAGAATGTTCACGACGCCGGCGGGCAAGCCGGCCTTCTCGACGGCTCGCGCGATGTCGAACGCGGACGTCGGCGTGTTGTTACTGGGGCGCACCACCACCGTGTTACCGGCGATCAACGCGGGCGCCACCTTGCGCATGAACGTGTAGACCGGGTAGTTGAACGGAATCAGGCAAGCCACCACGCCAATCGGTTCGCGATGCAGCACCAGGTTTTCGTCGGGCGTATCGCTGGGAATCACTTCGCCTTCGATGCGGCGCGCCCATTCGGCGTGATAGCGGGTGATCTGGCCGGCGTAGATGGCTTCGTTGGTGGCGTCGGCGACACTCTTGCCCGACTCCAGCGCGAGCGCCGCGCCGATGGCGGGCGCGCATTCGGTCAGCGCGTCGGCCAGCTTGTGCAGGTAAGCGCCACGTTCGGCGGAAGGCAGCTTGCGCCAGCTCTTCTGCGCGGCAGCGGCGGCATCGACCGCGGCCAAAGTCTCGGCCGGCGTGGCGGCCGTGACGTGCGCGATCACGGCGCCGGTGGCCGGGTTGTGGACGGCGATGAGTTCGTCGCTCGCGGCTCCGGTGGCGGGTTCGTTGAACCGGCCGTTAGAAAAATTCCGCTCGATTCGCATGGTCGTCTCCTGAATGGCGTGGTGCAAAACGCATGGCTTCCGGCTATCGCCTTCATGCCTAAGTTGCATGAACGGAATTTTTCTCCTCGTCAGGTCGACCCACAAGCGAATAATTTGCGGGACAAACATTCGAAAAAATCATGTTTATCCAGGGATCGACCTTATACGCCGATCCCCGTTCCGAATTGCAGAATCCGGGCTTCGCCAAAAAGCAGCGGCCTTGCGGGCGGCGTTCCCGCCGTCCGGACCGAAGGCCGCTCACTACCAACGTCTGGAGCTCGACCATGAAAAAGAACCGCCTGGCCACCGCCACCACCGCCACCCTCGCCGGCTTCGCGGCGCTTGCCTCGCTGGCGGCGGCGCCGGCTTTCGCGCAAAGCAGCGTGACCCTGTACGGCGTCCTCGACGAGGGCATCGACTACACCAACAACGCCGGACGTGGCGCGGTCTGGGAAATGGCCAGCGGTTATGCGCAAGGCAGCCGTTGGGGCATGAAGGGTTCGGAAGACCTGGGCGGCGGCATGCAGGCGGTGTTCCAGCTGGAAAACGGCTTCGACGTGAGCTCCGGGCGGCTGGGCCAGGGTGGCCGCATGTTCGGCCGCCAGGCCTACGTGGGTCTGAGCGATAACCGTTTCGGCACGGTGACCTTGGGCCGTCAGTACGACTCGGTGGTCGATTACCTCGCGCAGACCACCGCCAACGGCAACTGGGCCGGTTATCTGTTCGCGCATCCGTACGACAACGACAACACCGACAACTCGTTCCGTCTCGGCAATAGCGTGAAATACGCGAGCCCGGACATCGCGGGCTTCCAGTTCGGCGGCGTCTACAGCTTCAGCAACGACACCAACTTCGCGAACAATCGCGCGTACAGCTTCGGCGGCCAGTATGCGAACGGCGGCGTGCTGATCGCGGCGGCCTATTTGCAGGCGGACAACCCCGGCGTGGGCGCGACCGGCGCGATCACCGCCAACGACGCGAGCTTTATCGCCGGCCGCATGCGGGTGTTCGGCGGCGGCATCAACTACACGTTCGGCTCGGCGACCGCGGGTTTCGCGTACACCAACTCGAATTACCAGAACCCGACCGGCAACGGCTATATCGGCATTCCGCTGGCCGCGGCCGGCGTCACGCTGAACACGCTGAAGTACCAGAACTTCGAAGTGAACGGCAAATACCAGTTCACGCCGGCGTTCTTCGTCGGCGCGCAGTATGTTTACACGATGGAGAACTACGACGCGTCGTCGGGCAGCGTGAAGCCGAAGATTCACTCGGTCGGCCTGATGGCGGATTACAACCTCTCCCGACGCACGGACGTCTACGTGCAGGGTGAATATCAGAAGGTGGCCGGCAGCTCGACCAGCTCGATTCTCGACGACGCATTCATTCCGGGCGTGCAGGCGCCGTCGTCGACGGGCACCCAGGTGGCCGTGCGGGTCGCGTTACGGCATAAGTTCTAACGCGATGTGAGCCGGCGGGGCGCTGCAATGCCCCGCCGTGTTCAGGTTTTTTCGATGTTCACGTTCCGTATACATCGACTTTTTTTGAACACGACGGCAACGCGGCACGCACGTTCAACTTTTGCAAGCTGTTCACGTTACGTATACACTCGCAAAAATTGAACAGAGGTGGACCATGCCACGCCCATCCGCGCAGCCGTTCGTGCCCGACCCGACAGTCCAGGCCGCCGCCGAGGCCTTCACCGCCGCGAGCGGCGTGACCGCCAGAATCCTGCGGCCGCCGGCTCGCACGCATTACTCGGCGAAAATCGAATTCCGCATCACGCCGGGCAAGAGCTGGTCCCGGCCGGTGCTGCTGGCCGAGAACGTCGACCGTTTCGCCACGCTGGCCGCCATCAGGGCCACCGCGCACCTTCGCGCGGACCAGCCCTTCGTGGTGGTGGCGCCGCATCTGTCGTCGGCCATGCTTCGGCATTGCCGCGAATTGGGACTGGACGCGCTGGACACATCCGGCAACGCCGTCCTGCACGCCGACGGCAACCTGATCATGATTTCCGGCGAAAAACGCACCGGACTCGCGAGCCGCACCAAAGACCGCGCGTGGACCGCCAAGGGCATGAAGGTCGTGCTCGCCCTGCTGTGCGAGCGCGAACTCGTCAATGCGGGCCAACGCGTCATCGCGCAACGGGCGGGGGTCAGCCTCGGCACCGCGCAGTCCACCTTTCGCGACCTGTTCGAGCGGGGCGATATCGTCCAGCGCAAAGACAGTCACGTGCTGGCCGATAGCGGCCGCCTGCTCGACGAATGGGCCGCCCTGTACCCCTCCCGGCTGCGCAATCAACTGCTGGTGAACCGTTACCGGGCCGAAGACCCGGCATGGTGGCGCGGCATCGATCCGCGCAGCGAGCAGTGCCGGTTCGGCGGCGAAGTGGCCGCCGCACTGCTCACCGGCTACCTCAAACCGGCCACCGTGACGCTGTATTGTCAGCACGACATGCCGCGCAAATGGCTGATCGACGCCCGCCTGCGACTCGATCCGAACGGCGACGTGGAACTGCTGAGCGCCCCGCTCCCGCTGTCCGGCGCGATCGATGCATGGCAAGCGGCCAGCCTGCCGAAGGTGGCGCCGTCGGTCGTGCATCCCGCGCTGATTTACGCCGATCTGGTCGCCACCGGCGACTCCCGCAACCTCGACACCGCCCGGATGCTCCGTGAGCAATACCTTGCCGCTTGATCCGCGCGGCGACCGGCCGCTACCCGCGATCGCGGTCGACCTGTTGCGGCATGTCGCGGCCACGGCACACGCAACACAGATCGATTGGTTCGTGGGCGGCGCGAGTGCCCGCGACATCGTGCTGACCCACGTGCACGGCATCGCCGCGACGCGCGCCACCGCCGACATCGATATCGGCGTCGACGTGGAAAGTTGGACCGGTCATGCCGAGCTCAAGGCCGCCTTGATCGCAAGCGGCGCGTTCGAGCAGCGCAACGAGGCGCATCGGCTCTATTACCGGGCGCCCGGCAGCGGCGAGTTGATGTGGCTGGATATCGTGCCGTTCGGCGGCATAGCGAGTCAGGCGGCTCATGCGGGCCCGGCAGCGAAAGCGACAGCGGCGGCGGCGGCGAGCGAAATCGCGTGGCCGCCCGATCACGCGGTACGAATGAACGTGGCCGGTTTCGCGGAGGCGCTGGGCGACGCCGTCGCCGTGCGGCTCGCCGCGGACCTCGTGGTTCCCGTAGCCTCGCTGCCGGGTCAGGCCATGCTGAAAATCGTCGCGTGGCACGACCGTCACGCCACCGACAGAAAAGATGCGGCGGACCTGCTGTTCCTGCTCGGCAACTACGCCGCGGCAGGCAATCAGGCACGGCTGTACGACGAGCAGTACGAACTCGTCGAGCGTTATGGACATCAACTGGAACTGGCGGGCGCGGCGCTGCTCGGGCGCGACACCGCGGCGCTCGCCTCGGCGCAGACCCACGAGTTAATCGCGCGGGTGCTGGCGTTCGGCACCGACTATCCGCGCATCCTCGACCATATGATGGCGCTCAGCGCCAGGCTTTTCGAACCCACGCCTGAGCTGAGCGAGTCTTTATTCAACGCGTTTCGGGACGGTTTTCGCGGCGCTGGCTAAACAGCCGGAACAGCCGGCACCGCGAGCATCCGCGCGCGACGACGCGGCGCGAACGCTTTCAACCGCGCACCCACCACCCCGGCCTCAATCGCCGACTTTCACCACTACTTTCCCGAACGCGCCCCGCTCGAGATGCGCGAGCGCCGCCGGCAACTGGTCGAACGCGTAGACCGTATCGACCACCGGCTTGAGTTCGAGCGTATCGACCGCGCGCACCAGATCTTCAAGCGCGCGCCGATGACCGACGCCGATGCCCTGGATCGTCGGCCGTCCGAGGAAACTCGGAATGCTCGGCAGCGACATGCTGTAGCCGTCCAGCGTGCCGATCAGCGAAATACGGCCGCCTTGCCGCAACGCGCGCAACGACGCGCCGAGGTTGTCGCCGCCCGCCAGTTCGAACACATGATCGACGCCGCGCCCGCCGGTCAGCTCACGCGCGACGTGCGCCCAGTCGGGCGTCGCGTTACGGTCGATGCCATGCGTCACGCCCAGCGCCAGCACGCGCTGCAGCTTGGCGGCGCTACTCGTGGTGGCGATCACCTGCGCGCCGTGCGCACGCGCCAGTTGCACGCCGAACAACGCGACCCCGCCGGTGCCTTGCATCACCACCGTCTGCCCCGCGTGGAGCGCGCCCTTCTCCACCAGCGCGAACCACGCAGTCAGGCCGGCGCACGGCAGCGTGCTGGCTTCGAGCGCGCTCAACGTGCGCGGCGCACGCACGGCCCAGGATTCGTGCAACACCACGTAGTGCGCCAGCACGCCCGGCAACGAGCCACCGAGCACACCCGCATCGGGCGGACATTCACCGTCGATCCACCCGGCCCAGAACGTGCCTAGCACGTCGTCGCCCTCGCTGAAGCGCGTCACGCCCGCCCCGGTCGCGACCACCGTGCCGGCCATGTCGGAACCGGGCGTGGCCGGCAGCGTAGTCGACGTGTCCGTCTGCTCGTCGGCGATAAACCACAAGTCGCGATAGTTCAGCGACACCGCCGCGACCCGCACCACGATTTCGCCGGCGCCGGGCGTCGGCATCGGCTTGTCTTCCAGACGCAGATTGTGCGCACCGGCTTCCCGTAAAACCCATTGACCCATCGTTTGCATTTCGGCTCCTGCCTTGGCTGTTTTCGATGAGAAGAGTCTAAATCGCCGGGAAACGCTACAGTGACGGCATCTGATCGCCAGTTTGTAGCGTTTTTGGCACCAGTTAGTCCGCTATTGTCGGGCATCGAGCCAAGGGAGCGTGTTCCATGAGAGACCGTCTGAGCGGCATCGCCGCGTTCGTCAACGCCGCCGAAGCCGGCAGCTTCGCGCTCGCCGCCGAGCGCATGCATCTGTCGCGTTCGGCGGTGGGCAAGACCATCGCGCGTCTCGAAGAGCAACTCGGCACGCGGCTGTTTCACCGCACCACGCGCAGTCAAAGCCTCACCGAAGACGGTCACGCGTTTTACGAACGCTGCGTGCGCGCGCTCGCCGAACTCGACGCCGGCGAAGCGACTTTGACCGCGGGCCGCCAGGACCCGCAAGGACGGTTGCATGTCAGCATGCCGGTGCTGTTCGGGCGACGTTGCGTCGCGCCGATTCTGCTCGAACTGGCGCAGCGATATCCGAAGCTCGAGTTGCAGATCAGTTTCACCGACCGCGTGATGGATCTGGTCGAGGAAGGTATCGACCTGGTGGTGCGCGGCGGTCCGTTGAACCGTGCGCCGGCGGGACTGGTGGCGCGCCGGCTCGGCGAACAGATCATGGCGCTCTGCGCGGCGCCCGCCTATCTGGCGCAACACGGCACGCCGCATACGGTCGCGGACCTGCAGCGCCATCAAGGCATTTTCTATGCGCGTGGGCGGCGTGAAGCGGCATGGCAGTTGCCGGATAACGACGCGGTCTTGCAGAACATCGTGATTCCGCACCGGCTACGTTTCGACGATCTCGAAACGATTCTTGCCGCGACCGTGGCGGGCGCGGGCATCGCCTGTCTGCCGTGCTGGCTGATCGCCGGCGCCATGGCGAGCGGCGCGCTGGTGAAAGTGCTGCCGGCGTTGCCCGGACAGCGTATCGATCTGCATCTGGCGTGGCAGCAGACGCGCCATTTGCCGTCGCGAATGCGCGTCGTGATCGACGAACTTGCGGCGCGCGTGCCCGCCGTGCTCGCGGAAGGCATTGCCGATAAGAATTGAAGAGTCGCGCGGGACGTCATGCGCCAAGCTGGCGAAGCGGCCCACACGGGGTGGATTTCACGCGCTACGGCAAGACCTCAACCGCCCGAGGTCTTCTTCACGAACGCGCTAACCACCGCTTCCAGTTCCTTCGTAATCGACGTCATCACACCGGCCACGACCGCGAATTCGCGTCCCGTCACATCCGTGCGGCTCGCGACGATCTGACCATTGAAAGAGACGATATGCGCCTCTTTCGCGATCGCCTTGATCCGCTCGATCAGATTCTGCTGTTCCTTCTTCTGCGCTCGCGCAATCCGCCGGCTCTCTTCTTCGTACACCGCCGTGACGCCATGCAGTTGCGCGAGCAACGGATCGACCGAGCCGATCAGGGCGGCGAGCGCGTCCGCCGAGTGCGGCGCGGCGCGTCCGATCGCGTCGAGCGCCGCCGTGGCCAGCGCAATAAAGTCGGCGATCTTCCGCGCCACCTGGCCGTTGCCGTGAAACGCGTCGCGCAGTGCCGGCGAGAATAATCCGGGCAGGCCGTCGCGACCTTGCACCAGCGCCGCGTGACTGTCCGCGAACGTGCGCAAGGTGTCGCGCGCAATCGCGAGCGCGCCGTCGAATTGCTGGCACGCCAGCATCGCCTTCAACACAATGCGCTGCGACAGCATCCGCTGACGTCCGGCCATGTTGATCAGCGAACTCATCACCTCGCTGGAGACGTCCGTGTCGGCGGGTGCTGCGATTGCGTGAAGCCTGTGTGCGGTAATGCTCATGTTCGCTTCTTAACGATGTCGAGAGTCCCCGCCGCCTGCGCGTTCGTTGCGTATCACCGCCGCGACGAACGCGCAGATATGGCCGGGTCGATGCGTCACTCGGTGGCGTGCGCGTGCAAGACGCCGGTTCCCATCGACCACGCCAGCCACGGACGGCGCAGCGCGACGATCGCGACGAACGCGCAGGCCGCCAGCGCGCCGAAGGTCGCGAAGCCCATCTGATAGCTGCCGGTGCTTTCTTTCGCGATGCCCATCACGACCGGCAGATAGAAGCCGCCGATCCCGCCCGCCGCGCCGACAATGCCCGACATCAAACCCGTGCGTCCCGCCCAGCGATGCGGCACCAGTTGAAAGGTCGCGCCGTTGCCGAGACCGAAGGCCACGTACAGACACAACAGCAAGGCGATGCCGCCCACCATTGCAGGCATCGCGGCGGCGAACACGAAGTCGCACAGCGAGATGATCGCCAGCAGGAAAGTCAGCGCGCGCACGCCGGACACCTTGTCGGCGATCAGGCCGCCGAGCGGGCGCACCATCGCGCCGGTCGCGGCGAGCAGCGCCATGAACAGGCCGGCGTCGATTTTCGACAGTTGATAGAGGTTGGTCAGCAGCAGCGACACATACGAGGACATACCGACGAAACCGCCGAACGTGATGCTGTACACCAGCATGATCGCCCACGTATCCCGTTCGGCGAGCACCGCGCGATAACGCTTCGGCAGCACCGCGATGGCCAGCAATGCGCCGATCACCGGCAACAGCAGCACGCCGGTCTTGCCCGCGCCGAACAATCCGGCTTCGACGAGCAGCACCAGCACGATCAGCCCCACCAGCGTGACCGCGAAACTCGTGAAGGCGCGCAGCACGCTGCCGGTCTTGATGCCCGCGTCGTTAGCCCAGAAGTACAACGTGATCGCGGCAATCGCCAGCAAGGGCAGCGCGCCGCCGGCAGCCATCTGCCAGCCGTAGTGCGTGGCCAGTTGCGGGAACAGGAAGCCGTCGAGCACCGCGCCGATATTGCCGGCGGCGGCCAGACCCAACACCAGCCCCTGCACTTTCGGCGGATAGTTGCTGCCCGCCATCGGCAGCGCCACCGCGAAACTCGCACCGCCGACCCCGAGGAACACGCCGAGCACCAGCAGCAGCGTGTACGACGGCACCGACGCCATGAGCGGCAGCACGATCGTCGGCACCGCCGACAACAACACCCCCATCAGGGCGATGCGTTTGCCGTGCGCGGACTGATACAGATTGCCGAGCGTCACGCGCAGAATCGCCGCCGACAACACCGGCACGGCCACCAGGAACCCTTGCTGCGCAGGCGTCATCGCAATGCTTTTGCTGATGAACGGCGCGAGCGGCCCATACAGCACCCAGACCGTGAAGCCGGTGTCGAAATAGAGGAAGCACGCCACCAGCGCGCGCCAGTCCCCGCTCTTGAGGGAGCTCATCACGTTTTTCATCAGACATCCTCATAAAACTGATTGTTCGTCTATCCGGCCGTAGCGTGCGACGCAAAGTTTTTCGTCATGCACCGGAATGATCGACAAGGTTGAAAACCGGCCTGAACATGCAACCTCCATGCCATCCGGGTGCGTCGTTCGAAGCTCGCTTGCGTACTCCTTGAAACCTGAAACCGCGACCTCGTCGGGTCGCTATCTACGCGCCTGGCACACCGTCTCGATCTTTAGTAAACGTCGCGTGCATAGCGTTTTTCGCGTGCGAGACGGCTCACGTAGTCGAGCGCCTGTTCGTCGCTCATGGCGCCGTGTCGTGCGACGATGTCCTTCAACGCCGCGTCCACATCTTTCGCCATGCGATTGGCGTCACCACAGACGTAGAAATGCGCACCTTCCTCGAGCCACGACCACAGTTGCGCACCCTGCTCGCGCATGCGGTCCTGCACATAGATCTTGTCCGCCTGGTCGCGCGAGAACGCGAGGTCCAGCCGGTTGAGCAGACCGTCGTCGCGCATGGCTTCGAGCTCGTCGCGATAGTAAAAATCGGAGGCCGCGTGTTGCTCGCCGAAGAACAGCCAGTTGCGCCCGGTGTCGCCCCGTGCCCGCCGCTCGTGCAGAAAGCCGCGAAACGGTGCGACGCCGGTGCCGGGACCGACCATGATCATGGGGGTGTCAGCGCCGTGCGGCGGCCGGAAGTGCGCGGACTTCTGCACGAACACCGGCACCTCGACGTCGCCGGCGCGATCGGCGAGAAACGTCGACGACACGCCTTTGCGATGACGCCGGCCATTGCTGTAACGCACGGCCGACACCGTCAGATGCACTTCACCGGCATGCGCTTTCGGACTCGACGCGATCGAATACAGGCGCGGTTGCAGGCGTTTGAGCATGCCGGTCAATTCGGCGGCGCCAAGCTTCACCGGAAACTCGTGCAGCACGTCGGCCAGTTGTTGCCCCCACAACCACTGCTTGAGGTCGGCCTTGCGCTCGGGCGCCAGCAGATCGCGCAATGCGCCCCTGCCGTTGCCGCTGCGCGCGGCGATCAGCGCGAGCGCATCCAGATTCGGCCGCGCAATCTCGTAGTGCCGGCCGAGTGCGTCGGCCAGTCGCATCTCGCCCGCGCCCGCCACCTGCACCAACGCATCGGCGTGCGCGCCGCTGAGGCCGATCAATTCGTCGACCAGTTCCGGGCAATTGCTCGGCCAGACGCCCAGGGCGTCGCCCGCTTCGTATTCGAGGCCGGACTCGTTCGTGCTGAGCGAGAAGTAGCGCGTGTCTTTCGCCGCACCCTGCCTGTTCAGACGCAGATTCGTCACGAGCCGCGAAGCGGCCGGCCGGGTTTTACTCGGCACCGCGCCCGGGATCACCGCGTTGATCATGCCGCCCGGCGGCACCGCGTGCAGGGCGGCATCTTCTTCCTTGATGCGCACGATGATGCGTTCGAGCCACGCGTCGGCGCCCGGCTGATAGTCGCTATCGCAATCGACCCGGTCCATCAATCGCCGTGCGCCTTTGTCCGCGAGTTGCTCGTCGAGACGGCGACCGTGGCCGCAGAACTGATCGTAGTTGCGGTCGCCGAGCGCGAGCACCGCGAAGCGCACGCCGTCCAGACGAGGCGCGGCGGGCGCACTCAATTGCGCCCACAGACCTTGCGCGTTGTCGGGTGGATCGCCGTCGCCGAACGTGCTGGTCATCAGCAGCACGTATTGCGCTTTGGCCAGCGCCGACACGTCGTAATCCGCCATGCACGAGGTACGGATTTCGAACCCCGACTCCATCAGACGCGTGGCGTAGCGCTCGGTGAGCGATTCGGTATTGCCGGTTTGCGAGGCCCACAGCAGCGTGACCTTGGGCCGTGCGCGCGCGATCCGCACGCCGGACGATTGCGCCGCTTCTTGCGGCAGATGAACGGGCGAGGTGGGCGCGGCCGCCGGCGAGGTCGGCACCGCGCTGCGGCTAAATAGCCCCGCGAGCAAACCGTCCACGTACAGACGCTTCGTTGCATCGAACGGCGCGCTAAACGGCAAGACCGGCACAGCGCCGCTGTCACCACTCATGCCCTGCTCGCGCGCCGAGTGCAGGCCGCTCACGAAACCCGCCAGATAAGTCCGCTCGGCATCGGTGAACGACGGCGCAGGCGTTGGCGGCAATTGCAACGCACGGGTGAGTGCTTCGATAGACGGCATGGAGAGATCCTCGGCACTGGCCGTTGCAACATCCATTGACGTGGCGGTCGAGCCAATCGCCAGCGCGGACGCAGACGCAGGCGCTGACGTAGACGCGTCGACTAACTCGAGCGCGTCGTCATTCACCAGCGACTCGACAGGCGCCACGCGCACCGGACTCAGCGCGACTGCACAAAACTTGAGTTCGGGTTGCTGCGAAACCGGATCGATGGCGTCGCTCGTTACGGCGTTGATGCACAGGTCATCGCCGAACACGTCGTTCCAGTGCATCGGCGCGAAACAGTGGCCCGCGCTGACGCGCTCGGTCACGACCGCCGGCAACACCGTACGGCCGCGCCGCGAACGAATCTCCACCGGGTCTTTCGCCTTGATGCCGAGCGTGGCGGCATCTTCGGGATGAATCTCGACGAACGGCCCCGGGTTCAGCTTGTTGAGCATCGCGACCTTGCCGGTCTTGGTCATGGTGTGCCATTGATGCTGCAAACGGCCGGTGTTCAGCACGATCGGAAATTCACGGTCAGGCAATTCCGCCGGCGCCGCATAGCCGCGCGCGAAAAACATCGCGCGTCCACTCGCGGTCGGGAACACCAACCGGGGATGGCTGCCGTCCGGCCACGCCTTCAACGGCTGGCTGACGCCGTCGTTGAGGTAACGCACGGGATTGCGCCCGCTCGACTCGTGCGCCGCCAGCGGCCATTGCAACGGCGTGTCCTTCAGGCGCCGATGGCTCGCGCCGCGCAGGTCGTAACCGGTTTTCGGATTCGACGCCCGCGTGATCTCCGCGAAGACCTGTTCGGCGCTCTCGTAGCTGAACGCCTCGGCAAAACCCATTTCACACGCCACCCGCGCGATGATCTGCCAGTCCGGCAACGCCGCGCCCGGCGGCTCGATGCCCTTCTGCATCAGCGTGAGATTGCGCTCCGAGTTGATCATCACGCCTTCCGCTTCGGCCCATAACGCGCCGGGCAGCAGCACGTCGGCGTAGCGATTCGTCTCGGTGTCGAGAAACGCGTCCTGCGAAATCACCAGTTCCGCGGCGCGCAAACCGGCAATCGCGTTCTGCCGGTTCGCGACGCTCGCCACCGGATTGGTGCAGATGATCCAGCAGGCCTTGATCTCGCCCGTGGCCATGCGCGCGAACATGTCGATCGTGCCGTTGCCGACTTCGGTCTTCAAGGTGCCCGGCGGAATTGCCCAAAGCGCTTCGATGAACGCGCGGTCCTGGTCCACCAGCACCGACCGCTGTCCCGGCAAACCCGGGCCCATGTAGCCCATTTCGCGGCCGCCCATCGCATTCGGCTGGCCGGTCAGCGAAAACGGCCCGCTGCCGCGGCGGCAGATCTTGCCGGTCGCCAGATGCAGGTTGCAGATCGCGTTGGTATGCCACGTGCCGTGCGTGCTCTGATTGAGGCCCATGGTCCAGCAACTGATCCACTCTTTTGCCGTGCCGATCATCTGCGCCGCGCGGCGAATGTCTTCGGCAGGCAAGCCGGTGATTCGCGCGACGTTGTCAGGCGTGTAATCCGCCAGAAACGCGGGCATTGCGTCCCAGCCCTCGGTGGCCTCGGCGATAAAGGCGGCATCCGTCTGGCCGTTTTCGTGCAGCAGATGCAGCAGACCGTTGAGCAGCGCGAGGTCGGTGCCCGGCTTGATCTGCATGAACAGATCGGCTTTGTCGGCGGTCGTGTTGCGGCGCGGATCGACCACGATCAGTCTGGCGCCGGCCTTCACTCGGTCCATCATCCGCAGGAACAGAATCGGGTGACAGTCGGCCATATTCGCGCCGATCACGAAGAATACGTCGGCGTGATCGAAGTCGTCGTACGAGCCCGGCGGGCCGTCCGCGCCGAGCGACAATTTGTAGCCGCTGCCCGCGCTCGCCATGCACAGGCGCGAGTTCGATTCGATATTGTTGGTGCCGACGAAACCCTTGGCGAGTTTATTGACGAGGTACTGCGCTTCGATCGACATCTGCCCGGACACGTAGAACGACAGCGCGTCCGGTCCATGCTGGTCGAGCAGGCCGCGCAGGCGCGCCGCCGTGCTGCTGATTGCCTGTGCCATCGGCAGCGGCACGGGGTCCTGGTCGCGTGCGTGACGCACGAATGCGCCTTCCAGACGCCCCGATTTGCGCAGCGCGACGTGCGCCGATTGCCCCTTCGTGCAGAGCCGGCCGAAGTTGGCCGGATGTTCCTTGTCGCCGGAAATCTTCACGACCTGCCCGTCCTCGACGTGCAGCACCATGCCGCAGCCGACGCCGCAGTAGGGGCACACCGTTTTGACGTTAGCGGAGGACATGGCGGGCTACGTAGTTGGAAAGAGTTGGCGGACGCTTAAACGGCAACCCACACCTGACCGTTTTCCACCCGCGCATCGAACGCGCTGACGGAATACGCCGGCGTCTCCAGGCACTCGCCGGTACGCAGATCGAAGTGATGCTTGTAAATCGGCGAAGCGACCACCACGCGTTCGCCGAGACTGCCGATCAGCCCGCGCGACAGCACCGCCGCCTGCGAGCCCGGATCGAAGTTCCCGATCGCGTAGACGGCGGCGTGCTCGCGGCCGTCGTGCACGTGAAATACGGCCACCTGCTCGCCGTTGACGAGCGCGCAGACGCCCGTGTTGGGGACGATTTCATCGAGCGGGCAAACGGGCTGCCAGGCACGCGGCACACGGTCTTGATTCATGGCGAAGTCCTCGGTAAATAGCGCAACCCGGGTGGGGGAAATCAGACGGTTTCGACGACGACCGGAATCGCCGCCAGCCGGATGTGCCGTTCGGCGGGTGTGGCCGGCCGGATCTGGCCGCGCTCTTCGACGAACGTCACATTGCGGTCCGGCTCGCTGCTGTTGACGAAATGACGGAAGCGCTTACGCGTTTCGGGATCGGTCACGGCCTTCTTCCACTCGCATTCGTACGTGTCGACCACGTGCTGCAGGTCCGCTTCGAGCTCGGCGGCCACGCCGAGGCGATCGTTGACGACCACGTCGATCAGATACGCCAGTCCGCCTTCGAGGTTCTCGCGCCACACGCTGGTGCGTTGCAGACGGTCCGCCGTGCGCACGTAGAACATCAGAAAGCGGTCGATGTAGCGCACCAGCGTGTCTTTATCCAGATCGGACGCCAGCAGCTCGGCATGGCGCGGCTTCATGCCGCCGTTGCCGCACACGTAGAGATTCCAGCCTTTCTCGGTGGCGATGATGCCGACGTCCTTGCCCTGCGCTTCGGCGCATTCGCGCGTACAGCCCGACACGCCGAACTTGATCTTGTGCGGTGTACGCAAGCCCTTGTAGCGGTTCTCGATCTCGACCGCGAGCCCGACCGAATCGCCGACGCCGTAGCGGCACCACGTCGAGCCGACGCACGACTTCACCGTGCGCAGCGACTTGCCGTACGCATGACCGGATTCGAAACCGGCGGCGATCAGCTCTTCCCAGATGAACGGCAGTTGCTCGACGCGCGCGCCGAACAGATCGACCCGCTGACCACCGGTGATCTTCGTGTACAGCCCGTATTTTTTCGCGACCTGGCCGACGGCGATCAGACCGTCCGGCGTCACTTCGCCGCCCGCCATGCGCGGCACGACCGAGTAAGTGCCGTCGCGCTGGATATTGGCGAGGTAGTAATCGTTGGTGTCCTGCAGCGACGCGTGCTCTTTCTTCAGCACGAATTCGTTCCAGCACGACGCGAGAATGCTCGCCACCGCCGGCTTGCAGATATCGCAGCCCAAGCCATGACCGTGCCGTGCGAGCAATTCGCCGAAGCTGCGCACTTCGCCCACGCGCACGAGGTGATACAACTCCTGGCGGGAAAACGGGAAGTGTTCGCACAGATGGTTGTTGACCGCGAGCCCCTGCTTTTTCATCTCGGCTTTCATCACCTGCGTGACGAGCGGCACGCAACCGCCGCACGAGGTGCCTGCGCCGGTCGCACACTTGAGTGCGCCGATGTCGGTTGCGCCGGCAACCACCGCCGCGCACAAGGCGCCCTTCGACACGTTGTTGCACGAGCAGATCTGCGCGGCGTCGGGCAACGCGTCGACGCCGAGCGCCGGTTTCGCGTCGCCGTCGGCCTGCGGCAGGATCAGGAATTCGGGCGCTTCCGGCAGTTCGACGCGGTTCAGCATCATCTGCAGCAGCGTGCCGTAATCGCTCGCGTCGCCGACCATCACGCCGCCCAGCAGATACTTGCCGCACCCGGAGACCACCAGCTTCTTGTAGACCTGCTTGCGTTCGTCGCTGAACTGATAGGCGCGGCTGCCCGGCGTGTTGCCGTGCGCATCGCCGATACTCGCCACGTCGACGCCCATCAGCTTCAGTTTGGTGCTCATGTCGGCGCCGGCGAATTCGGCCCCGGTCGCGTCGCCGAGCAACTGCTTCGCCACCGCGCGCGCCATCTCGTAGCCCGGCGCGACGAGCCCGAACAACTGGCCGTTCCACAGCGCGCACTCGCCGATCGCGTAGATGTGCGGGTCGCTGGTGCGGCACGCGTTGTCGATCACGATGCCGCCGCGCGCGCCGAGCGTCAGGCCGCTTGCGCGCGCCAGGTCGTCGCGCGGACGGATGCC
This sequence comes from Paraburkholderia bryophila, assembly GCF_003269035.1. Lineage (GTDB taxonomy): Bacteria > Pseudomonadota > Gammaproteobacteria > Burkholderiales > Burkholderiaceae > Paraburkholderia > Paraburkholderia bryophila. The sequence continues at coordinate 270,192 of NZ_QLTK01000003.1, read as the reverse complement.
CGCGGAGAACACGATCATGTCGGTGTCGAGATGGCTGCCGTCCGCGAACTGCATGCGGTGCGTGCCGGTTTCGCCATCCACGATCGCCGTGGTGTTCTTCTGCGTGTGCACGGTCACGCCGAGTTCTTCGATCCGGGTGCGCAGCACGCGGCCGCCGCCGTCGTCGACCTGCACCGCCATCAGACGCGGCGCGAATTCGACCACATGCGTTTGCAGGCCCATATCGCGCAGCGCCTTCGCGCACTCGAGACCGAGCAGCCCGCCGCCCACCACCGTCCCCGTGGTCGAGCGCGCGCCGCATTCCTGCATTGCCTCGAGATCGTCGATGGTGCGATACACGAAGCAGTCGGCGCGCTCCCGACCCGGCACCGGCGGCACGAACGGATAGGAGCCGGTGGCGAACACGAGCTTGTCGTAGGGCAAGGTCTCGCCCGTCGAAACCGTCACGCTGCGCGCGTCGCGATCGATCGCGACCGCCTTCGCGTTCAGTTTGAGCAGCACGTTCTGCCGTTCGAAGAAACCCGGTTCGACCAGCGACAGATCGTCCGCGCTCCGGCCCGAGAAGAACGCCGACAGATGCACGCGGTCGTAGGCCGGCCGCGACTCTTCGCAAAGCACGGTGATGTCGAGCCCGTGCGCGGCATCTTGCGCGAGGCATTCCACCAGTTTGTGGCCGACCATGCCGTGACCGATAACGATGATTTTCATGACCGCGGTGTCCTCAATGTGCTGGGCTTGCTGGGTTTCGTGCGCCGCCGCGCGAGAGCCGCGAAAACGCTTCGGCAAACAAAAACGGCGTCCCGCGAATCCAGTCGATGACTGAATCCGGGGGACGCCGTTGTCCTGATCGGTACTGCGGCGGGCGCTTTGTGTTGCGCTCGCGACGGACCCACGTTGGTCCGATGGCAAGGCTCTACGCAAAGGCCGTGCCAATGGCGGCAAATAAGCGTGGTGAGGCGGTGGCGCGGGGCTTGAGGGGGAATCGCACGCGCGTGCGGCACGTCACCGGCGCGACGCGTTTTGATGCAGCAAGGCACAGGGATGGTGCGACGCAGCACTGTACGCGTGCGGCGCCTGCTTACGGGAATGGACCGTCAGCGCGGCCCGATAGATGCAGTTAGACGTCGGTTAAACACCGGTCGGCAGGCGCGCCACGAAACACGTCCCCTCTTGCGCGGACGACCTAACCTCCAGCGTGCCGCCATGCGCCGCGACGATCTGCTTGCAGATATACAAACCCAGCCCCAAGCCGCCGCCGGGCTTACTGGTAGCCGGCCGCCAATAAGGCTCGAACACCTTGCTCAGGACGTCGGGCGCGATTTCGTTGCCGCCGTTGATCACCGTCAGCACCAGTTCGGCGTGCTCGATGCGCGCCTGCACCCGCACCGGAAACGCCGCGTCGCCGTGCGTCACGGCATTGCCGAGCAGATTCGACAGCAACTGCTGCACGCGCGTGCGGTCGCAGCGCACCGGCGTGGCGATCGCGATGTCGTCGGCGAGCAGACGCTGCGGATTGGCCTCGCGCACTTCCGCGACCACCGCCCGCAGCGCGGCGGTCAGATCGCCGACCTCGTCGATCGAGACGCCGATGCCCGAGCCGAGCCGGCCACGCGCGAAGTCCATCACGTCGTCGATCAAACGCGCCATGCGCAGGGTGGAGGATTTCAGGCGCTGACCGATTCTCACGAGATCGGGTTCGTTCTTGCGCAGCGACAGCAGCTCGGCAGTCGCGCTGACCGCCGACAGCGGATTGCGCAGATCGTGACCGAGCACGGCGATGAACTGCTCACGCAGGCTGGCGGTTTCCCGCTCGCGAAGCAGGGCCGTTTGAGCGGCCTCGTGACGCCCTTCGGTCACGAGTTGCATCGCGATCAGGTCCGCGAATCCTTCGAACATGCTCAGCGTGCGCGGATTCGAGACCTCGGCCGGACTCGGGTCGATCGCGCAGAGATTACCGAAATAGCCGCCGTCGGGAAGAATGATCGGCACGGAAATATAACTGCCGAGCTTGTAGATTCGCGCCGTGTGATGGCCCTGATAGACCTGGTCCGTGCCGAAATTGTCGATCACGATGGCGGCCCGCGCCGCGCGCGACTCGAAACACAGCGTGGTGTGCAGTTCGAGCTGGCCGCCCGCCAACAGGCCGAAGTTCACTTCGTCCTGCACCGCGCAGGCGGTCCAGCTACGCTCGGAGACCCGGGCTACGGCGGCAAAGCCCATCCCCGTGTTTTTGCAGATCAGGCGCAGGATCGCCGGCACAGCGCCGATCCGCTGGACCGCCTCGATATCGCGCGCGATCTGGGCGTCTTCGCTGGGGTCGAGCCGTAAATTCGTCATAAACAAGCCGCGCGGGCGGGTGTGCGTGGAGGGCCTGAAAGCTGGGCGGGAAGCGAAACGTCGCGCAACGATTCTAGCGGGACTTCAAATTGCTCAATACCAGGCATACACATACCAGGAATACTCATAGGGGAAGCCGATGTTCACTCAGCACATGGCCCGCCTGCTGATCGCCGACGACGACCCCGATCTGCTGGCTGCCTACACGCTTTATTTCAGCGCCCAGGGTTTCGACATCCGCACCGCCCGCAACGGGCTCGACGCGCTGGCGCAGTATTGCGCCTGGCATCCGGGCGCCGCGCTGCTCGACGTCGAAATGCCGCGCCTCGACGGGCGCGCGGTGGCGCGCCGCATCCGCTCCGTAGGCGATGTGCCGGCGCCCACGCTGGTCGCGGTCAGCGGACTCGAACGCGCGGAAGAACGCAGCGAGTCGCTGCGTTCGGGCTTCAATCACCACTTCGTCAAACCCGTGCCGATGCCGCTGATCCTCGCCGCGTTGACCGGATCGGCCCGGCATTGAACGGGATTTGAGCGAGGCTTCAATCGCCGAAGCCCAGCTCCGCCTCGACCGTTTGCCCCACCCGCAACCATGCCCCGGCGCCGCTCGCCACGAGCGCGTTATTGCCGAACGTCAGCGCGCCGTCGCGCTGCGGATTCGCCCGGTACGTGCTCATCGTGTCGGTCGGCTCGTGCGGCCAGTCCGGATCGGGTGCGCCGGTCGCCTGGTCGACAGTGGGCATCGGACAGCGCGCGCAGGTCTTGACCAACTGCAACTGCACCGGGGATATCCCGTGAGCCGCTTCCCCGGCGGCCACGCTCAACGTCTCCACGAAGTCTTCCTCGTACGCGTCGAGCCCCGTCAGCACGACATTCGGGCGGAACCGGTCGATCGCGATGGACGGCGCGCCCTTGCGTTGCAGACGCGTGTTCAGATCGTCGAGCGACGCCTGGCCCACCACCAGCAGCGGAAAACCGTCGGCGAAAAAGGTGGTGGCGCCGCCGGTGCTCGCGGTGTAATCCGGATCGACCGTGCGCTCCTGCTCGGGATCGAAACGCAGGAGCCGCACCGGCACGCCGAGAAACGTGGAGAACCAGGCCGCGCTGGCGTCGCCGGCGTCGAGACCGTACGCGGTGTCGCGCCAGACCTGGGTCTGCACCTTGCGCGGCGCGTCGAGCCGCGCGGCGTCGAGCGGCGTGCGCAATTCGTTCATGCCGGGCGCGCGAATCACCAGCTCCGTCTCGCCGAGTTCGACCTTGATCAGCGCCATGCGCGGATACGTACGCTGCGTGAGCATCGCGCCGGCCGGGTCGGTGACGATCCAGCAGCGATCGTATTCGAGCCCGGTGGCAAGCAGGCGCGCTTCGCTCAACGCGATGCCCGCGCAGGATTTGATCGGATAGACGAACAGCTCGCTAATGGTCGGCATGATGTGGGTCGGCGCGTGGGGCCGCGCTCGAATGGCTGGTTTTGAAGTTCGATTGTAAGGCCCGGCGGCCTTGCGTGCCGGATCGCGCGGCCACGGGCCGACGCTCGACCCGCGCATGCGCCGCGAGAATAATCGCGGCGCGCCCGTCCGCTGCGGACCGCAGTCCGCCAGATTACCGATAACCGGCATGCGTCGTGCAGCGGTTTGTTCGAACCGCGCTTGGACGTAAAATCACCGGGCTGCGCGACGGCCCTCGCTTAGCGTCAAAGCGTCACTGGATTGAATTTATAGAAGCATCCTTACCATAACCCGAGACAGGAAATTCATTATGCTGAGCAAACCCGTGTTGACCGTCGCCGAAACGACCCGCATCCTCGAGGCCGCGCGCGCCGAGGCCGAGAAGCACCAATGGGCCGTCGCGATCGTGGTGGTGGACGATGGCGGCCACCAGTTGGGCATGCTGCGGCTGGACGGCAGCGCGCCGGCCAGTTCGTACATCGCGACGGAAAAGGCCCGCACTTCGGCGATCGGCCGTCGTGAAACCAAGGTATACGAAGACATGATCAACAACGGCCGCACCGCGTTCCTGAGCGCGCCGTTGCTGGGCACGCTGGAAGGCGGCGTACCGGTGATCGTCGACGGCCACGTGATCGGCGCGGTCGGCGTGTCGGGCGTCAAGTCGGATCAGGATGCACAGATCGCCAAAGCCGGCATTCAGGCGCTGGCCGTTTAAACCGCAGTTGTAGCTCAACGCGGGCCGATGCCCCCTCATCGGCCCCATTCAGACAGATGGAGCAGTCGATGACTCAGATGAACCCGCGCGGCGGACTGCAGGTCGCCGCCAACCTCGACCAGTTCGTCGAAACCGAAGCCCTGCCCGGCACCGGAATCGACAGCGCAGCTTTCTGGTCGGGTTTCGACGCCCTCGTGCACGAGCTGGCGCCCAAAAACCGTGCGCTGCTGGCCGAGCGCGACCGCCTGCAAACCGAACTCGACGGCTGGCATCGCGCGCATCCGGGCCCGGTGCGCGACCTGCGTGCGTACCGCGCGTTTCTCGAAAGCATCGGCTATATCGTGCCGGTGCCCGCCAGCGTCAAAGCCACGACCGACCACGTGGATACCGAAATCGCCGAACAGGCCGGCCCGCAACTGGTGGTGCCGCTGTCGAATCAGCGCTATGCGCTGAACGCGGCGAACGCGCGCTGGGGCAGCCTGTACGACGCGCTGTACGGCACCGACGCGATTCCCGAAACCGACGGCGCGGAAAAACAGCAGGCCTTCAACCCGGTGCGCGGCGCCGCAGTGATCGCCTATGCACGCCGGTTCCTCGACCAGGCCGCGCCGCTCGCGAACGGCTCGCATGCCGACGCGACCCGCTATAGCGTCGAAGGCGGCAAGCTGGTCGTCGCGCTGAAGAACGGCACCGGCGAGCTGAAAACGCCGGCGCAGTTTATCGGCTATCAGGGCGAAGAGAGCGCGCCGTCGGCGGTGCTGCTCAAGCACAACGGCCTGCACTTCGAGATCCAGATCGACGCCAACGACCCGATCGGCAAGACCGATTCCGCGCATGTGAAGGACGTGGTGGTCGAAGCGGCGGTGAGCACGATCATCGACTGCGAAGACTCGGTCGCGGCCGTGGATGCAGACGACAAGGTCCTGCTCTATCGCAACTGGCTCGGCCTGATGAACGGCGAGTTGACCGAAGAGGTTACGAAGAACGGCAAGACCTTCATCCGCCGTCTGAACGCGGATCGCGTGTACGTTGCCGCGAACGGCACCGCGCCGGTGGTGCTGCATGGCCGCTCGCTGCTGTTCATCCGCAACGTCGGTCATTTGATGACCAATCCGGCGGTGCTGACGAAAGACGGCGCGGAGATTCCCGAAGGCATTCTCGACGCCGTCATCACCACGCTGTGCGCGTTGCACGACCGCAAGCATCAACTGAATTCGCGCACCGGCTCGATCTACATCGTCAAGCCGAAAATGCACGGCCCGGCCGAAGTCGCTTTCGCGAGCGAACTGTTCGCGCGCGTGGAAGACCTGCTGAAGCTGCCGCGCAATACGATCAAGATGGGCATCATGGACGAGGAGCGCCGCACCAGCGTGAACCTGCTCGCCTGTATCGCCGAAGCGTCGGAGCGGGTCGCGTTCATCAACACGGGCTTCCTCGACCGGACCGGCGACGAGATGCATAGCGCCATGGAAGCGGGCCCGATGATGCGCAAGGGCGACATGAAGTCGAGCGCATGGATCGCCGCGTACGAGCGCAGCAACGTGCTGGTCGGTCTGAGCGCGGGCCTGCGTGGCCGCTCGCAGATCGGCAAGGGCATGTGGGCCATGCCCGATCTGATGCACGCCATGCTCGAACAGAAAATCGCCCATCCGAAAGCCGGCGCCAACACCGCGTGGGTGCCCTCGCCGACCGCCGCCACGCTGCATGCGCTGCACTATCACCAGGTCGACGTGCAGGCGGTCCAGCAGCAACTGGAGCGCACGGCGTACGCACAGGTGCGCGACGAACTGCTCGACGGTCTGCTGACGATTCCGGTGGTCGAAACGGCGCAGTGGAGCGACGACGAAATCCGCAGCGAGATCGACAACAACGCGCAAGGCATTCTCGGTTACGTGGTGCGCTGGATCGATCAGGGCGTGGGCTGCTCGAAGGTGCCGGACATTCACGACGTCGGCCTGATGGAAGACCGCGCGACGCTGCGCATTTCGAGCCAGCATATCGCCAACTGGCTGTATCACGGCGTGGTGAAGCGTGAGCTGGTCGAAGAGACGTTCAGGCGCATGGCGAAGGTGGTCGACGAGCAGAATGCCGGCGACCCGCATTACCAGCCGATGGCGCCGGGTTTCGACACGATCGCGTTCAAGGCCGCGCAGGCGCTGGTGTTCGAAGGACGTCAGCAACCGAGCGGCTATACGGAACCGTTGCTGCATAAGTTCCGGCTGGAAGTAAAGGAACAGGGCTGAGCGGGTTTCGGCCTTCGGCGCGGCTTGAACGGGTTTAGAGGTTGACGTTCGCGTTTGACGTCGCCTTTGACCTTCAAGCCGCGCAAAAAAGACGGGCGCCACGCAAAAAGTGCGGCGCCCGTTTCAACATGCGCGGTGCTGCTGCGCGTTGCTTCTGCGTGATACGTTTGTAGCGGGCGCCGTGGCGCGATTGACACGAGTCGCTGGCGGTTCGACGTTCAACTCGCGCAAATCGCCGGCGCCGCCTTCGGGCTCATCCGGGCCCTCAGCCGTTCAAATCCTCAAGCCGCCTCGGCGGTGTACTGCGTCGCCACGCCGGCCGCGCCATTGACCTGCCCCTTCCCCTGCATATAAGCCTGCAGATACGCCTCGAATTCCGCTTTCACTTCCGGATGGCGCAGCGCGAACTCTACCGTCGCCTTCAGATAACCGAGCTTGCTGCCGCAATCGAAACGCGTGCCGAAGTAGCGATACGCGAGCACCTGCTCTTCGGTCAGCAGCGACTGCACCGCATCGGTCAATTGCAGTTCGCCGCCCGCGCCCGGCTTCAGCGCGCGGATATGCTTGAAGATGGTCGGCATCAGCACATAGCGCCCCACCACGCCGAGGTTCGACGGCGCCTTGTCCGGCGCCGGCTTTTCGACGATGCCCGACATCTTGATCACGTTGTCTTCCCACTCGCGACCGTCCACCACCCCGTACGAGCGGCTGTCTTCGCGCGCGATGGTTTCGACGCCGATCACCGAGCTGTGATAGTGATTGAAGGTGTCGACCAGTTGGCTCATGACCGGCTTCGAGCTGTGCAGCAGATCGTCGGCCAGAATCACGGCGAACGGACTCTCGCCGACGAGTTTCTCGGCGCACAGCACCGCGTGGCCCAGACCGAGCGCTTCGGCCTGACGCACATAGAAACAGTCCACATTGGCCGGTTTGATGCTGCGCACGAGATCCAGCAGTTTCTGCTTGTTGCGCGCTTCGAGTTCGGCTTCGATCTCGTACGACTTGTCGAAATGGTCTTCGATCGCGCGCTTGCTGCGACCGGTCACGAAGATCATCTCGGTGATACCGGCGGCAACCGCCTCTTCCACCGCGTACTGAATCAGCGGCTTGTCGACGACCGGCAGCATTTCCTTCGGACTTGCCTTGGTAGCCGGCAGGAATCGTGTCCCGAGGCCCGCTACGGGAAACACGGCTTTGGTGACTTTCAGCATGGTGGGCATTCCATCGGTTAGAAATTAGAGTGTTCGCGGGCCAGGCGGCCAATCGATGTCGCCGGCAAGACTAGCAAAAAACGCGCAAAAAAATCAAACGGGCTCATAGGCGAAAATTTTGTCGCCCTGAATAAATAATTGGATTGCATTTCGATATGTCGCATGGTGATAAATAGCCAGCAACAATTACGGATATCAATCGAATTATTTTTCAGAAACGCTGAAAATCTTACTTGACCGGAGCAGTTGCGCGGCACGGCGGCGTGCGCGGGATCACAACACGCCGAGCACCAGCGGATGCCTGCCGGATCGGTCGGCTCATTCGTTTTCGTCGAGTTGGGGCAGCTTGGCCGGGTTCATCCGGTTACGGCGGATCGGCTCGTTGCGCAACGCTTCCCGGTAGGCGGAGGCGGCGACAAGGAGCAACAGCACGGCAATGCCGGCGAGTAAATGCAGGTTCATGACTTCACCTCGGGTCAAGAGAATCCGTCACTTAAATTAGCATGACAAAAGCAGTAAATAATTCAACTCTGCTTCGGCTTATACGCAATTACAATTCGTCACAAAATCGCCGTCCAATTCAATTCATCCCGCAATTTTTTAACGATTTTTTTGCCGCCGCGCTGCACTACGATGTAACGCACCGCGGGCGTGCACGGCATGCGCTCATCCGTCCGCTTCTGGCCGCCGTTGCCCTCTATCACTTATCTCCTTCAGACCAAGGACCGCGCATGAGCGACCCAGCACTGGATGCCGCCGGCTCATCCCTGCCCCATCTTCCGGCTTCCTCGCCGCGCGCCGCGCGCGTGGCGCAGGTGCGCAACGAAGCGCGCGCCGCAAGCGCCGGCAAGGAGCATGTCATCGACGCAATGCGCGGCTTCGCCGCGTTGCTGGTCGCGTATTTTCATTGCCGGCAGATCGAATGGGTCGGCATGCAGGCGTTTCACCAGAACGTGGGCCATGCGTTCAGCCTGAACAAGCTCGCCGCGTATCTGACCTTTCCGATTGCGTGGGGCTCGGCGGGGGTCCCGATTTTCTTCGTGATCAGCGGTTACTGCATTCATCGCGGCGGTGCGTTGCGGCTCGCCGCCAATCCGGCTTACCAGCTCGACACGGGCAATTTCTGGGTGCGCCGGTTCGCGCGTATTTATCCGGTGCTGCTCGCGGCGCTGCTGCTGACCTTCGCGCTCGACTGGTTCAGCCTGCAGTTGCCGCCCGTCAGCCACAAGATCCGCGAGATCGGCGTGCAGGCGTTTCTCGTCAATCTGTTCTCGCTGCAAGGCGTGGCCGGCAAGACGTATGGCTCGAACGGCGCACTCTGGACGCTGTCGCTCGAGGTGCAGTTCTATGCGATCTATCCGCTGCTGTTCGCGCTGCGCCGGCGGATCGGCATGACCCGCGTGCTGGCGCTGGTCGCGCTCGTCAATGTGGTGTCGGCCTATGTGCTCGAACGTCACGACATCCAGTTCTTCACGTCGTACTGGTTTTCGTGGACGCTCGGCGCGTGGATCGCCGACGCCAAAGCCACCGGCATGCAGCAGCAGAAGCGCTCGCCGGTATGGCTCTACGCGCTGGCCGGCGGGTTTATCGCGTTGGGCTGCGCCGCGTTCCATTTCGGTCAGTACGGCGCGTTCCAGTTCTGGGCGATCGGCTTCGCGTTCTATCTGTACCAGGCGCTGGAGCGCGGCAAGACGGCTCGAACTCAGGCGTGGGGCTCGCGCATGCTGTCGCGCCTCGGCGATTTCAGCTTCTCGCTGTATCTGATTCATCTGCCGATCTTCGTGCTGCTGTCGTCGCTGCTGTTCCGCTCGTCGCTGCAAATGACGATCTGGCCGTCGTTCGGCTACATGCTGGTGGCCATTCCGGTCGCGTACGTGTTCTATCGGCTGGTCGAACTGCCGGCCATGAAATGGTCGGCGAGTTTCAAACCGAAAAAGGCCGCCGCCGGGTCGACCTGAATGCCGACCTGAATGCCGACCTGAATCGCACGCGCATCCACGCGATTCCACGCGAAAAAAACGGAGCGAAAGTCCCGAGACTTTCGCTCCGCTGCGCCAACGACAGGAACCGGCCAAGCTCCTGCCTACACCCCCGCGTCGAAACCGCTTTAAAGCCCGCTTTAAAAACTTGCTCCCGGAATCGTCACTGCCGCCGGCGGCATCAAAGTCCCAAGCCCCAGGGAACCCTGAGACCAGAACTTCAAGCCGCCGCCAGACCGTTTACCGCCCCGCCACGCCCTTCAGAATCCGCGCGACACCTTCCACATACGTCGTCGTGCCGAAGCGGCTCAGCGCCGTCTGATAGCCGTTCCTGACCAGCCGGTTGCGCAGTTCGTCGTTCGAGCGCAGTTCGGCGAGCGTATCGGCGAGACCGTGCGCGTCGCCGGGCGTGCACAGCACGCCGTTCTCGTAGTCGTCGACGATCTCCAGCACGCCGCCCGCCCGCGCCGCCACCACCGGCCGCTGCGCGAGCATGCCTTCGACGATCACGCGGCCGAACGGCTCCGGCGTGATCGACGTATGAACGACCGCGTCCACCGCGCACATGCAGGCCGCGATATCGTGCTGGAAGCCGAGGAAATGCACCCGCTCGCCCAGCTTGTGGGCCGCCACGAACGCATGCAATTCGATCTCGTACTGGTCTTCGCCGAACAGCGGCGCGCCGACCAGCACGGCGTGCATCTGCGGATTCAGGACCATGGCCTCGAGCAGCACATGCTGCCCTTTCCAGCGCGCGAGGCGGCTGAACGAACCGACCAGAAACGCGTCCTGCGGCAGATTCAGCCGCTCGCGCAGCGTGGCCTGCGGCACCGTGCGCAGAGCGTCGAAGGGCGCGGCAGAAATGCCGTTGAACACCACGTCGACGCGTTTTTCGTCGAATTGCGTGAGTTCGGTGAACGCGCGCGCCGACGCGGCCGAATTGGCGATCACGTGCGCGAGACCGAAGCGGGCGCACCACTTGATGATGGCCAACTGCTTGCCGCCGAAATGCTCGGGGCTGACGATATCGCGCAGATGCCACACCACCGGGCGCCGCGCGAGCTTGCCGGCGAGCGCGCCGATCACCATCGCGCGCTGGGTGTTCGCGTAGATCAAGTCGGCCTTGCGCGCACGTTTCGCGGTGGCGCGCACGAGCGAGACCAGACCCTTCAGCGCCTGGCCCTTCGGCAGCGAACCGCCCTGTTTGCGCACATTGCGCAACGCGCCCGCCTCCAGCACCTCGACGCTCGCGCCGGTTTTGGCAAGCGCCGTGCGAAACGGGCCGTCGTCGAACAGCACGACCTCGATCCGCGAGCGCAGCGCCTTGACGATTTCCAGCAACGACAACTCGGCGCCACCGAGCACGCCGCTTTGATCCACCGCCAGAATGCGCGGCGCGCCGGCCGCGGCTTCCGCCTTGTACGGCACGTAAGGCGGCAGCGTCGCGGTGCGCAACGCCGGCACTGCGGCGCGCACGTGCAAAAAGAAGCGCTCGCGGAAGTGCGCCGCGGAAAACTGCTCGGCGTTATGGCGGCAGTCCTCGGGCGAAAAACGCTTCGCCTGCTGGTCGAAACGCTCGAGCGCCGCGATGATCGACTCGACGTTCTGCTCGTCGAAGAACATGCCGGTCGGCCGGGACTCGGACACGTCGCGTACGGTTTCGAGCGCACCGCCCTTGCCGTAGGCAATCACCGGCGTGCCGCACGCCTGCGCTTCGACCACGGAGATACCGAAGTCCTCCTCGGCGGCGAACACGAACGCCTTGGCGCGGCTCATCCGGTCCTTCAGCACCTTGAAGGGCTGGTAGCCCATGATCTCCACGTTCGGCCCTGCTTTCGCGCGGATTTTCTGCATGTCGGGGCCGTCGCCGATCACGACCAGCTTGCGCTCCGGCATCCGCGCGAACGCCTCGACGATCAGGTCGATCTTCTTGTACGGCACCATCCGCGAGGCGGTCAGATAAAAATCTTCCTTGTCGGCGCAGAGCGAAAAAGCGTCCACGTCCACCGGCGGAAAGATCACCTGCGCGTCGCGCTGATACACCTTCCTGATGCGCCGGGCGATGAAATCCGAGTTGGCGACGAAGCCGTCCACCGAGTTCGACGTGCGGATATCCCAGTTGCGGATGTAATGCAGAATCAGCCGCGCCATGGCCGACTTCGGCCCGTTGGTCAGCTTCGACTGCTGCAGATACTGGTGCTGCAAATCCCACGCGTAGCGGATCGGCGAATGCACGTAGCTGATATGCACCTGATCGGGCCCGGTCAGAATGCCCTTGGCCACCGCGTGGCTGCTCGAAATCACCACGTCGTACGCGGACACGTCGAGCTGTTCGATCGCGAGCGGCATCAGCGGCAGATAGGTGCGGTATCGGGTGCGCGCGAGCGGCAGTTTCTGGATGAACGAGGTCGTGACCCGCTTGCCGCGCAGAAAGCTGCGGTCGTCGAGAAAATCGACCAGACTGAAGAGATCCGCATCCGGAAAGCACGCGACGATCTGTTCCAGCACCTTCTCGGCGCCCGCATAGGTGACGAGCCAGTCGTGCACGATCGCCACGCGCACGGATTTATCGGCGCGCAACGCGGCGCGGCGCGGCGGCGCCTGCACGCTGGGCACGCTGGTGAGTTCGGCCAGTGCGCTACGCGTCGCGGGTCGCAACACGGCTTCTTCTTCAAGGACTTCGTGGTTCATGCGCTTTTCCTCGGATTCAGTCGCAACAGCAGTGAACGCGCAAGATCGCGCAAAGCGGGGGTCATCGTGATCGACCAGGCGAGATTCGCGCCGACCATCAGCAGGCCGGCCACGATCGCCAGCGCGAGACCCGGCAGAAAGCTGGCGAGCCACAGGCTGGCCAGCAGAAACGCGAGGTGGGCGAGCATGTCGAGCGCGATCTGGCGCGCGCGAATCGCGGCGAAATGCAGCAGCACCGCGTAGTCGAACAACGCGCGCCCGGCGACGGCCACCGCCGCGCCGGTCAGACCGAAGTGCGAGATGCCGAACCACAACGCCCCCGCAAACAGGGGCAATTCGAACAAACCGACCCGCGCGGCGGTCGCCGGATGGACCTGCGACTGGATCAGAATCCGCGTCACGTTCGCCTGCCCGACGAGCCACACGGCGATGATCATGATCCGGCCCACCGGCGCGGCCACCGTGGCGATTTCATTGCCGACCCACAGATGCAGGAACGGTTCGAGCACCAGCATCGCGACCAGCGCGACCGGCGTGAACACCCCATTGAGAAATTCGAGCGACTGCTGCGTGATGGTGTCGGCGTCGGCGCGACCCACGGCGGACAAACGCGGAAACAGCGTGCGCACCAGCGCGGTCGGCACGATGTTCAGGCGCGTCACGAGGTTCTGCGGCACCGTGTAATACGTGACGAAGCGCGCACCGAGACTCGTGCCGAGCATCACGCGGTCGAGCGAGTCGGCGATCATCGTGGTAACGCTCGCAATCAACATCCAGCCGCCGAAGTTGAACAGCCCCTTCGCGACGCCGAATTGCGGCGCCCGGATGCGGCGAATCTCCAGCACCTTCAGCGCGGAACGGCCCAGCATCAGTGCCGCCAGAATCCGCGCGAAGACGGCGGCGGCCAGCACGTTCTGCAGGGTTGCGCCGAGCCACAGCGCGGCGCCCAGCGGCAGCAACTGGAACAGGAAGGTGCCGATGGTCTGATTGGTGTTGTACACACCGAAGCGCTCCGCGCCGTTGATCGCGCCGGCGAACACCCACGAGACATTGGCGATCGGAATCGCCACCGCGAGCCACGGCAGCGCCATATACACCTCATGCTGCAACTCGGGCGATACCTTGGTGAAATACGCGGTGTACAGAAACGCGCCGAAATAAATGATCAGCCCGCCGATCACGCCGGTCGCGAAATTGAGCCACGTCGCGCTCCAGAACACCCGTTCGCTCTCGCTCCTGTCACCGGAGGCCAGCGCCTTCGAGATGTGATTCTGCGCGGCCATGCTCATGCCGAGATCGAGAATGCTGAAATAGCCGATCAGCGTCCACACGAGACTGATCACGCCGTAGCGCTCGACGCCGAGCAGCTTGATATACGACGGCACGGTCACGAGCGAGACGAAAGTCGGCAGGACCAGCCCGAAGAAATTGATCGCTACGTTCTTGAGAATGCCTTTGTCCATCGGATGCCCTGGGTTTGACTGCGGTTGCTGAAGCGCGCCTGAAGCGCAGTGGGCTTCAAGGTTTCCAGCGGTACATCATCACTTTGCCGCGCGCGTCTTCCTCGACGAACACGAGGTATTCGCCATCGGCGCGCTTCGCCGCGCTGATGCCGTTGGGCACGTCGACCCAACCCGACGCGCGCCCCACTTCGGGCCCCGGCCGGATCACGCCGAGTTCCTTGCCGCTGTCCTTGTCCCACACGTGCACCGCGCCGACCGGCTCGACGCCGAACAGGTATTGCCCCTCGACGGTCAGGCCGATGATCGTGGCGATCGGTTTGCTCTGCGTCTGCCACGGCAGCGTGATCGAATAGCGCTGCACCGGATTGCCGCTCGACCATTTGTCGTAGCGCACCAGCACGCGGCCCACTTCCTTCCAGAAGCCGCGATCGACCGGTGTATCCGGCGTGTAGCCGGTCACGTACATCGTGTCGGTGGCCGGTTCGTAGAGCGCGCGATGCAGCTCGGTGAACGGTTGCGGCACCGGGTACTGCGTCAGGTTCGAATACGAATAGACCGGGTTGCCCTTCGCATCGAGACCGCCGAACCGGAAGCGGTAAATGCCCTTGTTGTCGCGCGTGCGCCAGATATCGCCGGCGCTATCCACCCACCAGCCCCAGCCGCCCGCGAGCTTCGTGCCGCTCGTGTTGAGCGAGAATTCGTCGGGGTTGAATTTGCCGTCGCCGTTCGCATCGCGCCAGATCCAGTCGCCGCCCGGCGGTGCATTCGGCACCTTGGCGACCGCGCGCTCACGCCCGGCGATGAAACCCGACGGAATCGCCGTCTCGCCGTCGCGCTGCGGATCGAAGCGATAGATCTTCAGATGGTCCGCGTACATGTCCGTCAGATACAGGAACGTGCGGCCCTTCAACTGACGGGCGATCGGCAGGCCCGGATACTGGTCGGTGTGAAACACCGGATCGTCCGGATACTTGAAGCGGTTCGACAAAAAGCCCGCGTATGTCCAGTCCTGCCCGGCAGGCTTCGACAGATCGAGTTCGAAACGCTTGTTGCCGGTATAGACGCTGTCGGGACGCGCCGGATCGATCCACGCACCGTCCACGAACAGCAGCCCTTGCACCTGCCAGTCGCGCTTGCCGTCCGGCGCGTAGCTTTCGAGGGTCGCGCCCAGACCCGCACCGATCGGGTCGTAGCGCGGCCCGATGCCGTTGGTCGAGACGTAGACATTGCCGCGCGCATCCACGCCCACGCCGGTCAGTCCGTTGAAACGCTGCGGCCCCGGTTTGCCCGCAACGCCGCCAAAGATCCCGCCGCGCTCGCCGAGCGAGCCCGATTCCGCATAGCGGCCGTTGTTTTTGCTGAAGAACAGCACCTGCTGACGTGGGCCGTTATCGGCGATCACCAGGCGGCCTCGTGCGTCCACGGCAAGGTCGACGGCCACTGTGTCGGCCGGCAACGTCAGCGTCTCGTCGATGCGCTTGCCCGCTGACGTGTAGTGCTCGACATGCGGCGCGCGATCGTTACGCGTGCCGCTCAGAACCCACAACGTGCCGTCGGGCGCGAGCGCAAGGCGGCCCGGTTCGTGCACGCTCCACGTAGTTTTCTGCTGCATCGATTCGGCGTCATAGACCTCGATGCGATCGCGCGCGGTGTTGGCCGCATAGAGCGTGCTGTCGTTCGCCGCGAGGCCGCCAATCTCCGCGCTCGTGCCGGTCGGCACTTCGTTCATCATCAGGAAGCCGGCCGCCAGTTGCGCATGCGGGTCGGCGGCTTTCGCGGCAGGCTGGAACGGCGCGGCGAGTTTCGGGTCGGCAATCTGCCGGCGCGAGATGCCGAACCACTGCTTGCCCTTTTCCGGCCACACGCCCTGCTCCACCAGGCGTCCTTTTTCATTGCCGACGCCGATCGCGACGAACGCATACTTGCGGTTCACCGCGATCGCGCTGCCGCCGCTATTGCCCCAGCCATGCGTGCCGCCCGCGAAGCCGAGCATCTTGCCGTTCTGGTAGACGCTCGCTTCGGCGCCGCTTTCGTCCCACGGTGCGTTCGTATAAACCTTGCCGTCGGGCGCGACCGCGATCGCGGTGATGTTGATCTGCGCCCAGCTGCCGTCGCCGAAACCAAAGGTATTGCCGATCCATGAAGTCTTCGCGTTCAACGCGGTTTCCGCGCCGGCCGTGACGCCAAACGATGCCGCGGCGAATCCGGTGGCACAGGCAAGCACAGCGAACCTGCTTTTGAACGTGAAACGGGGCAAGGTATTTCCTCCAGTCAACGCGGCGCCGCGCGCGGACCTACGCCCGCGCGGGAATCAAAAGAAGCAGAACAAGAACATGAGAACCGGTCGTGCGATCCAGCACGCCAGCCGACACACAAGCCGGCAAACGAGCAAAGAGCAGGACGACGCGACGGTTCGCCGTGAACGGGTTGCGCGTGCGGCGCACGCGCCTTCCCTGGCCAGCCGGTCCGCACGGCTCACATTACGCGGAAAAAACCGCGCGACGAAAATCGAAAATAATTCAAAAATATTCGACGCTTCAAGCATCCTGAAAGAAATCGATTTAAAAATCGATTAACCGAAAATTAATTGCGCCACACCTCTTCATCCGCACATTGCGATTCATCTTTACCGATGCCATAGCGCTCTGATCCGCACTTATTACGTGTTGCGTCATCGGCGCGATCCATGCGCGACCTATGCGCAACACCAGCATAAAAATCCATTGCGAATGGATAACGAAACACCCTGTTGCAAACTGATTCATTTATCCAATTCATTCCCGTTTTTTCGCGATTTTCTTTTCCCTAGAATCGATTGCACTTTCGTTGCGACGCGAAGCGGGCGTGGCTGTGCTGTTTCTCGCGCTGTGCCGACTCGTGCGCGGCTCCCCGGCTTCACACCATGGACGGTTCATGACTGCTAGCGCACTGCCTTCATCACCCTCTCACTCCCGCCGCATCGTGCAGCTCGACGGCCTGCGCGCCATCGCGGTGCTCGCAGTGTTCGCGCAGCACGCCTTGAAGGCGCCGCTGTGGATGGGCGTCGATCTGTTTTTCGTTTTGAGCGGGTTTCTGATCACCGGCATCCTGCTCGAACGCAAGGCGCGCCAGCAGTCGTATTTCGGCTATTTCTACGCACGCCGGGCGCGCCGCATCCTGCCGCCGTACGTGTTGCTGATGGTGGTGTCGTCGATCCTGTTCGGCTTCGGCTGGGCACAGCACTGGCAGTGGTATGCATTCTTCGCGACCAATATCGGCGACGCGCTCAATCAGAGCGGTCACGACAGCCTGAATGTGTTGTGGTCCCTCGCGGTCGAAGAGCAGTTCTATATTTTCTGGCCGTTCGTGATTCTGCTACTGCCCGAGCGTGTGCTCGGCTACGTGGCAGCCGCGCTGATCGTGCTGGTGCCGCTGCTGCGCGCGTTCGCCACGCCGTGGTTCGATTCGTTCTGGCCGATCTATTACCTGACGCCGTTCCGCATGGATCTGCTCGCGGCCGGCGCGCTGCTGGCGATCGCCGTGCGGCGCGATCGCGATGCGCTCGAACCGTACAAGGGTCTGGCCGTGCTGGGATGTTTCGCGGCGCTTGCCGTGCTGGCCTGGCTGCATTTGCACTATCCGCGCTTTCGCGCGGCGAATACGCCGCTGTCGAACGCCGGGCTGTATAGCGTTTCGCTGGTGCTGTGCACGTCGGTCGTGGTGATCGCGTTGCAGAGCAAGGGCATCGTCAAACGGCTGCTGTGCCATCCCGTGCTGGTCTATATCGGCACGATCAGTTACACGATCTATCTGATTCATCTGAGCGTGCTGTACATGCTGTGGCCGCTGCAACTCAACCGTTTTGTGACGGCGGCGTTGGCGCTCGCGATCACGCTCGTCTACGCCAGCATCACGTGGTTCGCGTTCGAGAAGCGGCTGATTTTCGGCGCGGGGAACGGTCATGCGCCGGCGGCGGCAGGTGTCGGTTCCGCGGTCGGTTCCGGCGTGACCGCGGCCGCACCGCGCGCGCCGCAAAGCCGTGCATGAGGCGCCACGCAGGCTTCGCCGCGAGCGCCTGGACCTCGATGCGGACCAGGATGTGGATACCGATGCGGCCGTGGTCCACCGCGGCGACGCTGGCCTGCTTCGTGACCTTGAGCGCGCACGCCGGCCGCGCCGACGCGGCGCAAGCCTCATCCACGACGCTGCCCGCCAACACCGCGCAGACGCAGGTGCTGATCGAAGCCTACGGCGATTCGACCACGCTCGGCATTACCTGTCGCGACGGCCACTGCGGCCCGCAAGCGCGCAATGCCGTTGCGTATCTGCAGGACGATTTGCAGGCGCGCGTCGGCGAACGCGTTCTCGTCACGAACTACGGCGTGGGCGGCACGATGGCCACCCAGCTGCGCGACGGCACCGGCAATCGCCGCGCCGGTCCGACCGCCGGTCTGCCGTGGCAGGCGCGTTTGGCCGCATCGCCCGCGCAGATCGTGCTGATCAATTACGGCATCAACGAAGTCATGCACAACCAGACGCCCGAGCAGTTCTACGCGGCCGAAACGGCGCTGGTGACGAGCGCCCGCGCGCTCGGCAAGCAGCCGGTGCTGCAGACCTCGAACCCGATGCCCGACGACCGTCTCAATGCGCGGCTCGACGCGATGGTTGCGATGACGCGCCGCGTGGCCGCCGAGCAGCAGGTGCCGCTGGTCGATCAGTACGCGTACGTCAGCCGCTTGCCGGACTGGAAGACGCTGATGTCCGACGGCGCGCATCCGAAGCCGGACCTGTATCGACTGAAGGCGGAACAGGATTGCCGGGTCGTCGAACCGATGGTGCGGCGACTGCTGGACGGCACACGTTGAGGTGTTTTTTTCAGAGCGATGCGCCTGACCGGGCGCGAGTGCCGATTGTTTTTTACTTTTACCAATATTGAAGGCGAGCTATGAGCCAACCACGCAAAGCGATCATTACCGGCGTTTCCGGACAGGACGGCGCCTATCTGACCAAGCTGCTGCTCGACAAGGGCTACCACGTGACCGGCACTTACCGGCGCACCAGCTCGGTCAACTTCTGGCGCATTCGCGAGCTGGGCGTGCTCGATCATCCGAATCTGCGTCTGGTCGAGCACGATCTGACCGATCTGGGTTCGACGCTGCGCCTGCTCGAAGGTGCGCAGGCCGACGAGCTGTATAACCTCGCGGCGCAAAGCTTCGTGGGCGTGTCGTTCGATCAGCCGGTGACGACTGCCGAAGTGACCGGCATTGGCGCGCTGAATCTGCTGGAAGGCATCCGCATTCTGAATCCGAAGACCCGTTTCTATCAGGCGTCGACGTCGGAAATGTTCGGCCTCGTGCAAGCCGTGCCGCAACGCGAGGACACGCCGTTTTATCCGCGTAGCCCGTATGGCGTCGCCAAGCTGTTCGCGCACTGGTCGACCATCAATTATCGCGAGTCGTACGGTCTGTTCGCGAGCAGCGGGATCCTGTTCAATCACGAATCGCCGTTGCGGGGCCGCGAATTCGTCACGCGCAAGATCACCGACACCGTCGCCAAGATCAAGCTCGGCAAGCAGGACACGCTGGAGCTCGGCAACCTGAGCGCGAAGCGCGACTGGGGCTTCGCGCTCGAATACGTGGAAGGCATGTGGCGCATGCTGCAGGCCGAGCAGCCGGATACCTTCGTGCTCGCCACCGGCCGTACCGAGACGGTTCGCGACTTCGTGCGGATGGCCTTCGCCGCGGCGGGTTATCAGTTGGAATGGTCGGGCAAGGAAGAGCGCGAAACCGGTATCGACGTCGCCACCGGCAAGACGCTCGTGCGCGTGAATCCTAAGTTCTATCGTCCGGCCGAAGTGGACCTGCTGATCGGCTGCGCCGACAAGGCCCGCGACACGCTCGGCTGGCAGCCGGAAACGACGCTGGAACAGTTGTGCCACATGATGGTGCATGCGGACCTGACGCGTAACGAACAGCACGAAACGTTCTGATCGTTAAGGATCGGGAAACGGCGCGGGCTCACGGCGAAAGCGGTGAGCCCGGTGATTCGCGGCGGCGTTCGCTTTGAACGCCCCGCCGCCCCTCACTCCCTCAATGTATCCCGCCCGCCGCGATCGCCTCGGCATACACCGCGGCGACCCGTTTCGCGATCACCGAGTTATCGAAGTTCTCCCGCGCATAACGTCGGCAGGCATCGGCATCCGGCAGCTTCAACGTACCGTTCAGCGCGCCGGCCAGGCCTGCAGCGATCGCCTTCGCGCCCGTCTCCGGCAGCACCAGATCCGGCGACAACCCCGCCACCGCCTCCGGTAAGCCGCCCACCGGCGTCACCAGCACGGGCGTACCCGAGGCCAGCGACTCGACCGTGATCAGCCCGAAGCCCTCCAGCGCCACGGTCGGCACCACGCTGATATTCGCCGCGCGGTACAACGCCGCCAGATGCTGATCGGGCACGAAGCCCAACAGCTTGACGTTATCTTCCAACCCGGCCGCGCCGATCCGCGCCTGCAGTTCGCTTTCGAGCCGCCCCTTGCCCGCTATCAGCAGCAGCACGTCAGGCGCGCTCTGCCTGAGCAGCTGGATCGCGTCGATCAGGTCTTCGAGACCCATGCGCCGCACCAGCCGCCGCACCGCCAGCACGATCGGCCGGTCTTGCGGCAATTGCAGTTTCAGACGCGCTTCGGCGGGCGTGATCGGCAGGTTGAACTGTTCGACGTCGACGCAACCCGGCACCACGCGCACGCGCTCCGGCGCGATGCCGTAGCGCGACGTGAGGATCTTGCCGAACGCCTCGGACAACACGATCAAGCGCGACGAACGCGCATACACCGACTGTTCCAGATAGCGTTTGGCGCGCTGGCCGAGCGAGTCGGCGCCTTCGACGTGACTCTCGTCGGCCCACGGTCCCTGAAAATGCGAGACCTGCGGAATCCCGCGCGTCACGTCGAGCCCCGGAAAGGTGTACAGCGCGAAGTGCGACGAAATCACGTCGGGCCGCGACCGGCGGATTTCCT
This sequence comes from Paraburkholderia bryophila, assembly GCF_003269035.1. GTDB lineage: Bacteria > Pseudomonadota > Gammaproteobacteria > Burkholderiales > Burkholderiaceae > Paraburkholderia > Paraburkholderia bryophila. The sequence goes on along the minus strand of NZ_QLTK01000003.1, from coordinate 249,117 downwards.
CGCGCAACGCGCGGCGCGCCGCCATCAGCCGCAACGGCAGCGACTGCGCGGCGGAGCCGAAACCGTTGATCGCGCCGCCCGTGTCCGCGGCGACTTTCGACGAGCCGGCGACCACGCCGCGCACCGCCACGCCCGCGCCTGGCAGCGCGCCGACCAGCGAGTAATACATGCGGTCGAGGCCGCCCGCGCGCTCGGGAAACCAGTGCATCCCGATCTGCAGCGATTTGATTGAACTCGTCGTCATGGTTGATGCCCCTGTGCGTTCCGTGAGTTGTGATGGTCGAACGACGCTGTCTGTCCCGCCAGCGTGTTCAGCGTCAGCGCGTCGGTCTTGGCGATCGCCGCCGCTTCCGCCTCGCTGCGCCGGCGATTCTGCTGCTGCCCCGCGAGTTGCCGGTACAGCGCGATGTACTGCTCGGCCATGCGCGCCCAGCCGAAGCCGGTGGCGAGTTCGTTGGCGGCGACGCCCATCGCGCGGCGCGCGTCGTGATGCTCGGCGAGGCGCGCGACCGCGCGCGCCAACGCCGTGGAGTCGTCCGGATCGTCGAGCACGATCCCGCATTCCGGCGTGATGATTTCGGCGCCGCCCGCAGTGCGTGCCGTGACCACCGGCAGACCCGCCGCCATCGCCTCGAGCAGCGACAGGCTCATTGCTTCATAGCGCGACGGAAACACGAACGCGTCGACCGAATGCATCAGCATCGGCATCTCTTTCACCAGCCCGAGAAAATGCACGCGATGCGCAATGCCCAGCGCTTTCGCCTCGTCGGGATACGGGCTGCCCGGCAGGAAACCGGCCACCGCGATCTGCACGTAGTCGGGCAGATGCCTGAGCGCGGCGAGCACGGTGCCGAGGTTCTTGCGCGGCGTGCGCAGATCGCCGACGAACAGCAGCAGGAACGCATCTTTCGGCAAACCGAACTTGTCGCGGTCGCCGGTCGCGGCCGCGAAGCCCCGGGTGTCCACGCCGTTATAGATCACCTCGACCCGGTTGTCGGGCGTCAGGCCGATCGCGCGGATTTCGTCGGCGACTTTCCGCGACACCGCGGTGATCACTTTCGAGCGCCGGTACGCCCAGCGTTCGAGCAGCGCGTTGCAGCGCGTGTAGACCGACTGATACGCGGACCACACGCCCTTGGTCAGCCCGAACGGGTAGTACTTGCTGCCGAACCAGCCGCTATGCACGAAGTGCGAGGTATTGACGTCGGCGGGCATCCACGTGATGAAGCCGTTCACGTGCAGCACGTCGTATTCGCGGCGATGCGCGCGCAGCCACAGCGTGCTCTTGAGCGCGAACACCTGCTGGCGCAGCAGGTTGGTGGGCCACCAGCGGCCCACCTTGATCTGCGCCCAGCGAACGTTCGGATGCGCGAGCAGATCCGGCGCGACGTGCGAGGCCACCAGCGTGACGCCGATGTTCTCGTCGAGCGCGGCGCGCGCGATCTCGTGGTTGACGCGCCCCTGGCCGTCGTTATGGCGCACGACGTGGGTGACAATGGCGACTCTCAATGGGTGCCTCCGTGAAAAAGTAGCGTGCGTCTGCGGTTGATCTTGTCGTAGTGCACCGCGGAAAGAATCGAGAAAACACTCATGAACAGCAGCAATCCGCCCGTGCCGACCAGCGAATTGGTGAACACCAGCATCGCGAAGGTCGCGAGACTCAGGCTCAGACAGGCCGAGACGAACTTGTCGTTGCGCAGCTTGAACGACGCCAGCACCGCGCGCACCAGCAGCCAGACGATGCCGGACATGTAAAGCAGCGTGCCGGGCCAGCCGAGCACGAACGGAATATTCATCACGCCGCTGTCGAAGTTGCCGTACTGACCGAGCTGGCCGCCGTCGTTCGAGAGCTTGGTCGAGGTGCCGGTCGCGCCCATCCCTTCGCCGGAGACGTCGGTGAACGCGGTTTTCGCAAAGGTCGCGTAGAACTCGTTACGCGCGGCGTAGCTCTGGTCGTCGTTCAGATTGACGATGGTGGTGAGGCGCGCCTGCATCCGCTCGGCGACCGGGCCGACCGCCAGCAGCGGCACGCACAGACCCGCCAGCAACACCGCGCTCGCGACGATGCGCACCCGCACCTTGTTGTTCGACTTGACCAGTTGCACCAGCAGCGCGATCACCCAGCCGCCCCACGTGGAGCGCACGAGGCTCAGCGCGAAGGCGAAGAAGCCGAGCGCCGCGGCGATCCAGCGCACGCGATGCGAGGCCGCCATCACGTACACCATCGCACCCATCATCGCGAAGGCGAACGGGCCCGACGAATTCATCGTGCTGAACACGCGCACGCCCATCGGCACCGGGTCGCCCTGCGAGTTCATCTGCGAGCCGAGCATCCACAGTGCGTCCCACGGCGGCATGATGAAAAACTGCACGAGGCCGTAGCCGCCCATCGCCAGCATGCCCCAGATGAACGTGTTGACGATGGTGTCGCGGTACTGCGGATACTGACGCGTATGCGCCATGATGTGAAAGCCGATCAGGATCGGATAGAGCCAGTTCGCGAGGTCGTAGATGGCCGCCAGCGGCCCGCTCGACATCACGCCGACCATGAACGCGTAGCTCAGGCCGAGCAGGATCAGCAGCACCGGCAGGCCGCGCCGTTGCGCGAGCAGCCGGTAGTAACGCAGCAGGGAGAGCGCGCTGATCATGGTCACCGCGAGCGGCGCGACCTGGATCAGGCTGGTGGGCGTGAACGCGCCTTTGGACCAGTCGGCGAGACGCCGCACTTCCGGGCTCAGAAACCACAGCCACCACATGAAGCCGATGTAGCGCGCCGGACTCTTGAAGTAGAGCCACAGGCCGGTGAGGATCGCCAGCACCGGGAACGCGAGCGTCAGCACCGTGCCCTGATGCGCGACGATCAGTACCGCCGTGATCAGCCACAGCAAGGCGGGCGGTCCCCATTCCTGCGCCCCGCCGGACCTGCTACGCCCCGCGCGGTTCGCGCCGGACGGGGCGGTTTGCGTGATGGTCGACATCGCTCAGAGACCTCCGCGTGATTCGCGCGCGGCGGGACGCGAGCTCGGCGCCCTCGCCTGCGGCTGCGTGCGAGCGGCGCGGGCGCGCAGCATCTCCTGCGTGATCCGCACGTGCTGCATGGCGTAGTGCTGGGTGGTCAGATCGCGCGCCAGCAAACCGGCCGCCGCCGCTTGCGCCTGACGCAACGCCTCCAGCGGCGTCGCGGCGAGCTGGTCGACCGCCTCGCGCAGCGCTTGCGGATTGAACGGCGGAATATAGAACGCCTCGCCGGCCGGGAAATAATCCTGCAACGCGCCGACGTTGGTGACCACCATCGGCTTGCCGACGGCCGCCGCTTCGAGCATCACCGTGATGCCCGAGGCGTGCGAGTTCGGCCGCAACGGCACCACGATCAGATCGGCCCAGTCGTACAGTTCATGCTGTTTTTTGATGCCCGAGAACAATGCGATCTCGACATTCGGCGCGCGCAGCGAGGCAGGAATCCGCCGCCGCGTCGCGAGCTTGACGGTGTAGCGCGGATCGTTGCCGAACGCCTTGATCAGCGTTTCCCAATCGCGGTCGCGATCGTTGCCGATGGCGGCAATGCGGATCGGCGCATGCGGCAGCCATTCGGTCGGCGCCTTGACGGGAAAGTCCTGCGTGTTCAGCCCGTACAGCAGCGGCGTGGCGTCGCGATCGAAATAGCGCTGGCACAGCGCGGCGTTTTCAGTGGCGAGCGTGGTCAGTTGATCGGCGCGGCTCAGCAGCTTGCGATACAGCCAGCTACGCAAAATTCCGTACGAAGGCCATTTATCGAGCAGCCAGACGCTTTGCGCGAGCAGCAAGGGGGATGCCCCGGCGCCGGCCTTGCGGCCGCTCAGCAGCAGCATCAGCGCGGCGGAGAGCCATTCCTGCTCGGTATGCGTCCAGATCACGTCGGCACGCAGCATCTCGGCGCGGTTGCGCCACGTATGGATGAAATCGAACCCCAGCGCCGCCTTCAGCGCGCGCCGCAAGAGCCGCACCGGTTTGCTCTCGGGCGCGTCCTGCGAATAGCTCAGCGCGAAGCCGTCGGACTGCGCGTGGTGATAACCGTACAGGCAGCCGATGTTGTCGCCCGGCCGGTAAAAGCGCGGGTCGGCGCCGTAAAACAGATGAACGTGAACATTGGTGCTCATGCGGCGACTCCGCTTTGCGCCCGGCGCGCCTCGTGCGCGCCGCCGCGCACCGCGCGCCAGCGTGCCAGCTTCAGCCCCGCCTGTTTCGACAACAGCGCGAGCGCCGCATGCGTGAGTCCCGGATAGGCTCGCGTGCCGACCAGCGTCCACCACCACCACGCGGTTTCGCGGCGCAGCGGCGGCAACTGGTCGCGCAGAATCAGATGAAAGTTGAACGCGGCATTGCGCAACGCCGCCATGGTTTGCGCGTTGCGTCCGTCTTCGTCGAAACGTTCGGCGGGGAAATGGTCGACCGCGACGCGCGGGTCGTACACCAGCTTCCAGCCGGCGCGCTTCACCGCGAGGCTGAAGCCCATGTCGTTGTGCGCTTGCGCACCCGCGCCGCGCAGGCGCGCGTCGAAGCGGATGGTGCGTACCGCGTCGCGGCGGTAGCTCATGTTGGCGCCCTTCAGAATATCCACTTCGCGCGCGCCGCCGGCGCCAAGGTGATGATTGCCGATGATCTTGCCGGACGCCGTGACCTTGCCCACGAGCTGCCGCTCGCCATCCAGCACGCGGCCTCGTTCGTGCACCCAGTCGCGCCCGCCGAGCGCGCCGAGGCGCGCATCGCTTTCGAACGCGGCGGCGATCCGCGCGACCCAGTCGACGTGCGGCGCGGCATCGTCGTCGGTGATCGCGATCACGTCGCCGCTGGCCGCGTCGAGCCCGCGGTTCAGCGCCGCGACCTGGCCGGGCGCCTCGACCAGCGCCACCGACAGCGGCAGCGCGCCCGGCACCGCCGGGTCGCGCAGACAGGTGTGGGTCGCGGCGTCGTCGGCGCGTGCCACCACGACCACCTGGTCGGGCGCGCGCGATTGCCGTTGCAGTGCCGCGAGGCAGCGCGCCAGATCGGCCGGGCGGCGATAAGTCGGAACCAGTACCGTCACTTTCATCGTGATGTCCTTTTGTATCGTCAAACGCGTCGCCGCGTTCAGGCGCTCAGGTATTCCTGCACCGCCGCGTAGCCACGGTCGTAGCCGCCGCGCGAGCGCGGCATGCCGTTGAAAATGCCGCCCTGCACGTGCACGCCGGCCGCGCGCAGACGCTTGAGCGCGTCCTGGATCTCGCCTTCGCTGTGCACGCCCGAGCGCATCACGAAGAAGGTCGAGCCCGCATACGCGCCGATGATCGACGCATCGGTCACCGCCAGCACCGGCGGCGTGTCGATCAGGATCACGTCGTAGCGTTTGGCGAGCCCGTCGAGGTATTGCGGCAGCCGCGGCGACATCAGCAGTTCCGACGGATTCGGCGGACGGCGCCCGCACGAGATGAAGCTCAGGTTTTCGACGTTCGAACTGCGGATCGCTTCTTCCAGCGAGATCTGGCCGCTCAGCAGTTCAGACAAACCGTTGTCCTGCACGCCGCCCAGATAACGTTCGAGCGCGCCGCGCCGCATGTCGCCGTCGATCATCAGCACGCGCTTGCCCGAGTGCGCGAGCAGCACCGCGAGATTCACCGTCAGGAAGCTCTTGCCGACGCCCGCCATCGGGCCGGTCAGCATGACGATGCGATTGCGCGCGTCCATCATGGTGAACTGCATGGAGGTGCGCAGGCTGCGCAGACTTTCGACCGTGACGTCCTTGGGCCGCGCATTCGCCAGCACCGAACGCAGCCGTTCGCCACCGCGCTCGAACGCGCTTTCGAGCACCGCCTGCTCGGCGCTCAGCGGCACGAGGCCGAACACCGGCAGATGGAACGCACGCTCGATGTGATCCGGATCGTCGATCCCCTTGAACATATTGCGGCGCAGGAACACGAAGCCGGTGCCCGCAATCAGGCCGAGAATCACGGCCGCCGACAGGATCAGCACCTTCTTCGGCTTGACCGGCGCGCCGGGGCGCAGCGCGGCGTCGACGATATGCACGTTGCCGCCCGTGCCCGCTTTCTGCACCGACAACTCCTGCACGCGGTTCAGCAGCAGCACGTAGATGTCTTCCGCCACTTTCGCGTCGCGCTGCAACTGCACGGCCTTCACTTCGGTGGCCGGCAGATCGCGGAAACGGTCCGCGTATTTGGCGCGCTGCGCTTCGAGTTCGGCCATCTGTTGACGCGCGGCCACCAGCATCGGATGGTCGTCGCCGTAACGCTCGGTGAGCTGCGCCATCTGCAGACGCAAACCGGCGATCTGCTGCTCGTACTGCACGCTGCCCTCGAGGTACACCTTGGCCTCGTCGCTCGCGTTGATCGAGCCGGACTGGCGCTGATACGCGGTCAAGGCGGCTTCCGCGCGTTCCAGATCGGCCTTGAGCCGCGGCTCCTCGCTTTGCAGGAAGTCGAGCATCTTGATCGCGTCGGCCTGCTTGTTCGACACGTGCTGACGCACATACGACTGCGCCAGCGCGTTGGCGACCAGCGCCGCGTGTTCCGGGCTCTTGTCTTCCAGCGAGATCTGGATCACGCCGGTCTGCTTGCCCTGCTCCTGCACGGTGATCGCCGACTGGAACGCAGTGATCGCGTCGAGGTCGTTGGCGCGCACCACGGTGAACTGCTCGCCCGGACGCGCGACCAGCCTGTTGACCCGCATCGTCACGCCGCCGCCCTGGGCCTCTTGACCGACCTGGCCGCGCAGCAGCAAGGCGCCGTTCTCGGCGAACAGCTCATAGTGCTGATCGTCGACCACCTTCAGCGCGAGCTTCTGGCCTTCGAGCGCGGGCACCACGTCGATCGAATCGACGTCGGCGATATCGCCGCCCCATCCGTACGACGACAGGCCGAGCCATGGTCTCGCCAGTTGACCCGGCGCGGCCAGCTTGGCCGAAATGCTGCCGAGCAGCGGAATCGTCTTCGGCGTGACGCTGAAGTTCAGTTTCAGGTCCTGCACGACCGGGCCGACCACGCCGCGGCTCTTGATGATTTCGATTTCGGCGTCGGTCGGCAGCGAGGTGGAACCGGTGGTGATCGCCGCGCCCGTTTGCGTCTGGGTGAGCGCCTGCGACGTGTTGTCGGATTGCTCGACGCGCACGTGCGCGTCGGCCGAATAGATCGGCTTGGCGAGCAGGCAGTAGGCGCCGGCAATCGCGACGATCACCGCGGCGATCGCGATCAGCCACCAGATGTCGTCGAGGATCACCTGGATCAGTTGCCCGAGGACGACGTCCTCTTCTTCGGTCCTGACCGGACCGCCCATGTGTGGAGAGAGTTGATTGCTCACGATTCGCTTCCCGTATCGGTTACATCCGCGTTTGCTTCGGTCCCGCGTCACCCCGCTGCACGGCGGCGCGACGCGGGCCTGGCGACGGCGTTTAGCGCGTCAGTTGTTTCAGGTAGAACAAGGTCTGCACGCTCGGCAGGACCTGCTGCAACACACGGTTGAAGGTGGTCGAAGCGGCGGTACCCACATACACGACGTCCAGCGGCTGCAACTGGAATTGCGAGGACAGCATGATCGAGTCCGGCTGCGTCATATCGAGGCGGTAGACCTCCGGTGTGGTCGGATGGTCTTTCATGCCGCGCATCACGTAGATCTGACGCGGATTGGCGTCCGTGTCGAGAATCCCGCCGCCTTGCGTGAGCGCGTCGGCGATCGTCATGCGGCCGCGAATGATCGGCAGCTGGATCGGCGTCTTCACTTCGCCCATCACGAAGATGCGGCTGTCGGTACGGTCCGGCACGTTGATCACGTCGCCGTTCTGCAGCATCACGTTCTGCGTGGTGTCGCCTTGATCGAGCATGCGATCGGCGTCGAGCACATAGAGTTTGTGGTTGCGCGTGAGGCGCACGCGCTGGATATCGGCGTCCGGATTCGTGCCGCCCGAGCGCGTGATGGCGTCGACCAGCGTGAGCGGCACGTCGCTGACCGCGAGCGGGCCTGGCGTCTTCACTTCGCCGGTCACCTGCACCTTCTGGCCGCGATACGACAGCACGCGCACGTCGACCTGCGGATTACGGATATAGCGCACGAGGCCGCTGCTCAACTGGTCGCGCAACTCGCCGACGGTCTTGCCCGCGGCGCGAATCCGGCCGACGAAGGGGAAAAAGATCGTGCCGTCGGCGGCGATGGTCTGGCCGTACGGATCGGCCTGGCCGGGCAGCGCGGCCGTGTACGGCTGCTGCAACGCGCCGCCGACCGACTGCGTGGTGTTGCCGCCCGCCGATAGCGTGCTGCCCTGCGGCGTGGTCAACTCCGGGTGATCCCACACGGTAATGCCGAGAATGTCTTGCGGCGAGAGCCGGTACACGTACTGCGACGGATCGCTGATGGTCGAGGTGGGCAGCACCTGGGTCTTCGCGGCGGCTTGTTGCGCCTGCTCGGCCACGAGTTGCGAATCGATCAGATGCACCGGATAGGTTTCGGCGGGCTGCGACTGATGCTGGCCGTCGTCTTTCAGACGCGACGTGTCGAGATAATTGCCCGGTGCGGTGGCGCAGGCCGACAGAAAGGACGTCAGCAAAAGCGAGGCGGCGAGTTTCGATCTGAAGTTCGCCGCTGAATGCGGTGTGAATTTTTTCATCAGCATATTTTTTTCAGCCATCCCATGACCAGATGTTCGATGAGCACGAGACTCTCCCTATAAGCGGTTTCCGCGCAGCCGTGCGGGTCGGCGACGTCGGAGTCGGCTTCCCACTTGCCGAGCGGATAGACCTTGCCGCGCGCGGCCGGATCGAGCGCTTCGACCGCGCCGACCTGGGCGCGCTCGGTGACCAGCACGAGGTCCGCCGAGCGCACCAGGGTGCGGTTCAGACGCCGCGAGTAATGGATCCCGGAGGCCACCCCCTGCTCGGCGAGCAGGCGGCGCACGACCGGGTCCATGCCGTGGCCGTCCATCGCGCGCAGGCCCGCCGAATGAAACGCGATCGGCGCCGAGGACGGCCGCGACGCCGCGCGCTGCCGGGACTTGAACAGCATCTCGGCGGCCGGCGAACGGCACACGTTGGCGTGGCAGACGATCAGTACATTGGCGAACATGGCTGGCTCCTTGAGGCGCGAGGTGATTCGGTGGGGCTGCTTGGCGGGCGGTTGCGTGGCGCAGGCGGACCGCTTGGGACCTGACTGCAACCTGACTGCGACCCGACTGCGGCCCGTTTGCGCGGCTAAGCGACGGCGCGGCGGCCGGACCCGGTCACGTCTGCCGGCGTGAGCGGCAAGCCGTTCACGCCAACCTTGGCCGGCGCATTGCGCAGCGCGTGCTGACGGCCGATCGCGTGATACTCGATCCCGAGTTCGAGCAGCGCGTCCGGTTCGTACAGATTGCGGCCGTCGAAAATCAGCGGCGTCTTGAGGATCTGTTTCAGCGAATCGAAGTCCGGGCTCTTGAAAACCTTCCATTCGGTGAGGATCACCAGCGCGTCGGCGCCGTGGGCCGCGTCCATCTCTTCCTTCACGAATTCAAGGCGCGCGTGCTGCTGCGGCACGTCCTTCAGGTCGAGCGCGAACACGCGCTTCGATTCGTCGATCGCGACCGGGTCATAGGCTTTCACGCGCGCGCCGCGACGCAGCAGTTCGGCGATCAGCGGCCGGCTCGGCGCTTCGCGCATGTCGTCGGTATTCGGCTTGAACGCGAGGCCCCAGACGCCGAATGTGCGGTCCGACAGGTCTTCGCCCAGACGCGCGACGATCTTGTGCGCCAGCACCTGCTTCTGCGTGTCGTTGACGGCTTCCACCGCTTCGAGAATGCGCAGATTGGCCTTGTGGTCGGCGGCGATGCGGATCAGCGCCTGCACGTCTTTCGGGAAGCAGGAACCGCCGTAGCCGCAACCGGCGTACAGGAAGTCGTAACCGATGCGCGGATCGGAGCCGATGCCACGGCGCACCGCTTCGATATCCGCGCCGACGCGGTCGGCCAGATTGGCCAGTTCGTTCATATACGAAATACGCGTGGCGAGCATCGCGTTGGCCGCGTACTTGGTGAATTCGGCCGAGCGCACGTCCATGTACAGCGTGCGTTCGCGATTGCGGTTGAACGGCGCGTAGAGGCGCTTCATCAGCTCGCGGGCCTTTTCGCCCGGCACGTCCTCGTCGCAGCCGAGCACGATGCGGTCGGGCCGCGTGAAGTCGTCCACGGCCGCGCCTTCCTTCAGGAACTCCGGGTTCGAGACCACCGAGTACATGTGATTGAGGCTGCGCGCGGCCAGTTCGGCGCCGATCACGTCGCGCACGCGCGAAGCCGTGCCGACCGGCACCGTCGATTTGTCGACAATCACCTTGAAGCCCGTCATATGGCGGCCGATGTTGCGCGCGGCGGCCAGCACGTATTGCAGGTCGGCGGAGCCGTCTTCGTCCGACGGCGTGCCCACCGCGATGAACTGGATGTCGCCGTGCGCGACCGCCGCTTCGACGTTGGTCGAGAACGTCAGGCGGCCGGCCTTGCGATTGCGCGCGATGATCTCCTGCAGACCCGGTTCATGGATCGGCACGCCGCCGCTGTTGAGCACGTCGATCTTGCGCTGATCGACGTCGAGACAGAACACGTCGTGGCCGATGTCGGCCAGACATGCGCCCGTCACGAGGCCTACGTAGCCGCTACCGATGATCGTCAGGTTCATGTATTACACCTCGCGAAATAAGGTTGATTCAGGAGTGCGGTGAAGGACTCAGTAAGCGTTGCTGCCTGCAAATCCTTTCCACAGCGTCAGCACGACGATCTTGATGTCGAGCCAGAAGGTCCAGTGCTGCATGTAGTACAGATCGAGCTTGACGCGGCCCATCATCTTTTCGATGCGGTCGGTTTCGCCGCGATAGCCGTTGATCTGCGCCCAGCCGGTAATGCCCGGCTTGATCCGGTAACGGTGCATATAGCCCTTCACCAGATCCTTGTAGATGTCGTCGTGTTCGAGCGCGTGCGGACGCGGACCCACCACCGACATCTCGCCGCGCAGCACGTTGATGAACTGCGGCAACTCGTCGAGACTGGTGCGCCGCAGGAACGCGCCGACCGCCGTGATGCGCGGATCGCGCCGCGTGGCCTGGGTGATCTTGCCGGCCTCTTCCTTATGCAGCTTCATCGAGCGGAACTTGTAGATCTCGAACTGATTGCCGTCGATACCCTTGCGCTTCTGGCGGAAGAACACTGGGCCGGGCGAGCTCAGCTTCACCATCACGGCGATCACGAGCATGACCGGCGCGAGCGCGGTCAGCGCAGCCAGCGCGAAGAGACGATCGAACACGCGCTTGGGCAGCACCCGCAGATCGGTGATCGGCGACGCGGCCAGGTTGATCGCGGGCACGCCGAGCAGGTCGACCATCGGCTGGTTGAACAGCGTCAGGCTGCGCACGTCGGGAATGAAGCGGATATTCACGAAGTCGTTTTTTAGATCCATCACGAAGCGGTGAATCGCTTTTTCCTTCGAGATCGGCAGCGCCAGCCACAGTTCGCGGATGCCGCGATGGCGCACCAACTGCAACATGCGCTGGTAGTCGCGCTCGACCGGCACGCTGTCGATCATGTCGCCCGCGTCGGGGTCTTCGTAGTGGTTGATCGTGCCGTCCTCGTCGAACACCACGATCGGCGTGAAGCCCGCTTCCGGACGACTGCGCATCTGTTCGATCAGAAAGCGCCCGTAGCGCGCATCGCCGACGATCGCCACCGCGCGCTGATTGAAACCTTCACGGCGCAGGCCGCGCAGAATCGAATAGACGATCACCTTGGTGACGACCAGCAGCACGATCGTGGCCACCGCCCAGTAGACGAGCCACAATCGCGACAGACTGTCCGAACGGTGCAGGCTGAAGCTGATCAGCACGCCGGTGACTTCCACCATCACCCAGCCGCCGCCAACCCGGCACAACAGGTCGTAGAGCGGCTTGCCGCGCCACGACTGATAGATGCCCAGCGCCGGAAAGAACACCACCACCAGCAGGCAGTCGAACGCCAGCGAGACGCGCTGAATGTCGTCCAGCCACGCGAATTTCCCGCTATGCACGGCCGTCGCCAGCGTCGCGCCGAGCACGACCATGGCGATGTCGATGATTCTCGATAGAACGCTCAGCATGCGCTGCCCCTCAGTTCGTCAGTCAAGTGCCATCCGTTGGTTGATTGAAAATCCGTCGCGCGCTTTTTTGTCCAGCGTGCTCCGGCGCCTGAACACGACGCCGGCCTCCGCGTGCGGCGAATCGATGCGCGACGCAGTAAAAATCCGAAGCTTTGCGAATTGCCCCGCCATTCCCTATTCCGAAAAAAGGCTGAACAGCCGAAGCGGGAAAGGCGAGTCGAAATGAGTGAATACCCTCGTACAGGTATAGATAAAGCTTTATTAAAATTCGCGCTGCAAGACCGCAAAATATCTCAAATTGTATCGGTCAAAGTTTCAGCATTTTTTCCGACTTTTTGCCGGCAATTGTTACCGGATTGCCTGTTTGATAGGCAGCCAAAAGGCCTTTATTTGGGCCTTTTTGATGCTCTCTGCTTGTTCGACCCACAAACCTTACGGGACGCCTGTCACGTCACGTTTGCGCATGCATTGCGCTAAAAAATTCTCCCGTGATTTTTTTCGGGTAATTTTTCTTTTTAAAAAATCTCTCGGACATTTTTCCTTCACGGAATTAATTAATTTTATCAGCGTTTTTATATAGTTTTCTATTTAACGCGCTTTTATTGATTCCGCTCTTCATGATAAAACTCGACGCATTCACCCAGCCTCGAGGAGTCCATCATGACAGCTCCGGTTACGGCCACGCCCGCCGACACCCGGTCCACGCAAGCTACGCCCCTGAACGTCAAGCTCAAGGTTCATCCCGTGATTCTGGCGGGCGGATCCGGCACGCGTCTGTGGCCGATGTCGCGCGAACAGCATCCCAAACAGTTGATCGGTCTGCTCGGCGACGATTCGCTGCTGCAATCCACCACGCGGCGCCTCGAAGGACTCGAGGCCGGCTATCCGCTCACCGATCAACTGGTCGTGGTCGCGAACGAAGAGCAGCGCTTCACCACCGCCGAGCAATTGCGCACGAGCGGCAAGCCGACCCGCCTGATTCTCGAACCCGCCGGCCGCGATACCGCACCGGCGCTGACCGTGGCGGCGCTGTCGATCGCCGCGCAGGACGACGACGGCATCATGGTCGTGATGCCCGCCGATCACGCGGTCACCGACCTGAGCGGTTTCCACGCGGCCGTGACGGCCGGCGTGGAGCAGGCGGCGGCCGGCCATATCGTGACGATGGGCATCGTGCCGACGCGGCCGGAAACCGGCTTCGGTTATATCCGGATCGGCGCGGCGCTGGATGCGTCGGCGGCATCGGGCGCATCGCCTGGCATGCCTGATCATGTCGAAAACGCCGGCAGCGAAGGCGTAATCCGTGCGCGCAAGCTCGATCGCTTCGTCGAGAAGCCGCATCTCGAACTGGCGCAGCGCTATATCGAGTCGCGGGAATACTGGTGGAACAGCGGCATTTTCATCGTGCGCGCGTCGACCTGGTTGAAGGCGATTCGCCACTTCCAGCCGGCCATCCACGAAGCGTGTCACGCGGCCTACGCGGGCGGCAAGGCGGACGGCGACTTCTTCCGCCTGCAGCGCGATGCGTTCAGCGCGTCGCCGTCGAACTCGATCGACTACGCGGTGATGGAACAGCTCGGCAGCGATCAAAGCGCCGCCTCGGGTGTGGTCGTGCCGTTGCAGGCGGGCTGGTCGGACGTGGGTTCGTGGGACGCGATCTGGGACATCTCGGAGAAAGACGCCGATCAGAACGTGGGGCGCGGCCGGGTGATGTTCGAAGGCGCGGCGTCGACCTTCGCGCATTCCGAAGGACGGCTGATTGCGTGCGTGGGCACGCAGGATCTGGTGGTGGTCGAAACGGCCGACGCGATTCTGGTGGCCGACAAATCGCGCGTGCAGGACGTCAAGAAGATCGTGGGGCGGATTCGCAGCGACGGCGGGCTCGAAGCGGCCAGCCATCGCAAGGTGCATCGCCCGTGGGGCAACTACGATTCCGTCGACACCGGCGAACGTTTCCAGGTTAAACGCATTGTCGTGAAACCGGGTGCGCGGCTCTCGCTGCAAATGCATCATCACCGCGCCGAACACTGGATCGTGGTGCGCGGCACGGCGCTCGTCACGCGCGGCGAGGAACGCTTTATCGTCTCCGAAAACGAGTCGGCTTATATTCCGCTCGGCGTCACGCATCGACTCGAGAATCCGGGCAAGATGCCGCTCGAAATGATCGAAGTGCAATCGGGCTCGTATCTCGGCGAAGACGATATCGTGCGGTTCGACGATACGTACGGCCGGCAATAACGCCTCTGCTGCCTGCCATCAGGCAGCGCGCCAACCTGAGCTGGGCCGTCGTCGAACGGCGGTCCGCCTCGGGGCGATCTGGGGTCCGCCCAGGGTCTTCCAGGGTCTATCAGGGACTGCGAATGCAAGGCTTGAATCACACCGAATGAAGCGGGAACCTGCGGCGGTTGCTCCTACCGGCCGCGGGGTACTGCCAGATTTTCTTCTGTCGCCGCGCCTGATCAATGCGCCGGTCGCCCAACTTGCCAATCTCAATCTGTTACCGCGCTTGCTGCCGGGGTTCCGGTTCCAATCGCGTTCGTTCTAGCCGCGCTTTAACTGCCGGCCACCGCGCTTACCCGGCGTGAGAGATGAACTCTGGATAGGACGGATACCGTTCCGCCGACGCGCTTTCAGTCGTCGCGCCGACGACCGTGGTCGCGGCCGGCTCACCGGGATAACGGCGCAGCGGTCCACGAAACGCGTGCAGCGGACCGTGCAACGGCGCGCCGTGATTGATCGCGACCGGCTCCGGCACATGACGCTTGACGGGCAGTGGACGCGCCGGCGCGACCGTGTGCGCAGACGTATGCGAATGCACCTGCGCCTGCGCGGAGGCACGCTCTTGCGGCACCACGACGTTTTGAGCCGAAGGCGCGGTTTGCGCAGCCGCCTGCGTCAGGCATTCACGGTCGATCCATTGCAGCGCCCAGTCCAGCGCGTATTGCTGCGCTTCGTCCGCGCCAGCGAAACGCGGGCCGACCAGACCGGAACGCTCGACGCGTCTGCCGTCTTTCATGATCTCCGCCCACGCGCGATACATCGCGTTGGGCACCTGCTCCGCCGCGACGAAAATCGTGTAGCCGCGCGGATCGTCGAGTTGCGTGCCGTGCGGCGCGAGGCTCACCGACAGCGGACTGCGCAGGTCGTCCGGCGCACTCGCGCGACGCGCCGACGAGATCGCGGCATCGAGCAGGCCCATGGCCTGGCTCACCTCGACCGCCTCGTCGACTTGCGGCGACACGGCGCGCATTGGCGGGCGCATGGCCGGCGCGAACGCGGAAGCCCCGGTCGATGCCCCCGCGGACACGCCATCAGGCACACTCGCGGCTGCAAACGATCGGCCCGGCGCCACCGGCGCACGCGCAGCCGGTTGATGCCCCTGCGGTTGCGTCTGCGCGAGGCCCGACAACTGACGCGTGATATCGGCGATCGGGTCGGCCGACCGCCAGTTGCTCAGGCTGCTCGACACGCCGGGCGCCTGCCACGACTCGGGACTCTTCCAGGACACGCCACGCAGACTTTCGTCGCGCACGCTCGCCGCGACCACCACCGGCGCGGCCGGTTTGGCGGTGGCGGGAGGCGCCGGTTGCGGTACGTACGCGAAGGTACGACCGGTTTGCGATAACAGCCGAACCATCTCGAGCAGCGTGCCGTTCAACTGCCACTCTTCGAAACGGCGCCGGCAGGTCGGACCCGACGGATAACGGCCCGGCAGTTTCGACCAGGGCTCACCGGTTGTCAGAATCCAGAGGACCGCATTCGCGACAATGCGTGGTTCGGCGCGGGGCCGGCCGCGTCGGTTCAGACGGACGGCCGGCTCATCGGAGACAAGCGCTGCCAGCAGCGCCCATTCGTCATTGCTTAGCTCATCGAAAAACATTGGGTTTTCTCCACGCAGCCTGGCCGGGCCGCGGCTTTGGACTTGCCACGGATTCAACTTTCACGATCCGTGTGCAGCCCGCGGTTGCACAAAAATGTTCTGTACGTTCTGTTGGCTGGTCAATACCGCCCTGACATGGTGCGGTTTGTCCCTATTCCGAAGCACAAAACGTGGTCTCACTCGTGCATGGGAGAATTTGTGCACGAAGCATACCATTCCCAGGGTTTGCGTGAATATCGTTGAGACAAGTGTTACGGATAGAAACAATCTTGTCCTTTTCACTGCGTCATTTCACGTATTGCCGTCACAGAGATGCGGGTCGCCTCGGCCCCATACCTCACTATTGCACAGCACAACCCAAGGGTAAATGTGGCGAATGGCCTTTACGAATTCCGCTTTTATGCGGTATCGCTTTTCCATGCATTCTGGCACTCGCGAAGGTGCGTGGGTGCGTCGCGACGAGTGTCGCGTGGAGAGTGCGTATGCGTCATTATGCGCAACGCCGTCATGACAGACCGGTCCGCTTGAACGCATGCACGTTGCATCGCATGTGACGCGTTTCGAGTGATGAGGATCTGTGGTTTCTAGCGCACAGGGTGTGTCGCACCTTCGCCCACCACGGTCGTCCACACGCGCACGCGCCATTGAGTCACGAGGCCGGCTATCACATACGGATCGGCTCTGGCAAAGGCTTCGGCGGCAGCCGGTGAATCGCTTTGAAACAGCAACACCGCGCCGTCGGTGGGCTCGGCCTGGGCGCCGGCGAGCAGCAGTTCACCGCGAGCCACCGCCGCCCATGCGTAGTGCAGATGCGCGTCGCGATATGCGCCACGTCGTTCGAGGTAGTCGGGCACCAGGTCATACATCAACAGGTAGTGCATGGTGAGTCTCCTGGGATCAAGTGGACGCGGCGCATACGCGAACGCTTGCGTGGCGGCCCACTGGTCAAGATTACCAATACGACTAACGGCGGAATTTCATGCCGATTTACTATTCAGTTGCATTCGCAGCAATTTTCATCTTTCGCGCGAAGTTTCTTTGATCGATATGCAATGGCGTGGCGTTAATTCATTTGAAATCGCCGGTGCAATTGATCTGGAATGCATAGCATAATTTCTCAATGCCGCCATTCGCCGAATCCCCTCACTGGCGTCGCCTGAGCGCCGTCGTGTACGGGAAAACCAGCGCCCGGTTCTGTCAACCGGAATGCCCTTTTGTCCGTTCTGGCAGACAGCATTTGCCATAATGGTTATGCCGAGGGGCCCTGGATGCCGTTGACGCCCGCGCGCATGAACGACCAAAAACGTTTTCACCACCGATGGAGTGTCACATGAAAATCCAATCCGCTATCGCTACGCTGGTACTGGGTGCCGTTCTCGTTTCACCGGCGTTCGCGCAGAACAGCCAGCAAAGCAAAATGGCCGACTGCAACAAGCAGGCCGCCGACAAGAAAGGCGACGACCGCAAGGCATTCATGAAGACCTGCCTGTCCGCGAAACCGGCCGCCGCCGCGCCGATGAGCCAGCAGGACAAGATGAAGGCGTGCAACACGCAAGCCACCGGCAAGAAAGGCGACGACCGCAAGGCGTTCATGAAGACCTGCCTGTCCAACGCGCCGGCTAACTGAGCGGGCCCGATGGCTCGGCGCGGCACCGCGGCGCCGAGTCGTCTTTCGCAATGCTCGTGCCCGGCATTGCCGTCGCACGTTTTTTCCGCCGGCTGCGAATCGCCTCGCGACGCGAGTCGGCTCTCACCTCTTCCCATCCCGGTCGCGCGAACGCCCCGTTTTTCTTCTATGATGGCGGCGGAGACGGCCCACCCTCACACACAACATTAGACGGGCCGCCATCTTGTCGTTGATGCTGCAGAGCATCGATCGGAGGCAAGGATGGTAACGAAGCATAAAAACCGCTGGTTGAGGCGGTGGCTGATCGTCATCATATTCTGGGCGGTGCCCGTGGCGATCGTGGCGGTCAGCGAGATCCGCGAGGAAATGGCGTACAACGCCGTCGACCTCGACCGTGCGCTGACCAGCTGGACGTTCACCGACGCACAACGCGCCGCCGGCGCCCCCGCGCACTGCCACGGCAAACCCGACGAGGCGCAAGCCGCCGGCTGCCCGGCCGACGTGCTGGCCGCCAATGCGCCGCGCCAGCAGGACGCGCGCAACGAATACAGCGTGCGCCGCACGACCTTGATGGCTTACCTGTGGCATGCGTTCGTCGGCTACTGGATCGTGCCGGCCGTGACGCTGTTTCTGATCGGCGTGCTGATCGGCATGGTGCGGCGTGCGTTGCGCCGGCCACCGCCGCCGGTCAAGAGTCCGGCAAACCACGGTTGACGGTGAGCTTGCGCAACGCCGATACGAGGCGTTGCGGCAACACTTTCAGTTCAATTGCAGCGTTTTTTCCGTCGCAGCAGGATCGGTAAAAAAAGCCGTTTCGAGCCGCGGCGGGCCGCTTCCGCCAAAGCGGAACCGCCCTTGGGACGATCAGCGAGGCACCCGTTCGAACGCCTCGCCGGGTGCAATCCGAAGGCGTTTTGCACCAGGTCAAATTTACTGCACGACGCTTTACGATTAGCCTCAAACGCCCGCCACACAAGGCTTTACGCCTGGCAGCGAGATGCGCCTTTTCCGTTTGCGTGTGATATAACTGATTAGCAACCCGCCACATCATCCGGCGTTGCGACCCGGAACCATCACGGAGAAAAACGATGCAAAGACGAAACTTCATGTTGAAGACGACCGCTGCGCTCGCTTTCGGAGGCCTTGCACTCGCTGGTTGTACGACCACGTCGAACAGCGACAATAAAAACACTTCGTCCACCGACTCGTCCAAACGTCAGTCGATCGACGCCAGCGTCGACGGCACCATGTCGCGCCTGTACACCACCGTGCAAGGTTCGCGCGAACTCGTCTCCAAGGCGCGCGGCGTGCTGGTGTTCCCGTCGGTGCTGCAAGCCGGCTTCATCGTGGGCGGTCAGTACGGCGAAGGGTCGCTGCGCGTCGGCGGCGGCACGGTCGGCTACTACAGCACGATCTCCGGCTCGTTCGGCCTGCAGGCGGGCGCTCAGTCGAAGGCCATCATCTTCCTGTTCATGACGCAAGACGCGCTGGACAAATTCCGCAATGCGGACGGCTGGTCGGTGGGCGGCGACGCCTCCGTCGCGCTGGTGAAAATGGGCGCGAACGGTGCCATCGACACCACCACGGCCACCGCGCCGGTCGAGGTATTCGTGCTGACGAATGCCGGTCTGATGGGCGACCTGTCGCTGCAGGGCACCAAGGTTTCACGCCTGAAGATCTAAGGCGCGCAATCGGCGTGCTGGTCTGGCGGGCCTGCCTCTGATCCGCCCGGTTCCGTGCGCGGCGGGCGAGGCGGCGCGCAGCGGTGCGAGGCTGTGTTACTGGCGTCAAGCGGCCACAAAAAAACGGCGATGCGTCATGGACGCATCGCCGTTTTTTTTGCCTTGCCTTGCCGTGTCACGCGCTACCCGTGGCGCATCGCTCAACGCCACACGTACGCAAGCGCGAGCGCGTTGCCTCAGCTTCCCGAGGTGTCGATCACCTTGAAGCGCGAGCGCTTCTGCGCCCGAATCACCGACTGATACGCGTCCACGTACTGCTGCGCCATGCGGTGCGACGTGAAGCGTTCCTCGAAGCGTTGGCGCACGCCCGCGCGCGGCATCTTGTGCAGACGATTCACCGCCGCCACCGCGCCGATCTCGTCCTCGACGATAAAGCCGGTCACGCCCTCTTCGAGCACCTCCGGCACCGAGCCGCGATTGAACGCGATCACCGGCGTGCCGCACGCCATCGCCTCGATCATCACGAGGCCGAACGGCTCCGGCCAGTCGATCGGAAACAGCAACGCATGCGCGCCGGACAAAAATTCGGCCTTCTGATGATCCGCGATCTCGCCGATAAACTCGACGTGCGGCAGATCCAGCAACGGCCGGATGTCGCGCTCGAAGTATTCGCGGTCGGCGGCATCGACCTTCGCGGCGATGCGGATCGGCATACCGCAACGGCCGGCGATCCGGATCGCGGTGTCGACCCGCTTTTCCGGGGAAATCCGGCCGAGAAACGCGAGGTATTTCTGCTCGACCGGCTGCGGCGTGTAGAGCTGCTCCGGCAGCCCGTGATAGACCGTGGTCAGCCATCTGGCCTGCGGCAACGGATGACGCTGCGCGTTCGAAATCGAGATCACCGGCGCGGTGTTGAACGTGTCGAATACCGGCTGCTGTTCGGGCAGGTCGAGACGGCCGTGCATGGTCGTGACGAACGGCGTGTCCTGGCGTTTGAAGACCGAGAACGAGTAATAGTCGAGGTGAAAATGCAGGACGTCGAACTGGTCGGCCTGGCGGCGCACCAGTTCCATCAGCAGCATGTGCGGCGCCACGCGGTCGCGAATGCCCGGATCGAGACGCAGCGCGCGCGGCCACACCGGCTCGAGCTTGGCGCTCGTCACCGAGTCGCCGCTCGCGAACAGCGTCACGTCGTGACCAAGCTCGACCAGCGCCTCGGTGATGTACGACACGACGCGTTCCGTACCGCCGTACAGCTTGGGCGGCACCGATTCGGTCAAGGGGGCGATCTGGGCAATCTTCATAGCAGGGTTGTCTCCGTAAGCTGACGGCTTGCGCGGTTGCGGCGGAACGCGTCAGGGACGCGCTCCGCGCAGCGCGGTGCCGATTGCGCCGGTCGATGCGAAGCGCATCTGCATGACCGGCATCGAATCATTATTCACCACAGGACAACAAAAAGCGTCACGTCTTGCATTTTCCAGGCGCTGTTACATTCAGCTTACATTGCGCCGGGTGTTGAGCACAGTCGGGCAAACACCGCATGGACCTCACTGTTCAACGTCGGCCCTGCCTTGGCCTGGTTCGCGCTCGCCCCGAGCCGCCCGATAAAAAAGCGCAATTATCGCGCCGGCCATTTCCACGCGGGCAGATCGCGATCGTCCGCATCGGCGATACGGGTGGCGCCGAAGTGCTTCTCCAGCACGATGGATTGACTCTCCTCCTCGCGTTCGAGCGCCGCGATCAAACGCGCCGCATGCGACACCACCAGCACCTGCGAATGCAGCGCCGCCCGCGCGATCAGACGGGCCAGCGCCGGCAGCAGGTCGGGATGCAGGCTGGTCTCCGGTTCGTTGAGCACCAGCAGCGCGGGCGGACGCGGCGTCAGCAACGCGGCCACCAGCAGCAGATAGCGCAAGGTGCCGTCGGACAACTCCGCGCCCTTCAGCGGGCGCAGCAAACCGTGCTGTCGCATCGTCACTTCGAAGCGGCCGTCCTGCGTCGAGATGTCGAGTTGCGAGCCGGGAAAAGCATCGTCGATGGCGGCGGCGAGCGCCGTGGGGTCACCGATCTCGCGGATGGTCTGCAAGGCCGCGGCGAGGTCCGCGCCGTCGTTGGACAGCACCGGCGTATGCGTGCCGATCTGCGGCAGACGCGCGGCCGCGTCGGCGTCGGTGCGGAAGTGATCGTAGAAGCGCCACGAGCGGATCTGCTCGCGCACCGTGATCATTTCGGGCGCGGTGCGCGGATCGGAGAACTCCGTCATCATGCTGTCGAAACTGGCGACCGGTTGCGGGATGGTCTGCCAGTCGCCCTGCTCGTCGCGTGTGCGCAGCGCCGGGCCCTGCCGGTCGACCAGCAGCGCCGACGGCCGCAGCACCGGCCCGCTCCAGATGCATTCGCGCTTGATGGTGGGGTCCAGCGGAAACAGCGTGGCTGTGTTGAGCGGCGGCAGACCGAGATCGATCGCGTAGCCGAACTGGTCGCCGGCAAAGCCGAGCCGCAGGCTCACCGGATCCTTGCGGCGCAGCGGCTCGACCGGCAATTCGCCCGCCAGCATGCCGCGCGAAAAGCGCTCGGGGCCGGCCCATAGCGTGGACGGCAAACCGCCTTCGCGGGCCAGCGACGTGATCACGCCACCACGCGCCGTTTCCGCCAGCAGACGCAGCGAGCGATACACGCTCGACTTGCCGCTGCCGTTCGCGCCGGTGATCACGTTGAGCCGGCCGAGCGGCACGACCAGCTCGCGCAGCGACCGGTAACCGGCAATGGCTAACGTCGTCAGCATGCGGACGACTCCCGGGTGGCCGGCATGCGCAACACGAGCCACGCCCCACGCGATAACACGTCGCTCCATTCAACACGTCTCATCACCGGTGACCGCCGCCTTTACCCGGCTTCTGCACCGGTACGCTGCGCAAATCCTCCAGGAAGGTATCGCGCCACACACCGAGATCATTCTTGCGCAACGCCGCCATGTTGATCTCGTGACGCCGCTGGCGGGCATCGAGCGGCATCTGCAACGCGCGCTGCAACGCTTCGCACATGCCAATCGCGTCATGCGGATTGACCAGCAACGCGCCGCTCAACTCGGCCGCCGCGCCCGCAAAAATCGACAGCACCAACACGCCGGGGTCGTCCGGATTCTGCGCGGCGACATATTCCTTCGCGACCAGATTCATGCCGTCGTGCAACGGCGTCACGAAACCGATCTGCGACTCGCGAAACAGCGACATCAGCTTCCACCGGTCGTATTGCTGGTTCAGATAACGGATCGGCGTGTAGTCGAGCCCCGAGTACCGACCGTTGATGCGCCCTGCTTCGTACTCCAGATCCTGACGGATCTTCTGATACGTCGCGACGTCCGAACGGGTGGGCGGCGCGATCTGCACGAGCGTGACGTTGCCGCGCCATTCGGGCGAGCGTTCCAGCAATTGCTCGAAGGCCCGGAAGCGTTCCACCAGCCCTTTCGAATAATCGAGCCGGTCGACGCTCATGATCAGCTTGCGCCCTTCGAGGCTTTGCTTGAGGTCGAGCACGTGTTGACGGCTTTCGTAGCGCTGCGCCTGCTCCGCGATTTCGTCCGGGAATACGCCGATCCGGTAGACGCCGGTGCGCAGCTTACGGCCGAACGCTTCGACGCGACCGTCCGCGCTCACCGAGCCGCGCGCGTGGCGCACCGCGTAATCGTGGAAAGCGAGTTCGTCGGTCGCGGTCTGAAAGCCCAGCAGGTCGTAGCACGACAGCGACTTCACCAGCTCTTCGTGCGGCGGAATGTTGAGCAGGATTTGCGGCGCGGGAAACGGAATGTGCAGGAAAAAACCAATGCGATTCGTGATGCCCTCGTTGCGCAACGCTTCGGCGAACGGGATCAGATGGTAGTCGTGCACCCAGATCACGTCGTCGGGCTCGAGCAGCCTGATCAGCTTGTGCGCAAGCCACGCGTTGACGCGCCGGTAGCCGGCGTATTCTTCGCGCTCGTAGCGCGCGAGGTCATTGCGGTAGTGGAACACCGGCCACAGCGTCGCGTTCGAAAAACCACGGTAGTACTGGTCGTAATCCTTGCGCGTGAGGCCGACGGTTGCGAAGGTCACCGCGCCGTCCTGTTCCAGCGTCGGCCCGGCATTGGCGACGGTCTCGCTGACCACGTCGCCGCTCCAGCCGAACCACACGCCGCCCGCGTCTTTCAGCGCGCCGAAGACGCCGACCGCAAGACCGCCGGCCGAGCCTTTGGTTTCCGTCGGCGTTGCGACGCGATTCGACACGACGATAAGTCGGCCCATGTTGTGTTCTCCCTGGTTCGTGCGGCGCGGGCGGGGGCTGGGTGTGGCGATCGGGTTGTAGCGTCGCGCTGCGTGGCCGCTGTCTATGCGCTGCGTACGCTCTGTCCATGCGCCGCGAGACGCGATCAAACGCTGCGACCGATCGCCGAAACCACCATGAAGCGTGCCCTGCCGCGCCGGGTTGGTGAGTCGGTGGACTATTCGACCGCTTTAGTGCCCGATCAGTTGCATCGATCTGCAGGCGCATGAATGCGGTTGGCGGTGGTGAACTGTATCGAACCGACCAGGCCGACCAAGCCGACCAAGCCGACCAAGCCGAACCTGGTCCGAATGCAGTCGCTCGCAGAGCAGTCGCAGCGCAATCCGAGCGCCATGACCATCCGGGCGCCACGCCCTTGCGTCAGACCTTTTCCTGCGCGTTGGACTTTGCCTGCGCAGACTGCGCCGCCGCGTCCGCAGCCACCACCGGCACCCTGCCGCTGCGGCTCGCCACCGGATCGGCCTCGGTATGCGCGGCCGTGCTACCGGCCGGCGTATGCAAGCCGCGCGGCACCCAGTCCAGTGGTTCACCCTTGCCGTTCTCGAGTTCGGCCGATACATCGGCGCGCGCGCGCGGCAGGTACTGCGGATAGTGCTTTTGAATAAACTCGAGCAACCCCTCGCGCACGCGGCACCGCAAATCCCAGTTCAACCCCGAATCGAGCGAACTGACCAGCGCGCGCAACTGCATCGACCGTTCCGTGCCGTCGGTGACCTGCAGCACCTGCACGCGGCGGTCCCACTCCGGCGCGGCCTCGACGATGCGCGCCAGTTCCTCGCGCAGCGGCGCGAGCGGCATACGGTAATCGACGTACAGAAACACCGTGCCGATGATCTGCGAACTGCTGCGCGTCCAGTTGGCGAACGGATTTTCGATAAACCACTGCAGCGGCACGATCAGCCGCCGCTGGTCCCACAGACGCACCGACACGTACGTGCCGGTGATTTCCTCGATCCGCCCCCACTCGCCCTGAATCACGACGACGTCGTCGAGCCGGATCGGCTGCGACAGCGCGATCTGCAGCCCGGCGATCAGATTGCCGAGCACTGGCCGCGCCGCGATACCCGCCACCAATCCCGCCACCCCCGCCGACGCCAGCAGGCTTGCGCCGATCTGCCGGACGTTCGGAAAGGTCATCAGCGCGCCGCCCACACCGATAATCACGATCACCAGCATCACCGAGCGCGCCAGCACCCGCGCCTGCGTATGGATGCGGCGAGCCTGCAGGTTGTCGGCGGTATCGAGCGGATGCGCCTGAATGATCGCCTCGCCGATCGCGGCCGCCGAGCGCACCGACAGCCACGTGATGGCGCCGATCATGGCGATTCCGGCGGCGTCGCGCAGCGGCGTGATGAAAGTGAGCGTGTCGGGCGCCTCCCACCAGACGGCCTCCAGCGCGAGGATCACGAGGAGCAGGCGCGACGGTTTGTCGATATAGCGCAGCACCACGCTGGTCAGCGGATACGGCCGCGCGATGCGCGTCACGATGCGTGCGCCGACGCGTTGAATGCCGAGCGCCAGCAGCGCCGCGACAACCGACACGACCAGCGCGCCGGGCCACGTATGCAGCGGCGCTTCGGCGATACGGGCGAGGTCGTCGAGAGTGGGCATGGGGGGATGGTCCTCCTGACTCGAGAGGTGGAAATGGACGGTCCCCGCGACGGCGGGTCGAACCCGAACCCGGGGCGGGTTCAGACGGGGTCAGCCCGGTTCAGCCCATCTCGCGCGAGGCCGGAGAAGCCTGGCGCGATCAACGCCGGGCGCCCGCCGCACGCGCGTCGAGCACGCGCCGGGCGCCCCGTGGATTCAGCTCAATTACCGCTCTTGCAAGGAAACGCCTTGCCGAGCCCGAGCGAGATCGCCGTGCTGGCGTTATAGCCCGCGACGATCGGATTTTCCGCAATGTATTTGCGCACCGCGTCGGTCAACTGCGCCGAGCGCGCGTCCTGGGGCAGGCAGAAATACTGGCCGACGCGCGGGCCGGTCGTGCCGCCGATTGCGTCGATGGTATTGAAGATGCCGTCGGCGGCGCCTTCGATATAGGCCGCGCATGCACTGCGCGAGGCCACGTCCGTCTTGGTGCACAGCTTGTTGAGGTCGCCCCCCGTGAACGCGGCTGCCGATAGCGGTACGGCAAGCGCGCTGGCGAAAATCAAAGCCCGCAGCATGGTGTTCCTTTCCAGGGTCGTTTATCAGGCGGTCTTTCGCCGCATCCGGACGGCGCGCCAAACGGCGCGCCAAAGTCGTCATTCTGCACTGTTTTGCGAAGCGCAAGCGCGTCAACTGGCGCTATCTTCAGGCAAAACTATGGGAACGGGTGAATCGCGCCGTGTTGCATTCAGGCTTCGGCGCCCTGGCTACCCGGCACGTTGCTTTTCAGGCCCCCGAGCGTTTCCGCCCGTCGGCCACCGTACGCGCTCGCCCCCGTTCCCGCGCCGCTTACTTCTGCTGCATCTGCTGCAGCCGCGCGGTCAGCCCTTCGACCACGTCCGGCTCTTTATACGTCTTCGCGAAATCGAGCGCCGTCAGGCCGATCTGGTTTTTCACCGTCAGATCCGCGCCATTGTCGAGCAGCAGCTTGACCGTCGACACATGGCCGCCGCGCGCCGCCATCATCAGCGGCGTGGTGCCGTTCGGCGAGCCCGCGTCGACATAGGCCGAATGGTCGAGCAGCACCTTGACGATGTCGTCGTGGCCGTTCGCGGCCGCGTAGTGCAGCGGCGCCCAGCCCTTCTTGTTCACTTCGGCGTCTTTCGCGATCAGCTGGTTGACGAAATCGAGGTCGCCGTTGAGCGCGGCCATCATCATCGCGTTCTCGCCGGCCTTGTCCTGGATCTCGATGTTGGTCTTCGGATTGGCGAGCAGCGCGGCGCCGACCTTGTCCGACTTTTCGCGCGCGGCGATCACCAGCAGCGGAATGCCCTGGTTATCGACGCTGTTCGGGTCCATGCCCTTGGCAAGCAGTTTGTTGACGCCGTCGACGTCGTCGAACTTGACCGATTTGATCAGCGAGTCGATCGGCGCGGCCTGCGCCGGCGACACGATCAACGTGCTCAACGTGACGCACGCCAGCGCCGCCGCAAACGCCGAGCGCAGCGCGCGCGACGCGCGCAACACGCCGCGGCGCGACGGAACCCGCACGGTGCGTGCGGCGGAAGTCTTCTGAATGGCAACGATCGACATCGGAATATTTCTCATATTGTGCTTTAGGAACCTTCCCTATCCTATTGATATTTATCGACTTATAAAGTCACGCACCAGCCGGCACGGGAATCTTGAAGAGCCGGAAAAAGTTTTGCGTCGTCGCGGCGGCCAGTGCCGTCTCCGGCATCTCGCGTTGCTGCGCGATGTAGCGTCCGACATAACTCACGTACGCAGGTTCATTGGGCTTGCCGCGATACGGCACGGGCGCGAGGTACGGCGAATCGGTTTCGATCAGCAGACGCTCCAGCGGCACGCGGCGCGCGACGTCCTGCACCTCGGTCGCGCTCTTGAACGTGACGATGCCCGACAGCGAAATGTAAAAATTTTGCGCCAGCGCCTGTTCGGCGACGGCCCACGGCTCGGTGAAACAGTGCATCACGCCGCCCGGCTCGCTCGCGCGCTCCTCGGCCATGATGCGCAGCGTGTCTGCCGACGACGAGCGCGTGTGGATGATCAGCGGCTTGCCAGAGGCATGCGCCGCGCGGATATGCGTGCGAAAGCGCTCGCGCTGCCACTCCATGTCGGCGATCGTGCGGCCTTCCAGGCGGTAGTAGTCGAGCCCGGTCTCGCCGATCGCCACCACCTTCGGATGCGCGGCCAGTTCGATCAGCTCGGCCAGACTTGGCTCGCGCATGTCCTCGTGATCCGGATGCACGCCCACCGACGCGTAGACGTTGTCGTGCCGGCTGGCGATCTCCAGCACCGACGGCAGCGTCTCCAGATCGACCGACACGCACAGCGCATGCGTGACCGAATGGCTGCGCATGTTTTCGAGCACCTGCGGCAAGCGGTCGGCGAGTCCTTCGAAGTTGATGTGGCAGTGCGAGTCGACAAACATGGTGAGGTCCTGCGTAAAAATGACGTGAGGTGAAGCGCGCGCAGCCAGTTGGCTTTAATCGACCCCGGCGGCCCCTACGGCTTCGGTCGGCGCGTCGAGGCGCTTGCCGAGAATCACCAGATCGCGCTCCACGTCGTCCAGCACGGCGACGCGCGGCAGCGAGCCCCACGTGTCGAAGCCGAAGCCGCGGAACAGCCGCAAGCTCGCATCATTGTGGCCGAAGATGAAACCCAGCACCGTGTCGATGCCGAGCGCCGGCGCGGCCGCCAGCGACGCCGCCAGCAGCTGCTTGCCGAGGCCACGGCCACGGGCGCTTTCGTCGAGATAAATACTGACTTCCGCCGTGCGCAGATAGGCCGGCCGGCCGTAGAAATCCGAAAAGCTCAACCACGCGATCACGCGGCCGGGCTGCTGCGAATCTTCCACCACCCATAACGGACGTTTTTGCGGGCCGTGCGCATGAAACCACGCCAGGCGGCTTTCAACGCTGACCGGTTCGAGGTCGGCGGTGACTTGCCGCGACGGCACGGTCGAGTTGTAAATAGCGACGATGGCGGGCAGATCGTCGAGCGTGGCATCGCGGTAGGCAAGGCTCATGGTGCGTTGAAGGTGAGGTAGAAGGTCGGGAGAAGATCCGAGCGGACCCGAATGGACTCAAACGGACCCAAATGGACCCAATCGGGGCTTAAAAACCGCAGAGGTCCTACGCGAACAGCTCGCGGTAGCCGAGAAACAGCTCCTCGAACACCAGCCGCGCATTCAGCGGATGGTTTTCGACAGCGCGCTGGCGCGTCACGGTGCGCATGAAACGCGCGAACGCGCTGGCGTCCGCCTGCGACGCGCAGCGTGTCAACGCCGCCGACGCCTGCGGAAAATAGCGCGGTGCGCCTGCGGTGCGCTCTGCCAGCAAATCGTACATCCAGCGTTGCAGCCAGCCGAGCACCAACGGCACCGGCAGCTTCTGCAGCGCCTCGCCGCATGCGAACGCGTCGCACGCGGCGCCGGCGGCCAGTTGCTTCAGAGTCCAGTCGCGCAGCGCGCGGTTTTCGTCGCTGGCGAGCGCGAGCGCCGCGAGCGGCGCGCCGCCGGCTTCGGCGAGCAATGCGGGCGCGTCGGCCACCCCTTGCGCGGCCAGCCATTGCGCTGCGAGTTCCGGCGCGGGCACGCTCATCGGCCATTGGCGGCAGCGGCTGATGATGGTGGGCAGCAGACGGTCGATCCGCGCCGACACCATCAGGAACACGACGCCCGCCGGCGGTTCCTCGAGCGTCTTCAGCAACGCGTTGGCCGCGGCGATGTTCAGCGCTTCGGCCGGATACAGCACCACCACGCGCGCGCCGCCGCGATGCGATCCCACGCCGACGAAGTCGAGCAGACCCCGAACCTGCTCTATCTTGATCTCCTTGCTGGGCGCGCGGGTCTTTTTACCTTCGTCGGCGTCGGCTTTCTCGGCCTTTTCGTCGGCGGCGCTGTTCAGGCCAGCCTCGGCGGCCAGCGCCTCGGGCACGACGATGCGATAGTCCGGATGATTGCCCTGGCTGAACCAGTTGCAGGCCACGCAGGCGCCGCACGGTTCGCCGTTGGCCCGTTGCGCCTCGCACAGCAAGCCTTGCGCGAGATGCTGCGCGAAGCGCAGCTTGCCGATGCCGCCTTGTCCATACAGCAACAACGCATGCGGCCAGTGGCCGCGCAATTGTTGCAGGCGGTTCCAGTCATCGGCTTGCCACGGATAAATCATCGTTTCTCTTTGAAATCAATCGGCTAGCGAAGCAAGGCAAGATACTGCCCGAACTTTGCCGGCCGTTATAAACCAGGGTTATATTCTTTTAAAATCAAAGAACTGCAATCAATTCTTCAAGTTGTTTCTGAATCCGCGCGATGGTCTGCGAGGAGTCAATGATAGCGAACCGGTACGGCGCCTCTTCCGCACGGCGCAGATATTCGCCGCGGGTGCGGTTGAAGAACGCCGTCGACTCGCTCTCGAAACGGTCAGGATCGCGCACCGCGCTGCGCCGTTCGTCGGCGACTTCCGGGTCGAGGTCGAATAGCACCGTCATATCCGGCTGGAAACCGCCCTGCACCCAGCGCTCCAGCGTTTCCAGCTTGTCGCGCGGCAGCCCGCGGCCGCCGCCCTGGTACGCGAAAGTCGCGTCGGTGAAACGGTCCGAGAGCACCCAGTCGCCGCGCGCGAGCGCCGGTTCGATCACCTCGGCCAGATGCTGGCGGCGCAGCGCGAACATCAGCAGCGCCTCGGTTTCGAGATCCATCTTCTGATGCAGCACGATCTCCCGGATCTGCTCGCCAAGCGGCGTGCCGCCCGGTTCGCGCGTCATGACCACCGCGCGGCCCGTGTTCGCCACCTTGTGCTCGAGGCGCTCGCGAAACCAGCTCAGATGCGTGGTTTTGCCGGCGCCGTCTATGCCCTCAAACGTAATGAATTTGCCCCGCGCCATCATTGCCCTCGAATGTATTTGTCCACGGCCTTGTTGTGATCGCCGAGGTTGTCGGAAAAGATGCTGCTGCCGTCGCCGCGCGACACGAAATACAGCGCGGTGCTTTGCGCCGGGTTCATCGCCGCCTGCAGCGATGCGACACCGGGCAGCGCGATGGGCGTAGGCGGCAAACCCATCCGGGTGTAGGTATTGTAGGGAGTGTCCGTCTGCAGGTCTTTCTTGCGGATGTGCCCCGTGTAAGTGTCGCCCATGCCGTAAATCACGGTCGGGTCGGTCTGTAACGGCATACCCACCCGCAGACGGTTGGCGAACACCGCCGCCACCATCGGCCGGTCGGACGGCTTGCCGGTCTCCTTTTCGATGATCGACGCCATGGTCAGCGCGTCGTACGGCGTCTTGTACGGCAGGTTCGGCGAACGCGCGAGCCACGCTTCGTCCAGACGCTGGCGCATCAGGCGATACGCGCGGCGGTACACGTCGAGGTCGCTGGTGTTCTTGTCGAACAGATAGGTGTCGGGGAAAAACAGCCCCTCGCCGTTACCGATCGACGCTTCCGGCGCACCGATCGCCGTCATCAGATCGGCGTCGCTCATGCCGGCCGTGTCGTGCCTGAGCGCCGGATTGGCGTCCAGTTCGGCGCGCATGCGCTTGAAGGTCCAGCCTTCGATAATGGTCGCCACGTATTCGTTGACGTCGCCGCGCGCGATCTTCTGCAGCACTTCATACGGGCTCACGCCGGTCTTGAACTCGTAGTTGCCCGATTTCAGCTCGCTTTGCAGCCCCAGCAGCCGCGTCATGACGACGAACAGCTCCGGCTCGACCGGCACGCCGCCGCGATTCAGTTGCAAGGTGACGCTGCGCAGGCTGCTGTGCGGTTTGACGGTGACGTCGAGTTGCGCGGGGTTCAGATCGAGCGGGCTGGTGGCCCAGTGATAGCCGGCTGCACCGGCGGCTACGGCCAGCACAACGACGAGTGAGCCGGCGACGAAACATTTCTTCAGGAGGGACATGCCGAACGTGACGGGAGTGGACTGCATATAATACTTGTTTGCCTTAGCTAAAGTCAGAATTGACTGTTCTCCGAATCCATGAACACACCGCTCGCTACCGCTTCAGGCATGGCCCCAGTCAACCCTTCCGCTGCTGCCGCTGCACCGGCTTCGTCCGTCGCGCTGCCCGTGCTGTCGCGTCCGTCCGCCAATGAGTTCGACGCCGTCGTCCAGCACGGCGCCTACATGCCGCTCACGCAGTTCGGCGTGATCGACACGATCGGCGACGACGCGGCCAGCTTCCTGCACGGCCAGCTCACCAACGACACCCAGCATCTCGACGCCGCCAACGCGCGGCTGGCCGGCTATTGCTCGGCCAAGGGCCGGCTGCTGGCGTCGTTCCTGACCTGGCGCAGTGGTGAGGCGATCCGCCTGCTGGTGTCGAAAGACGTGCAGGCCGCGGTGCAAAAACGGCTGTCCATGTTCGTGCTGCGCGCCAAGGCCAAACTGGTGGACGCGAGCGGCGAAGTCGCGGTGATCGGCCTTGCAGGCGACGTGCGTCATGCGCTGTCGGGCGTGTTCGACGCGCTGCCGGACGGCGTGCATGTGAAGGTGGATGGTCCGTCGGGCTCGCTGATTCGCGTGCCCGACGCGCTCGGGCGGCTGCGCTATCTGTGGATCGGCCCGCAAGCGCAGATCGAAGCGCATCTGCCGGCGTTGGAGGACAAACTCAAACGCGTGTCGCCGGCGGTGTGGGACTGGCTCGACATTCGCGCCGGCGAGCCGCGCATCACCCAGCCGGTGGTCGAGCAATTCGTGCCGCAAATGGTCAATTTCGACGTGCTCGGCGCGGTGAATTTCCGCAAAGGCTGCTATCCGGGTCAGGAAGTGGTGGCGCGCAGCCAGTATCGCGGCACGATCAAGCGGCGCACGTCGCTGGCGAATGTGGCGGGCGAACTGGACACCGTGAAGGCCGGCACGGAACTGTTCCACTCGGACGATCCGGGTCAGCCATGCGGCATGGTCGTGAACGCGGCCTCGGCACCGGACGGCGGCGTCGATCTGCTGGTGGAGATCAAGCTCGCGGCGCTGGAAAACGGTTCGGTGCATCTGGGCGCGGCGGACGGCGCGGCACTGCGGTTTCTCGCGCTGCCGTACGGGTTGCCGACCGAGGTTTGAGCAGTCTCCTGGCGTAAGAAGCGGCGCATCAAGGCGCCGCTTTTCGTTGGCGGCAGCAGCGCTGCTGCCAGGTTGAGCGGGTCCAGCGTCAGCATTAAAGGACCGACTCAGGCCGACCCACCCACTCCGATCGACAGGGAGAGTTCCGCCGATGTGCCTGATCGTCTTCGACTGGCGACCCGATGCGGTCGACGGCCCGCTCTTCACGCTTGCCGCCAACCGCGACGAATTCTTTCGGCGCACCGCCGATCCGGTCAACTGGTGGCACGACGCGCCGGCCGTGCTGGCCGGCCGCGACCTGATAGGCGGCGGCACATGGTTGGGCGTGTCGCGCGACGGCCGTTTCGCCGCGCTGACCAATTACCGCGCACCCCATGAAATGCGTGCAGACGCGCCGACCCGCGGCACGCTCGTCAGCGACTGGCTGAGCGGCGCCGCCCGCGACGCGCAGGGTCAGCCGCACACCACGCCGCTCGCGTATCTGCGCCACATCGCGCAAACCGGCGACATCTATAACGGCTTCAATCTGCTGGTGGGCGACTGGACGCGCCGCGAACTCGGCTGGTACTGCAACCGTTCGCCGCTCGCGCCCGCCTTGCTGAGCGCAGGCACGCACGGCATTTCGAACGCGGTGCTCGATACCGCGTGGCCGAAGCTCGTCAACAAGCGCGCCGAACTGGGCGCCCTGCTCGCACGCCAGACCATGCCGCCGCTCGAACGGCTGATCGATCTGATGCGCGACCCGCGTCTCGCGCGCGACGACGAATTGCCGTCCACCGGCATTCCGCTGGAACGCGAACGGGCGTTGTCGGCGGCGTTTATCGAAACGCCGGAATACGGCACGCGCGGCACCACCGCACTGCGCGTGGCCGCGCATGGCGACGTGATCAGCGTGGCGATCGCCGAGCGCAGCGACGATAACGGCTCGCACCGGATAGTGCGGCCCGGCGACTTCGAGCGCAGCTTCGCATTCAATATCGAACGGGAGATCGCGGGATCGGCGGTTTGATGGCTAGTCCACGCCGAACGCACCGCGCAACGCTGCGGCGGCATCGGCGTGCGCCTGCGCCACGTCCGGCACGAAGCCGCCCATCTTGAAGAACTCGTGGATCATGCCCGGGTAGCGCAGCAACATCACCAGATTGCCTGCGGCGCGTAACTTTTCCGCGTAAGCCTCGCCCTCATCGCTCAACGGATCGTATTCGGCGGTGGCGATCCAGGCCGGCGCGAGATCGCCGAAAGCGGGCGCGCCGCGTTGGCCGTCGAGCGGCGCGAAACGCCAGTCGTCGCGATCGCTGGTGTCGCGCACGTAGTGATCGAAGAACCACTGAATCGTCTCGCCCGACAGCAGGTACCCGTTGGCCAGACGCGCATGCGATTCCGTTTGTTGATGGCCGCTCGTGCCGGGGTAGATCAGCAATTGCAGCGCGAGCTCGATATCCGCGTCGCGCGCCAGCACGGCGCAGACGGTCGCCAGCGTGCCGCCCGCGCTATCGCCGCCCACCGCCAGGCGGTTTTCGTCGATGCCGTATTCCGCCGCGTGCGCGTGCAGCCAGCGCAACGCGTCGAACGCGTCGTCGACCGCGGTGGGAAATGTGTGCTCGGGCGCGAGTCGGTAATCCACCGACAACACCGCACAGCGGCCGTCGCGCGCGAACATCCGGCAGAGCGCGTCGTGCGTGTCGACGCTGCCCACCGTGAAGCCGCCGCCGTGGAAATACACCAGCGCCGGAACCGGCTCGGCCCAGCCCGGTTCGGCCGGAAAATAAAGACGCGCGCGAATCGTCGCGCCGTCGCGCGTGGGCACGCGCAGATCGTCGACAGAGAACATCGGCGCGCTGGCGACCTCCAGGATCGGCGCGCTTTTTTCGTAGGACGCGCGCGCCTGCTGCGCGGTCATTTCATGAAGCTGCGGTCGTTTGGCCCGCGCGATCATATCGAGCACCTGCTCGATCTTCGGATTCAGCGGCATGGTGCGTCTAACGGCGCCAATGCGCCAAAAAAGTAAAAAGAGAACCGGCGAACGTCGACTCGGCACGCATCACGACACCGCGCAACACGTCGCAACGAGGCTACACGGCAGCGCGGCAACGCCCCGGTCATGCCGGCGCACCGCTAACCCGCGTTCTTCACTTCGGGCTTCAGCGACATCGGATCGGTCGGATTGCGCAAATGCTCGATATCCTCGTGACGCAGTTCCACCGTCGCCATGATGCCCGGGTGGGTGATGATGTAGAAACGCCGCGCGGCGATCGCTTCGAAAGTGATATCGGCGACGTCGGCGGCGCTCAGCTTGCCCGACTGCACCGCGCGCTGCAACTGCTTGCCGGCAGCGATCTGTGAGCGGGTCGGGCCGCTGTCGTTGCGCAGCGTGGCGGGGCGCGCGCGCTCGGCGTTGGCGATACCGGTCGGCACGAAGGCCGGGCACAACAGCGAACAGCTCACCAGCGCACCGGGTGCGCCTGCCAAACCGTCGGCCCCCGCACGGCGTCCCGGCTGCCCCACTTCCGCAGCCTGCGCCACCTGAGCCGCCTGCGCCAGTTGCAGGTCGTGATACAGCGTTTCGGTGAGCGACACCACCGCATGCTTCGACGCGTTGTAGATGCCCATCGCGGGCGGCGACAGCAAGCCCGCCACCGACGCCGTATTGACGATATGCGCCGGCTCGTTCTGCGCCAGCATGATCGGCGTGAAAACACGCACGCCGTGCGCGACGCCCATCACGTTGACGCCGAACACCCACGCCCAGTCGTTCACCGAGCTCTCCCACAGGAAACCGCCCGAGCCCACGCCCGCGTTGTTGAACAGCAAATGCACCTTGCCGAATGCCGTGAGCGCCGCCTGCGCAAGCGCTTCGACCTGGGTCGCGCTGGCGACGTCGGTCGGCACGCCGATCGCTTCGGCGCCGCCGGCGCGCAAGGCGTCGACGGTTTGCGCGAGCGCCTCGGGATTCACGTCGGCCAGCACGAGTTTCATGCCGAGCGCCGCGCCCTTCTCCGCGAACGCCCGGCCGAAGCCGCTCGCCGCGCCGGTGATCACCGCCACCTTGCCTGTGAATTCGAACATCGTGCGACTCCGTGGTTGGCTCAGATCAGCTTGACGAGTTGCTTGCCGAAATTCTTGCCTTTGAGCAGGCCCATGAATGCCTCGGGCGCCGCG
This sequence comes from Paraburkholderia bryophila, assembly GCF_003269035.1. Lineage (GTDB taxonomy): Bacteria > Pseudomonadota > Gammaproteobacteria > Burkholderiales > Burkholderiaceae > Paraburkholderia > Paraburkholderia bryophila. The sequence goes on along the minus strand of NZ_QLTK01000003.1, from coordinate 213,682 downwards.
TCCAGACCTTGTGCAATCGTCTCGCGATATTGCAGCTTGCTTTGCGCGACCAGCGTGCCGAGCTGCTTCAGCGCTTCCGGCCACACCTCCATATGCTCGCTGACGATAAAACCTTGCACCAGCAAACGCTGCGTGAGCATCAACGAAGGATGCTTGAGCGGCAACGGCTGGCCGTCATAGCCCGCGATAAACCCGCACAGCGCGATCCGGCCGAACGCGTTCATGCGCGCCAGCGTCACGTCGAGCACTTCGCCGCCGACGTTCTCGAAGTAGCCGTCCACGCCATCCGGCGTCACCGCCTTGAGGTCCTGGTACAGATTGCCGGCCTTGTAGTCGACGCAGGCGTCGAAGCCGAGTGTCTCGACCACGTAGCGGCACTTGTCCGCGCCGCCCGCAATACCGACCGCGCGCGCGCCGGCCAGCTTCGCCAGTTGCCCGACCACGCTGCCCACCGCGCCGCTCGCCGCGCTGACCACCACGGTCTCGCCCGCCTTCGGCGCGATGATGCGGTTCAGGCCGTACCACGCGGTGACGCCGGGCATGCCGACCGGTCCGAGATAGGCCGACAGCGGCACGTGCGTATCGTCCACTTTCTGCACGCCCGCGCCGTTCGAGACGCCGTACTCCTGCCAGCCGAACATCGCGACGACCTTGTCGCCCACCGCGAATTTCGGGTTCTTCGATTCCACCACTTCACCGACCGTACCGCCGATCATCACTTCGTCCAGCGGCTGCGGCGCCGCGTACGACTTGCTGTCGTTCATGCGGCCGCGCATGTACGGATCGAGCGACAGGAAGTGATTACGCACGCGCAATTCGCCCTCGGCGAGCGGCGCGAGCGGCGTTTCGACGAGCCGGAAGTTGTCCGGCGTGACGGCGCCTTGCGGGCGCGAAGCCAGCACGAGTTGACGGTTGATCTGGGGCATGACGGTCGTCTCCATGAGTTGCCGGTTTGCGCGGCGAGTAATTTGAAACGGTTACGGTCGTGAGAAGTAAAAGCGGCGTGGCCGGCGTGGTAATCGGACAGCACATGCACGCTCTCGCACCTGCACTGCGCCGGTGTTCAACCGTCGCTCGGACCGGGTTTCGCCGACGGGTCGCTGCGCAAGCGCTGCCGCGTCACCTCGCGGCCCACCGCGAGGCGTCGCATGTATTTGAACGTGCCGAGCGCCTTGGCGACGAAATGGCCTTCGCTGTCGCGAACCTCGCCTTCGCAATAGGCCATGGTGGTCGAGCGGTGCAGCACGCGAGCGGTCGCGCGCAACTCGCCGCGGCCCGGCTGCATGAAGTTCACCTTCATTTCGACCGTGACCACGCCGACCCCGTCGCCGGCCAGACTGCGCGCGGCCATGGCCAGCGCGACGTCGGCGAGCGTCATCGTGACGCCGCCGTGGGCGACGTCCCAGGTGTTCATGTGATCGGGCTGCAGCGGCAGCACGACTTCGCTGGCGCCGTCCGCTGCGCTCACGAGCCGCGCGCCGAGCCGGTCGACGAACGGGCTCTCGGGCAAGCTCGCGTTATTGCTTTGGGGTGAAGATGAATCGGTCATTGCGGTTGTCTGAATTCATGCTCGACGCGTGATGAATCACGACGCGATACGGGTTGAGCAGGTTGTGTGGTTTCGGCGGATAGCAGCAGGAAATCATACCCGTTATGGCGTTTTCGCATGCGCGGCCATCCGCGTGGCGAGTCGGCCGAGCTTGCGCACCGCTTCGTCGGTCCGTTCGATATCCGTACTCGGACAACTCAGCCGAATGAAATGATCGAAGCGCCCCGCGTTCGAATACACCGTGCCGGGCATCACGCGAATGCCTTCGAGCAAAGCGGCCTCGAAGAACGCCGACGACGACACCGTCCGCGGCAACTCGATCCAGAAAAACATCCCGCCGCGCGGCGGCGTGAACCGCGTGCCCTCCGGAAACGACGCGGCAATCGCCGCCGCCATCCGCTCGCGTTGAAGCCGCAGCCGGTCGCGCAAGCGCCGCAGATGCCGCTCATACGCGCTGGTTTGCAGAAACTCGGCGAGCACCACCTGCGCCAACGGTTCGTTGTGGCGCGACTGCGCAAACTTCAGCATGCCGACGCGCGGATGCCAGCGGCCGCCGTTGATCCAGCCGACCCTCAGACCGGGCGCCAGGGTCTTGTTGAACGACGTGCAGTGGATCACCGTGCCGTCGGTGTCCCACGCCTTGAGCGAGCGCGGCGACGACGCCGCGTCGACGAGTTCGCGATACGGATCGTCCTCGATCAGCGCAATGCCGGCTTGCGAGCACAGTTCGACGAGCCTCGCCTTGTGCGCGTCGGGCATCACGCTGCCGAGCGGGTTCTGCAGGTGTGGCACGACCACCATGGCCTTGATGTCGGGATGCGTTTGCAGCGCGAACGCCAGCGCTTCGACGGCCAGACCGGTGCTTGGACTCGCGGGAATTTCGAGCGCGCGCAAACCGAGGCTTTCCAGTGCCTGCAGCAAGCCGAAAAAACACGGCGACTCGACCGCGACGGTGTCACCCGGCTGGGTCACCGCGCGCAAGGCGAGGTTCATGGCCTCGATGCCGCCATGCGTCATGATGACGTCGTCCGCGCCGATCTGGATGCCGGCCTCGAGCACGCGCCGCGCAATCACCGCGCGCAACGCCGGATCGCCGTGATCGTGGCCGGCGGCGGTCAGCAAGGTGGGCTGCCGGCGCAACGCGCGCAGCGCGGTTTGCTGCAACGCCGCGGTCGGATACAGATCGGGCGACGCGGTCGAACCGCCCAGATTGAGCGCGTCCGGATAGCGCCGGTATCTCGACACGATCGCCGAGATCGTCGCGTGAATCCCGACGAATTGCGCGGCGCCCGGCTGCAAGGCGAGATCCGTCGCGTCCGGTTCGGCGGCAGCCGGCAACGCGGCGGCCGGCGGCACCCGCACGAAATAACCGGCGCGCGGCCGGGCGTCGATCAGCGCGGCGCGTTCGAGCACGCGGTAGCTTTCGGTCGCCGTCGCGAGACTCACGCCGTGGCGCTGCATGAATGCGCGCATCGACGGCATGCGATCGCCGGGCCGCAGCACGCCGCTGCCGATCGCGCGGCGATATTGGTCGGCCAGTTGCCGGTAAAGCGGCTGGCCATCAGCGGCGCGATCCGCCGGGTGCGGGCTGTCCTGCAGGGAAGTGGGCTGTGTCATGCGACGATGGTGCGGACTGTTTGCGTGCTGCAACAGATACACATCGGTGCCATTCGCACCGATACAGCACGAGAAAAAGCTTCACTGTACCGGTTCAGATAGTCGAGCGTTGCGGCTGTTTTCACGTCGACGGACTCCTTAAGCTGTGTGGCATGAAAACGGTTTAAAGGAATCGCTCATGTCGGTCCGTCAACCTAGCGCCTTCTCCCCTCGCGATGCCGCGCCCTTGCAACTGCCCGCCGGTCGACTGGCCATGCATGACCTGCGTGCGCACACCGCGATCGTGGCCGTGAAAGGCGCGCTGCAACTGCAGTTACGCGATCGCTCGCTGGCCTGGCTCGGCGACGCCGTGCCCGTCACCACGATCCGCTTGCAGGAAGGCGAGTGTTTCGTGATACCGCAAAGCGGCGTCGTGTCGATCAGCGCGGTTCACGCGCAAGCGGCGGCGTTCGTATTGCAGCCGCCGCGCCTGCACAACAATCTCTACGACCTGCTCCGCCGGGCGCCGCAATCGCTGGCCGGGCTCGTCAAAACCTGGTGGCGGCGCACTGCCTGACACGCGTGAACGAAAAAGCGGGCGTCATGGATTCATCGCTATTACGCCGAACCGCACGACACCCGCTTTTTTTGCCGAGCCAGATCACGAGAGGTCACGTGAAATCACGCGACCTCGCGCAACAGCCTCACACGACTTCGAACAACCCCGCCGCGCCCTGGCCGCCGCCGATACACATTGTCACGACCACCAGCTTCGCGCCGCGCCGCTTGCCTTCGATCAGCGCATGACCGGTCAGCCGCGCGCCCGACACGCCGTACGGATGGCCGACCGCGATCGCGCCGCCGTTCACGTTCAGGCGGTCGTGCGGAATGCCCAGCTTGTCGGCGCAATACAGCACCTGCACCGCGAACGCCTCGTTCAGTTCCCACAGGTCGATGTCCTCGACCTTCAGGCCGGCCTGTTTGAGCAGCTTCGGCACCGCGAACACCGGCCCGATCCCCATCTCGTCGGGCTCGCAACCGGTCACTGCGAAGCCGCGGAAAATACCCAGCGGCTGCAGGCCTTCGCGCTCCGCCACTTTTGCGTTCATCACCACGCACGCCGACGCGCCGTCCGAAAACTGGCTCGCATTGCCCGCCGTCACGACGCCACCCGGCAGCGCGGTGCGGATCTTCGACACGCCTTCGAGCGTGGTGTCGGCGCGAATGCCTTCGTCGCCGCTAACGGTGACTTCTTTCGTGAACAACCGGCCGCTCGCTTTATCGGCGACACCGGCCAGCACCGTCAACGGCACGATCTCGTCCCTGAACCTGCCGGCTTCGAGCGCGGCCGCGGCGCGTTGCTGCGAGCGCACGCCGTATTCGTCCTGACGTTCCTTGGAAATCGAATAGCGTTTGGCGACGTTTTCCGCGGTCTGCAGCATCGACCAGTAGATTTCCGGCTTGTGCTCGCTGAGCCAGCCTTCGGTCATCATGTGGCGGTTCATCTCGTTCTGCACGCACGAGATCGATTCCACCCCGCCCGCGACGAACACGTCGCCTTCACCGGCAATCACGCGTTGCGCGGCGAGCGCGATGGTCTGCAAACCCGACGAGCAGAAACGGTTCACCGTCATGCCCGGCACGCTGACCGGCAGGCCGCCGCGCAGCGCGATCTGCCGCGCGATGTTCATGCCCGTCGCGCCTTCCGGATTGGCGCAGCCCATGATCACGTCCTCGACACGCGCCGGGTCGAGCTTCGCGCGTTCTACCGCGGCTTTCGTCACGTGGCCGCCGAGCGTCGCGCCATGCGTCATGTTGAAACCGCCGCGCCAGGATTTGGCGAGGCCCGTGCGGGCGGTCGATACGATTACGGCGTCAGTCATGCAAATCTCCTGTTTCGACGAGAGTCAGCCTGTCGGTCGGAGTGAGCGCTTTTAGCGCCGACTCGGGCCCCATGACGCTGACTCTCGTCCCCTGCAAGTTGGTCGGACTATCCCGATCTCGATGGTGGCGCCTGCGCTTCGCCGTACGGCCGTTGGCCGTTATCGGGCACGCGCCACCCCGGTCATTTCACTCGAACGGCCTGAGGCTCTCCCGAGCCTCAGCCGTTGAACCCGCGCCCGCTCGCCGCCAGTGCCGCGATGCTCGGCGCGAGTTGCCACGCGTCACCGTTCGGCCGCGCGGCATAGCGGCGAATCGCGCGCTCGACGTTGTAGAGCCCGACGGTATCCGCGTACAGCATCGGACCGCCGCGATAGAGCGGAAAGCCGTAGCCGGTCAGATAGACCATGTCGATATCCGACGCCTTCGACGCAATGCCTTCTTCGAGAATCTTCGCGCCTTCATTGACGAGCGCGAACACCAGGCGTTCGACGATTTCCTCGTCGCCGATCTTGCGGCGCTCGGCATTGGTTTCCTTCGAAAACGCGCCGATCATCTCGTCGACCACCTTCGACGGATACGCCGTGCGGTCGCCCGCCTTGTAGTCGTACCAGCCGCCGCCGGTCTTCTGGCCGAAGCGCCCGGTCTCGCACAGACGATCGGCGATCTTCGAATAGTGCATGTCGGGATGTTCCTGATAGCGACGCTTGCGGATCGCCCAGCCGATGTCGTTGCCGGCCAGATCGCTCATGCGGAACGGGCCCATCGCGAAACCGAATTTCTCGATGGCCTTGTCGACCTGCGCGGGCAACGCGCCTTCTTCGAGCATGAAGAGCGCCTGGCGGATGTACTGCTCGATCATCCGGTTGCCGATAAAGCCGTCGCAGACACCGGAGACCACCGCGGTCTTTCTGATCTTCTTCGCGAGCTTCATGACGGTGGCGAGCACGTCTTTCGCCGTGTCCTTGCCGCGCACCACTTCGAGCAGCTTCATCACGTTGGCCGGGCTGAAGAAGTGCATGCCGACCACGTCCTGCGGACGCTTCGTGAACGCGGCGATCTTGTCGACGTCCAGTGTCGAGGTGTTCGACGCGAGGATCGCTCCGGCTTTCGCCACTTCGTCGAGTCGCTTGAATACCTGTTCTTTCACGCCGAGTTCCTCGAACACGGCTTCGACGATCAGGTCGGCCTGCTTCAGGTCCTCGTAGGACAGCGTGGGCGTGATCAACGCCATGCGCTGGTCGAGCGCCTCGGGCTTGAGCTTGCCCTTCTTCACGCTGGCTTCGTAGTTCTTGCGGATCGTCGCGAGGCCGCGATCGAGCGCATCCTGTTTCGTTTCCAGCAGCGTGACCGGAATGCCCGCGTTGATGAAGTTCATCGCGATGCCGCCGCCCATCGTGCCCGCGCCGATCACCGCCACCTGGGCGATGTCGCGCACCGGCGTGTCGGCCGGCACATCGGGAATCTTGCTGGCCGCGCGTTCGCCGAAGAACGCATGACGCAGCGCGTGACTCTCGGGCGTCTGCACCAGCGCGACGAAGCAGTCGCGTTCGAATGCGAGGCCCTTGTCGAAACCGTTTTGCACGCCCGCTTCCACGGCGTCGATACATTTGAGCGGCGCGGGGAAATTCTTCGCCATCGCCGAGACGGTGTTGCGCGCGAACTGGATGAAACCGGCGGCGTTCGGATGCTCGATCTTGCGATCGCGCACGCGCGGATGCGGGCCTGCCTGCGCGCCGACCTTGCGGGCAAACGCGAGCGCCGCTTCGGCCAGATCGCCTTGCGCGATGTCGTCGAACAGTCCCGAATCGGCCAGCTTCTCGGACAGGACCGGCGCGCCGGACACGATCATATTGAGCGACGCTTCGAGGCCGATGGCGCGCGGCAGACGCTGCGTGCCGCCCGCGCCCGGCAGAATGCCGAGCTTCACTTCCGGCAGCGCGATCTGCGCGCCGGGCGCCGCGATCCGGTAATGCGCGCCGAGCGCCAGTTCCAGACCGCCGCCCATCGCCACGCTATGAATCGCCGCGATCACCGGCTTCGCGCTGCTTTCCACCACCTTGATGACGGTGGCGAGCGTCGGCTCCTGGGTCGCTTTCGGCGTGTTGAATTCGGTGATGTCGGCGCCGCCCGAAAAGGCTTTGCCCGCGCCCGTCAGCACGATCGCCTTGATGGCCGGATCGTTCTGTGCGCGCTCGATGCCCTCGACGATGCCGGCTCGCGTCGACAGGCCGAGGCCGTTCACGGGAGGATTGTTCAGCGTGATGACGGCCACGCCGTCATGAGTTGTGTAGTCCACTGCCATCTCTGCCTGCCTCCATGCGATTCATGCCATGTTGCGGTTGAGGCGGCGCACGCTGCGCCGCCCGTCCGGTTCACCGGGACGGATCATTGTCCGCTTGTTTCCGCTCGTTGCCGGCGCGTGGGTCACGCACTGGCTCGGCGTGACCGGCTCGCCGACCGGTTCACCGGGGTCAGCAGGCAGAATACACAAAAAAGCACGCTCGTTCAATTTACTGTTGGGCGGGGTTTCCCCTAACCAGCGGACAATCCTTCTGGTCTTCCAACGCCGACGGCAGCACGTGGTCGCGGAACTGATCGCGCAGTTTCAGTTTCTGCAATTTGCCGGTGGCCGTGTGCGGCAGTTCGTCGACAAAGACGACGTCGTCGGGAATCCACCATCTCGCCACCTTGCCGTCGTAGAACGCGAGCAGTTCCTCGCGCGTCACGTCGAAACCCGCGCGCCTGACGACCACCAGCAGCGGCCGCTCGGTCCATTTCGGATGCGCGCAGGCGATGCAGGCCGCTTCGGCGACCGCCGGATGCGCGATCGCGACGTTCTCGACGTCGATCGAACTGATCCATTCGCCGCCGGACTTGATCACGTCTTTCGAACGATCGGTGATGTTCAGAAAACTGTCGCGGTCGATCGTCGCGACGTCGCCGGTGGGAAACCAGCCGTCAATCAGCGGCGAGTCGTCCTTGCGGAAATACCGGTCGATCACCCACGGTCCACGCACATGCAGATCGCCGAACGCGACCCCGTCCCAAGGCAACTCCCGACCGTCTTCGCCGACGATCTTCATGTCGACCCCGTACAGCACATGGCCCTGCTTCTCCAGCGATTTGCGCTGCTCGGCGAGCGGACGTTGCGATTGCTCCCACGTCAGTTTCGACAGCGTGCCGAGCGGCGACATTTCAGTCATGCCCCATGCGTGAATCACCTGCACGCCGTAGTCGTCCTCGAACGCGCGCAGCATGGCCGGCGGGCACGCCGAGCCGCCGATCACCGTGCGATTCAACGACGAAAACCGCACCCCTGCCTCGCGCAGATAGTTCAGCAAACCGAGCCATACGGTCGGCACGCCGGCGGAATACGTGACGCGTTCGCTCTCCATCAACTCGTACAGCGATTTGCCGTCGAGGTCCTTACCGGGGAACACCAGCTTCGCGCCGGTCAATGGCGCGCTGTGCGGAATGCCCCATGCGTTCACATGGAACATCGGCACGACCGGCAGCACGGCGTCGCGCGCGGACAGACTCATGGCATCGGGCAAGGCCGCGCCGAATGCATGCAGCACCGTCGAGCGATGCGAGTACAGCGCGCCCTTCGGATTGCCCGTGGTGCCGGACGTATAGCAAAGGTACGACGCCTGGCGCTCGTCGAGCTCGGGCCACGCGAAGTTGCCGTCCTGTGCGTCGAGCAGCGTTTCGTAACCGAGCACCGGCGTTTGCATGACCGGCAGATGCGCTTCGTCGGCGAGCGCGATCCAGCCGCGCACTTTCGGGCACTGCGGCGCGAGCGCGTCGACCAGCGGCGCGAAGGGGGCGTCGAACATCACGTAGGCGTCGTCGGCGTGATTGACGATGTAGGCGATCTGATCGGGAAAGAGCCGCGGATTGATCGTGTGGCACACGGCGCCGAAACCGGTCGTGCCGTAATACGCCTCGAGATGCCGGTAGCCGTTCCAGGCCAGCGTCGCCACCCGTTCGCCGGGCTCCACGCCTAGCGCGATCAGCGCCTGCGCGAGCTGCTTCGCGCGTTTTTCGCATTCGCGGTAGGTGTAGCGATGCAGGTCGCCTTCGATACGCCGCGACACGATTTCGGTGCCGCCGAAATGCCGCGCGGCATGCGCGAGCAACGAGGATACGGTGAGCGGCACGTCCATCATCTGTCCGGGCAGCGACGTCGTCATAAAGAGAGGTCTCCTCGTTCTGGTTGCGTCAATGGGAAGCCAGCCTGCAGCGCCGCTGGCGCGGACTTACAATATCGGTTAATCCAGAGGCGCTCAACATGTCGTTTTCCCCAAGCTTTGCAGGGTTATCCGGGCCGTTAGCGGCCCTTTCCAATGCACTCGTCACTGCGCCTGAAAACGCGTTCGCGCGGCTCGGCAGCGTCTTTCTGACCCGTCTGCCGGCGGCGCCGCTCAATGCGCCCTACATGGTCGGCTTCTCCGCCCAGACCGCCGCGCTGCTCGGTATAGAGCCGACCCTCCAGCACGATCCCGGCTTCGCCGAGCTGTTCTCCGGCAACGCCACGCGCGAATGGCCCGCCGAGGCGCTGCCGTATGCGTCGGTCTATTCGGGGCATCAGTTCGGCGTGTGGGCCGGCCAGCTCGGCGACGGCCGCGCGCTCGGTCTCGGCGAACTCGCGCATGACGGGCAACGCTTCGAGCTGCAGCTCAAAGGCGCGGGGCGCACGCCCTACTCGCGCATGGGCGACGGCCGCGCGGTGCTGCGCTCGTCGATCCGCGAGTTTCTGTGTTCGGAGGCCATGCATCACCTCGGCATTCCGACCACCCGCGCGTTGTGCGTAGTCGGCTCCGATCAGCCGGTGCGGCGCGAAGAGATCGAAACCGCCGCGGTGGTCACGCGGGTCGCGCCGAGCTTCGTGCGCTTCGGCCACTTCGAGCATTTCTATTCGAACGATCGCACCGACGCGCTGCGTGCGCTCGCCGATCACGTGATCGAGCGTTTCTATCCGCATTGCCGCGATGCCGGCGACCCCTATCTCGCGCTGCTCGGCGAAGCCGTCAAATCCACCGCCGACCTGATGGTCGAATGGCAGGCGGTCGGCTTCTGCCACGGCGTGATGAATACCGACAACATGTCGATTCTCGGCCTGACGATCGACTACGGTCCGTTCGGTTTCATGGACGGTTTCGATGCCGGCTACATCTGCAATCACTCCGATTCGCAAGGCCGTTACGCCTACAAGATGCAACCGCAGATCGCCTACTGGAATCTCTTCTGTCTGGCGCAAGGGCTGTTGCCTCTGCTCGGCGAACAGCACGACGAAAGCGTGCGCGGCGACAAGGCGATCGAAGACGCGCAGCGCGTGCTCGGCGGCTTCAAGGAGCGTTTCGCGCCGGCGCTGGAACGGCGCATGCGCGCGAAGCTCGGCCTCGAGATCGAGCGCGACGGCGACGACGCGTTGGTGAACCGTCTGTTCGAAGTGATGCACGCCAACCGCGCCGACTTCACGCTGACGTTCCGCCATCTCGCGCGCGTATCGAAACACGATGCCAGCGGCGATACGGCGGTGCGCGACCTGTTCCTCGACCGCGCCGCGTTCGACGCGTGGGCGAACGACTACCGCGCGCGCCTGTCCCATGAAACACGCGACGACGCCGCGCGCGCCATTGCAATGAACCGGGTCAACCCCAAATTCATTCTTCGCAATCATCTGGCGGAAACGGCGATCCGCCGCGCGAAAGAGCAGGACTTTTCCGAAGTGGAGCGTCTGGCCGCCGTGCTGAGCCGCCCGTTCGACGAACAGCCCGAACATGAAGCGTATGCGGGACTGCCGCCCGACTGGGCGAGTTCGCTGGAAGTGAGCTGCTCGTCGTGACCCGCCGCAGCCTGCCGTCATTCGCATGAACGCAACCTGACCTAGTGCCGTCCCCAAAACAAGCCCCGAGACAGGAACCCCGACCATGAACAAGCCCGACGACCTCAACCCCAACGCGCCCGACGTCCCCGCCGTGCAGAAAGACGACGCCGAGTGGCGCGCGCAGCTCTCCGACGTCGAATACCAGGTGACGCGCCACGCGGCCACCGAGCGCCCGTTCACCGGCCGCTATCACGACCACTGGGACCGCGGCATTTACGACTGCGTGTGCTGCGGCACGCCGCTCTTCGAATCCGACACCAAGTTCGACGCCGGCTGCGGCTGGCCGAGCTACTTCAAGCCGATCAACGGCGAAGTGATCGCCGAGAAAACCGACCGCACGCACGGCATGCTGCGCATCGAAGTGCAATGCAAGAACTGCGGCGCGCATCTGGGCCACGTGTTCGAAGACGGCCCGGCGCCGACGGGTCTGCGTTACTGCATCAATTCGGCTGCGTTACAATTCGAGCCCAAGTAACGCAGCGCGGAGTCCGACGCATTGCCGGCGGGGCCTGCGTTGCAGGCACCTGCCGGCCGTTTCGCGCCGCGTCCCTCATTCCTCGACTCCTTCTGCGAATTCCCGACCAGATAATGAAATTCCTGTTCGATCTGTTCCCGATCATCCTGTTCTTCGTCGCCTTCAAGATCTGGGGCATTTTCACGGCGACGGCAGTGGCGATCGTCGCCACGCTGGTGCAGATCGCGTGGGTGGCGTTCCGCCACCGCAAGGTCGATCCGATGCTGTGGGTGAGCCTCGGCGTCGTCACCGTGTTCGGCGGCGCGACGCTCGTGCTGCATAACGACACCTTCATCAAATGGAAACCCACCGTGCTGTACTGGGCGTTTTCCGTCGCGCTGATCGTCTCGCAACTGGCCTTCAACAAGAACCTGATCGAAGCGATGATGGGCAAGCAGATCACGCTGCCGCACGCGATCTGGGGCAAGCTGAGCGTGGTGTGGGCGATCTTTTTCGTGCTGCTCGGGCTCGTCAATCTGTTCGTCGCGTACCACTACAGCACCGACCAATGGGTCAATTTCAAGCTGTTCGGCGCGACCGGTTGTCTCGTGGTGTTTATCGTCGGACAGAGCTTGTGGCTGTCGAAGTACATGAAGGAAGAATGACATGACCGCCGACACCAATGTTTTCATGCACGCCACCACCGCGGAGCGCGCCGCGCTGATCGAAGCGCGCCTCGGCGCCGCGCTCGCGCCGGTCGCGTCGATCACCATCACCGACGACAGCGCGCAGCACGCGGGCCACGCCGGCGCCTCGGCCGGCGGTCATTTCAGTGTCACGATCGTGGCCGCCGCATTCGCCGGCAAGGCCCGCGTGGCGCGGCATCGCATGGTGTATGATGCGCTGGCCGATGCCATGCAGCGCGGCATTCATGCCCTTGCAATCACGGCGTATACGCCCGAAGAATTCGCTTTGTTGCCCCGCTAGGAACCTTCCGATGACCTTGAAGAAAACCCACCTTTGGGTATTGCTGGCTGCGTTCGCGGCCGCACCTGCATTTGCACAGAACATCGCAGTCGTGAACGGCACGCCGATTCCGAAAGCACGCGCCGACGCGCTGATCGAACAACTGGTGCATCAAGGCCAGCAAAACACGCCGCAACTTCAAACGGCCGTGCGCGAAGAACTGGTGAACCGTGAAATCCTGATGCAGGAAGCCCTGCGTCGCGGCCTGCCGAATCGTCCGGACATCAAGGCGCAGATCGCCGTCGCGCAACAAACCGTGGTGCTGCGCGCGCTGATCGAAGATTTCGTGAAGAACAACACGCCGAGCGACGCCGAAGTCACCGCGCGTTACAACGCGCTGATCAAAGATGCGGGCGGCAAGGAATATCACCTGCACCACATCCTGGTGGACAACGAACAGCAGGCCAAGGACCTGATCGCGAAGATCAAGGCCGGCGCAAGCTTCGAAGATCTGGCCAAGCAATACTCGAAAGACCCGGGATCGGGCAAGAACGGCGGCGACCTGGACTGGTCGGACCCGAAGGCTTATGTGCCTGAATTCGCGGACGCGGCCACGCATCTGCAGAAAGGCCAGATGACCGACACGCCGGTGCATACGCAATTCGGCTGGCACATCATTCGCCTCGACGATACGCGCGCCATCACGCCGCCGCCGCTGGAACAGGTGCGCCCGCAGATCGTGCAGCAGATCCAGCAGGAAAAGCTGCAAGCGTTCGAAGAAGGTCTGCGTAAGAACGCGAAGATTCAATAAGCGGGCTCTTTGCTAGCCTACTGATCGAAACGAACAAGCCGCCCTCGGGCGGCTTGTTTGCTTTGATGACCTGGTTGTTTTACGTTTTGCTCAGCGTGAAAAAAAACCGCCCGAGGGCGGTTTTTTGTTTCTGCTCGATCTCAGCTTCAACCCAACCAGCGGCGGGCGTTCTGGAACACGCGCATCCACGGGCTTGCGTCCGTGCTGCCTTCGCCCCAGCCTTCCGGATGCCAGCTCATCTGCACCGCGCGATGCACGCGCTCGGTGTGCGGCATCAGCACGGTGAAGCGGCCGTCCGGCGTGGTGACCGACGTGATGCCGTCCGGCGAACCGTTCGGGTTGAACGGATACTGCTCGGTCGCCTGACCACGGTGATCGACAAAGCGCATGGCAACCGCCACCTTCGACGCGTCGCCCTGCTGCGAGAAGTCCGCGTAGCCTTCGCCATGGGCGATCGCCACCGGAATGCGCGAGCCTTCCATGCCGTTGAAGAAGATCGACGGCGAAGCCTGCACTTCGACCAGCGAGAAGCGCGCCTCGAATTTCTCCGACTTGTTGCGCGTGAACTTCGGCCAGGCTTCCGCGCCCGGAATCATCGACGCGAGGCTGCTCATCATCTGGCAACCGTTGCAGATGCCCAGCGCGAACGTGTCTTCGCGACCGAAGAACGCGGCGAACATGTCGGCCAGTTGCGCGTTGAAACGGATCGCCTTCGCCCAGCCTTCGCCGGCGCCGAGCGTGTCGCCGTACGAGAAGCCGCCACACGCCACCGCCCCGGCGAAATCCGCCAGATTGGCGCGGCCCGCCAGCAGGTCGCTCATGTGCACGTCGTGCGCGTCGAAGCCGGCGCGGTCGAATGCGTAGGCGGTTTCGAGGTGCGAGTTGACGCCCTGCTCACGCAGGATCGCGACACGCGGACGCGCGCCCTTGCCGACGAACGGCGCGGCCACGTCTTCTTTCGGATCGAAGCTCAAGACCGGCGTCATGCCCGGATCGGCCGCGTCCGACAGCATGTCGTATTCGGCGTCGGCGCAAGCCGGGTTGTCACGCAGACGCGAGATACGCCAGCTCACTTCGCTCCAAGTGCGATGCAGCTCGGTGCGCGGCGCTTCGTAGATCTTCTTCGCGTCGCGATAGATTTCGATCGTGTCGCGCTCGTTGAGCTTGCCGATCACATGCGAGCACGCCGACAGACCGTGTTCGCGCAATGCGGCGAGCACGGCGTCGCGGTCCGTTGCCCGCACCTGAATCACCGCGCCGAGTTCTTCGTTGAACAGCGCGCGGATCGTGCGGTCTTCGCGACGGCCGCTGGTCTGTTTGGCCCAGTCTTTCGCATCGCCGTAATCGGATTCGTGGTTAGGATCGAGCACCAGCATGTCGACGTTCAGCGACACGCCCACGTGACCCGCGAACGCCATTTCGCACACTGTGGCCCACAGGCCGCCGTCCGAGCGGTCGTGGTACGCAAGCAGCTTGCCTTGTTGATTCAGCGCCTGGATCGCGGCGAAGAAACGCTTCAGATCGTCCGGATCGTCGACGTCCGGCACCGTGTCGCCGACCTGCTGCGTGACCTGCGCGAGAATACTGCCGCCCAGACGATGCTGGCCACGGCCCAGATCAATCGCGATCAGCACCGAGTCGCCCACGCCGTCGGTACCGTTCGCACGACGCAGTTGCGGCGTGAGATGCTTGCGCACGTCTTCAACCGGCGCAAATGCCGAGATGATCAGCGAGACCGGCGCGACCACCTCTTTGGCGACACCGTGGTCTTCCCACTTGGTGCGCATGGACAGCGAATCTTTACCGACCGGAATGCTGATGCCGAGCGCCGGGCACAGTTCCATGCCGATCGCCTTGACCGTGTCGTACAGCGCGGCGTCTTCGCCGGCCGCGCCGCACGCGGCCATCCAGTTCGCCGACAGCTTGAGCTTGTCGAGCGATGCGATCGGCGCCGCCGCGATGTTGGTCACCGCCTCGCCGACTGCCATGCGGCCCGACGCCGGCGCGTCGATCACGGCGAGCGGCGTGCGCTCGGCCATGGTCATCGCTTCGCCGCGGAAGCCCGCGTAATCCATCGTGGTGATCGCGACGTCGGCCACCGGCACTTGCCACGGACCGACCATCTGGTCGCGCGCGGTCGTGCCGCCCACCGAACGATCGCCGATGGTGATCAGGAACGACTTGCTCGCGACCGTGGGGTGACGCAGCACACTGACCGCGACGTCCGGCAACGCAATGCCGGTGACGTCCACCGGTTCCAGCTTCTGCTCGACCCGCTTGACGTCGCGATGCATGCGCGGTGCCTTACCGAGCAGCACTTCCATCGGCATATCGACCGGCTGATGCGCGCTGTCCGCGTTCTGCGCGGAGTCGATCACCTTCAGTTGACGCTCGGCGGTCGCCGTGCCGATCACCGCGAACGGGCAGCGTTCGCGCAGGCACATGGCTTCGAACGCCGGCAGATCGGCCGGCGCGATGGCCAGCACGTAACGTTCTTGCGCTTCGTTCGACCAGATTTCGCGCGGCGACAGCCCGCTCTCTTCGAGCTGGATCTTGCGCAGATCGAACAGTGCGCCCTTGCCGGCGCCGTCGACCACTTCCGGGAACGCGTTCGACAAACCGCCCGCGCCGACGTCGTGAATGCTCAGAATCGGGTTCTTGTCGCCGAGTTGCCAGCACGCGTTGATGACTTCCTGCGCACGGCGTTCGATTTCGGGGTTGCCGCGCTGCACCGAGTCGAAGTCGAGCTCGGCAGTATTGGTGCCGGTGGCCATGGAACTCGCCGCGCCGCCGCCCATGCCGATCCGCATGCCGGGGCCGCCGATCTGGATCAGCAGCGAGCCTTCCGGCAGATCGTGCTTATGCGTGTGCTGGTCCGAGATATTGCCGATGCCGCCGGCGATCATGATCGGCTTGTGATAGCCGCGCACCAGACCCGCGACGTTCTGCTCGTAAGCGCGGAAATAGCCACCCAGATTCGGCCGGCCGAATTCGTTGTTGAACGCGGCGCCGCCGAGCGGACCGTCGATCATGATTTGCAGCGGCGACGCGATGCGGTCCGGACGGCCGTACGCTTCGTGCTGTTCGGCCGGATTGCGGTGGGCGAGCGGCTGCGCGACGTCGCGCGCGTTTTCCCACGCCTCGACGCCGTCCGGCAACGCCAGGTTCGACACCGTGAAGCCCGCCAGACCCGCCTTGGGACGTGCGCCGCGACCGGTCGCGCCTTCGTCGCGGATTTCACCGCCCGAGCCGGTGGACGCGCCCGGGAACGGCGAGATCGCGGTCGGGTGGTTATGCGTTTCCACCTTCATCAGCGTGTGCGTGAGTTCGACGCCACGGCGATAGTGCTCCGGCATCGCGCCGGGCTCGGCCGGCGTACGCGGGAACCAGCGCTCGGCCATGCCGCCCGCCATGATCGCCGAGTTGTCCGAATACGCGACGATCGTGCCTTGCGGGTTCAGCTTCTCGGTATTGCGGATCATGTTGAACAGCGAGATGTCCTGCTTCTCGCCGTCGATAGTCCAGTCCGCATTGAAAATCTTGTGACGGCAGTGTTCGCTGTTGGCCTGCGCGAACATCATCAGTTCGACGTCGGTCGGGTTGCGGCCGAGCTTCGTGAACGCGTCGACCAGGTAGTCGATTTCGTCGTCGGCGAGTGCAAGGCCCAGTTCCGTGTTCGCCGCTTCCAGCGCGCCGCGGCCGTGGCCGAGCACGTCGACGGTTTGCAGCGGCTTGGCCGGCAGTTCGTCGAACAGATGCAACGCGTGGTCGCGCGAGCTCGACACGCTTTCGGTCATGCGGTCGTGCAGCGCCGCGGCGACGGCCGCGCGGGCTTCGTCGGAAAGCGCCTTCTTGCCGCCCAGCAGGCCGCTCTTCAGCGTGACCGTGTACTCGACGCCGCGCTCGATCCGGCGCACCTGCGTGAGACCGCACAGATGCGCGATGTCGGTGGCCTTGCTGGCCCATGGCGAGACCGTGCCGAAACGCGGCACCACGAGGAAGGTTTCGGCCGTGCCGCGCTCATTGCTTGCCTCGAGCGGATCGCCGTAGTGCATCAGTGCTTCGATCTTCGCCGTGTCTTCAGCGGACAGCTCGCTGTGGGCGTTGACGAAGTGCAGATACTGCCCGCGCACCCCGGTGATGTTCGGGTCGATGCGCATGAGCGTGTCGAGCAGGCGGGTTTGACGGAAATCGGAGAGGGCCGAAGCGCCGGGGAAACACGAGAAGTGGGCCATGGACTTGACTTTGCGTCGCTCAGTGATGCCGAGAAGTCGCGCATGCAGGCGACGTGAGGCGGAAAGGAAGTCCGAGATTATACCCCGGGAAAGGGCTTCCGGCGGGCTTGCCGGTGCGCTTTCGGGCCGCTCGCGGCGCGCCGCGCGACGCTTTCCGGCGTGCCGCCCGCGTGGCCGCGCGAGCGCTTTGGCTGCTATCATTCGCCCTTTCACCAGATCGGCGCGAGCGGCCTGAGGCAACGAGTCAGGCCGTGCAATGCGCGCCGCATGTCACGCTCAACGGGAGCGCGCCGCTTCGGCGTCCCGTCGGCCATTCGAATCAGAACATGGATGTCATCGTCATCGGCGGCGGGATTGCGGGCGTCGCCACCGCTTATCAATTGCGCGCGGCCGGTCATCGGGTCTGCGTGGTCGAACGTCACGCCACGGTGGCGCAAGGCGCGACCTATGGCCACGGCGGCACCGTGCTGCCCACGCCGCTCGACGTCTGGTTCGGCCCGACCTTCATGGCGAGCCGGCAGAACGCCAGAAACGGCGTGATCAGCAAGACCGGCTTCACCGGGCCGGCGCGCCAGTTCGTCAAACAGCTCGCCACGTTGCAGGACCCCGAGGCCTTCAGCCGCCAGTATGGCCGGCTGCGTCCGCTGATCGAGCTGTCGCGCGAAACCATGGCCGACGTCGAGGCGCGCTTCGGCCTGGAATTCGAACAGACCAGCGGTTTGCTTTACCTGGTGCGCTCCACCCAGGAGTGGGAGCAGACCCAGCCGGCGCTCGAGTTGCTGCGCCAGAACGAAGTGCCGCATCACGTGCTGACGCCCGCCGAATGCAGCGCGTTCGAGCATTCGGTGCGCGCCGAGCCGGAGTTCGCCGGCGGCGTGCTGTTCGATCAGGAACGCACGGCCAACTCGCCGCTGTTCGCCAAGCTGCTCAAGCAGACGCTCGATACCCAGGGCGGCGTGCAGTTCATGCTCGGCTGCGAAGTCTCGGCAATCCGTCTCGAAGGCCAGCGCGCGTCGGTGGAACTGGCGCCGCGGCCGGGCGCGTCGTCGCGTTCGCGTGAGGTCGACGTGATTCATGCGGACGCGGTCGTCGTGGCGGCCGGGCACGGCAGTCTCGCGCTGCTCGACCCGCTCGGCCTGCGCCTGCCGCTGCATCCGCTGCGTTTGCACACGCTGGTCGCGCCGATCGCGCATGAAGAATGCGCGCCGCACTTGGCGATCGTCGACGCGGTCAAGCGGATTGCGATCAGCCGGATGAATCATCGGCTGCGGATTGCGGGCGGCGCGGTGCTGCAGAGCGCCGCACAGATCGACAAGCCGCTCGGCGAAGCGCTGACCAAGGAAGCGCTGGCGCTGCTCGGCCAGGCCACGCACGACTGGATTCCGGGCGCCGCGCGAATTTCGGCGGCGCTGCCGTGGGAAGGCGTCAAACTGCTGTCGCCCGACGGCTTGCCGGTGATCGGCAACGCGCTGCATCCGCGCCTCTTCGTCAACCTCGGGCATGGCCCGGCGGGCTGGGGGCTGGCTTGCGGCGCGGGCAAACTGATCGCCGATCTGATGTCCGCTCAGACGCCGGACATGCCCGCGGACACGCTGGCGGCGCTGCGCGCGGACCGCTTCTAGCCGTTGCCGGCCGATGGGTTCGCGCGGCGCGCTCATCGGCACTACCATAGCGGCTTCTCCAGCTTCCTCGCCCTGGGCCTTGCGCCCGGGCGAATCGCCCGCCGCCATGACCGAAGCCGACCTCACCCCGCCTATCCTCACCCGCCCTCGCAACAAGGCGCTGCCGCTACTGACGCTGACCGATCTGCGGCTCGCCGAAGCGCAGGCCGCGGCCGGCTTGCCCGAGCACACGCTGATGGCGCGTGCCGGCAAGTCCGCGGCGAGCTTCCTGCAGGAGCTGATCACACGCGACACCTCGATCGAACGCGCGAAGCAGAAGGTGTGGCTGATCGCCGGCCCCGGCAATAACGGCGGCGACGCGCTGGTCCTCGCCACCGAGCTGCACAAGGACGGCATTGCCGTGGAACTGTGCATGCCGGTCGAAGTAAAACCGGACGACGCCCGCTGGGCTCTCGAACTGGCGCGCACTGCAGGCGTGGCGATCAGCGCAACGCCGCCCGCGTCGCTGGACGGCTACACCTGGCTGGTGGACGGCATGTTCGGCATCGGCCTGACACGTGCGCTCGACGGCGTCTTCGCGACGCTCGCGCGGCAGCTCTCGCAGCGTGCCCGGGCGCGGCCGCGCAAGGGCGGCGTGCTGGCACTCGACGTCCCCAGCGGCCTCGACAGCGACACCGGCACCGTGGTCGGCGAGAGCGAACGCGACAGCGTGGCCGTGCACGCCACGCACACGATCAGCTTCATCGCCGCCAAACCGGGCCTGTTCACCGCGCAAGGCCGCGACCTCGCCGGCGCGGTTACCGTCGCGCCGATCGGCATCGACTCCAGCAAGCGCACGGCCGTGCAACTGAACGCGCCCGACCTGTTCGCCGGCTTCCTGCCGCCGCGCGATTTCGCGACCAACAAAGGCACCTTCGGCAGTCTCGCCGTGGTGGGCGGCGACACCGGCATGTGCGGCGCGCCGATCCTCGCGTCGCGCGCGGCGCTTTATACCGGCGCGGGCAAGGTGCACCTCGCGCTGCTGGGCGACGGTGCCCCGCCCTACGATCCGCCGCATCCCGAACTGATGCTGCACCCGATCGACGCGCTGCCGCTCGAGAAGATGGACGCGCTCGCGATCGGCTGCGGCATGGGCGAGCGCGAGCGCGCGACGCAGGTGTTGCACGACGTGCTGCGACTCGACATGCCGAAGCTGTTCGACGCGGACGCGCTGAATCTGATCGCGAAAAATCCGTCGCTCGCGGCCGAACTCACCGCGCGCGGCGCACAAGGCGATCCGTGCGTTCTCACGCCCCATCCGCTCGAAGCCGCACGCCTGCTCGGCACCGACGCGCCCGGCGTGCAGCGCGACCGGCTCGGCGCGGCGCGCGCGCTAGCCGCGCGGTTTGCCAGCGTGGTGGTGCTGAAAGGCACCGGCACGATCGTCGCCGCCCCCGACGGCCGCCTCGCGATCAATCCGACCGGCAACGCCGCGCTCGCGACGGGCGGCACCGGCGACGTGCTCGGCGGCATCATCGGTGCGTTGCTCGCGCAGCATCTGCCGCGCTACGAGGCGGCCCTCGCGGGCGTCTATCTGCACGGCCTCGCCGCCGATACGCTGACGGCGCAAGGGCACGGTCCGGCGGGCTTGACGGCGGGCGAACTGGCGCCGATGGTGCGGAGTTTGCTGAACCGGCTGTTTTATCCGTCGGCGGAAGGCTGAGATGTGGCAAGTCAGGCACGCGAGGCCCGCGCGCGCTCAAAGCGCGCCTGCCTGTCACCCTTCACGCAAGGCCGCTATACTGAACGACTGCGCCGCGCGTCGGATTCGAAGCGGGTGGCGGCGAAGCTTTCGCGCACGTTCGCATCGCGCGGCGAACGCCGCAAGCTTCCCCACCGCTCATGCATCGCCGGCCGCGCGGCATCGCTCTAACAGCATCGTTGCTTCATTCTCGGCAGCGCTTCACGCGCTCGCCTCCCTTCGTGCCCTTGGTTAGACGGACGCTATGACGCAGAACTCGCTCCCCTCCTGGTCCTCGCTGCAAACGCATTACGAGAAGATTCGCGATGCGCACCTGCGCGACTGGTTCGCCCCCGAGAACGATCCCGCCCCCACTCGCGCCGAGCGCTTCGCGTTCGCCGGCGGCGGTCTCGCGGCCGATTTCTCGAAGAACCGCATCACCGACGAAACGCTGCAGCTGCTCGTGCAACTCGCGCGCGAAGCCGGCGTCGAAAAGCGCCGCGACGCGATGTTCGCCGGCGAGGTCGTGAACCCGACCGAAGGCCGCGCCGCCTTGCACACCGCCTTGCGCGCCACCGACCCGAAAGCGCCGTTCTTCGACCAGGTGCAGGCCGAGCGCGCGAAGATGGCCGCGTTCGCCGACCAGGTGCGCAGCGGCGCGTGGACCGGCTACACCGGCAAGCGGATCCGCTACGTGGTGAACATCGGTATCGGCGGTTCGGATCTCGGACCGAAAATGGTCGTGCACGCGCTGCATCACCTGGCGACACCGGAGATCGCCACGCACTTCGTGTCGAATGTGGACGGCGCCGATCTGTACAACGTCATGCAGCAGATCGATCCCGAGGAAACGCTCGCGATCATCGTCTCCAAGACGTTCACCACGCTCGAAACCATGACCAACGCGCGCTCGCTGCGCGACTGGTTCATCGAGAAGGGCTGCCCGGAAAGCGCGCTGGCGAAGCACTTTGTCGGCGTGTCGGCGAATCCGTCGGAAGTGATCAAGTTCGGCATCGCGAAAGAGAACGTGTTCGAGATGTGGGACTGGGTGGGCGGGCGCTATTCGCTGTGGTCGGCGGTGGGCCTGTCGATCATGATCGCCATCGGTCCGCAGCAGTTCGGCGAACTGCTCGCCGGCGCCAACGAGATGGATCAGCATTTCCGCGACGCACCGCTCGAGAAGAATCTGCCCGTGCTGCTCGGCATGATCGGCATCTGGTATCGCAACTTCTTCGGCTCGCAAAGCTATCTGGTTGCGCCGTATTCGAATGCGCTGCATTTCCTGCCGTCGTATCTGCAACAGCTCGAAATGGAAAGCAACGGCAAGTCCGCGCGACTCGACGGCGCGATGGTCGACTACCCGACCGCCGCCGTGACGTGGGGCGAACCGGGCACGAACGGCCAGCACGCCTTCTTCCAGATGCTGCATCAGGGTCCGACGATCGTGCCGATCGACTTCATCGCCGTGATGACGCCGGAGCATCCGCTCGTCAGCCATCATCCGAAACTGTTGGCCAATTGCTTCGCGCAAAGCGAAGCGCTGATGCTCGGCCGCACGCTGGAAGAAGCGAAGAAAGTGGCCGGTCCGGACAAGCCGGAGCTCGCGCCGCACCTGGTGTTTCCGGGCAACCGGCCGACCAGCACGCTGCTGGTCGACGCGCTGACCGCGCGCGCGCTCGGCGCTTTGATTGCGCTGTACGAGCACAAGGTGCTGGTGCAGGCGTCGGTGTGGAACATCAACCCGTTCGACCAATGGGGTGTGGAGCTCGGCAAGATTCTCGGCAAGGTGGTCGAGGCCGATCTGACCTCGGCCAGCGTGGACGAGAAGAAGCATGACTCGTCGACCTCGGCGTTGATCGCGCGGGCGCGGGCGGCGTTGAAGAAGTGACTTGAGTCGCGCGAGCGATCGCGCTGACCAGGCAATAAAAAAGCGGGCCATGCGTGGCCCGCTTTGCTTTTGATGCGACGGTTTTGTAACGCCGGTTCCGGCTGGCGTCAGGCGAGTGACGAGGTGGTCGCCTCAAGCCAGCCGACCCGCCTCGATCGTCACGGTCGTGTCGCAACGACGCGCCAGTTCGATGTCATGCGTCACCAGAATCAGCGTGGCGCCGTTCGCGCGATTCATCTCGAACATCAGGTCGATCACGGCATGGCCGGTGGCGGCGTCGAGACTGCCGGTCGGCTCGTCCGCGAAGAGGATGGCCGGATGCGTGACGAACGCGCGCGCCAACGCCACACGCTGCTGTTCGCCGCCCGACAGCAGCTTCGGATAATGGCTCGTGCGCTGGCCGAGCCCCACCTGCTCCAGCAAAACGCGCGCACGTGTGGCGGCTTCGCGCGTGCCCACACCGCCCTGCAACTCGAGCGGCAACGTGACGTTTTCGAGCGCGGTCAAGTGCGGCATTAATTGAAACGACTGGAACACGAAACCGACCGAGCCGCTGCGCAATGCGGCCCGCTCGTCTTCGCTCAATTCGGTGAGCTCGCGCCCAAGCAGTCGAACCGAGCCCGAGCTCGCACTGTCCAATCCCGCGAGCAGGCCGAGCAGCGTAGACTTGCCCGACCCGGATGCGCCGACGATCGCCACGCTGCTGCCGGCATCGATAGCAAGATCGATGTTGTCGAGAATCGTCAGCTCGCCCGTTGCATCCTTAACCTTCTTGCACAAACCCCGCACTTCAATGACCGGATCAGTTTTGTTTAGCATGGTGAAGCGTAGGTTGAAAGTGCTTGCCATGGCGCCGCGTTCTGCAACGCCGACTTCGGCATTCGGCTTGGGCCTGATGGCCGCCACCCTGTTTGCGCTGCCCTTCGCGGCGCGTGCCGCCAACGCGCCGGAACCGGCCAGGCCGGTAATCGTCGTGCTCGGCGACAGCATCTCCGCCGAATACGGCCTGCCGCGCGACACGGGCTGGGTTGCCTTGATGCGCCAGCGCCTGGCGGCAGAGCGAATCGATTATAGCGTCGCCAATGCAAGCATTAGCGGCGACACCACCAGCGGCGGACGCGCCCGTTTGCCGGCCTTGCTGGAACGTTTGAAGCCGAGCATCGTGATCGTCGAACTCGGCGCTAACGACGCCTTGCGCGGCGTGCCCCTCTCGACCACCGACGACAACCTGCGCACGATCGTCGAGCAGGCTCAACAGGGTCACGCGAAGGTCGTGCTGGTCGGCATGTACGTGCCGCCTAATTACGGCCCCGACTACACCCAAAAGTTCCACGCCATGTACGGCCAGCTGTCGCAGCAATTGCATGTGCCGCTAGTGCCGTTTCTGCTCGCCGGCATCGCGGACAAACCGGACATGTTCCAGGCCGATCAGATGCATCCGACCCAGCAGGCACAGCCAGTGCTACTCAACAACGTGTGGCCTGTGGTTAAGCCGCTCCTTCGACCAAGTTCGCCGCGCTGAATAGCGCGCCGACAACTTGTTTTTAGAACTTTGGGAACACGGATCGGCAAGGTCTATCCGACACTTACGTAATCCCGTGTCACCCGGCTCGATTTTTGAGCGACTCTTGAGGAGATAACGTGAAATATCTACCGTTAATCGCTTTGACCGTGGCAATTTCTGCCTGCGCCGCTCAACCGCCTGCAGGCGTCCAATCTGTCGGTCAAAGCCAGCAACCGGTGAAGGCCGTTGCCACCTGCATCGCGCAGAAATGGGCGGACGGCTCGCAACAGCAGGTCGTGTCGCAGGACACGATGGCTAACGATCAGGCCGTGGACGTGTATGTCCCGGGCCAGCAGCCGCCTAACGGCGCGGCCGCGGTGGTGCGTCCGTCGTATTCCGGCAAGGGTACGTGGGTGGGTTTCCGCGCGAATGGCGGTGCGGGTAGCGACGCTACCGGCGCCATTAGCGGCTGCCTGTGATCCGCTCTTTGAAACACTGCAGCAAACCGTTTGGCGATCCCTATCGGTAAAGCGTCTGGAACTCCGGCACGCTCGCCAAATGAAAAGCCCCGCACTATGCGGGGCTTTTTTTGCATGCTGCAGCAATCGGCGCGAATGTTAAGGCTTATTCGCCGCTCGCCTGCGCATTGCTGCTGTCCAACGCGCCGAAGAACTTCACCTTCGAACGGGCTCGCACGGCCTGCAGATACGCTTCCGATTCGGACTGCGCGTCGACTTGTCCAATCTGTTGCTGCGCCGCAGCCAGACGCTGTGGGTCGATCGGTGCGCCCGCAACCACCGCGTTCACACGATAGATCGCGTAACCGTCGTCACCGAGGTCCACGCCGACGTAGGCCGGCAATTTTTGCGCGTCTGCCTTGTAGATTGCACTCAGTGCTGCCGGCGGCACGCCTTGCGCATCATTGCGCGACACCTTCAGCGGCGACGAGAAACCCGCGGTCGATTTGGACTTCTCAAAGTCGGCCAGCTTCGCGATACCGTCTTTGTGCGCCGCTTCGTCCGACTGCACTGCGATCACCTTCTGACGCACCGCGTCTTTGACCGCGTCGAGCGCCGGCACGGCGGCCGCTTTGTAATCGGTGACGTGTGCCGCGATCAGCGTGTTGCCGCCAACGTCGATGGCCTGCGTGTTGTTGCGCGCGGTCACGGCGTCGCTCGCGAATACGGCGGCCAGGAACTTCGGATTGCCGAGCGGGCTGCCAGGCGGCAGCTTCGGATCCGGCTGCGGCGTGACCGTGGCGGTTTGCACTTGCAGCTTGTACTTGTCCGCGGCCGGTTGCAGGCTCTTCGCTTTTTCGTAGACGATCGACGTGAAGCCTTCCGAATCGTCGCTGAATGCCTTGGTTGCCAGTTGCGTCTTCAGGTCTTTCGAGATCTGATCTTTGACTTCGTCGAACGGCTTGGTGACCGCCGGCTTCACGTCCGTCACCTTGACGATGTGATAGCCGAAGTCCGTTTGCACGATGCCGCTGACTTCGTCTTTCTTCAACGCGAACACCGCGTCGTCGAAGGCCTTGCCGCCGGCGATCATGCCGGGACCGAAGTAACCGAGATCGCCGCCCTTCGACGCCGAGCCCGGATCTTGCGAATTCTGCTGCGCGAGCTGCGCAAACTGATCCGGGTGTGCCTTGACCTGCGCGAGCAACGCTTCAGCTTTCTGCTTCGCCTTGGCTTTGTCCGCCGCGCTCGCGTCTTTCGGCGCCGCGATCAGGATGTGGCTGGCTCGCACCTGGCCGTCCGTGCGGAAGTGCGCGATGTTGTCGTCGTAGTACTTTTTCAGATCGGCGTCGCTCGGCTGCGCGGACGCCGCCAGCGTGGCCGGCGACATCACCAGATACTGGATCGTGGCGGTGGCGGGCGTGGCGAAGTCGTTCTTGTGCGCGTCGTAATACGCCTGCAGTTGCGCGTCGGTCGGCTGCACTTTCGCCGCGTAGTCGCGCGGATGGAAGGCGATGCCCTGCACTTCACGCTGCTGCTCGGCGAGCTCGGTCAGATGCTGCGCAAGCGTCTTCGACGTGAACGCGCTGCCCTGAATCGAGGCCGGCAGTTGCTGCGTGGCGATGCTGTAGCGCACGCGCTCGTCGTATTGATCGGGCGTCATGCCTTGCATGGCGAGCAACTGCTTGTAGTGCTCGACGTCGATCGAACCGTCGGGATTCTTCAGCGACGAGATCACCGGGTCGTTCAGCAGCACGCGACGCACCGCGTCGTCCGACGCAGTGAGATGCAGGCGCTGTGTTTCGTCGGCCAGTACGCGTTGCTCGATCAGACCGTCGAGCATTTCGCTACGACGTTCAGGCGTATCGAACGACTTCATGTCGAACTGCGCGCCGAGCATCTGACGGGCACGGTCGAGTTGCTGACGCATCGCGTCGTCGTATTCGGCGCGCGTGATCTTGTGACCGTTGACGCTCGCGACATTCGCGCTTTCGTCGAAGAAGCCGCGGAAGCCTTGAATACCCACAAAACCCAACCCCGGCACAATGACGAGGATGAGCATGACCATCATCAGGCGTTTGTGATTACGGAAAAAATCGAGCATGCGTGAGGGGTGCCAAAAACAGAACGCCCGATCTTACAACAGCGGGCAATAAAAAAGGCGAACCGTAGTTCGCCTTTCGAGGATGTCTGGCGGAGTGGACGGGACTCGAACCCGCGACCCCCGGCGTGACAGGCCGGTATTCTAACCGACTGAACTACCACTCCTTGTACTTCACTGTTACTGCGCTGACTGAGACACTCGATTAAACCGGAAACTGGTGGGTGCTGAGAGGCTCGAACTCCCGACCTACGCCTTGTAAGGGCGCCGCTCTACCAACTGAGCTAAGCACCCGTTTCACGATCCAATACCACTTCAGTGAATCAGCTTGCTTATTTTCTGCCGCCTGATTTCCCAAGCAGCAAGCCCATTAGTTTAGCGCATCCTTCAGAGCTTTGCCAGGCCTAAATTTGGGCACCTTTGCCGCCTTGATCTTGATCGCGGCGCCCGTGCGCGGATTGCGGCCCGTACGCGCGGTGCGCTTGCCGACCGCGAACGTACCAAAGCCGACCAGCGTCACCGATTCGCCCTTCTTCAACGTTCCTTTGACACCGCCGATCACGGCGTCGAGCGCGCGGCCCGCCGCAGCCTTCGAAATGTCGGCTTGCTGTGCAATGTGATCGATCAATTCCGTCTTGTTCATTCCAACCCCCGAGAATGTGTATGGCGATCGTGATGGCGCTCTGCAGCGCCTGGCTTCACGCGGCCGGCGGGCTACGCCGAGCCGAATCATTAGAATTGGCCGAAACCCTTGTGTCAAGCGGGGTTGAGCCTGATTCGGCGGGTTTTGCAAAGGCCTGTTTATCACCGAATCTTGCCGTCAATCGATGTACGTGCAACCCGTCGGCGCGCAGGTCGTGCGATTGTTCAAAGGTTGGGAAACCCGGTGCTAAAGCGGCATGACAGACGCGCTGCGAAACGCGTGGCGAGGCGCGATGGAGATCAAGCGATAACCGGGCGATAAAAGGAGCAGGCAATAAAAAACCCGCGGCATGACCGCGGGTTTTTTGTCCGGCAAGCAGCTTTCGCCGTGTGCCGCTTTAGCGCTTGAACATTAGTGCTTTACGACTTCCGTCGCACCGACATCTTTACCTGCCTCAGCCGCAACCGGAGTAGCCGGTTTCGGCTCTTCCTCCGGCAACGCCTGCGGCACACGTTCGAGCGCCAGTTCGAGCACCTTGTCGATCCAGCGGACCGGCACGATTTCGATTGCGTTCTTCACGTTGTCCGGGATCTCCGTCAAGTCCTTGACGTTTTCTTCCGGAACCAGCACCAGCTTGATGCCGCCGCGATGCGCCGCCAGCAGTTTTTCTTTCAGGCCGCCGATCGGCAGCACTTCGCCGCGCAACGTGATTTCGCCCGTCATCGCGACATCGGCACGTACCGGAATACCGGTCAATACCGACACCAGCGCGGTCGTCATCGCGATACCGGCCGAAGGGCCGTCTTTCGGCGTGGCGCCTTCCGGCACGTGAATGTGAATGTCCTGCTTCTCGAACGCTTCGTCCTTAATACCGAGACGACGCGAGCGCGAACGAACCACCGAACGTGCAGCCTCGACCGATTCCTTCATCACGTCACCG
Source organism: Paraburkholderia bryophila (assembly GCF_003269035.1). Lineage (GTDB taxonomy): Bacteria > Pseudomonadota > Gammaproteobacteria > Burkholderiales > Burkholderiaceae > Paraburkholderia > Paraburkholderia bryophila. The sequence goes on along the minus strand of NZ_QLTK01000003.1, from coordinate 185,421 downwards.
AGCGAACCCGTGCGGATCACGTTGCCCTTACCCGGCATCACCGCGGCTTCGATGGTCAGCAGATCGCCGCCCACTTCCGTCCACGCGAGACCCGTAACCTGGCCAACCTGATTTTCCTTCGCTGCCAGACCGAAGTCGTACTTGCGCACGCCAAGGAACGTGTCGAGGTTGCTGCCGTCGACCTTCACCGCGCCTTCCGCCTTCTTCAGCAGAAGCATCTTCACGACCTTGCGGCAGATCTTCGAAATTTCACGCTCGAGCGAACGCACGCCCGCTTCACGCGTGTAGTAACGAATGATGTCGCGGATCGCCGTTTCCGTCACATCGACCTCGCCTTCCTTGAGGCCGTTGTTCTTCTTCTGCTTCGGCAAAAGATAACGTTGCGCGATGCTGACCTTCTCGTCTTCCGTGTAACCCGACAGACGGATCACTTCCATCCGGTCGAGCAGCGGCGGCGGAATGTTCAGCGAGTTCGACGTCGCCACGAACATCACGTCCGACAGATCGAAGTCGACTTCGACGTAGTGATCGGCGAACGTATGGTTCTGTTCCGGATCAAGCACTTCCAGCAATGCCGACGACGGATCGCCGCGGAAATCCTGCCCCATCTTGTCGACTTCGTCGAGCAGGAAGAGCGGATTGCGCACGCCGACCTTGGTCAGGCTTTGCAGAATCTTGCCGGGCATCGAACCGATATACGTACGACGGTGACCGCGAATCTCGGCTTCGTCGCGCACGCCGCCGAGCGCCATACGCACGAACTTGCGGTTCGTGGCACGAGCGATCGACTGGCCGAGCGACGTCTTACCGACACCCGGAGGCCCAACGAGGCACAGGATCGGCGCTTTCACCTTGTCGACACGTTGCTGGACCGCGAGATACTCGAGAATGCGTTCCTTCACTTTCTCGAGACCGAAGTGGTCTTCGTCGAGCACGCGTTCCGCATTCGAGAGGTCGTTGTTGACCTTGCTCTTCTTGCGCCACGGCAAGCCGATCAGCGTGTCGATATAGTTACGCACGACGGTGGCTTCAGCCGACATCGGCGACATCAGCTTGAGCTTTTTCAGCTCGGCGTCAGCCTTCTTCTTGGCTTCCTTCGGCATGCGGGCAGCCGTGATGCGCTTCTCGAGTTCCTCGAGATCCGCACCTTCCTCGCCTTCGCCGAGTTCCTTCTGGATCGCCTTGACCTGCTCGTTCAGGTAGTACTCGCGCTGGCTCTTCTCCATCTGGCGTTTGACACGCCCACGGATGCGCTTTTCGACCTGCAGAATGTCGATCTCGGCTTCGAGTTGCGCGAGCAGATGCTCGAGACGCTCGATCACCGGGAACATTTCGAGGATGTGCTGCTTCTGGTCGAGCTTCAACGGCAGATGCGCCGCGATCGTATCGGCCAGACGACCAGCCTCGTCGATACCCGACAGCGACGTCAGGATCTCCGGCGGGATCTTCTTGTTCAGCTTCACATACTGGTCGAACTGCGACACGATCGCGCGGCGCAGCGCTTCGGTTTCAGCGCTGTCGGCGTGGTCGGGTTCGAGCGGCATGACTTCGCACGAAAACTGCGTTTCCTGTTCTTCGATGGAAAGCGTCTTCGCGCGCTGCAAGCCTTCGACGAGCACCTTCACGGTACCGTCGGGCAGCTTCAGCATTTGCAGGATGTTGGCGATACACCCTACTTCGTACATGTCCTTTTCGGTCGGCTCATCTTTCGCAGCCGTTTTCTGGGCGACGAGCATGATGTGCTTGCCGCCTTCCATCGCTGCTTCGAGAGCCTTGATCGACTTCGGGCGGCCTACGAAGAGCGGAATCACCATGTGCGGGAAAACGACTACGTCACGCAGCGGGAGCAGCGGGAGCGTAATGCGTTCCGGCGGGAGGAGTTGGGTTCCTGACATTTCATTTCCCCATGAGTGGAATCAGTTCGTTCGATAGGTGAGGCCAGCAGAAAATATTGCAAGCCTCCGCGTGTGGGAAAAGTTCAGTGACTCCGAAGGTTCAGTGACTCCATAGTGAAAACAGACTTCCTTGACCACACGATAAACGAAAAAAGCCGTTCACGTCGCCATGAACGGCTTTTTTTGCAGAACCCGAAAGCCGATCAGTTCGAACCCGCCACTTTTGGCGCGTCTTCATAGATCAGCAGCGGTTTGCCGTCGCCATCAATCACGTTGTCGTCGATGATGACCTTGCTAACACCTTTCATTGCCGGCAGATCGTACATCACGTCAAGCAACGCCTGTTCCAGAATGGAGCGCAGACCCCGTGCACCCGTCTTGCGACGAATCGCCTTACGTGCCACGGCCTGCAACGCGCCCGGGCGAATTTCGAGCTCGACGCGTTCCATGTTGAACAGCTTGTGATACTGCTTCACCAGCGCGTTCTTCGGTTCGACGAGGATCTTCATCAGCGCCGTTTCGTCGAGCTTGCCGAGCGTGGCCACCACCGGTAGACGACCGATCAGTTCCGGAATCAGACCGAACTTGATCAGATCTTCCGGCTCCACTTCGCGCAGCACTTCGCCGGCGTCGCGGTCCTGCTTGCTCTTCACGCTGGCGCCGAAGCCAATACCGGTCTTCTCGGTACGATCGACGATGACTTTTTCGAGTCCGTCGAACGCGCCGCCGCAAATGAACAGGATGTTGGTCGTGTCGACCTGGATGAAATCCTGATTCGGATGCTTACGACCGCCCTGCGGCGGCACCGACGCCATCGTGCCTTCGACCAGCTTCAGCAATGCCTGCTGCACGCCCTCACCCGACACGTCGCGGGTGATCGACGGGTTGTCGGACTTGCGGCTGATCTTGTCGATTTCGTCGATGTAGACAATGCCGCGCTGGGCTTTGTCGACTTCGTAATTGCAGTTTTGCAGCAGCTTCTGGATGATGTTCTCGACGTCTTCGCCGACATAGCCGGCTTCCGTCAACGTGGTTGCGTCGGCAATCACGAACGGGACGTTCAGAAGACGCGCCAATGTCTGCGCGAGCAAAGTCTTGCCGGAACCCGTCGGGCCGATCAGCAGAATGTTGCTCTTGGAGAGTTCGATCTCGTCTTTCTTGTCGAGATGCTTGAGGCGTTTGTAGTGGTTGTACACCGCCACAGCGAGAATCTTCTTCGCGCGTTCCTGACCGATCACATACTGGTCGAGGATTTCACGGATTTCCTGCGGGCTCGGCAGATCGGACTTGGACAAGCCGGCCTCGATGCCCGCACCTGCCGCTTCGTCACGAATGATTTCGTTGCACAGGTCGATACATTCATCGCAGATGAACACCGACGGGCCGGCAATCAGTTTTTTGACCTCATGCTGGCTCTTGCCGCAAAACGAGCAATACAACAGCTTTTCGCTGTTAGAACTTTTCTTGTCCGCCATAGATGTGTGAGCCTCCGGACACTCGATTACATGATACGCCGTTTGCCCCGGCCTCACAGTTGGGGCGCGGCAGGGGCTGAGCCAAGGTGACGGCGTTTGCCGCAGGCGCTCGGACGAGTTTTGATTATTTCACAAACCGATCGGACGACGGCTTTGCCTCGTTTCGAGGCAAAGCCGCACCAGATCAAGGACGCTTGTGCGCGACCTGGTCGACCAGACCGTAAGCTTGCGCGTCGTCACCCGACATGAAATTGTCGCGGTCGGTGTCGCGTGCAATACGCTCGACCGGTTGGCCGGTATGGTGCGCCAGCAGATGATTCAGCCGCTCCTTCAAATACAGGATTTCGCGCGCCTGAATTTCGATGTCCGACGCCTGACCACGTGCGCCACCCAACGGCTGGTGAATCATCACGCGCGAGTTCGGCAACGCGAAACGCTTGCCCTTCGCGCCGGCCGCCAGCAGGAACGCGCCCATGCTGGCCGCGAGCCCCATGCACAGCGTGGAAACGTCGGGTTTGATGAACTGCATCGTGTCGTAGATCGCCATGCCCGCCGACACCGAGCCTCCCGGGCTATTGATGTAGAAGCTGATGTCCTTGTCCGGATTTTCGCTTTCAAGGAACAGCATCTGCGCGACAACCAGATTGGCCGTCTGGTCGTTCACCTCGCCGACCAGGAACACAATGCGTTCCTTCAGCAGACGCGAATAGATGTCATACGAGCGCTCGCCCCGGCCGCTCGTTTCCACGACGATCGGCACCAGTCCGAGCGCCTGCGCTTCGAGATCCCGGGACGACTGGGAGGTCAACGTGTCCAGCATTTGGGCGCGAAAGGTCATGCAATTGATCCTTGTCTGGAAATATTCTAAATATTAGATGCTAGACAGGTGTGGTCGACGAGCCCGTATTCAAGTGCGCGATCAGTGCGAGCGCCGCATGCAACGTGGCGCAACACGCCATGCAAAATACAACGCATGCTCACTACCCGTTCGCCGCACAAAAAAACGGCGTGCGGGCCGTCACTCCGACAGCCGGCACGCCGTTGCAGCGACGCTTACGCTTGCGCCGTTGCGCTTGCCAGTTCTTCGAAGCTTACTTCCTTGTCCGTCACCTTGGCCTTGCCGAGGACGAAATCGACGACGTTGGCTTCAACGACATACGCTTCCATTTCAGCAAGACGTTGCTGGTTGGAATAATACCAGCGGACGACTTCCTTCGGGTCTTCGTAGCTTTTCGCGAATTCGTCGACTTCGGCACGAATCTGCTCAGGCTTGGCTTGCAGCTCATTCGCCTTGACCAGTTCGGCCAGCACGAGACCCAGCTTGACGCGGCGCTCGGCCTGGTCCTTGAACATGGCAGCCGGGATCGGTGCGTCTTTGGCGTTCGGCACGCCGCGCTGCTCCAGATCCTGACGCGCCATCACGACGAGGCGTTCCTGGTCCTGTTCGATCAGCGCGTTCGGCACGTCCAGCTCCGAAATCTTCAGCAGCGCGTCCATCACCTGATTCTTGACGATCGCTTGCGTGCGGCGCTTCGCTTCACGTTCGAGATTGTCTTTGATCTCGGCGCGCATCTTGGTCAGATCGCCGTCTTCGATACCGAGCGACTTTGCGAATTCAGCGTCGATTTCCGGCAGATGCGGCCATTCGATCTTCTTCATCGTGATCGTGAATTGCGCGGTCTTACCGGCGACTTCCTTGCCGTGGTAGTCCTCAGGGAACGCCAGGTCGAATTCCTTCGACTCGCCGACCTTCAGGCCCGTAGCAGCCTGTTCGAATTCCGGCAGCATGCGGCCTTCGCCCAGCACGAAAGCGAAGTCGTCAGCGCTACCGCCCTGGAACACTTCACCTTCGATCTTGCCGACGAAGTCGACCGATACGCGATCGCCTTCTTTTGCCGCCGTGTCCGCGCCGCCGTCACCATGGTCGCCGGCTTCGCCGCGAGCGTGGAAATGCACGCGCTGCTTGCGCAGGATTTCCAGCGTGCGGTCGATTTCCGCTTCGGTGATGGTGGTCGTGGTGCGCTCGATTTCAGCCGTGGCGACGTCGCCCAGCTTCACTTCCGGATACACCTCGAAGGTCGCGTCGAAAGCGTAGTCGCCTTCCACTGCGTCGGATTTCGGCGCGAAGCTCGGCTGACCTGCAACCCGCAGGTTTTCAGCGCGGCTGATGTCGAAGAATTCCTTGCCGACCTTGTCGCTCAGCACTTCGGCTTCCACCTGACCCGAATACTGTTGCGTCACCATCTTGAGCGGCACCTTGCCCGGGCGGAAACCCGGCATGCGCACGTTCTTCGCGAGTTGACGGATACGCGAGTCCACTTCCTTCTGCACGGCGTCCTTCGGCAGGGAAATCGTGACGCGGCGTTCGAGCTTGCCGAGGTTCTCAACAACGTTAGCCATGGCTTCAATCGTCCTAAAATTATTCGAGCGAATCAGTTATCTTCTCCGTGCCGCGTTTCGACGTCGCTTCACAGCGTGGCGTTGCGTCGATTGCGCGCCTGCGCCGCGGGCTTGCAGGCCGCCGGCAGCACGGTTGGGTCCAAAGAGCCGAATATTTTAGCAAACTATTTGCGCGCCCAAGCGGGATTCCTCGATTCACCGCATTTTTCTCGCGATTCGAGCCGCTTTCCACGCCGTTTCGGCACGGTTTCGGCCATGTGCGGACGATCCCGGCTATGCCGTTCGACATATTCAGTCGGCGCGCCCATGCTGATAAAGTTACGCACGCGCCCGGGGCTGCGCCCGAAATGCTTGCGCGGCGCCGTCGCCGCACCTGCCCTCGCCACGATTCCAAACTATCAGAGACACCATGCCGAATTCGCCGTCCTCGCCCGTCGTCGTCATTGCTCCCGATTCTTTTAAAGGCTCGCTTAGCGCGGAACAGGTCGCGCAGTCGATCGCGTCGGGCATTCGCCGCGCCCGGCCCGACGCCGACGTGCGCATCTGCCCGATGGCCGACGGCGGCGAAGGCACGCTCGACGCCATGCTGACGAGCGGCGGCGAACGCCGCACGCTTAGCGTGCGCGGCGCGGCCGGCCCGGTGCGCGAGGCGCTCACGGGTCTGCTCGCCGACGGCAGCGCGATCGTCGAAACGGCGGAAGTGGTCGGCATCACGGACCCCGTCGGCATGGGCGTGCCGGTCGAGGCGCGCAGCACGCGTGGCATGGGCGAAGCGATCCGCACGCTGCTGGACGCAGGTGTGCGGCGCTTTTACGTCGCGCTCGGCGGCAGCAGCACGAATGACGGCGGCGCCGGCCTGTTGACCGGCCTCGGCCTGAAACTGTTCGATGCGCAAGACAATGAACTCGAGGCTACACCCGAACAACTCGCGCGCGTCGTGCGACTCGACGTGTCGCAACTCGACGCGCGGCTCTCCAGCACGCAATTCGTCGGCATGTCCGATGTCGACAACCCGCTGACGGGCGAGCACGGCGCCACCGCCGTGTTCGGCCCGCAAAAGGGCGTGAAGCCCGAGCAGATCGCGTCGATCGACGCCGCGCTCGCCCACTTCGCCGATCTGCTCGAAGCGGCGCTCGGACGCAGCGCGCGCGACCTGCCGGGCGCGGGCGCGGCCGGCGGCCTCGGCTTCGCGCTGCATATGCTCGGCGCGCAATTCGAGCCGGGCGCGGAAACCGTCGCGCGCCAGATCGGACTCGACGCCGCGCTCGAAGGCGCCAACTGGCTGATCACGGGCGAAGGCCGGTCGGACGTGCAAACGCTGCACGGCAAAGCGCCCTTCATCGCCTGCCGCCACGCTCAAGCCGCCGGCGTGCCGGCCACCTTGCTCTCCGGCGCGGTGGACTCCGCAGCCTTGCCGCGGCTCGCCGAGTACTTCAGCGGCTGCTTCTCGCCGGCGCCCGGCCCAATCACGCTCGACGTCGCAATTCGCGAGGCCGCGCGTCTGCTGGCCGACGCGGCAGAACAATTGACGCGCCTGAAATTCGGCGCGCGTTGACCGACGCAACGGTTGCGGCAACAATCACAGCGCCGCGACCGCATCACTCACTACGGGAAGACCATGAAGGACTCCGCCAAAGCCGGGCTCGAGCAGTTCCTCACGTATCGCCTGCATGTGCTGAACAAGCTTGCCGAGCGTGGCATCAGCGAGCGCTATCAGGAAAAGCTCGGCGTGACCTTGCCCGAGGCCCGCGTGATTGCATCGGTGGGCTCGTTCGGGCCGTTCTCGATCATGGAACTGGCGCGGCATGCCAACCTCGACAAAAGTCAGGCGAGCCGCGCGGCGGAAGCGTTGATCAAGCAAGGGCTCGTGCAGCGCGAGCCGAGCGCCGAAGACGGCCGCGTCGTGCTGGTGTCGCTGACCACGCAGGGTCGCGCGCTATACCGGAAGGTGATGCCGATCGCGCGCAAGTGGAATGGCGATCTGTTCGATTGCCTCGACGAGCAGGAAAAAGTCGCGTTCGGCCATGCCCTCGACAAAATCATCGAAACGATGATTGCGCGCGAGGAGTGAGACGTGATGGCGAAAGCTGAGTCGACATGCGTGAGCTCAGGTTTTGCCTTCACGTTTGGCGCTTGACGTCGGCGCTGAGATCAGGCTTTACCGTCACGTTTGGCGTTGAGACCGAGCTCAGGTTTTGCCGTCACCTTTAATGCCGGCATTCACTCCAACGTTGGACCGCGCGGCACCCGCATCTTCAGCCGGAGCGTTCACTCCTCCGGATTCGACTGGCAGGCCATTTGCCTTCGCTCCACCCGCCTGCACCTGCGCCCGCGTGCGAGCACCGCGCGCAAGTCGCCATCCAAGCGCCGCGAGCGAACCCACCCCGAGCAGCAACGCCGTCCACAACAGATAGCGACGCCGCGCATCCGGCTGCGCGGGTTGGGCATCGGCGTCCGGCGCAAGTGATAACGCACCACCCACGTGCGCCGTCGCCGCAACCGATGACGCGCCCGCCGTCACCTCATCCCGACTCACCGCCGCCGACACGGTCGCCGCACTCCCCACCGAAAGCGTGAACGGCGCGGCCCCACGCGCGGCGAAAAGCAGCGTCGCCGGACGCCAGCCGGCGGCAACCGTCAAGGTCCCATTGCCCAGTCCGCCATTGTGCGCATCGACCACCACCCGCCATTGCCGATCGGTATCGGGCGCGAACGAGAGCGACGGATTGCTCTGCTCGACCGTGCCGTTGTGCAAGCGGAACAGCGTCGCGCTCGTTACTTCGCGCCACGGCGCCCCCAGACCCGCGCGCGAATAGACGACCGCGGGCGCCACCGTATCGGGCTGCGGCAGATTCAGACGAAGACGGTCGACCGGATAGGGACCGCCCGTCGCGAAGAAATATTCGCCGGGCTTCGGCCCGGCATGAGCGACGATGCCTTCGCGCCAGCTTCGTTGCGCGTCGGCGCGTTGCGCGTGAACGGCGACGGCCTGCACTTCCATGTCGATCGACTCGACATAGGGCGTGCCGTCGAGCCAATGCAGGCGGAGATAGCGCGCCGGCGCACCATCCAGTTCGATGCGGTCCTGGCTCAGCGCGCTGCCGTTGGCGTTGACCTTGAGCAACTGTGCCTCGCCGGCGGGTTGCCAATGACGCAGATCGTCGCTGGCTTCGACCGTGACGCGCCCCTGGTAATTGTCGTCCCGCAGGTGCACGAGCAACGCGCTCACGCGGCCCGCGCGCGCCGCACGCCCCGCGTCGATCAGATCCGTGTCGTGCTGTTCGCGAGCCGGCGGAGCCGCGGTGGCACGCAGCGAGCCGTCGGCGGCCATGGCCACACCGTATGGCGCGCTGGACGCGCCGGGCAGCGCCGGCGGCAATGGAAACCAGTTCACCGGACGCAACGTGGGCGCGCTGCGCGCGGCGTCGCGTGGAATTTCGAGTGAGTAAGGCATGGCTTCGCCGGCGCTGTCGACGACACGCACGTCGCCCAGATCGCTGCGCTGGCTCGCCGCGTAGACGGTGGCAGGCAAGCTCACGCTGTAATAGGCGGCGCCATTGTCGAGTTGCAGCGCGAAGCGCTCCGCGAAATTGTCGGCGGCCGACGCCTGCGCCGACAGCCACGCGAACACGAATGAACCACACCAGCCGGTCAGTTTCAGGACACGCTTCATTGCTCGGTTTCCACGACCACAGCCTTGGGCGGCAACGGCTAGATGCAGGCAACCAGCAGCCACATCGAACCCATACCGATGAACAACACAAACCGCTCGACAACACTCTCGCGCAACAGGTTAAACAGAGTACGTGTCACCCATGCCGAGCGCCTGCCGCGCACAGAACCGCTAAAACCCGCCCCGACGCATCGCCCGGACCTGCTGACGACGGAGCACGCTTGCGCACCTTCCAGCATAACGGTCTGGGGGCCGCATAAGCACCGTCCGCGACATCGCGCCGAGCCGATACCGCGCAACGCAAGCCACGCTAACGAAGCACCCGCGCCGCGAGCGCAGCGCATTGAACCACACCGACGACCTGGCCACCACCTCGCCGCCACGCGGCGACCCGCCAACCATGTCAAAATTCGGCAACGGCCACCGAGCCTTCAATCTCCCACATCTCATCCAAGGAAGTTGCAGTGGACATCAACAAACAGGTCGCGGCGCTCACCGCTTCGGAACTCCAGACCGCCGGCGCCAGCCAGGCGACAGCGATTGCCGTCAGCGTGCTGCTGCGTCATCTGCGCTCGCCAGAACTGGCGAAACTGCTGTCATCGGCATTCGACAACCATCAAGCCGTGATGTTGAAAACGCCGTGGCCCGAACCGATGCTGCAAGCGTTCGATTCGACCCGCCGTTTCCTCGAAGGCGCGACGCAAGCCGAACTGCCGGGGATGCAGGCGCAAGCCGACGACGCGCCAGAAGCTTGAGCCCGGCCGCTTGAGCACAGCCGGGCAGGCAGCACCTGCCCGGCACCGCCAAAAACCCGGGCTGAAAACAAAAAACCCCGTTAGTCCAAAGACTTCACGGGGTTTTTCGTTACAGATGAATGGTGCGAGGGAGGGGACTCGAACCCCTACACCCTTGCGGGCGTCAGGACCTAAACCTGGTGCGTCTACCAATTTCGCCACCCTCGCAGCCGGATAGACGCGATGCGCCTTTTCCGATGTCCTGCAGGCTTGCAGCCGCGCTCAAAACTCGCGCCCGAAACCGTAAGCGCGAGATTCTAACCGATAGATTCGCGCTTGTCTGCATCTGCCGGGCATCTGTACGCAGGGCGCCGATGCTACAATTTTTGGCTCGATGCACGAACCCCGTGCCCTTTCCTTGCCGCCTGTTCCCCCTTACACCCAATCCAGTGAATTTCGACGACTATTGCCAGCAAAAAGCGGCGCCACCCGGATCGGGCACTTACTACGCGCTGCGTCAGGCGTCTGCGAAAAGCCAGCCGTTGCTTACCGCGCTGTTCGCGCTGCGCCGCGAGTTCGAGGAAACGGTCAAGGAGACCAGCGATCCGACCATCGGCCGGACCAAACTCGCGTGGTGGCAAAACGAATTGGCCGCGCTGGCCTCGGGTTCGCCGTCGCATCCTGTGTCGAAGGCGCTGGCCGCGTATCTGCCCGACGTGAAGTCCGAGTATCCGGCGCTGCAGAGCTTGCTTGCCGGCTTCGAGATGGATCTCGATCAGGCGCGCTATCTGGACTATCCGAATCTGCGGCGCTATGTGCAAGGCGTCGGCGGCACGTTCGCCGCGCTGGTGGCGCGCGCGGCGACACGGAACGCTGCGGACGGCGCGCAGCTTTCGAGCTGGTCCGCACCGCTCGGCGACGCGCTGCTGCTCGCGCAGCTCGTGGTCGAGACCGGCAACGACGCCCGCCATGGCCGCATCTATATTCCGATCGACGAGATGCAGCGCTTCAACGTGACCGCGGCGGATCTGATCAATCGGAAATATACCGACGCCTTCACCGACCTGATGCGCTTCGAGACGACTCGCGCGCGCGACGCGTTGCATGCCGCGCTAGCGGCCGTGCCCGCTACCGAGCGCAGCGCGCAGCGCACGCTGCTCGCGCTCGCGGCGCTCGCGTTGGCGCTGCTCGATGAGATTGAACGCGATGGCTATCACGTGCTGCATCAGCGCATCGCGTTGACGCCGGTTCGCAAGCTGTGGATCGCGTGGCGCGCGAAATAGACGGGCTAGACGAGCGGCTGGTTGCGCGCTAGATCGGGTCGTCATGAAACGACGCGCCTGAAGCGCCTCTCGTCAAGCGCCCCTAAACGCGCCCCGCCTCACGCGCGCAACAACGGCAACGGCTCGAACCGCTGCTGCAAAATCGCCGGCGCGTCGAGCCCCCACCACGGCCCCAACACCGTCGCATAGATCTGCCGGAAATCCACACCGACCGGCAGATTGCCATTCCCGTCGAGTCTCGCCAGAACCGGCGGCACGCCATACAGACCGCCGCGCACACGCCCGCCCATCACGAAGTGAGGCGCCACCGTTCCATGATCCGTGCCGTTGCTCTGGTTCTCACGCGGACGGCGCCCGAACTCGGCATACGTCATCACCAGCGTGTCGTCCCAGCGACCGAGTTCGGTCAGCGCCGACTTCATCGACGCGAATCCTTCCGCCAGTTGTTTGAGCAACGCAGCCTGTTGACCCGGCTGGTTCTGGTGCGTATCGAACCCGTTCAGTGTCAGACGGATCACGGCAACGCCCTGCCCGCTCTTCGGCTTTTCCTGCGACGTATCGCCGGCCGCTAAAACCTGCATCGCCGTTTTGATCGAACTGCCGAACGCGCCGCCGGGAAACACCGTCTTCAATTGCGCCTGGCCCTGCGTGGGACGCAACCGGTCCGCCGCTTTCACGATGTCGTTTTCAACGTCGAGAATATGCGCGAGTTCCGGGTTGCGTTCGTGCAGCGAGACCGGCGTCGCGAGGCGCGACGCCTTGACGAACTGCGCCGGATTGACCAGCGCGATGGCGCGCGCGCCATTCGCGAGCGGTCCCATTTCGGCGCTGCCGATCACCACGCCGTCGGCGGCAAAACCCGGCGGCACCGGCGACTGCGCAAACGCGCGCGTGAGCCAGCCTTCGCGCAGATACTGGTCGGAGCGCGACGCGGTGTCCCAGATCTCGATCGAACGGAAATGCGACAGGTTCGGTTGCGCGTAGCTCACGCCTTGCACGATCGCCAGTTGCTGGCTGTGCCAGAGCGGCATCAGCGGTTGCAGCGACGGATGCAGCGCGGTGCGCTCGTCGAGCTGAATGCCCTGCTCGCGTTTGATGCCGATGTTCTTGCGCAACTGATAGTAAGCAGGGTCGGCGAACGGGATCACGGTGTTCAGGCCGTCGTTGCCGCCCTTCAATTCGACGAGGATCAGCAGGTTGTCGTAGCCGCGCACCCGCGAGGCGCCGAGTCCGTCGAGCTGCGCGCCGAACGCGCGAGGCAGCCAGAGCGTCGCGCTCGCGGCGGCGCCCATCGAGAGAAAGCTGCGTCGTTTCATCGTGCACCTCGTTCGATCGTTATGGCGTGAGCGGCTTGCTTCAAAGGCTCGCCTGAACTGCCTGTTTCAACGGCTCACTTCAACTGATAAGCCGGGTCCATCAGCAACGCTTCCAGGTAGGCGCTCGCGATCGAATCGGTTTCGATCGCGTCCACCGGCGTCAGCGGCAAGACCGCGTGCTGCAACTGCAACTCCGCCGACAACCCCGGTTTCGCCGTCGGCGCGGTGTTGTAATGCGCGAGCCACGTGTCGATATCGAAGCGTACGCCCCCTTGCGCGTTTTGACCCGTTCGCGCGATCACACGTTGTAACGGCGAATTACCTGCCATGCCGCTGGCCGGTGCGCCGCCTGCCGCAACCTTGCCGTTCATCGCGCCGTTCATCGCATTGTTCATCGCGCCGTTCGCCGGCTTGCTCATCGGACGCGGCCTGGCGGCCTCGGTCGCGCGGAACAACTGCTCGACGAACTGCTTGCGCGCCAGCAGCGTCGAACTGTTGATCCACGTCGTGCCGCCCGGCCAACCTTTGACGTTCGGCGGATAAAACAGGTTTTCGCCGAGGTTGCGAATCTCCGCGGCGAACGGCGCGGTGTTGTCGTAGCCGATATCGAAAGCGCGCAGCGTGCCCACCACGAATTCCACCGGCGACTTCACGAGCACGCCGCGATCGTCGTCGTCCCAGAACGCGTCGCTCAGGAAAAGGCCGCGCAGCGCGACCTTGATGTCGTAGTGACTGGCGCGGAACTGCGCCGCGATCGGTGCGATTCGCGCCGGGTCCGGCGTGTCGGACACGAATTCGCGCCACAGCTTGGTGGTGATGAAGGTGGCCGTATCCGGCCGCGCGAGCAGAATGTCGAGCACCTGATCGCCATCGAACGGCCCGGCCTCGCCGAGCACCGTCTTCTCGCCGTCGTCGTGCTGGTTCGCGCGCCACACGTACGCCTGCGTATCGGGATCGAGACTCCAGCCGGTGTAAGCGCGCGCCGCCTCCGACACATCGCGCTGCGAGTAATGGCCCTCGCCCAACGTGAACAGCTCCATCACCTCACGAGCGAAATTCTCATTGGGCTTGCCCTTGCGATTGCTCGCGCCGTCGAGGTATTGCAGCATCGCCGGATCTTTCGCGACGTCGTGCAGCATCTCGCCGAAGTTGCCGAGCGCGTCGCGGCGCAACAGCATGTTCTGCTGCGCCATCTGCTGCGGATAGCCGACCTTGTCCTGGCCGGAGGTGAAGTGATTGGCCCAGAACAGCGTCATGCGCTCGGTCAGCGGCGACGGCGTGGTCAGCATCTCACGCACCCACCATGCGCGTAATGCGTCGTAGCGCTGGCCACGCAGACGTTGCTCGTCGCGACGCTGATCGTCGCTCCACGTTTTACGGACGTCGCGCGTCGGGACCGGTTCGAGCACCCACTCGGGCAACGGCGTCAGGGCTTCGGTTCGCGTGCCGGCCAGCACTTTGTCGACGGCCTGGGCGCGCGTCAGTCCCACGTATTGGGCGACCTCCGCGTTGTCCGGGGCGAAGCCGACCCGTGTCAGGAAGAAGCGCGCGTCGTCGGCGTCGAGCATGCCTTGTTCGCTATCGGAAGTAGCGGCCGCCGCACCGGATGCCGCGGCCCGATGCTTCGCGTGCGGGACGCGAGGCACGCCCTGCTGCTGCACGGCCGAAGCCGGCGTGGCGGAAACCACAGCGCAGACCGCCGCCGCGAGCACGGTGGCCGATGCGGCGAGCAAGCCGCTGCGATTACCACGTCCTGGCAATTTCATCATGGATCATCCGGGTTGGCGCAACGGGTTGGCGCAACGTCACGGAGCGGCGTTTGCTCATCCCGTACGCGACAAGCGGCGCTCCGCTCTGACCACTCAACGGCAGATCAAACGGGAAAGTTGACGGGGGAAGTGCAACGAAATTTTTCACGCGACGACGACGCGCGAGATGCCGGCCGAGGGCAGGCACGGAAATAGCTAACGCTTGTAGAGTTCGCGGACGGCATCTTCGATGTGCTGCCGTAACAGACGCCGTTCGTCTGGCGTCATATGGCCGTCACGACGGCGTTGATCGAGATCGGGGGGGACTGCGGTGCGCAACATGACGTCGGAAGCCGGACGGTCGAGATTGGCGTTGTGGCGGTTGGGCCTGGGGTTGCCGGGTCTGGGCGCGCGTTCGCTCGCAGCTCTGTCGGCGGAAGGCTGGGCATGGGCGAGCGTGGGTCCCAGTGAGCCTGCAAGCGTACCGGCAACTGCCAGTGCAATAACGCTTAGGCGCACATTTGGCCAAACCCCTCCCTTCATGTTGTTCCCTTCGTGGCGCGGCAACCGGCTACCTCAAATGCGTATACAAACCCCGGTAACGAGCCGGGTGCGAGAGTTTTAGTCGAGTGAAGTATCCACCGAACAGCCGCATTCAGTAAAGCAGTCTACCTGCCCATGCTTTACGTCGTGCCACAGTGCGGGTAAATTTTGTAACTGACTGTAACCCGATAAATGATGCAACCGCGCACCCCTTTCTAATCGCGCTAAGATGCCGACCATGGAAACTAAAAACCCTTCGAAAATCCTCGTCGTCGACGACGATCCACGCCTGCGCGATCTGCTGCGCCGCTACCTCGGTGAACAGGGCTTCAATGTCTATGTCGCCGAGAACGCGCCGTCCATGAACAAGCTCTGGGTGCGTGAGCGCTTCGATCTGCTCGTGCTCGATCTGATGTTGCCCGGCGAGGACGGCCTGTCGATTTGCCGACGCTTGCGCGGCAGCAACGACCGCACGCCGATCATCATGCTGACGGCCAAGGGTGAAGACGTCGACCGTATCGTGGGCCTCGAAATGGGCGCCGACGACTACCTGCCCAAGCCGTTCAACCCGCGCGAACTGGTCGCGCGGATTCACGCGGTGCTGCGCCGCCAGTCGCCGTCCGAATTGCCGGGCGCGCCGTCGGAAACCACCGAGGTGTTCGAGTTCGGCGAGTTCGCGCTGAACCTGGCCACCCGCACCCTCACCAAGGCCGGCCAGGAAATCCCGCTGACCACCGGCGAGTTCTCCGTGCTGAAGGTGTTCGCGCGTCATCCGCGTCAGCCGCTGTCGCGTGAAAAGCTGATGGAACTGGCGCGTGGCCGTGAATACGAAGTGTTCGACCGCAGCCTCGACGTGCAGATCTCGCGTCTGCGCAAGCTGATCGAGCCGGACCCGGGCAGCCCGCGTTTCATTCAGACCGTCTGGGGTCTGGGTTACGTGTTCATCCCCGACGGTGCAGCCTGAGTTTGCTCTCGCCGCCTGTTTTTGATTTCAGATAAGAAGGGCCCATGCGGATCGACCGGCGCCTCCTGACGCTCGCGTTCGGCGGCCTTTTCTGGCGGACCTTTCTGCTGATCGCGCTGTTGATCGCAGTCAGTCTCGCCGCCTGGTTCCAGAGCTTCCGGGTGATCGAACGCGAGCCGCGCGCGCAGCGCGTGGCGCTGCAGCTCGTGGCGATCGTCAAGCTCACGCGCACCGCGCTCCTTTATTCCGATCCCGACCTGCGGCGCGCACTGCTGCAGGATCTGGAAAGCAATGAAGGGGTGCGCGTGTACCCGCGCGAAACCACCGACAAGTACAAACTCCAGCCCGACGAGTCGCTGAACCGCCTGATCGAACACGACATTCGCGGCCGGCTCGGCGACGACACGGTCATCGCGCAGAGCGTGAACGACATTCCCGGCGTCTGGATCAGCTTCAAGATCGACGACGACGATTATTGGGTCGCCCTCGACCGCGATCAACTCGACAACGCCACCGGGCTGCAATGGGCCGGCTGGGGCGTGTTCGCGCTGGCGCTCTCGCTGTTCGGCGCGGCGTTCATCACGAGTCTGGTGAACCGGCCGTTCGCGCGCCTCGCCATGGCCGCACGCAAGGTCGGCTCGGGCCAGTCGCCCGAACCGCTGCCCGAGCGCGGCATGGGCGTGGCCGCCGAAACCAATCGCAGTTTCAACCAGATGGTGCAGGACCTCGAACAACTCGAGGCCGACCGCGCGCTGATGCTCGCGGGCATTTCGCACGATCTGCGCACCCCGCTCGCGCGGCTGCGGCTCGAAACCGAAATGAGCCCCTCCGATCAAAGCACCAAGGATGCGATGGTCGACGACATCGAGCAGATGGACATGATCATCGGCCGCTTCCTCGATTACGCGCGGCCGGTGCAACGGGTGCCGGAACCGGTCGACCTTTCCGTGATCGCAGGGGAACTGGCCGCGCGCATGCAGAGCGAGGACAGCATGCGGCTGATCACGCGGCTCGCGCCGTCGGCGGTGATCGAGGCCGACGAAACCGACATGCGGCGGGTGGTGGGTAATTTGCTGGAGAACGCTCGCAAGTACGGTCTGAGCGAGGGCGACGGCATTCCGCACGTGATTCTGGAAACGCGGGTATCGCACTCGCGAGTCGAACTCTCAGTGGTCGATGAAGGCCCCGGCATTCCGGAAGACCAGTTGCCGCTGGTCACACGGCCGTTCTATCGGGTGAATTCGGCGCGCACTCAGGCGAACGGCACGGGCCTCGGCATGGCCATCGTGCAGCGTCTGGTGGGCCGTTACCGTGGTGCGCTGCGTTTGCGCAACCGTACGCCGGGCCCGGGGCTCGAAGTCACGATCGAGTTTCCGCTCGCCAAAGGCGCCTGAGCGGCAGTCGGTAATTGGTAATTGCTAATTGGTAATAGGCAACCAGCGTCAGGCGCGCCTTGACGCGCCGCTAACCGCCACTGCGCGCGCCTCTTGAATGAGCCGCACCGGGCTCATTCAAAACGCCCCGCCAATCAGTCCTTGACCAGCAACACGGCCGCCTGCGCTTCGATCCCCTCGCCTCGTCCGAGGTAACCGAGCTTCTCGTTGGTCTTCGCCTTCACGTTGACACGTTCGAGCGGCAGACCGAGATCGGCCGCGATATTCGCGCGCATGCCTTCGATATGCGGCGCGAGCTTCGGCGCCTGCGCCACCACGCTGCTATCCACGTTCGCGATCGAAAAACCTGCCGCGCTCACGCGCGCAAAACACTCGCGCAGCAGAACACGACTATCCGCGCCGGCGAACTTCGCGTCGGTATCGGAGAAATGACGGCCGATGTCGCCCATTGCCGCGGCGCCGAAAATCGCGTCGGTG
This sequence comes from Paraburkholderia bryophila, assembly GCF_003269035.1. Lineage (GTDB taxonomy): Bacteria > Pseudomonadota > Gammaproteobacteria > Burkholderiales > Burkholderiaceae > Paraburkholderia > Paraburkholderia bryophila. Next base: position 167,519 of record NZ_QLTK01000003.1, on the reverse strand, counting down.
ATCGCGTGCAGCAGCACGTCCGCGTCCGAATGGCCGAGCAAGCCGCGCTCATAAGGAATGGTCACGCCGCCGATAATCAACGGACGTCCCGGCACCAACGCATGCACGTCATAGCCCTGGCCAATTCTGAAATCCATATGCGTCAAGTCCTTAAGTCCACTTATTCACTGAAATTAAAACTGCTGGCGAGCGAGACCGATTCGAAGCCGGTCCGCAACCCGTCGTCACGAAGCCGACGCCCGGCTCAGAATCGCCTCGGCCAGCTCGAAATCTTCCGGATACGTGACCTTGAAGTTGCGCAAGCTGCCCTGCACCAGCTTGGGCGCATGACCCAGCCATTCGATCGCGCTCGCCTCGTCGGTCAGATCGTGACCGTCGGCCTGCGCGCGCAGAATCGCGTCGCGCAACATGCCGATGCGGAACATCTGCGGCGTCTGCGCCTGCCATAAACCGTCGCGGGTCTCGGTGCGGGCAATGCGGCTGTCGGATGCCGCGTCGATCCGCTTCAGCGTGTCCGCCACCGGCAAGGCCATGATGCCGCCCACGGCGTCGTCCTTCAGCGCGCCAACCAGCGTGCGGATCAACGCCGGCGTGATGCCCGGCCGGGCGGCGTCGTGTACCAGCACCCAGTCGTCGTCGTGCGCGCCGAACTCGGCGAGCGCCTGCAAGCCGTTCAACACCGACGCCTGGCGCGAGGCGCCGCCGCAACGACGCACCGCGAAGCGCAACCGGCCGAAGCGGCGGCCGTCGAAGTGCTGGTCGTCGGGCGCGATCACCAGCAGGGTCTGGGCGAATTCGCTGCAGGCGTCGAAGGCGGCCAGCGAGTAGTGCAGCATGTCGCGCCCGGCTACCGTGCGATATTGTTTGGGCATCGCGGCGCCGGAACGGCTGCCGGTGCCGGCGGATGGAATCAGGGCAAATAGACGGGAAGTCACGAGGGCGCAGGCCGCGAAGTCAAAGTAAAGGACGGATTTTATAATAGGTCCTTCGCATCCATGCCCGGACACGCGTAAACTTGCCGCTCACGTGTGAGCCCGAGCCGCCTTTTTCCATCTATGCCAGACATCGCCGCATCATCGCAGTCCCCTTCGCCCGTCGCGCTTGTCAAGGCCGGCCAGCGTTTCGCCTTCGACGGCACGCACGGTTCGTCCGACGCGCTGCTGATCGCCCGCTACCATCTGGCCTATCGCGAGAAGGTGCCGCTGCTGGCCGTTGTGTGCGAAAGCGCGGTCGACGCGCAGCGTCTGTCGCAGGAAATCGGCTTTTTCGCGCCCGAGGCGCGGGTGCGCCTGCTGCCCGACTGGGAAACCCTGCCTTACGATACCTTTTCGCCGCACCAGGACCTGGTATCCGAGCGCCTCGCCACGCTGCACGATCTCGGCGAAGGCCGCTGCGACATCCTGCTGGTGCCCGCCACCACGGCGCTGTACCGCATGCCGCCGGCCTCGTTCCTCGCCGGCTATACGTTCTCGTTCGCCCAGGGCGAGCGCCTCAACGAGGCCAGGCTCAAGGCACAGCTCACGCTGGCCGGTTACGAACACGTGAGCCAGGTGGTGCGTCCCGGCGAGTACTGCGTGCGCGGTTCGCTGCTCGATCTGTTCCCGATGGGCTCGCCGCTGCCGTACCGGATCGACCTGTTCGACGATCAGGTCGACTCGATCCGCGCGTTCGACCCGGACACGCAGCGCAGCCTTTACCCGGTGAAAGACGTGCGCCTGCTGCCGGGCCGCGAATTCCCGTTCGACGAAGCCGCGCGCACCGCATTTCGCAGCCGCTGGCGCGAGACCTTCGAGGGCGACCCGAGCCGCGCGTCGATCTATAAAGACATCGGCAACGGCGTGCCGTCGGCGGGTATCGAATACTATCTGCCGCTGTTCTTCGAGGACACCGCCACGCTGTTCCACTATCTGCCCGAAGGCGCGCAACTGGCGTTCATCGGCGATCTGGACGCGGCGATCCGGCGCTTCAGCAACGACACGAAGCAGCGCTACAACTTCCTGTCTCATGACCGCGACCGGCCGATCCTGGAACCGCAGCGGCTGTTCCTGTCGGACGAGGATTTCTACACGTTCGCCAAGCCGTTCGCGCGACTCGTGCTGCCCGCGAACGCGGGCGGCGGCTGGTCGACCCCGCTGCCGAATCTCGCGATCGACCGCCATGCCGACGATCCCGTCGCCGCCTTGCGCGCGTATCTCGCCACCACGCCGAACCGCGTGCTGTTCGCCGCCGAATCGGCGGGCCGGCGCGAAACGCTGCTGCAATTGCTGGCGGACAACCATCTGCGGCCGGCCGCGAGCGACAGCTTCCAGGACTGGCTGAGCGGCGACGCGCGTTTCGCGCTGGGCGTCGCGCCATTGGCCACCGGCTTTGCCGTGCCGGTCGACGGTATCGCGGTGATCACCGAAACGGAGCTGTACGGGCCGCTCGCGCGTCGCGCCGGGCGGCGCCGCCAGGAGCAGGCGAGCAACGTCGATTCGATGGTGCGCGATCTCTCCGAGCTGAAGGTCGGCGATCCGGTCGTGCATTCCCAGCACGGTATCGGCCGCTATATGGGTCTGGTCACCATGGACCTCGGCGAAGGCGAGACCGAATTCCTGCACCTGGAGTATTCCGGCGACAGCAAGCTTTATGTGCCGGTCGCCCAGTTGCATGTGATCTCGCGCTATAGCGGGGCCGACCCGGAAAGCGCGCCGTTGCATTCGCTCGGCTCGGGCCAGTGGGAAAAAGCCAAGCGCAAAGCCGCGCAACAGATCCGCGACACCGCCGCCGAACTGCTGAATCTGTACGCACGCCGCGCCGCGCGCGAAGGCCATGCGTTCGCGCTCGAACCGAAAGACTATGTGAAGTTCGCCGAGAGCTTCGGCTTCGAGGAAACGCCCGACCAGGCCGCCGCGATCGCCGCCGTGATCGGCGACATGACGAGCGGCAAGCCGATGGATCGCCTGGTGTGCGGCGACGTCGGCTTCGGCAAGACGGAAGTGGCGCTGCGCGCGGCGTTTATCGCGGTGATGGGTGGCAAGCAGGTCGCGCTGCTCTCGCCTACCACGCTGCTCGCCGAACAGCACACGCAGACCTTCACCGATCGCTTCTCCGACTGGCCGGTGCGAATCGCCGAACTGTCGCGCTTCAAGTCGACCAAAGAAGTGAACGCCGCGATCCAGCAGATCAACGAAGGCACGGTCGACATCGTGATCGGCACGCACAAGCTGCTCTCGTCCGACGTGCAGTTCAAGCGTCTCGGGCTCGTGGTGATCGACGAGGAACACCGCTTCGGCGTGCGCCAGAAGGAAGCGCTGAAGGCGCTGCGCGCCGAGGTGGATGTGCTCACGCTGACCGCTACGCCGATCCCGCGTACGCTCGGCATGGCGCTCGAGGGCCTGCGCGATTTCTCCGTGATCGCCACTGCGCCGCAAAAGCGGCTGGCCATCAAGACGTTCGTGCGTCGCGAGGAAGACAGCGTGATTCGCGAGGCAATGCTGCGCGAACTGAAGCGCGGCGGCCAGGTGTACTTCCTGCACAACGAGGTCGAGACGATCGAAAATCGTCGGCAGATGCTCGAAGCGCTCGTGCCCGAAGCACGGATCGCGGTGGCGCACGGTCAGATGCACGAGCGCGAACTGGAACGCGTGATGCGCGACTTCGTCGCCCAACGCGCCAACGTGCTGCTGTGTACGACGATTATCGAAACCGGCATCGACGTGCCGAGCGCCAACACGATTCTGCTGCACCGCGCCGACAAGTTCGGTCTTGCGCAATTGCATCAGTTGCGCGGCCGCGTGGGCCGCTCGCATCACCAAGCGTACGCATATCTGCTGGTACACGATCCGCAGGGGCTGACCAAACAGGCGCAACGCCGCCTCGAAGCGATCCAGCAGATGGAGGAACTCGGTTCGGGCTTCTATCTGGCCATGCACGACCTGGAGATTCGCGGCACCGGCGAAGTGCTCGGCGACAAGCAATCCGGCGAGATTCACGAGATCGGCTTCCAGCTCTACACCGACATGCTGAACGACGCGGTCAAGGCGCTCAAGGAAGGCAAGGAGCCGGACCTCACCGCGCCGCTTGCCGCCACCACCGAGATCAACCTGCACGCGCCGGCGATTCTGCCCGCCGACTATTGCGGCGACGTACAGGAGCGTCTGTCGCTCTACAAGCGCCTGGCTAATTGCGAACACAGCGATTCGATCGACAGCATTCAGGAAGAGCTGATCGACCGCTTCGGCAAGTTGCCGCCGCAAGCGCATGCGTTGGTGGAGACGCACCGGCTGCGGCTGGCGGCGAAGCCGCTCGGCATTTCGAAGATCGATGCGGGCGAAACCGTGATCGGCTTGCAGTTCATCCCCAATCCGCCGATCGACGCCATGCGGATCATCGAGATGGTGCAGAAGCATAAGCACATCAAGCTCGCGGGTCAGGACAAGCTGCGCATCGAAACGCGCAGCCCCGATCTCGCGGTGCGCGTCGCGACGGTCAAGGAGACGTTGCGCGCGCTCGGTTCGCCGAGCCGCGGCACGACCGCCACCGCCGCCGCGCGATGATGGATTGCGCCGTTACCACGCGGGCCGCGCACGCATGAGCGCCCCCACAAACGCACTCAGCCACGCACGCACCCGAGTGCGCACCCAGGCGCGCAACGCGCGAAAAACGGGGGACGTCTAGCGTCTTTCCGTTCATGCTGCGGTGCGCAAACGCGCCCCGCAGCATACGGGTGCATTTTTTTTGGGTATGATCGAAAGACTCAAATGCCGGAGTCTTGTCATGTCTCACGTCGCTGATTCAGCGCAGTCCTCGTCAACGTCCTCGTCCGCCGCCTCGCTTTCGCTCCCCTGGATCACCCGCCTCGTGTCGATGGACACGGTCAGCCGCAATCCGAATCTCGGTCTGATCGAAACCGTGCGCGACGAACTGCGCGCGGTCGGTGTCGACGCCACGCTCACGCACGACCCAAGCGGCAAATGGGCCAACCTGTTCGCGACGATTCCGGCGCACGACGGCGAGACCAATGGCGGCGTGGTGCTGTCGGGCCACACCGACGTGGTGCCGGTGGACGGTCAGCAATGGGACAGCGATCCGTTCAAGCCGGAGATTCGCGGCGACAAGCTGTACGGCCGCGGCACCTGCGACATGAAGGGGTTTATCGGCGCCGCGCTGGCGCTCGTGCCCGAGATGCAGCGCACGAAACTCGCCAGGCCGATTCACTTTGCCCTCTCGTTCGACGAAGAAGTCGGCTGCGCCGGCGCACCGCTCATGATCGCCGACCTGATGAAGCGCGGCGTGAAGCCGGACGGCTGCATTGTCGGCGAGCCGACCAGCATGCGCCCGATCGTCGCGCACAAGGGTATCAACGCATACCAGTGCTGCGTGCGCGGCCAGGCCGCGCATTCGTCGCTCACGCCGAAGGGCTTGAACGCGATCGAGTACGCCGCGCGCCTGATCTGCTATATCCGCGACATGGCCGATCAGTTCCGCGAGCAAGGTCCGTTCGACGAACTCTACGACGTACCGTTCACCACCGCGCAGACCAGCACGATCGTCGGCGGCAATGCGATCAACACCGTGCCGGCCGACTGCAAATTCCAGTTCGAATTCCGCAACCTGCCCACGCTCGACCCCGAACCGATCTTCGCGCGCATCGACCAATACGCGCGCGAAACGCTGTTGCCGAAAATGTTGCGCGAGCATCCATCGGCGGCGATCGAGATCACGAAGATCGCCGCGGCGCCCGGGCTCGATTCGTCTGAACAGGCCGCGATCACGCAGCTCGTACGCGCCCTCACCGCCGACCAGGACAAGCGCAAGGTCGCCTACGGCACCGAAGCGGGTCTGTTTTCGCTGGCGGGCATTCCGAGCATCGTCTGCGGCCCCGGCGACATCCAGCAGGCGCACAAGCCCAACGAATTCGTCGCGCTCGACCAGTTGGTCGCGTGCGAGCGTTTCCTGCAAAAATTCATTCACAGCATGTCGGTGGATGCACACGCACACTGAAACCGGGCGGCACAAAAAAGGTCTTACTCATACCGACAAAAACCATTCACACGCCATGTCAACCGCCACACCGCAGCACACGGACCACACGATCGACGGCGAGCCGATTCCCACGCTCGACGACATCGCCGCCCAGCATTTCGCGTTGGCGCCGTGGGTGACGCGAACGCCGGTGTTCGACCGGCTCGACTTCGCGTCGCTGGAAGGCACGGTGGTGAACTTCAAGTTCGAACTGCTGCAGGCGGGCGGCAGCTTCAAGGCGCGTGGTGCGTTCACCAACCTGCTCGCGCTGGACGAAACCCAGCGCAGCGCCGGCGTGACCTGCGTGTCGGGCGGCAATCATGCGGTGGCGGTGGCGTATGCGGCCATGCGGCTCGGCGTCAGCGCCAAGGTCGTGCTGTTTCGCGCGGCCAATCCGGCGCGGGTCGCGCTGTGCCGGCAGTATCGCGCCGAGATCGTGTTCGCCGAAGACATTGCCGAAGCCTTCGAACTGGTGCGCCGTATCGAGGCTGAAGAAGGCCGCTATTTCGTGCATCCGTTCAACGGTTATCGCACGGTGCTGGGGTCGGCCACGCTCGGCTACGAATGGGCCACGCAAACGCCCGACCTCGAAGCGGTGGTGTTGCCGATCGGCGGCGGCGGGCTCGCTGCCGGCGTCGCCACGGCCATGCGGCTCGCCAATCCGCGCGTGCACGTGTATGGCGTGGAGCCCGAAGGCGCCGACGCGATGGGCAAGAGTTTCGCCGCCAATCACACGGTCAGGATGGGCCCCATGCACGGCATTGCCGACTCGCTGATGGCGCCGCATACCGAGCAATACAGCTACGAGTTGTGCCGCCGTCATATCGATCAGCTCGTCACCGTTTCCGACGATCAATTACGCGCCGCCATGCTGATCTTGTTCGGACAGCTGAAGCTCGCCGTCGAGCCGGCCTGCGCGGCCGCCACCGCGGCGCTGCTCGGTCCGCTGCGCGAACAGTTGCAGGGCAAACGCGTGGGCGTTCTGCTGTGCGGCACCAATACCGATCCGGTCAGTTTTGCCGCGCATATTGAACGTGCGCGTCATGGCGCGTCACAGTTTCCTGAATAGCGATCCGCTCATGGCTTTCCTTGTCAAAGGACTAGCCTATCCTTCTCAGGTTGGTATCATTCGCTAATCGATATCTGGGAGAAACCTCTATGAGCATGGTCAAGGAATTCAAGGAATTTGCCCTTAAAGGCAACGTGATGGATCTCGCGGTCGGTGTGATTATCGGCGGTGCGTTCTCCACCATTGTCAATTCGATTGTTAAAGACCTGATCATGCCGGTTGTCGGGCTCGTCACCGGCGGCCTCGATTTCTCCAATAAGTTTGTTCGCCTCGGCGACATTCCGGCCAGCTTCAAAGGCAGCCCCGAATCGTATAAAGATTTGCAGACGGCAGGCGTGGCGGTGTTTGGTTATGGCTCGTTCATCACCGTGCTGATCAACTTCCTGATTCTCGCGTTCATCATTTTTCTGATGGTCAAATTCATTAACAATTTGCGCAAGCCGACTGAAGCCGCAGCGGCAGCACCGGCGCCCACGCCGGAAGACGTGCTGCTGCTGCGTGAAATTCGCGATTCGTTAAAGAATTCGCCGCGTTAAAGTCATGGCCTCCCGGCGCGTTAACCGGGGCGCAGTCGAATAGAAAAAGCCTGTTGCGATGAAAATCGCAACAGGCTTTTTCCATAAGGACATCACCGATACGACACGGTAAAGCAACCGCAAGCAGAACCGTTAAGCGCCTTTCTGCGCTTTCAGATTCACCGCGCTGTCGATCATCGCTTCGAGCTGGCCGAAGTTGACCGGCTTCGTCAAATGCGAAGTAAAACCAGCGGCCACGCAACGGCGCACGTCTTCGTCGGTGCCGAAGCCGGTCAGCGCCACCGCCGGCGCATCCGAATGCTCGCGAAACGCCTTGATGAAGTCGAGGCCGGTGCCGTCGGGCAAGCCCACGTCGCTGACGATCAACTCGAAGGTCTGCAACTGGGTGGCGGCCAGCGCGTCGTCCACGCGGCCCACCACCGTCACGTCGTGACCGAGGCTGCGGATCAGCTGCGCCATGACCTCGGCGGTATCCTCGTGGTCTTCGATCAGCAGGATGGTCAGCAGGCCGCCCGAGCGCACCTGGTCAGACGCCACGACCGGCAGCGGATCGGCCGGCGGCGCCGCGGTCGGCAGCGTGATCGTGAAGGTTGCGCCGCAATGCGCGCCAGGACTTTGCGCGATCACCGTGCCACCATGCACGTCGGTCAGCGCCTTGGTAATCGCGAGACCCAGGCCCAGTCCGCCGAATTGACGCGTCATATTCTGATTGCCCTGCTCGAACGCATTAAAGAGCTTGCCGATCTGTTCCGGCTCGATGCCGATGCCCGTATCTTCGACCGATATCTGTACCTGCATGCGTTCGTCGCGGGTGCGCAAATAAATATGGCCGCCGTCCGGCGTGAACTTGGCGGCGTTGCGAATCAGATTCCACAGCATCTGTTGCAAGCGTGCGCGGTCGGCCAGCACGTAGTGGTGCTGCGCGTTTTTATGCACGTGCACGTCCTGCTGCTTCACCTGGATCTCGCTGCGGAACAGTTCGAGCACGCTGTCCATCACCTCGTGCACGTCGACGGTTTCCAGCGACAGACGCAACTTGCCGTTCGCCACCCGCGTGAGGTCCAGCAGATCGTCGATCAGCCGCGCCTCGAGTTCGACGTTGCGACGAATCATGCGCACGCTCGCGCGCGCCTGTTCGGGCAGACCTGGGATCATTTCCAGCACGCTGGCGCCGGCCAGCACCGGCGTGAGCGGCGTGCGCAATTCGTGCGACAGCATCGCGAGGAAGCGGTCCTTGGCGCGGTTGGCGTCTTCGGCGATCTGGCGGGCGGCCTGCTCCGACGCGAGCAACCGCTCGCGCTCCTCGGTCGCCTCGCGTTGCGAATGAATATCCGTGCAACTGCCGAACCACTTGCTGACCTGACCTTCGGCGTCGCGCATTGCCACCACGCGGGCATCGAACCAGCGGTATTCGCCGTCGTGACGACGAATCCGCAACTCGTGCCGATAGTCGCCGGCATGGCTCGTCACCGCTTTGAGCCAGCTGCGGCGGATTTCCTCGCGATCGTCCGGATGCACGGCGTCGAGCCATGCGAGACCGTACGAACTGCTGTCGGGCAGACCGGTGTAGTCGTACCACTGCTTCGACAGGAAATCGCAGTCGCCCGCGGCATTGCAGGTCAGCACGAGGTGCGGCAACGCCTCCGACAGCGTGCGGTAATGCTGCTCGCGATCGCGCAGCAGCAAGGCTTCGTCCGAGGCGCGCTGCAAACGCACTTGCGACAACACGCGCTCGACGGCTTCGGGCAGATAGTCGAGGTAATCGCCGGACTTCGGCACCACGTCGGACACGCCCGCGCGCAATGCCTCGATCACACGAGATTCGTCGGTAAAACCGGTCACGAGAATGGCGGGAATCCGCACGCCTTCCGAACGCAAGCGGCGAAAGAAATCGAGTCCTGTCTCCGGTCCGCTCAACTGGTAGTCGAGCACCAGCAGATCGGGGGCGCCGCCGGCGAGCCGCTCGCGGGCCGCTTCGACGCCGGCGCAGATCGCGACGCGGCAGCCGGCGCGTTCGAGCGATTTGCGCGCGAGCCGCAGGATGCCTTCGTCGTCGTCGACGACCAGCACATAAGCGGCTTGCTGCGTGGGCACTTCTTCGGTCATGCGGAATTCTTTCACAGGTTCGGATGGACTAGGTTGCCATGCGCGGCTTTCGGCCAGCTTCATGAGCGCGATGCCTGACGCGCGGCCTGACGCACGAACTTAAGGCGCCGCGAGGCGGTGGCCCGACGGCAGCTTCACCACCTGCAGGAAAAAGCCGAGCCGGCGGACGGCTTCGATAAACGCATCGTATTCGACCGGCTTGGTGATGTAGACGTTGCAGCCGAGCTCATAACAGCGGGCGATCTCGCGCGGGTCGTCGGTCGTGGTCAGCACGATCACCGGCACTGCGGCGGTTTGCGGCGACTCTTTCAGACGGCGCAGCACTTCGAAGCCGTCCACGCGCGGCATTTTCAGATCGAGCAGCACGACGAAGTTGGTCAAATCCTCGCGCGCGGGGATCGCCGTGGCGGGATCCGCGTCAGGGTCGACGGCCGGCGCCGGGCCGAAGAAATAGTCGAGTGCCTGCTGGCCGTCGCGAAAGCGCACGAAGCCGTTCGACACGCCGGCACGTCGCAGATTGCGCTCCACGAGCGTGGCATGACCGTCGTCGTCTTCGATCAGCACGATGCTGACCGTTTCCCCGTGACTCATAGACTCTCCGTGCAAACAGGTAGCTGATTCAACCCGCTTGAATTGTTCTGGTCGTGGCGACTGCGGATCGGGTCGATGCCCATGCCGAACTCCGCCTTCGACGCCCCGGTTCAATGCCGCGTAGGCTGTTCCGGCAACACCACGAAAAAGGTCGACCCGGCGCCTTCCGCCGACTCGACCCACACCCGCCCGCCATGCCGCTCCACCGTGCGCCGCACCACCGCGAGACCGATACCGTCGCCGTTCACGGCGTCGCCGTGCAGACGCTGGAACGCGCGGAACACTTTCGACATGTAAGCCGCCGGAATTCCGAGGCCATTGTCGCGCACGTAATAGGTGCGCGTGCGTACGGCGCGCGGCTCCGACTCGTCGACCGGGTCGGGCTCCAGCGCACCGACCTCGATGCGCCCAAGACGCGTCGGGTCGAGGTAGTTCAGCGCGTTGCCGATCAGGTTGCCGAACACCTGCTCGATCGCGCCGGGATCGCCCCATGCGGGCGGCAACTCACGCACCGTAACCACCGCCGACTGCCGCGCGATCGCGCCCTGCAGCGCGTCGACCACCCGGCCGACCACCCGCCCGACGCTCACCCGCTGCCACTGGTATTCGAGCCGGCCGGCGCGCGAGATGCGCAGCAGCGCGTCGATGATCGCGGCGGCACGCGTCACGGCGGTGCGCAGATATTGCAGGGACTCACGCACGTCGCCGTCGAGAATATGCGTCATGCGTCGGTGCTCGCCCTGCGGCAGGTTGGCCGCGTCGACGATGCTGTCGAGTTCGTCGCACGACACCTGCAGTTCCTTCGAAAAACCTTGCAGGTTCACCAACGGCGAGCGCAAGTCGTGCGAGACGCTGTAGATGAACATTTCATTATCTTGCGTCTCCTGACGCAGCTCCTCGTTGACGCCCGCCAACTCCTGCGCACGCGCCTCGAGCCGGGTCTTGAGCGTAGCCTGGTCGGCTTCCGCCGCGCGCAGACGGGCGCCGGTCTGGTGCAGCACCGCGTCGAGCGCGGCGATTTCGTCGTTACCCGACAACGGCGGCGCCAAAGCGCGGCCGTTGCCTAGCCGTTCGGCATTGTCGGTCAGCACTTCCAGCCGCCGGCCGATGCTGCGCGCGAACACCACGGCGGTGGCGGCCCAGATCAGCATCGAGCCGAGCACCGCGGCGATCAGCGCGTATTGCTGACGTTCACGACGCCGCGTGAGCGCCGCCGCGCGCTCGACGTCGAGCCGCGACGCCTCGTCGGCGAACGCCGCCAGTTCGTCGCGAAACAGCGCGATCTGCTGCGGCAGCGGCTCGGTTTCGAGCGCGCTGAAGCTGGCCGGGCTGCGCCCCGCGTGCAGCGCCTGCGAAATCTCGACGGTCTGGGCGCGATAAGTGTCGATCGCGCGCTGCATCTTGTGAACCCGCTCGACCTGCTGCGGCGTATCGGCCACCAGCGCGTCGAGATTCGACAGCCGGTCGCCGAGATCGACCCACACCGTATGCCGGTCGATAAACGACGGATCGCCGACGGCCATGCCCGTGCGAACCCGTGCGGCCTGACGCAGCAACGGATCGACGATCGCCGACGACTGATAAAGGATCTGCTTGCTGTTGGAGACCCACTGCGCGGCCTGCGCGGTCTGCTCCTGGGTATCGAAGACGACGCCAAGAAGCGCCAGCTCGACCACGCTCGGCACGGCAATCAGCAGCAGACCCTTGGTGAATAATTTCATGTTCGCCCGAAGGTCGAAGGGTCGTGAAGGGTCGGCCAGGCCGCGGCGGCTCGCGAGGGCCGGTCGCGTCTCGCGGTGCGCCTGGGCCGCCGCGATGCCGCAGCGGCGGTGGTACGGCGCGGTGCAGCCGGACGGGTCATTATCGACGTGAATCCGAGATATTTCAACGTAGCGGCAAGATGCGCTGGCCCACACAAAAGTGACTTTTTTATTGATGCGAGTTGTTTATTCCGCGCGTCGTGCGTCTATCATGGAGGCAGATGTGATGGGAAGGGAAAGCGCGCGGCGAGGCGGTTCGGCATGATTCGTGCGGGAGGCGGTGGGGTCGGCGCAGGCGTCGAATCACCGTGAATCCGGCCTTGTCGTATGCTATAAAAGATCGACGTGCGGCGCGCGAAGCCGGGAGTGGTCGCATGAGGACGCTGCGTTTCTTGCAATTCTTTTTCAGGCGAATTTTTATGTCCTTCCCGAAAAAGCGTAGGCGCGCGAAGGTGGACGGCGACGAGTCGTTCCTCGCGGTACTACGGCATTTCAAGCCGTTCGGTCAGCTCGACACCAAAATTGCCCGCGCTCGCGCGCAAGACGAGCCGGTCCTCTATGCGCATGTGCTGCCTGGGCTCGACGTACTGCTGTGCAGCGTCCGCGGTGCGCAACCGCCCTATCCCGCGCCGGCCGAATTGCGGCGGCGTTGCATCGAATCCATTACCAACGCGTTGGAACAACCGCTCGACGGGCTCGAAAACGGTGGCTACTGGTATGAAGCGGACGGCTTCGGCTTTCTGGTCTTCGCCAGCCGGGCGCGCGGCAAGATCCTGACGGAGTTCGGTGCGACGCGCATCGGCGGTGCCCGTCGCGGGGTGCGTCGGCAGGACGCGGCGGGGGATGCCGCGCCGAGATCCCTACGTTAGCCGCGTCTCCCGCTCGAAACATTCCACCCTTCAATCTCCGACAACGCCGCTGGTTCGATCAGGCGGCGTTGCCTTTTCTGGCTCGCCCCGAATGATCCATCCTCGCCCGGCAGCACCGGCGCGTATGCGCGCGGCGTGACGGCTTCTGATGCGCATCGATCATCGGGCCGGCGCGGTCGTGCATCGGCGGGACACTGATCAGCCACAGGAAAACCAGCGATAACCCGCCGCCCACGCTCCAGCTCAACCAGTCCGCAGGTAATAGCGTCATGATCAGCTCCCCTTGTATTCGGCGGCGCTGGCCGGCGACATCGTGGCGGGTTTCTGGTTCGACGCGGGCGCCGCGGCGCGCGCAGCAGCCGGTGACGAGGCACCACCCGACGCCTTATTGACCGGCGCGCCATCCAGTGAAATGGCGGCCTTGGGCTGCTGCCTGACGCCCGGCGGCGGCGCGGTCGGCGCCTGCCGGACCTGGGCCAGCAGTTGCGCGCACGGCAGCGGCTTGTTGTTGCTCGGCGCGAGCAGTGGAATCAGCGCGGCGAACGGATTGATCAGTCCGAGCCCGACCGCCGCCCCGCCGCGCAGCGCCAGCGCCGCGGCATTCACGCCGACGTGCGGGTCCTTGAAGGTGCCCTTCACGTACAGCGGCGAGCGCAGCGAAAACACCCGGAAGCCTTTGGTATGCGGATGCACGCCCAGGTCCATGGTCTCGTCGCGCAGATTCACGTTACCGTCGATGTTGATCACCGCGTCGTCCGTATCGAGCGCGAACACGCGCGAATCGAGCACGCCATTGGTCGCCACGAAATCGGCGGCCGCGCAGTTGATTTTCACGTCGCGATTGCCGAACAGCTTTTCGTACACCACGTTCGCCACGTTCAGCCCGGCCGCTTCCATGATCAGGCGGCTCACGGTGCCGTCGGTGACGAGCGCCTTCACCTCGCCGTTCGAGGTCGCCGCCAACGCCGCGGGCGAATTGCCGGTCGCGGTCAGGGCGGCATCGCCGTTGATTTCGCCGAGTGCGTTTTGCATCGTCTTGAAGTTCGGGAACAGTTGCTTGAGCTTCAGATGCCGCGCCGAGGTCGCGAAGCGCCCCTTCAGCGGCGTGGTGCTGCCGTCCAGGTGAATGTCCGAGGCGAGCGAGCCGCCGGCCACGCCGAACTTCAACGGTTCCAGCGACAGCACGCCATCGGTCATCACCACGTGCGTGTAGAGGTCCGTGATCGGCAGATCCGTATTCTTGACGATGCGCCGGCCGGTGAACTTCACGTCGGCGTCGATCGCCTTCCAGCGCTCGGTGCGGAATTCCTCGACCGGCAGCACCTTGGCTGACGGCTGCGCGGTCGCGTCGCCGCGTTTGGCCTTGCTAGCGTTCGAGTCGGCACCGATCACCGGCGCCAGATCCGAGAATTGCAGCAGATGCGATACCAGTTCGCCCTGCAACAGCGGACGCGGTTCACGCGCGGTATAGGTCAGCGAACCGTTCAGGTCGCTGCCGCCCACCCGGCCTGTAAAATTTTCATACTTGAAGACGTTGCCGGTGGACTTGAACTGGCCGACCAGGCGCCCTTCCGTGGCGTAAGGCGGGGTGTCGGGCAAGGTCACGCCCGTCAGCGAGTAGAGCCGCGCCATGCTGTTGCCTTGCAGCCAGAGACGCAGATCGACGGCCGCCAGGTGCGCCGGGTCGGTGATCGTGCCGACCAGGCCGACGTGCAGATCGCCCGCCTTGACGTCGGCCTGCACCGGGAACGGCCGGTCCGCGTCCTGTAAGGCCAGCACGCCGCCTACCTTGCCGCTGCCCGAAACTGGCGTCTTGTTGTAGGTCCCTTTGACAGTCCAGCCGATGGCGTACGGCGGAATCTCGCGCTTCGGTGCGCCGCTTGCGTTGGCATCACTGCCGGCGGCCGCACTCGACGTCGCCGCCGTGCCCGATGTCGACGCGGCCACGCTTGCGCCCTCGCTCGCACCACCGGCAATCAGCGCGCCCGAGGCGCCCGTGGCCGGCGTCACACCCGATGCGCTGATCTCCGTGGCCGAAGCCCCCGAAGCCCCCGAAGCCCCTGAAGCCGCCGCAGCCGATGCCGCGGCAGCCTCCGACGCCGCCTGCGCGTTGGCCTGCGCGGTCAACTTGCTAGCGCCCGAACGGCCAATCGCTTCGGCCGACGACTTGCGCGACGCCGCCTCCTGCTGCTTCATCGCCTCGCCGATCGGAATCGGCTGGCCGAGCGTGTCGATCGCCATTTGCAGGTCGACCTTTTTCTGCTGATCGGACAGCGCGACGTTGCCCTTCGCGAACGCGATATCGTGCAGGTCGAGCTTCCATTCGGACGGCCCGCTCGACGACGCCAGCTTGAACGTCCAGTTGTTGCGCCCGTCGAGCACACGTTCGAGATCGACCGACGGATTCACGAGATTGATGGCCGGAATCACGATGTCATGCGTCAGCAGCGGCAGTACCTTGACCTGAAAGTCGATCTCGTCGAGCGTGGCGAAGTGCGGCTGTCTGGTCCAGTCGGGGTTGCCCACCGTGATGTTGGCCGCCGAGAAGCGCGGCCACGGGACCCAGGCGCGCCAGCCGGTTTCGCCGACCGGATGCCGCCAGCCGACCTTCAGGTCGCCGTTGATCGCGAACGGCCGGCCGATCGCCTGCGTGACCTTGTCGTCGATGTAAGGACGGGCGCGGTTCCAGTCGAAGGTCAGAATGAATATCACCAGCGCGGCGATCAGAATCACGATGATCGCGAGTAGCCATGCAATGATTTTTCCGATGCGTCGCCCGACTGTGCTCGACCCTGCCATTGAAAAGCTCCGCTTTATTTCTACGTTGCGTACCGGGCAGCACGTATCGTGCCCGCTTGCAGCCGATGGCGAGGGTCGTGCGACTCGCGGCTCGCGTGGCTTTATCATGCCGCATGGCCCGCCCGCGAACTCGCCTCGGTGACCCGATGTTGACGGATGTCACGGCAGGACTGCGGCGGCTTCCGGAACGAACCTTCTCCAGCCGAACCACCCCACTCATGACCGACGTCCCCCTTGTCCTTGCCGACGGCATTGCCCGCCGCGACGCGCAGCGCGGCCAGATGCTGTTGCAGCCGACCCGCTTGGCCCTGTCCGCGGGCGAGCGCGTCGCGATCACCGGGCCGTCCGGCTCAGGCAAGAGCGTGTTCCTGCGCGCGCTCGCGCTGCTCGATCCGCTCGATGCCGGACGCATCATGTGGCATGGCGCGGCGGTCGAACGTTCCGTGATTCCGCGTTACCGGCGTAACGTCGCGTATATCCGTCAGCGGCCCGCGTTACTCGACGGCAGCGTCGAAGACAACCTGCGCTATCCGTTCGCGTTGCGCGCTTATCGCGACGTGCGCTTCGACCGCGCGTGCGCGGCGAGCCTCGCCGTTCAGGCCGGTCGGGGCGCCGACTTTCTCGACAAGCGCGCGAGCGAACTATCCGGCGGCGAGGCACAGATCGTCGCGCTGATTCGCGTGCTGCAACTCGCGCCGGAAGTGCTGCTGCTCGACGAGCCCACGGCGTCGCTCGACCCGGAGTCGTCGCATGCGATCGAAGGGCTGGTGCGCGCGTGGTTCGACGCCGAACCGGGCAAACATGCGTCGATCTGGGTCTCGCACGATCCGGCGCAAGCCGCGCGGATGAGCGAGCGCCATCTGACCATGCGCGCGGGTGTGCTCGACGAAACCGGGCAACCCGGGCAAACCACGCAAGCCGCACCAGCCGACCCGACACGTTCCGTCGCGCCGATGCCTCGGGCTTCGCTGCAGAACCGCCAGGAGCTCGACCAATGACCCTGCAAAACCTGAGTCTCTGGGACGTCGCGATCGCCGCGCTGCTGATCGCCGTAAACGGCGTGGTGTCGGTGGCGCTGAAGCTCGATCTCGAACGCCAACTCGCCTGGGCGGCGCTGCGCACCATCGTGCAACTGCTGGCGATCGGCTACGTGCTCGGCTGGGTGTTTCGTTACGACCACTGGTTCGTGGTGCTGCCGCTGATGATCGTGATGACGCTGATCGCCGGTTTCGCGGGCGCACAGCGCGGCAGCCGCACGTATGCCGGGCAGCGCGCGGACAGCGTGCTGTCGATCTGGGTCAGCTCGTGGCTGGTGGGCGCGGTCGGGCTGTTCGTCGTGATCCGGATTCATCCGTGGTACGAACCGCAATATGCGATTCCGATCCTCGGCATGATTCTCGGCAATACGCTGACCGGCGTGTCGCTCGGTATCGAACGGATGACCGAGGAGTTGACCGCGCGGCGCGACCGCGTGGACATGGCGCTCGCGCTCGGCGCGACGCGCTGGGAGGCCGCTCAGGCGCCGGCGCGCCAGGCGGCGCGCGCGGGCATGATGCCGACGCTGAACCAGATGGCCGTGGTCGGCGTGGTGAGTCTGCCCGGCATGATGACGGGTCAGGTGCTGGCCGGTCAGTCGCCGTTGCAAGCCGTGCGTTATCAGATCGTGATCATGTTTCTGATCGCGGCGGCGTCGGCCTTGGGCACGGTGGGCGCAGTACTGCTAACGTACCGGCGGCTGTTTTCGGCGGAGCACCGGTTTCTGTCGGCGCGGCTGGTGGAGCGGGATGCGGCGCGGCGCTGAGGTGCGGCGCCGGCGAGCGGGGTCGAGAGGTGATGTCGCGAAGCAGCGCTCGAAGGTCGAGAGGTAACGTCGCGAGACAATGTCGCGAAGCAGCGCTCGAAGACTGTGACCGGCATCTTGCGTGCCGGCTGAAGCCACACCGCTTCACTCAACGCTCGCCCATCAATTCTCGACCTTCACCGCTTCGCACTGATCGCCACTTCCGTGCCGTCGTTCAGCATCAGCGTTTTCACGCTGCCGTTGACCGGCATCGTGAAACGCAGAATCTGGCTGACACTCACGTCGTTCGGACACTTGAGCGTTTTGCCGCCGGTCGTCACCGTCTTGATGCCATGCGGCGTTTGCGCCTGGAAGCTCAGTTGCACGGTCGCGGTGCCGTCGGCGGCGACCACCGGCGCAAAGCGGATCTGCGTCTGACGGATCATCGCGCCATTGGTGTCGACGGGTAGCGACGCGTAGTTCGGGCAGGCATCCGTCGCGGCGACCGGGCCGCCGGGCGGCACGGTTTTCCACGTGAAGTCGTCCGATTCGCCGGAGCGGATCGTACGGGTTTCCTGGGAATTGCCGAACTGCTTCGACGTGACGCGCACGGTGTAACGGATCGGTCCGTCGAGCGCGGATTGGGAAGTCACCGTGATCGGCGTGGCCGCGTGCGCCGCCGGCACGAGCAGGCCGGGCGCGAACGCGCAAGCGAGAGAAGCGACAACGGACACGGCGGAGAGTTTGAAGCTGGAGCTCATACTGTCACCTCGTTGTTGTGCCGCTGCGTGCCGGTTTCAGCGCGACTGCCCTGGCCTTGCCCGGTGCGGGCCGTGCGGTATGCAGGCCGGCACTGGCGTGGCCAGCCGGGTCGCGAGGCACGCAACTGTTTTCGCGTGATGCGCCACCAGTCTAACGCCTCGCGACGCCGTGCGCGCTGCGTGGAGATTGGGTGTTAACCCGCTTGCGGCAAAGCGTTTTCTGCGCGTGCCAGGCAGAAAACGCACGACGGCCGGCGCGCGTTGCTGCCGCGCCGGCCTCGCGTCGTCAATGCAGGTTCAATCGATGGCTCGCTTTAAAAACCCGTCAGCACCAGCTTGCCGATCGCCCGCCCTGCTTCGAGCAGTTGATGCGCGCGGCGCAGGTTCGCGGCATTGATCTTGCCGAGATCCTCGCCGACGGTCGTACGCAATGCGCCCGAGTCGACCAGGCGTGCCACCTCGGTCAGCAGCTTATGCTGTTCGATCATGTCGGGCGTGCCGAACATCGAGCGGGTGAACATGAATTCCCAGTGGAACGCCGCGCTCTTCGCTTTCAGCAACTCGACCGGCACGGGCTTGCTGTTCTCGACGATCGTGCAGATGCCGCCTTGCGGTTTGAGCACTTGCGCGGCCGCCGGAAAATTCTTGTCCGTGTCGTTGAACATCAGCACGTAGTCGACCTGATCGATACCGAGCTGGTTCAGTTGCGCGGGAACGTCGCCGAAATGATCGACGATGTGATCCGCGCCCAGGTCCGTGGCCCACTTCGCCGATTCGGGACGCGATGCGGTCGCGATGACCTTCAGCTTACCCAGTTGTTTGGCGAGTTGAATGCCGATCGAGCCAACCCCGCCCGCGCCGCCAAAAATCAGCACCGTGCGGCCCTCGTGCGCGCCTTGCGGCGACACGCCGAGGCGGTCGAACAAGGCTTCCCACGCAGTGATCGCCGTCAACGGCAGCGCGGCCGCGTGCGTGAAATCGAGCGAGGCCGGCTTGTGCCCGACGATCCGCTCGTCGACCAGATGAAACTCGCTATTCGCGCCCGGCCGCGTAATGCTGCCAGCATAGAACACCGGATCGCCGACCTTGAACAGCGTCACCTCCGGGCCAACCGCGACGACCGTGCCGGCGGCGTCCCAACCGAGAATGCGCGGTTCTTTTTCGACGTTGTCTTTCGGCGCGCGCACCTTGGTGTCGACCGGATTGACCGAAATGGCTTCGACCTTGACGAGCAGATCGCGGCCGGTGGCTTCGGGCTTCGGAATGTCGACGTCGACGAGGGCTTCGGCGTGGTCGATCGGCAGATAACGGTAGAGACCAACGGCTTTCATACAGACTCCTGTTCGTTCGGATGAGAGGCAGGATCGGTGACGTGACTTGACGTGATGTGACGCCGTGCTGCGTTACCGATCCCATGAACGTCATCGTACGGCGATTCTTATTCGCGCAAAACCGGCATAATCTCTGAAACATCTTTTTGGTTTTCTGAAGAATGACGCCTGACAGCGCACTACCCCGATCTTCGTCCGCCGAGCGCGAGCGGCTCGACCTGCTCGATGTCGCGTTGTTCGTGCGCGCCGCGCTGCTCGCCAACGTATCGGCGGCCGGCCGCGAGTTTGGCCTGTCGGCGGCGGTGGCCAGTTCGCGGATCGCGCAACTGGAAAAGCTGCTCGGTGCGCGATTGCTGCACCGGACCACTCGCCGCATCAGCCTCACGCAGGACGGTGAAGTCTTCATGACGCGCGCCGAAGCGCTGCTCGATGCGGCCGCCGCGGCGCGCGCCGCCGTCGGCCGCGGCCAGCTCGAGCCGCAGGGCCGGTTGCGGGTGTCGATGCCATCGTCGTTCGGGCGTCAGCACGTGTCGCCGGTGATCAGCGAATTCCTGCGCCGCCATCCGGGCGTCAGCGTCGATTTGCGACTGACCGATCAACTGGTCGATCTGGTCGACGCGGGCATCGACGTCGCGATCCGGATCGGCGTGCTGAAGGATTCCTCGCTGGTGGCGCGCCGTCTCGCGGTGAACCGCCGGGTGCTGTGCGCATCGCCCGGTTATCTTGCCGGGCGCGGCACGCCGCGCCATCCGTCGGACCTGACGCAGCACGAATGCATGATCCTCTCGAACCAGCGCGACTGGGGTTTCGTGACGCCCGCCGGACCGCTCGACGTGCGCGTGAGCGGACGCCTCGTGACCGACAATGGCGAAGTGATCCGCGACGCCTTGCTCGCGGGCTTCGGTATCGCACTCAAATCGACGTGGGACGTGGCGCCCTATCTGCGCAGCGGCGAACTGGTCAGCGTGCTCGACACGTATCCGCTCGCTGAACAGGTCGCGATCTGGGCGGTGTATCCGAGTCGCGCATTCGTGCCGCCGAAGACGCTCGCGTTCATCGAGTTTCTGACTGCGCATTTCGGCGATCCGCCGTATTGGGATGCGGCGGAAGCGTGAGGCTTTTCGAGCGCGCCGGCATGCCGGCATGGTGGACGGCTCGCGCCGTCAACGCTTACCGCCGCCGGTGCTTTTGCCTTCGCTTTTACCTACGCCTTTACCATCGGAGTTGACGTCGGTATGCGCATCGTTCTGGGTCTTCTGCTGATACTCGTCACCGCCGCGGCGGTCGGTGTCCTTTAGCCCGCGCTCCAGATCGCGATGCGCCTGCTTGCCGATATGGCGCGGGCCGCCCTCGTGTTGCGATTCCGACTGCTGATCGGCCTCGTGCGGCAAGGGGGCCGCCGCCTCCTGCATCGAACGGGGCTGCTTGCTGGCGTGCGGATCGGCCTTGTTGCTGTCGCCGTCCGACGATTGCGGTGAGGTCTTCATGATCGACTCCTTGTTGATCGAACCAGGTGATGGGCTGGCGTGACGCTAACGCGCGCCTTCCAGCCGTTTTTTCATGGCCGCGGTGAGACGCTGACGCGTCTTTGCATAGTCGGCCCACGGATCGTGCTTGAGGTCCGCCAGCCGCTCGTGCAGGTTCTCGATGGTCCATTGATCCCCGGCGGTGGTCGTGCCGACTTCGTCCCACGCCAGCGGCACGGACACCCCGAGGCCGGGCCGGGCGCGTGCCGAGAAGGCGGCCACGGTGCTCGAGCCGCGGTTATTGCGCAGATAGTCGACGAAGATCTTCCCCTTGCGATTCCGCGCGCCCATCTTCGCGCTGAAATGCGTGGGCAGCGTGGCCGCCATGTGCTGCGCGACGGCCTGCGAGAAGCCCTTGACGTCGTCCCAGCCCGCCTGCTTCGCGAGCGGCACGACCACGTGCAGCCCTTTGCCGCCGCTCGTCTTGCAGAACGACGCGAGGCCGAGTTCGTCGAGCAGCGAACGGGTCAGCTGCGCGGCCTCGATCATGCGTTGCCAGTCGAGCGATGTGTCGGGGTCGAGATCGAACACCATCCGGTCGGGCTTCTCGATGTTCGACACGACGGCATTCCATGTGTGGAATTCCACGGTGCCCATTTGCGCCGCGCCGATCAGCGCCTCGAGCGTGTCGACGGTGATCAGCGGCGGATGGCCGGGGTCGAGGCCGGGATGTTGTTCGACGTTCGGAATCGACAGTTTCTGGCTGTGCTTCTGAAAAAACAGTTCGCCGCCAATGTCCTCGGGCGCCCGCACCAGCGAGACCGGCCGGTCTTTCAGATGCGGCAGCATCCAGTCGGCGACGGATTCGTAGTAGCGCACGAGATCGAGCTTGCGCGTGCCGGTGCTTTTGTCGATCACGCGGTCGGGGTGCGAGACGCGGACGCCGGCAACGTCGGCGGGGGCTGCGGTGACTTTGGCCGATTTGGCGGTGACGCGCCTGGTTGCGCTTTTTTTTGCCGTGGCTGGCGTGGGGGATTTCGCGGTGGATTTCGCGGCAGGCTTTTTCGACGATGCGAATTCCTTCGTTGCGCTTTTCGCCGCAGTAGTCTTCGCCGCAGTAGTCTTCGTCGCAGCGGTCTTCGTCGCAGCGGTTTTCGTCACGGCAGTTCTAGCTGCAGTCGTCTTCATCGCGGCACGTTTTTTCGGCGCGGCCTCGGGCGCGGTATCGGTTTGCTCTTGCACATCGGCTCCTTGACTGGGGGCTTCCTTGACGATCTGGCGCGCCGGTTTGTCGTTGCGCAAACTCACGAACGACGCCTGCCGCACGATGCCGTCGCCGGTCCACTCCACGAAGTTGCACTCGGCGACGAGCACCGGCTCGACCCAGTGCACCCGCGTGCGGCTGCGCTCGCGCGGTGCGGCGGCAAACGGCATGCGTTGCGTCTCGTGAGCGTCGAGCTGTTGCTTGACCGAGCGCAGCAGCGCGGCGTCGAAGCCGGTGCCGACGCGTCCCGCGTAGCGCAGTTGACCGTTGCCGTCGTAGATGCCGAGCAGCAACGCCCCGAATGCCGCGCGGCTGCCGGCCGGCTCCGAATAGCCGCCGATCACGAACTCCTGACGCCGCCGGCACTTCAGCTTGATCCACGACGACGAGCGCCCCGCCAGATAGCCGCTGTCGCGCCGCTTGCCGATGATCCCTTCGAGCGCCATGTCGCATGCGCTTTTCAGGAGGTCGTCGGCGCTGAACTCGAAATCGTTCGAAAAGCGCAGCACGCTGTCGTCGACGTCCTCAAGCAGCGCCCGCAGGATGGCGCGGCGCTGTTCGAGCGGCACGTCGCGCAAGTCATAGCCGTTCAGGAACGGCAGATCGAACAGATAGACGACGATGTCCTGCGGGCGATTCGCGTCGAAGGCGTTTTGCAGCGCCTGGAAGCTCGGTACGCCGTGTTCGTCGAGCACCACCGCTTCACCGTCGAGCCACGCGCTGTCCACGCCGAGTCGTTCGAACGCCTTGACCTGCTGGTTGAACTTCGCGGTCCAGTCGTTGCCGGCGCGGGTAAATATCTTGACCTTGTCGGCTCTGGCGGTCGAATCGATGCGGGTCAGAATACGGTAACCGTCGAACTTGATTTCGTACGACCATCCGTCGCCCTGTGGCGCACTGTCGATGAGCGTGGCCAGTTGCGGCTTGAGGGTCGCGGGCAAGCGGACTTTGACGGCGCCTTCGATCGACGGAGACTGGGCGAGTTCACGCAGCGACTGGGCGGTGCGCGTGGCGACGATATCGGGGCGGTTGCCGCGGCCGTCTGGAGCGGGGCGAGTGGGGGAACGGCTGGTGGCGCTTTTTGCAGCGCTTTTTGCAGCGCTTTTTGCAGCGCTCTTTGTGGCGCTCTTTGTGGCGCTCTTTGCGGCGCTCTTTGCGGCGCTCTTTGCGGCGCTTTTTGCGGCGCTTTTTGCGGCGCTTTTTGCGGCGCTTTTTGCGGCGCTTTTGCTCGAGCCATTGCCGGGGCTCTTGCCGGGGTCGTCGTCGAGGTCTCTGCCCTTTTCAGCCCGCCTCGACGCGGCGTCGCTTCGTGATGCCGACTTCGCTCCTTGCCCCGGCGACGAGGCACCGTCGCCCAGCACACTCCCCGGCCGCGCCTTCAGCACGTCGTACTCGCTTTGCTCACGCGCTTCGTCGTCGCGCTCCTTGATCAGCAGCCACTGCTCCTTGTCGCCGCTGCCACGCATATGGCTGCGCACCAGGGTCCAGCCGCCGCGCAGCTTGTCTCCGTCGAGCCTGAACTTGAGCTTGCCCGCCTCATACGAGCGCTGCGCCCCCTTCGTGCCGTCGAGCGGTTCCCAGGTGCCCCGATCCCAAACGATCACGGTCCCCGCACCATAATTCCCGGGCGGAATCGTCCCTTCGAACGAGCCGTACTCGACAGGGTGATCCTCGACATGCACCGCAAGCCGCTTCACCGACGGATCGAGACTCGGCCCTTTCGGCACCGCCCACGACAGCAGCGCGCCGTTCAGTTCGAGGCGGAAATCGTAGTGCAGGCGTCGCGCGTGATGCTCCTGGATCACGAACGACAGCGCCGGGCCCGCCGCGCGCGACGCGCTTTTGCGCGCAGCTTTCTGGCGGCCGACGCGCGCGCCCGCAGGCTCCGGCGTCGCGTCGAAACGTCGCTTGCGGGTGTAGAGATCGAGCCGGTCTGGCATGGCGGTGATGTCGTCGCGGGTTGGAAGAACGTGGCTATGTCGCGTGAGGCGGGTCGTCAAGCGGCCGCGCGGCGCTTACGCGCCGATGGTGCGGATGTCGATGCTGTCTTCGAGGTCTTTGCCGATTTAGGTGCGGCACGGCTTGCGCCACTGGTGCTACCGGTCCGGGTGCGCGTCTTACCCGTCGCTCCCTCCGCCGCCGCGCCACGCGTCGAGCGAGGTTTTTTACGAGCTGGGGCGCCTGCTTCGGTATCCGCTTCATCGCCCGCTTCGTCTGCGTCATCTCCGTCGTCCGCGGCACGCTTGCGGCCTCCCTTGGCCGGCTTGCCCTTGCTGCGGCCCAGACTGCGTTTGAGCAGATCGGACAGATCGAGAATATCGGCCGAGCGACGCGACTCGCGCGGCGTTTCGACTTCAGTGATCTCTTCGGTCTTACCTGCGCGGATCTTGCGCTCGACGAGCGCCATGATGTCGTCATGGAACGTATCGCGATAGTTCGACGGATCCCAGGCATCGCTCATGTCCTGGATCAGCTTTTTCGCCATGTCGAGTTCGCGGGTGCTGACGCCCGCGGCTTTCATGCCGTCGGCCGGCAGCTTGAATTCGTCGAAGTCGCGCACCTCGGCGGCCCAGCGCAGCGTATTGAGCGCCAGCACGGGCCCGACCGGAATCAGCGCCGCAAGATGCTGCTTGTTGTGCAGCACGACGTTCGCCACGCCGATCTTGCCGGTTGCTTTCATCGCTTCGCGCAGCAGCGCGTAGACCTTTTCACCTTTGCGATCCGGCGTCAGGAAGTAAGGGGTGTCGAGATAGAGGAACGAGATGGCGGCCGCGTCGACGAAAGCGAGAATGTCGACCGTCTGCGTCGACTCGGGATTCGCCGAGCGAATCTCGTCGTCCGACAGCACGACGTAGCGGTCTTTCTCGTATTCGAAACCACGCACGATGTTCTCGCGCGTCACGTCTTTGCCAGTGCGCTTATTGATCTGCTTGTAGCCGATCGGATCGATCGAGCGTTTGTCGAGCAGATTGAAACCGACTTTCTCCGACTGCGTGGCCGGATATAACTGCACCGGCACGTGGACAAGGCCGAAACTGATTGCGCCCTTCCAGATCATGTGTGCCATCGTCCGCTCCGTTGGCCCGAGAGCCAGCATGAAGCAGGCGGCGTGCCACGGGGTGGTGCCGGGCACCCGGCGGTGGCCTGGCGGGGGCCGAGGGGGGCTGGATGTGGACGTGGACGTGGACGTGGACTGGGATTGGAGCTGGAGCTGGAGCTGGAGCTGGAGCTGGAGCTGGAGCTGGAGCTGAAGCTGGGGCCAAGGCTAGGCTGGAGCTGGGATGGCCGGCTAAATGGCCAAGGCGCGGCGATGCCGCGCCGATTGCGTCGAGGCTCGGGCTGTAAGTCTTGCGTCAGACAGGCAAAAGATACGGAGCGCGGTGTCTGTCGCGCCACACGTTCCGGCGCGGCGCCACGAAGCCGCGCGCCAGGCTACGCGGCCGGCCGCCGCGCCGCCTCAAGCGCCACCGGCACCGCGGCAAATCCTCGAAACCGCACGCGCCCGCCCCGCGTCGGCTCGCCGTCCAGCCGGTAATCCGGAAACCGCTGCACAAAGCGGCCGATCGCAATCCGCGCCTCCAGCCGCGCGAGCGACAACCCTGCGCACTGATGAATGCCGAAGCCGAACGCGAGATGCCGGTTCGGCGTACGACGAATATCGAACCGGTCCGGCTCGGCGAAATGCTCGGGATCGCGATTGGCCGCGCCGATGCACAACGTGACCGGCGTGCCGCGCACGACCGCGACGCCACCGATCTCGGTGTCGACGGTCGCCATCCGGTTGCCCAGCTGGTTCGAACTTTCGAAGCGCAAACATTCCTCGACCGCCGACTCGATCAGCGACGGCTCGGCCAGCAACGCGGCGCGCGCTTCGGGCCAGTCGGTGAGCGTGACGAGGCCGTTGCCGATCAGATTGGTGGTCGTCTCATGCCCGGCGTTCAGAATGAAAATGCAGTTCTGCAGCAGTTCCATCTCGGACAACTGCTCGCCCCCCTCCTCGCCCTGAATCAGACGCGTCAGCACATCGTGCTGCGGGTCGCCGGGCTCGCGCCGCCGCCGTGCGACCAGATCGCGCAAATACGCGACGAATTCGCTTACGGCGCGATTGCCCCGCTCGAGTTGCGTGTCGGTGAGCGACGGTTCGAGCGCGCCGAGTATTGCCAGCGACCAGTCGCGCAGCGGCTCGCGCTCGGCGTGCGGTACGTCGAGCAGATTGCCGATGATCTCGACCGGAATTGCCGATGCGAACTCGCCGATCAGATCGATGCGCCCACGTTCGGCCGCCGCATCGAGCAGACCATCGACGAGGCGGACCAGCCCCGGTTCCATCGCCGCGATCGCACGCGCCGTCAATGCCCCCGCGATCAGTTTGCGCACGCGCGTATGACGCGGTGGATCGTTGAAAACCAGACTGGTTGTGTGATGCGCGTAGAGCGGCGAGTCGCCGTACTTCGGCTTGAATTCGACGGTCTTGTCGGAGCTGAAGGTTTTCGGATCGCGATAGACGGCCTGGACGTCGCGAAACCGTGTCAGAAACAACGAGCCGTCCGGCATGCGTCGGATCGGTTCGTGGGTGCGTAGCGCGTGGTAGACCGGATACGGGTCGGCGTAAAACGCTGGGTTCAGTTGGCGCAGATCGAAATCGCGCGCGAGGGTGGATGGATCGCTGGCGGTCGCCGGGGGCATGCGTTGTCTCCGTTAGGGATGCGCCAGTATGAACCGGACGCTTCAGGATTGCACCCGCCGGTGCTTACCTGGGCGCCCGTCGTCGAGCCGTTACTCGAGCCGTTACAATAGCGGGATTTTCCGCGCGCTGCGTCCCCGTCCTCTTCTGCGTCTCTGCGTCGTCCATGAACCTCGTCATTCAAAGCCCAGCTCCTCTTTCCGCCGACCATCACAAAACGCTGATCGCGCTGGCACGCGGCTCGCACGCCGTCCAGATCGATGCGAACGCGCTTCGCATCGCCGACGCCAACGTCGATCAGCGCGCCGATCTCGACGTCTACTGCGCCACCCATCGGCTGGATTATGCTTTTATCGAACCCGGCCGCGAGCTGCGTGACTTCGGGCTGGTCGCGATGGACATGGACTCGACGCTGATCACGATCGAATGCATCGACGAAATCGCAGACTTCTGCGGCCTGAAAGCCGAAGTCGCCGCGATCACCGAGGCTTCGATGCGCGGCGAAATCAAGGACTTCAACGAGAGCCTGACGCGGCGCGTCGCGCTGCTCCAGGGTCTCGACGCCAGCGCGCTCGAACGGGTTTACGAAGAACGGCTGCAACTCTCGCCGGGTGCGGAACAGATGCTCGCAGGCGCCAAAGCCGCCGGATTGAAAACGCTGCTGGTATCAGGCGGATTCACGTTCTTCACCGAAAAACTGAAGCAGCGCCTCGGTCTGGATTTCATCCGCGCGAACACGCTCGAGATCGTGGACGGCAAACTGACCGGCAAGGTGATCGGAGAGATCGTCAACGCCGACGTCAAGGCACGCACGCTGCGCGAGATCTGCACCCAGTTGAGCATCAAGCCGAGTCGCGCGATTGCCATGGGCGACGGCTCGAACGATCTGAAGATGATGGCCGAAGCCGGATTGTCCGTGGCGTTCCGCGCGAAGCCGGTGGTGCGCGAAGCGGCTAGCGTGGCGTTCAACTACGTGGGACTGGACGGCTTGTTGCGGCTGTTCTGATGCGTGAATGCTGGCGGACTTTTACGAAACTCCGCCAGCCGAAATCCTGCCGACCGGGTCGGCTTATCTATTTAGGATATCGATAAGAAGTGCCACGGACGTGAGCAGACTTATAACAGTCGCGAACGTGCCGACCCGCACCACAAAGCGTTCGACGTTTTCGCTGGATTCGAAATAAGCGGCTATTGTCTTCATACGTACCTCGCTGAAAACGGCAGTCTAAATGCCCTGCTATCTGAAAAAACCTATCGTGGATAGGCATGAACGATTGCAAAAAAAACAGCGGCGGCGGCCACCAGGAAAATCGACGTGCCGATCGCACCTCGCGGAAATCCTCCGGCAACGAACCCGGTGCGCTGAGCGCGACTCGTGGCTCCTCCACGTTCGTCATGCGCGTCGAGCAGGCACGCCATGACGATGACCGAGCACGAAAAGCCAACCAGACAACAGGCCATCATGCCGATCTCCAGCATCGACACGTTGTCGCTGCCGCGCTCCAGTTCCGTCAATCCCTCATAAATCGCGGACGCACACAAGCCGGTCGCACACCAGAATAGTTGGCCGTCTTTCACCGATGCGGCGATCAGCGTTCCTGCGGCGCGCCAACCGCGTGCGGGGGCGACGAGCGCGAGCGTAAAGATCGGGCCGATGATCGGCACGCCAAGATTCAGCAACGTCCAGAAGAATAGATTCATCGAAACTCACCATGATGTGGCAACCGTTAGTCGGGATGCACATCATCGTAGCGGCGCAACGTCGCGCTGAACATTCGGCCGGATGGTCAGGTCAACCGGCTATCTTGACAAACAAAAAAGCCCACCGGGAGCACGTCCCGATGGGCTTGACCGTCCTTCGAATCTTCTGCGAATCTTCGTGGGATACGGCTCAGGTGTTCAAGCCAACGCCGCCAGACTCTGCTCGATATCCGCGCGCAGATCCGCCGCTTCTTCGAGACCCATGTAGAAGCGCACCAGGGTGCCGCGATGCGGCCATTGCCCGGCGGTACGCATCGACGCGACGTCGTACGGCATCACGAGGCTCTGCGCGCCGCCCCAGCTCCAGCCGATCGAGAAGAGTTCGAGCGACTCGCAGAACGTGTCGATTTGCGCCGCGCTGTAGCGGCCGTCGAACACCACGGAAAACAGTCCGCCCGCGCCCGTGAAGTCGCGTTTGAAAAACTCGTGACCCGGGCAGTCGGCCAGCGCCGGGTGCAACACCGCGGCGATTTCAGGCCGCGTCTTCAGCCAGACGGCGAGCTCGAGCGCGGCCCGGTCATGCTGCGCGAAGCGCAGTTGCATGCTCGGCAGGCTGCGCAGAATCAGCGAACAATCGTCCGACGACACGCCGATACCCATGCGCATACGCGCCGCCTTCAGCTTCAGATGCAACTCGCGATCGACGGTAATCGTCGCGCCCATCAGCACGTCGCCGCCGCCCGACTGGTATTTGGTCAGCGCCTGCACCGAAATGTCGACGCCGTGGTCGAACGGCCGGAAACCGAGCCCGGCCGACCACGTGTTGTCGATCGCCGTGACGACGTTGCGCGCCCGCGCCACTGCGGTGATCGCCGGCACATCGGCCACTTCCATCGTCACCGAGCCCGGCGCTTCGAGCCAGATCAGCCGCGTGTTCGGCTGGATCAGATCGGCGATACCCGCGCCGATCAGCGGATCGTAATAGCGCACCGTGATATCGAAATCGCGCGCCAGCCAGTCGCCATGATCGCGGTTCGGCGAGTAGACGTTATCCGGAATCAGCACGTCGTCGCCGGCCTTGACGAGGCCAAAATACACATTCGAAATCGACGACAACCCGGACGGCTGCAGCAGCGCGTGATTGCCGCCTTCGATCGTGGCCAGCCGCTGCGCCAGCACCAGCGAAGTCGGCGTGGCGTGCAGGCCGTAGCGCCACTGCGCGTCGTTTTTCCAGTCGAGCGCGCGCATGGTCGCGAGATCGGGAAACACGACCGTCGACGCGCGCGTGACCGGCATCGAGAACGACTCGAAGCCCGGCGTGAGCTGATCCTCGGCACGCACGATACGGGTTTGCAGAGCGCGTTTGAGTTTGGATTGGGTCATGGTGAGATTCGGTGAAAGACAGACAGATACGAAGACTACGCGGTTTCAGGACAGACGCCGCGGCGGTCGCAATCAATGCAGCCGGCGAGCCGGTGCGATGTTGTCTCGTGCACGGATGCGCGCACGGACTCGCTCACGCGCGGACTGTGAGGCCCGCGCGTGAGCGGCTTCATTCGCCGGTTTGCAGATTGCTGACGCCGCCCACGGCGTGGCCGCCGTTTGCGGGCGCCGAGCCCGGTGCGCCGCCCGCGCCGACCGCCGACGCTTGCGGTGCGGCGGCAGCGGTGTTCGCGCCGATCGCCGCAGTCGCCGAGGCCGGCGCGCCGGGAGGCGGCACCGCTTGTCCCGCCGCCAGCGGCTTCAGATCGAACGGCTGCGGGTCGGAATCGTCGACATTCATACGATCGCCCGCCACCGAGCCATCTGCCGCGAACTTGCCGACCCAGTTGCCGGTGATATGCGTGCCGTCGTTCGATTCCTCGACTTCGAGCGTGTCGCCGTCATGGTCGCCGGCGATCAGGATCACCTCGCCGGTGTCCGTGAATTGATACTCGCCGTGCACGCCGGAGGGATCGTCGGTTTTCGCGCCGAGTCGCAGCACGATCTGACGCGCGCCCAGCATGCCGACGTAGCGCGGGAATCTGGCGAACTCGGGGCTCGGCTTGAGCGGCAACTGGATCGCCGGGGGCGCCGCCAGTTCCTTCACCGCATCGCTTTGCGCCCATGCCTGCGTCGACGTCAAGGTGGCCATACCGGCGCACAGCAACACGGCAACACGCATCGCGGCCCAACCGCGCCGCCGCGTTGCTCCGCACGTTGCTGTGTGTGTTGCTCCAAGTGTTGCTACGTGTCTCGCGTTCAATTCCTGCATCAATCCCTTCCTTGTTGCTTGCTACCTGATTTCTACATGCTCGCGACCGTCGCGAACGTCAGATCGCGAATCCCGGAGCCAGAATCAGACCCGCTCTCAGATCCGTTCGAAGATCGCCGCGATCCCTTGCCCGCCGCCAATGCACATTGTCACCAGCGCATAGCGGCCGCCGACGCGCTGCAGTTCATACAGCGCCTTCACGGTGATCAGCGCGCCGGTCGCGCCGATCGGATGGCCGAGCGAAATGCCCGACCCGTTCGGGTTCACCTTGGCCGGGTCGAAGCCCAGTTCCTTGCTGACCGCGCAGGCCTGTGCGGCGAAGGCTTCATTGGCTTCGATCACGTCGAGATCGGCGACCGTCAGACCCGCGCGCTCGAGCGCCTTGCGGCTGGCCGGGACCGGGCCGATACCCATGTACGCCGGATCGACGCCCGCATGCGCGTACGACACCAGTCGCGCAAGCGGCTTGATGCCGCGCTGCTCGGCGACGCTGCGCTCCATCAGCACGACGGCCGCAGCGGCGTCGTTGATGCCCGACGCATTGCCGGCCGTGACCGTGCCGTTTTCCTTCGCGAACACCGGCTTGAGTTTGGAAAAGTCTTCCGGCGTGGCGCTCAGGCGCGCGTGTTCGTCGGTGTCGAACACGACGTCGCCCTTCTTCGACGGGATCGTGATCGGCAGGATCTGATCCTTGAAGTAGCCGTTCGCGATCGCGTTGGCCGCGCGGCGATGCGATTCGAGCGCGAGCGCGTCTTGCGCTTCGCGCGAGATGTCGTATTTGCGCGCCACGTTTTCAGCGGTCACGCCCATGTGGATCGACTGGAACGGGTCGTTCAGCGCGCCGACCATCATGTCGACGAGGCGCGCGTCGCCCATGCGCTGGCCGAAGCGCGCAGCGGGCATCGAGTACGGTGCGCGGCTCATGTTCTCCGCGCCGCCGCCGATCGCGATGTCGGCGTCGCCGAGCAGCACGCTTTGCGCAGCCGAGATAATGGCCTGCAAGCCCGAGCCGCACAGGCGGTTCACGGTCAGCGCGGGCGCGTGCTGCGCGACGCCGCCGTTGATCGCGGCCACCCGCGCCAGATACATGTCTTTCGGCTCGGTGTGCACGACGTTGCCGAACACCACGTGCCCGACTTCGTCACCCGACACGTTGGCGCGTGCCAGCGCTTCACGCACGACGCGCGCACCGAGATCGGTCGGCGGAAAATCCTTCAGACTGCCGCCGAAACCGCCGATTGCCGTACGCACACCGCTTACCACCACTACGTCTCGTTGCATCGCTCGCTCCTCTTTTAGTCTCTCAAGATAATCTTGCCGGGCGCCACCGCGCTTTACGCCGAAGCGCGTGGCGTCAGCCCGCCAGCCGCTGTTCGACCGCCGCCCGCGAGGGAATCGGCGCGACCGCGCCGTAACCCTGCGTGGACAGGGCCGCAGCGGCGTTCGCATAGCGCGCCGCGGTAAATGGATCGTCGCCCGCCACCACGCGCGCGATAAACGCGCCGCCGAAGCAGTCGCCCGCGCCGGTGGCGTCGACGGCGTTGACCGCGAAGCCCGGCACGACGCGCCGCTCGTGCGGGGTCGCGATGTACGAGCCTTCCTTGCCGAGCTTGAGCGCGACCACGCCCGGGCCGTGCGACAACAGGAAATCGACGATCTCGTCGCGGCCCGTCAAACCCGTGAGGTCGGTCACGTCGTCCCAGCTCGGCAGGCAGATGTCGGTCTGGCGGATCGCCTCGAGCATCACCGCGCGAGCGCGCGCCAGCGGCCACAGCTTCAGACGCAGGTTGGTGTCGAAGCTCACGCGCACGCCGTTGGCTCGCGCGTGCGCGATCGCTTCCAGCGCGGCGTCGCACGCGCTCAGGCTGATCGCAAGGCTGATGCCGGAAAGATGGACGACCCTGGCCGCGGCGATCGCGTCGCGCGGCAGATCGTGCGGCGCATAGCGGCTCGCGGCCGAACCGGCGCGCAGATAGTCGAACGCGTGGCCGTCAGGGCCGTGCGACACGAAATACACGCCGGTGGATGCCTGCTGATCGACTTTGACGAGTGCCGTGTCGACTTGCTCGCGTTCCCACAGGTCGATCAGCAGACGGCCGAAATGATCCGCGCCAACGGCGGACACGAAACCGGTGCGCGCGCCTTGCCGTGCGGCGGCGATGCAGAAGTTCGACGTATCGCCGCCAAAGCCTTGCAGATAGTTCGGCTGATCTTTCGCCGACTGGTTGAATTCGATCATCGCCTCGCCGAGCGCGAGGATCTCGGGCGCCCGCGCCGGCTGGGCAGCGGTTGCAGCGGTTGCGCTGACCGACATGCTTTAAACCTCGCCCCACAGATCGTGGCCGTCGGCGCCGGTGATTTTCACCGACACGAAATCGCCGACCTTGTAGCGCTTCGACGCCTTGGTTGCCGGCGCGATATACACGACGCCGTCGATCTCCGGCGCGTCCGCGGCAGTGCGGCCAATGCCGCCATCCGCATTGATTTCGTCGACCAGCACTTTCAACGTCTTGCCGACCTTCTTCGCGATGCGCTTCGCCGAAACTTCTTCGGCCACTTCCATGAAACGCGCGCGACGCTCTTCGCGCACTTCGTCGGGCAACGCACCGTCGAGTTCGTTCGCCGTGGCGCCTTCCACCGGCGAGTAGGCAAAGCAACCGACCCGATCCAGCTCCGCCTCGCGGATGAAATCGAGCAGCGTCTGAAACTGCTCTTCGGTCTCACCCGGGAAACCGGCGATGAACGTGCTGCGAATGGTCAGATCCGGGCACATTTCGCGCCACTTCTTCACGCGCTCCATCACCTTTTCGGCATTGGCGGGGCGCTTCATGCGCTTGAGCACTTCCGGATGCGCGTGCTGGAACGGCACGTCGAGATACGGCAGCACGTGGCCCTTGTAAGGACCTTCGGCCATCATCGGAATCACTTCGTCGACGCTCGGGTACGGGTACACGTAGTGCAGGCGCACCCACGCGCCGTATTGCGCCGCGAGTTCGCCGAGCGCGCCGACCAGGTCGGTCATGCGCGTCTTGATCGGCTTGCCGTTCCAGAAGCCCGTGCGATATTTGACGTCGACACCGTAGGCGCTCGTGTCCTGCGAAATCACCAGCAGTTCCTTCACGCCGGACTTGAACAGATTTTCCGCTTCGAGCATCACGTCGGCGACGGGACGCGACACGAGGTCGCCGCGCATCGACGGGATGATGCAGAACGTGCAACGATGGTTGCAGCCTTCGGAAATTTTCAGGTACGCGTAGTGGCGCGGCGTGAGCTTGACGCCGGCAGCGGGCACGAGGTCGACGAACGGATCGTGCGGCTTGGGCAGATGGGTATGCACGTGCTGCATCACTTCGCCCAGCGCGTGCGGACCAGTCACGGCCAGCACCTTCGGATGCACTTCTTCGATCAGACCGGACCCGCTCGCGCTCTTTTTCGCGCCCAGACAGCCGGTGACGATCACCTTGCCGTTTTCGTTGAGCGCTTCGCCGATCGCGTCGAGACTTTCCTGCACCGCCTCGTCGATGAAGCCGCAGGTATTGACGACCACGAGGTCCGCGCCGTCGTAGGTGCCGGAGATTTCGTAACCTTCGGCGCGCAGTTGCGTGATGATCTGCTCGGAATCGACCAAAGCTTTCGGGCAGCCGAGGCTAACGAATCCGACCTTCGGAGCTGAAGCGGTCGGCACGGCGGGAGAAGTGGTCTGCGACATAGGGTGGGTCCGGCGTATAGCGGTGACGGTAACGACAAATGGGGGACGGTGCAGGACGACGCAATATGGCCTGCGGGGCGGCAATCCAGCCCCGGGCAAACGCCCGCACATGTAACCAATTATTGTACCGTGCTGGCGGGTGGGTGTTCGCGCTGCGTGGGCGCCGTGCGCGCGGCAAGCGGACCACCCTCGGACGGTCGCCACAAATGAAAACAGCCGCTTAAGCGGCTGTTTGGCGGTTCAGGACCGTATTTGTCGCCGAGTTGCCCCGTTCGACGGTCGATCAGGCATCGCCTAATCGTTATGTGATCGTCAGCAACCGAGACTCGCCTGACAATACGCCGATTGTCGTAGGATCCGGAGCAAAACTCTCGTGCGCCAGCGACGCTTCGATCACCTCGAGAATCTCCCGCGAATCCTGCAACCGTCGGATCGACGCATGCAGTTCAATCGCCTGCGACCAGGTGCGCTTCAGATAGCTCAGCCACATCTTGACGCGCCCATGCTCATGCAGATGCGTGGCGCGAGCCTGCAATTTCCGCAGATACCCCGCGATATAACCCAACACGGTCTGCCATTCCTCAGCGGATGGATTGCGCGCCATCAGGCCGCGTATGCGCAGCGCCAGAAAGGGATCCGACACCGCGCCACGCCCGATCATCACGTCGTCACAGCCGCTGATGGACCGGCAGCGCTCCCAGTCGGCGACCGTCCATACTTCGCCGTTCGCAACGACCGGCACGTCGACGGCGGCGTCGATCGCGGCGATCCACTCCCAGTGGGCCGGTGGCCGGTAACCGTCGTCGCGGGTTCGGGCATGCACCACGAGCGACGCCGCGCCCGCTTCCGCCAACGCCACCGCGCAGTCGATCGCGAGCGACGTATCGGCCACGCCGAGGCGCATTTTCGCGGTCACGGGAATCTCCGCGGGCACCGCCGCGCGCACGGCCGAAACGATCCGGTGCAGTTGTTCAGGGTCGCCCAGCAGCATCGCCCCGCCGCCGTGCTGATTGACGATCTTCGCGGGGCAGCCGAAGTTCAGATCGACGCCATGCTGTGACAGGCGAGCGGCCCGCTCCGCGTTTGCGGCCATCCATTCAGGATCGCTGCCGAGCAACTGGATCACCGTGGGCGTGCCGCTGAGGGTGCGGCCGCCGTGCAGAATTTCAGGCGCTTCCCGTTCGTAGACGCGATCGGGAAGCAGCGAGCCCGTCACGCGGACGAACTCGGACACGCACCCGTCGAAGCCGCCCGTGCCGGTCAGCACGTCACGCAGCACGTAGTCGGCGACCCCTTCCATGGGGGCGAGAAACAGCCGGCTCACGTTGAAGCGCGCACCGCGTCGACGCCGCACTTGTGCCGGAAAAAGAGGGGAGTGGAACGTCCACGAACAAACATTTGATCGACCGCCGGAAGGGGATGTGGGGATGGAATCGGCGGCCAGAGCGCCCTCTCCGAAGAAAATGCCCCACACACGCAGGCCGCGATTGTACCGCGCGACGCCTTGCGCCCGGACCACCCCACCCTTGCGCTTACTTCTTCTCCGGCTCCGGATTGCTTTGCGGATTACCCGGCGCCGTGCCGGCATTGACCGGGCCACCGGGCGTAAACGGGAACGTGGCGAACATCGACTTCGCCTGGGTCTGCATCTGCTCCTGCATCTGCACGAACATGTTCTTCGACTGCTCGATGTAACTGGTCATCATGCCCTGCATCATCGGCGCCTGCATGTTCATGAATTGCGACCAGACTTCCGGGTTCATCGCCTTGCCTTCGTACAGATTCTTCGACTGGTCGGCGAGCTTCGCCTGAATGTCGATGAAGGCCTGGATGTTCTTCTCGAGATACGTGCCCATCATGCCCTGCATCGCATGACCGTAGAAGCGGATGATCTGCGACAACATCGACGACGAGAACATCGGCAAGCCACCGCTTTCCTCGTCGAGAATGATCTGCAACAGTATGGCGCGCGTCAGATCCTCGTTGCTCTTTGCATCGATGACCTTGAAATCCTCCTGATCCAGCACGAGTTGCTTCACGTCAGTCAGCGTGATGTACGTGCTTGTCTCGGTATCGTAGAGCCGACGATTCGGATATTTCTTGATCAGTCGTTCGGCTGTTTTCTTTGTAGTAGTAGTCATGTAACGCCTTTGAGCGCGAGTTGAGCGCGGAAACGGCGTCATACCGGCTGCGCAATCGGGCCATTGCGCAGCGAGACGCCGCCGGAACCATCTGAGCCATGGCGCGCTACCTTGTGAGCGGCGCGCCGGTGACTCAGCCCATATGCAAACCACCATTCAGCGAGAAGTCAGCGCCCGTCGAGAAACCCGATTCTTCCGACGCGAGCCACGCGACGATCGAACCGATTTCGTCCGGTTGGCCGAGGCGGCGCACCGGAATCGTTGCGACGATTTTCTCCAGCACGTCCGGCCGGATCGACTTGACCATATCGGTACCGATGTAGCCCGGCGACACGGTGTTGACCGTCACGCCCTTGGTAGCCACTTCCTGCGCCAGCGACATCGTGAAGCCGTGAATACCGGCCTTCGCGGTCGAGTAATTGGTCTGGCCGAACTGGCCTTTCTGACCATTCACCGACGAGATGTTGATGATCCGCCCGAAACCGCGCTCGACCATGCCGTCGATCACCTGCTTGGTGACGTTGAACAGGCTGGTCAGGTTGGTGTCGATCACCGCCGTCCAGTCTTCGTGCGTCATTTTGCGGAACACGACGTCGCGCGTGATACCGGCGTTATTCACCAGAATGTCGATCTCGCCGACTTCGCTCTTGACCTTGTCGAACGCGGCCTTGGTCGATTCCCAATCGCCGACGTTGCCTTCGGACGCGATGAAATCGTAGCCCAGCGCCTTCTGCTCTTCGAGCCACTTCACGCGGCGCGGCGAGTTCGGGCCGCAGCCCGCGACCACCTTGTAGCCTTCCTTGTGCAGCCGCTGGCAAATGCTCGTGCCGATGCCACCCATCCCGCCCGTTACGTACGCAATTCGCTGTGTCATAAACCACACTCCGTTATCGTTTTCGAGACGCCGAGCGGCGCCTCTTCCCTCGCCTGATGCTTCATCTCCGCTGCCGCCGGGCGACCGGCCGACGAGGCCATTTCAGCCACACGCTGCCTGCTTCCCGGCGGCGCGCGGCATCCCTACGTGACGCGGAACTGGCGCCTCATGGACGCCCGCCCCGCACGACACACCTGCTGTTGAACCCGAACCCGAACTCGAACCCGTTAATCGCGTTCGATCGCCAGCGCGACGCCCATGCCGCCGCCGATACACAGCGACGCCAGACCCTTCTTCGCATCGCGCTTCTGCATTTCGTGCAGCAGCGTGACGAGAATCCGGCAACCGGACGCACCGATCGGATGGCCGATCGCAATCGCGCCGCCGTTCACGTTGATCTTCGACGTGTCCCAGCCCATCTGCTGATTCACC
Source organism: Paraburkholderia bryophila (assembly GCF_003269035.1). Lineage (GTDB taxonomy): Bacteria > Pseudomonadota > Gammaproteobacteria > Burkholderiales > Burkholderiaceae > Paraburkholderia > Paraburkholderia bryophila. Next base: position 129,386 of record NZ_QLTK01000003.1, on the reverse strand, counting down.
GCGCACGCCTGGGCGGCGAACGCTTCGTTGATTTCCATCAGATCGAGGTCGGCCGGCGTCCAGCCCGCGCGCTCGAGACAGCGGCGCGAAGCCGGCACCGGGCCCATGCCCATCACCTTCGGATCCAGACCCGAGGTGGCGTATGCCTTGATGCGCGCGAGCGGCTTGAGGCCGAGCGCCTCGGCCTTCTTCGCCGACATCACCAGCACCGCGGCGGCGCCGTCGTTCAGACCCGACGCGTTGGCGGCCGTCACCGACCCTTCCTTCGAGAACGCCGGCTTCAAACCCGCCAGCGATTCAGCCGTCACGCCGTGGCGCACGAATTCGTCGGTCGCGAAACGCAGCGGCTCGCCCTTGCGTTGCGGAATCTCGACCGGCACGATTTCGTCGTCGAAACGGCCGGCCTTCTGCGCGGCTTCCGCCTTGTTCTGCGACGCCGCGGCAAACGCGTCCTGCTGCTCGCGCGTAATGCCGTATTCCTTGGCGACGTTTTCCGCCGTCACGCCCATGTGGTACTGGTTGTAGACGTCCCACAGACCGTCGACGATCATCGTGTCGACCAGCTTGGCGTCACCCATGCGGAAACCGTCGCGCGAACCCGGCAGCACGTGCGGCGCGGCGCTCATGTTTTCCTGGCCGCCGGCAATCACGATGTCGGCGTCGCCCGCGATGATCGCGTTGGCCGCCAGCATCACCGACTTCAGGCCCGAGCCGCACACCACGTTGATCGTCATGCCCGGCACGGCATTGGGCAAGCCCGCCTTGATCAGCGACTGACGCGCCGGATTCTGGCCGGAGCCCGCGGTCAGCACCTGACCCAGAATCACTTCGCTCACCTGCTCGGGCTTCAGACCGGCACGTTCGAGTACGGCACGGATCACCGTGGCGCCAAGCTCGGGCGCGGCGATCTTCGCCAACGACCCGCCGAATTTGCCCACTGCCGTACGGGCGGCCGATACGATCACAACATCAGTCATTTCTATATCCTCCGGGCAAGCCAGCCAACTGCGCCGCAGCCCGTCAAGTTAAAAATCTCGTTGCTCAATCTCGCAGCACTTGCGCTCTTACTCGTTCAGTTTCAATCGCGCGTGTTGCAGCTTCCGCAAACTCCACGACCTCTGCAACGGCGCGCAACACCGCGCCGTAACACGCGGCCAAACCTACTCCCGTTGCCGCACGTAACGTCCCGGCGCCGGTTCGATGACCGGATAGTCCGCCGAACCGGCCGCCGCGCGCGGCTTAACCTTTTTGCCGCCGTACTGGTCGAGCCACGTGGTCCATTCGGGCCACCAGCTGCCAGGCACTTCCGTGGCCGCCTCGAGCCATGCGTCGGCGCTTTCCGGCAGCGTCTTCGCCTCGCCTTCCAGCATCCAGAAATTGCGCTTCTTCTTGGCCGGCGGATTGATCACGCCCGCGATGTGACCCGACGCGCCGAGCACGAACTTCAACGGCCCGCTCAGCAGCGGCACCGACGCATACGCCGTTTGCCACGGCACGATATGGTCTTCGCGTGAACCGTAGATGAAGGTCGGCACATCGATCTTCGACAGATCGACCGGCTCGCCGCAGGTGGTCAACGCACCCGGCTCGCGCAGACGATTCTCGAGATACGTATTGCGCAGATACCAGACGTACATCGGGCCCGGCAGGCTGGTCGAGTCGCTGTTCCAGTACAGCAGATCGAACGGCACCGGCGTGCGACCTTTGAGGTAGTTGTCGACGACGTAGTTCCACACCAGATCGTTCGGCCGCAAAAACGAGAACGTGTTGGCGAATTCGATGCCGCGCATGAGTCCCGGCGCCGAGCCGTTCTTGCCGCCGATGGTCTGCTCGCGCATCTGCACATGCTGCTCGTCGACGAACACGTCGAGCACGCCGGTGTCGCTGAAGTCGAGCATCGCGGTGAGCAGAGTCATGGACGCCGCCGGATGTTCGCCGCGCGCCGCGGCCACTGACAAGGCGGTGGCGAGCATCGTGCCGCCGACGCAGAAACCGAGCGTGTTGATCTGCTCACGGCCGCTGATCTTGCTGACCGTTTCGATAGCGCGCAGCACGCCCTCGCCGATGTAGTCGTCCCACGTTTTATGCGCGATCGATTGATCTGCGTTGCGCCACGAAATCAGGAACACCTGGTGCCCCGAATCGAGCCCGTGCGCGACCAGCGAATTCTCCGGCTGCAGATCGAGGATGTAGAACTTGTTGATGCAAGGCGGCACGATCAGCAAAGGTCGCTCGCGCACTGTGGCCGTGCGCGGCTTGTACTGGATCACCTGCATCAGCTCGTTTTCGAATACGACCGAGCCTTCGGTGTTCGCGAGGTTCTCGCCGACCACGAAACGCGATTCGTCGGTCTGCGAAATCTTGCCGCGCTGCAAATCGCCGAGCAGGTTCATCACGCCCTGGCGCAAGCTCTCGCCCTTGCTGTCCAGCAAGGTTTTTTGCGCTTCCGGATTCAACGCGAAGAAGTTGCTCGGCGAGGCCGCCGCGGTCCACTGCTGGACGGCGAAACGAACCCGCTCGCGCACCTTCGGATCGGTGTCGAGCGCGTCGACCATTTCCTGAAGATAGCGCGCGTTCAACAGATACCAGGCGGCGGTAAATGCGTAGGCCGGCGCCGCGCTCCATGCCTCGGAACTGAAGCGGCGATCCTTGAGTTCAGGTGCCTTGACGGTAGACGACGTGGCCTGCTGGATCAACTCCAGCGCCTCGCGCGAATAATCGGCCTGCAGCTTTTGCAGCCGCTCCGAAGGAATCGCGGCGCTCGGGATATTCAAGCCGGCAAACGACGGCAGCGACGGCATGCCGCCCGCGGCCAGCTTGCTGAAGTCGGGCATGCCCGGGAATGCGGGCATTTGCGGCAATCCGAATCCCGCCATGGGCGGCACGCCCATTTGCGGCAGGTTCGGCATAGTGGGGATCTGCGGCATGGCGAACGGCATGCAGTTGCCGCCAGGCTGCGTACCGACCGAACGCCACGCATTCATCCACAGGTCGAATAATTGCTGCATGCCTGCGCCCGGCGTTGCACCGCTCGTACCGGCCTGCTGCGTCTGCTCCTTCGAGGAGTCCGTGCTGGGGGAAGCTGAGAAATGTGATGCTGCCATGCCTGCTTTTGACCGGTAAGTCCTTGCGGACGGGTTGAGAGGCAGGTTCGTGCGCAAGTGGGCGATTGCTCGCGACCTCGTCACGCCCTGTCCTGCACGAGGAGCCGTGAGGAACATTCTTGCTCCCCATCGCAAGGCATGTCAATGCTTGTTCCCGATTTTGCCGCAGTGCGATAGTTTTTTAATTATCGTTTTCCCTGTGTAGAAGATCGCGCTTTTGCGGCATGAATCAAGCGAAGTGTTAAGAAGCGAAAAAAGCTCCCATGGAGCATGGGCTTATGTGCATTTATCCATTCACATGCGGCGCTATTTTGCGGCGTTTTGCGCTGGCGCAGGGAATTCCGGCAGTGCAGCAAAATAGCGCGCGACGTCTCCGAACAAACCCTCATACGCAGGCCCGTAGGACCCAAGCTGCGTGCTTTCCGGCAGACGTACCACCGGATTCCAAACGCAGCACGCCCGCATGATCGCGCCGCTGGAACGAGGCGTGGTCATGCGGGCGTGCGTGGCGGGTTTTTCTTCTGAACTAGTCGGCGATGGCCGGCGCCTGGTCGTCCAGCCAGATCAGCGCGGCCATGCGGCCGGTCTCGCGATCGCGACGATAGGAATAGAAACGATCGCGTTGCGTGACCGTGCAAAGATCGCCGCCGATCACGCGCGTCACGCCGAGCCGCTGCAAACGCAAGCGCGCCAATGCCGGTAGATCGGCGAGGTATTTGCCCGGATTGTGCGGATGTTCGACGAACGCATTCGCCGTTGCATCGCGTTGTGCGCCGTCCACGCCGTTCATGAAGGCGTCACGCACGTCTGGGCCGACCTCGAATGCATCAGGCCCGATCGACGGCCCCAGATAGGCATGCAATGCGCCGGTCTCGACACCCGCAAGTTCGGCGACGCGCCGTGCCGCCTGTTCGACGATGCCGGCGGCCAGACCACGCCATCCCGCGTGCGCTGCACCGACCGCGCGGCCTGCTTCGTCGCAGAACAGCACCGGCATGCAGTCGGCCACCATCACCACGCAGACGGTGCCGGGGCGGTCGGTGATGCTGGCATCGGCGCGCGTCGGCGCATCGCTTGCGTGACGCTGCGCCAGCACGTCTTCCGCCCGCACGATCCCCGCGCCGTGAATCTGCTCGAGCCACGCGGCCTCGCTCACGCCGGCGAGCGCCAACAGCCGCGCGCGATTGACCGCGACCGCAGCCGGATCGTCGCCGGCTTTCATACCCAGATTCAAGCCGCCGGGCTGATCGGCGCCGTCCTGCCAACGGCCGAACGGCGGCAGGCTCACGCCGCCGTTGCGCGTGGTGACCAGCGCACGCACGCGCGGCGACACGTTCCACGCGGGCTGCACGACGTCGGCAAAGCTCAGTTCCGGCACGCTCATGCGCGATCGTCCTTGTCGGGGTGACCGGCTTCGTCCTGATCGTCGCCTTGGTCGCCGTGGTCGTCATGTTCGCCGTCGTGATCGTGGTCATCGTCGGCGTCGTCATGGTCCTCGTGGTCGAGCGCGCCGTCTTCGTCGGCATCGCCGTCGAGCGAGTCGTCGTAGTCGTCGTCCTCGTAGTAGGTCTCGTCGAACTCGCCCGCGTCGTCGCGCCCGAGACCCAAGGCCACCGACAGCGCCTCCATGTCCTCCGGCACATTGGCGCGCCAGTTCATCGTGCGGCCGGTTTTCGGATGGGTCAGCCCCAGCCGCCACGCATGCAGCGCCTGCCGCGCGAAGCCGCCGGGCAGCGGCTTGACCGAGCGCTTGCCGCGCGCGTGCCCGTACACCGGATCGCCAAGCAGCGGATGCCCGATATGCGCGCAATGCACGCGAATCTGATGAGTCCGACCGGTTTCCAGATCGCAGGTAATCGCGGTCACCGGCTGGCGCTCCCAGATCGCCGTTTCGACGCGCCGGAAATGCGTGCGCGCCGGCTTGCCCGTCGCGCCCGTCACCACCGCCATGCGCGTGCGTTCACGCGGATCGCGGCCGATCGGCGCGTCGATCGTGCCGCTCTCGGGCATGTTGCCCCACACCAGCGCGAGATAGCGGCGCTTCACTGTGTGCGCCTGCAACTGGCGCACCAGGTCGGTTTGCGCCTCGAGCGTGCGCGCCACCACCATCAGCCCGGAGGTTTCCTTGTCGAGCCGGTGCACGATGCCCGCGCGCGGCAAGCCCGCCGCCGCGTCGCCGTAGCGGTACAGCAGGCCGTTCAGGAGCGTGCCGCTCCAGTTGCCGGCGGCCGGATGCACGACCATGCCGGCCGGCTTGTTGATGACCACCAGCGTATCGTCTTCATAGACGATCTCGAGCGGCACCGGCTCCGGTGTGAACGCAAGCTGTTCGGGCAGCAGATCCGGCACGAGTTCGATGGTCGCGCCGAGCGGCACCGGCTGGCGGATCTTCGCGGGCTTGCCGTCGATCCGCACGCGCTCTGCCTCGATCCAGCTTTGCAGCCGGTTGCGCGAGAACTCGGGAAATACCCGCGCCAGCACCTTGTCGAGCCGGTCGCCGGCCATTTCGTCGGGCACGACGATGTGGCGCGGGGTCTCGTCCGTGACGCGGTTAGCCACCGTCGGCACGAGGCTTTGCGGGTCGGCGGCGTCTAGCGCGTCGCTGCCGAGATCGTCGTCGAGGGAATCGACGCCCAACGCGTCGGAGGGGTCGGCGCTTACGCTATAATCTTTGTTGCTATTCCCGGCACCGGTTGCGGTACCTGGAGTATTTGAGCGGGTCATTGAGTCTGGGTCACCTGGACGTAAAGCTAGACTGGAAAATGCGAGCCTTGAACACCATTACTAAAGCGGCGATCAATTTGGCGGCCATCAAGAAGGCGGCCCGTAAAGTGGCCGGATACATTGCGTGTGCCGCAGCCGTCGCCGTTGTTGCGGCTTGTCACGGCCTGCCGGAGAAGACCGACGAAACGGCAACGTGGAACAACAACAAATTATATACGGAGGCGAACGACGCCTTGACCGGTGGTGATTTCGGCAAGTGCGCGAAGTACTTCGAAATGCTCGAGGGGCGCGACCCGTTCGGCCACTTCGCGCAGCAGGCGCAGATCAACGTGGCGTACTGCAACTGGAAAGATAACGAAAATGCCGCCGCCGACCAGGCGATCGACCGCTTCATCCAGTTGCACCCGGATCACCCGGACATTGCCTACGCGTACTACCTGAAGGGCATGATCCACTTCAACGACGACCTCGGTCTGTTCGGCCGCTTCTCCGGTCAGGACATGAGCGAGCGCGATCCGAAGTCGCTGCGCGAATCGTATGACGCGTTCAAGGTCGTGGTGGACAAATACCCGAACAGCAAGTACGCACCGGACGCCGCGCAACGCATGCGCTATATCGTGAACGCGCTGGCGTCGCACGAAGTCCACGCGGCGGATTACTACTACCGCCGTGGCGCGTATGTCGCCGCGATCAACCGCGCGCAACTGGCGCTGACGCAATACAAGAATGCACCGGCTATTGAAGACGCACTGCACATCATGATGCTGTCATACCAGAAGCTGAACCAGCCGCAACTGGCCGAAGACACCAAGCGCGTGCTGGCCGGCACCTTCCCGGATAGCCCGTACATCACGGGCCATGCAAGGCCGGGCAAGGAAAAGTCGTGGTGGCAGTTTTAATCCACACCATGGCACGCTGACCCTTAACCTCAGTAGGGAATAAAAAACGCCACGACCCAGGTCGTGGCGTTTTTGCTTTTGCGGCGGGCGTGGAACGCTCGCAGGCCTTACGGCACGACGGTCAGCGCGAGCTAGCGGCCCGTTCGGGCGGTTCAGCGGTTGTTCAGCGGCAGCGCCGCTCAGTCCCGCTCGAACAACGCTATCGACTCCACATGCGAGGTATGCGGGAACATGTTCACCACGCCCGCGCCCACCAGCCGGTAACCGGCATCGTGCACCAGCAGCCCGGCATCGCGTGCGAGCGTGGCGGGCGCGCAGGACACGTAGACGATGCGCTTCGGCAGCGGTCCATTGCCGCTTTGCGCAATCTCCGCGAGCGCGCGGGCGACGGCCAGCGCGCCTTCGCGGGGCGGGTCGATCAGGAATTTGTCGAAGTGGCCGAGCGCGCGGAAGTCGTCGGCGGTGACTTCGAACAGGTTGCGGCACGCAAACGACGTATGTTCCGCCACACCGTTCAGCCCCGCGTTCTGCAGCGCGCGCGAGGTCAGCGCCTCACTGCCCTCGATCCCCACCACTTCCCGCGCGATCCGCGCAAGCGGCAGCGTGAAATTGCCGATCCCGCAGAACAGATCCAGCACCCGGTCGGAGCGCGCCGGCGCCAGCAGCCGCAACGCGCGACTGATCAGCACGCGGTTGATCGCGTGATTCACCTGGGTGAAATCGGTCGGCTTGAACGGCATGCGGATGCCGTATTCCGGCAGCGTGTAGTCGAGCTGCTGGTCGAGCGGATAGAACGGCGCGGCCGTTTCCGGGCCGCCCGGCTGCAGCCACCACTGCACCTTGTGCTGGTCGGCGAAATCGCGCAGAACCTGCTCGTCGGCCTCGGTAATCGGCGCCAGGTTGCGCAACACCATGGCGGTAACCGACGAACCGACCGCCAGTTCGATCTGCGGCAGCCGTTCGTAGATCGACAGCTTGCGGATCATGAAGCGCAGCGGCATCAGCATGGCCGATATGTGCGGCGGCAGCACCTCGCAGGTCTTCATGTCGGCGATATCGCTACTTTTCTTCTCGTGGAAACCGATCCGCATACCGCCCTTTTCGGGCAGGAAACGCACGGCCAGACGGGCCCGATAGCGATAACCCCAAGCCGGGCCGTGAATCGGCCGGAATACGGTTTCCGGCCGCAGCTTCGCCAGATGCTGCAGATTGTCCTCGAGCACGCGCTGCTTGACGGCGACCTGCGCGCGAATATCCAGATGCTGCATCGAACAGCCGCCGCAGCTATCGAAGTAGCTGCATTTCGGCTGGGTGCGGATCACGCTTTCGCGCAATACCTGCACGACCTCCGCCTGCTCGAATTTCGCCTTGCTGCGGTGCGTCGAATAGCTGACGCGCTCGCCGGGCAATGCGCCTTCGACAAAAATCACCTTACCGGGCGTGCCGTCTTCGGTCTCGACGCGACCGACGCCGCGCGCTTCCATATCGAGCGACACGATTTCGATGACCGGCTCATGGCCGGTAACGACGAGTGCGGGCGCCGCACGGGACGGCTTGTGTCGCTTCGGCGAGCGACGATGGGGGGCAGTTCGGGACACCTGCGACTTCCTGACAAACTTGGGGGAAGGCGAGATTGTAGACGAAGCGCCCGCCTTGCCAGCGATTCGGGAAACGAAGCGGAAACAGCGAGCGGGCGAGCGGCCTGCTACTGCTCGAACGCCGCCAGATACTCGGCCCACTGCGGCGCCGGCTCCTGCGCGAGCGCATTTTTCACCAGATTGATTTCGTCGGCGTACTCTTCGGCGGAAAACGCGCCGCGAATCAACTGGAACCGGCAATACAGCAGGTAGGTATTCACCACGTCGGTCTCGCAGTAATTGCGGATTTCCTCGATCCGCCCTTGCTGGTACGCGTGCCACACCTGGCTGCCGTCCATGCCCATCTTGCCGGGGAAGCCGCACATTTTGGCGAGCGCGTCGAGCGGCGCGTTGGCGCGCGCCTGGTACATGGCGAGCACGTCCATCAGATCGGTGTGACGCGCATGGTAGCGGCTGATGTAGTTGTTCCACTTGAACTCGCGGTCGTCTTCGCCGAGATCCCAGAACCGCGGCGCGGCAATGCCGTTGACCAGCGCCCGGTAGTTCAGCACCGGCAAATCGAAGCCGCCGCCGTTCCACGACACGAGCTGCGGCGTGTACTTCTCGATCACGCGATAGAACGATTGCACCAGCGCGGCCTCGCCGTCCTGCAGCGTGCCGAGCGAGCGCACGCGAAAGCCGTTGTTGTCGCGGAAAACGCAGGAAATCGCCGCGACCCGTTGCAGGTGATGCGGCAGGAAATCGCCGCCGGTCTTTTCACGGCGCGCGGCGAACGCGTGCTCGGCGACTTCGGCGTCGCTTAGTGTGGCGGGCAAATCTTCGAGGCGGCGAATGCCGGCGACATCGGGAATCGTCTCGATGTCGAATACAAGAATCGGTGTCATCAGGTTAGAGAACGGCGTCCTTGCGAACGCCATTGGAGGCGAAGAAGCGCTTCAAACGCACCAGCGCTTCCTGTTGGATCTGGCGCACACGCTCGCGCGTGAGGCCCATTTCGTCGGCCAGCTCTTCGAGCGTGGCGGGTTCGATGTGGTTGAGCCCGAAGCGGCGCTCGATCACATGACGATGCTTGTCCGACAGCCGCGCGAGCCACGCCCGCGTCAGCGTTTCCAGTTCGCGATGCTGCACCTCGGCGTCCGGCGACTGGCTTTGGTCGTCGGACAGCAAGTCGAGCAGGCTGCTGGCCGGATCGAGATCGAGCGGCGCGTCCAGCGACGCGGTGTGCTCGTTCAGCGCGAGGATGTCGGTGACTTCGTCGGTGGTCTTGCCGGTCAGATAGGCGATGTCGTCGATGCTGGCGTCGCGGCGCTCGGCCGCCTCGCCGGAGTTCATCGAATTCTTTTCCAGATGGCGCTTGGCGCGCAGCACCTGATTGAGCTCGCGAATCACGTGAACAGGCAAACGCACGGTGCGCGCCTGGTTCATGATCGCGCGCTCGATACTCTGGCGGATCCACCAGGTGGCGTAAGTCGAAAAGCGGAAGCCGCGCGTCGGATCGAATTTTTCGATTGCGTGCATCAAGCCGAGATTGCCTTCTTCGATCAGATCGAGCAGCGGCACGCCGCGGTTCAGATAACCCTTGGCAATGCTGACCACGAGCCGCAAATTACGTTCGATCATGACCTGCCGCGCGTCGAACTCGCCAGCCTTGGCAAGACGCGAGTATTTCTGCTCTTCCTCGACGGTAAGCAGCGGCTTGACGCTAATGCGGTTCAGGTAGTGCTGAATGGTGTCGGCCGTCAGCTCGGCTTGCAGTAACGCGCGGAAATCGTCGGCGTCGGGTGCGGCTTCGGCCGCGCCCTCACGGGCGTCGCCGCCCTCTTCCGCACCACTCTGGCGTTCGTCGAGATCGTGCTCTTCGGCGATCTCTTCTTCCACTTCCGAAGCGCCGCTTTCGTCCACCGAAGCGGATACAGCTTGGCTGGTCTTCCCAGACTCGGCTTGCGGCGGGCGGCGCTTCGTTTTCGGCATGGTCGTTTCGCTTATTGCGGCGGCAAATACTTCAGTGGGTCGACAGGTTTACCCTGCCGGCGAACTTCGAAATGCAACATCACGCGGTCGGAATCGCTATTGCCCATCTCGGCGATCTTCTGCCCCTTCGTTACCGCGTCTCCCTCTTTTACCATCAAAGCGCGGTTGTGTGCATACGCCGTGAGATAAGTTGCATCATGCTTGATGATAATGAGATTGCCGTAACCCCGCAGCCCATTTCCGGCATAGACCACGCGGCCATCCGCCGATGCTTTCACCGGATCGCCCGCCGCGCCGCCGATATTGACGCCCTTGTTGGTCGAATCGTTGAAAGTACCCAGCAGCGGTCCGCGCACCGGCCATGCGAAGCTCACGTTGCCGGTCGCGGCGCCCGAATCGCTGGCGGCGCCGGGCGCCGGCGGCGTGAGCGACGCGTTGTTCGCGCCCGAACCATAGATCGGCGGCGCAGCGACGCCCGCGGCCGCGCCCGGCGGCGTGCTGCCGAGCGGTGCGCTTTGCACCGCGCCGCCGTTGCCGATCGGCGCGGTCGACACGCCCGGCGTCAGCGCCGCGGTGTTGGCACCCGGCGGCACCACGCGCAGCAACTGGTCCACTTCGATCTGATTCGGGTTGGTCAGATTGTTCCACGTCGAGATGTCGCGATAATTCTGGCCGTTTTCCAGCGCGATCCGATACAGCGTGTCGCCCGGCTTCACCCGATAGTAGCCCGGCGGCGGCGGCCCGAGCGGCACCGGCGGCTGCGCAGCCTGCGTACCGAGCGCGCCGCTGCCGGAGCGATCGATCACGGGCGCCTGGTCGAGCCTCGTCGCGCATGCCGACATCAGCAGGGACAAGGCGAGCACGCACACGCTACGCTGGGTTACGGTCATCGGGACATTCAGGCTGGTTCTTTGCATGGCGCGCAACATACTCATCGGTGTTAAATCACTCCGGATTTTAAGGGGACAAAGAAAACGCGATCAAGCCGTGACTCGCGCCATTGCGCGGGCCCGGTCCGCTCGACCAGAGTCAGCACCTGATTCTGGCCTTCCTGCGAGCCGACCGGCGCAACCAGGCGGCCGCCGATCGCGAGTTGTTCAAGTAATGCCTGCGGTACGTCGAGCCCCGCCGCGGCGATCAGGATCGCGTCGAAAGGCGCCGCCGCCGGCAAGCCTAGCCGCCCGTCGCCGTAATGCAGGCGAATGTTCGGAATGCGCAACGGACGCAAGTTTGTCTTGGCGCGTTCGGACAGCGGCTTGATGCGTTCGATCGAGTAAACCTCGCGCGCCACCTGGCTCAGCACCGCCGCCTGGTAACCGCAACCCGTGCCGATTTCGAGCACGGTGTTCAACGCACGGCCGGCCGCGGCCAGTTCGATCATTCTCGCGACCACCGAAGGCTTGGAGATCGTCTGGTGATGACCGATCGGCAACGCCGCATCTTCGTAAGCCTGGGCCGCGAGGCCCGGATCGACGAACATGTGGCGCGGCACCACCGACATCGCGTTCAACACGCGCTGATCGGTCACGCCGTTCGCACGCAGGCGTTCGACCATCCGTTCGCGAACCCGTTCCGAAGTCAGTGCCAGGGCGCCGTTCAGCGCCACGTTCGGCGCGGCGCCGCGCTCGCTCGCGCGGGGCTTTACCGACGGCGTCGGATGTGAAACCGCGCGCGTGCTCACCCCCGGCATGGCGGGTTTGAGCGGCGCTTTGGTTGACGCCGCAGCTTGCGGCTTAGGCGAAGTGACGAGTGGGGACGGTACCTGCGGCTTGGCCTGCACGGGAGACTGAACCTGCACTCGTGCCTGCACCGTCGCATGCGGCTTAGCTTGCGGTTTCGCTTGCGAAATAGCTTGCGGTTTCGCTTGCGCCTTGCCACCGCCCCCAGCCGGCGACTTCTTCGCCGGCTGGGGCCGCGCGTTCAGCACCGCGCTCGCGGCCAACGCCGCCGCGCGCATTTCGCCCGGGCGCCCTTCGGGCCGGCGCGGTTCACGCACCAGGTCCTCGAGGCCGAGCGGAAAACGCTTGGCGCGCTCGCTGGTCATGAAGCGCTGCTGCCGGCGCGCAGCCAGTCGCGCGCCGCAGGCAGCATTTGCGTGTGGGTCAAATCGAGCTGCAGCGGCGTGATCGAGACGTGGCCATTGGCGACGGCGTGAAAGTCCGTCCCTTCGCTCGCGTCGCGCGCGCTGCCCGCCGGACCGATCCAGTAGATCGGTTCGCCGCGCGGGTTGGTCTGGCGGATGACCGGCTGCGACGGATGCCGCTTGCCCAGACGCGTGATCTGCCAGCTTTTGAGCTGCTCGTAAGGCAGATTGGGAATGTTGACGTTCAGCAGCGGATGCCCGGCCAACGGCTGCGCGAGATAATGCGCGACGATCTCGGTGGCGACGCGCACCGCGTCGTCGAGATGCACCCAGTCCTTGTCGACCAGCGAAAACGCGATGGCCGGCACGCCGAACATGATGCCTTCCGTGGCGGCGGCGACGGTGCCCGAATACAGCGTGTCTTCGCCCATGTTCTGACCGTTGTTGATGCCCGAGACCACGAGGTCGGGCGTATGGTCGAGCATGCCGGTCAGCGCGATATGCACCGAGTCGGTGGGCGTGCCGTTCACGTAATAGAAACCGTTCGCCGAACGCAGGACCGAGAGCGGCCGCGACAGCGTCAGGGAATTCGACGCGCCGCTGCAATTCTGTTCGGGTGCCATCACGGTGACGTCTGCGATCGGCTTGAGCGCTTCGTAAAGCGCAGCAAGGCCTGGCGCCAGATAGCCGTCGTCGTTGCTGAGTAGGATTCGCATGCGGCGATTGTAACCGAGGAAAGATGGCGCGCGGACGACACGGCGGCCCGTGTTCGCTCTGTCTACGCCCGGTGTTGGCCCCGTCGTCGCCTCTATACACGACGCACGCTCGAAGGCCGTGACACGCCGTCTCGGGTAGCGTGATCGCAAGCGTCTCGAACGCGTCCGCACATTCGAGCGCGAACCACTCAAGGATAAAAACGTACGATCGTGCGGATTGTTTTACACTCGACACGCTGGCCACGCCTCGAAGAAAATCCCCCGTCAGACCCCGATCGAAATGGAGACACGATGCGCGCGATTCGCTGTAACCAATACGGCCCGCCGGAGAGCCTGGTCGTCGACAATCTGCCGGACCTCGAAGCGCCGGCCGGTCACGTGGTGATCGACGTCAAGGCCGCCGCCGTCAATTTCCCCGACGTGCTGATCATCGAGAACAAATACCAGTTCAAACCGCCGTTGCCCTTCACGCCCGGCTCGGAAGTCGCCGGCGTGGTGCGCGCGGTCGGCGCCGACGTGACCCAGTTCAAACCCGGTTCGCGCGTGGTCGCCTTCACCGGCCAGGGCGGCTTCGCGGAGCAGGCGCTGGCGCCGGCCGCCGCGTGCGTGCCGCTGGCGGACGACGTCGAATTCGACGTCGCCGCGGCCTTCACGCTCGCGTATGGCACCTCGCATCACGCGGTGGTCGATCGTGGCGCCTTGCAGGCCGGCGAGACGATGCTGGTGCTCGGCGCGGCCGGCGGCGTCGGTCTCGCCGCGGTGGAAATCGGCAAGGCGCTCGGTGCGCGCGTGATCGCGGCGGCCTCGAGCGACGAGAAGCTCGCCACCTGCGTGAAGCATGGCGCGGACGCCACCATCAATTACAGCACCGAAGACCTGCGCGAGCGCATCAAGGCGCTCACCGACGGCAAAGGTCCGGACGTGATCTACGACCCGGTCGGCGGCATCTACGCGGAGCCGGCGTTCCGCAGCATCGGCTGGCGTGGCCGCTATCTGGTGGTCGGCTTCGCCAATGGCGAGATTCCGAAGCTGCCGCTCAATCTGACGCTGCTCAAGGGTGCGAGTCTGGTGGGCGTTTTCTGGGGCGACTTTGCCAGGCGCGAGCCGCAGCGCAATCATGCGGCGTTCCAGCAGATGACCCAGTGGATTGGTGAAGGCAAGCTCAAGCCGTATGTGTCGGCGCGCTATGCGCTGGAGGACACCGGCCGCGCGTTGCGCGATATGGCCGAGCGGCGTGTGATCGGTAAGGTGGTGATTACGCCCTAGCCTTCGGGCGGTTGCCGGGCGGCGCCGGTCGAAGACCGCGCGCCGTTTTCTTGTGCCCGCCGTCGTTGCGCCTAAAGCTTTTCCGTGTCGCCCGATTTCGGTTGCCACTTCATCAATCGCCGCTCGCCGACGCCGACGATCGCATCGAGAATCAGCGCGAAAGCGGTCAACACCAGAATCCCGGCGAATACGGTGTTGATGTCGAAGGTGCCCTCGGCTTGCAGAATCAGATAGCCGACGCCGCGCGCCGAGCCCAGATACTCCCCCACCACCGAGCCGACGAACGCCAGCCCCACCGACGTATGCAGGCTGGAAAACACCCAGCTCATCGCGCTCGGCAAATACACGAAGCGCAGCAACTGCTTGCGGTTCGCGCCCAGCATGCGCGCGTTGGCGAGTACCACCGGGCTGACTTCCTTCACACCCTGGTAGACGTTGAAGAACACGATGAAGAACACCAGCGTGACGCCGAGCGCAACCTTCGACCAGATGCCCAGCCCGAACCAGACGCCGAAGATCGGCGCGAGAATCACGCGCGGCATCGAGTTGGCGGCCTTGATGTACGGATCGAACAGCGCGCTCGCGAGCGGCGACAGCGCGAGCCACAAACCAACGCCGAGCCCGAGCGCGGTGCCGAGCGCGAACGCGAGCACGGTCTCGACCAGCGTGATCCACAGATGCAGATAGATCTCACCGCCCGTGAACCACTCCCAGATGCGCTGCAGCACCTTCTGCGGCTCGCCGAAGAAGAACGCGGCCTTGTTCGGATCGTCGAAATAGAACGGCGGCAGCAGCGTCGGACTGGTCAACACGTACCAGAGCACGAAGCACAGCACCAGCAGCAGCCATTGCCAGATCACCAGATTCGCCCGGTTCGGGCGCAACGTCTTCCACATGACTCGGTTTGCCTTCGACGATTGATTAGCTCAGGTTCGGACGCCCATGTCGCGCGCTGGTTTTACCCAGGCGCCGCACCAGCCGCGCCTGCTCTTAAACGGCGGTCAGTTGCTGCTGATAACCCTTCAGAACCTCATCGCGCAGCACGCTCCAGATCTGCGCGTGCAATTCGACGAAACGCGGATGCGCGCGTATTTCGGCAACATCGCGCGGACGTGGCAGATCGATCGTGAATTCACCGATCGGATGCGTGCCCGGTCCTGCCGACAGCACCACCACGCGATCCGACATTGCGATGGCTTCGTCGAGATCGTGCGTGATGAACAGCACCGCTTTACGTTTTGCCGCCCACAGGTCGAGCAATTCGTTTTCCATCAACTGGCGCGTCTGGATATCGAGCGCGGAAAACGGCTCGTCCATCAGGATGATGTCGGGATCGAGAATCAGCGTCTGCGCTATCGCGACGCGCTTGCGCATGCCGCCCGATAACTGATGCGGATAACGGTCGCCGAAACCGCCGAGACCAACGCGTTTCAACCACTCGTCCGCTTTGGCGCGCGCTTCCAACGGCGGCACGCCGTGAAACGCGAGGCCTGCCATCACGTTGTCGATCGCGGAGCGCCACGGCATCAGCGCGTCCGCCTGGAACATGTAGCCGGCACGGCGATTGATGCCCTTGAGCGGCTCGCCGAACACACTGACCGCGCCCGACGACGGCCCGAGCAGACCGGCGCCGATATTCAGCAGCGTGGACTTGCCGCAACCGGTCGGGCCGACCACCGAGACGAACTCGCCCGGGGCAATGTGCAACGTGGTGTCCTTCACGGCGGTGTAGCGCTGCGCACGGCTGTCGCGCGCAGCGAACGTGCAGGTGATGTTGTCGAGCGCCAGGGCGGCAACGGTCATCGTTCAGCTCGCTTGTTCGGAGTTCGGTTGGGGCGCGGGAAGTCGTGGTGGCGTCGTTGCGTCGTGGCCGCTTGCGCAACGCGCAACGGCAGCGCACGTCGCCGCCTCGGCCTCGTATACGTCGCGGCGTTTACGCCTTGACGGTCGCCAGCGCTTTTTTCACGAAGTCGTTGGTCCACGTCTTCGACAGATCGATCGGCTTGCCCTGCACGGCCGGGTCGAACGCCTGCAAGGTCTTCAACGAGGTCGCGGGACCGTCGGCGGGCATCAGGCCGTCCGGCGACATGGCTTCCTTCACGTGCTGCCACGCGTCCAGATAGACCGCGCGGTCGCCAAGCAGATAGCCTTCCGGCACCGTGTTGATCAACTCGCTGCCGGTCGCCGTTTGCAGCCACTTGAGCGCGCGCACCATCGCATTGGCCAGCGCCTGCGTGGTATTCGGATTCTTCGTGATGAAACTCTGCGACGCGTACAGACAGCCCGCCGGCATGTCGCCGCCAAATACGCTACGCGTATCGGCCAACGTGCGCGTATCCGACACAACGCGAATCTCGCCGGTGCGTTCGAGCTTGGTCATGACCGGATCGAGATTGGCGATCGCATCGATCTGCCCCGACTGCAATGCGGCGATCGCGCCGGCGCCCGCGCCCACACCGATAAACGCGACGTCTTTCGCGCTCAAGCCGGCCTTCGCCAACACGAAGCTCGCCATGATCGAGGTCGACGAACCCGGCGCGGTCACGCCGATTTTCTTGCCCTTCAGATCGGCGATGGACTTGTAATTCGGCAATGTTTTCTTCGACACCGCCAGCACGATTTGCGGCGCGCGGCCCTGCAGCACGAATTCGCGGAACATCTGCTTCTGCGCCTGCAACAGCAAGGTGTGTTCGAACGCGCCGGATACCACGTCCGCACTGCCGCCCACGGCCGCCTTCAAGGCTTGCGAGCCGCCCGCGAAATCGGAGATTTCGACCTCGAGCCCTTCGTCCTTGAAGTAATTGCGGCGCTCCGCAATGGTGAGCGGCAGGTAATAAAACAGATTCTTGCCGCCGACCGCGATCGCTACTTTCGACGTTTCAGGTTTGCCCTGCGCAAAGGCGAGCGACGGGACGCCGAGCGAGGCGCCCGCAAGCGCGGCGGTACCGGCGAGGAAGGATCTGCGTTGCATGGTCTTGTGTCTCCAAACTTTTGTTGTCCGGTTTTTCTTTTTACCGCGACGCGCGTGGGCGCCGCGTTTGAATCTGGGTTCGTTTGACTGCTCGCGCGCAACCGGTTGCGGACGCGCGCTTCCCGACAGCGCGCTCGACCCCATCGCGTTCAGACGATCTGTTGCGCGTGCAACCTTGCAATGTCGTCTGCATCATAACCTAGCGATTGCAGGACTTCATCGGTATGTTCACCCAGTTCGGGACCCAGCCAGCGCGTTTCGCCGGGGGTTGCCGAGAGCTTCGGCGTGACCGCGGGCAGCGTGATTTCCTGGCCGTCCTGCCACTTGAAGCGCTGGATCATCTGACGCGCCATGAACTGCGGATCGGTGAACATGTCC
Source organism: Paraburkholderia bryophila (assembly GCF_003269035.1). GTDB lineage: Bacteria > Pseudomonadota > Gammaproteobacteria > Burkholderiales > Burkholderiaceae > Paraburkholderia > Paraburkholderia bryophila. The sequence goes on along the minus strand of NZ_QLTK01000003.1, from coordinate 111,676 downwards.
GCGACGCTATAAATGCGGCCCACCGGCACGTCGGCGGCATTCAATACTTCAAGCGCTTCGTCGATGGTGCGCGTGGCGAGCCAGGTGGCGATCGCGGCGTCGATTTCCAGCGTACGCGGCACGCGTCCGTCGTTATGCGCGAGGCCGGGGTCGTTCGCGAGATCGTCGCGTTCGATCGCCAGCATCAGGCGCTTGAAGATCGGATCGCTATTGCCGCCGATCACGATGCTGCCGTCGCGGCACGGATACGTATTCGACGGCACGATGCCCGGCAACGACGCGCCGGTACGCTCGCGCACCATGCCGTACACGCCGTACTCCGGCACCACGCTTTCCATCATGTTGAAGACGGCCTCGTACAACGCGACGTCGACCACCTGCCCTTTGCCGCCGTTCACCTGCTTGTGGTGCAGCGCCATCAGCGCGCCGATCACGCCGTGCAGCGCGGCGATCGAATCGCCGATCGAAATGCCGATGCGCGGCGGCGGCAAATCCGGATAGCCGGTGATATGGCGCAGGCCGCCCATCGATTCGGCGATCGCACCGAAACCGGGCCGGTCGCGATACGGTCCGGTCTGGCCGTAGCCGGACAGACGCACCATCACGAGGCCCGGATTTTCCGCGGACAGCACGTCATAGCCGAGCCCGAGTTTCTCAAGCAATCCCGGTCGAAAATTTTCGACGACGATATCCGCTTCTTTCGCCAGACGCCGCACGATTTCCTTGCCCTCTTCGGCCTTCAGATTGATCGTGATGGATTTCTTGTTGCGCGCCTGCACGGCCCACCACAACGACGTACCGCCGACTTCCGGATAAAGCTTGCGCCATTTGCGCAGCGGGTCGCCGCCCTTCGGGTCTTCGATCTTGATGACCTCGGCGCCGAACTCGCCGAGAAAGCGCGCGGCGAATGGCCCGGCGATCAGTGTGCCGAGCTCCAGCACCTTGACGCCCGCGAGCGGGCCGGCGGGGCCTTGGGATTGGGTGGTTTCGGCGCCGGGAATGTCTTCGGGCGCGGCGTTCGCGGTTGATTCGGGAGTGGCGCTCATGGGTCTCCTTGTGCTGATCTGGGCTGCGGCTCTGCCGCGCTCCTACCGCGCAACGCGGCGCGCGCGTTACATCGAGCGGCGGTCGAGCATCGCGCGGGCGATCGTGCCGGCGTCGACGTATTCGAGTTCGCCGCCCACCGGCACGCCACGCGCCAGACGCGTAACGGCGAGACCGCGCGCCTTGAGCGTTTGCCCGAGGTAGTGCGCGGTGGCTTCGCCTTCGTTGGTGAAATTGGTGGCCAGCACGACTTCCTTGACGATGCCGTCCGACGCGCGCCTGACCAGCCGGTCGAAATGAATTTCCTTGGGACCGACGCCGTCGAGTGGACTGAGCCGACCCATCAGCACGAAATAGAGACCGCGATACGTCATGGTCTGTTCGAGCATGATCTGGTCGGCCGGCGTTTCGACGACGCACAGCAGCGCGGGATCGCGCTCCTCGTCGAGACAGACCTCACAGATCTGCGCCTCGGTAAAGGTGTTGCACTTCTCGCAGTGCTGCAGGTGCTCGGTCGCAAACAGCAGCGAGCGGCCGAGTTTTTCAGCGCCGTCGCGGTCGTGCTGCATCAGGTGGTAGGCCATGCGTTGCGCCGATTTCGGCCCGACACCGGGCAGCGCGCGCAGCGCTTCGACGAGCGCCGATAAGGCGGAAGGTTGTTTCATGCGGATCGGCGTCGAAGTGGGATGGCCCGGGTGGGCGGATCACGATGCGTTTGCGGCGATCGGTTTCTACCATTGCGGCTGGGTTCGTCTTCGAGGCACGCACGATGCGCACCTCCGGCGAACCGCGGCCGGCTTGTGTCCAGCCGGAGCGCGCGCGCCGCGCATGCTGCACTACCGGCATGCGCGGTTTGCGCGTTCCGTTCGCGCCGTGGCGGCGACAGCCGCGGCGCCTACTCCGCCTTGCAGCGGCGTCGTTCAGAACGGCAGTTTGAAGCCCGGCGGCAGCGGCAGGCCCGAGGTCATGCCACCCATTTTTTCCTGGGCGGTGGCTTCGGCCTTGCGCACGGCGTCGTTAAACGCGGCGGCAACGAGGTCTTCCAGCATGTCCTTGTCGTCGGCAAGCAGGCTCGGGTCGATCGAGACGCGGCGCACGTCGTTCTTGCAGGTCATCGTCACCTTCACGAGACCGGCGCCCGACTGGCCCTCGACTTCGATCAGAGCGAGTTGCTCCTGCATCTTCTTCATGTTTTCCTGCATCTGCTGGGCTTGCTTCATCAGCCCGGCGAGTTGACCTTTCATCATGGACATGCTCCTTCTAGATAGCGTGAAATTCGGGAATCGGGTGCGTTCTGCACGTTAGGGTCTGTTGGCTTACCGGCTTAACGCGCGGCGAATCAGTGGACCGACGGCGCGCCGGCGGGGCCCGCGTCCGGCGTAATCGGGCGGATCGAGCCGGGCACGATGCTCGCGCCGAACTCGCGGATCAGCGACTGCACGAACGGATCGGCGCCAATCTCGCGCTCCGCTTCCTGCTGGCGCTGCGCGCGCGTCGCGGCGTCGTGCGCGGCGGCCGTGCGGCGAGCCGCACCGACTTCGACCAGCACCTCGACATGGCGGCCGAGCTTGTCGGCAAGCGCGCTTTTCAGTTTGGCGACCTGCGACGCTTCCGCGTACTGTGGCACCGGCACGTTCAGTTTGAGCGTGTTGCCTTCGAGCGCCATCAGTTCGCTGTTGAATGCGAGCTGATAGGAAATACCCTTGAGCGGGAGGTCGACGGCCAGCGCCGGCCAGTCGCCGTTGAAACCCAATGGGTCGAGCGGCACGGCGGGCGGCAATGGACGCTTGTCGATCACCGGAGCCGCCGACGGAGCGGGCGCGACGTTCATGCGCACGTCGTCCGGACCGCTGTCGAAGACCGGCATGTAGTTGTCGTCCGGCGGGCCGTAGTAGCCGTCGTCCGAGGCCGACAACGGCACGTAGTCGTCGGGCGGCATGTCGTCCCAAGGGGGCACCGCCGAACCGTTCTGCTCGGCGCCGCTGCGTTGGGCGCCATCGCGTTGAGCGGCCGACGCCACGCGGGCGGCCGGAGCGGCCGGCGCGGCGTCTTGCTGCGCAACGCGGCGCGGTGCGCCCGGCGTCGGCACCGGAACGACGACGCGCGGCGCCGCCGGTTTCGGCGTGGGCGCGGCGGCTGCCGCAGCGCGGCCACGATCCGACGACACTTTCAAACCGGCGCTGCGCAGGACGTCGAGCGCGGCGCTGGCGCCGCCGGCACGACGCGGCGGCATGCCCGCGGCGGGCGACGGTTCCTGCGACGCGGCGGCGGACGCCGCCTCTTCCGCGCGTGCGAACGCGGCGGCTGCAGGTGCGGTTGGTGACGACGCGGGTTGTTGGTCGTCGACAGCGGACGCGCCCGAGGCTTGTGCCGCCTCTGCGGCGCCGAGGTCGCCGGATGCCGCCGGCATTTCCATGGCAGCCGGGACGCCATCAGCAGACGCGGCGGCTTCGGACATAGCCAGCACGTTCACGCCGGACGCCGCGGGGATATCCGGGGCAACCGGAGCGCTGGGGTTATACGCTACGGAGACTTCTGAAGGAACCGTGGCATTGGCGTTAGACGCTGCAGAGTCTTCAGAAGGGACCGTGGCTTCGATGTCGGATACCGCCGAGACTTCCGCCTCGGCCTTGACGCTCAGACCGGACGCCGGGGAAACATCCGTTGCGGTCGCGACGTTCTCACCTAAGGCCGCTGGTGTTGCGGTCGCGGAAGACTCAACGGGCGCATCGTCCCACGGAGCCAGCGGAACTGCCTCCGCAGCGCTTGCGGACACCGCTTCGGTTGTCGATGCCGCCGGCGCGGCCACCATGCCGGGCGCGGCATGCGGCGTTTCCATCGCGCGATGGGTCTGCGCTTCGTCACTCGACACCGGCGCGGCCATCGTTTCGTGCGAACTCGCCGCCGACAACAACGCCGGCGCCACGGCCGCCGTCGACATGCGCTCGGCCGCGATCGAAGAGCCCAACGCTCCCTGCTGCGCGGCCACCGCCGGCGCACCGGCGCGCCGTGCACCACCCGCGCCCGCCGCACCACCCGCACGGCCCGCACCCGCCGCGCCGCCACCGCCGCCCGTAGGCGCCGGTTCGAACGCCAGCATGCGCAGCAAGGTCATCGTGAAACCGGCGTATTCGTCAGGCGCGAGGCCCAATTCGCCGCGGCCGATCGTGGCGATCTGATAAAACAGTTGCACGTGCTCGGCGCTGAGCGCGTCAGCGAAACGGCGCAGATCGGCAGCCTCCGGCCATTCGTCCAGCACCGACGACGGCGCGAACTGCGCCCACGCGATTCGATGCAGCAAGCTCGCCAGATCCTGCAACGCCGTCGAGAACGACAGGCTGCGCAGCGCCATTTCGTCGGCGACCGCCAGCACCGCTGCGCCGTCGCCGTCGGCAAGCGCATCGAGCAGGCGAATCAGATAGCTTTGATCGAGCGCGCCGAGCATGCCGCGCACCGCTTCTTCATTGACCTGATTGGCCGAGTAGGCGATCGCCTGATCGGTTAGCGACAGCGCGTCGCGCATCGAGCCGTCGGCGGCACGCGCGAGCAGGCGCAGCGCCTGCGCGTCGAAGGGCACCTTCTCTTCGCCGAGAATGTGCTCGAGATGCGTGACGATATGGCCGGCCGGCATCTGCTTCAGATTGAACTGCAGACAGCGCGACAACACCGTGACCGGAATCTTCTGCGGGTCAGTGGTGGCGAGAATGAACTTGACGTGCGCGGGCGGTTCTTCCAGCGTCTTCAACATCGCGTTGAAGGCGTGGTTGGTGAGCATGTGCACCTCGTCGATCATGTAGACCTTGAAGCGCGCGTCGACCGGTGCATAAACCGCGCGCTCCAGCAGCGCCGCCATTTCGTCGACCCCGCGATTACTCGCCGCGTCCATCTCCACGTAATCGACGAAACGCCCCTCGTCGATCTCGCGGCACGCGCGGCACACGCCGCACGGCGTGGACGTCACGCCGGTTTCGCAATTCAGCGCCTTGGCGAAGATGCGCGACAGCGTGGTTTTGCCGACACCGCGCGTACCGGTAAACAGATAGGCATGGTGCAGACGGCCGCCGTCGAGCGCGTGCGTGAGCGCGCGCACCACGTGCTCCTGTCCGACGAGCGAAGCGAAATCCTTCGGCCGCCATTTGCGTGCGAGAACTTGATAGGTCATCCGGAAATTGTATCAGTAACGATGCCGCGCAAAACCGATTCGCGACGGCGCGCGAACGTGCGTGACCGCTTCATTGAAACGGGCTAACGGAGCAATAGAAAAAAATAGCGGGGACGAGCGGAAAACGTGTTTGCGGCCTCACGGCATGCATGAGAATTGCGGCATTACGCCTGACTCAGGGTAAAACAGGAGATGGGAGGTACTGCGGAGAAAAACGAAGACACAAGCAGAAGAAAGGAAGGTGACGAGCCTAACCCTCGGCACTGGTGGAAAACGGCTGTGGCTGCTTCGTTCCCGACCTGACCAGGTTGACCATCCCTCCATGCGAGGAGGCCCGTCACGAAACATTCTATCACCGCTTGGCCCGCCGCGCGACTGTTAATACGATCAAAGTGACATCGACACGCCGAATCGCAGCTTCGACACGTTATAGACGACGCAGGACAACGCGGTGCGCTGCGCATCTCCGCCGCGTGTCGCGCCCTTGCGTTTGCTCCGCCCGCCACCAGATAGCCTGCATGGCGGGCGGTAAAACGTCGCGGCGATTCATCGGCAGGTGTCGGCCCCCCTGCCCCTGATGAGTACTATCGCCCCCGGCAACGCATAGCGAATTAAGCTAAACTGCCGTACGGATGACCCGCAAACGCGTACCTTCCGCGCATTCCAGCATAAGTCGACGACTTGTCAGGCGTGTGTCGGTGGGGCTCCGGTTGCGGCAAAGCGAACGGAAGTTTCCCTAGATTTTGACGTATCGTGGCGAGCAATTCAGGCGGGCCTCGAACCGATAGAGGTATTCATACAATGAGCGAAAACATCAAGCATATTAGCGACGCATCGTTCGAACAGGACGTCGTGAAATCCGATAAACCCGTGCTGCTCGATTTCTGGGCTGAATGGTGCGGTCCGTGCAAGATGATCGCGCCGATCCTCGACGAAGTCGCGAAGGATTATGCCGATCGCCTGCAAATCGCCAAGATCAACGTCGACGAACATCAATCGACGCCGGTCAAGTTCGGCGTGCGCGGCATCCCCACGCTGATCCTGTTCAAGAACGGCGCAGTCGCCGCGCAAAAAGTCGGTGCACTGTCGAAGTCGCAACTCACCGCGTTCCTCGACGGCAATCTGTAAAGCAGCGCGCATCGGCGCGCAGCGGGCCCCTCGCGGTCCGCTTGTGCGCTGAGTCGAGCATGTTGTCAGTCGGCAACATGCCCAACAAGAAAGATGCCATGCCGTCGCACTGACGGAAATTGGCGTGTGCTATGCTAGAATCCGCAAAACGTCGAAAAGACGTGTAAGTCCTTGAGCGGTTCCGCTCACTCTCCTCCCAGATTTCATTTCGTCGCATCTTCTCCTGCGGGTTCTCCGTATGCATTTATCCGAGCTTAAGACTCTGCACGTGTCCGAATTGATCGAGATGGCCAATGGCCTCGAGATCGAAAGTGCAAACCGCCTGCGCAAGCAGGAACTGATGTTTGCCATTCTAAAAAAACGCGCCAAAACGGGCGACACGATCTTCGGCGACGGCACGCTCGAAGTGCTGCCGGACGGCTTCGGCTTCCTGCGTTCGCCGGAAACCTCGTACCTCGCCAGCACGGACGACATTTACATCAGCCCGTCGCAAATCCGCCGCTTCAACCTGCATACCGGTGACACGATCGAAGGTGAAGTGCGCACGCCGAAAGACGGCGAACGCTATTTCGCGCTGGTGAAGGTGGACAAGGTCAACGGCCAGCCGCCGGAAGCCTCGAAGCACAAGATCATGTTCGAAAACCTGACGCCGCTCCACCCGAACAAGGTGCTGCTGCTCGAACGTGAAATGCGTGGCGAAGAAAACGTCACGGGCCGCATCATCGACATGATCGCGCCGATCGGCAAGGGCCAACGCGGCCTGCTGGTGGCCTCGCCGAAGTCCGGCAAGACCGTGATGCTTCAGCACATCGCGCATGCGATCAAGCAGAACCATCCGGACGTCGTGCTGTTCGTGCTGCTGATCGACGAACGCCCTGAAGAAGTGACCGAAATGCAGCGTTCGGTGGCCGGCGAAGTGATCGCCTCCACGTTCGACGAACCCGCCGCGCGTCACGTGCAAGTCGCCGAAATGGTGATCGAAAAAGCCAAACGCCTCGTCGAAATGAAAAACGACGTGGTGATTCTGCTCGACTCGATCACGCGTCTCGCGCGCGCCTACAACACGGTGGTGCCAGCCTCCGGCAAGGTGCTGACGGGTGGTGTCGACGCCAACGCGCTGCAACGTCCGAAGCGCTTCTTCGGCGCCGCTCGCAATATCGAGGAAGGCGGCTCGCTGACCATCATCGGTACCGCGCTGATCGAAACCGGCAGCCGCATGGACGACGTGATCTACGAAGAGTTCAAGGGCACCGGCAACATGGAAGTGCATCTGGAACGCCGTCTCGCCGAGAAGCGCGTGTATCCGTCGATCAACCTGAACAAGTCCGGCACGCGCCGTGAAGAACTGCTGATCAAGCCCGAAGTGCTGCAAAAGATCTGGGTGCTGCGCAAGTTCATTCACGACATGGACGAAGTCGAGTCGATGGAATTCCTGCTCGACAAAATCCGCCAGACGAAGAGCAACTCCGAATTCTTCGACATGATGCGTCGCGGCGGCGGCAGCTAAGCAAAGCTTCACGCCGACCTCGCTGCACCGGCTTCGCAAGCCGTTACACGCATAGACACACATACACACGCATCAGAAAGCCGCTCGCCGCAAACGAGCGGCTTTTTTTCGTCCGCGCCACATGGCTGTCGATGCGGGGATTCTGTCCGCTGAATGCGAGGCATGCGGCCAACATGTACGCGAACGTACACGTTGAAGTACAATGCGACGGTTACCTGCGATAGCTGCGCCCCCCCATGCCAATCGACTCCCCCACTCTGCTCACCGTGCGCGACGCCGCCGAACGACTCGGCGTCACGCCGCGCACCTTGAAGTACTACGAGGAACGCGGCCTCGTCTCGCCCACGCGTAGCGAAGGGCGCTACCGGCTTTACGACGAGGAAGATCTCAAGCGCTTCGGGCGCATTCTGCGACTGCGCTCGCTCGGTTTTTCCCTGCACAGCGTCACCGAAATGCTCAAGCGGCCGCTGGAACCCGTCGACGGCGGCCTGCGCTATTCGACCGAATCGCTGCAGCAAATTCACGACGCCATCGCGCAACAGGTCGAGGCGCTCGACGCCCGCATCGAATCGATGCGCCGGGAACTCAAGGAAGCGCAAAAGCTGCGCGCCGAACTGAGTCCCGACGTCGACTATCTGAAACGGCGCCTCGCTGGAGAAAACGCGGAGGCGTTGCTAGCGCAACGGCGCGACGCGCGAGCCAAATCGAAATGAGCGTGGCATCTCCCCGCGTGCCGCTATTCAGCGTCGACAAATTGCGCGGCGATTTTTTCCCCTGGGTGCTGGCCGTCGTCACCGGCCTCGATTACTTCGACAACGCGATTTTTTCGTTTTTCACGAGCTATATCGCGGGCGGCATCAACGCCTCGCCCGACGAACTCGTATGGGCCTCGAGCGCGTACGCAGTTGCCGCCGTGCTCGGCATCCTGCAGCAGCAATGGTGGGTCGAGCGCGTCGGCTACCGGCGTTATGTCGCCGGCTGCATGCTGCTCTACGCCGCCGGCGCGGTGGCCGCGGCGCTGTGCGAATCGTCGATCGAACTCGCGTTCGCACGCGGCTTTCAAGGCTACTTTATCGGCCCGATGATGGGCACCTGCCGCATTCTGATCCAGATGAGCTTCACGCCGCAGCAGCGGCCTGCCGCGACCCGCGCGTTTCTCGTGCTGATCGTGTTGAGCAGCGCGCTCGCGCCGCTGATCGGCGGTCAACTCGTGGCGCATTTCGACTGGCGCGCACTCTTTCTATGTACCGCGCCGGTCGGCATGCTGTTGGCCGTGCTGGCCTTGCTCGCGCTGCCCGACGCCGGCAACCGCCTGCCCGAAGAACGCGGCGCGGCGCATTTCTGGCCGTACCTGATCTTCGCGTTCGCACAAGGCGCGTTGCAAATCGTCATGCAGCAGGTGCGCTTCCAGTTGTTCAGCGCGTCGCCCGGTCTGATTCTGCTGACGGTCGCCGGGATCACCGCCCTCGGCTGGTTCGCGTACCAGCAATGGCACCATCCGTCGCCGCTCATGCGGCTGCATGCGTTGCGCGAAAAAGTCTTTCAGGTCGGGCTCGTGCTGTACATGTTCTATTACTACATCTCGACCGTGTTCAGCTATCTGATCTCGCGCTTTCTCGAGAGCGGGCTCGGCTATCCGGTCGACAACACCGGGCGGCTGGTCGGTGTCACGTCGCTGATTTCGGCGAGCGCGCTGTTCGTCTATCTGCGCTATGCCAGGCTACTGCCGCGCAAGAAGTGGATCATCGTGCCGGGTTTCGCGGTCGCCGCGTTCGCGGCGGCGTGGATGACCCGCATGTCGCCCGGCGTCGGCGAAGCGGCGCTGATCGTGCCGTTGCTGTTACGCGGCTTGCTGTTGCTGTTCATCGTGCTGCCGGTCGCCAACCTGACCTTCAGAATTTTCGCCATCGAAGAATTCACGCATGGTTACCGCCTGAAAAATATCGTGCGGCAGCTGACCATCTCGTTCGCGACGGCGTCGGTCATCATCGTCGAACAGCATCGCCAGGCGTTGCATCAAACTCGCCTCGCGGAGTCCGTGAATCCGTACAATCCGTTATTCCAGAACTCGCTTGCCGCCTTGACGCAAAGCTTCGCCGCCGGCGGCCGGCCGCCGTCCGAGGCGCATTCGCTGGCGATCGTGGAAATCAGTCGGGCAGTCGCGACCCAGGCCAGCTTTCTGGCCTCGCTGGACGGCTTCTATTTCCTGGTCGGCATAGCGATATGCGGCGGCATTTTTGCCGCGTGGCAAAAACAGATCGACTAAAGGTTGCCTCAGGTCATGCTCACGAAACTCACCCAATGGCTGGGCACGCGCCGCCGCGACCGCGCGCTGCGCGACTACGCGATCGACGACGCGTTATGGCAAGCCACGCTCCACGGCCTGCCGTTTCTCGCGCATCTCGAGACGCCGGACCTCGCACGGCTGCGCGAACTGACCAGCCTGTTCATCGCGCGCAAGGAATTCTCGACCGCGCACGAGCTCGAACTCACCGACGCGATGACCGTGGCGATTGCCGCCCAGGCCTGCCTGCCGGTGCTGAATCTGAGCCTCGACCTGTATCGCGGCTGGGTCGGCGTGATCGTCTACCCGGGCGAGTTCGTGATCCGCAAGACGGTCGAGGATGAAGACGGCGTGGTCCACGAAGTCGAGCAGGATGCGAGCGGCGAAGCGTGGGAAGGCGGCCCCGTGGTGTTGTCGTGGGAAGACGCGCAGATGACCGACGGCACGGACGCCTACAACGTGGTGATTCACGAATTCGCCCACAAGATCGATATGCTGAACGGCGAGGCGGACGGCCATCCGCCGCTCATGCGCCGCTGGCATGCGCCGCTCGACTCGCAGGCGTGGGCGGACGTGTTCGATCATGCGTACGACCAGTTCTGCGCGAAAGTCGATGCGGTGCCGGAGCGGCGCTGGGCGCGTTTCGAGCGCGAGTCGCTGATCGATCCGTATGCGGCGGATCATCCATCGGAATTTTTTGCCGTTTGCAGCGAGGCGCTGTTCGTGCAGCCGCAGGCGTTCGAGGCGGCCTACCCGGAACTGTACCGGTTGCTGGCGCGTTTTTACCGGCAGGATCCGGCGCGGGTCGGTCTGACGTTTGCCGCGAATTGAGCGGCGCGACGTGGCTGCCGGGTCCACGGCCCACATTTGAAAGAAGCCGGCCGAGGCCGCCAGGCAAGCGTTGCGGACGCCTGGCCGCTTTCAGGGGGCAGACCTTCCGCAAAACGGCTGAAACCGCGCCCGGCGCCAGCAAAAAGCCGCACGGAAGTCGTCAAGCGACTGATTTTCTGGCATAATCGCCGTTTTTCGACCACAGGCAAGTGGCTCGCGCCTAGATGCGGCTCGCATTCAACAGCGTTTCGCACGCGGGTTGGCTACCGCCAGATTAAAGGAAAGACCATGAAAGAAGGCATTCACCCGGATTACCGCGAAGTTCTGTTCATCGACATGTCGATCGACTTCAAATTCGTGACGCGCTCCACCATCATCACGCGTGAGACCGGCGAATTCAACGGCAAGACCTACCCGCTGGCCAAGATCGAAGTGTCGTCGGAATCGCATCCGTTCTACACCGGTCAACAAAAGATCATGGACACGGCAGGCCGCGTCGAGAAGTTCAACAAGAAGTTCGGCTCGCGCGCTACCGGCAAGGCAGCAGCGAAGTAATACCGCATCGTCGCCGGTTCCGGCCGGCAACGAAGCAGAAAAGAGGGCAGCGCGAGCTGCCCTTTTTTGTCGCCGTGCCTGGGGCAAAACCACGCTCCGAGGCGACCTGACGCGCACTGCCTCAGCCTCCCCCAACAACGTTGCGCGCCGTTACCGGCCGTGACGCGCATCCCACGGCACGACTACAATGCCGGATGCTCCAGATTAGCCATTCCAGCCGGCCCACCGGTCCGGTCCCAGGCTGCACCGCTTAAGCAAGCTCATCCAATACCTACACACCGCATGAGACCTGTCGTTCGCCTCACTGCCTCCGCGACGAGTGCGTTGCCGCGCTGGCTGCTGCTGACCATCTGTATCGTCTACGCATCGTTCGGGCTGTTCGGCCGTGATCCGTGGAAGAACGAGGACGCGGCAGGCTTCGGCGTGATGTGGACCATGGCGAACGGCGGCGCCCACGACTGGCTGCTGCCGAACCTGGTCGGCAAATACATTACCGAAGACGGCCCGCTCGGCTACTGGCTCGGCGCCAGCGCGATCCGTGCGCTCGCGCCCTGGGTCGACGCGAGCAACGCCTCGCGCGTTTTCACCGGCCTGCTGTTCTGCGCGGCCTGCGCGTTCGTCTGGTACGCCGCCTACCTGCTCGGCCGGCGCGCCGAGGTCCAACCGTTCAAATATGCGTTCGGCGGCGAGCCGGAACCGCGCGACTACGGCCGCACGCTCGCCGACGGCGCGCTGCTGATTCTGCTCGCCTGCTTCGGGCTGGCCGAACGCGGCCACGAGACCACGCCGCAACTGGCGCAGTTCGTCGGCATCGCGATGATGGTGTACGGCCTCGTGCGCACCATCGACAAACCGATTCAGGGCTCGCTGGTCTGGGGCGTCGCGCTCGGCCTCGTCACGCTGGCGAGCAGCCCGGTGCTGGTCGGCGCGCTGCTGCTCGGCACGCTGGCCATGCCGCTGATCGTGCGCGAGGCGCGCTCGCGCTGGCTGCTGCTGGCCGGCTTGCCGGTCGCGCTCGTGCTGGCGCTGTCGTGGCCGATCGCCGCGCTCAACGCCTATCCCGACGACGCCGTCTGGTATCTGAATCAGTGGGTTCACGTCAGCTTGAGCTCGTTCGCCGGGCCGCCCGGCTCGGTCGCCGCGTACGCGCTGAAAAACCTGCCGCTGTTCACGTGGCCAGCGTGGCCACTCGCCTTATGGGCGTGGTTCAGCTGGTCGGGTCTGCGGCGCGCGCCGCACGTGGCGATTCCGCTGTCGGTGATCGGACCGCTGCTGGTGCTGGTGGTGCTCCAAAGCCATCAGTCGAACCGGCTCTACATGCTGCTCTTGCCGCCGCTCGCGGTGCTGGCCGCCTTTGCGCTGCCCACGCTCAAGCGCGGTGCGATCAACGCGATCGACTGGTTCGCGCTCCTGAGCTTCACGATACTCGGCAGTTTCGTCTGGCTGGTGTACGCGGCCGGGTTGACCGGTTTCCCGCACCCGCTCGCGCGCAACCTCGCGCGTCTCGCGCCGGGTTTCGCGCCGCAGTTCAAGATTCTGTCGTTCGTCTGCGCGGTGGCCGTGACGGTCTGCTGGTTCCTGCTGGTGCGCTGGCGTCTCGCGCGCCATCCGAAGGTGCTGTGGCGCAGCGTCGTGCTCTCGAGCGCCGGCACCACCTTGATGTGGGTGCTGCTGATGACGCTGGCGCTGCCGGTCGTCAACTACAGCCGGACCTATAAAGACGTCGCGCAACAGATCGCGAGCCACCTGCCCGAGGACTACACCTGCATTTCGCCGGTGCGTCTGGGCAATGCGCAGATCGCGACGTTCGCCTATTTCGGCGACATGCACTTCTCGTTCGACCAGGACTGCGACGTGATCCTGCGCCAGGACACCCAGGAGTACGGCGATCCGAGCTCGATGCCCGACTACATCTGGAAGCTCGTGTGGGAAGGCCGCCGCGTGGCCGACCGCGACGAGCGTTTCCGGCTGTACGTGCGGATCGACCGGCCCAAGCCGCCGGTCGTCAAACGCCGTAGCTGGCACAAGAAGCCCGACTGAGCATGCTCGCCGACGTCCGGAAAATCGCCGGGCTCGCCTGGCCCGTGCTGATCGGCCAACTGGCGATCATCGCGTTCGGCGTGATCGACACGGTGATGGTCGGCCGCTATTCGGCCGTCGATCTGGCCGCGCTCGGTCTCGGCTCGTCGATCTATATCTCCGTCTACATCGGCCTGACCGGCATTCTGACCGCGTTGCAACCGATCACCGCGCAACTCTACGGCGCGCGCCGCTACGCCGAGATCGGCGAAGAAGTGCGTCAGGCGCTGTGGCTCGCGCTGGCGCTCACCGTGATCGGCTTCCTGATCCTGTATTTTCCCGGCCCCCTGCTGCAGGTGGCACGCGTGCCCGAGGCGCTGCACGAGCGCACGCTCGCGTATCTGCGGATTCTGGCGTTCGGCCTGCCGGCCGGCCTCACGTTTCGCGTCTATAGCTCGATCACCAATGCGGTCGGCAAGCCGCGGCTCGTGATGATCCTGCAGATCGGCGCGCTGCTGCTCAAGGTGCCGCTCAACACCTGGTTCATCTTCGGCGGGTTCGGCCTGCCGGCGCTCGGCGGGCCGGGTTGCGCGCTCGCCAGCACGATCATCAACTGGGGACTCGCGACGCTCGGCATGGTGCTGCTGACGCGCGTCGACCTGTTCAAGCCGTTCGAGATCTTCGCGCACTTCTGCTGGCCGGTCTGGCGGCGCCAGGCGGCGCAGTTGCGGCTGGGCATTCCGATGGGGCTCTCGTACCTGATCGAAGTCACGTCGTACACGTTCATGGCGCTGTTCATCGCGCGCTTCGGCACAACCACGCTTGCCGGCCATCAGATCGCCGGCAATATCGGCGCGGTGCTGTATATGACGCCGCTGTCGATCGGCATCGCGTCGTCGACACTGGTCGCTCAGGCGCTCGGCGCGCAGCGGCCGGAAGCGGCGCGCACGCTGTCGCGCCACGGCATCATGATGGCGATGGCGATCGCCTGCTGTTACGGCGCGATCATGCTGGTGCTGCGGCCGTATGTGATCGAAGGCTATACGACCAATGCGCAGGTCGCGGCGGCGGCGCTGCCGCTGGTGTTGATCGTCGTGTGCTATCACCTGTTCGACGCGCTGCAGATCACCACCGCCTTCGTACTGCGCGCGTACAAAGTCGCGGTCGTGCCGACCGTGATCTATGCGGTTGCGTTGTGGGGCGTGGGGCTCGGCGGCGGGTACATGCTCGGCTTCAATGTGACCGGTGTCACGCCGGAGTGGCTGACCGGCGCACGCGGTTTCTGGGTCGCGAATACGTTGAGCCTGGCGATCGCCGGGATCGGTTTGCTGATGTACTGGCGGACGGTGAGTAAGCGGTATCTGCGCGAAGGCGTGGCGCGGCCGGTCGATTCGGCGGTTTGATGGGAAACGTGGAGCCGATCGGGTCAGCCGCGGGCTTGAACTCATCCGCCGGCGCGCCATGTGCCGTGGCGACTTGCTCTACCTGACAGTTAGTTGCGTTCGCATCGATAAAAAAGCGGCCGCGCGAGGCAGCCGCTTCTGATCCCCTACCCTGCGGGCACCGACGAATTTCAGCCGGCGTGCGCCGCTTCAGGCGTCGACACTGCCTGCGCCGCCTCAGCCTCCCGATCATGCCGCTCGAAGATCTCGCGCGCCGCGAACAATGCATTTAGCGCCGCCGGAAAGCCCGCGTACAGCGCCATCTGCATAAACACCTCGACGATCTCCTCGCGCGTGCAGCCGACATTCAACGCCGCCTCGACATGCACCTTCAGTTGCGGTTGCGCGCAACCGAGGGTCGCCAGCGACGCGATCGTCGCGATCTCCCGCGCCCGCAGGTCGAGTTGGGGCCGGCTATAAATATCGCCGAAACCGAACTCGATCAGCAGCCGGCCGAACTCCGGCGCGATCGGCGCGAGCGCGGCGATAACCTGTTCGCCGGCCGAGCCGTCGATTTGCTTCAGTTTGTTCCAGCCTCGGGTGTAGCGGTCGTTATGTGCGTGGTTCATGGTGAGTCCTTTTCCGGATGTGAAAGCGCCTGGGATTCGTCGGTGTGTCGTGTCGAACGATCCGCCATGGGTGCTTGCGCGGCCGCTTCGTAATAAGCGATCTTGTCGACGATCGCGTCGAGATTGATCTGCAACTCGGCGATCCGCGTCAAAACCGCATCCCGATGCGCCACCAGCAAATCGCGCCGCGCGCCGATGGTCGGCCGACCGTCGGCGCGCAAAGCCGCAAACGCCTGCATACCGGCGATCGGCATGCCAGTCGCCTTCAGACGCATCACGAAACGCAGCCAGTCGAGATCGGCCGGCGAATACAGGCGATGACCCGCCTGCGTCCGCCCGACCGCCCGGATCAGGCCCGCCTGCTCGTAATAGCGAAGCGTGTGCGCAGACACGCCGAGCGTTTGCGCGACCTGCCCGATGGTGAGTGCTTTGGAGATATTCGACATGACGGAACTCAGGTTAGGACTTCGAGTGCACTCTAAGTCAAGCACGCGATGCTGTCATTTGTCTGTGTTGTTATCTTTTATGACGCGAGGAAATGCCTGGATAAACTCATCAATGCCCGTTCGATAGGCAAAAGTTTTAAATCTCGTCGACACTGATTTACTTGTCACAAATCGATCGGTATAAATCGTCCGCGTTCGCAAATAGGGGCGCGCAATTTGTTCTATGCTTAAGCGCAGCGCACGACTGACAGGTGTGTCGCCCCGAGGCGCGCCGGGTTGTCCCGAGTCATCCTGAGTTGTCTTTTACGGCTAACTTTTTTGCCCTCAATGGAGTGCTCGCCATGCTGAAGAAGCTTTTAATGCTTTGCGTTGCTTTGGCTTTATCGCTGTCGGCCGGGTTTGCCGCCGCCGTGGAAGTGAACTCCGCCGATCAGGCAGCGCTCGAATCGGTCAAGGGTATCGGTCCGGTGCATGCCAAGGCGATCATCGACGAGCGCACCAAGAATGGCCCGTTCAAAAATGCCGATGATCTCGCCGCGCGCGTCAAAGGCATCGGCACGAAGTCCGTCACGAACCTCGAAGCGGCCGGGCTGACCATCAACGGTTCAGCCACCCCGCCGAGTGGGGCCAAGGCGGCAACCAAGCCGGTCGGCAGCGCAAGCACCAAGGCGACGCCGACGGCAACGACAGCGGCCGCAAGCGCGCCAACCGACGCGTCCGGCACCAAGGCTTCGAAAAAGAAGGCAAAGAAGAGCAAGGCAGCATCGGCCGCGGCAGCTTCAGGCGGCGCATAACCCGGGGCGAGGCGCAGGCTGCGAGCGTTCCGTGCGATGCGTGACGTGAAGCGCGAGGTGTGCGATCCGCACATCGCCACTCCGCGCTAACGGCAGCAGCATCGTCCAACCGTCGCCAGGCCTGCTTTACACGGCGCCGCGCAACCGCGCGGCGTTTTCACCCGCCGACTCGTCAATCGCGCGTCGGCATTCAAGAGAGACCGTCATGAGCCTACTCGACACTATCGGTTCCCTGATTGGCAAATCGCCTGAAGGCGGCGGCCAGCAAGCCCTGATTTCAGCCGCCCTCGAATTCGTCAACAATCAGCCCGGCGGGCTGAACGGCCTGATCGACCGTTTCAAGGAAAAGGGCCTCGGCGACGTCGTGACGTCGTGGGTCAGCAATGGCGACAACCAGCCGATCTCGGCCGACGCGCTGCACAGCGTGCTCGGTTCGGACGCCGTCACGAACCTCGCGGCCAAGGCCGGCGTCCAGCCGGATCAGGTCACCGGCCTGCTCTCGCAGATCCTGCCGCATGTCGTCAATGCCGCCACGCCGGAAGGCGAAGTGCCCGCCGAAGGCAAGCTCAATTCAACGACCGTGCTCGGCGCGCTGGGTGGTCTGTCGGCGTTGTTCAACAAGGGCAACGCCTGATCCACGACGCTCGCGCGTCATGGCGCTTATCCGTTGATCGGGTAGCAAAACGGGCAAAAAAAAGCGGCAACGAAGATCACTTCGTTGCCGCTTTTCTATTCATCAAGCCATCGGGTTAGGCCCGACGCGAATGCACTTCGCTTAATGCACGACGCGTTCGAAGACCAGCTTGCCGTCCTCCACTTCGACCGGAATCACGTCTTTCGGACCGAACTTGCCGGCCAGAATCAGCTTGGCGACCGGGTTCTCGATCTCCTGCTGGATCGCACGCTTCAACGGCCGCGCACCGAACAGCGGATCGTAGCCGACCTTGCCGACGTGTTCGAGCGCTTCGTCCGACACCACCAGTTGCATGTCGAGCTTGGCCAGCCGCTCGTGCAGACGCTGCAACTGGATCCGCGCGATCGACTGGATATTCGAGCGATCGAGCGCATGGAACACCACGACGTCGTCGATCCGGTTCAGGAACTCGGGCCGGAAGTGCAGCTTCACCTCTTCCCAGACCGCGTCCTTCACCGCTTCCTGCGGCTCGCCGACCATCGCCTGGATCACCTGCGAACCGAGGTTCGAAGTCATCACGATCACCGTGTTCTTGAAGTCGACGGTGCGGCCCTGACCGTCGGTCATGCGGCCGTCGTCGAGCACCTGCAGCAGCACGTTGAACACATCCGGATGCGCCTTCTCAATTTCGTCCAGCAGGATCACGCTGTACGGCTTGCGACGCACGGCTTCGGTCAGGTACCCGCCCTCTTCGTAACCGACGTAGCCCGGCGGCGCGCCGATCAAACGCGCGACGCTATGCTTCTCCATGAACTCGCTCATGTCGATCCGGATCAGGTGATCTTCGGAATCGAACAGGAACGACGCCAGGGCCTTGCACAGCTCCGTCTTACCCACACCGGTCGGGCCGAGGAACAGGAACGAACCGTATGGCCGGTTCGGATCGGACAGACCGGCGCGCGAGCGGCGGATCGCATCGGCCACCGCGGTGATCGCCTCGTCCTGCCCGACCACGCGGTCGTGCAGTTTTTCTTCGATCTGCAGCAGCTTTTCGCGCTCACCCTGCATCATGCGCGAGACCGGAATGCCGGTGGACCGCGACACGACTTCCGCGATTTCTTCCGCGCCGACCTGCGTGCGCAACAGCCGCGGACGCGTGGGATTACTCTGCTCGTTCGCTTCGGCCTGGGTCACTTCCTTCAACTGCGCCTCGAGCCCCGGCAGCTTGCCGTACTGCAACTCGGCGACCTTTTCCAGCTTGCCTTCGCGCTGCAAGCGGGTGATTTCCGCGCGGGTCTTCTCGATCTCTTCCTTCAACTGCGCGCTGCCCTGCACCGCGGCTTTTTCCGCGGTCCAGATTTCGTCGAGATCCGAGTAGTCGCGGTTCAGCTTTTCGATTTCCTCCTCGATCAACTGCAAACGCTTTTGCGAGGCTTCGTCTTTTTCCTTCTTGACGGCTTCGCGTTCGATCTTCAACTGGATCAGGCGACGATCGAGCCGGTCCATTTCTTCCGGCTTCGAATCGATTTCCATCTTGATCTTCGACGCGGCTTCGTCGATCAGGTCGATCGCCTTGTCCGGCAGGAAACGATCCGTGATGTAGCGATGCGACAGTTCCGCCGCCGCGACGATAGCCGGGTCGGTGATGTCGACGCCATGATGCAGTTCGTACTTTTCCTGCAAGCCGCGCAAGATCGCGATGGTGGCTTCCACCGACGGCTCGTCCACCAATACCTTCTGGAAGCGGCGTTCGAGCGCGGCATCCTTTTCGATGTACTTGCGGTATTCGTCGAGCGTGGTGGCGCCGACGCAATGCAGCTCGCCGCGCGAGAGCGCCGGCTTGAGCATGTTGCCCGCGTCCATCGCGCCTTCGGCCTTGCCCGCGCCGACCATGGTGTGAATTTCGTCGATAAAGACGATGGTCTGCCCTTCGTCTTTTGCGATGTCGTTCAGCACGGCCTTCAGCCGCTCTTCGAACTCGCCGCGATACTTGGCGCCGGCCAGCAACGCCGCCATATCGAGCGACAGCACGCGCTTGCCCTTGAGCGTTTCCGGCACTTCGCCGTTCACAATACGCTGCGCGAGACCTTCGACGATCGCAGTTTTGCCCACGCCCGGTTCGCCGATCAGCACCGGATTGTTCTTGGTGCGGCGTTGCAGGATCTGGATCGAGCGGCGGATTTCGTCGTCGCGGCCAATCACCGGATCGAGCTTGCCGGCGCGTGCTCGCTCGGTCAGGTCGACGGTGTATTTCTTCAGCGCTTCGCGCTGGCTTTCGGCGTCCTGGCTATGCACCTGCGAGCCGCCGCGCACCGCCGCGATCGCGCTTTCGAGCGATTTGCGCGACAGGCCGTGTTGACGCGCGAGACGGCCGGCTTCGCCTTTGTCGTCCGCCACCGCGAGCAGGAACATCTCGCTCGCAATGAAGGTATCGTTGAGCTTCTGCGCTTCCTTGTCCGCCTGGTTCAGCAACCCCGTCAGCTCGCGACCGATCTGCACGTTGCCGTCGGTGCCCTGCACCTGCGGCAGGCGCGTCATCGCGTCGTTGAGCGCCGTTTGCAACGCCTGCACATGCACGCCGGCCCGCGACAGCAGCGAGCGCGCCGAACCATCCTGCTGCGCGACGAGCGCGGACAGGACATGAACCGGTTCGATGTATTGATTGTCATGACCGACCGCGAGACTCTGCGCGTCCGACAGTGCTTCCTGGAATTTAGTGGTGAGTTTGTCGATTCTCATCAAGAGACCTCCAATTTCGATTACCACCAAAATGAGGCGTTTTTCCCAGGTTTCAAGCGCTTTTTTGGCCTTCGCGGCAACTATTTAACATTTGGTGCGAACGAACTGCCTGGCCGTCCTCAGGACACCGGCGCGGGGTCGCCGCCAGCCGGTCCAACCGTCGCAAGCGGCATGATCGGGATGATGCTGCTCAAACCGAGCAGCGCCGCCAGCGGCCCGTGAGGCTGCGCGACCTCACCGATGGTATGCCGGTCGAGCTCGTTAAGGAAAGCATTGCGTGCCGCTTCGAGCGCGTTGCGCAAACGGCATTGTGGCGTAATGACGCATGAACGGCGCTCGCCCTGCTGGTCGGGAAAGCAGCCGACCAGCGCGAAGTCGCTTTCCGTGGCCCGCACGATTTCGCCAACGGTCAGCGCGCTGCTTTTTTCGGCCAGCCGCAAGCCGCCGTTGCGCCCACGCACCGTCTCGACCCAGCCGAGTTCGCCGAGTTGCTGAACCACTTTCATTAAATGGTTCTTGGATATTCCGTAGGCGTCCGAGATGTCCTGAATCGTCGACAATCCCTCGCCACGGACAGCAAGATACAGCAGAACGCGCAGCGAATAATCCGTGTAGTCGGTCAGTCTCATAAGTGCAGGTATCACGATGAGCGCAAGCCGCGATCCGGAGGAAAACCGCGCCGACGCAAGGGTTGCCGGGCACCGCCTGTTCGCCCTAAGATGCGGGCTCAACGCATGTTTTATTGTTTTGCGCTGATGGACGGAGTTTGTCTTTCGGCAGTAATGGTAACGTTTCCCGCGCAGTCCATTCATACGAAAAGGAAGGTTTTCGTGGCTTACTTCCTTGAGTTTGCTTCTCTTTGGGGCCATTCCTGACGGTCTGTGGCGCTGTGTGGAAATGGACGGCGGTGATTGCCGTCATTGGGCATACTTATTGGCTGCGGTCATTGCCACGTTCATTGGCCAATAATTAACCGATAATCGGCCAATTATTGGCAACTCAGCCAGCCGCATTTCCGGAATCCGCATGAACCCGTCTTTCCCCGCCGCACCGGCCGTCGAGCGTGCCGCCGAACCCACCGAGGCAAACGTCCGCGAGCTCGTCTATTCCTTTTACGACCGAGTGCGTGCGGATGCGCTGCTCGGCCCGGTTTTCGATGCAAGCCTGGCGGGCCGCCGGGACGAGCATCTGCCGAAAATGTGTCTGTTCTGGGGCAGTCTCGTGCTCGGCGCGAAACAGTATCGCGGCAACGTGCAGCAAGCCCATCAGCCGCTCGAAGGCGTCGAGCCGCGGCACTTCAGCCGCTGGTTATATCTGTTTCTGGATACGGTCGAGTCGCGCTATGAACCCGCCGCCGCGATCCGTTTCATGGAGCCTGCCCTCCGCATTGCGCAGAGTTTGCAGTTGAGCCGCTTCGGCTGGGACTACAAGATTCCGGCGGAGCAGCAGGCGCTGCTGGAACGCGTCGCGCCAAAGCGTGCGCGGAATGAAGAAGATGGCCATGACGCGGTGCGTCGACCAGGTGAGCCGTTTCCGACGCGGATTATCGGCCGGGGGAGGGATGAGTAAGCTTAGGGGAGGCTGCAGCGCCTGAGACCTCGCCTGCTTCCAAGCCTACTTCGCCGTCCGATTCCCCGATTCGATGCCCCAGCGCGCCAGTGCGGCGTCGTCGGTGACGCGGGCGTCGACCCAGCGCTCCCCGGCCGCCGTCTTTTCCTTCTTCCAGAACGGCGCCTCGCTCTTCAGATAATCCATCACGAATTCACACGCCGCGAAAGCGTCCCCGCGATGCGCCGCGGTCGTCGCCACCAGCACGATCTGATCGAGCGGATAGAGCTTACCGACCCGATGCACGATCAGCACCTCGATGCCCGGCCAGCGCCCGCGTGCACTGACGACGATCGCTTCCAGCGACTTCTCCGTCATACCCGGATAGTGTTCGAGCTCCATCGTCTCGACCGTGCTGCCTTCGTTCAGATCGCGCACGGTGCCGACGAAACACGCCACCGCACCGATCTTCGGATTGCGTGCGCGCAACGCGGCGACCTCGGCGGTGAGGTCGAAGTCTTCGGTCTGGACGCGTACGGGCATCGGGGCTCCTGAGGGTTGGGTGAGGCTGCGAGCGGTCAGCCGCCCGTGACCGGCGGAAAGAACGCGACCTCGCAACCTTCCGTGACGCGCGTCCCGGCGTCCGTCATCACGTGATTGCAGGCCATGCGCAGTGCGCGGCCTTCGGCCAGCGTCTCGGCCCAGGCGCCGCCGCGTACGCGCAGCCACGCGCGCACGTCGCCGACGGTGGCGATGCCGTCCGGCAGGTCGACCGTTTCGTCGGCCAGATCGAGCGCTTCGCGCACGCTCGCAAAATATCGCAGTTGAATCTTCATCGGGATGCCGCCGGCACGTGCCGGCCTCAGTTCAGCAATTCGGAAAAGGGAATGAAGCGCACGGTCTCGCCGGCGCTGATCGCGTGGTTCGGCGGATTGTCGATCAGGCCGTCGCCCCACACTGTCGATGTCAGCACCGCCGAGCTCTGATTCGGAAACAGATCGAGGCCGCCGGCTGGGTTGATCCGCGCGCGCAGGAACTCGTTGCGGCGATCGGCCTTGTTCTGCGTGAAGTCGGCGCGCAACGATAGCGTACGCGGCGCGACCGTCTGCACACCGGCCAGGCTGAGAATGAACGGGCGCACGAACAGCAGGAACGTGGCGAAACTCGAAACGGGGTTGCCCGGCAGGCCGATAAAGAACGTTTCGGATACGGATGCGGTAGCCGGGCCTGAACGAGCCCCCGCAAGTGCCGCGCCTTCAGGCGCCGCACCACGCCGCACCGCGCCAAACGCGAGCGGCTTGCCGGGCTTCATCGCGATCTGCCACATCGACAGACGCCCTTCGGCCTCGACCGCCGGCTTCACGTGATCCTCCTCGCCCACCGATACGCCGCCGCACGTCAGGATCAGGTCATGCGCCACGGCGGCCTCGCGCAGCGTGGCGCGGGTCGCGTCCAGCTTGTCGACGACGATGCCGTAGTCGGTCACGTCGCAGCCGAGTTTGTCCAGCAGACCGCGCAGCGTGAAGCGGTTCGAGTTGTAGATCGCGCCGGGTTTGAGCGGTTCGCCCGGCATGGTCAGCTCGTCGCCGGTAAAGAAAACCGCGACCTTGACGCGCCGCCGCACCGCCAGCGTCGCGCAACCGACCGACGCCGCCAGACCCAACGCTTGCGGCGTGAGCCGCGTACCGGCCGGCAGGATCACCGAACCGCTGCGAATGTCCGCGCCTTGCGCCGTGATCCACTCGCCCGCTTGCGGGCGGTGCAGGATCGTGACGTCGCCGCCGGCGGCTTCGGTTTGCTCCTGCATCACGATGGCGTCCGCACCGGGCGGCACCGTCGCGCCCGTAAAGATTCGCGCGGCGGTGCCGGGCTTGAGCGGCTCGGGCGCGTGGCCAGCCGGAATGCGTTGCGAGACCGGCAAACGCTTGTTACCGGCGGCAGTAAGGTCTGTGATATCCGTGAGGTCCGCCACGCGGATCGCGTAGCCGTCCATGGAACTGGTATGCATCGGCGGGACGTCGAGCGGCGACGTGACGTCGGCCGACAGGACCCGATTCAGCGCTTCCAGCGTGGGAATCGATTCGACGCCGTCGATCGGGCTTGCGGCGCTGAGCAGGGTCGCCAATGCTTCGGCGGTAGCGAGCATCGGAGCGCGGGGCGTGGAGGTGGACATCTCTGGTTTCGAAGCCGCAGGTTAAAGGAATATTGTAGCGGCCGACGCGGACGGCATGGGGAGCCGGGCGTTATGGAGGGCTTTAGGGGTTGGCGGCGCGGTCGATGCGCAGACAGCAACCACGGTGCATGGTCGACCGACCCACGCACCGCGGCACGGCGACTCAACCGCCCGTCTTCGCGACGATGAAGTCCTTCACGCGCTGCGCATCCGCCGGCAGCACTTCGAACCGCTGCGGCAGCGACTCCAGCCCCGCGAACGCGGCCGGCCGCTCCGGTTCGCGCAGCAGCGCTTCTCGGATCGTTTCGCCGAACTTGATGGGCTGCGCCGTCTCCAGCACGATCATCGGAATACCCGGCTGCAGATGCTCGCGCGCCACCTTCAGGCCGTCGGCCGTGTGCGTGTCGATCATCGTGCCGTAACGCTCGAACACGTCGCGGATGGTTGCCACGCGGGTCTCGTGGCTGCTGCGGCCCGACACGAAACCGAACGCCTGCACGCGCGCGAAATCGCCGCTCGCCGCGAGGTCGAAACCGCCCTTCTCCTCGACGTCGCGGAACAGTTGCAGCACGCGCGCCGGATCGCGGCCCAGCAGATCGAACACGAAGCGTTCGAAGTTCGAGGCCTTCGAAATATCCATGCTCGGGCTGCTCGTGTGATACGTCTCGGCGGCCTTACGCACACGATAGATGCCGGTGCGGAAGAACTCGTCGAGCACGTCGTTTTCATTCGTGGCGACCACCAGCTTCTCGATCGGCAGACCCATCATGCGCGCGATATGCCCCGCGCACACATTGCCGAAATTGCCCGACGGCACCGTGAACGACACGCGCTCGTCGTTCGACTTCGTCGCGGCGAAATAGCCCTTGAAGTAGTACACGACCTGCGCGACGACCCGCGCCCAATTGATCGAATTGACCGTGCCGATCTTGTGCTTCGCCTTGAAAGCGTGGTCGTTCGAGACCGCCTTGACGATGTCCTGCGCGTCGTCGAACACGCCCTCCACCGCGATGTTGAAAATGTTCGGGTCCTGCAGGCTGTACATCTGCGCCGTCTGGAACGCGCTCATTTTCTTGTGCGGCGACAGCATGAACACGCTGATGCCCTGCTTGCCGCGCATGGCGTATTCGGCGGCGCTGCCGGTGTCGCCCGAGGTCGCGCCGAGAATGTTGAGCGTCTCGCCATGCTTGGCCAGCGCGTACTCGAACAGGTTGCCGATCAACTGCATCGCCATGTCCTTGAACGCGAGTGTCGGCCCGTTCGACAACTCGAGCAGCGCGAGCGGCGCGCCGTTTTCGACGCCGAGCGTCTTGAGCGGCGTAATCTGCGCGGCGCTTTCGTCGTCGCGCACATTGCAATAGGTCGCGGCCGTGTAGGTCTTGCGGGTCAGCGCGCGCAGGTCCTCGGCGGGAATGTCGTCGCTGAATTTCGACAGGATCTCGAACGCGAGGTCCGCGTACGGCAGCGTGCGCCAGCGCGCCAGTTCGTCGGCGGTGACGCGCGGATAGTCGGCCGGCAGATACAGGCCGCCGTCTTTCGCGAGACCGCCCAGCAGGATCTGGGAGAAGGTGTGGCGCTCGCCGGCTCCGGCGCCGCGCGTGGAAAGATAGTTCATAGTTCGGCCTAGTTCAGCGCTTCCATGCGCAGCTTCGTGACTTGCGAGACAACGGTGCTCAATGCTTCGATCGTTCCGATCGCGGCGTTGACGTGCTTTTCGACCGTTTCGTGCGTGATCAGGATGATGTCGGTTTCGCCCTTGCCGTTCGCGTCGACCTGCTCCGATTCCTTTTGCAGCAATGCGTCGATCGAGATGCCCGTGTCCGCCAGAATGCGCGTGATGTCGGCCAGCACGCCGGTCACGTCCGCCACCCGCAGACGCAGGTAGTAACCGCTCGTCACTTCGTCGATCGGCAGGATCGGGGTGCTCGACAGGCTGTCCGGCTGGAACGCCAGATGCGGCACGCGGTGCTCCGGGTCGGCCGTATGCAGACGCGTCACGTCGACCAGATCGGCGACGACGGCCGACGCCGTCGGCTCCGCGCCCGCGCCCTTGCCGTAGTACAGCGTGGTGCCGACGGCGTCGCCGTGCACCACGACCGCGTTCATGGCGCCTTCCACGTTGGCCAGCAGACGCTTCTCCGGGATCAGCGTGGGGTGCACGCGCAATTCGATGCCCTTGTCCGTGCGGCGCGCGATACCGAGCAGCTTGATGCGATAGCCGAGTTCCTCGGCGTATTTGATGTCGATCGCCGCGAGCTTGCTGATGCCTTCCACGTAAGCGCGGTCGAACTGCACCGGCACGCCGAACGCGATCGCGCTCATGATCGTCGCCTTGTGCGCGGCGTCCACGCCTTCGATGTCGAAGGTCGGGTCGGCTTCGGCATAACCCAGCTCCTGGGCGGCCTTCAGCGCGGTCGCGAAGTCGAGCCCGCGGTCGCGCATTTCCGACAGAATGTAATTCGTGGTGCCGTTGATGATGCCCGCGATGTACTGGATGCGATTGGCCGTGAGCCCTTCGCGCAGCGCCTTGATGATCGGAATGCCGCCCGCCACCGCCGCCTCGAACGACACCATCACGCCGTTGGCGCGCGCCGCTTCGAAGATTTCCGTGCCGTGCACCGCGAGCAGCGCCTTGTTGGCGGTGACCACGTGCTTGCGGTTGTTGATCGCGCGCAGCACCAGATCGCGCGCCACACCCGTGCCGCCGATCATTTCGGCCACGATATCGATCGACGGATCGTCGACCACCGCGTTGAAGTCATCGGTCAGCGCCACCGTGCCGGCTTCCGTGCCGAGCGCCGCTGTCGCTTTGGCGGGATTGCGCACGGCAATGCGCGCGATCTCGATGCCGCGGCCCGCGCGGCGTTTGATTTCTTCCTGATTGCGGCGCAGTACCGTGAAGGTGCCGCTGCCTACCGTGCCGAAGCCCAGCAGTCCAACTTTGATCGGTTCCATGCAGCGTGTGTTTTCGATTAGAGGTTGAAAAATAAACGGGTGGCGCGCGATGCGGCGCGGCCTTGGCCGCGCCCGGCTCCACATTGTGCGCTAGGCGGCGTGACGCTTGCGGTAACCGTCGAGGAAGCGCGCGATCCGGTTGATCGAATCCGCGAGATCGTCCAGGTTCGGCAGGAACACGACGCGGAAGTGATCCGGCGTCTTCCAGTTAAAACCGGTGCCCTGCACGAGCAGCACGCGCTCTTCCAGCAGAAGATCGAGGATGAACTGCTGGTCGTCCTGGATCGGGTAAATCTTCGGGTCGAGGCGCGGGAACATGTAGAGGGCCGCTTCGGGCTTCACGCAGCTCACGCCGGGGATCGCCGTCAGCATGTCATACGCGAGTTCGCGCTGTTTGTACAGGCGACCGCCCGGCAGGATCAGGTCGTTGATGCTCTGGTAGCCGCCCAGCGCGGTCTGTATCGCGTACTGGCCGGGCACGTTCGGGCACAGGCGCATGGAGGCCAGAATGCCGAGCCCTTCGAAATAGTCTTTCGCGTGGCGGCGGTTCTCGCCGGCGGTGAGGCCCGAGATGAACATCCAGCCGGCGCGGTAGCCGCAGGCGCGGTAGCTCTTCGAGAGGCTGTTGAAGGTGACCGTCAGCACGTCTTCGGACAGCGACGCGAGCGCCGTGTGCTGCTTGCCGTCGTAGACGATCTTGTCGTAGACCTCGTCGGCGAAGATCACGAGGCCGTGCTGGCGGGCGATCTCGATCAGGCCGAGCAGCAGTTCGTCCGAATACAGCGCGCCGGTCGGATTGTTCGGGTTGATCACGACGAGCGCGCGCGTATTCGGCGTGATTTTCGCGCGGATGTCGTCGAGGTCGGGCATCCAGCGGTTCGACTCGTCGCAGATGTAATGCACCGGCGTGCCGCCCGACAGGCTCACGCCGGCGGTCCACAGCGGGTAGTCGGGCGCCGGCAGCAGGACTTCGTCGCCGTCGTTGAGCAGGCCTTGCAGCGCCATCACGATCAGCTCGGAGGCGCCGTTAC
Organism: Paraburkholderia bryophila; assembly: GCF_003269035.1. Taxonomy (GTDB): domain Bacteria; phylum Pseudomonadota; class Gammaproteobacteria; order Burkholderiales; family Burkholderiaceae; genus Paraburkholderia; species Paraburkholderia bryophila. Next base: position 83,815 of record NZ_QLTK01000003.1, on the reverse strand, counting down.
CGATGTAGATGTCATCCAGCTCGACGCCATGCACGCCCTTTTGCTGCGTGTAATGCATGATCGCCTTGCGCGCGGCGAACACGCCCTTCGAATCGGAGTAGCCCGACGAACCCGGCAGGTTCAGGATCATGTCCTGAATGATCTCGTCCGGTGCGTCGAAACCGAACGGCGCGAGGTTGCCGATGTTCAGCTTGATGATGCGGTGGCCCTCTTCCTCGAGCCGTTTCGCATGTTCGAGGACAGGCCCGCGAATGTCATAGCAGACATTCAACAACTTGTTGGATTTGAGTATCGGTTTCACGGCGGGCACGGGATCCTGGTTGTTGGCTTGGGCGAACCGGCGCGGGGCGCGCAACGCCGGGCGGTTCGCCGATACGGGGAATTCGGTCAAGATTCGGTCGCAGTCCGCCCGCGCATCGGCCGGCGACGGCCGCCAGACGCGGATTGCACCGCCCGACCGGCCGTGGGTCGAAATACAGCCGAAAGGCGTGCGAAAGCGGAAAAACCGGTGCAGGTAGCCGGTGGGTCGCGCCCCGTATCGTCAACGCGGCTTGTGGCGGCGGATCGGCGAGGGGCGCCGCAAGGCGGCTAAAAAGTTATAATTTAGCGGATTTTGGCCGACTTCCGCAATGCACCAACCGCAACGGCAAGCCTTTTCGGCCCTTCGAGCGTTGCGGGCCGCGCTGCGGAATGGACCGGCCCTCTCGTGTTTCACGACTCGCGTCGCCCCGCCCCGCCTGCGTCCCACGCGGCCGGGTCACCGCCTCGCAAGATGTCCCACGACGACTTCGGAATACGAATTTGAAATTACATCAGGATGCCAGCGGCGCCCTCAACACCGTCACCGGTTACGGCGCCGACTACGTCGAAATCAATCTGGTGCGTCATTCGGGCAGCATTCTCGTGCTGCCCAACGCGCCGGTCATCCCTTGGCCCGTCTCCTCGTTCGACCAGTTGAGCGCCGAGCATTTCGCCATGCTGGTGGACGCCGAACCCGAAGTAGTGGTGTTCGGCAGCGGCGAACGGCTGCGTTTTCCGCACCCGCGTCTGACCGCCGCGCTGACCGCGAAGCGCATCGGCGTCGAAACCATGGACTTCAAGGCCGCCTGCCGCACGTACAACATTCTGATGGCCGAGGGCCGCAAGGTCGCGGTCGCGCTGCTGATCGAAGGCTAGCAGGGCCGTGCGCGCCGGGTGGCGTCCGCCTGATGTCCGGCTGGCGCCCTCATGGGGCGGCGTGGCGTCGATCCGGCTCGCGTGCGCGCCGTTGAGCGAGCCGGCGGATGTTTCCCTACCCGCCATCCGGCAAGTTCGCGCCGCCAGCCAGACCGCGCACCTGGCCGCGCCCGGGCCGATAACGTACACTGCGCGCCATCGGAGCCGGGCGCCGTTTCCCGACATTTCCAGACAACACCGCTTCGCCGCCCCGCGCGGCGTCGCCAAACAGGTTAAATAAACCCATGAACGATATGCCGTCGAGGCTACCGCTCAACCGCACGACGATCCTGCTGCTCCTGCTGGCTCTGGCCGCGATCTGGTTCGTGCCACTCGGCTGGCGCCATCTGCTGCCGAGCGACGAAGGCCGCTACGCCGAAATGGCGCGCGAGATGTTCGTCACCGGCGACTGGATCACGCCGCGCTACAACGGCTACAAGTACTTCGAGAAACCGCCGCTGCAGACCTGGGCGAACGCACTGACGTTCGCGTGGTTCGGCATCGGCGAATGGCAGGCGCGGCTTTATACGGCGCTGACGGGCTTTGCCGGCGTGCTGCTGATCGGCTTCACGGGCGCGCGCGTGTTCAACGCGGCGACCGGCGTGTTCGCCGCGATCGTGCTGGCCACGTCGCCGTACTGGAACCTGATGGGTCACTTCAACACGCTCGACATGGGCCTGTCGTTCTGGATGGAGCTGACGCTGTGCGCGCTGCTGCTCGCGCAGCGCCCCAACCTGCCGACCGCGAACGTGCGCGCGTGGATGTGGGTGTGCTGGGGCGCAATGGCGCTCGCGGTGCTCTCCAAGGGCCTCGTCGGCCTGATCCTGCCGGGCGCGGTGCTGGTGCTCTACACGCTGATCGCACGCGACTGGGCGGTGTGGAAGCGTCTGCATCTGATCGGCGGTCTGATCGTGTTCTTCGCGATCGTGACGCCGTGGTTCGTGCTGGTGCAGCAACGCAACCCCGAATTCCTGAACTTCTTCTTCATCGTCCAGCAGTTCAAGCGCTATCTGACGCCCGAGCAGAACCGGCCGGGACCGTTCTACTACTTCGTGCCGGTGCTGCTGGTGGGCTTCCTGCCGTGGCTGTCGGTGACCGTGCAGAGCCTGCGCCACGCGCTGCGTCTGCCGCGCCAGCCGAACGGCTTCGCGCCGGTCACGATGATGCTGGTCTGGACCGGCTTCATCTTCCTGTTCTTCAGCGCGTCGCACTCCAAGCTGCTGTCGTACACGCTGCCTATCGCCCCGCCCATTGCGCTCGTGATCGGCATGTACCTGCCGCTCGCCACGCGCGACCAGTTGCGCCGTCATCTGGCCGGCTACGCGCTGTTTCTCGTCGTGGCCGCGTTCGCCGCGCTATTCATGACGCGCTTCGGCAGCGCGCGCAATCCCACCGAGCTGTACGCCGAATATCGTAGCTGGGTGCTGGCGGCGCTCGGCGTGGCGTTCGTGCTGACGCTGACGGCGTTGTGGCTGAACCGCCGCAACCGGGCCGGCGGCCTCGGCGCGCTCGCCACGTTCGGCGCGGCGTGGCTGCTGCTCGGCACGATCGCCGGCACCGGTCACGAAGTGTTCGGCCGGCTGAGTTCCGGTGCGCCGCTCGCGCCCGCCATCAAGGCCGAAATCGCCAAACTGCCGCCGGACACGCCGTTCTATTCGGTCGGCGTGCTCGACCACACGCTGCCGTTCTACGTCGACCATACGATGATCATGGTCGCGCACCCCGACGAACTGGCGTTCGGCATTTCCGTCGAACCGCAGAAGTGGCTGCCGAGCGTCGACGCCTGGGTCGAGCGCTGGAAGGCCGACCGCTACGCACTCGCACTGATCCCGCCGTCCACTTACGACCAGTTGCTCAAAACCGGCTTGCCGATGCAGGTGATCGCCCAGGACTCGCGCCGGGTCGTGGTCGCGAAGCCGCTCGCGCCCACGGGCACGGGCACAACGCCGGCGCCGGCGCTGGAAAAACCGCAACCGTGACCCCATCTCAGGACCTGATCGTTCGATGAACCCGATTTCCCTCTTCTGTATCCTCGCCGGCGTGACGTTGAACGCCTGCGCGCAGTTGCTGCTCAAAGCCGGAACGAATGCCGTTGGACACTTCGAATTCACCCGTGCGAACATCCTGCCCATCGGTTTCCGGATCGCGACACAGCCGCCTATCATCGCCGGACTGGCCTGTTATGTGATCAGCCTCGTCGTGTGGATCGTCGGGCTGTCGCGGGTGGACGTGTCGATCGCCTATCCGATGCTGTCGCTCGGCTACGTGGTCAATGCGTTCGCCGCGTGGTATCTGTTCGGCGAGGTCCTGTCGGTGCAGAAGCTGATCGGGATCGGCGTGATCCTGATCGGCGTGCTGATCCTGGCGCGCAGCTAGGCGCCACGGCCCGGCAGCGGTTTGCCGGGCCCGGTTTATTACCGTTTATTGCCCGGTGGCCCGCGTGGCCCGGCGGTTCGGGGCACGGCGAAAGGCGGCGAAAGACGCCGTCGGCGATAACCCGGAGCGTGTCGCCACGCCGGCTCAGCAAGACATAAGCTTGACCGCGGTATGCTGTGCGGTTGCACTTTTTTAGTTGTGGCCTTGGGTTTGCGCGGACTCTGTGGTTTACTGCGCGCCCTCTGGCTGACAACCCTTTCAATCGAGCGAAGCATTCATGACCCAGCCAACCGTGCCGTTTTTGCCGTTTGTGAAACCCGAAATCGATGAAGAAACGATTCAGGGTGTTGCCGAGGTCCTGCGCTCCGGGTGGATCACCACCGGCCCGCAGAACCAGAAGTTCGAGGCGGCGCTCTCCGAGTTCTGCGGCGGCCGTCCGGTGCGCACCTTCAATTCCGGCACGGCGACGCTCGAAATCGGGCTGCGCATTGCCGGCGTGGGCGAAGGCGACGAAGTCATCACGACGCCCGCGTCGTGGGTCTCCACCAGCAACGTCATCTATGAGGTCGGCGCGACGCCGGTGTTCGTCGACATCGATCCGGCCACCCGCAATATCGATCTCGATCTGCTCGAAAAGGCCATCACGCCGCGCACCAAGGCATTGATTCCGGTGTTTCTGTCGGGCTTGCCGGTCGATATGGACCGGCTGTACGAGATCGCCCGCGCCCACCAGCTGCGCGTGATCGAAGACGCCGCGCAGGCGTTCGGCTCGAGCTGGAACGGCGAGCGCATCGGCAAACTGGGCGACATCGTGTCGTTCAGCTTCCACGCGAACAAGAACCTGACTTCGATCGAAGGCGGCGCACTGGTGCTCAACAACGAGGAAGAAGCGATCCTCGCGCAGAAGTACCGCCTGCAAGGCATCACGCGATCCGGCTTCGACGGCATGGACTGCGATCTGCTGGGCGGTAAATACAATCTGACGGACGTCGCCGCGCGCGTCGGTCTCGGTCAGTTGCCGCATATCGAGCGCTTCACCGCGCAGCGCCGCAAACTGGCGCGGGCCTACTTCGATGGTTTCGAAGGGGGCGCCGCAGTCAAGCTGGGCCTGGGCCTGCCGCTTGCGGACTTCGACAACAGCAACTGGCACATGTACCTGGTCACGCTGCCGCTCGACAAGCTCTCGATCGACCGCGCGGGCTTCATGGGCGAAATGAAAGAGCGCGGCATCGGCACGGGTGTGCACTACCCGGCGATCCATCTGTTCTCGCTCTACAAGGCGCGCGGTTTCCGGGAAGGCATGTTCCCGCACGCCGAGCGCTATGGCGCGAGCACCGTCACGCTGCCGCTGTTCACGCAGATGAACGAAGGCGACGTGACGCGGGTCTGCCGCGCGGTCAATGAAATTTGCGAACAATACGGAAAATAAGCGGAAATGAGTTATTCGGAACATCGCGCTGTCGCACCGGAAGTGTCGATCATCATCCCGGTGTACAACGAGGAAGCCGGGCTGGCGGCGCTGTTCGCGCGCCTGTACCCGGCGCTCGACGCGCTCGGCACCGGTTATGAAGTGATCTTCATCAACGACGGCAGCCGCGACAAATCCGCCGCGCTGCTCGCCGAGCAGTTCCGCGCGCGCCCCGACACCACCCGGGTGATCCTGCTGAACGGCAACTACGGCCAGCACATGGCGATTCTCGCGGGCTTCGAGCAATCGCGCGGCGAGATCGTCATCACGCTCGACGCCGATCTGCAGAACCCGCCGGAAGAAATCGCCAAGCTGGTGGCGAAGATGCGCGAAGGCTACGACTACGTCGGCACGATCCGTCTGCAGCGGCAGGACAGCCTGTTCCGCCGCAAGGCCTCGCGCGCGATGAACCGGCTGCGCGAACGCATCACCCGCATCAAGATGACCGACCAGGGCTGCATGCTGCGCGCGTACAGCCGGCACATCATCGACACGATCAACCGGTGCGGCGAAATCAACACGTTCATTCCGGCGCTCGCGTACACCTTCGCGCAGAATCCAGTCGAAATCGAAGTCGCGCACGAAGAGCGCTTTGCCGGCGAATCGAAGTACTCGCTGTATTCGCTGATCCGCCTGAACTTCGACCTGGTGACCGGTTTTTCGGTGGTGCCGCTGCAATGGCTGTCGTTCATCGGCGTGATCCTGTCGCTCGGCTCCGCGGCGCTGTTCGTGCTGCTGCTGATTCGCCGCTTTATCATCGGCGCGGAAGTGCAAGGTGTGTTCACGCTGTTCGCCGTGATCTTCTTCCTGCTCGGCGTGATCATCTTCGCGCTCGGGCTGCTCGGCGAATACATCGGCCGGATTTATCAGCAGGTGCGCGCGCGTCCGCGTTATCTGGTGCAAACCATTCTCGAACAGCGCGACGGCGCGACCGTCGCCGAAGCGCCGCGTCAGGCCGTCGTGCAGGCCGTGCAGGCCGCGCCGCTGGTCGATCAGGGACCGACTCCATGAAGCCGCGCGCTGTCGTATTCGCGTATCACAATGTCGGCGTGCGCTGCCTGCAGGTGCTGCTCGCGCGCGGCGTCGAGGTGGCGCTGGTCGTCACCCATGAAGACAGCCCGACCGAGAATATCTGGTTCGGCAGCGTGGCTTCGGTCGCGGCCGAGCACGGCATTCCGGTCGTCACGCCGGCCGACCCGAAAAGCGCCGAACTGCGCGCCGCGGTGAGCGCCGCGCGGCCGGACTTCATCTTCTCGTTCTACTACCGCCACATGTTGCCGGTCGACCTGCTGGCGCTCGCCGCACGGGGCGCTTACAACATGCACGGCTCGCTGCTGCCCAAGTATCGCGGCCGCGTACCGACCAACTGGGCGGTAATCCACGGCGAAACCGAAACCGGCGCGACGCTGCATGAAATGGCCGCGAGGCCCGACGCGGGTGCGATCATCGCGCAAACGCCGGTGCCGATCCTGCCCGACGACACCGCCGCGCAGGTGTTCGACAAAGTCACGGTGGCCGCCGAGCAAACCCTGTGGCGCGTGCTGCCGGCCTTACTCGCAGGCGAAGCGCCGCATCTGCCGAACGACCTCGCGCAAGGCAGCTATTACGGCGGGCGCAAGCCGGAAGACGGCCGCATCGACTGGACGCAATCCGCGCAGCAGGTCTACAACCTGATCCGCGCGGTCGCACCGCCCTATCCCGGCGCGTTCACCGATCTCAACGGACAGCGTTTCATCGTCGCGCGCGCGCGCCTGGCCGCGCCCGGCGCGCTTCGCTCGGATTTGCCCCCGGGCCTACACGTAAGCGATAATGGCATTTTCGCGATAGGCGGCGACGGTCGTGCGATCACCATCCACGAGTTGCGGCGCCAGCACGACGGCAGCGAACCCGTCGTCACGCCAGCCGAATTCGCCCAGTTCATTCAGATTCCCTCCCAAATTCCTCGCTCCTCATGAAAAAAGTCCTGATTCTGGGTGTGAACGGCTTCATCGGCCATCACCTGTCCAAACGCATTCTCGAAACGACCGACTGGGAAGTCTTCGGGATGGACATGCAGACCGAACGTCTGGGCGACCTCGTCAATCATGAGCGGATGCACTTCTTCGAAGGCGACATCACGATCAACAAGGAATGGGTCGAGTACCACATCAAGAAGTGCGACGTGATCCTGCCGCTGGTCGCGATCGCCACGCCCGCCACGTATGTGAAGCAGCCGCTGCGGGTGTTCGAACTCGACTTCGAGGCGAACCTGCCGATCGTGCGTTCGGCCGTGAAGTACGGCAAGCACCTCGTGTTTCCGTCCACCTCCGAGGTCTACGGCATGTGCACGGACGAGCAGTTCGATCCGGAAGAATCGCAACTGTCGTACGGTCCGATCAACAAGCCGCGCTGGATCTACGCGTGCTCGAAACAGCTGATGGACCGCGTGATCTGGGGCTACGGCATGGAAGGCCTGAACTTCACGCTGTTCCGTCCGTTCAACTGGATCGGCCCGGGCCTCGACTCGATCTACACGCCGAAGGAAGGCAGCTCGCGCGTGGTCACGCAGTTCCTCGGCCATATCGTGCGCGGCGAGAACATCAGCCTGGTGGACGGCGGCGCCCAGAAGCGCGCGTTCACGGATATCGACGACGGCATCGGCGCGCTGATGAAGATCATCGAGAACAAAGACGGTGTCGCCACGGGCAAGATCTACAACATCGGCAACCCGACCAACAACTTCTCGGTGCGCGAGCTCGCGCACAAGATGCTGGCGCTCGCCGCCGAGTTCCCGGAATACGCGGAGCTCGCGCAGAAAGTGCAGCTGGTCGAAACCTCGTCGGGCGCGTACTACGGCAGCGGCTATCAGGACGTGCAGAACCGCGTGCCGAAGATCGACAACACGATGCAGGAACTCGACTGGGCGCCGAAGTCGACCTTCGACGAAGCGCTGCGCAAGATTTTCGAAGCGTATCGCGGCCACGTCGGCGAAGCGCGCGCGCTCGTCGAACAGCAATAAGGGCTGATCCTTGGCCCGTATCGTTCTGAAGATCGACGTCGACACGCTACGCGGCACCCGCGAAGGCGTGCCGAATCTCGCGCGCATCTTCGACCGCTTCAAGGCGCGCGCCACTTTCCTCTTCAGCCTCGGGCCCGACCACACCGGTTGGGCGATGCGTCGCGTCTTGCGGCCGGGCTTTCTGAAGAAGGTGTCGCGCACCTCGGTGGTCGAACATTACGGCGTCAGGCAGTTGATGTATGGCGTGCTGCTGCCCGGCCCGGACATCGGCGCGAAAGCGGCGGCGGAGATGCGGGCGATCCACGAAGCCGGCTTCGAATGCGGCATTCATACGTGGGATCACGTGTACTGGCAGGACAACGTGCGCACGAAAGACCGTGCATGGACCGCCGCGCAAATGGGCAAAAGCCACGACCGTTTCTGCGAGGTGTTCGGTGCGCCACCGGTCACCCACGGCGCGGCCGGCTGGCAGATGAACGGCCATGCGTTCGAGCAGATCGACACATGGGGCATGCGTTACGCCTCCGACGGCCGCGGCCGTTCGCCGTATCTGCCGGTGGTCGACGGCAAGACGCTCGCCCATGTGCAGATGCCCACCACGCTGCCCACGCTCGACGAAGTGCTCGGCGTGGACGGCGTCGATCTGCACAACGTCGCCGCCTGGATGCTGAAGCACACCGACAACAACCCGCACGATCAGGTCTTCACGCTGCACGCGGAACTCGAAGGGCAAAAGCTCGCGCCTGTTTTCGAACAACTGCTGGACGGCTGGCGCGCGCAAGGCCATACCTTCGCGACGATGGGTGATTACTACGCCACGCTAGACCGCGACACGTTGCCATCGTACCCTGTTACGTGGGGCGAAATTCCAGGCCGCTCCGGCGAGTTGATTGTCCAGCCCTGAGCGGACCGCCAGCCGTCGGCAGCCCGCCTGACGACCCGGCCGCCGCGCGAGACCATGCCGCGCGCCGGCCACCTCCCCCAGCCTCGATGCCAGGCCGACGCCGCCACAGCCCTGCTGCGGCGCCGACCCTAACAACCGGAGAACCTCGTGCCCATCGCAGTCGACCAACCCATCCCCGACTTCACCGCCCCCGCTACCGGTGGCGAGATCACGCTGTCCAAGCTGCGGGGCAAGAAGGTGGTGCTGTATTTCTATCCGAAGGACAACACGCCAGGCTGCACGACCGAAGGCCTGCAGTTCCGCGACCTGTATCCGAAGTTCAGGAAAGCCGGCGCGGAAATCCTCGGCGTGTCGCGCGACAGCCTGCGCTCGCATGACAATTTCAAGGCGAAGCTCGAATTGCCGTTCCCGCTGATCTCCGATCCGGAAGAAACGTTGTGCGCGCTGTTCGGCGTCATGAAAATGAAGAAAATGTATGGCAATGAAGTACGGGGAATCGAACGCTCCACGTTCCTCATCGACGCTGAAGGGGTGCTGCGCCAGGAGTGGCGCGGCGTCAAGGTGCCCGGCCACGTCGACGATATTCTGGAGGCTGTACAAGCGCTTTGAGGCGCGCTATATTGGGCCGCAATGAGTGCCTGTCCACCCCAAATTTTTCGCCGCTGCGCCAGACTCGACGGCCGTTTTACCGGATCTGCCGGTGCTGTCGGAGTCGTGAGGCGCAACGCGAGCATTGAAGGCGAGCCGCTTGCCCCGTACGCCGGGGCGGCGGCTTTTTTAATTGCGCGCGGCCGTTCGTTCACGCGGCTGCGTGCTTCCGTTAAGGAGCCGATCGAAACCCAGGCGAACCGGCATCTCTAGACCGAATGCGCGCCTCCGGGCGCAAACTGCGTGCGCACTCACTGGCACCAGCAGAATGCGACAGGCGGCGCACGATATGTGACCCGATTAATTCGAGGGAAACCATGCCTTTGCCTACTCCCCCCAGCAAGCTCGGCAATCTCCTGCCGCCTGACGAATACAAGGCCAAAGCCGCTACGCCGGCGCGCTCCGCCTCGAAGAAACAGGCTGGCGACGGGGAAGCCGCAGAGTCGGCCGATTACGGCCGCGCGAACGTCGCCAAACCCATGGCGAATGCCGCCAATGCCGCGACCACCTTGCGCACCGTGCCGGCGTCGTCGGCAACCCCTGTTGCGAATGCTTCCGCGGAGCAGGCTGCTCCGGCGCGCAACGCAGCGGCGCCCGGCCGCAAATCGAAGCAAACCGCTGCCTTGTTGCAGCCGGTCCCCGCAGCCCGTCCGCACGCCGAGCCGGCCGCACCCGCAGCACAACCGGTAGTGGCGCGCGCGCCGAGCGCGAAGCAGGCCGACGCAGCCAAACCCGCGGCCGTTGCGCCCGCCACGCGCGGCGCCGGCAAGAAACGCGGCGCGAGCGCCGATCCGGCCGAAGTGCAGAAGCTGTTCGTACTCGACACGAACGTGCTGATGCACGATCCAAGCTGCCTGTTCCGGTTCGAGGAACACGACGTCTATCTGCCCATGATGACGTTGGAAGAACTCGACAACCACAAGAAGGGCATGTCGGAAGTCGCGCGTAACGCGCGTCAGGTAAGCCGCACGCTGGATGCACTGGTGGCCAACGCCGGCAATATCTCCGACGGCATTTCGCTCGCCCGTCTGGGTAGTCGCGAGGCGTCCGGTCGTCTGTTCTTCCAGACCACGCTGGCCACCATCGAGCCGGTGGAAGGTCTGCCGGAAGGTAAAGCCGACAACCAGATTCTCGGCGTCGTGCGCGCGTTGCAGCGCGACCGGGCGGATCGCCAGGTCGTGCTGGTGTCGAAAGACATCAACATGCGCATCAAGGCGCACGCGCTCGGCCTGCCCGCCGAAGATTACTTCAACGACCAGGTGCTCGAAGACAGCGATCTGCTGTACTCGGGCATCCGCGCGCTGCCGCAGGACTTCTGGACCAAGCACGCGAAGGGCATGGAGAGCTGGCAGGACACCAAAACCGGCACCACGTATTACCGGGTGACGGGTCCGCTGTGCGCGTCGATGCTGGTCAACGAGTTCGTCTATCTGGAGCCGCAAAACGGCGAACCGGCGTTTCATGCGCTGGTGCGCGAGTTGAACGGCAAGACCGCGCTGCTGCAAACCTTGCGCGACTACGGGCACCACAAGAACAACGTGTGGGGCATCACGGCGCGTAACCGCGAGCAGAATTTCGCGTTGAACCTGTTGATGAATCCGGAGATCGACTTCGTCACGCTGCTGGGTCAAGCCGGTACCGGCAAGACGCTGGTCGCGCTCGCCGCCGGTCTGGCGCAAGTGCTCGACGACAAGCGCTACAACGAGATCATCGTGACGCGCGCCACGGTGCCGGTGGGTGAAGACATCGGCTTCCTGCCGGGTACGGAAGAAGAAAAAATGCAGCCGTGGATGGGTGCATTCGACGACAACCTTGAAGTCCTGCAGAAAACCGACGACGCCGCCGGCGAGTGGGGCCGCGCCGCCACGCAGGAGCTGATCCGTTCGCGCCTGAAGGTCAAGAGCATGAACTTCATGCGCGGCCGCACGTTCGTGGACAAGTATCTGATCATCGACGAGGCGCAGAATCTGACGCCGAAACAGATGAAGACGCTGGTCACGCGCGCAGGTCCGGGGACGAAGATCATCTGCCTCGGCAACATCGCGCAGATCGATACGCCGTACCTGACCGAAGGCAGTTCGGGGTTGACCTACGTGGTCGACCGCTTCAAGGGCTGGGCGCACAGCGGGCATGTCACGCTGGCGCGCGGCGAACGTTCGCGACTTGCCGATTACGCGTCGGAAATTCTTTAATTTTCAATTAGTTGGAAGCTTGCCAAAACCGCCTCCGGAACCCTCCGGAGGCGGTTTTTTTATGGCCGGCGCGGTTTTGCGCTAGACCACACTTAGCGCCTGAACTTCAAGTAATTTGTCAAGACTTCTTGCCGGAGCGATGCACCACGGGCTACTATCCCGAAATCGTCCGCCGTTAAACGAGCGTTTACCCGCTCTCCTCGTCTTCATGCGCCGACTCGCCCTGTCCCTGCTGACCGTTCTGCTGCTTGCCGCCTGTGCTGGCGCGCCGCAGAAGACGTCGTCGCGTGGCGCGTCGGGCAGTTCGATCGTGGTCGCGAACGGCGCCTATCATGCGCCGCCGCCGGGCTTTCCGAATTTCGTCGATCACAGCATCGGCCGCGAGGAAATCTCCATTCAGGCGATGGGTCTGGTCGGCATTCCCTACCGTTGGGGCGGCAATACGCCGGATAGCGGCTTTGATTGCAGCGGACTGGTTCGTTACGTCGTCGCGCGGGCGGCTTCGGTGAATCTGCCGCGCACCACGGCGGATATGAGCGGACGCGGCGAGTCGATCGAGCCGGACGAAATCGCGCCGGGCGATCTGATTTTCTTCAACACGACCGGGCGGCCGCATTCGCACGTCGGCATTTATGTCGGCAAGCTGCGCTTCGTCAATGCGCCGTCGACGGGCGGCACCGTACGGCTCGATTATCTGACCAACCCTTACTGGGCCAAACGCTTCGACGGGATTCGGCGGGTCGCCGCACCGGCCGCGACGCCGGCGCCGTTCGATACGCCGAGCTATCAGGCCGCGGCGCCGCAGCCGGAGCGGGCGGTTGTGCCGGTCGTGCCGGTCGCGCCGGTTGTGCAGCAGCCTGCGCCGGCTTATGCGGGCCTGGCAGCGGGCGCGACGGTGCCGGCGACTCGCGTCGCGACGGCGCCTCATGCGCCTTTGACCGTCGAGGCGCCGCCCGTCACGGCCGCAACGACTCCGCAAGCCGATCCGTTCGAGCCGCCGCCGCCCGGTATGAGCGCAGCGCAAATCCAGGCCCGCGCAGCGGGCGCTGTGTCGCCGACGCCGGTTCCCGTTGCCGCCGCTCAGGCCGGTGCGTATGACGCCACGCCCGGTTCAAGCTCGGCCCAGCAGGCGACAAGCTCTCGCACCCTCCCGCAGACGGCGTCCACTCGTGCGCCCGACCCGATCGACGCCGCCGCGGACGCGTTCGAGCCGCCGCCACCTGCATCGGTGGCCGCACGTCAGGCTCAACAGGCGCAGCGAGCCGATGCGAACGGCGGCGTGCAGATCATGCGTGCCTCGACGGCATCACGCGGCATCCCCGCTCCGACGCAGACTACCGACGATCCGATCGCCCGCTTCGCCAACGGCAATTTCTGAGCGTCCGCCACGACGGCGCAACGCGCGAACGCCCGAACGCGCGGCATCCGCGCACGCCGTGCCGCGCCGCATAGACCCGCGCGTTCAATGCGCGCCTCTCGGTGCGCGCCGCACCGCCGCCCAGGCGCACGCAAAACCGCCTTGCAAAGCGCTCACCGCGCACCACGACGAGCCCATCCCTCGCCACCAACGCCTCGCCACACCCTCGCCGCCGATCTGCTATCGTCATCGATATTCTTCCGACAGCGGGTGATGACGATGGATCTTGGGCTGAAAGACAAGGTGGTATTGATCACAGGCGGCAGCAAGGGAATCGGTCTCGCCTGCGCCCGCGCGTTCGCCCTGGAAGGCGCTAAAGTCGCGATCGTGTCGCGCGACCCGGCCAACCTCGCGCGCGCTTACGAGCAATTGAAGCAGGAAGGCCTGCACGTCCACCGAACCCGCGCCGATCTGCACGAACCGCATAGCGCCGCCGATATCGTCGAAGAAGTCAGCACCGCGGTCGGTCCGATCGACGTGCTGATCAACAGCGCGGGCGCCGCGCGCCGCTACGACCCGGAAACGCTCGATGCCGACGCGTTCCGCGCCACGATGGAAGCGAAGTATTTCCCCTACATTTACCCGCAGCAGGAAGTGCTGCGGCGCATGGCAGAACGCGTGAAGGCCAACACCGGCGCGGCACCGGGCACGATCGTGAATATCATCGGCATGGGCGGCAAGATCGCGAGCGATATCCATATTGCGGGCGGCGCCGCGAATGCCGCGCTAATGCTCGCTACCGTCGGCCTCGCGCACTACTACGCGCGCTACGGCATCCGCATCAACGCGATCAATCCGGGATCGACGTTGACTGAGCGCGTCGAGGAAGCGGTCAAGCTGGAAGCGACGCAGCAAGGCATCGACAGCGCGGACGCGCTCGCGGGAGGCCAGGCCAAGGTGCCGCTCGGCCGCTATGCCAAACCGGAGGAAATCGCCGACGTCGCACTGTTTCTGGCGAGCCGCCGCGCGAGCTATGTGACGGGCGCGATCGTCCCGATGGATGGAGGCAGCGCGCCGCTGATCTGAACGGCGCGCTGCTATTCGAGGCATCGACTGTTGGAGGGCGGTGCGGCGCGCGTGACGCGCCCGCGCTCCGTGTGATTACAGCAAACGGTGGCCGAGCCACCAGGCGACGGCGGCGAGCGCCGCTGAAGCCGGAATCGTCAGAATCCACGCCCAGACGATGTTCCCGGCCACGCCCCAACGCACCGCGCTCAGCTTCTGCGTGGCGCCGACACCGACAATCGCGCCGGTAATCGTATGCGTGGTGGACACCGGAATACCGAGCCACGACGCGGTAAACAGCGTGATCGCCCCACCCGACTCCGCGCAAAACCCGCCGACCGGCTTGAGCTTGGTGATCTTCTGCCCCATCGTGCGGACGATCCGCCAGCCGCCGAACAGCGTGCCGACACCCATCGACAGATAGCAACCGCCGATCACCCATAGCGGCGGCGCATCCGCGATCGACGACGCATAACCGGTCGCGATCAGGAGCATCCAGATAATGCCGATGGTTTTCTGCGCGTCGTTGCCGCCGTGGCCGAGGCTATACAAACCCGCGGACACCAGTTGCAGACGCCGGAAACGCCGGTCGACCTTGCTGGGCGGCGTGCGGAAGTAGATCCACGACACCGCCAGCATAAAGAACGATCCGAGCACAAAGCCGAGCAGCGGCGAGATAAAGATGAACGCGACCGTCTTCATCAGACCGTCGACATTCAGCGAACCCCAGCCCGACTTGGCCAGCGCCGCGCCGACCAGTCCGCCGATCAGCGCATGCGACGAGCTCGACGGAATGCCGTAATGCCAGGTGATGATGTTCCAGCCGATCGCACCGACCAGCGCGCCGAAAATCACGTAATGGTCGACGATTTGCGGGTCGATCGTGCCTTTGCCGACGGTCGCGGCCACTTTCAGGTGGAACACGAAGTACGCGATCACGTTGAAGGCCGCCGCGAAAGCCACGGCCTGTTGCGGCTTCAGCACGCCGGTCGACACGACGGTCGCGATCGAATTCGCGGCGTCGTGAAAACCGTTCATGAAATCGAAAATCAGCGCGACGGCAACCAGGCCGGCAACGACCCAGATAGCAAGTTGTATCGATTGCATTATGCGTTTTCCAGCACGATGCCTTCGATGATGTTCGCTACATCCTCACACTTGTCCGTGATCGTCTCGAGCAATTCGTAAATCGCCTTCAGCTTGATCAGGGTCTTGACGTTGTCTTCTTCGCGGAACAGCTTCGACATGGCCGAGCGCAACACGCGGTCGGCTTCCGATTCCAGCCGGTCGATGTCCTCGCAGGCCTTCAGGATCTGGCTCGCCTGCTTCATGTCGGACAGCAGGCCAACGGCGAATTGCACGCGCTCGGAAGTCGCCGTGCAGATGTGCGCCAGCTGGCTCGCCTCGGACGTCACGGCCTGCACGTCGTACAACGAAATGGCGGTGGCGACGTCCTCCATCAGATCGAGGATGTCGTCCATCGTGGTGATCAGCTTGTGGATTTCATCGCGATCGAGCGGCGTGATGAAGGTCTTGTGCAGCAGGTCGATGGTTTCGTGCGTAAGCTTGTCGGCGGCCTTTTCGGCTTTCTGCACGTTCTGCTTGTGGGTCTCGGCGTCATGCAGATTGTCGATCAGCAGTTCCAGCTCACGGCTTGCTGAGACGATGCACGTTGCGTGCGCATTGAAAATTTCAAAGAACTTGCCCTCGGTGGGCATGAATCGACCGAACATTGGGATCCCGAAAATTGGTCACGGTGTGGCTGACATAAAACCGCCACATTGTACCGTTCCGAGTCCCGGATCACACTTTCGAAAGCGCCGTTACAACAGGCGGAGCGCTTATCGCTTCCCTTCCCGACGGATTTCACTGAGCTTTCAGCGAAGTTTCCGCAGGTGTGACCAAGGGTGCACCTCAACCTGCCCGCTCAATCGCTGTAGAAATTCTGCGCGCCAGCAAAGTTATCGAACTTCGTGAATTGCCCGTGGAACGTAAGTCGAACGGGTCCGATCGGACCATTCCGCTGCTTGCCGATAATGATCTCCGCAGTGCCTTTGTCCGGACTGTCCGGGTTGTAGACTTCGTCGCGGTAGATAAACAGGATCACGTCCGCGTCCTGCTCGATTGCGCCGGATTCGCGCAAATCGGACATGATCGGCCGCTTGTTCGGGCGCTGTTCGAGACCCCGGTTAAGCTGGGATAACGCGATCACCGGCACGTCGAGTTCTTTGGCGAGGCTCTTCAGCGAACGCGAGATTTCCGAAATTTCGGTCGCGCGGTTTTCACCGGACGACGAGCCGCTCATCAGCTGCAAATAGTCGATGATGATCAGCCCGAGCTTGCCGCACTGCCGCGACAGCCGGCGTGCGCGCGAACGCAGTTCCATCGGGTTCAGACCACCGGTTTCGTCGATGAAAATCTGCGCCTCGCTCATTTTCTGCACCGCGTGGGTGAGCTTCGGCCAATCCTCGTCGGTCAGGCGGCCGGTACGCATGCGGTGCTGATCGAGCCGGCCGACGGAGCCGAGCATACGCATGGTCAGTTGCGAACCCGGCATTTCCATCGAGAACACCGCGACAGGCAGGCCGTACTCGACTGCCACGTATTCGCCGACGTTCATCGAAAACGCCGTCTTACCCATCGACGGACGCCCCGCGACGATAATCAACTCGCCGCCGTGCATGCCCGAAGTCATGCGGTCCAGATCGACGAAGCCGGTCGGCGTGCCAGTCACATCGCTCGGATTGGCGGTGTGGTACAGCGTATCGATCCGCTCGACCACTTCGGTCAGCAGCGGCCCGATCTCGAGGAACCCCTGGGTGCCGCGCGCGCCGTCTTCGGCAATCGAAAACACCTTCGACTCCGCCTCGTCCAGCAGTTGTCGGACTTCCTTGCCTTGCGGATTGAACGCATCCGCCGAGATTTCGTCGGCAACCGACACCAGTCGGCGCAATACCGCGCGATCGCGCACGATCTCCGCATAACGGCGGATATTGGCTGCGCTCGGCGTGTTCTGCGCGAGCGCGTTCAGGTAAGCGAGACCGCCGACCTCTTCCGCCTTGCCCGAGGTGCCGAGCGCTTCGTACACGGTGATCACGTCGGCGGGCCGCGTGGCCGCGATCAGCTTGCCGATGTGTTCGAAGATGATGCGGTGGTCGTAGCGGTAAAAATCGCTCTGCGACAGGAAGTCGGCGATGCGGTCCCACGCCGCGTTATCGAGCAGCAGGCCGCCCAGCACCGATTGCTCGGCCTCGATCGAATGCGGCGGGACTTTCAGCGACTCGATTTGGGGATCTTTGGACGGTGCGTTCATGGAGAGGAATTATCGGGTAAATCAGACGGCTGCGGGCGGCGAGAAAACTAAAAAAACGGGCACAAAAAAAACAGGGGCCGGTCACCCGGCCCCTGCCTTTTGCCAGCAACTTCCTGGCCAATACTGCTTTGATGCTTAGACGTGTTCGCCGATCACAGCCACCGTCACATCGACGAGAACGTCGGTGTGCAGCGAAACCTGAACAGCGTGCTCGCCAACCAGCTTCAGCGGGCCTTCCGGCAGACGCACTTGCGCCTTTTCCACTGCGAAGCCTTGCTTGACCAGTGCGTCAGCGATGTCAGCGTTCGTCACCGAGCCAAACAGACGACCGTCAACGCCGGCCTTCTGGTTGATCTGAACCGTCGAGCCTGCCAGCTTTTCGCCTTGCGCCGTAGCGGCCGCCAGCTTTTCAGCGGCGATCTTTTCGAGTTCAGCGCGGCGAACTTCGAATTCAGCCAAGGCTTCCTTCGTTGCACGGCGAGCTTGCTTGTTCGGGATCAGGAAGTTACGTGCGTAACCGTCCTTGACCTTCACGATATCGCCCAGGTTACCCAGATTGACGACTTTTTCCAGAAGAATAATTTGCATTCCGATACTCCTTATCGCGTCGTCGGGTTAGGCCTTGTGCTGGTCGGTGTACGGCACCAGCGCGAGGAAACGTGCGCGCTTGATTGCCGTATCCAGCTGGCGTTGGTAATGCGACTTCGTACCCGTGAGACGCGCCGGCGTGATCTTGCCGTTTTCGCCGATGAAGTCCTTCAGCGTATCGAGGTCCTTGTAGTCGATGTGATCGACATTCGCGGCCGTGAAACGGCAGAACTTCTTGCGCTTGAAGAGCGGATTTTGTTGCTGACGACGCTTGTCGAATTTCTTACCAGTCGGGCGGGGCATGTTCAGTCCTTTCCAATGTCCTGCAATGCTGTGATGTGAAATACCAGAGTTCTTGCGTTGCGGTGCTTTTTTGCCAGAAAGCCGGTGAAAAGCGTTTCCACGCCCATCTGACAGCTTTCGAGCTTACCGCTCGCCTCGCCTGCCGCTACCGCCTGCATGGTCAGTTCGACTTGCCGGGCGATACCGGCTTCGACGACTTCCGTGCGGTGGTGCAACGTGCAGCCTGCAATCGGAACGCCGGCGGGGGTGTACCGCACCGGTTCGCGTTCGACGACGCTGGCCGTGAGTTGCAGCCGATTCATGGAGCCTTGGGCAAAAGCGACGCTGGAGTCTCTGGTAGCTTAAATAGTGTGTCTTAAGCCTGCGCTTCGGACGGTTGCGTAGCAGCCGACTTCTTGGCTTCTTCGCGCTGCACTTCCTTCATCATCGGCGACGGGCCGGTTTCGGCCTTCTTCATCTTGACGATCAGGTGACGCAGAACAGCGTCGTTGAACTTGAATGCGTGTTCCAGCTCGTCGAGCGTGGTTTGGTCGCATTCGATGTTCATGCAGACGTAATGAGCCTTAGCGAGTTTCTCGATCATGTAGGCCAGTTGGCGACGGCCCCAGTCTTCGATACGGTGGATCTGGCCACCGTGCGAGGTGATCGTGGACTTGTAACGCTCGATCATTGCGGGCACTTGCTCGCTTTGATCCGGGTGCACGATAAAGACGATTTCGTAATGACGCATATTCACTCCTTGTGCTGACTTATGGATATAAGCCACCCGGGCGTCGAACCGGTGTGGCAAGTGAGAAGCCAAAGAGTGTAACCCGAATGGGGCCGGGTTGCAAGATATCCCGTTAATCCGCGGCCCGAATCGGGTGTGTTTTCAAGGGTTTAGTCGTCAACTGCCCTCCGAGCGCTCGCTGCCCGACTGCAAACGCGCCTTCAGCGCCGCTTCGAGGCCGGTCAACGCATCCGGGGCGGCGTCCGTGATCGCCCACCAGGTCATGCCCGCCGCGTTCCAGTGGGCGATCGAATAGCCTTCGCGCTCGAGCGTTGCCGGCGCCGTGGGCGCGGCGCCTGGCGTGTCGCGGCCCGTGCCGCCGGAACCCGCCTGCGGAAAGACGTACACGTCGATTACATGTTTGCGGTAGTGGTACACCAGCACGCCCACCCGCTGATGCGCGAGGTAATCCAGCCGGCCGCCCTCCAGCGGAAAGCCGCTCGCCGCGAGGTCTTCGACCGGTGGCGAATAGTCCAGCCGGCCGTTGAACCAAGGCTTGACCGTGTGCTTGTCGGTCGAAATCACGTCGATGTCGCGGCCGGACACCTGCGCGCGCACGTGGCTTTCCACCAACTCGTCGGCGAATGGCGAGAGCTCGGCGGGACGGCTCAGGTTCAGGGTCGCCACGGCGACTCCAGCGCACAACGCGACGGCCAGCACGGCGAGCCAGCCCGGTGCGAGCAAACGGGACGCGCCGCTCCCACCGCCCATGCCGCCCATGCCGATCGGCTGGTCGAAGCCGCCCGACGGCAGACGCCAGCCATCCAGCCAGCCGGCAAACCAGCTCCGTCGACGGCGCGGACGGGATGGCGCACGGGTGGCATCCATCTCGCTGTCAGCTTGCCGGCCCGTTGTACGCGGATCGTCTGCCGCCGCGGACAGCCCTTCGATCGCAGCTCCCGGCCGTTCAGTCGCCACTCCCGGCTGTTCGTTCGCGATGCCCGATCCGCCGCTCGCGGTGATCGGCTGCCCAATCGCGGCTGCCGGCCTTTCAGTTGCGGTTCGCGGCTGCCCAATCGCGCTGCCCGCCGCACCGGTCGCTGTCAGCGGTTCGGCCTCCACGACCTCTTCCATCTCAGGCAAACCAGCCAGAATCCGTGCTCGCAGCGACTGCGGCGCGCGATGATAAGTCGCCGCCCGCAATGCGCCCCGTAACGCGCCCAGATTCTCGCTCTCACGCCGGCAGGCTTCGCAGCTCTCGATATGCTGCTGCACGCGCCGCGCATCCGGCGCGGGCAATTCATGATCGGCGTTCGCATCGAGGAGCGGCCGTGCCTCGTTACAGTCCATCTGGCGTCTCCTGAGCGTGGCCGGCGTTGCCGCCGGGGTGATTGAGTGGCCGTCCATTGGCGGAGGCCCGCAACGGCGTGATAGTGGCAGAAGCGGTGGCCGCCCCTGAGCCCGCCCCTGCGGCCGAAACAGCACCAGCAGCGCCGCCCGCAGCAGAACCAGAACCCGAAGCATTGCCCGAACCCGAAGCGCCTGCCGACCGCCCGCCCGCCCCCGCCTTGCCGCCACCAGGCGCCGCCATCAGCAGTGCGGCCAGCTTGCGCCGCCCCCGCGCGAGCCGCGACATCACCGTGCCGATCGGCACATCGGCCACGACCGCGATCTCGCGGTAGCCCATTTCCTCCAGTTCGCGCAGGATCAGCACCTCCCGATATTCAACCGGCAACAGCGCCAGCGCCTCGTGCACCCGCTTCGTCTCCTCGTCGCGGATCAGCAGCGTCTGCGGGTCGGCGCCGCCGACGCTCCAGCCGTCCAACGCGGTGTCGTCCATGGTGTCGTCGAACTCGACCGTTTCGTGCGACGACGCGCGCCGTCGCCATTCCGTGTACCAGGTGCGTCGTACGATCGCCAGCAGCCAAGGCCGCGCGGTGTCGCCGCGAAACGTGTCGAAAAAACGGAACGCCCGCATGAAGGCTTCCTGGACGATGTCGTCGGCATCGCTGGCGTTGCCGCACAACCAGCGCGCGAGGTTGTACGCCGCATCCAGATGCGGCAGCGCGAGCTGCTGGAAACGGCGGCTCCTGGCGGCTTCGGCTGCGGCCTCGGCATCGGCATCGCCGTGCGCGCGCGCGGTGTCTGAATCGGTCTGGACCACCTGGGCCCTCCAGGGCATTGCGGCTAGGCGAATCGTGGTTTGTCGTGAAGCGTTCATAACCACATAACCGGCGATAGCCCGAGTTTATTCCCACGCCGGCAGCGAAACTCCCAAATAAGAAGAGAAATAGCCCGCGCCAATGCCGGCAAGCTACGAATTAGCCGCTAATAAGCCGCCCGGTTCCAGTAATCCTCGCTGGCGTAAACCTCTTTCAGATAGTCGATGAAATACCGCACCTTGGCCGGCACATAGCGCTGTTGCGGATACACCGCGAGGATGTCGTAGTCCGGCAGCGCGAACTCGTCGAGCACGGTTTCCAGTTCGCCGCGCGCCAGTTGCTGCTGGATCTCCCACGTGGAGCGCCAGCCGAGTCCGAGCCCCTCCGACACCCAGCGGTGCAGCAGTTCGCCGTCGTTGCAATCGAGCGTGCCGCCCACCCGCACGGTCGCCAGTTTGCCGTTGCGGCGAAAGTACCAGCCACGGTTCTGACCGCCTTGCAGATTGAACGCGAGGCAATTGTGCTGCGGCAGGTCTTCGAGGGTCTTCGGCTTGCCGTGGCGGCGGAAATAGTCGGGCGTGCCGCACACCACGCGCCGGTTGGTCGCCAGCTTCACCGCCACGAAGTTCGGATCGACCGCGCCGCCGATCCGGATCGACAGGTCGTAACCCTCGCGCACCAGATCGACCACGCGGTCGGTCAGATTGAACGACACCTGTAATTCCGGCTTGTCGGCGAGAAAGGCCGGCGCGAGCGGCGCGACGTGTTTACGGCCGAACGCCGCCGGCGCGGACACGATCAGGTGACCGTTGACCGCGCGCCGCCCGGCGCTCAGCTCGTTTTCCGCCTGATCCCATTCGGTCAGCAGGCCACGGCAGCGCTCCAGAAACGCGGCACCGTCCTCGCTCACCACGAGGCGGCGCGTCGAGCGGTACATCAGCTTCACGCCGAGGCGCTTTTCCAGCGCGTCGATGCGCCGCCCGAGAATCACCGGCGACACGCCCTCTTCCAGCGCGGCCGCAGCGAGGCTGCCCGCGTCCGCCACCCGCACGAAGGTTTCGATCTGTTTGAAGCGATCCATCTTTGTCTCCTGTCGACCGGGGTCGTGCTTCAGTGCTTACCCAGGGTCTCATGCCAACCCATTGCGGCTCGCGCGCGAGCGGCCGGAACCGCGCAGCGGCCCGCGCCGCGACACCTTGCCGCAGCTCCGCGCGCTCCCGCGCCGCTCAACCGTGCAAGCGCCCACACGCCACCGCGATTCCATACTTTTTGTTTCGAAATAAGCGACCCCGACTGATCTTATCAAACCTTTAGGTCAGGCCTACAGTGCGTTCAACACCCTTAGTTCGCCAATTTCCAGACATTCAGGAGACATTCATGGCCAAGATGAGAGCCGTCGACGCAGCCGTACTCGTGCTCGAAAAAGAAGGTATCGACACCGCGTTCGGCGTACCGGGCGCAGCGATCAACCCGTTCTACTCGGCCATGCGCAAGGCAGGCAACATCAGCCACGTGCTGGCGCGTCACGTCGAAGGTGCGTCGCACATGGCCGAAGGCTATACGCGCGCCCAACCCGGCAACATCGGCGTGTGTATCGGCACGTCGGGCCCCGCCGGCACCGACATGATCACCGGTTTGTATTCCGCTCAGGCCGACTCGATCCCTATTCTGGCTATCACGGGTCAGGCGCCGCGTGCGCGTCTGTACAAGGAAGATTTCCAGGCCGTCGATATCGAATCGATCGCCAAGCCCGTCACCAAGTGGGCTGTGACCGTGCGTGAGCCGGCGCTGGTGCCGCGCGTGTTCCAGCAGGCGTTCCACCTGATGCGCTCGGGCCGTCCGGGTCCGGTGCTGATCGACCTGCCGATCGACGTGCAGCTCGCCGAAATCGAATTCGACATCGACACGTACGAACCGCTGCCGGTCTACAAGCCGAAAGCGTCGCGCAAACAGATCGAAGCCGCACTGACGTTCCTCAACGACGCGGAAAAGCCGCTGATCGTCTCGGGTGGCGGCGTGCTGAACGCAGCCGCCGAAGACCTGCTCGTGACGTTCGCCGAAACCGTCGGCGTGCCGGTGATCCCGACGCTGATGTCGTGGGGCGCGATTCCCGACGACCATCCGCTGATGGCCGGCATGGTCGGTCTGCAAACCTCGCACCGCTACGGCAATGCAACGATGCTCGCCTCCGACTTCGTGCTCGGCATCGGCAACCGCTGGGCGAACCGTCACACGGGCAGCGTCGAGGTGTACACCAAGGGCCGCAAGTTCGTGCACGTGGACATCGAGCCGACGCAGATCGGCCGTGTGTTCGGTCCGGACCTGGGCATCGTGTCGGACGCGAAAGCCGCGCTTGAACTGTTCATCGAAGTGGCGCAGGAATGGAAGGCCGCCGGCAAGCTGAAGGATCGTAGCGCCTGGGTCGCCGACTGCCAGCAACGCAAGCAGACGATGCAGCGCAAGACCCACTTCGACAACGTGCCGATGAAGCCGCAGCGCGTCTACGAAGAGATGAATCAGGTGTTCGGCCGCGATACGTGCTACGTCAGCACGATCGGTTTGTCGCAGATCGCCGGCGCGCAATTCCTGCACGTCTACAAGGCGCGCAACTGGATCAACTGCGGCCAGGCGGGCCCGCTCGGCTGGACGATTCCGGCAGCGCTGGGTGTGCGTGCAGCCGATCCGCAACGTCCGATCGTGGCGCTCTCGGGCGACTACGACTTCCAGTTCATGATCGAGGAACTGGCCGCGGGTGCGCAATTCAAGCTGCCGTACGTGCACGTGGTGGTGAATAACTCGTACCTCGGCCTGATCCGTCAGGCACAGCGCGCGTTCGACATGGACTTCTGCGTGCAGCTCGGTTTTGAGAACATCAACGCGCCGGAAACGAACGGCTACGGTGTGGACCACGTGGCGGTCGCCGAAGGTCTGGGTTGCAAGGCGATCCGCGTGCACAAGCCGGAAGAACTGAAGCCGGCCCTGCTGAAGGCGCAGTCGATGCTCTCCGAATTCAACGTGCCGGTGATCGTCGAAGTGATTCTGGAACGCGTGACCAACATTTCGATGGGCACCGAGATCGACGCGATCAACGAGTTCGAGGAACTGGCCGAGAAGCGTGAAGACGCGCCGACCGCGATCAGCATGCTCGACTGAACTGCCTGACGTTTCGCGTTGCTTCACCTCGATGAAGCGACCGTGAGTGCGATCGAGCGGCGCGACGGAAAATCACCCTGAGCGCCGCGCGATCGCCTCACGCCAGACTTCATCGCGCTATTCCACTGACCGACCAGAGAGACAGACGCACCATGCCGAAATTTGCAGCGAATCTCACCATGCTGTTCAACGAAGTCCCGTTCCTCGACCGCTTCGCGGCCGCCGCGGACGCGGGCTTCCACGCCGTCGAATTCCTGTTTCCGTATCCGTACACGATCGCCGAACTGAGCGAACGTCTGCAACAGAACCGCCTGAAGCTGGTTCTGCACAACCTGCCTGCGGGCAACTGGGAAGCGGGCGAACGCGGAATCGCGTGCCTGCCGGATCGCGTCGGCGAATTCCAGGAAGGCGTGGGCCGCGCAATCGAATACGCGAGCGCCCTGAAAGTGTCGCAACTGAACTGCCTCGTCGGCATTCCGACGGCGGGCGTGGATGCGGACAAAGCGCGCTCGACCATCGTCGAGAACCTGCGCTTCGCCGCCGGCGAACTGAAGAAAGCCGGCATCAAGCTGCTGGTCGAACCGTGCAACTCGTACGACATTCCGGGCTTCGCGCTGAATCGTTCGGGCGAAGGCCTCGACGTGATCGACGCGGTCGGTTCGGACAATCTGTTCCTGCAATACGACATCTATCACATGCAACGGATGGAAGGCGAACTCGCGGCAACCATCAAGAAGAACCTGCCGAAGATCGCGCACATCCAGCTCGCCGACAACCCGGGCCGTAACGAGCCGGGCACCGGCGAAATCAACTACCCGTTCCTGTTCAATCTGCTCGATTCGCTTGGCTACGACGGTTACGTCGGTTGCGAATACAAGCCGCGCACCACCACTGCCGCCGGCCTCGGCTGGGTGCAGAGCGTGGCCGGGCAAACCCGCGGCGCAGCTCACGCCGCTGCCTGAGCGCGGCGAGCCCTCACAGGGTCTCGATCGGCGGCATCAGGCGCATCACGCCCAAGGGAAGCACCCTTGGGCAGCCCCGCAACGGGGCACCCCAAACAACACTGGAGATTCAGACACATGGCAAAGATCGGTTTTATCGGCCTCGGCATCATGGGCGCGCACATGGCGCGCAACCTCATCAAGGGCGGCCACACGCTGTTCGTGAACGGCGCGTATCCGGTGCCCGAAGATCTGAGCAAAACGACGAGCGTGGTGGCCGATTCGACCGCCGTCGCGCAAGCCGCCGACATCGTCATCATCATGGTGCCGGACACGCCTGACGTCGCCAACGTGCTGTTCGCCGACGACGGCGTCGCCGCCGGCCTCACGCAAGGCAAGCTGGTGATCGACATGAGCTCGATCTCGCCGCTCGACACGCAGGCGTTCGCGAAGAAGATCAACACACTGGGCGTCGACTACCTGGACGCGCCGGTCTCCGGCGGCGAAGTCGGCGCGCGCGAAGCGACGCTGACGATCATGGTGGGCGGCCCGGAAAAAGCGTTCGCGCTCGCCAAGCCGCTGTTCGAACTGATGGGCAAGAACATCTCGCTGATCGGCGACAACGGCGCGGGTCAAACCTGCAAGGTCGCGAACCAGATCATCGTCGCGCTGAACATCGAAGCCGTGGCTGAAGCGCTGCTGTTCGCATCGCGCTCGGGCGCCGATCCGGAGCGTGTGCGCAAGGCGCTGATGGGCGGTTTCGCCTCGTCGCGGATTCTCGAAGTGCATGGCGAGCGGATGACGAAGCGCACGTTCGATCCGGGCTTCCGCATCGAACTGCACCAGAAGGATCTGAACCTCGCACTCGACGGCGCACGCAAGCTGGGTATCGCGCTGCCGCACACGGCGAGCGCGCAGCAACTGTTCAGCGTGTGCGCGGCAAACGGCGGCAAGGCATGGGATCACTCGGCCATGGTGCGCGCGCTGGAAATCATGGCGAACTACGAAATCGCGCAAGCGCCGGGTAGCGAAGCCAAGGCTGCTTGATACGGTTCGTCGTAACGAAGCGTCTCTTTGCAGAGAGTCGTTACAGATCGTCGTGATGGTTGCGTGCGCAACGTCGTGGCGATCGCAGGTGGGGCGCCCGGTTCGTCGTGCACATGCACGGCGGAACGGGCAAATCGTGCCGCTCTGGGCTGAGAGCGGCAAGTGGGGTCCGCAGCGGCACCCGGCGGCGCCGGGGAAGCCTTGGTCGGTCAGACGTCGTCGTCGGGTGTCCGGCTGTCGGATTTCATGCGCGGTTCGCGCCTATGCTTTTTCAGCCAATCTCTCGCAGCGGCTGCCGCGGTTACCGCGGGTTCATCAGGCACACCGCCCGCGCGCAGTTGAGTTCAACGCTCAGCGTGCGCCTGCCTCCCCTTATTGGGCTGCACGTCGAGTCGCAAGCCCGCTTGCATTTGCTTGCAACTCCGTCTCCTCTTCGCGACCTTATTTGACACATCGGTCCGCGCTTTTCTCCTACACTCGTTGAGTCTGGTTGCCGGCGTCCGTGCGTTCGCGTGCGGCTTGCCGTACCCGGCAACGCAGACCTCCGCATCATTCGCCCGTTCCGCAACCCGTGTTCAACCCGTGAGCGCAGACTGCTCGCGCCAGTAACCTCTCTGCAAAGGATTCAGAATGAGTATCTTTGGTGACATCGTCAACAAGCTCTTCGGCAAGGCGAAGCCCGATCAGCCTGCCCCTGCGGTCGAGCCGACCCCGGATCCGGCAGCCGCGCAAGCTGCCGCACCGGACGCCGCACCGGCGCCCGCACCGCTTGCCGACGTCGACGTCGCGGCGGTCATGGACCAGTTCGTGAGCGAGAGCGGACAAACGCTGAACTGGCGCACGTCGATCGTCGATACGCTGAAGGCGCTCGGCGTCGACAGCAGCCTCGAGCATCGCAAGCAGCTCGCCCAGGAATTGAAGTACTCCGGCGACACGAACGACTCGGCCAGCATGAACATCTGGCTGCACAAGCAGGTGATGCAGGCGCTGGCGGCGAACGGCGGCAAGTTGCCGCCGGATCTGGCGAGTTAAACGCGGGCTGATCGAATAAAGCTCCGGCAGAAACAACAACGCGGCGCTCGGGTCTTACCCGAGCGCCGCGTTGTCATTGAAGCTTCCTATGCGCTGAGTCATCGAACCGGCGACTCGCCCAGCGCGCATCCGATCACGATCAATACGTATCGAACGTTTTCTGCAGCGCCACCGGCCCCGTGCCGCCCGCGGCCAGCGCCAGCATCAGCAGCACCCGCGCCTTGTACGGATTCAGCGAACCCGCGCTGACGAAACCGAGTGCGTCATCGGCCGCGGCGCCGTTGCGCATCACATGCCCCGACCCCACGCGCGACGAACGCACCACCGCGACGCCCTGCGACGCCGCGTCGGCGAGCGCCTGCTGCATCGACACGTGAATCGAGCCGTTGCCCGTGCCCGCCACGACGATCCCGCGCACGCCGGCGGCCACCAGCGCATCCACCGCGATTCGCGACACGCCCGCATAGCTCGCGACGATCTCGACATGCGGCCACTTCGGCCCGATCACGAATTCGGTCGCCAGCGTATGCGGCCGCACCACGGCGCGCTGGAATTCGACCCGGCCGTCCTGCACCCAACCGAGCGCGCCGATTTCGGGCGACTGGAACGCGTCCACCGCGTAAGTGCTCGTCTTGACGACGTCGCGCGCGCTGTGAAGCTTGTTGTTGAAGGCCACCAGCACGCCCTGCCCGCGCGAGCCGGCATGCGCCGCGACGGTCACCGCGTTGAGCAGGTTCAGCGGACCGTCGGCTGACAACGCCGACGCCGGACGCATGGCTGCGGTCAGCACCACCGGCTTGTCCGACTTGACGGTCAGATGCAGCAGGTAGGCGGTTTCTTCAAGCGTGTCGGTGCCGTGCGTGACCACCACGCCGTCGATCCCGTCGGTCGCCAGCAGCGTGTTGATGCGCTGAACGAGCGTGGTCCACAACGGCATCGTCATGTCTTTGCTGTCGACGCTGGCAATCTGCTCGGGCGCGATACGCGCCACCGTGGACAGCGCCGGCACCACGGAAAGCAGTTGCTCGACGCCGACCACACCGGCCTGGTAACCGGAGGTGTTGGTGGCGTCCGCGGCCGCGCCGGCGATCGTGCCGCCGGTCGCGAGCACGGCAATGCAGGGCAGCGGCGGCGTAGCGCCTTCGCCCGAAGGCGCGGCGCAAGAGGAAGTCAGAGTATTCATGGCGGCGATTGTAAGCGATGCGCCGCGCGCCGCCATGCGTGAAAAAACGGATATCCGTTCGTTGCCGTTCGTTTCGGCGATGAGCCTTAAACCGCTTCGCGCAGCTGCGCCGCGATTTCCGCTTCGTTCAATTGCGGCGCGAACATCTCGATCAGCCGGTACGCGTACGCGCGCAGGAACGCGCCTTTACGCAGACCCACCCGCGTGGTGCTCGCTTCGAACAGGTGCTGCGTGTCGAGCGCGACCAGTTCGGTGTCGCGCTTCGGATCGTAGGCCATGGCCGCGACCACGCCGATCCCCATGCCGAGTTCGACGTAAGTCTTGATCACGTCGGCGTCGATCGCGGTCAGCACGACGTCGGGCAACGCGCCCGCTTTGGCGAACGCCTGGTCGATGTGCGAGCGGCCCGTGAAATCCTGATCGTAGGTGACGATCGGGAATTCGGCGATCTCGTCGAGCGTCAGGTTCTCGCGGCCCACCAGCGGATGCCCCTTCGGCACGACCACGATGTGATGCCATGAATAGCACGGGAACGTGACGATATCGGGGAAGCGGTCGAGCGCTTCGGTCGAGATGCCGATATCCGCTTCGCCGTTGATGATCATCTGCGCGATCTGTTGCGGACTGCCCTGGCGCAGCGCCAGATGCACCTTCGGAAACACCTCGGTAAATTGACGGATCACCTTCGGCAACGCGTAGCGCGCCTGCGTGTGGGTGGTCGCCACGACGAGGTGGCCGCTGTCCTGATCGGCGTACTGACGCGCCACGCGCCGCAGATTTTCCGCATCGAGCAGCATCCGCTCGATCAGTTGATGGACCGCCTTGCCCGGTTCGGTGAGACCCGTCAGGCGCTTGCCGCGCCGAATGAAAATGTCGACGCCGAGTTCGTCTTCCAGATCCTTGATCTGTTTCGACACGCCCGATTGCGACGTGTACAACACATTCGCCACCTCGGTCAGATTCATGTTCTGACGCACGGCCTCGCGCACGAAGCGCAATTGCTGGAAGTTCATCTGTATGTCTCCGGTTCAGCCAGAGTTGAGTTATTTGAGTTTGATTGAAACACCGAGTTTGCTGCCTTGCCTGTCCTGGCACGCCATGCCGCGCCGTCTGGACAGGCGCCCTGCTATTGCGCCGGAAACACGCGCAACGCGCGCGGCACGGCGGTCACGCCGTCGCCGACCGCCAGTTGCAGATCGCGCCACGACTCGCGATCCAGTTCGGCTTCGAGCAGAGTGCCCTCGCGGCCCGCGAGTTCGACCCGCACCGAGCCGCCGAGCGTCACCACGCGCCGCACGTCGACCACGATCCCTTCGCGATGACCGGACGCCTGCGGATACAACTGCAGGTCGTGCGGCCGAACATAGGCAAACGCCGGCCCGCTGAAATCGGCCTTGATCGACACCGGCAACGCCGCGCCGTCCACCACGAAACCGCTCGCGTCGACCTTGCCGTGCAGACGGTTGGCCGCGCCGAGAAACTCGTACACGAACGAGGTTTGCGGATGGTCGTACACCTCTTGCGGACTGCCCACCTGCTCCACGTGCCCACGATTGAGCACGACGATACGGTCGGCCACTTCGAGCGCTTCTTCCTGATCGTGCGTGACGAAGATCGTCGAGATATGCAGATCGTCATGCAAGCGCCGCAGCCAGCTACGCAATTCCTTGCGCACCTTCGCGTCGAGCGCGCCGAACGGTTCGTCGAGCAGCAGCACTTTCGGTTCGACCGCGAGCGCACGCGCCAGCGCGATCCGCTGCCGCTGACCACCCGACAATTCCGACGGATAACGCTGCGCGAGCCAGTCGAGCTGCACGAGCTTCAGCAGTTCATGCACTTTCTCGCGGATCACCGCTTCCGACGGCCGCTCCTTGCGCGGCTTCACGCGCAAGCCGAACGCGACGTTTTCGAATACCGTCATATGACGGAACAACGCGTAATGCTGGAACACGAAACCCACTTCACGTTCGCGCGCGCCGACCGTCGCGACGTCCTGGCCTTGCAGCTCGACCTGGCCGCCGTCCGCGTATTCGAGGCCGGCGATCACACGCAACAAGGTGGTCTTGCCACAACCCGACGGCCCGAGCAGCGCAACCAGTTCACCCGGCGGAAAGTCGAGCGAAACGTTGTCGAGCGCGACGAAATCGCCGAAGCGCTTCTGCAGGTTACGAACAGTGATACCCATTACAGCTCTCCTTGCTTGAGCGGGTGTTGCGGCGAAACAGGCGTTGCCTTGAACGAGGGCGATGACGCTGACGACGCTGACGCAGCGGCCAGCGCGACGGGACCGGCATGCGCGGGCACGTCGCGCGCGGCCGACAATTCCGCCGACATATGGCGCTCGGCAAGCAGCTTCAGCCCCAGCGTGACGAGTGCGAGCAAGGCCAGCACCGACGCCACCGCGAACGCCGCCGAGAAGTTGTATTCGTTATAGAGAATTTCGACGTGCAACGGCATCGTGTCGGTCTGGCCGCGAATGTGGCCCGACACCACCGAGACCGCGCCGAACTCGCCCATCGCCCGCGCGTTGCACAGAATCACGCCATACAGCAGGCCCCATTTGACGTTCGGCAGCGTGACGCGGCGGAAGATCTGCCAGCCCGACGCGCCGAGCACGTGCGCGGCTTCTTCTTCATCGTTGCCTTGCGCCTGCATCAGTGGAATCAGCTCACGCGCGACGAACGGGAAGGTGACGAAGATCGTCGCCAGCACGATGCCCGGCACGGCGAAAATGATCTGCACGTTGTGGTCGATCAGCCACGGGCCGAACCAGCCCTGCGCGCCGAACATCAGCACATAGATCAGGCCCGAGATCACCGGCGAGACCGAGAACGGCAAATCGATCAGCGTGGTCAGCAGCGCCTTGCCGCGGAATTCGAACCTGGCGATACACCACGACGCCGCGAGGCCGAACACGAGATTCAGCGGCACGGCGATCGCGGCGGTGATCACCGTCAGCTTGATCGCCGACAACGCGTCCGGATCAGCGAGCGACTCCAGATAGAAACCGAGGCCCTTGCTCAACGCCTGATAGAACACGGCGACCAGCGGCACGACCAGAAACAGCGTGAGAAACAGCAGCGCGACGGCGGTCAGGAGCCAGCGCACCACGGGCGCCTCGGTGACCGGATCGGGGCGGCGCGACACGTTCAGGGGCGCGCGCGGCGCCACGGCGACGGCCGCGCCGTTCACGTCATTCACGGACTGGCGGCTCATTGCGCACCTCCGCCGATCGCCGCGACACTGACCGAAGCCGCAGTTGGAGTCGCAGCCGGCGCCGGACCCGCGCCACCGCGACCCGTGCGGCGTTGCAGGTACCACTGCAAGGTATTGATCAGCAGCAGCATCAGGAACGACACGACCAGCATCACCACCGCGATCGCGGTCGCGCCGGCGTAGTCATACTGTTCGAGCTTGGTGATGATCAGCAGCGAGGTGATTTCCGACTTCATCGGCACGTTGCCGGCGATGAAAATCACCGAGCCGTATTCGCCGAGCGCACGCGCGAACGCCAGCGCGAAACCGGTCAGCAAAGCGGGAAACACGGCGGGCAGCACGACCCGGCGAAACGTCAGCCAGCGCGACGCGCCGAGGCACGCGGCGGCCTCTTCCTGTTCGCGCTCGAACTCTTCGAGCACTGGTTGCACCGTGCGCACCACGAACGGCAAACCGATGAAGGTCAGCGCGACCAGCACGCCGGCCGGCGTGAACGCGATCTTCAGGCCGAGCGGTTCGAGATACTGGCCGATCCAGCCGTTGCCTGCATACACAGCGGCAAGCGAAATGCCGGCCACCGACGTCGGCAGTGCGAACGGCAGATCGACCACGGCGTCGACGATGCGTTTGAACGGGAACGTGTAACGCACCAGCACCCACGCGACCAGAAAGCCGAACACCGCGTTGATCAATGCGCCGCCGAGCGCCGAGAAGAACGTCAGGCGATACGACGCGAGCACGCGCGGCGAGCTCACCGCGCGCACGAACTGAGGCCAGTCCAGCGTCGCGGTCTTGAGAAACGTCGCCGCAAGCGGAATCAGCACCACGAGGCTCAGATAGGCCACGGTGATGCCGAGGGTCAGGCCAAAACCGGGCAACGCGCTCGGTTTTCGGAAGGTCAACGTCGTCATGCTGGTTACTCGTTCAGGTTGATGCCGATGTTGCGAGGACCGATTTCCGGCCGCCGGACCTCGGGCGGCCAAAAGCGCGCTCATTGGGCGCGCTCGGGGTAATGCATTGCCGTTGGCCGGTCGGTTGCGTGGGCAACGACCGGACCAGCCGGCCTTACTGCGGTGCGTAGATCGAATCGAACACGCCGCCGTCGGCAAAGTGCGTTTTCTGCGCGTTGGTCCAGCCGCCGAACGAATCGTCCACCGTGTACAGCTTCAGCTTCGGAAACTTGGCGGTCAGCTCGGCCGGCACCTTGTTCGAACGCGGACGATAGAAATTACGCGCGGCGATCTCCTGACCTTCTTCGCTATACAGGAAGTTCAAATACGCTTCGGCGACCTTGCGCGTGCCGTGCCGGTCGACGACCTTGTCCACCACGGCGACCGGCGGCTCGGCCAGAATGCTGACCGACGGCACGACGATTTCAAACTTCTCCGGACCGAATTCCTTCAGCGACAGGAACGCTTCGTTTTCCCACGCGATCAGCACGTCGCCGATACCGCGTTGCACGAAGCTGGTGGTCGCGCCGCGCGCGCCCGAATCCAGCACGCCGGCATTCTTATAGAGCTTGCCGACGAACTCCTTGGCCTTCTGATCGTTGCCGCCCGGCTGATGTTCGGCATACGCCCACGCCGCGAGGTAGTTCCAGCGCGCGCCGCCGGAGGTCTTCGGATTCGGCGTCACGATCGACACGCCCGGCTTGATCAGATCGTCCCAATCCTTGATGTGCTTCGGGTTGCCCTTGCGCACCAGGAACACGATCGTCGACGTGTACGGCGACGCGTTGTCCGGCAAGCGTTTCTGCCAGCCCTTGTCGAGCAGCCCCTTGTTCGCCAGCGCGTCGATGTCGTAGGCCAGCGCCAGCGTCACCACGTCCGCCTGCAGACCGTCGAGCACCGAGCGCGCCTGCGCGCCGGAGCCGCCGTGCGACTGTTTGAAGGTGATCGTCTCGCCGGTCTTGGCCTTCCATTCCTTGCCGAACGCCTGATTGACGTCCTGATACAACTCGCGCGTCGGATCGTAGGAGACGTTCAGCAGCGTCGTGTCGGCGGCGTGCGCCTGCGCCATCACGCCGAGCGCCCCGGCCGCGCCCAATGCGAGCGCCGCGATGATTTTTCTGGTCTTGCCTGCCAGCCCCGTAC
Organism: Paraburkholderia bryophila; assembly: GCF_003269035.1. Taxonomy (GTDB): domain Bacteria; phylum Pseudomonadota; class Gammaproteobacteria; order Burkholderiales; family Burkholderiaceae; genus Paraburkholderia; species Paraburkholderia bryophila. The sequence continues at coordinate 49,852 of NZ_QLTK01000003.1, read as the reverse complement.
CTTGGTGGTGCATGTCAACTTTCTCCGCGTTGTGGTCCGCTAAAACAGCGTGTGGTGTCGTTCTACGTCGCGGTCACGTGCACATGAGCGCCAACTCGGAGGCCAGTCTATCGAAGAGCTTTCATCATTAAAAATAATGTTTCTTCATTCTTTAATACTCAAAAGTGGTAATGACAGCTGGACAAGGCGTTGCGGCACGAAAGCGGATGTTGGAGCGCCCTTTTGCGGTGCTGTAGCGGCGGTCGTCGCGACGAACTTAAAGTAAAGCTTGAATTATGCCGAATACTGTATAAAAATACAGGCACCTGTTCATACATACAGTGGCCATGACCAAACTCACCGCACGACAGCAGCAGGTTTTCGATCTGATCCGACGCGCTATCGAACGCACCGGTTTTCCACCCACCCGCGCGGAAATCGCCGCCGAGCTGGGCTTCAGTTCGGCGAACTCCGCGGAAGAGCATTTGCGCGCGCTCGCTCGCAAGGGTGTGATCGAACTCGCGGCCGGCGCGTCGCGCGGCATTCGCCTGCTGAGCGGACCGGAAGACTCGCCGTACCAGTTCACGCTGCCGCACGCGAGCATCATGCAACTGTCCTTGCCGCTGATCGGCAGGGTGGCTGCGGGTAGTCCGATCCTCGCGCAGGAACATATCGCGCAGCACTATGCCTGCGACCCGGCGCTGTTCTCGAGCAAGCCCGACTACCTGCTGAAGGTGCGCGGACTGTCCATGCGCGACGCGGGCATCTTCGACGGCGACCTGCTCGCCGTGCAGAAGAAGAGCGAGGCCAAAGACGGCCAGATCATCATCGCGCGGCTGGGCGACGACGTGACGGTCAAGCGCCTGAAGCGCCGGCCGAACGGCATCGAACTGATTGCCGAGAATCCCGATTACGAAAACATCTTCGTTGAAACCGGCAGTGCGGAATTCGCGCTGGAAGGGATCGCCGTCGGGCTGATTCGCCCGGGCGAGTTTTAAGCGGCTGGTCATTGGTGGGGCGTCGGTTCGTTCGCCTGTTCACACGAGACCGCCCCAACGCCGCATCAATGTCGTACTCACGCTGCATTAATTTTGCATCGCCTGGAGAGACTCATGGAACGCCTTGCCCGCTTGCTGCCTTTTCGCCAGTTCGGTCGTCTGCGTCATCTGCGCAAGCTGGTGCCCTGCTCGTTGATCGAGGCGTCGACCGCGAGCACGCCCTCGCTGTTCGATTCGCTCGGCGACCCGCAGGCGGCGCTTGTGTCGTCGCTACCGTCTTCGTTGCCGGCGTTCGCGCGCGTGTCGTTGAATTCGGGCTTGAATACGGCGGAGCCGGCGCGTCGCGCGCCGGTGCGCGTCTATCACGGGCCGTCGCGGCTCATCATGGTCGGCACGGTCGACGCCGTCTGCCGCATGATCGACCGTTGCATCGCCGAAGAAGCGAATGTGCAAGGCGCAGTGTTCGAGGGCTGAGCGGTTTTTTGAGCGATCGCTTCGGTTCTGAACGGGTCGCCCTGCCGCATCGCCGGCAATCGTCAGGGATCGTTTTGGCGTGGCCGCGGTCAACGTTAAATCCCACCTGATAGAGAGTCTCACTCAATGGCTGTTTCGTCCCGCACGAAACGCAGCGCCACCCGGCCGCTGATCGTCACGCTAGTTGTGATCGTGGTGATTGCCGCGTCAGCTTTCGCGTACGCATCGCCGTATCTCGCGCTGAACAACCTCAAACGCGCAGCGGATGCGCGCGACGCGCAAACCGTCAATCAATACGTCGATTTCCCCGCGTTGCGCGAGAGCCTGAAACAGCAGGTGACCGGCTTGCTGACGCGGCGGCTCGACGCGCACAGCAACGGCAATCCGCTTGCCGCCATCGGCGCGATGATCGGCGTGGCGCTGATTGGTCCACTCGTGGATGCTTATGCGACGCCGGACGGCGTGGCCGCGCTGCTGAACGGCATGCCGCCGCGCGGCAACCCTGGCGAGCGGCCACCGGCGCCGCCCGCGGCGCATGATCCGGCTGCGGCTTCGGCTGATGCACCAACGCCCGCCCCCGCACCGCTCGCGGCACCCACCCAGCCCGACGCGGCAGCCAACACCGCGAACCCCGCCGCCACGCCCGCGCAACCGCCGCAAACCACGGCGGGTTATCGTGGCCTGAACGAATTCGTCGTCACGTACCAGCATGGCGCGGGCGACGCGCGTTACTCGGCGATCTTCGCGCGTGAAGGTTTGTTCACGTGGAAGCTGGCCGCGGTCGACCTGAATCCGTGACGCCCGGGTGACGTTGCGCAGTGCTCTATGGCAAAGGGCCGGCGCGGTTCGATTACCGCGCCGCCGCGACAAGCCCGAACACGTGTTTGGGAAAACCTGCAGGCCCGCCTGGGCAACCCGCCCTCCGCTTAGCCCATCAAGCCGCCGCCTGCTGCTGCTCCTGCGCGGAAGAGCACGCCACCAGAATGCTGCACGAAATGCGGTCGAGCAACGGCGTATTGCCGGCGCCCATCCACCATCGCGACAAACCGGTGCGGCAACGGTGGCCGACCACGACGAGATCGACATGCAACTCGTTAGCGAGATTGGCGATCTCGTCGATCGGATGACCGAACGCGAAATGCCCTTGCGCACTGACACCGCGCTCGGTGAGCCAGTCCACACCTTCCTGCAGAATGTCGCGGGCGGATTTTTCGAAACTGCCGCACGCCACGTCGGTGAGAAGACCCGCGCTTTGCGCAATGCTCGAGCGCATATCCACAACGGATAGCAAATGCGTTTCCGCCTTCAGATCCAACGCGAGATCGGCGCCGCAACGGAGCGCTTTTCGACCTTCGCGCGAGCCGTCGTAGCACAGCAGGATTTTTTGGTAGCTCGCCATGATTTTCTCCCTGCACGCGGAAAGCGCGCTTTGAATCAATCATGGTGCGCCGCAATTCAGCTTGCAAGGGATGGAAAACGCTAACTACGCCCTGAACCTGTGCGCACGGCGACGGCACGGCGCCAGGTCCCTATGCCGCAGTGCAAGAAAGCCCTTCTGGACGCCCGGGTGCCAGGCATTGGCGGCCAATCGATGCCCTAGAATAGGCAGCCTTCCCGCTCATTACGGTCATAGCGCTCATCCGCCTCAGTCGCGCCCTTTCCCGGAGTCTCGTTCGATCCATGTCTGAAGCCGCCATTGAATTCCATCAGGTCAAAAAGCGCTACGGCGACAAGACGGTCGTCGACGGCTTGTCGTTTCATGTGAACGCCGGCGAGTGCTTCGGCCTGCTCGGGCCGAACGGCGCGGGCAAGACCACGACGTTGCGCATGCTGCTCGGCATCGCCGCGCCGGATGCCGGCGCGATCCGTCTGTGCGGCGAGCCGATTCCGGGCCGCGCGCGCGTGGCGCGAGCGCGGGTCGGCGTGGTGCCGCAATTCGACAATCTCGATCCCGATTTCACCGTCCGCGAAAACCTGCTGGTGTTCGGCCGCTACTTCGGTTTGAGCGCCGCGCAATGCCGCGCGATGGTGCCGTCGCTGCTCGAATTCGCGCGGCTCGAAAACAAGGCCGACGCCCGCGTGAGCGAACTGTCGGGCGGCATGAAGCGGCGCCTCACGCTGGCGCGCGCGCTGGTTAATGATCCCGACGTGCTGATCATGGACGAACCCACCACCGGCCTCGATCCGCAGGCCCGGCATCTGATCTGGGAGCGGCTGCGCTCGCTGCTCGCGCGCGGCAAGACCATTCTGCTGACCACGCACTTCATGGAAGAAGCCGAACGGCTCTGCCACCGGCTCTGCGTGATCGAAGAAGGCCGCAAGATCGCCGAAGGTGCGCCGAGCGAGTTGATCGCATCGGAGATCGGCTGCGATGTGATCGAGATTTTCGGCCCCGATCCGGTGGCGTTGCGCGACGAGCTCGCGCCGCTGGTCGAGCGTACGGAGATCAGTGGCGAAACGCTGTTCTGCTACGTGAACGACGCGCAACCGGTGCATGCCCGCCTCAAACAGCGCGCCGATCTGCGCTATCTGCACCGGCCGGCGAATCTGGAAGACGTGTTTCTGCGACTCACCGGTCGCGAAATGCAGGACTGATCGTTGCGGGCCAATGCATCGGGTATTCATACCTGTGGCAAGCATCGCGCGTATCACGGGCAGGACGCCGGCTACCGAGCGCCGCCCGTGATCGCCATAACAACGCTCGAAGGCACACCCTTCGGACAAAACAGCACGAGACACGCCATGGACGCACGCACCTACGACACCCCGGACCAGGCCCCCAGCGACAAACCCTCGACGCAGGCGCCCTTCGCCGCGTTTCCGACCAACGCGGTGAACTGGGTCGCGGTATGGCGGCGCAATTTTCTGGTGTGGAAGAAGCTCGCGATCGCGTCGATGTTCGGCAACCTGGCCGATCCGATGATCTATCTGTTCGGTCTCGGCTTCGGGCTCGGGATCATGGTCGGGCATGTCGACGGCGTGTCGTATATCGCGTTCCTCGCGGCCGGCACGGTGGCCTCGAGCGTGATGATGTCGGCGAGTTTCGAGTCGATGTATTCGGGCTTCTCGCGCATGCACGTGCAGCGCACGTGGGAAGCCATCATGCATACGCCGCTGACGCTAGGCGACATCGTGCTGGGTGAAGTGATGTGGGCGGGCAGTAAATCGATGCTGTCGGGTGTGGCGATCATGCTGGTGGCCGGCTCGCTGGGCTATGCGACGTTCCCGTCGATGCTGCTCGCCTTGCCCGTCATCGTACTCACCGGCCTCGCGTTCGCGAGCGTCGCGATGATCGTGACGGCGCTCGCGCCGTCGTACGACTTCTTCATGTTTTATCAGACGCTCGTGTTGACGCCGATGATGCTGCTCTCCGGCGTGTTCTTTCCGACTTCGCAATTGCCGGTCGCGGCGCGCGCGGTCACGGGTGTGTTGCCGCTCGCGCACGCCGTCGATCTGATCCGCCCGGCGATGCTCGGCCGGCCGGTCGAGCATGCCGCTCTGCACCTGGCGGTGCTGGCCGTGTACGCGGTGGGCGGGTTTATCGTTGCGGCGGTGCTGTTCCGCCGCAGGATGATGAAATAGGCTCGGGCCTTTGAATGCGGCGGATTTGCACTCAGTCTTCGTCGTCCGTCCAAGGAATATCCACGTCGGAGATAAACGCGACCGTCGCGAACGGTCCGCCATCCTGACGGCCGATTTTGCCGTCGGCACGCTGCCATTCGACACGGAACACCGTGGCCGGATCGTCCGCGATCAGACGCACCGTGCGCACTTCGTCCGGATCGGATTCCTCGACCGGACCGTCGAGCGAAATCTGCAGTTCCTGGGGCCACAGGCCATCGGCCGGATCGTAGATCTTGTCGCCGTCGGGAATGAGCGTGAAAGCCTCCACGCCGATCGTTGCCGAGGCTTCCACGATCATCTTGCCCAGCGCGCGCAGCAGTGCCGTCGCCCGTGCCGAATTTGCCTGACGGATCGCCAGGTCCCCGCGCGTCAGCGCCTGCTCAAGTTTTGGGTTGGTTTTTTGTTGCGCCATTCGATGTCCTGAGTCCTATCGCTCTGTTGTGGGCAGCGCGCCGTTGCGATTTGCGCGCCGCTCGCCATTTTTCGGGCTGAATCCTACCACTGGCGCCCCTAAAAGGGACGTCCTCGGGCATGCATTGCTTCGTCGCACACCGCGCACCGCAATTCGACAGCCCGCCCCGTCCACCACAGTTTAGGTCGCGATTCGCGTTCCGGCAGGGACATTTGGCTTTCAATTGACCATGGGCGCGTCCACTGCACGCGCCTATCGGCTCGCGCCCGGCTTCGAACCCCGGCGGCCACGCGGGCTGCGTTTGCGCGCCGCCTTGGGCATGCCGCCGTCCGCCGCTTCAGCCCCGCCGATTGCCGCGATCAGATAATCGCGAAATGCCCGCACCGCCGACGGCAGTTCGCGCCCCGCCATGGTCTGCACCTGGATGCTGCGCTGACGCAATTGCGGATGGGTCAGCGGCATCACCACGAAGCCGTCGCCGGCATAACGGTCGCGCACCGACAGCAGGCCCGTGAACATGATCGCGCCGCTCTTCTGCGCGTAGCGGTACATGGCGCCGCTGTTGTTGCAGGTGAGCTCGGGTTCGAGCAGGATGCCTTCGAGCGCGCAGGTAATGTCGATCAACTGGCGAATCGTCGTGCCGGGCACAGGCAGCACCAGCGGATAAACCCGCAGATCGGCGAGCGACACCCTGGCACGCGCGGCCAGCGGGTGATCCGCGCGTAGCAGCGCCAGCACCGGCGCACGCTCGGTATGTTCGACCTTGACGCCCTTCTCCGGCGCGAGGCTGAAGGTCAGCGCGAGATCGGCGTCGCCGTCGCGCACGCGGCGGGTGGCCTCGCCCGGCGACATCACCGACAGCGTGAAGTCGATGCCCGGATACTGGCGGCGAAAAGCGGCCATCGCGCCGGGCAGGAAATCCGCGGCGAACCCTTCCGAACTCACGATCTTGATCATGCTGCCGTGCAGGCTCTCGAGGCCGCCGATCTCTTTCACCACATGTTCCGCTTCGAGCAGGCTGCGCTGCGCGTAGGCGAGCAGCCGCTCGCCGGCTTCGGAGAGCGCCATGCCGCGCGGGCGACGTTCGAACAACGCCACGCCGAGTTCGCTTTCGAGCCGCGCGATCTGCCGGCTGATCGCCGAGATCGCGACGTGCAGGCGTGCGGACGCGTCGCTGATCGAGCCGGTGCGTGCCACTTCGACGAAATAGCGCAGTGCGATGCCGTGCAGGGACAGTGTCATGGGGCGCCTCTCAAGCTTTGCCTTTTCGGCAACGCAAGCTTCGAAATACGATCATTGTGACAAAAAAAACGGCCTCCTAGAATCGGTTCGATGCTGCACCTTGCCCCGCATCCGCATTCCGCCCCGCATTGGAGACACCATGAGCCGCAACGAGGCCATCGAACACGCCACCCAGCATTTCGAATCCGGCGCCTTTCTCGAGAATCTCACCCGCCGGGTGGGTTATCGCACCGAGAGTCAGGAAAGCGATCGCGCCGCGACGCTGCTGTCGTATCTGACCGGTGAAATCGCGCCCGAAGCCGAAGCGCTTGGTTTCACGTCGCGCATCGTCGATAACCCGGTGACAGGGCTCGGGCCGTTCCTGATCGCGCAACGCCACGAAGCGGCGCACCTGCCCACCGTGCTGATCTACGGCCACGGCGACGTGGTGCGCGGCTACGACAGCCAGTGGCGCGCGCCGCTCACGCCGTGGGCCGTGACGATCGAAGGCGAACGCTGGTATGGGCGCGGCACTGCCGACAACAAAGGCCAGCACAGCATCAACCTCGCCGCGCTGGCGAGCGTGCTGAGCGCGCGCGGCGGCCAGCTCGGCTTCAACGCGAAGCTGTTGATCGAAATGGGCGAGGAAACCGGCTCGCCGGGGCTCGACGCGGTGTGCCGCGAGTACGCGGGCGAACTCGCCGCCGACGTGCTGATCGCCTCCGACGGTCCGCGTCTCGCCGCGCGCCGCCCCACCGTGTTCCTCGGCTCGCGCGGTTCGGTCAACTTCAGGCTGTCGCTGAACCTGCGTGACGGCGCGCATCACTCCGGCAACTGGGGCGGGCTGCTGCGCAATCCGGCCACGGTGCTGGCCAACGCGCTGACAAGTCTCGTCGATGCGCGCGGCGTGATCGCCGTCGACGGTTTGCGCCCGCCGCCGATTTCGGACGCCGTGCGCCGTGCGCTCGCGGACATCACCGTCGGCGGCGGCCCCGGCGACCCGGAGGTCGACGACAACTGGGGCGAGCCAGGCCTGAGCGCGCCGGAACGCGTGTTCGGCTGGAACAGCTTCGAAGTGCTGGCCCTCAAGGCGGGCAATCCGGAGAACCCGGTCAACGCGATTCCGGCCTCGGCCTTCGCCCATTGCCAGTTGCGTTTCGTGGTCGGCACCGATTGGCACAACCTCGAGCGATATCTGCGCGAGCATCTGGATACGCACGGTTTTTCGCTGGTCCAGATCGACGTCGAGCGTGGCGCGCCGGCCACGCGCCTGGATCCGGACGACCCGTGGGTCAAATGGGCAGTCGGGTCGCTCGAACAGACCACCGGCAAGAAAACCGCCGTGCTGCCGAACCTGGGCGGCACGCTGCCGAACGAAGTCTTCGCCGACACGCTGGGTCTGCCGACCATCTGGGTGCCGCACTCGTACCCGGCCTGCTCCCAGCACGCACCGAACGAGCATCTGCTCGGGCCCGTGGTACGCGAAGGTCTGCAGATCATGGCGGGCCTGTTCTGGGATCTCGGCGAGAACTCGCCGCATCTGAAAACCACGGCCTGAGGCACACCCGCACGAAAAAATCCGCGATGCCCGGGCGGCCACCAGGTCCGCCCCGGGCCCGCGACACTCGCTCCGCCGTATCCGTCACGAGACACGCTCACGATGATCACGTCCACCTTGCAAGCCAGCGCCGCGCGGCCGTCCGCCGCCAAAGCCCATCGCATCATTCTCGCGGCGTCGATCGGTAACGCGCTCGAATGGTTCGACCTCGTCGTCTACGGCTTCTTCGCGGTGACGATCGCGAAGCTGTTTTTTCCGGCGCGCACCGAAGCCATTTCGCTGATGCTCACGCTCGGCACTTTCGGCATTTCGTATCTGATCCGCCCGCTCGGCGGACTCGTGCTCGGGTCGCTCGCGGATCGCGCCGGACGCAAGGCGTCGCTGTTGCTGTCGATCGCGTTGATGATGGTCGGCACGTTGACGATCGCCGTGATGCCGCCGTATGCGGCGATCGGTTTGTGGGCGCCGGCAGGCATCATGCTGTCGCGCCTCGTGCAGGGATTTTCGGCGGGCGGGGAGTTCGGCGCCTCGACCGCGTTTCTGGTCGAACATGCGCCTGAGCGGCGCGGCTTCATGGGGAGCTGGCAGTTCGCGAGTCAAGGTCTCGCCACGCTGCTTGCGTCGGGTTTCGGCGCGCTGCTGACGAGCCAGCTCACCACGGCGCAACTCGAATCATGGGGCTGGCGCGTGCCGTTTCTGTTCGGCCTCGCGATCGGTCCGGTCGGTTTCTATATTCGCCGCTACGTGGACGAAGGCGCGGAGTTCGCCGCCGAACCGAAAGCCCGTACGCCGCTGCGCGATCTGTTCGGCACGCAGAAGCTGCGCATGCTGCTGGCGGTCGGCTCGCTGATCATTTCAACGGCGGCGAACTACATGATCCTGTACATGCCGACCTATGCGATCAAGCAATTGCATCTCCCCGCCTCGACCGGATTTGCCGCGACGCTCGCCACCGGTATCGTGCTGACGGTGCTGACGCCGTTCGCCGGTCATCTGTCCGATTCGCTCGGGCGCATCCGGATCATGGCGTGCGCCGGCGTGTTGATGCTGCTGACGGTTTATCCCGCGTTCATGTACATGAACGCGCATCCGTCGTTCGGGACGATGCTGCTTGCGCTGATCTGGATCGGCATCCTGAAGGCGACGTATTTTGGCGCGTTGCCCGCATTGATGTCGGAGATCTTTCCGACGCAGACACGCGCGACCGGTCTCTCGGTCAGCTACAACATCGGCGTCACGGTGTTCGGCGGCTTTGCGCCGTTCGTGATCACGTGGCTGATCGACGCGAGCGGCAATAAACTTGCGCCGGGGTTCTATCTGATGTTCTGCGCGGTGGCGAGTTTGCTGGCGCTTTACGCGGTGCGGGCGAAGCTGAAGATCCGCTGACCTGCGAACTTCGCCCGTACCGTCGACACATCAACGCATCAAGGCGCCGGATTCGGCTGCAACTCGTGCAGCGCGTCGATTTCCGCGAGGACTTCCGGCGACAGTTTCACTTCGATGCTGGCGATGTTTTCCTTCAACTGATCGAGCGAGGTCGCGCCGATCAGATTGCTGGTCACGAACGGCCGGCTATTCACGAACGCCAGTGCGAATTGCGCGGGCGACAGGCCGTGACGCTTCGCCAGCGCCACGTAACGGGTGGTCGCCTGCACCGCTTGCGGCTTGCTGTAGCGCTGGAAGCGTTCGAACAGCGAGATGCGCGCGCCGGCCGGGCGCGCGCCGCCCTCGTACTTGCCCGACAACCAGCCGAACGCGAGCGGCGAATAGGCCAGCAAGCCGACGTTGTCGCGATGCGCGTATTCCGACAGTCCCGCCTCATAGGTGCGATTGAGCAGACTATACGGATTCTGGATACTGACGATGCGCGGCAAGCCGAGCTTTTCCGCCGCACGCAGAAACTGCGCGACGCCCCACGGCGTTTCATTCGACACACCGATGTGACGGACCTTGCCGGCCTTCACGAATTCGGCGAGCACCGCCAGCGTTTCTTCGATCGGCACGGTGTACTCGTCGTCGACCCACGGATACGCGGGGCGGCCGAACGTCATCGTGCTGCGGTCCGGCCAGTGCAGTTGATACAGATCGACGTAGTCCGTTTGCAGACGCTTCAGGCTGTCGTTCAAAGCTTGGGTAAGGTTCGGCCGGTCGAACTGGTTGCCCGCGCCGCGAATATGGCGAGGGTTATGCGGTTGCCGCGCCGGGCCGGCGATCTTGGTGGCCAGCACGATCTTCTCGCGCGCGCTGCGATGCCGCGCGAGCCACGTGCCGATGTAGCGCTCCGTGGCGCCTTGCGTTTCAGCGCGCGGCGGCACCGGATACATTTCGGCGGTGTCGATCAGGTTAATGCCGTGATCGAGCGCGTAATCGATCTGCGCGTGCGCTTGCTGTTCGGTGTTCTGCTCGCCCCATGTCATGGTGCCGAGACCGATCAGGCTGACCTGCACATCGGAGTCGCCGAGTCTGCGGTATTCCATCGAACTGTCCTGTTGAGTGTGTGAACGGAACCGGCGACGTTACCATGCCGGCGAATCCCCTGCAGCGAGGCTAAAATGCGGGGCTGGCGAATGTCGAACGTCGCATGTCGAACGTCGGCCGCCCTCACCCGCTCCTGCGCTCACCGCATTTCTCGCCGACCTTCTCACGATGAATCCCGAACTCCTCGAACTGCTGGTCACGCGCGTGATGCCCTACGGGAAATATAAAGGACGCGTGATTGCGGACCTGCCGGGTCACTATCTAAACTGGTTCGCCAGTCAAGGCTTTCCACCCGGCGAAATCGGCCGGCTGATCGCCTTGATGCAAGAGATCGATCACAACGGTTTGAAGCCGTTACTCGAGCCTTTACGTAAGCGCTGACATCCTTATCATGCGTCGCAAAACGCATGCGTGAGACGTGAGGGAGCCGTGCGCTGAAAGCGGGTTGAAGTACAGCAAAGCCGGATGAAAGTCGTTGCGCAGGCAACGTGCAAGCAATGTAGGCTTGTACAAATTCATACAGACTTTTTCTTGCACCGCGCGCTCGCGTGGACTTAAATCGGCATGTGCCCTCGCGCGTCCTGAATGGTTTGCAGCGTGGGTTGAACCATGGTTTGCACACTCCCTCGCACGTGTCATTGTCTGCCTCTTCATGTCTGAATTCAGTCTCTCCGCACTGCTGGAATTTATCGGCCACGATCTCTCGCCGGTGCGTGCGGTCCTCGCGTTTTTTCTGATCGGCTATCTGGTGGTCGGACTGCCCGTGCATTTCCGTCAAGGCGCCGCGTCGCGCGATATCTGGGGCACCGCCGCCGGCGTGACCATGGCCGCAATCTACGCGGCTTTTATCATCGGCGTGTACCCTGCCTTGCATCATCCGGGCCTGCTGCATTGAACGCGGACGTGCGCGAGCCTCGGCCGTGGCGCGCGCCAGGTCAATGAGTTCGCGCGGGTTTGAGGGTTTCGCGCCGCGCGAGCTGCGAGATACTGTGGTTGCGCGGCGTCGGCAGAATACGCGTTAAGCCGGCAACCGGCCCTGCGCGATATGTGCAAGCAACCGGTCTACCGCCTGGTCGACCGGCAAGCGATCGGATTCGATCACCACGTCGGCGGCGAGCGGCGCTTCGAAAGGATCGGAAATACCGGTGAAATGCGGGATTTCACCGCGTCGCGCGCGGGCGTAAAGTCCCTTCGCGTCGCGCGCCTCGCACACCGCCAGGGGCGCGTTCACGAAGACTTCGACAAACCCTTCGCCGACAATCTCACGCGCCGCGCGCCGATGCCGATGCTCGGGCGAAATCACCGCGGCAATCGCGATGAAACCCTGCTGCATGAAAAGCGCCGCGACGTGCGCGACGCGGCGCAGGTTTTCGGTGCGGTCCTCGTGCGTGAAGCCGAGGTCGGCATTCAAGCCACGCCGCAGCACGTCGCCGTCGAGCACGATCGACGCCTGCCCCTTGTCGTCGAGGCGTTGATGCAATGCGTTGGCCAGGGTCGATTTGCCCGCGCCGGACAGGCCCGTCATCCAGATCACCGCACCACGCGACGCGCTCATGCCGGATGCTCCGGATGTTCTGGACGGCCTGCCTCTACCGTGCCCGACCCGACCGATGCGACGTTCGCGTCGGCCGCCGCCAACTCCGGACCCAGCCCATCGAACAGCGGCTGCAGCAGGGCCGAACGCGGCTGCCAGCGTTGCAGCGAAGTTTTGTAGATCGGACGACGCACCTGGGTCGCGCTGGCCGTGCTCACCTGACGCGTGGTCTGATGAAACGACAGGCAGCGCTCGTCCCATTCGAGCCCGCAATGCGCGAGGATGCCGCGCACATGACCTTCCAGATCGCCGACCAGTTCTTCGTATTTGACTTCGATCATCACGCCCTCGGGTAGCACGCTCTGCCAATGCTTCATCAACGCATCGTAGGCGCGGTAGTAACGGCCCAGTTCGCCGAGATCGTAACCGAACGGCACGTCATGAAAGATGCGCGAAAAAATCGACAGGCAGGTCTGCAGCGGCGAACGACTGCTATGAATGAAGCGCGCGTTCGGCAGCGCCAGATGAATCAGCCCGACGTTGATGAAGTTGAACGGGTATTTGTCGACGAAATGCGCGTAGCGCTCGCCGTCCGGCATCGTACTCTGGATTTCCGGCACTGCGTCATGGATGCGCCGCAGATAGTCCGCGCCGAGCGCGCGCAACGGCGCGGCATCGGCGTGCGGCAACCCTTCGATATCGATCCGCAACGGATCGCCCATGCCGCGATGGATGCCGCTCACCAGCGCCTCGCCGAATTCCGTGCGCTCGCCGGCGCCGAACACCTTCGGATGGCTCGCCAGAATCTGTTCGATCAGCGTGGAACCCGAGCGCGGCATGCCGACGATAAAAATCGGCGCCGCCGACACATCGCCCAAGCCCCCTTTGGCCGCCAACACCTCCGCACCGAGCAACTGCGGCAGGTGCGAGAACAGGCTCAACGCCTCGGCTTCGACATAACGCACGCCGGGACGGCGCAGCGCGTTGGCCATCAGAAACTGGTCGAACGATTCGTCGTTGCGGCCCATATCGGACAGCGCCTGACCATACGCAAAATGAATCTCCGACTGATTCTCCCGCGTCATCGAATCGGCATGGTTCGCCAGATGCTCCATCGCCGCGAACACCGGATCGTCGACGGCGAGACGCTTGGACTGCACGAAGTTGCGGTAATAGAGCGGCGCCGTCGGCGCGGCTTCGATCGCGTGACGATAGGCTTCGTGCGCTTCGTCGAAGCGGCCGAGCGCGTGCAGACAGTTGCCCAGATTGTTGTGCGAACCGTCGGCCTTCGGATTGAGGCGCACGGCTTCGCGATAGGCTTCCAGCGCGGGCTCGAGCCGGTGCATCTGCTCGAAGCACCAGCCGAGGCCGTGATACGTGTCCGCGTTCAGCGGGTCGAGCGCGATCGCCGCGCGGTACGCCTGCACGGCGTCGGGAAAGCGGTTCAGAACGGCAAGCGTCGCGGCGCGGCGCTCATGGACGACGACGTTGGCGGGGTCGATTGCGCGCGCGGTGTCGAAGCGCTGCAGGGCGGCTTCGAGGTCGCCGCGCGCGGCGCAGGCTTCGCCTTCGGCGCACCAGTCGGATGCGGTAGCCGGTTGTGGATCGTGCTTCATTAACGGCTGTTTCTTTCGCAGGCTGCGCATTAAGCGGTCCTGGCAGTGGGCGGATGCGTCCTTGTCGTTCAGCGCGGCGCGGTTGCAAACCACGCGCTGAACTCGAGGGATATTGTCTGACGCGAAATTAACAGGCGCGCCATACAGTTGCGTTTCGAAATTTTAACTAACTGTTACAACACGAAGTCACGGTGACACTTCGGAAGGACTCTGCAATGCGTGGCGGCTAAGGCGTTGCATCTGGGTCGGCGGTTCGTCGAGGCGGGCCGCGAAAGATCGGCCGTAATCTGCGGACACAAATGGCGCTGAACTCCTGCGTGCGCGATTTTTCTGATTCTTATGCCAGGGGCAAATCGCCGGGAGAAAATCGTGAGCAGGCTCATTGTGTCGATGGCGCTGTTGGCGGCAGCCGCGAGTCTCACCGCTTGTGCGGTGGCGCCGCCCTATGACTACGGGTATGGGTACGCGCAACCGTATTACCCCGACTATGGTTACGGGTACGGACCGCCGTATGGGCCGGTCTATGGTTCGGTCGGATTCTGGGGCGGCTGGGGCGGTTGCTGTTACTACCGGGGCGGTGGCGGCTATTGGCGCGGCCGCGGCGGGTGGCACGGTGGTGGCTGGCATGGCGGCGGTGGCTATCACGGCGGCGGGTATGGTGGATCCCACGGTGGTGGCAGCTCATGGAGCAGCGGTAGCTCGGGGGGACGTGGGCGTTGAGGCGGGGACGCTATTGCTCGGAGTCGTTCGGCGTTGTTGCGGGTTTTTCAGACTTATTTGGCGACGCAGACAAAGTCGTCCGTCGAGACCGGCGATTTCACGCATTGCGGTAAAATCGGCGTTTTGAATCAAGCCGTTGGCCGCCTCATGTCTTCACCTCAAACTCCCAGTCCGCGCCGCGTGTCCGTCGCCCCGATGATGGACTGGACCGATCGCCACTGCCGCTCGCTGCATCGCGTGATCTCGCGCCATACTTGGCTTTACACCGAAATGGTCACCACCGGCGCGCTGCTGCACGGCGACGTGCCGCGCCATCTCGCGTTTACGCCGGAAGAAGCGCCGGTCGCGCTGCAACTCGGCGGCAGCGAACCGGCCGACCTCGCGCGCTCGGCCAAACTGGGCGAGCAGTGGGGTTATGACGAGATCAATCTGAATTGCGGCTGCCCGTCCGAGCGCGTGCAGCGCGGCGCATTCGGTGCGTGTCTGATGAACGAGCCGCAACTCGTCGCCGATTGCGTGAAGGCCATGCGCGATACCGTCTCGGTGCCGGTAACGGTCAAGCATCGGATCGGCGTGGACGCCGTGGAGGAATACAGTTTCGTGCGCGACTTCGTCGGCACGATCGCCGAGGCGGGTTGCACTGTTTTCGTCGTGCACGCGCGCAACGCAATTCTCAAGGGCTTGAGTCCGAAAGAAAACCGCGAGATTCCGCCGCTCAAATACGACTACGCCTATCAGTTGAAACGTGATTTTCCGCAACTGGAGATCATCATTAACGGCGGTATCAAAACGCTCGACGAAGTGGAAACGCATCTTCAATATGTCGACGGTGTGATGCTCGGGCGCGAGGCGTATCACAATCCGTATCTGCTGGCCGAGGTCGACGCACGCTTCTATGGCTCGACGCAAACGCCGCTCACGCGCGAGCAGGTCGAAGCGAAACTGATCGAGTATTGCGCGGCTGAAATGGCGCGCGGCACCTACCTCGGCGCGATCACGCGCCATGCGCTCGGTCTCTATCGTGGCGAAGCCGGCGCGCGTGGATGGCGTCGCGTGTTGTCGGATAGCAAGCGTCTCGCCGCGCGCGATCTGAGCATCTTCGACGAGGCAAGACAGCATCTGCGTGAGCCAGTCGAAATTTTTGAATAAAGGACTAGGCAAACGCAAATCTTGTTCGTATAATCTCGTTTCTTCATCGACGAGCCAGAGTTTTTAGGCAAGTCAAGCAGATGTCAGTGGTGGCTGTAGCTCAGTTGGTAGAGTCCAGGATTGTGATTCCTGTTGTCGTGGGTTCGAGCCCCATCAGCCACCCCAAAAGAATCAAGCGCTTAGCCCAGTCATTGCGACTGGGCTTTTTGCTTTCTGGCGTCCGTGTAACCACGGTGTAACCGGATTTAGTCAAAGCGTCTTCGACGAGGGGCTGTATGGCGTACATTCAATGCACCAAGTGCGGTGCTCTTGCGGCTTCGGTCTACAAAAAGGCAGACTTGGCGCAGGCCTTTCGCCCAGACGCCGCGCTCGGGGTAATTGCTCCTGCCGTGTTGGCGGGCATCATCCGCGCAGTCACGGAATTGCTTCGAGAGTGCATGGCATGGTGGCGTGACCGCCAGCAGCCTTATGCGGTCTGCACCGCGTGCGGGCATTTGTGGAAAATCGGCTGACACACGCGGAACGTCGGAAAGCCCCGCCGTCCTATATGACTCTTCTCTAACGTCGGAGAGGTCGCCTACGCTATCGACTCAAGCCGTCCGTCATCCGTTACCATCCGCGTAAAATCAAACGGCACGGGGCAATGTCATGAGCGAAACGCAGTCGAAGTTGTGGTTTTCTGGGGTTGCGTTCATTCCATACGCAATCTTGGCGTATGGGTTCAATTGGCTGACCAAAGGCAGCGACCACGGTTTGGATACAGCCCTCATCGTGGTTCTTGGCGGCCGACTGGTGTACGGTCTGATAGACAACGTAACCGCCGCCACCGCATGGCGCTTGCATGACCGCAAACGCGCGGTCGATGCTTTCTTGAAGCTAATCAATGCCACCGCGAGAAAGCCCCACAGACAGCCTCAGATACTACTTGAGCTATATCGATAGCGACAATGAGAGCAATGCGGTTATCCGTAGCGCCGCGCGTCAAATATCGACAACTATCGAACAGTCGCAGCATGAAGGTCTGATGGGCGGGAGCCGGGTTGAGAAGGCGGCTCAGCTGGCTTACGCGCGCTACCAGGACGGATTACCGGCATTTCGATTGCCAGATTGGATTAAGACCGAATGAGCACCTGGACTGGCCCCGCGGCCTCCAGTTCGCTGAGCGCGGCTCGCGCGCGTACGCGCGCGTAGTGGCGTTTGTCATCGCCCTTTTTTCAGGCCGGAAATAATCCCACTCGCTGTTTTTCGCCTGTTGAAACAGACAGCGCGCCGCCTATTTTCGGTCTGTCATCAGGCAGCGCGTCGATGTTTGCATCGGTCATGTGGTGCGAGGCGTTGTGCCAAATTGCATGTACGGCATCTGAGTAGGAGGCAGCGCAAACTTCACTGCCGGATTCCCAAAAGCGAAATGCCCCACCGGGTCGCCGCCCATCATTTGCTGATGATTTCCCCTCGCTGCGAGCAGGCCGGCGCCAAGGAGTCCGGCGCCCCAGCGCCCAGGGCGCAGGGTTGAAGCCGCCCATTGTTGCGCCTCCAATCGGGGCGTCGCCGTTTACTGCACCCGAGAGGCCGCCGAGCGCGCCGCTTGACGTGCCGGTCATGCCGCCACCCGGGAGCAAGCCGCCAAAAAGCCAAGTCGGTGCGCTACCAAGCGCATCCCCGAGATTGCCACTCATCGCATCGCAGCCCCGAGCCATCCGGTGTAACCGCCGTGTCAGCCCCGTATCGCAGTAGGCGGCGGGGCCGTTGAAGATTCCGGTAAATCCGCCAGCGCCCGCACCAGTTGGATCGCTTCCAAAGCCGAAGAAATGCCATTTCACCGACCTCCGTTAAAAGTCTATTGCGTCGTCCGACAGCTTGGACTCATGCGCCACCCGTCCGTCACCGTTCGCTGAGTCGAAGTCAGCTCGTTATCAAATCACGACCGCAGTCCCTCCGCTCTTCGCGAGAACAATAAAAAACCCGCCAAAGCGGGTTTCATTGAGGATGCGGCAAACCGGCTCAGACGAGCCTCACTTCGAGGCGCCTGCCAAGCACGGCGAACGCGGATTCGACCATCTCGATCTTCGACGAATGCCTGAGATTGAGCAGGCGATCGACCTGCACCTGATTCACTTTCAGCCGGCGCGCCAACTCCGCCTTGCGCACATTCTGCTGCAGCATTTCATTTGCCAGCAGAACTTTCGATGTGACCAGCGCCGGCAGGGTTACGACGTGCTGGCCGCGCTTCGCCCTGGACGGCAACGGAATGGGTTGCTTTTCCGAAAAGTAGATCTCCAGTGCCGCTTCCAGCGCGTCGAGAGCCTGCGCGATTGCATCCTCTTCGTTCTCTCCAACACTGAGCGCTTCAGGCACGTCCGCAAACGTGACGAGAAGCGTGCCATTTGAATCCGGCGTCAGCTCGATGGGATACGACAACATACGATTCTCCAGTGGTACCGCTTCAAGAAAATACAAAGGCCGCGGACGATCGGACCGGTCTGAGGTGCCCCGGCTCATTGGATACCCAACTGCTTCTTGATCGCTTCGACAAGGTAGGTACCCATTTCCTTGGCTCCGTGATCGGGAAAAATGGTCGTCTTACCGTTCAGCGTGACCCGATAGTGACTTGAACCGCTTCTGTGCCGCTCGAAGGTCGCACCTTGTTTCCTCAGCCACTTCCTAAACTCGCTGTACTTCATGCTCCCTCTCTCGGTGAGTCAGAGAGAGGTTAGTACAACACATATGTTGTATCAAAAAAACTAGAGATGCAACATTCAAGTTGGAT
Source organism: Paraburkholderia bryophila (assembly GCF_003269035.1). Lineage (GTDB taxonomy): Bacteria > Pseudomonadota > Gammaproteobacteria > Burkholderiales > Burkholderiaceae > Paraburkholderia > Paraburkholderia bryophila. The sequence continues at coordinate 31,322 of NZ_QLTK01000003.1, read as the reverse complement.
TACATAGCTCACAACAAACAGTTCTCGCCGAGCAATGGAGATCGAGCCGAAGTCTCCGCACAAACCGAACTTGCCACCCGCGCTTTCCGGCATAGCCGCCGATAACCCGCTCCGCGACTGGGTCTTTCCTCCCCCAAAACCGCCCACCCATCGGGGTCGGACCATCGCTCGCCCTTCTCCCGCTTGCCTCCGGCCGATTATTTCAGAATCGAGAACAGTAATTTCAAATTATCGGTACAAATTCTCGATAGTAGGGGTATACACTGGCTTCCATCGACGTTGCAGACAAACCCCACCGGCCCCTGCGACGCCATCCTGAACTGAAGTCGAAACATTTAACGGAGTCACACCATGAACACCAAGCTTATCGCCGCTGTGCTGGTTGCTGTTTCTGCCTCGATCGCCGCTCCCGCTTTTGCTAGCGGCTACGGCCCGGCACCGTCGTATCGCCCGTCGGTCGGCGCACCGGCTTCGCAACAAGGCCAGAATGCTCAAACCGTCGCTGCAGAACGCACTCAAGCGGAATCGAACGCTTACGGCGGTGTGAAGAGCGTGTCGACGCAATCGGGTACGCGTGAAGCGACCTCGGGCCCGCAATCGGTTTTCTTCGGCCACTAAGCAGTCGTTGTTGAATCTGCTGCCGCCACGGGCAGCGGATAAAACTGGGCGCCGCGCATGATGTATTCATGCCGGCGCCCAGTTTGCGTTTACAGCGATAAATGTTGGTCCGACGCCGTGTCGTGGATCTCGCCCCAGCACTGCCGACGCTACGCGGCGAACCCCGCATCGATAGTCGCGCGCCCGGCCCGCAAGGCTGCCTCCGCTGCCGCATGTTCGGTCGGCCAGAGACTGTCGATTCGCACCAGCCGCCAGTCGATCACCACGGCCCCGCCCCGCAGCACCCGGAAATGCGCCTTGACGCCGGTCAGCACCTGCTCGACCGCGACCTCGATGTCGTAGTCCAGATAGCGCTCCTGATAATCGCCCATGTCGAGGCCTTTCGGTTCCATGGTCGCCTCCGTGGTAGCTCGTGGTAACTCGTAGCGTGAGCCGGCGGCGCAACCGGCCGCACTAACCCAGCGAGCGCCGGCTCGCACAGCGCACGGCCCTTCGCTCCAACCCGCCCTACCCTGACGATCAATCGCAATCGCCCGACAGATACTGCCGGCCGCTGCAGGTGATCTCGACTTCGCCGCCGCCCGCTTCGGTAACCAGACCGCTCGCCAGCAATTCGGCCGCGACGGATTGCGCAAAGGCCGGCGCGGTCTGACCGACGCCGACATCGTTCAGGCGCCGCAAAGCTTCGATCGCTTCGGGACTCAATGACTTGGACATCGCCGTCTCCCGTCGGGATGATCAATTCATCCTAGCAACTTTCGGCGCGGTGTGCAGATGTGGGCGCGGCATAGCGATTGCGTGTACAGGGTGTCGCCAAGGTGCCGCACGCGGCATGTCGAACGCGCGTGATCCTGTTAGACAAGGCCGGTTGCGCAAAGGAGAAGGAGATGAAGCGAAGCAGATTGGCGGCGTTGAAAACGTTGCGTGCAACGTTGAACGCAGCAGCGGTCACAGCATTGAAAGCGAGCATCGTGCTCACGTTGTCCGCTGCGGGCAGCATGCTTACGTTCGCGCAAACGCCTTCGCACGTGCAGACCGCACAAACCGCAAGAACGGCACAAATCACACAAACTTCAACCGGACAAAGCGGGCAAACCGCACAAACCGCGCCTCAGCTCGCCCAGACCAACCCGCCTCCTCAGCAGGACGGCAGGGACGGCAACGCCCCCATGGCCAGGCCACCGGCGGCGGCCTCAGGCGCTGGCGGTTCGAGCAATCCGGACAACATGCCGGTCAAGCGTCCGCCCAAACCCACCGACGAGCGCATGATGCGGCAGCCGCCCGCCAGCGGCGCAAACGCGAAATGAGGCGTGCAGCATCGGCCTCATCAGCCTCACAGACACGCGATCGACACCTCCGTCGACTTCACCAGCGCGACCACTTCCGAGCCGACCTTCAGATCGAGTTCGTCGACCGAGCGCGTGGTGATGACCGAGGTGACGATACCGAACGGCGTATCCACGTCGACTTCCGACACCACCGGACCACGGATGATTTCCTTGACCTTGCCTTTGAACTGATTACGTACGTTGATTGCGGAAATGCTCATATCGGGTAACTCCAAAGTCCAGAAAAGCGATTGAAAAAAACAGGTCAGGCAAGGAAACTCAGACGGCCCAGCGGACCTCGGTCGGCCGCATGAGACGGCCCTCGTCACGAGCGTCACGCGCTTCATACGCGCGATACGCCAGCGCATCGTCGTTCGGCGCGGTCTTCAGCACGCGTTGCAACACATGTTCTTCGAGCGCCGCGAAACCGGCCGACGCGCGCGCCCGCGGACGCGCGAGCGGCACCGGCTGATCGAGTGCGATCCGCCCTTCCTCGATCAGCAGAATGCGGTCGCCGAGCGCGACGGCTTCATGCACGTCGTGCGTGACCAGCAACGCCGTAAAGCGATGCTCGCGCCACAACCGCTCGATCAGCGCGTGCATTTCGATCCGCGTCAGCGCGTCCAGCGCGCCGAGCGGTTCATCGAGCAGCAGCAATTGCGGACGATGCACGAGCGCCCGCGCCAGCGCGACCCGCTGACGCTGCCCGCCGGAAAGCTGCGCGGGCCAGTCGTTGGCGCGTTCGAGCAGGCCGACTTCGGCGAGCACGGCGCGCGCATCGTCGCGCGCGCTGCGGCCCAGGCCGAGCATCACGTTCTGCAGCACGCTCTTCCACGGCAACAGGCGCGCGTCCTGGAACATGATGCGGGTGTCGAGCGGACCGCCGTCTTCGGCGCGCTTGTCGAGCACGCCCGCGCTGGTTTTTTCGAGGCCGGCAACCAGCCGCAGCAACGTCGATTTACCGCAACCGCTGCGGCCGACGATCGCCACGAAACTGCCGCGCTCGATCGACAGATCGAAATCGGTCAGCACCTTGCGCTCGCCGTACTGCTTGCCGACGCCGCGCAACTGCACCGAGTAATCCGCCGACGCCGCGGCGGAACCGGCGCCTGAACCCGCGCCGCCCCTCTCACCCGAGCGCGCAACCGCCCCCGCAGCAAAATCACGCACTTCGGCAAGCCCACGCGCATCGTCACGCGCCGCCGCGTCAACCGCATGCACAGCACTCACAGCCCCGCCCCGAGCGACCTCATGCGACACATCGTCAAACTCAAATCCCGCCGCCTCGCCAGCGTCACGATCGACGACACGCGTTTGCGCCAGTTCAGCCTCGAGATCGCTGCCCGCGATCCCGCCAAACGACGTCGAGAAAGTCGTCGCGTTCATCATTTCGCTCCTCGTTGATAAGCCGGATGCCAGCGCAAGGACACGCGCTCGAGGCTCTTCGCCAGCACATCGGCGAGCTTGCCGAGCCCCGCGTACAGCAGAATGCCGACCACCACCACATCGGTTTGCAGAAACTCGCGCGCATTCATCGTCATATAGCCGATGCCGGACTGCGCGGAGATCGTCTCGGCGACGATCAGCGTGACCCACATCAGCCCGAACGCGAAGCGCACGCCGACCAGAATCGACGGCAAGGCGCCCGGCAACACCACATGCCGGTACAACGCGAAACCCTTCACGCCGTAGCTACGCGCCATTTCGATCAGGTTCGCGTCGACCGAGCGGATGCCGTGAAACGTGTTCACGTAGATCGGGAAGAACACGCCGAGCGCGACCAGAAAGACCTTGGCTTCTTCCTCGATGCCGAACCACAGGATCACGAGCGGAATCATCGCCAGCGCGGGGATGTTGCGGACCATCTGCACGGTCGAATCGAGCGCGATTTCGGCGGGTTTGAACAGGCCGGTCGCGAGCCCCAGCACGAGACCGATCCCGCCGCCGATCGCAAAGCCCGACACCGCCCGCCACGTGCTGACCTTGACGTCCGCCCACATTTCACCGGACTGGATCAGCGACCACGCGGCCTTCACGACCGCGAGCGGTTCGGGCAGCACGCGCGTCGACAGCACGCCGCTACGCGCGGCCAGTTCCCACGCCAGCAGAATCGCGAGCGGTGCGAGCCACGGCGCCAGTTGCGCGCCGATCCGGCGCCACGCAGCCGCGCGCGCGCCCGCGTTTTCGTTTCGATCCGCATTCACGGTAGCTTGAGCCATCATGACTTTCCTGATTGCCGCATCAACGGGTGCGACGGATGCAAGTGGAGCGCACCGCGCTCAACTCGAACTCGCCGCCTTCGGCAAATAGTTATTGCCGACGATCTCGCCGAACGGACCCGACAGCGGCCCGTTCGAGGTCTTGTTCTGGCGGTTCGGCAACAGCGGAAACACCAGTTCGGCGAAGCGATACGATTCCTCGAGATGCGGATAACCGGACAGAATGAAGGTATCGACGCCGAGCGCGGCGTACTCCTTCATCAGCGCCGCCACCTGCTCCGGATTGCCGACCAGCGCCGTGCCCGCGCCGCCGCGCACGAGGCCCACGCCCGCCCACAGGTTCGGGTAGACCTCCAGCTCCGCGCGGCCGCCGCGTTTGCCGCCGTGCAATGCGGCCATGCGGCGTTGTCCTTCGGAATCCATCTTCGAGAACGACGCCTGAGCACGTGCGATGGTTTCGTCGTCGAGCTTGCTGATCAGTTTGTCGGCCGCGGCCCACGCTTCTTCTTCGGTTTCGCGCACGATCACGTGCAGACGAATCCCGAACCTGATCGTGCGGCCGTGCGCCGCGGCGCGCGCGCGAATATCGGTGATCTTCTTCGCCACGGCTTCGGGCGGCTCGCCCCACGTCAAGTAGGTGTCGATGTGCTCGCCCGCCATGTCGTGCGCGGCTGGCGACGAACCGCCGAACCACAGCGGCGGATGCGGATTCTGCACCGGCGGATATAACGCCTTGCCGCCCTTCGAACTCAGATGTTTGCCGTCGAAATCGATCGCGTCGTTGGTATGCGACGCAGTGAGCAGCTTGCGCCAGATATGCAGGAATTCGTCGGTGATCTCGTAGCGCGTGTCGTGGTCGACGAACACGCCGTCACCTTCCAGTTCGGCCGCGTCGCCGCCGGTCACGACGTTGATCAGGAGGCGTCCGTTCGACAAACGGTCGAAGGTTGCCGCCATGCGCGCCGCCAGTCCCGGCGACGAAATGCCCGGCCGGATCGCCACCAGAAACTTCAGACGTTTGGTCGCGGCGATCAGGCTCGACGCGACCACCCATGCGTCTTCGCATGAACGGCCGGTCGGCAGCAGGACGCCTTCGTAGCCGAGCGTGTCGGCAGCCACGGCGATCTGCTGGAAATAGTCGTAATCGGCCGCGCGTGCGCCTTGGGACGTACCGAGATAGCGGCTGTCGCCGTGAGTCGGAATGAACCAGAACACATTCATGTGCTGCTCCTGCTTGTTCGAAAACTGGATTGAATGAAGACGTTGCGGAACCTGCCCACGCACACGCCGGCCGCGCGCATCCAACGGACAGCCTGTCGGCGGCCCGGCGAAGCAACGCAAAAGAGGATGAAGAAAAAAGCGGCGGTAACCGCGCCGGCTAGCGACGACAGCGTCGGCGCGCGCACGCCGGGCGGCGGATGAAGATCGGCATCAGGCAGGACATCGCGACAGCTTCCCTCGACCAGACGTGCGCGTGCTGCGCTCGATTAAATGGGCGACGGCGGCAAACACCGTCTGCATGGAGAAACAGTCTAGGGATCGGGCCGAGGCTTTTGAACGATTTTTTTTAACTTAGGTTTTCCACTTTCGTGATTAGCCCGACGTTAAAGCATACGGATGTTGCGCGCCGTGCACGCAGAAAAGCGAAGCTCCCTAGATATAATGGCGCACGTTTCCAATAACCCGGTGCAGGTCGCGCGAGCCGCGCCGCCTGAGCTCTCGCGGTGCACTGCATGCAAAAACTCATCCTGCCGTTCGTTGCCGGTTTTCTGGCTTCCCTGTTCTTTCACGAATCGACGCTGGCGCTGTTGCACGCGGCCGGGCTGATCGACCCAACGGGTTTTTCGACCGCACCGTTTTTACCGCTCGGGCTGCCCGAGTTCATCGCCAACGCTATCTGGAGCGCATTCTGGGCGGTGCTGATGGCGTGGCTGCTGCGCGTCGCGCCGCAACGGCGCGCACCGTGGGTACCGGCATTTGTATTCGGCGGCATCGCGTTGACGGCGGCGAGCGTGTTCGTGGTCGATCCGCTGCGCGGCATCTGGCCGAGCGGCAACATGCTGCCGCGCCTCGCGGTGGGGTTCGCCGCCAATGCCATGTGGGGCTGGGGCGCGCTGGTGTTCATGCGCGCCTTCATGGCAAGCGGGGACGAGGACTGAGCGAGGCTTAGCGAACCTCAGCGAACCCAGGCGCGCCTAGCCGCGCAGATCCCGCAACGGGTGTTCGCTCGCGGGCCACGGGCTTTCGAACATCTTTTCCACTTCGGCCGCGCTCACGTCTTCAATGCGCGCGAAACGCCAGCGCGGCGCATTGTCTTTATCGATGATGCGCGCGCGAATCCCTTCGACCGTATCGCCCCGCGTAAAGCACGAACGCGTCAGATCGAGATCGCAGCGCAACACGTCCGCCATCGAAGCCTCGGCGCGCGTCACCACTTCCAGCGATATCTCCATCGACAACGGCGAGCGTTCGCGCAATACGGCGATCATCTGTTCCGCCCATTCGGCATTGTCGCCGTCGCGCTCCCGTTCGAGCGACGCGAGAATCCGCGCCACGTCGGGCAGCGAGAAATGCCGGTCGATCAACGCCCGCGCATTGGCCAGCGACGAAGCCTCGGGCGCCGGCGCAACCTGATACGCCAGCGCTTCGCGCTCGATACACGCCACGACATCCGCGCCACGCTCGAACAGTTCGCCGCGCAAGGTGTCCACCAGCGCGGGCAACGCGGAGTCGTCGAGATAGACATCGGCGAGACCCGCGTAGAGCGCGTCCGCCGCGCCGATGGTCTCACCGGTTACCGCCAGATAGCGGCCGAGCGCGCCCGGCGTGCGGGCCAGAAACCAGCTCGCGCCCACGTCGGGGAACAGCCCGATGCGGGTTTCGGGCATCGCCATCTTCGTGGAATTCGTGACGACGCGCAGGCCGCCGGTGCGATGCGCGCCCTGCGAAATGCCCATCCCGCCGCCCATCACCACGCCGTTCATCAACGCGATATACGGCTTCGGGTACGTGAAGATGGCGTGATTGAGCCGATATTCCTCGGTGAAGAACACGTCGCGGGCGTCATGCTCGGCGCGTTGCGCGGACTCGTACAGAAAGCGGATATCGCCGCCCGCGCAGAACGCGCGCGGATGCTGGCTGCGCACCACCACCGCGATCACGTCGGGATTGTCGCGCCATTGGTCGAGGGCCGCGTGCATCGCGCGAATCATGCCGGTGGATAGCGCGTTGAGCGCCTTCGGCCGCTCCAGTTCGATGAAGCCGATGCGATTGGCTACGTAAGTCGCGACTTCGTCGCTGACGGCGGGCGAGGCGGAAATGGACATGGCGTGCTACGCGCAACGGCGCAAAATGAAATGGAACTGAACGTTATCACGCGCTCGCGGCTTTCGGTTTGGCGCGCGGTCTGGCGGCGGGTTTGGCGGCGGGCACCGGTGATGCCTTGCCGGCGTTGGACGGTCCGAACCAGACATCGAGTGTCAGGTTCAGCACCGTGTCGAGCGGCGCCGTTGGGAACACCGGGCATGTCAGATTCAGCGCGACGATGCCATGCAAGGTCGCCCAAAAGGCCTCGGCCCACACACTCACATCCGCCGGCGCGGACAGACGCCCCGCTGCCTTCAGCTCGTCGAGCGCACCCAGCATGATGTGCAGCGCGGCGGCGCCGGGGTCGTCGTCAGGGTGCGCGGCGGTAGTCGACGATGCCGACGACGCCGTGGCATCTTCGCCTGCCGCGACGGGCTCCTCGCCCTCCCCCCCCTCCGACACGTGCGCCTTGCGCGCCGCCCCGCCCAATGCCGCGCCGGTGTAGCTCGGATCTTCCATGAAGATCAACCGGTAAGTCTGCGGATGCGCCACGCCGAACGCGATGTAAGCGCGCCCGAGCGCCTTGAGCCGCTCAGCGGGATCCGCGATCCCCGCATGCGGCTCGAAGCTTGCCAGCAATTGCGCATAGCCTTCCTCGCACAACGCCTGCGCGATCTCGTCGCGGCTCGCGAAGTGAAGGTAGAGCGTGGCCGGTGAATATTCGATGGCGTCGGCGATTTTGCGCATGGATAACGCGGCAAAGCCCTCGCGCATCACGATGCGCCGCGCGGCATCGAGGATGCGTTCGCGCAGTGCCTGCTTCTGGCGGTTCTTTCGTTCAGCGATTCCCATGACGGCTATTTTCCGGTTGACAAACTGAAAAGTCAAATTAAACTGAACACTGTTCACTGAACGATGTTCATTAAATTTCACTCCATCAAACACATTCGCTCGAGACGCGCTCGGGCGCGATCTCAAGGAGTCGTCATGGAAGCAAACGGGAAAGTCGGGCTGTTCGGTGCCGCGGGCGCGGCAGGTCAGATCATCGCGACGGCGCTGAGCGCCGCGGGGCGCGATTACCGCGTGGTCGGCCGCTCGCGTGAGCCGCTCGAAGCGGCATTCGGCGACGATCCGCACGCCGAAATCGTCACATGGAATCCGGACGATCCCGTCTCGATCCAGGCGGCCGCCGCCGGCTTGCAGACCGTGATTTATCTGGTCGGCGTGCCCTACGACCGCTTCGCCGAGCATCCGCCGCTGATGGAACGCACGCTCGCGGGCGTGACGGCAGCGGGCGTCGAACGTTTCATTCTGATCGGCACCGTGTATCCGTACGGCCGCGCGCGCAGCAATCCGATTCGCGAGGATCATCCGCGCGAGCCGCACACGTTCAAAGGCCAGATGCGCCTCGCGCAGGAACAACTGGTGCTCGCGGCGCACGGCCGCAACGGTTTGTCGACGCTGGTGCTGCGCCTGCCCGATTTCTACGGCCCAGGGATCGAGCGCAGCCTGGTGAACGGCGTGTTCGAAGGCGCGGCCAACGGCACGCGCGCGCAGATGATCGGCCCGGTGGATGTGCCGCACGAGTTCATCTATCTGCCGGACGCCGGACCGGTGGTCGAAAAACTCACGCGTACGCCCGAGGCGTATGGACGCTGGTGGCATCTGGCCGGCGCAGGCACGATCACGCAACGCGAAATGGCGCGTCAAGCCTATGCGCTGGCCGGCCGGAAACCGAAGCTGATGATTGCCGGCAAGACGATGCTGCGCGCGCTCGGCCTGTTCAATCCGTTGATGCGCGAGCTGGTGGAGATGAACTACCTGATGACCGAACCCGTCGTGATGGACGACACAGCGTTGTCCGGCCTGCTCGGCCCGATTGCTAAAACGTCGTATGAGGAAGGCATCCGGCAGACGTTCGAAGCCGCACGCGAAGCGGCCTCGGCGAAGGCCGCGGCAGGCGGTGCGGGGGCGGCGAAAGCGGCGTGATTCAGGCGGGTGGGTTCAAGTGGCACGGCGAACTGCCGCGCCGCTCACCCCGCCGCGTTGCCCGGCGGGAAGTGTCCGCTCTTGAGCAGCACGGGCGTGCCGTTACTGATCTGCAGATGCTCGCGCGCCACGGCCTCGATGCGCTCGCGGCCGGCGTCGAACGCGCGCAGCCAGCCTTCGAGATTTTCGCTGTATGCGCCGAAGTGGTCTTCGAGCGCCTCGACCGAGATCGCGCACGGCACCGGTTCGCCATCCACCAGTGCGGGAAAAACGACAGTGAGATTGGAATCGCGGTAAGCAGGCGCGTCCGCGGGAAACCGAATTTCCATGGTCGCCTCATCAGAAGTATCCGGCGGGAGCTCGGGGCCGACGCGCAGCCGCCGGTCCCGGAGAACCCCGCTATGGTACTCGCGCGGCCGGACCACGGTCCAGCCTGCGGCGGCCTGCTGTTTTGCGTCGCGCGTCGTCATCCGTGACCTCCCAGCAGACGGTCGACGTAGTCGCGCGCCGCCTGTTCGACGAAGCCGAGCGCTTCCTCCTCGCTGCCGAAACGCTGCTCGCCGCCGAGCTCCAGCAAGGTCTCGATCCGGTGCGGATCGTCCGGACCGAGCTCCGCGAGACTCACCGAACCGATGTAAGTCCCGCCGACGGCATGGGCCGGCGCCGCGTTGGCCGGCACGAGGCGCGCGGCGGCGCTGATGTAATAGCCGCGATAAGGTCCGCTGACCCGTTCAGCCATCTTCGTTCTCCTCGTTGCAGTTGATGTAGCGATTGGCGTCGTCCGACGTTGTCCGGCGTTGTCAGGGATGCCGCATCGAGCGCATGAGTGCGCACGGCAACCCGTGTATCGATCGCCAACCGCCGAGTAAGTAAGGCGCCTCGGCAGCCGATAAGTTCGCCCCTGCTACAGCGGATCGCACTTGTGCCGCGCCGGGCGGTCGAACCGACTCCGAGGCACGATCCGTGCTGACGGGAGACGCCTTTTTGAGTTCAGCGAGCGCAATATGGGAAAATATTTTCTGCGGAACCACGAACTGCCCGAGCCGGAAGCGGCGAACCGGTGGTTTGCTTACGCCGAAAGCCACGGCATCGACATTCCGAAAGCCATCAGCATCTGGGAAGACGCGGCCACTGTCAGCGGCAATGAAAGCCGCCGGCTGGTCCGCGAAGCGGGCATCACGATCGAGACACCCTAGGTCTTGCGCTCGGCCCGCCGGGCTCTTCACCTTCGCTTCGCGCCGACACGGCGCGCCCCGGACATCTATCTGAATGAAAGGAAACTCACGATGCAATTCATGACGCCATCGCGCCGCGCCACCCGCCTTTGCCTGAGCGCCACGCTCGCCATGTTGCGCAAGGCGGGGCTGCCTGTCGCGCTGCCCGCTGCCGTCTTGCTCGGCGCGAGCCTCGCCGGCTGCGCATCGTCGAACACCACGTCGTTGATCAATCTGCCGAACGGCCAGACCGGCTTCGCGGTGAATTGCAGCGGCGCGGACGCCGCGTCGAGTTGGGCCTCGTGCTACGTGCAGGCCGGCAAGGCATGCGGCGCGACCGGCTACGACATCGTGTCGAAAGACAACGACGAAGGCGGCGCGGCGGGCGGCAGCGTGACGAACGTCGTGTCGGCGAACGTCAAGAACCGCTCGATGATCGTGCGCTGCAAGTAAACGCCCAGCGTGCCGCCTGTCGAAACGTCAGTACGCCAGTACGTCAATGCGCCTGCATCTTCGAAAAAATATTCAATACCGCGACGCCGGCAATGATCAGCCCTAGCCCGATGATGGCGGGCAGGTCCGGCACCTGCCGGTACAGGACCAGCGCGACGAGCGTGATCAGCACGATGCCGGCGCCCGACCACACCGCGTAGACGATGCCGACCGGAATACTCTTGAGCGTCAGCGACAGGCAGTAAAACGCGATGCCATATCCGATCACGACAACCGCCGACGGCACGAGCCGCGAGAAACCTTCCGAGGCCCGCATCGCCGAAGTCGCGATCACCTCGGCAACGATTGCGACGCCGAGCAGCGCATAAGGAGGCATCCGCATCGCCTCAGGCCTTGGCAAGCGCGAGCTTGCCGTAGTCATGGCCGAGATGTGCGCACAGCGCTTCCACCACCAGCTCGTGATCGGCGCGCTGCGGCAGACCGGACACGGTGATCGAGCCGATCACGCCGACGCCGCTCACCGTCAACGGAAACGCGCCGCCATGCGACGCATATTCGTGAGCCGGCAACGCGTGCTTGTCGGCGAGCGTGCTCCCGGCTTGCTGCATCTTCAGACCGATCGCGTATGAACTGCGCCGGAAATGCGCGACCGTGTTGCCCTTGCGGCGCGCCCAATCCACGTTGTCCGGCGTCGCGCCGTCGAGCAGGCTGAAGAACAGCGGCTGACCGAAGGTGCGTACGTCGATCGCGGCGGCGATACCGCGTGCTTTCGCGACCTCGTGCAGATAGGCGCCGATCTGCCATGCGCGGTCGGCGTCGAATTGAGGGAACACCAGCGCGTGTTCCTGGGCGGCAATCATCTGCAGATCGTGTGCGATATCCATGGCGTTCGGAGCGAGTAAAAGTGGAGGCAGTGGCGGCGCGCGTCGCTGCATGAGTACGGCGATGCCGCCTACGACGCGCCGCGCGAAGCGAACCTGGATTCTAGCGCAGCGCCTTACGACGGCCTTCCGGCATACGACGCAAGCAATGCATGCGACGACTTGCGAGCGCGCAGTGAAGTCGATTCTTAAACAGCTATTGCAACAGCCTGTCGCGTACGCTATACTCTTTTCTTCGACGGACGCGGGGTGGAGCAGTCTGGCAGCTCGTCGGGCTCATAACCCGAAGGTCGTAGGTTCAAATCCTACCCCCGCAACCATCAAGCATTTAAAGGCCTGATTTCTCACGAAATCAGGCCTTTTCGCTTTTCCGGGCAGACTCAGCTATCTGCCTTGTTCCGATGGTTCACCGCACCCATTCACTCCGCCGCCGGCCGACTCGCGTTCACGCATGCACACGAGTCGGTCGATCCACCGGCCAGCTAATCGAATTCAGATGCAGCAGCTCGAGAACTACGCGGTGAGCTGCTCATAAAGCGCGTCGTAGTAGTCACGGCAACTCGCCAGCCGCAACGCCGCGCCCAGCAAAATATCCGCCCCCACCGCCGGCGTTTCATTCACGATCGGCACGATCACATTGGCCAGCCAGCCTTCGCCGTGAATCACGTCGATGGTCACGTGCTCATCGTAGTAATCGAGTTCGTTCAGATTCCCCAGGCCGACGCGCCGGCACCCACGCGCCAGCTTTTCGTATTGCGACGGATCCAGCAGTTCCGTCATCGCCATGATGCCCAGCAGCTTGAAGTAGTGACGGCGGTTCAGACAGCTCAGCATGAAGAGATTGTGGCCGGCCAGTCCTTGCCAGCCGAGTGCGCCGGCATGATTGTCGTGCGCGCGGCCGACGCCGACAGTCTCCAGCAGATGCTGGAACAGACTCACATGACTGCGCGCTGCTTCGCCGCGTCCGGATTCGTCCCAGAAATTTTGCGCGAGTTCTTTGCGCACACCTTCTCTCGAGCCGACCATCGAAAACAGCAGCAGGTCGAAGAAGCGGATATTCAGCGCACTGTCGCTTTTGAAAAACGCGATCACCTGTTCCCGCGACGCATCCTTCTCCAGAAAATCGAACAACGGATGCGCGGCCACCGGATGGCGCGCCCACAGTTCCTTCAACGAACGCACCATCGCGGCGCTATCGGACGCGCCGGTTTCGATGTCGAGCCGCCCCACTTCACTATCGATCCACGCACGCTCGATACGACCACGAACCCGCGTCAACGTCGGGTTGAATTGATTCGCCGTACGCGGCGACGTGCCGTCCATCACATGCAGGTCGTAAAGTGAAAAGAGCGCGCGATGCACTTCCTTCAGCGCGACCGGATCGCGCCCGGCGAACGCGCGACTCAGCGCGATCTTCAGGTGATCGAGAAAGCGCGCCTCCCAAGCGGGCTCCTGCTCGACCCACTCTTCGAGCTCCGCGCAATCGCACAGCGCGGACACCGCGAGATCGAGCGGCATCGACAGGACGGATGCGAGAAGTGGCGGCATGTCACTCATAACGTCCATATGCCGATCCGCCTGATTGTTTGCTGGTGCCTCGTTCATGCTTAACCCCTTCTAGTTTTTGTGGTGCCGATCAAAGCGCTCAATACTATAGAAAGCGTTCCGTATCGAAAATGAGATCGCGCACCGGGTTTTTGTGCGCAATCTGAGGCGTCGGTGAAAGCCCGGCCCAGTGATAAACTCCCATCACCCTTTCTCGTCCCCTTCCTATGAAATTCTGTTCTGTCTGCGGCCACGGCGTCAGCCTGAGCATTCCGCCGGGCGACAACCGCGAGCGCTTCGTCTGCGGCAGTTGCGGCACGGTGCACTATCAGAATCCGCGCAACGTGGTCGGCACCGTCCCGGTCTGGGACGACAAGGTGCTGCTGTGCCGCCGCGCGATCGAGCCGCGCTACGGCTACTGGACGCTGCCCGCGGGCTTCATGGAAATGGGCGAGACCACCGCCGAGGCCGCCTCGCGCGAAACGCTGGAAGAAGCCGGCGCGCGCGTCGAGGTGCAGAGCCTGTTCTCGCTGCTGAACGTGCCGCACGTGCACCAGGTGCATCTGTTCTACATGGCGCGGCTGCTCGATCTCGACATTGCCGCCGGCGAGGAAAGCCTCGAAGTCAAGCTCTTCGAGGAACACGAGATTCCGTGGGACGAGATCGCCTTCCCCACGGTCGGCCAGACCCTGCGCTTCTTTTTCGCCGACCGTGCCGCCGGCAGTTTCGGTCTGCACACGGGCGACATCTTCCGCTCGCTGCGCGAAGGCTGAGCGGCGCCCATGGTGCCCTGGCTCGGACCTGACGATCCCTTTCCCTCTGTCGAGCGAGCCCTCGGCGCCGCCAGCGGTGCGCCGGGGCTGCTTGCCGCCAGCGCCGACCTGCTGCCGTCGCGGCTGATCGACGCTTACCGGCGCGGCATTTTCCCGTGGTATTCGGACGGCCAGCCGGTGCTGTGGTGGAGTCCCGACCCGCGCATGATCCTGCGGCCCGCCGAATTCAAACTGTCGCCTTCGTTGCGCAAGACGCTCAAGCGCGTGCTGCGCGACGACGCGTGGGAAATCCGCGTCGACCATGATTTCGCCGGGGTGATGCGCGCGTGCGCGCAGGCGCCGCGGCGCGGCCAGCGCGGCACGTGGATTACGGCGGACGTGGTCGAAGCGTATTCGTCGCTGCATCGTGTCGGCGATGCGCACAGCATCGAAAGCTGGTTCGAGGGCAAGCGGGTGGGCGGTTTGTACGGCGTGTCGTTCGGCCGGATGTTCTTCGGCGAATCGATGTTCGCGGAGGTCACGGATGCTTCTAAGATCGCGCTGTCCGCGCTTGTCGGCCATTTGCGAAGCCACCACATCGAGTTGATCGATTGCCAGCAGAACACCTCGCATCTGGCCTCGCTCGGCGGTCGCGAGATCGCGCGCAAGGCGTTTATCGCGCATGTCCGCGCAACCGTCGGCGCACCGCCGATTCCATGGCGCTTCGACAAAGCGGTGCTCGCGACGCTGCTCGCGACGCAACCCGTCGCGCCCAATTGCTGATGGCGCGCCGAAACAGGCGCTGCCATCCGCAATATACTTAACGTCACAACTCGGCCGCCCGGTTCGATGGTTCAATGGTCGAGCTTTAACCCGGCTGTCCCACGAAAATTTTCGTGTTACCGTTTAAGCAGGCTTTCCGGCGGACCCGCTGCCGACCGGCCACGCTAAACGATTGATTGACAAAGCAACACCCGCACTAGCGCCGAGAGACAGCCAGTCGGGAAAAATCAGGCCGAATCCGGATCCGTCGCCTACCGGGCCATGGGTCATGAGCCGCAAGGCACGCCGGGTTTGCATTACCAGAGACGCTTCGAGAGCTGCCAACGTGACTCATCCCAACGAGCTGCCTCTTTCACCGCTTTCCGCGCTGCAATTTTATGCAACGGCGCCGTATCCCTGCAGCTATCTGGATGGCCGCATCGCGCGCTCGCAGGTCGCCACGCCCAGCCACCTGATCAATTCCGACGTCTACACCGATCTCGTCAAGGCCGGCTTCCGGCGTTCGGGCGTGTTCACCTACCGTCCGTATTGCGACGGCTGCCGCGCCTGCGTGCCGGTGCGCGTGCCGGTCGACCAGTTCGAGCCGAACCGCACGCAACGCCGGGTCTGGAAAAAGCATGGCCAGTTGGTCGCGACCGTCGCGCCGCTGCACTACGACGAAGAACACTACGCGCTTTATATGCGCTATCAATCCGCACGGCACGCGGGCGGCGGCATGGACCGCGACAGCCGCGACCAGTACGAACAGTTCCTGCTGCAAAGCCGGATCAACTCGCGCCTCGTGGAATTCCGCGAACCATGGCCGGATCAGCCGGACGTGCCCGGCATCCTGCGCATGATCAGCATGATCGACATCCTCGGCGACGGGCTCTCGTCGGTGTATACGTTTTTCGAGCCGGGCCTCGCGCACACCAGTTTCGGCACCTACAACATCTACTGGCAGATCGAACAGGCGCGCAGCCTGAAGTTGCCGTATGTGTACCTCGGCTACTGGATCCGCGAAAGCCCGAAGATGGCCTACAAGGCGAATTTCCGGCCGCTCGAAGGCTTGATCGACGGCGCGTGGCACGTGCTCGACCCGGAAAGCATCGACCTGCCGCCGGTCGATCTGGCGATCCACGGCCGGCGCGGACCGCTGCGGCCCTGAGCCGGCCTGCGGGTTTCGTCGTGAGCGACGCCGCCGACCGCGAGCGGCGTCGAGAATGACGCCCAAACCGCGCCCCACCCTTCGCCGCGCTTTCAATCGGTCTCATTAAAGCCTCAAAGCCGTTAAAATGGCGGGTTCCCATTTTCCGGCCGCCCGGCTTCGTCCCGTGTTCAGTTCCCTCTACCCGCTTGTACGCGCCCAACTCTTTCGCATGGACGCGGAAGACGCTCACCACCTGACCTTGCGCATGCTCGGCGCCGCCGGCCGCACCGGCCTAGCGGGCGCGCTCGCGCCGCGCGTGCCGGATGCTCCGCGCACCGTGATGGGACTGACGTTCCGCAACCCGGTCGGGCTCGCCGCGGGGCTCGATAAAGACGGCGCGTGCATCGACGGTCTGGCGGCGCTCGGCTTCGGTTTCATCGAAGTGGGCACGGTCACGCCGCGCGCGCAGCCGGGCAATCCGCGGCCGCGCATGTTCCGTCTGCCGCAGGCGAACGCGGTGATCAACCGGATGGGCTTCAATAACGCGGGCGTCGACCAGTTCGTGAAGAACGTGCAGGCCGCGCGCTATCGCGGCACGCTCGGGCTGAACATCGGCAAGAACGCCGACACCCCGATCGAACGCGCCGCCGAAGACTACCTGTACTGCCTCGAACGCGTGTACCCGTTCGCCAGCTACGTGACCGTGAACATCTCGTCGCCGAACACGAAGAACCTGCGCCAGTTGCAAGGCGCGGGCGAACTCGACGCCCTGCTCGCGGCGCTCAAGGACAAGCAGCAGCGTCTCGCGGACCTGCACGGCAAACTGGTGCCGCTCGCGCTGAAGATCGCGCCGGACCTCGACGACGAACAGATCAAGTCGATCGCCGACACACTGCTGCGCCACCGCTTCGAAGGCGTGATCGCCACCAACACCACGCTGTCGCGTACCGCGGTGGCCGGCATGCAATACGGCGACGAAGCCGGCGGCCTGTCGGGCAAGCCGGTGTTCGACGCGTCGAACGAGGTGATCCGCAAGCTGCGCGCCGAAGTGGGCGAGACGGTGCCGATCATCGGCGTCGGCGGGATTTTCTCGGGTGAGGACGCGCGCGCCAAGCTGGCGGCCGGGGCCTCGCTCGTGCAGCTCTACACCGGCTTCATTTACCGTGGCCCGGCGCTGGTGGCCGAATGCGCACAAGCGCTGCGTTAAGCCGCAATGACGACGGCGAGGCGGTAACGCCAGCCGCAAGGCCGGTCATACCGCCGCCGCTATCCATGCAATCCGCATGGGAATATAGACATAAACAAACAGTATTTAGGGTTCGATAGTCTGCTTTGTTATGCTTTCGTCTGTTAAAACGTCAGACGAACAAAAGGTACAGGATGAAATTGGGCTTGCTGAAAAAGCTTCTGGTCGCCGGTCTGATCGGCGCGTCGTTCACCGCCGTCGCCGCGCACGCGGACGATCTGCTCGACCAGGTCAAACAGCGCGGCACGCTGCGCATCGGTCTGGAAGGCACGTTCCCGCCGTTCAACTCGAAAACGCCGTCGGGCGAACTGGTCGGCTACGACGTCGACGTTGCCAAAGCGGTTGCGGCCAAGCTCGGCGTGAAGCCGGAATTCGTCACGACGGAATGGAGCGGGATCATCGCCGGTCTGCAGGCGGGCAAGTTCGACGTGATCGCCAACCAGGTCGGCATAACGGATGCACGCAAGCAGGTGCTCGATTTCTCGCCGGCTTACACGTACTCGGCCGCGCAGTTGATCCAGCGTAAGGACGACACGCGCCAGTTCAAGTCGCTCGACGACCTGAAGGGCGAGAAGCTCGGCGTCGCACTGGGCACGAACTACATGGACATGGCCAAGGCCGTGCCGGGCATCGACGTGAAGACGTATCCGGGCGCGCCCGAATATCTGCGCGATCTGGCCGCCGGCCGTCTGGACGCGGCGCTCAACGACCGCCTGATGCTCGCGTATCTGATGAAGAACTCGCAGTTGCCGCTGCGCAGCGGCGCGAACGTCGGCGCGGGCAACCCGTCGGGCATTCCGTTCAGGAAGGGCAACCCGAAGTTCGCCAAGGCGATCGACGACGCGATGAATCAGCTCGAAGCGGACGGCACGTTCACGAAGATCTCCGACAAATGGTTCGGTATCGACGTCAGCAAGCCGATCAAATAAGCGGCGCTGCATGAAACGAAGGGCGGCATCGTGATCGATGCCGCCCTTCGCTTTTTGCACCACGCCTGAAAATTCGCCGACGTTTATGATGTGCGCTTCGCGCGTCGACGCCAACGGTGATCCAACGGCAATCCGACGCCAACCTCACGCCAACCCGACGCTCCCGCTCATGTCCACCACTTCCCTGCTCGTCCAATCGCTTCCCGTGCTGGCACAGGGCGCCGTCCTGACGGTCAAATTCGCGGTTCTGTCGATGTTCTTCGGCCTGCTGGCCGGCGCCGTGCTCGCGTTGATGGGCGTGAGCCACAGCCGCGTGCTGAAGTGGCTTGCGCGCATCTACGTGAGCGTGATGCGCGGCACGCCGCTGCTGGTGCAGATTTTCGTGATTTACTACGGCTTGCCGAGCTTCGGCATTTCGCTCGATCCCACGCCGGCCGGCGTGATCGCGCTGTCGGCGAATGTCGCGGCGTATCTGTCGGAGAGCATGCGTGGCGCGATATTAGGCATTCACAACGGCCAGTGGCTGGCCGCCTACAGCCTCGGTCTGTCACGGCGCCAGACGCTGCGCTACGTGATCGCGCCGCAGGCGCTGCGTATTGCCGTGCCGAGCCTGTCGAACAGTTTGATCAGCCTGATCAAGGACACCTCGCTGGTGTCGGTGATTACCGTCACCGAACTGCTGCGCAGCGCGCAGGAAATCATCGCGTCGACCTATCAGCCGCTGCCGTTGTATCTGGCCGCGGCTGCGGTCTACTGGGTACTGTGTCAACTGCTCGAAGGGGTGCAGCGCTGGTATGAACGGCGCCTCGCGCTGCCGTCACGCAACTGAGCATGCGCTCGAGCGTCCCGGTGCGTCCTGCCACGAGTCCCGCCGTGCGTCCGGAAAATCGCCGGGCTCGTGTCTGGCATCTAGCGGCTCGCGAGCGGCGCAGCGTGCGGATCCAGCGCCGCACCGAAGCGCTCGAAACGCGGCGCGTAGTAGTGGTCCGGGTCGAGCGAAAACGCCACGTGGCGCGTTCGGCCCATCAGTTCCTTGCGCGGAAAGAAACCGAAGTAACGCGAGTCGGCGCTGTCGTCGCGATTGTCGCCGAGCATCAGATACTCGCCCGGCGGCACCGTGACCGGTCCAAACGAATTGCGCGGGCTGGGCGCGTCGGGCGCGAGCCGCATTGTGTGCGTGACGCCGTCGAAGCGCTCGGTCAGATAATCGCCCGGCGTCACGGCATCGCCCGGCAGCGGCTTCAGTTTCAGCGTCTGGTAATCGGCGCGCACGCCGTTCACGTACAGCACGTTGTCGCGCATCGCCACACGGTCGCCCGGCACGCCGATCAAACGCTTCACGATCAACTCATGCGCGGCCGACGAATCGATCGTGACGATATCGCCGCGCTGCGGATCGTGCAGATGCGCGATCGTGATATGCGTGAGCGGCACGCGCAGATCGTAGGCCATCTTGTCGACGAAGATCCGGTCGCCTTCGCGGATCGTCGGCAGCATCGAGCCGCTCGGCACGACATTCCAGTCGGCCACGGCGCTGCGAAACAGCACCATCAAGAACAGAAACGCGACGAGGCTCTTGTTGTCGCGCCACAATTTTCCAGGCATGCGCATGGCAGGCGGCTCCGGTGGAAGGTGTTCGAAAGCTGCGGGCCGATGGCGCTATTGAACGCGCTGCATGGCCCGTGCAAATCGTACCACCGCCTCGGGAAGCCACGCGGCGATGCCAACGACGCGCGGCGCCGCATGAAGCGACCGTGCGTTTCGCCGGGACGCGTCTTCACTAAACGGCTTGATCGCCGCCAAACCGCGCGTGCGCACCACGCGACACCACACCACGCGGCACAACTCTCACTCACCCGCGAACTTCAGCCCCAGCGCCGCGCGCGCCGCGTCGGCCATCGCGATCATTTGCAGCGACGTGCTGTGCGGCATCAGCGGGCTCTCTACCTGTCCCGCGCGAATCAACTCGCAGAAATGCGCGGTCTCGTAGTTCAGGCCGCCGCCTTCGAACGGCTCGTCGAGTTCGACCACGCGCCCATCCGCGTAACGGATCGTGGCACGCGACGGATTCCACCATGGCTCGTGAATCGTCACATGGCCGCCTTTGGCCATCAACAGCGCGTCACCCTTGCCGTGCAGGTCGAGTCCGCAGAACAACTGCGCGATGCCGCGCTCATGCTGGCTGTTCAGGCTCGCGAACAGATCGACGCCGGTGGCGCCGAGCCGCCCGAGCGTCTGCACCTCGCGCGGCGCGCCCAACCAGTCGACCGCAAGAAATATCTCGTAGATGCCGATATCGAGCAGCGCGCCGCCGGCATGCTCGAACGATAGCGACGGATGATCGTCCGGCACGCCCGGCACCGAACAGCCGGCGCGCACGAGTCCGATGTCGCCGACCGGCTCAGCGGTTAGATGCGCGCGCAACCTTCTGTAGAGCGGATAGAACGGCGGCTTCATCGCTTCCATGAAGAGCCGTTGCGCGGCACGCGCGGCGTCGAGCACACGCTCGAGCTGCGGCCGGTTGATGGTGGCGGGTTTCTCGCACAACACGTGCAGACCGGCTTGCAATGCGGCGATCGCGTAGTCGGCATGGCTGTCCTGAACGGTAGCGATATAGAGCGCGTCGATGCCGCTCGCGAGCAGCGCGTCGAAATTCGCGCAGACCTCGCCGCCGAATTCTTCGGCAAAGGCCTGAGCGGGTTCCGCCCGGCGCGACCACAGCGCGCTGAGTTGCGCGTGCGGTACGAACGCAAGCCCCTGCGCAAAGCGCCGGGCAATCCGGCCGGTGCCGACGATTCCCCAGCGGATCACGCGATCCGTAGCGTGTTGCGATGCGTTTGCCGCCGATGTTGACGTGGTGGTCATCGTTTCTTCGAGTCCATGCAGTTCCGAACAGGCGCTATTGTCGCGCATGCCGCTCGCTCACGCGTGAACATGAGCTTGCGTCGTTCGTGCTGCAAGGTCGTCGAAGACAGTCCGCCTGCCGCCGTCGCGGCAGCAGCGGGCGCGCTTATTCGCGCGAGACGGGCGGCTCCCCGGAAAACTCGCCGCCGATTTCTTCCGCGGTGAAATCGATCATCGCGAGCGAAGCGATTTCCGCTTCCTTCGGATCGCGCCGTTCGATCGCGTCGACCACTCGCCGATGCGAATTCACCGCCGTCTCCCACAGCCCTTCCCGCGTGGAGACGATCGGATTGACGGTCGACAGCGCGCCGCGAACGATCGCCGCCATCTGCTTGAAAAACTGATTGCCGCTCGCCACCACGATGCGGGTGTGGAACAGCTCGTCGGCTTCCTGATAACCGGGCTCGCCCGGCCGGATCGCGCGGAACGCCTCGAACGCCTCGCGGATCGCCGCGATATCGGCGGCACTACCCCGCGACGCCGCCTGCGCCGACGCGCGCGGTTCGATCAGGATGCGGAACTCGATTACGTCGCGCAAAAACAGCGGATCGGGCTTCGCGCGAAAACGCCACTGCACGACGTCCTCGTCGATCATGCGCCAATCGCTCATCGGCCGGATGCGCGTGCCGATCTTCGGCCGCACGTCCAGCATGTCGCGCGCGAGCAGCATCGACAGCGCCTCGCGCATGACGGTGCGGCTGACGTCGAACTCCTTCGACAGCACATCCTGCGGTGGCAGGATGGCGCCGTACTTCTCTTCGACGATGCCGGTGACCAGTCCGTCCATGACTTTGCTCACCAGCGATCGATCTTTGTTTGCCTGTTCCATGACACTCTCCCCGAAGCGGTGTTTGCCCCCGCCGTAGCCTGTTGATCGAACGGCCCTCGTGTGTCGTTTTATTGATGCATCCTGGTTGTTTTACGATACGTTGCAAGCTTCAAAACAGTTGCGCCAGTTGGGAAACGTCCTGACAGGGTTATCCCTCTGAAGAATTGTTTCGTCCGTGTAACGCCGCATATTTTGATGGGCCATAAGCTTGCGTCCCAAGCGTGCCTGCGTTGCAAAATTTGCATCGTGCGAAGACGCACGTAGCACGGCGAATTGTCTGACCGACACGGCGCGGTGGCGCGTCGCTGGCGGAAAGAAACGGAACGGCGTCCGAAGCGACACGTTCGCCGCTGGTGGATCGCACGGCCCGCGCCCTCGCGCCATCGCAATGGCACCCTCTCAATCGAAGCGGCACGCGGCCAGCGGTTTGTGCGCGACGAAGTGAAACCACCACGCGCCGCTCTCTTCGACGTCGTCGGGAATTCGGTTGCCTTCGCAACTACCGAACACCGCGTCGCTTTGCAGGCCGACCTGCGCGAGTTGGCGACGCTGCTCGCCGAGCGTCGTGTAGACGATCACAATGCCGAAGTTGTGGGCGGCCGCGGTTTTCACCGCGTAAGCGCCGTAGTCGTGATTCAGCTTCACGTGGCGCAGGTAGTTCAGCGTGCCGAGCTGGAACCGCCGCACGGAAATCAGCGTGCGCCAGCCAAGCTTGAGCGGGTTATACGAAAAGTGCGGCAACAATTGCCAGATGTTCTCCTGATAGCCGGGGCCGCCGCGGTTGTGCGACGAGAACAGCACATAGCCGCCCGGCCGCACGACCCGATACATCTCTTCGAGAATGCGCACGCGATCCTCGTAGTCCACGCAATCGATCCCATTCCAGCTGAACTCGGCCAGACCGTAGTGGCCTGACGGCAACGCCGACATATCGCGCGCATCCATGTGCCGCAAGTCGCGCGTCGGGTAGCGCGACCTGGCCAGCTCGAGCAGGCTCTCGGTGTAATCGATGCCGGTGTAGTCGTTCGAGATCGCGGTCATCAACGGAATGGTGCGGCCCGTGCCGATACCGATATCGAGCAGCGGCGCGCCGCTGCAACGCGGCGCAAGCCAGCCGAAGGCGGCCTCCTGGCCGGGGTCCGAGAAAGTCTTCTCCTGGTTGAAGACGCGCGCGGCGTCGGCCGAATTCCACGCAACGCGATTGATGCGGTCCAGTTCGGTTTGACGATGCATGGCGCTCCTCCCCTGAAGCTCACGTGCGCGGGCCGTCCCGTGCATTCATGAGGCTTCGCCGAATAGACGAACCGCGCGCGCCCGCTTTACAAGCCATTGCGCGGCTCTCGACTGCCGCCAGCGGGAGCGCGTCGCACGCGCGTCGTGAGCTGGTTCGGTGTCGGTCCGCGCGATACCGCTAAAGCTGTCGCGATAGAAATTCTCGAAGTACGACATCACGTTCTCCTGCGCGCTCGACGACAGGATCGCGTGATCGGTGCGCTCGCAAAACGCCGCGCGAACGTGTTGGAAACGCCGCAGCCGCGAACCGTACGCGCCGAAATGACACTCCAGTTCCTCGACGCCCTCGTCGAGCACACCGTAGACCAACCGTGTCTCGGCGCCTTTGGCATCGACTGCGGCGATCAGGCGGTGCGCTTCGCGCGCGCCCACTTCGATGCCGCTCACGCGTTCGAGCCGGTCCGCCAGCGTCGCCGCGACGCGGGCCGTGAAACGCGCCGCCAGCTCGCGCGCCACCGGCCAGCCGCCCGACTGCCCCTTCAGCACGCGCAGCCATTTGCGCGGCTGGCACATGGAGCGCAAATAGCTGCGCGTCGAGCCGAAAGTTGCGGGCGCAACCGCCGGTTTGCCCTGCTCGTCGCAGAGGTTGCGCCAGGTGAACTTTTGCAGGTTGACCAGCACCGCGCCGGTCACGGCCGGCTCGCGCGCGGCGGCGTGCAGGCCAATGAACGCGCCCGCGCAGATGCCAAGCAGCACCGCGCCGCGATGGCCTTGCGCGCTCAGCCAGCGAGCCGCGCACGCGGCGTCGTCGACGCCTTCCGGCGCGTACAACGCGTCGAGGTTCAGGCCGTCGACGGACGGCAGGCTGTCGCCCAGCCCGCGCAGGTCGACCCGCAGCGAACTGATGCCCTGTTGGGCGAGACGCCGCGCGAAACGCACGCCGAGCCGGGCGTTGCCGATCCGCGATACGGCGCCTGTGTTCAGTAGCAGCGCGGCCGGCGCGATGGCGCTCGCATGCGCTTCGCAGCGCGCGGCCGGTGCGCAGTAGATGCCGAACAACCTGCCGCCGTCGAGCCATACCGGCGTCTCGACCACGTTCGGCGCGACGGGATGGCCGGCGAGGTGGTCCGTTGCGTGAGTGGAGAGATGCGCGGGGAAATGCGCGGGGACCTGAGCAGCGACAGGAACAGCGTGAGCGGCAACGTGGCCGGCAGCGCCGCCGACGTCCCCGCGCACACTCGCCGTTGCGTCGCCGTCGCGATCCGTCAACCAGTTTTCAATCGATGCGAACGCTGCTCGCGGCAACTCGCTGTCGAGCGATTCCAGCATGAATTTGCCGTATTCGTCGAACGGCTGCCGTTCGACGTCGAGACCTTGCTCGCGATAGTGCGCGACCAGCGCATCGACGCGTGCCGGGTCCAGCGAATCGAGCACGAGAACGCGCGCGGCGGGCTGCTGCGCGTCGCGTCGCAAGTCGACGGCGCGCAGATGCTCCAGCGTGTCCTGATAGAGACGGAAACCGTAAGCCTCGACGAAGGCGTCGGTATCGGGTTCATGAACGCAATCCATCGACGCCGGGATCGATAGCCACTGCCGGTAATGCGCGCGTAACTCACGCTGATAATTCTTGCCCGATAGCACCGGCGCGAGCAGCACGAGGCCGTCCACGCCGCCGAGTTCCTGCGCCGCGAGCGCGGCCAGCGTGCCGCCCAGACGCAAGCCGCACAAACTGACGCGCGCGACGCCGGTGGACTCGCGCAGCCACGCGACCGCTTCCTTGATGCTGTCGATCCACGCGCGCCAGCGGCCGGGTTCGCTCGCGTCGCCGGCCGAGTCGCCGGTGCCGGGATAGTCGAAGCGCAACACCGGCATGCCGCGTTCGGCGAGCCGCTCGGCCAGTCTGCGCAAGCCGCGATACGTGCAGAGCGCGTCGTAGCCGAACGGAGAACACAACACCACGCCATGCGGCCCATTCGCCGGATGGAACCAACCGAACTGACCATCGAAGACTACTGGCCTCACGCTTCGCTCCTCACTGTGCTTACCTTTCAAGCATTACAACAAACCTCATACCTATCCTCTGTACGCCTTGCCACATAGCCCCTGTTACTTCGAGGCACGGACGGCACGGATAGCGTTGTTGTCGTGCGAAAGACCAGCTTCAATGAAACGATGCAAAAAAGACTCAGCCGCCGTGCGGCGTACGCAGCGCGAAAGTGGAACGGGCCGCGAGCAGCACGTGATAGAAAAACCGCGCGCGCAAGCGATCGCGCATCGGGTAATGCTTCGATAGCAGCACGCGCCACGCGTTGGCCGGCTCGCCGGCCCGCGCATACGCGGACGCCGCACGCGGCGCGACCCGGCGCAAGGCGTCGTCGCGAGCGGCTTGCGCCGCAGCCGGCACATGGCTCGCGCGCAATTGGGCGAACGCGTGCATGGCGGGCAACGCATGGGTCGAAATGGACTGCGCCGTTTCGCGCGATACCGACACGAACTCGTCCACGAAACAGATCGCCGCGGCGTCGACGCTCAGGCGCAGGCCGAAATCGAAATCGCACGCCTCGCCTACCTCCGCCACCGTGCGATAGCCGATCCGCCGCGCCGTCGAGGTATCCACGAGGTAGCCGTTGTTCGGGAACATCTGGTCGATGCCGGCCAACGCGGGAATGGGCAGCCGGCCGGCGCGCTCCGGTACGCGCCGGTAGTCGACGTTCAGCCGTTCGGTGGCTTGCGGGCGCGGTGTGCCGTCGTCGGCGATCACACGCTGTTTGCCGAACGCCGCGGTCAATGCCGGGTAGCGCTGCCAGCAGGCATCCAGACAGGCCAATGCGCCCGGCTCGAGCAGATCGTCGTCGTGCAGCAGCACGAGGCGGGCGCCCTGCGCGCGCGCGAACAGCCGGTTGACGTTGCCCGCCTGACCGAGCCGTGGTGTGTTGCGTTCGTAGCGGATGGGCCGGGCGCTGCGCGTACGGCAGCGTTCCACGAGGCGTTGCGCGCTGTCGTCGGACGAATCGTCGCCGATGACGATTTCGAATTCGCCGTAGGTTTGCGCGAGACAACTGTCGATGGCCTGTTCGAGCAATGCGGACCGGTTGCAGGTGGGTACGCAAATCGAGATCAACCGTGCGTTTAATCCACTCCTGCCATTCTCGCCCTGCTTCATGGTCAAACCCCGTTAAATAGCGGCATGAGATGCCAATGCCGAACGTGTCACAGCGGCGCCACCTTCGGTTCATTAATCATTTAACCCTGGCGGATCGCCACTATCTGTACGGCCACCCACACAGGCACGGGGAGCGCCAGGGCACTATTCGAGGCTGCGACGGGCCGACGCCGACGTGCCACGCAGGCCCCAGGGTGCGGCCGCGAACCGACGGCGTCCGGGACGAACCCCATCATTGAAGGACTTCAGCCGCCGGACAAGGGCACCATGGAAAGAAGTATCGTCAGGAACATCTTCATCAACTTCGCGGGAGCGATCGCACCGACCTTCGTTTCCCTGGTGACCGTGCCGGCGTACATCCATCTGATGGGCGTGGAGCGCTACGGGGTCATCAATCTGGTGTGGGCGCTGATCGGCTACTTCAGCGTGCTCGATCTCGGCACGAGTCTCGCGACGGAAAATCAGATCTCCAAGGCGCGCGCCGCCAACGACGATTCGATCGAGCGGATTTTCTGGAGCGCGTGGTTCATGAACCTGGGCACCGGCATTGTCGGCGGCCTGCTGATCTATCTCGGCACGTTTATCTACATTACGCATGGCGTGAAGATCGAACCCGAGTTTCAACACGAAGTGATGGCGAGCCTGCCGTGGATCGCGGTGGCCGTGCCGATCGCGAACGTCTCCTGGGTGTTTGCCGGTGCGATCAACGGCGTGGAGCGCTTCGCCAGTTTCAACATCAACCAGACAATCGGCACCGCGCTGTTTCAACTGCTGCCGCTGGCGGCGATTTTCTGTTTTTCGCCCTCGCTGGCCGTCGTGATACCGGCGGCCGTGCTGGCGCGTCTGATTGCCGGCGTAATGCTCGGCGCGGCCGCGTTTCGCGCCATCGGCATTCGACGGGTGCGGATGCCGCAATGGCGCGTGATGGCGGAACTGTTTCGTTATGGCCGCTGGATGCTGCTGTTTTCCGGCGCCAACATGATTGCGGCGACGCTCGACCGGGTGCTGGTAGGCGCGTTGCTCGGCGCGCGCTTCGTGACTTACTATGCGACGCCGCAGAACCTGATTACGCGGTTGAATCTACTGCCGGTTGCGATGGTGCGCACGTTGTTTCCGCGACTCTCGGCGGTGTCGCGCGCGGACGCGGATGCGCTCGCGCATCGCGCTCTCGCGTTTCTGAACGGCGCTTTCACGCCATGCGTGATCGTCGCGCTGTTTGCGTTGAAGCCGTTTTTGATGCTGTGGCTTGGGCCGACCGTGGCGGCTGCGGCGCCGGTCGCCAGTGTGCTTGTGCTCGGTGTGTGGTTAAGCGGCCAATCCGGGATTCTCGGGATTCTGATTCAGGCGCAGACCAGTCCGGCGGCAATCGCTGGTGTGAGCTGGATCGAACTACCGGTGTTCGCCGGCGCGCTGTGGTGCGGGATTCACTGGTTCGGGATCATGGGCGCGGCGGCGGTAGTCGTGCTGAAAAGTTTTTTCGACTATGCCGTGTTGCTGGTGTTCTCGCGGCTGCATGTGTGGTCGATCGTGCGCAATATGCTGGTTCATCTGATGTTTCTGCTCGTTGCCCTGGCGCTGACCGAGACGATTAGCGCGCTGCCGGTGAGTATTCTGGCGGCGGTGGCGCTCGCGGCGGCGAATCTGGGGCTGTCGCTGCATGGGTCGAGTGAATTGCGTGGGGTGGTTTATAAGGTTTGGGCGCGGGTGACGTTGTCGATGGGTTAATGCGGTTTTTTCTATGGGCGGGCTGGTCGAGTGTCCGTCCGGTTCAGAGGTCCGCGTAGCGAGGCAGTAGACCCTGATCGACGAGGCGGATCTCGATGCGGTTGGCGATTTCGATGTGCTCGGGGTTGTCTGTCGAGAAAACGGTGTCGGTTACGCTTACGATGATCGTGCCGGTCTGGTTCGTACCATGGTTCGGGACAGGAATTAGCGCGCGAGCTTCGGGCACCTGTTGCGCGCTGATGATCTTCGGCAGATAGAGCATCCAGCCGACGCCGGGTTTGTCGTCGAAGACGCGTTTTTCAAAATAGCCCGTCGGAGACACTGCTACGTAAGCCGGATTAAATTTCTGCACGGTACGCGTGACGATACTGGCGACATTCGTAAGCTCGGCCAGCGCATACTCGCCAAGCATCTCGACAACGAACAAATTCAACGCGCCCGGGCGTCCCACGTGACACACCATACTGATCCCGGATGCCGCCGCGTCGCTCCCGTCCCAGATCGATACATAAGTCCGATTGGGTGAGTTCCGGAATTCTTCTTTTAGAACAGCGAGAGCGGCCGGGGATGCCCCACCTTCGTCGAACGCCGAGTACAGCTTGGCTTCGGTCTGTGAGTCTCTTTTCATACGCCATCTGTTCTTCTGAAGCTCGCCATGCTTCTGCGCTATCGAATCAATGATCGAGCCGAGCCGGTTCAATATCTCCACGAAGTCATGCGGTGAAAGCGTCGGGGCCCGAAACTGCGCATTGATTTTCAGGTGGTTACTCATGGCGCGACGACCGACGGAACTCCATACTGAGTCAATACTTCAAGCATTTTTTGTCGCGTTTTAGGCCCCTGGAAGTACCACATCAGGCGGGCTGGCGGGTTTTCTGCCACGACTTCGCTCTGCGCCATGATCATTGCCGTCATATCGTCGAATCCCTTGAAAGACCTCATTGCCCACGGCTGGTCGACGAACTGGTCGTAATTGCCTTTAGCTTCCTGCAACAGGCATTCGACAGGCTTGAAACCGTCGAAATCAATTTTCGACCAGTGCCACTCCTCGCTCCAACCTTCCGCGACGTTATACGGCCGCCCCATACGCGGGGTGCCGCATTCATGTAGTGCAATCGCCTGAGTGCAAGCCCTGTTTGTTCCGGCGGACATTTCTTGCAGCTCTCGCCAGTACGCGGGAGCGTTCGAACTTCAGGCGTGGTCTTGCTGTCTTCTTTCGACTTGTCACCCGACGCACTACCTGTCGCCGCCGTTGCCGCGCCACCCAATAGCGCTCTGCCAGCGCTCAGCAAAACCGGCCCCAACTCCGCGACCGCTGCCTCTAACAACGGTGCGAATAATGTCCCCATACGTCGATCCTCTCTGTCTTCCGGTTGGTAATTTAAGCTGGGCGGCTATCGGTTTCAAAGGTCCACGTAGCGTGGCAGTAGATCCTGATCCACCAGACGGATCTCGATGCGGTTGGCGATTTCGATGTGCTCGGGGTTGTCTGTCGAGAAAACGGTGTCGGTTACGCTTACGATGATCGTGCCGGTCTGGTTCTTGCCATGGTTCGGGACAGGAATTAGCGCGCGAGCTTCCGGCACCTGTTGCACGCTGATGATCTTCGGCAGATAGAGCATCCAGCCGACGCCGGGTTTGTCGTCGAAGACCTGCTTTTCGAAGTAGCCGACCGGTGAGGCTTCGACAACCATCGGCTGGAAGGTCGCAACGATTGCGCTGACTACGTGTGCGAGAACGTCTGCTGTGGCAAAACAGGCGGGCACGCCCACTCTTAATGCAAAGTTGTCCGCTAGTACCTTTGCATCGGACACGCGACACGACATAGACGCACCCTCGTTCGATCCCATTCTGGTATTCCAGATAGCGGCATGGGACACGTTCGACGCTCCCCTTCTGAATTCCTCAGCGAGGACGGCGATCGCCGCCGATGAGGCCGCCCCATCGGCGGTGAATGTGGGGTACTGTGTCGCTTCGTCGAGGGTATTCCCCTTCAGATACCAGTTCGCACGAGCCATTAGCGGACTCTTCGTCGCAAGCGTATCGACGATTGTGGACTCGCGGGCCAGCATCGCCGGGAAGTCTTTGGACGATAAGGACATGTCCCGGAACATCGCGTTGATTTCCATATCCGCTTAGGGTTGATAGATGGAATGGATGCCGAGGCGTGCGAGAAGCCGGGTCATTTTGCGTTGCGTGAGAGGCGTCTGAAAGTACCACGTCAGACGCGCAGGGGGATTCAGACGCACTTCGGTTCCTTGCGCCATTGCCTGATCTTCCATAGATTCGAATCCTCTAAAAAAGTCCACCGCGCCAGGTATAGAGCCGTCGATGAACTGGTCATAGTTGCCCTTGGTTTCCTGAAGAAGACAGTCGCCGGTCTGGAATCCATCAAAATCGATTTTGAGCCAATGCCACTCGTCACTCCAACGGCATGCTTCTGTGTCGAATGCAAAGCCGGTGACGCGTGCCTGGTAACGGTATGCGTTCCAATTCACTCCGTGTCTGCGATTAATTCTCGATCCTGCGTCTGGCGGACATTTCTTGCAGCTCTCGCCAGTACGCGGGAGCGTTCGAACTGCAGGCGTGGTCTTGCTGTCTTCTTTCGACTTGTCACCCGACGCACTACCTGTCGCCGCCGTTGCCGCGCCACCCAACAAAGCTCTGCCCGCGCTCAGCAAAACCGGCCCCAGCTCCGCGACCGCTGCCTCTAACAATGGCACGAATAATGTCCCCATACGTCGATCCTCTTCGTCTATTCGTTAGAGACACAAGCTGATTGGTTGTCGGCGTCAAAGATCGGCATAACGAGGCAGCAGATCCTGATCAACGAGGCGAATCTCGATGCGATTAGCGATTTCGATATGCTCGGGGTTGTCTATCGAGAAAACGGTGCCGGTTACGCTCACAATGATCGTCCCGGTTTGCTGTTTGCCCGCCGCATGTACAGGAATCAGTGCACGCGCTTCAGGAACCTGCTGTGAACCGCCCCGGGAATCGTGGAGGCTGGTTGGTTTAAGTTAATGCGGGTTCGGCGACCGGTGTTTCAAGTTGCCGATAGTAGTTTGCCTCAGCT
>NZ_QLTK01000002.1 GCF_003269035.1 Paraburkholderia bryophila | reverse complement strand
TTCGAGTTCATCCGGCGGTACATGGAGCAGGGCCCGGACGCGCTACCGAAGGTCGAACGGTATCTTCCGCGAGGCCCCTCTCTGCGCGCCTCAATGAGCGTCTGGTTCTACGGCATAGGAGCTGTCGGCAGCGCCGGCGGTGCCATGCGCGTTCTCACCATCCTGCTTTCGGGGCCGATATTCCTGCTGTCAATACTGCACTACATTGCGCAACTGACGAGCCTGGAGCCGGTATGGCCGACCGAGGTAGAGGCCGCCTGCGGCAACTCAGCGTCGACCGCAATGGCTCAAACGTGAGGTTGCGTGCGCTCTTTGCTGTCTGAGCGCGCTGCCGCTATCTCGCCTGGGTGAACTGCACGTTCGGCACCTCTGCCGGCCGCCCGAGCGCTGCCTTGCCGGACGTCCGAATTCAGATTGGTCTCAACACGACACTGGCCCGATTGTGGTTCCGGGGCTCTGACACGTCCGCCGTGTCATGATGTCAAGCGGAAGACTATTAGGTCGCTCATACGGCCCATCGGGCGAAGGAGGTCAAGATGACGAATGACAATGGTTCAGCGGATGGCCATCCCGAGCAGATACCGGAATCGCTGCGAACACTCGCTGAATATTTAGAGCGGGCACTCGATAGCGCGACGAGCATCGTGATGGTGCGCCCCACCGACAGTGTCTGTATCGTTTATTTGGGCGACCCCGCGGGTCTGCGTGAAGACCTGAAGCAGATTGGCACGATTGCAACTTCGCTTGCTAACGAAATGCTTGAATCGACCTCTTCGGGCGCGAATCAGATGCATGTCGGTGGTCAGGCCTATCGCTTTGTCCGCAGCTTCGCGCAAGTCGGCGACATGGCGGCAGTGGTCTTTTCCGCAGATTAGCCGCGGGGCATCGCTTGCAGGCTGAACGGCCGCGTTGGCGAGTCGTCGATGACACGACGTCGTTCGGGCACGTGGAATCGTCATCGCGGCAACTTGGTCGGGGGCGCACGGTCCAAGAACTGTGGCCCATTGGTCGCTCCCCGGCGGCGATTTCTTGCCGCTGCTATGCCAATCGGTTTCATAGGAGGACTAGTGCGTCTGAAGTATTACTTTGCATTGTTGCTGTCACTGACAGCTTTGGGTTCAACCGGAGCATGGGCGCGCGATATTCAATGTGCGACCACGCGACAACCGGCTGAACGTGTCATATGCGACCACGCCATACTGAACAACGAGTACGACGATGTCTTCGCGCAGCAGCAGGCTCTGTTAAGCAGTGGAAAGCTCTCACCTGAGCAACTCGCTCATTGGAGGCAATCGCGCAACGCGTGCAATGACGTCCACTGCATCGACACCGTATTCGCGCAGTGGAAGGCGATGGCCAAGTCTGTCGAAACCAATTCCCGCGCTGCAGTGGCTCCGGTTATAGCCTCGGCCAATGCCATGGCCCCTGTCGGACCGGCCTCGGAAGCAATCGTACTCCCCGCGTCCCAAGCCTTGCCGACATCGGAAGCATCTCTGGTGCGTCAAGGGAGTGCGGCCGGCGTGGCCCTTCCGAAACCCGTGGAGACGCAAGCCTCTTCGCCTACGGTCGCGTCTGCTCCTTCCCGCGCAAGTGAATCCCGTAGTGCGACCGGCATGAGCGCCGTCCTGTTGACGGCCTTGGTTGTCGCGGTTGGATTCGGTGTTCTCTTCCAACGCCGAAGGAGGAACGGTGGAAACACCGGAGAGCCACCAAGTAATGTTCGCGGCAAGGACAAGCCTTGAGCGGACCACATTGAAGGGCATTGAGCGCGGCGATGCAGTGTTGTGATTTTTGGTGATACGCCGCTTTAGTCCATGCACTAGCCTTTTCTAGCGCGACCGTGGCATATTCGACCACATTTATGAGGAGGCCACTTGATGGCAACGACTTTGGAAGCAATGCAGGCGAAGATTAAAAAATTGCAGGCCCAAGCGGATGCGTTGATTGCAAAGCAATCGTCGGGCGTCATCGAAAAGATTCGCGAGTTGATGGCGAAGCACGGCCTGACCACCGCTGACATTGACGCGCACGGTGGCAGCAAGCAGCGCGCCACGAAGGCAATTGTTAAGACCATGAGCAAAGGCAGTGTTGCTGCGGTCAAGTATCGCGACCCGAAGACCGGTGCGACTTGGTCAGGACACGGCCGTGCGCCCGGTTGGATTGCTTCGGCGAATAGCCGCGACAAGTTCTTGGTTGGCGAAAGTACGGCAACAGCGAAGGCAGCTCCTGCGAGCAAAGCGAAGGCTGCTGGCAACTATGTCCGCGGACCGCAGCCGGCGATGTACCAAGACACAAAGTCGGGTGCGACGTGGAGTGGACGTGGGCGCGCGCCGGCGTGGATTGCCGAAGCCAGAGACCGAAGCAAATTCCTGATTGCAGGCGGCGCTAAAGCGACTGTCGCGACGCCCGCGGGTGCCGTGAGCAAGGCGAAAACTGCGGTGAAGAAGGCCTCGAAGGCAGTTGGTGCGGCTTCTACCAAGGGGCAGCCGAAAGGTCAGCAGCCGGCTAAGTATCACGACCCGAAGTCAGGCGCGACCTGGAGCGGACGCGGTCCGGCTCCGGCGTGGCTAGCCGGTGCGAAAGACCGCACGAAGTTTTTGATTGATGGCGCCGGTGCAGCGGCCGATGCAAAACCGGCGGTCACGAAGGCTGTCGCGAAGAAGGCCCCGACTGCGAAGAAAACTGCTGCCAAGAAGGCGCCGGCGAACCAAGCGCCGCGCAAGAGCGTGGCCGTGCCCGCTCCGTTGGCCACAGTCGAGTCCGGCGCTGAGTTAACGACCTGAACGTAGTTGTCAGCTACCCGGTGGACCGGCAATTCTCTGGTTCCACCGGGTACACCACGCCGACGACGCTTTATTGCGCCTGTGCTGCTTGACGCTGGGCGGCTTGCTGTTGAGCCTGTTCTTGAGCGTGCTGTTTTGCAAGGTGCCTACCGACCATGCAACCTCCGACCGCACCGATGACTGCGTGGTGCCCCATTAATGCCCAGCGCCCCCGCCTACCGCTGCGCCCTTGAGGCAGCCTGCGGCGTTTGCCGTGCCTGCTGTCGCGAATACCAGCGTCGTTGCAATCAAGGCGATTCGTATCGGGCTAGTTTTCATTCGAAAGTACTCCGAGGTCGGATTTCTCGGATGTGGCGCCTTCAGGCGTCGTTTCAATACCCGCGCCAATCACGATGCTCGCGCCACTCGTGCTCACGCCATTCCTGGCGGCGCCATTCACGCTCACGCCACTCGCGACGTTCGCGCCATTCACGGGCTCGCCAGTCGTCACCACCTCCGTACGCGACGGCGACAGGTGCGGGAGCATACACGACAGGAGGTGGCGGTGCGTACACCGGTTCTGCAGGCGCATACACGGCCCCGGGGATGCCCAATCCAATGGCGACGTCGACGTGTGCTGATGCTGCCGTTGATGCTGCCAGTACTCCCAGACCGAGCGCTGCGGCGAGAATTTTCTTGTTCATCTTCGCTACTCCTCTCACATTGAGTGCAACGTCAGTGACTACGGCTCGGAGTGTACGGAGCGATGTCGGACACATGTGAAACGACGGTGAGAGATTCGTAACATGGGGTTACTCCTGAAGGCGCACGCTGGCGGTACGCCTTCAGGACCCGCAGCTATACAGTGTGGCAAGTGAACAGGGTAACGCTATTACACAACTGAACTTGAACAGTCATGTAACGTGAACATCGGTTAAGTTTCTTCACGACGATGCCGATATACAGTACCGATTACTCGATACATCACCATGGTCAAACGGTCAAAAATCGGACACTGTCTCGCGGACGCTTGGCTGAATGTGGTCAAGACGGAATATTGTGTTGGCCACATAAACTCTGAACGAAGCCTGCAGGGCCACCTTTTCGCAGAGTTGAGGCATCAGATGCGGGGTGAGCCAAATCGCCAGATTTTTATTGAACCACGTGTCGAATTGAAGGGTGAGGAGCGCGTTGTGCGTCCCGACATAGTGATTTGCAACGCGAACGAAGTCATCTGCGTTGTGGAATTAAAGTACGCGCCACGAGGCAAAGCCGCGACCGAAAAGGATATGCGAAGTATCGGTGCGATTGCAGCAGACCAAACCATCGAGATTTCTCTTGAGCGCTACCTCGGCCCCCCTGTTCCCTCCAGAACGTACAGAATATCAAGCACGACTTTGTTCGCATGGGCCGGCGTGCACAAGGGCGCTGGACAGCAGTCGGATGTCTGGACGGCAGACGACAAATTTTCGAATCACTACTTTCTCGAACTGCACGCGCTGTCGAAAGCGGATGCTGAGCCGAGGCTTGTCTGCAACACCAATGCCTTCCGCCGTCCAACAGGGTACGAGGCGCCATGACCAAGTGGTGGTGATGCGTTGGCTATTTCTTGTCGGGCGCTTGTCTGAGCTTTCGTACCTTCATAAAGCGCGGTCCGATGTTTTGACGATACGACGATTTTCCGCTGGGACACATAAGCGTCTGCCCAGTAAATCACTGGCCTTGAATCTGCGACCAAGACGCATCCTTACGCAGAATGCCTTTATCTTGGAGTCTTCGAAAAGCAGTCTCGTCGCGCAATGGCTCCCCGAAGTGCACCATCAGTGTCGCGGCGTTGATGTCGCGAAAGTGCTACAAGGTTTCCATCGAGCATCTCAACGCGTGGTCGAAAACGAACCAAAGCACCTTTTCGTGAGCGGGCCAGCGTGTCCAACGTTCGAACGTTGCCGCTTTCTGCTTGTTGCTGTGCGCGAGTTCGCCGTAGATGACCGTATCTAAAATCTCCCGGTATGTAATGGCCACTCCCTTTGGCTGGAGCGAGGAGCCAGCACTCAGGAACGAAGCATTTTAGTTCTCTGACTTGCGTGAATGCATCTCGGAAGAAGCTATGCGCAAACTGATAGTTCTCGGCTAGCCGCGCGATGCTGTACCTATCGTTATTCTGGGTCAGCATTCGATACGTAAGCGTGAACGCCTCAATATTCTCCCGGTCGAGATGATGCAGGTCGAAATCGGCGACTTCGGTCTTCAACTCTAATTCCCAGATAGGCTCTCCGTCTTTGTCCACTATCTCTTTCGCAGATAGGATTTTTGTCGGCACTCGATTCAAACTGAATCCGACGGCCGGCCCGCTGAAGAATCGACTGTCTTCCAGACGCGATACCTTTTTGTTGAAGCCCAGCAGTTGTTCGCGAAATTCTTCGGCGCCCGGCAATTTATGCTCATGCATTTATCACCTCCGATTGACCGTCACGTTGCCCTGTAGGCAGTGCCAGTGCCGCTAGGGGCTAGTCACGCTGCGTCCATATCCGCGGCGAAATCGCAAAAAATTGCGACATCAATGGAAGTTACTTTGCAACGGGCAGTGCTGTCTGACGGGCCCGCGTACATTATTGCGCCTACTTGCGCTCGTCGACGAGCTCGATGTCAACGAAACGCAGGCCACCCGACTTGGTTCGCACTGCGCGAACGAGAACCTGTCTGTTAACCATTGGCCCGATGACGTCGTCCACCTGCTGCGACACACCAGAGACCTTTTCTTCACCTTTGTCGGGCACGTGTATTTTCAGCCAATCGTCGTTGAGGTCTACAGCGCGGAGATTGCCGGTAAGTTCCACCGCCTGCTCACCTACCGCCGGCACCGGTTGCTCAGCGCGAATGACCTTGGCTATCTTTATGCGTGCGACCGCATTGATGCTTGGCACGTCGTCGACACCGGTCGACCGGAATTCGAGACTATCAAACTCTTTGCCAGTGGGAGCTAGGTTTCGCACGAGCTTGCGGAACGTAGTGCGATAGCTGTCGTCCGGAACGAGCGCTTTGGTCGCATCACCGGTCTCGTCAACCGAGATGGTCTGAACGATGTGGAGAAACTGTCGCGCCACGTCGGACGCACCCGGATTCTGCTTCTCGAACAGTTCCAACTGCGTGCTCGCCTTGATGGCGACCGAGAACTGGAAACTGCCGGGCACATCCTGCAACAGCCAAGGTTGGAAAAGCTGACTAACATCCTTCGTGGGTGGCCCTTTGCGATGCGGCCGCGACGTCGTCCATTCGATAACGCGGTAGAACATTGCCTGAATCGTCTTTACGCGGTCAACGATGAGGTCAAGGGGGGCGGCGCCACGCAGCACCTCACCGCCCCTGACCGACACATTGACCATTCCCGGCAGGAAAGTGACGTCGTATTTTTTCTTCTCTCGCTCGTTGTAGACGGTCTGAACGAGTTCTTCGAGCTGGAAGCGCGCGAATTCGGCCAGAGCGGCATCTCCCAACTGGCTGTACGCAAGCTGACACGCTTGTTCGAACTGGTCAGCCTTGTATAAGAGCGCTGCTGCGCTGACGGCGGTGATGCCACGGGTTTTGCTTTTGTCAGGGGCTAGTGAGTCGAGGGCCTGCCGCTCGAGTTCTGCCGCCTGCGAGAACAGCCGTCTGGCCCCATCTTTGTCGCCCGCGCGCAGTGATTCGTGCGCGTTCTGCGCAAGCATCTCACTCTGTCGGTGAAAGATTAGCCAGGTCATGCCGCTGGTTCGAGTAGGATGAGTTTGACGCGAAAGCCTACAACGGCGGCAAAAGCAGGAAGGCTGCTCTTGCCGTCTAGGGCCTGCTGACGTTTCTGTTTCAGCCTGTAGCGAACATCCGTCTCTCCGCTGTCGGAGCCAGATACTTCGAGCCGATACGCATCTTCGAGATAAGTCTCAGGGTCGCTTCCAGCTGGCATGACATAGTAATCCGCGCCGGTTCTCGTCTCACACCGGGCTACGCCGACCATGTTCTCCAACTGCTCGACAGCAGCAAGCGCGATTGCGTAGGCGCCGTCGCGCTTTGCGTCGTCAGCGTTGAGATACGAACGCTTCAGGAGATTGTCAGCTGGCGTCCAATCAAGTTCGACGACCTGCGCTTCACCGCGGGATTCGAGTTGGAATTCGGTCGGCGAGGTGTGGTGCACGTCCAAACGAACCCTCGCGGCATTCGAGCACGTGTCTAGCTGTGGGTGGTCGATTAGGTGTCGGCCGCTAAGGCTCTCGAATACCAGTTGCAGTTTATCTTCCACGGCGGCCCCGTTTCTCTCGATTTTCTTGTCAGGAGAATGTAGCGCGGCATGCCGCCGGGGTAAAGAAAATCCAGCGCAGGCGGCTGAAATTCTGCGGCAAAAGCTAGTTCGGCGACCAATCCGACCACGCACGCCGCGCAGCTCAGCGCGATTTCGTCACAGGCCGGCCTCGCCGAGAGCGTCGCATTGCCTGGATAGTTGCGCAGCGCGGCCAACGAGTTCTCCGCGATGGAAGAGTTTTAATCACTCCCGGCATCACGCGCGATGTCACCAACGGGGTCGTCTCGGTTCGTCTGTGCGAGCAGCCACCGGTTGAATGGATTGCGTGCGGCTTCGCAGACCGCTCGCCTGCCGAGGAGAGCCTGCGCAGGCTTGGCCAGTGCATTGAGGTGTCATCCGGACGGGGGCGAACTGGCCACTCACAGGCCGCCGACGCGCGACAGCCGTGAACTATAAGCTCCCCAATTCGAACCACCATTGCTCATCGATGCTCTTGCCCGCACGATAAACGCACACCTACCGGGCTGCACGGTCATCTAGCTTGACGAAGCGGCAATCATCAATTGGCTTGGTGAGCGAACCAGGCCCCGCAAGCGGTCGAGGACCCGGTACATAGTCGGGCAACGAGCATGAGACAGTTATTACACGTCGCTTACGACGGTCTAACTGTCGCCAGTCGCGTGCCAGCGAACGGGTCCCTACTCCACTCAATTGCCGTACGTGTACGGCTAGTCGACGTTGACGACTTCTCAACAGCAAAGTGCGCCAGTGACTGCCCAGCGCTCGCGGCTTGTCTCAGCCACTGAGGCATATCGCCGTTGCTATCCCAAGTGTCGCCGAAAGCACTGCGGTAACGTGCCGACTTTTGGCGCGCCCTTTCTTCGGCGATTGCCGCCGCGACGTCGGCCACCTTGATGCCAACCTTAGCCATCTTGCGGCGCAGGTATGCAATCATACTTTGGCGTTTTTGCTCATTCATGTCGGTTTCCCTTCGAAGTTCCAGCCTCGTAGCGGTCTCGTGTCGTCTCGCCCGCCACCAGATGATTTGGACATGCGAAGTATCCGTTTGAGAAAGGCTGTCGTCGATGTGCGATTCCTGAAAACAGTGTTGCAGCCAGAGTCGCAAAACCCGACTGGCTCGGCCGTCTCGCGCAGTCCGCAGATAGGGGACGCCGGGACCATGCCGTTTCAGTTTCCGACAAGACGTACGGTAGCTGACGCCAAACTTCCAGACGGTGTGGTCACCATCGGTACCAACCTGACCTGTAAGCGACGCGCCGAACGGCGATGCTGAAGGACCGGCGAGACACTCCCGATGTGATTTTCCAGAACGATATACAGACCGTAAACGTGAAAATGTCAGGCCAGATGGCGTAGCGTTTGCCGCGAGAGCCGTGCGGCAATGATGCCGCCAATTGCGCCGCCGAGATGGCTCTGCCACGACACTCCCGGGTAAATTGGCAGCAAGCCGAACAGCAGACTCAGTCCGTAGCTGCTGGCCACGAACAGGGCGACGAGTATCGAGAGGAGGCTGTGCGTATAGAAGCCGCGCGCAACGAGATAACCGACATAGCCGAACACAACGCCGCTCGCGCCGATGTGCACCGAGTAGGGCGCGCCGAGCAGCCACGCGCACAGTCCTGCGCCGAGCATGGCGCCAACCGTCGCCTGCCAGAAATTCGCGATGCGCGGCCACATCGTGAGCCAGCCGAGCACCAGCAATCCGCCTGTGTTGGCCGTGATGTGCAGCAGGCCGGCGTGCAGCCACGGCGCGAACAGGATGCCCTGCAAACCGTCCAGCGTGTGTGGAACAACGCCGTGACGGTTCAGATGCAGGAAAGGCGTCGAAACCGACAACAAGAACACCGCCCACATCGAACCGACGAAAAGAGCGAGCAGCGCAACCCGAGCCTTGAACTGGTCGACGAAAGAACCAGCGGCTCGCGATGAGGCGGTTGAAATACAGGGTTGCGCCATGTCCGATTCTCTACGATGTGGTATCGGCGGCTTTCGATATCGATAGGAAGGAGGAGAAACTTGAACACACGACCGCCGACCGGCGCACATCTCTTCAATCATCGCTTTCGCTAGTGTCGAAGTCGACGTTGCGCCGCACGCTCATCCATTTGCTTTGCCGTCTGCGCCCAGGAAGTCGCGATACGCTCGCACATACGTTTAGCGCGCTGCCATCTACTGGGAAGAGCATTCGCTCGCGCGGTCCATTGCGCCGCCAAATCGCGCTCTTGGTGACCACCCTCCAGCATCGCGCGGGTGGTCACCCCGCGAGCGTTGTACGCTTCCACTTCCAGACCACTCTCTACAGCGTCTGATGCAAGTTCCTCCAATGCCCTATTGAGGGTAGTAGAGGGCCAATCGCCTGACCCGTGCTCACCCGGAGTGTGGAACAGAACCGCACCAATGCAATGGTCGCCGACTTCCGCCCTATCCGCGACGTCTGCTCCTCGTCGCGCCTCAGTCAGCCACGCCATCAGAAGCGAGTAGTCAAGTCGCCCCGAGCCATTCACACCTGGTGGTGTGCGCCACTCCCTGAGAACACTCCAAGCGACCGTTGCACGTTGGCGCTCGAACTCGCTCGATTGCGGATTGTCTTCGATATCATCTTCAGCTTGATGAGCCGGACGATAAATCTCGCAAACGACGGAGACGAACAGTTCTGGGTTCTCCGCGAGCGCCCGATGGATTAACAACTGTTCACCATCGTGTAACTCATCGAGCAGCACGGGAAGAAGACTGAATTCCATCTTTGCCAACTCAACCTTTGGTGTCTCACCTTCCTTGCTTAACCAATTGAGGTTTTCTTTCAGGTTATATCCCAACATCGAATCCGAAACAGGCGAGCTAAGTGCGACAAGTTCACTCAATGCAGCCCGCATTGCGGCCATCGCGACCGTCGTACCCAAAATGGCAAGCTTCTGGTTAACAAGCCCAATGGCGCGACCGTGGGCAATTAGCCCACCGGCGATTGCGATAGCGACAGCGCTATCGGTGGTACGAAGGTACTCACTGCGGTTTTTCCAGTAACACGCCCCCGCTTCTTCGCTGAGCGTCTTCACCTGTTCCAACGTCAGCGCCTCGTCTGGATAGTCGGCAAGACAAAGCCCCAAAGTGCACGCCGGCCACCGCCGTTTTTCTGCGGCAGCCTTGATGACGCGCGTCCACTTCTCCTTGTGCTTGAAATAGCGAGCAGCACATAGACTTCGAATGCCAAGTTTGTCTGACGAAGTCATGCGAACGGCCCATCCACTGAGTAAATCGATGACGCTCGCCGTGTCGTCAAGGCTCACCGCAACCTGCTGCGCGACAAGATAAGGACGTTTCGTCCTTTTGAATAACTCGTCTATAGCGGTTATCCCATCTGCGGCGAGTTCTCGCATCGCCTCGTCGCGCATCTCGTCCAATCGATGCTGTGCGCTTTCAAAATCGTCGGTGAGTCCTGCGGCATCCGGAAAGTTCTCGTCGAATAGCCACTGAATTTCGGTCAATCGGGAAGTTGGCCGAAAAAGTTTTCCCACAGCCTCAATAGCATCAATGTCTGCTGGTCTCATGGCCCATTGCGCTTTCGAGAAGCGTCGATGCTTTGCTGCGAGCCGCCGCACCGAATCCCAAACCTGCTCTCTGACAGAATCTGAGATGTCGGCTATCTTCGCGGACCCAAGCAACTGGTCGCACAAGACGCTGCGATGCTCCGGAGATAGCTCCGGGTATCTCTCGAGCAAGGTCTTTTGTCGAGAAAGGTCTCCGTTGCTAAGCTGCAGTGTGAACTCGACGTACGCACGATACGACTCTCGCACAGATGTCGCGGTCGGACGCTCCCGGTTCGACCGCCCGAAGTCCTTCCACATCGGTTCATAGGTGGACGTGGACGAGTCATACGGCTGAGGCAAAAGATGGTGGGCGAGTTGCCACGTAGTTGCGGGAACCTGTTCGTTGAGAATGTGCAAAATCTCTATTCGCTGCGCAAGGGAGGCACTTGTACCAGGATTCCACGCAAGGAAGATAGAACGAAGGGTGTTCGAGGGGCGATTAACAACTCTCGCTCCGGTATCCAACTCCGAGAGGCGCGCCAAG
Source organism: Paraburkholderia bryophila (assembly GCF_003269035.1). Lineage (GTDB taxonomy): Bacteria > Pseudomonadota > Gammaproteobacteria > Burkholderiales > Burkholderiaceae > Paraburkholderia > Paraburkholderia bryophila. Next base: position 688,619 of record NZ_QLTK01000002.1, on the reverse strand, counting down.
ATAACGGCGACCCGCGGAAGCAAGTCAGGGCTCCATGCAAGACACTCTAGCGCCCAAAGTACGCCGGCATGCATGACTGGCCCAAAGAGTCCGCGGTCTGCGAACAGCGGCGCGACCGCGGATGCGGATGCGGAGCCCTGAAGGAGTTCCTCCAGGGCCTCAACAAAAGGGATTGGCGCAGCCTCCGCGAGCAACGGAAGGTTCTCCGATAGAGCCGCGAGAAAACGCGGTTCACTCCTGAAATAGGAATTCTTTTGCGCAACTCGGTCGACGAATGCCTGGCAGCCTCCAAACTCGTGAGCGACATCCGCAGCATCGAGTACATCGCTAAATACCGAGATTCTCAGCAGAGTCTCCAGGAGACCTCTTCGCAACCAATCAGAGTGATGCTCGGGTGCGCTCGACAACGGTACGCTCGGCGCAGTCTCCCAAGTTTCAACTAGTTTGCTGTCGATTCGAGAAAATACGTCGGCAATTGCGTCTTCCAGCGCGAGCAATTGTTCCTTTGTGATGCTTTTCGCCATAAGTGCGAACGCAACGGTGGGAGCCAGCACGGAGTAGATGTTGCCGACGCGCTGAAGCAGGGGTGGGTCACTCGCGATGTGTTTCGCAACGGAAGAACGAAACGCAGAATAGCTGCACAAACTCAGCAGAGAAAGCGCGTCTTTGTCCGAGGCTAGATTGTCGTCCCAGCCAGCGGCGAACACTGCGGGAACTGTGTGCGGAACCTCGCTGCTTGCACACCAGTCCGGCACGGTGGCCAAAGCGTTTGCTTCGAATCGATTCCAGACTGACCAGACTGACACGCTGCCGCCGGACGCCCTGGCCTGCTGCTCTGCCTCCTCGGCCGTAAAATCCATGGTTGTTTCGAGCGCCTGGCTGAATGCTCCTCGAAGCGCACGCGCGAGCGTTTTTGGCCGCACGCTTGGGGACGCGCGACCAATCGCATTGATGACGTAGTGTCCCGCGCTTACCAGCGCGTTGGCGGCAGCGTTCGCAGGTGGCAGAAGGATGCTTATAGGTATCCTTCCTTGGGGTGCCGGCTCATCTGCGTAACGATTCGCGGCCTCGACGGAGGAAATGACGAGTGCGTTCGACAGCGCACGAGAGGTCCCGTCCTGGTCTTTTGCATTCAGCAGATACGCATAGACATACGCTGCCGTTTCCTCAGCGGAGTCTGAGAGTAAGGTCAAGCTCCCAGCCTGTTGCGGTGCGAACAATGCGTCCATTTCCTCTTGCGGTCGACCTGCAACTAGGAGTCCCGTACTTATTGCCGGTCGAGTGGCAGTTGACCAGCGCCGCCAGAAAGTTTCCAGAGAGATGCCGAACCGTCCGTCTCCAATCCTCAAAGTTTCGGCGCACCAAGCCTCCACGGCAGGACACATCTCAATCCATTGAACCAACGCAGGAGCATCGATTATCCGTACGTATCCCCAAGGATTCATCGAGAGAGCAGCGATTTCTTGTTCGAGCGCGTCCTTGTCGGATAGCTTGCGCAAGGTTACAGCCACGTAGATTGTGCGTTTCTGTTCCCAGCCGACCGGAAGCGTGCGCCTGAAAGATTTCTTCACGTCACTGAGGATTTTTGCCCTATCGGCGTCCTGGGTACTCAATTCCCAAAGCGAAAAATGTGGCGGCTGGTCGTCTGTTTCAGCAAGCTGAACCCAGCCGTCCCACCCAGGCAGGTTATTCGCGGTTCCCGAGTGGAAGCTCATGCCAATCAACCTATTCGGAACCCAGTTGTACACTAGACGACGACAGAGTTCGCCTATCATGTATGGACCGTTCTCCGAGGTCGCGAGTTGCTGCAAGCTCTCAATCTTGACCGTCGGCATATCTTTATTTTCCACTCTAAGTTCTTGCCCCCGACGACGCGATGGCACTGGACTATATTGTTACCGCGTTCTCTTTCCCCCCGGGCTTGGCACCCAAGCATATCCCGGTGCGTACGGCCCGAGTAAGCGCCAAAAGATTCGGCCGACGACAGCATATCGAACCCGAGCCAAACTGGCGACTAAAACCACCTCCCTTCGGAGCCACCTTACAGAAGGAGACGCCTTCTCCGCAATCCGACCAGAATTCCGTTTGCATTCTGGAGCGCAATACAACTACCATTCAAAATGGCTATGGAGTGATTCCAAGAAAGAACAAAAAAACACGCCCGTGAAGCCTTGAGGGGAATCGCCTGTCGATATTGCGAAGTTCACCCGATGCGCTGCTTGTTCTCAAGTGCCGATGAGATGGACCAGACCGCCTCTTTTATTCGCCCCTTCGACTCATCGTCGAATACATCCCACGTCAGTTTTCTCTTCTTAACGGACTGGAGGAACTGGCTCGCAAGGATGGGCTTCGAGGCTCTCAACTGCTTTACGTAATCTGAGTTGCGCACTCCTGCAGGAGCAGGCTCGCGGTGCAAGACATGTGCCGCAAAATCAGTCTGACTGAACACATCTTCGATACCTGGACAGTCATTGAGCAGTATCACATTCTCGGTAGTCAGCTCTTCCTCTCCACTGTAGAGCGTCTGCTTGAGCTTTTCACGCAACGACCGTCCCTTCTTGTCGTCATCAACAGCAAAGATAAACTCAAGACCCCACCCTCGCAGCAAGAATGAAAGTTGTACCAGCTTGTCGGCACCGGTGGCGGCGAGGAAATGAGCCGGCTGCGCGCAATCGGTCAACTGCCAGAAGCCGTTCATATAGTAAAAGCCACTGATTTCTTCCAGCAGAACATTGTTCGTTTTCTGTATATGTTGTTGCTGCGACAGGTCTGAACCGATGGCGGCGTATAGCGGCGAAAGCGTGTCGCTGGTCGCGCTTCCAAGATGCGCGGCATCTATTACCGTTGTCGGTCCGCCAGGACGGCCAGTCATCCGCTGCACAGCACGGACGCGATAGAGTTTTTCATATTCGATAAGCTGCGGGCTGTGCGTGGTGTACACCACCCATACGTCTCCTTTCACCGCATTGAGTAACCGCAGCAGGTTCTGCTGGGCCCGGATGTGTAACCAAGCTCCGGGTTCATCAAGCAAAAGAAGACGGCCGCGTCGGATTTTCTCGGACGCACTCAGAAAAAGAAAGAGGGATACAAACCACTTAACTCCTCTACTTCGCTGCGCAGGGTAGAAGTCGGCTTCACCGTCTGCGACCCAGAAACTCAAATATCGATTGGTACCCGTCGCGTCCATTTCTGGCCGGTATTCAAGTCTGCAACGAAGCCGCGGAATGGGCAAGCTGCTTTCACCAACCTCGAAGAATTCGCGGAAACGTTCGTTCAGCTTTTTGTCCCCCTTCTCCGTGAGGGCAATTTGCGTTCTCCGTTCGGCGGTCAATAACTCGGGTAACGATATTTTTGCCGCCCGCAAGTAGTTCCTGGCGGCATCGCGGCCAGCCCCCACAAGCTCGCCCTTGTCATCGATATCGACGTAGTCGGGAAGAGCCTGACTGTCCACATCAAATGACAAAGCACGCGGTGCAAAACTATGTATTACGAGAGCGAGGTCATTCGCCCCCATCTTCGATGTCGGGCTTTCATGGCTAACTGGTTTCGCCCCTTCTGTCGAAGCGTTGGCGATAGCTGAAGCGATTGTCGTTAGTGACTGGCCTAAATTGACCAGACCCGTACCGGTGTTGTGCGCATCTTCAAGCATCTTATCGAGCTCTGGGTCCGCAATACCGACAAGTCCTTCAAAGACCGTCCTTCCCTCAGCCCGTGAGCGGTCCCACGCATAGTCCAGCAAAACCTCGCCGCCTCGCGTCGAAAGATAACGCCTCACCGCCTGCTTCTGAAAGAACCCCCAACTGGCGAGTTCGGACTCTAGTTCTTCATATACAACCCGAACACGAAGGTGAATTTCCGGCTCTTTACTATCGACCCGGCAGTCGTTCTCGTTCAACCGCGCGCTACCAACAGTAAGCGCCAGCGCATCCAGAACAGCGCTTTTTCCGCTCTCATTCTGGCCGATGAGCACGGTCACTCTGTCCTCCGAAAAGCGTTGCCACTCGGAGTCAACGATTGAACGAAAATTTCTGATTCTGAACGCTAGAAAGTCCATAACAACCTTGCTTTGTTATTTCTGACTGGAAATCCCATCCGCCTGCTGCGCACAATCGAATACCCAAACCAGCCCCTCCGACCGGCGCGTCTTCATATGCTATCGACATTACTCGCCCGCACGCTCTACTCATTGCGGCACCACGTTCATAGAACTATTCGGGAGAACCTTCGGTATCGAACGGGACAGCTTGCCCTAACCTATCCGACAGCCGCGAACCAAGGTCGGGGTGCAGTCGAATCACCTTCGCAATCTTGCCACGCGTGCTTGCCACCGAAGGCACGTCCGCCTGAGTCCCGGACGTCAACGCCTCTTTGACCTGGTGCACCTGTGCTCTGATTCGACGGCGTTCATCCTTTGGCAATGCCGGGTGAACATTCACCACAAGGCTATTAACCGTTACGCGATGGTTCCGCCGAAGCACCTTGTGCTTCGAGCGCTTTACCGAGTACCCGTACCCCTGAAAACAACCTATTGCTATCCGATTGATGTCGGTCAGTTCCGTCTGGGACGTGTCGGTGGACTTCGAGATAGTTATGTCGTCGACGAGACGGGAGTATCGCCAGCCACGCTTTTCAAGCGTCTCAACCAGACTGTGTTCACGCTGCCAGAACACAAGATTGGCAAGGTAACTGCTAGTTCTCGCGCCTTGCGGGAGGAAACCGTCCTTGGTTGTCAACTGCGTGAGCACCACCGCAACTGGAGGCGCGAACCGGAAAAAATTCGTCCAGATGTCCCGGACAAGTTCGGCTTGGGTACTAGGAAAGAAGTCCGCAATGTCCAGGGTGACGGCAACACATGCGCCGGCGTGAATCTCGGCGTTGCGTACGTAGTCCCTCGGATACGCCCTGTCGCGAATGCTTCCCTGAAGGTACAGCGGAAACAGGACCTTATGAAAGAACAACTGGTTAATCCGGCCTTGGACTGCCTTAAGTTGCCTATGCGCGTCCCATGTTATCCGCTCAGTCCCGTCTTTTTTTGCAACGACGTTCCTGCGGTACATATTCCCGGCATTCGCAGCCAGCCGGTTCAACTGACGCTCGGTTAAGCCAAGCGCCAACGCCAGCGTCTTCACGTCGTTAACCGGCGCGAAGTTATATGAGGGCTTGTTCGGGCGGCTGTTCATTTAGCAGTTGGAGAGCTGCGAAAGATAGCTTTTCCTGCAAGTCGACGGGCAAGCCGGAAAGCTCGGTCTGGTCCGCAGCGAGGAAAAATAGGATACCCGAAGGGATTGCCAACGCTTCTGAGATTCGCTGAATGATGGAAAGGGTTGGGTCCTTCCGCTTGTTCTGCTCAAGCAGCGACAAATACGAAATCGAAATTTCGGCCTTTTCAGCAAGCTGCGCTTGATTGTATCCACGCTGCTTGCGGCAGAGTGCGATGGCGCGGCCTAGGTTCATCTCATGGTCCTTTGGAAAAGGTGGTTTGCTGTGTCACCGGGAGTTGAAGAACAGGTGAGCGAGAGTAGCGAGATTAGTCACGATGCTGAGCGCCTGGGCAAGCATGGTTAATGCCCGCCGGCTCACGCGATGTGGTACCTCGACTTCGTCCGTCCTTTCTTGCAGGCAGTCCTCCATTTCTTCGACGACAGCCTTCAACTCTTCACTGACACTGGTGCCTAACTCTTGGTGCTTTTCCTGATGAAGCGCCTTGAGCGCATCGATGCAGGTTTTCAATTGGTCGTACTTCATTGGAGTGTTCTCCGAAAACGGGCACATGCCCAGCTTCCACAAGCAAATAGCCGAACGGAGAGAGTTAGACACCACAAACCACATCCCAACAAAACAGCTTCCTTCAGTGCATTGCAAAACCGCGCAACGCTTACATCGCAGCAAAGGCGCTCATGCGATTAGCAGCATGCGAACCCCTACCTAACCAGCCAGCCGTAATGACCACGCCATTCGCACTCACGGACCGCGACGAGTGCATCGCGTCCACGGTTTCGGGGATGCAGTGCAGTCAGTACGGCGCGCTTCGGCGGTGACGTGGGAATTGCCCGCTATGCGGGTACCTCGTTCCAACGAACGAAGCAGCACTACCACGCTACTACTTGGGGAGCGATGAAGTCGACCTGTTAAAGAGCACCGAGGGGCGATACGCCCCTCCAAAACAAAGAATACACCAAAAACGTACAGTGGTGGCTCTTTTTTGACTGTCAGTCAAATTGTTGCGTCCCGAGTCGTTGTGCTCCCCGTTTGGGTCCACCACCAGAAGCTAAGTAAAAGCTGGGTAACAAGCGCGTCGGCGCCGCTTGGCATAGCTACCAGGCAAGGTCATCGGGCTGCTGGCGAGACCGCACGTGCTCGCGAATACTCGGTGTCCCCGGGCACGCCAAACACTCATCGACAAATCTGGTTAGAATTGGACATGGCACCCGCCAGAGCTTCGAGCGGCTCAAAAAAGGCGACATGTTTCCATGTTCAAACCCCGCGATAATCGTGCAGCTCCGCACGCGCAGGGGTCGGAATCGCTCGAGACCCCGCGCTCTATTCGGAGCACACGATATGACACAGCTATCCGCTATTGTCTTTGCGGTTCGTCGCGCGTTTGCGGCACAAGGCATGGCCCTCTCGACCGGCCATGCCCAGCAGCTTGCCGCCGCTGCGCTCGGACACAACAATCTCGCTTCCTACCAGGCGGCCAATGACGATGCCGGGCTGGCGGTCGCGTCGGTCATCGTCGTCGACCCAGGGCGGCTTCATGACCGGGCCACCGGGCTCGGGTACGATGGCAGCGCCTTTGCGCAAGCGCTCTCCGCTGCGCTGGGGGCGCGCTTTCCGGCTGCGCGCATCTACTCAGACCACGAGGACTGGCTGACGGACGTCCAAAATCACTTCGAGTTGGCAATAATCAACGACGGACATGTCGAATCCGAAGTGGCGATGACCAACGGTACGTTCCCGCGGATTGATATTGAGTTGCCGTGGTGGGAGACGCTCGATGAGTACGATGGCGACGACCTGAGCACGGAAATCGAAGGTCTGGTCACGGTCGACCAGGATGATGACCGCGCGTATTATGGCCATGAAATTGATGTGCGCGCCACGCTAACGGTGGAGCGCTTCGGCCGGCGCCTCTTCGGTGACTATCGTCTTGAGGTGGAGAAGGCAAGCCTGCGATGGCTGGGCGAGCCGAACCCATCCTTCTGACCGCAAGAGCCTGCCGCCGCTCCTACGCATTAAGCCGGGGCGGCATTTGGCGCCGTTTTGCTGTGGCGACCGCGAGCAGGGAAGTCGGCCAGGCTGACGGAGCAATCCGCCTCAGCGAACCGGCAAAACTCCACGTGATACCCCCGACTTATTCGCTTAGGCGGGGTATAACGCTCCGAGAACGCGGCGCAGCGGCATCCAAAACACGTGTCTTATACCGGGGAATAAAATGTCCAATCAGGCAGTCGCATCGTATCTCCCAGATTTACAGCTCATTAAACTAGGGGTTGAGCTTCCCGCCTTCGCTGACCCAGAGAATCCACGTGGCTTACAGGGGCCCCACGAACTCGCTTACTTCTTCCATGAATGGATTCACTTTTTCCACAATGTCTCCACGATTCATGGCTTGTCCGCTTTTGCAAACCTAGTGCATCTCTGGGGGCACTTCCGCAGCTCTATCGGCGCAGACGGCTTAAGTCAGGGTTCGGTCTCGCTTTCCGACGACGAGAACCTCTGGCTTCGTCAAAAGTTCGCGTTTTCCAGCGCCGAGCGGGCCAAGCGCCCAAACCCGTTGCCCCCGGGGGTCAAAGCCGAGCTTGTAAAAGTAACGAGCGTAGAATTCAGCGACGTCCCACTCCCCGAACTGACGCTGACAACACGTGTCATAGTCTGCAACCTCGAAATTCACAATGGCCAAGGCGACCATATCGAAGCGAAAGTCGAAATCGGCGCGCACGAGGTTCTCGAGTCAGTCGCGTACATGCTGGAAGAAAGGCTGACGCGCAAGTTTGGCGCAACTCCCGAACCACTTGGGTTTGCGCCGTACCATCTGCTCAGGATTTTGGCGCTGCACGTTGCGCCGACCCTTTCAGATGAATGTGTCGTCGCGTGCGGACTCGCATCCCTCCAGGACTCAGACCCACCATCAACTCTACTTGATGTCTTGAGAAGTGCGGAGCAGGAAAAAGCCAAGGGAAACGACCCCCTACAATTTATTGCGAACACTCAATCTCGGCTCCTGCATGACGCCAGAGAGTGGATTGACAAGCGGCTGGAAGAAATCGAAACTCGCTTCCCTAACGACGAGCCGATGGCTCGCGCAGTTAAAAGGACTCTTGCAGCCATCAGATGGAACTTTGAGTTTAGACGGCATTCGCCCCTCGTCGAGTTCTCGCTAATCGACCTGATAGCCTCGGACTGCAATACCTTAACGCAGATACTCGCTGTCTTCGGAGGATGTGCCGTCCTGCAGAAACGGCTTGGCTACGACGACGACGTCGAGCGTGACGTGCTCTATGAGTTTGTGCTAGACACCGACGACAACCAGGAACTGTACGAAGGAAGACGCATAATGCATGCGGCATTTCGCTTTGTTGCCCTGCATGCTGGACGCGGCGGAAGGCTCCTTGCCACGTCCGAGATTGCAGAGACACGTAGCAACATGTGTCCGTACTACACGACCTGCACGTTGGAGGCTCGCAAGGAAAATCCGACTGTGTGCGCCGAGAAACCGTGGCAATCCGTCTCGGAGCACACGCGATGCTGGTACGAACATGCCGTGCACATTATCGCGTCGCCTGAAATCGCCGCGCAGAGAGCAGCAAAGAGGTCGCAGCAAGCCTGACCATCCATCTGCTAGCGCGTAACAGCCAAGTCGATGGAGAGGCGTACTGCGGTTTGTCAGAGGTCTCGAATCTCTTCTACGACAACTGCTTTGAAATCCCTGCAGGCCTGCTCTAGCTGGTTCATCGACTCTGCCAACCTCGGTCCAAAACCGCCGCCTTCGGCTCCTGCCTTATAAGACCTTTTAAATTTGCCGAGCAATTCGCTTCTGGCGTCTCGCTGGTGGATGGCCGCGTTAAAAGTTTTCCTCGAGTTAGGAAAGTACACGTCAACTAGCATCTCGATGCGTCCGAAGTCGTACTTTAGGTTCGAATTGTCGCGAATTTCCATGTCGAGCGCGTCGTTTGCAGTGTAGCGGCCCTCCATGACACCAAGCCAAACAAAAGAATTTGCGCGAAGGTTGCTCTGCCATTTGTCCGCATGCTGGTAAAGCTCTTCTCCACGTTCGCGCGTGAGGGCTCGGCGCTCTTTAGCGAGCTCTTCCTTTGACTGTATTTGGGCACGACGGTCATTGCCCGTGCTGGTCACCCACACGCCAACAAGCGCACCTACCGCACCGGTCAAAGCCGACGAAACGTTGCTCAGTATTGTTGTGTAATCGGTCATACTCTCTCTTCAATCGGTCCAGAATAGGCATCCCGGTGTGAGCCTCTTAAATGCGAAGAAATCGCCGGAGGCTCGAGTAGACGTCGTGGCTCAAGTCGCAGAAACGGAAGAAACCCCGCTTAAGCGCTTTCTCAAATTCAAAGCAAGTTGCACACGCTGAACAGTCGGCGATGATTAGCTGCTGTTTTCTGGCTTACGGTTCGGACTCCGCTTTGACGCCGCAACCCTCTTTGTAGCGTGGATACAAAGTACGTTCTGAACGAAGCGCACCCCACTGTTCCGCGCAGCGACTGATGCAATCAGATATTGGAGCGCAAAGACTACCGCGGACAAGACCACAGCCGAGGCCGTGTTCCCGAAGAGAAACAGACCAAGCGCTACAAGAGGCACGAGCAATAGGGACATTGCAGCGATGTCCCGGAACATCAGGTATTTCTGATGACTCTCGAGCACCGAAACCTCGTTCTCCACCTGCTTGTAGAGCCTATACCACGTCGAATTCTGGTCACGCTCATCGCTGGGGAACTCCCCTACATTCTTTCTAAGCGAGTTGACGTCAATCCGTGAATCGGTTTGTGCATGAACGGAAAACGCGCGCGAAGCAGGCATCGGGTTACGAAGCCGCCAGAAAACCAGGACCGCCTTTTGCGAGTGCGAGAGAAGATACGACAGGAACACAATCGGAACGGGAAGAAAGACCGATAGGCCCGTACGCAATCCCATTCCCTTATCCGCAGTGAAGTCATCAACGGGGTGATGAAACGCGATGACCAACAGCACGATGACATCGAAGATGCCGACGGCGACGAGCCAGACCATATTTCGCGCCTTCAGCGACTTCCCCGATGAGGCGGCATGTGCGACTTGCTGTAATGCGTCCATGTTTTCCCCGTATGTCGAGTGTTGAAGCCAACCGGATTCAGGCCGGCGAACCATCGCGGACCAGCGCAGCATATCCTTCCGGATGACGAATTAGCAGCACTGCCGCGTGACGTATTTGGCCGTCGAGCGATTGCGCTGTATCCCTGTCAATCTGCGACGGACCACTCACCGCCAAATGGCTATGCCATGTCCCCAAGCACCACAGCGTGTGCCCACCGAGCGCTTCGTAGTCACGAATCGCATCCATAGTTCCTTCGACCCCGAGCACGAACCGCTCAGGCGCGCGCGTGCTGTCAGGCGAAGCGGGAAGGACGTCAGTGATGAATATCTCTCTCGTGAGCGCGGAGACGTTTCCCACGATGATGCCGCCAGTTTCAACCGCGGGATGCTCAGCAACATCCGCAACAATTTTCTTATGCGCCCTATCGAGCACGCGAACCGTCCACGTCTTCCCGTCAAATACCTCCGCCACATGCGTCGCACCAACTTCATCATGCGACCAAGCGATAGACATTCCATCGTCGCCGACAGAGGCGACGGACGATATACCGGTCTCGGGCAAACCGACCTCATCGTATTGATGCAATCTCTGGCCGATTCCAGCTGCGACGAGTGAGACTCGAGCGTCCGACATCGCGATAGTGACCGAGTGGCACCCGATACCGATTTCGAGAATATTCGCCGCTGCGGTTACACCCGCATCGCGCAGAAGCCCCAGCAAGCGAAGCTGCTCGTATGAGTGATGCAGCAGGTCGATAGTCGAGGGATTTCTGCCTTGTCCTTCCACGGTTATGAATGCTGCTTTGCCATGATGGACAAGTGCACCTTCAACAACACGGGCTTCAAACTTCGCTCTTGCGAAGAAGTCGCGCACCGCAGGCGAGCCCGTCGTGTGTACTACCACCGATTGCTCGCCGCGAAAGAAGTCTCTGTATTTGGCCTCATTGAAGTCTAGGCCGCGAACATCAGATGCGACGAATTTCGGGCGCTTTGAGCCAAAGCTCCCCATGATTTGCGCCAACCTTTCTGCTTTTCCCTGCAAGTTGCTCACGTCATCAGGCAAGAGTGCATGGCGGGCTACGTTATGCGCGACAACGAGCTTCTCGTCTATTAGCAGCGCTGCCCTGCCTCCCGCGCGCGCGACATGCATGGCAACCTTCGACCCGAGGCTCCCGCACCCTGCAAATGTCAGTTTCAATTCCTTCGATTGCTCCTGCAGCGCCGACGTCCGTCTCAGCAGTTTCGAAGAGATGGGGGACGAGAAGGCAACGGCGCCAACCGCTGCCGTGTCGTCCACCGACAGTTTCGTCGGCAGTGATAGTTGCATCTTGTAGGCCACCATTTCAAACTGACTCTGGGTGCCGATAATGTTCGTGGGCCTGCGCACCGGAAACGCAAAATACAAGAGCACATCAGCCTTGTATTTCGACGTTGCAAGCACACGGTTGAAGTTGCTCACAAAATCGTCCAGTGCAACTCGACAACCCCACTCGGCCGCCTGCTCGGCAAGCTCCGCGAACGTCGTGACCGTATCGGCCTTGTATCGCTCATGAACAGCGGGCTGCTCACCAGGAACGGATTGCGGCCAGCAGAAAACCAAAGGTACACGCCCGCAGAATGCCCTTTCGTTCATCCCGAGCGTCTTCAGCCACTCATGCATGAAGCCCGGGTCACCTACCGGAGACTTAAGCTGAGGGTCACGCGCTATCGACCAGCGGCCGTCTTTGCTCCAGCACGTCATGCATATGAACAAGCGCCACCCGCCAAACGGTGGCTTGACGAAATGTTCTGCTGGGTCCATTTCGACAAAGTTGAAGCCGACTTCCCTTCGGCTCGGTTCCCAGCCCTTTTCATTGATGGCCAGCTCATCGACCGCAGCTTTGTTGAGCCAATCCGACATCTGGTCGACAAGGCGAAAGAACCCATCTGAATGCATTACATCAAGCTTGTCGCCGAACGTAATGCACGGGGGCACCCGACCTCCGCGCTTGTGCAGATAGATATGCGGCAACGCGTCCGGAAAATCCTCACGCAACGTGAATCGCGGTGCGATATCCGGGAAATCGGACGGAAACTCGACGAGCACTTCCTCTCGCGCTCGAACACCATTCGGACTTGCGCCCGCGGCGGCCCAGCGCGACGGCAGGTCAACGAGAAACGTCGCGTAGACGTTTGCGCCACCGCCAGACGTTTCTTCGACCTTTACCGACTCGACCGCAGGATGCGCCTCGAGCAGCTGGATTGCACCCTGCAGCAGAGCGTTCATGGCGACCTCAGTCTTAGCCGTGCGACAAGGGCTTCGAGCCGAACGCTGCGGCGGCACCAGCCGCTGCAGGGGTCGCCGCAACCTTCCATTTCGCCTTGACGCCACCCGACGTGACTTCGAACACCATCGGCTCGGGATTCTTCTCGTTGGGATGGGCGGAGGTGTTCACAAACTTGCCCGAAGCCTCTTTCGCGATAGCTTCGTACTCACGCTTTGCGCGGATGCAAGGAGGGTCATTGTCGTCGTTGAGAATCAGATTGCTACTGGCGACGATGTAAGCGCCCGCGCGCGTCTGCGACAGCGCTTTGCGCGCGTCGGAAGACACTTCAGCCTCTTCCTTTTTCTTGCTCCAGCTGTGCCACGAGAGCGTGTGCCACGAGCAATGGTGAGGCGTCGACAGCAAGTCGTACTCGAGCGCCGTCGTGTCATCCTTGTGGCGTTTCCACTGCTTCTCCCAGATGTACACCTCTGCATCGCCGCCCGACAGGAATTTCACGGCGTCCGCGACCGCTCCCGTGCCGATGGAATAGTTGATGATGATGCTCGACTCGTTCTTCGAGAGTTCATCGGCATCGTGCTCGTCGTCAGCAGGCATCGGCGCCAGGAGCAACGCGCTGAAGTTATCCTGCTCCTTGCCGGCCACGGTAGTGATGCGCTCGTCGGTCTTCACGACGATGTCGAGAATATCGTCGGTCTTGCCGTCCGTGTCCTCGCCCATAATCAAGATGCGGTCGCCATCCTCCAACTCACCCTCTTCGCGGAACAGTGCAACACGACGCTTTGCTTCTGCATTCCAAGCGCGCGCGTCATCGCTCAGGGTGTGGTACTTCGAGGCGCGGCGGAACACCAGCGGAGAAGACCACATCTCTCGAATAACGATTTTTGACGGCTCGCCTCTCGTCGGGTAGTTCATCAGCGGGCCAAGGTAAAAGTGCTCGCGCAGGCCGCGGCAGTGGTCCTGGTCCGGATGGCTCAGCACCATCACGTCCACGTACGGGCGTCCTTCCTCGTCAACGGCCAGTTTCTCGCGCAAATCCTTAAGTACGTCGCGCACGCCGTCGCCTGGTTGCCGGATGTTGATGTCGATAAGAATCGTCCGGCCACTGGATAATTTGATGAGCGTCATGTCCCCATTGCCCACGGGGAAAAAGGTGATTTCTGGCGTTGCCATGGGTGACATCCCTCAAAGAAGTGCGCGAAAACGCCGCCAACCAATTGACGGCAACTTTTACCGCCTAACATGTTCAAATCATATTACCAAATACCACAACATATCGATAATTTACTATTTCAAACACAACATCTTGTGCTTCATCGCAATATTTCTATCATTTGAAAGAAATATTGCCATGCGCGCCACCTGCTTCGGTCAATTCGACCGTTTCCAGACAGTCCCGGCGCGAGCGGCGCACGCATTCAATTACGCAGCGCTTGCAGCGGGGCGAGCCAGAATTTCCGCCAAGGCGTCGAACCACTTGCGGTCGTGAATCAATCGCGCGTCGTGCGCCGAGGCAGACAGAATTTGCGCTTTCGTCATCTGCGAGACGATTTCCCAGTTCGCATGAGCGAGCACGTAAGTGGCGTTGTTGGTGAACCGGCTTTCCAGGATGCAGATACCCGTGCGCGGGAACCCGAATACGACGTAGTCGTCGAATCCCCCCAAACCGACGGCGATAAATTCCGGGGCGTATTTGCCAACTTCATTGAAGCGCGCCGCGACCACTTCGCGGCTCTTGCCGCGGCTCTTTTCGATGACGGTCTCGAGCGACGGCCACGCCGACTTCCACGGGTTCTTGCCAGACGGCAAGAGCTTCCAATTGAGGCGGCGCATCCGCACATCCACCGACGGGCTCATCGACGTATCGAGCACCTCAAACGAGCCGAACTGCTCGACGAGCATGTTCGCCGTGTTCGTCGCAGCGGCGGTCTGCGCATCCGTACGTTCGAACGGACCGGCCACCATGCAGTGCGCGCCGCCGGGGTCAGCCGAGACAACGACCTCGATGGAGTACGGCAGAACCTTCGTGCGCGGATAGCGGTAGTACCGAACATCCTTGACCTCGGTCACCTCGACCTCACGGTCGCCGTGCCGCTGCGTATAAGTCCAACTAATCTGGCGGTACGCAGTCTCTTTCGGCTGGTCGCGATGAACAATGTCGAAGCCATTGGCGTTTCGACGGCTCGCCGCGCCGCGCGCCGGCGGCAGCAGGCGTTCGCCGACGACCAGCGGGCTCGAAAAGCCCAGAGTCGCCAGACGGCGAACATGCTCGGGGCGCACGCGCACGCCGAGGTAGTATTTTTTGCCTTCGGGGAGATGCGACAGGTAACGATTGATGTCGCGCGTCTTGCGTTCTACTATCATCGGATTGTCCTCGCTCATCGGGAGCGGCGAAGCGCCAAATGCTTCGCCCATACTCAGTAAGACTCTTCAGAGAGGCGGCACGGACGTCACAACAAAAATTTTTTCGCGGCGTCCGTAGAGCGCGCCCGGAGAGTCTTTACTAATAACGGGAGTTCGGGAGCTATGAGAGAAGCCCTCGACAGTGACGACCGCCTGAGTCCGGCGGAGGTCAAGCAGGAACTGGAGAATATGTCGCCGGCCGATTGGGTCCGCGTCGAACGGATTGCCAAACGAGCGTACGCCGGGATGGGTGCCGCATCGCATGAGGACCTGCTGCAGGAAGCTTGCGCAAAGCTCCTCGGCGGGGAGCGAGTCTGGCACCGCGGATACACGGCCGTTCCGGCTATTGCATCCGTGCTGGACAGCATGGCCAGTAACGCTCGGAAGCGTGAAGCGAACGGTCCAATCGACGCAAACGCTGTTGTCGAGAGCAGTGACGTCATGGATGCGACCGAACTGCTCGTCCGTAACGTCGAGCCGGTTCAGACTCTCAGCCCCGAGGTCGCGACATCCGATGCCGAGCAAGCGGCCCGGGTGGAGATGCTGCTCGCAGATGATGTGGAGGCAGCACTGGTCGCATGGGAATGGGCTGCGGGTAGACGCGGCAAAGAAGCTGCCGGAGCACTTCAAATGGACAAGAATCAATACGAGGCCGCCCGTAAGCGGCTAATCCGGAAGCTTGAAACGATGGAAGACGAAAGGAGGAACGGATGAGCGCATCGCGCAAGCCCCAGTTCTCGTCGAGCTTTCTCGAGTCGTACACGTACGAGCTGATGTCGATGCCCGACGAGGAAATCCTCGAAGGCCAGGATATAGACGCGGTGAAACAGAGAGCAGCCAACCGTATTGCGGCCGCGAATCAGGATGCCGGGCGCAAACGATTGGCCGCAGCAAAAGCACGTCTTCAGAAACAAGATGAGCCTGTAGCCGCACAGTCGTCGGCGTCGCTAGATGAAATGAAGGCCTATATACGCGACGCAGCGAACGATGGTCAAGTCACCCTCGCCGCTCGCCAGCTCAGCGAGATGTCGGAAGCCGACACTCGACGGCTTTACGCCCAGCTCAAGCAGCTCCAAGATGGACAAGGAGGTAACAAATGACCCCCGGCCAGCGCGCCGAGGCACTTATCGCCGAGTTTGGCATCTCGTCCCCGTCGGAGCTTGACGTTGAAGCCATCGCGTGCGACGCCGGAATGGACGTTCGATATGAACAGCTTGACGGCTGTGAGGCAACACTCGTAGGAGTCAACAACCAGGCAATCGCAACCATCCGGCCGTCAGGGAACCGCGGGCGAGAGAGATTTTCCGCGTCACATGAACTCGGGCATTGGATTATGCACCGCGGGAAGTCGTTCCGCTGCCGCGTCGATGACCAAAGCGCAAACCTGGCGTCGGACGCGACGCTAGAGAAGGAAGCTGATAGCTACGCAGCCCACTTGCTGATGCCGCGCTATCTGTTCGACCCTGCCATCCGGTCGGGAACGAAGATTCCAACCTTCAAGCACATCGGGGAGGTTGCCCAGGCATTCGAAGTCAGCGTCGCAGCTGCCATCATCCGCATGGCTGAAGTCGACTCCTTGCCTATAATCGTCGCCTGCTATGACGGACGCGGAATTCGCTGGCGCGCGTTTGCCCCTCATGTTCCGAGACGGTGGCGGCTTGTACAAACGCTTCACGAAGACAGCTTTGCCTACGACATCGTGAATGGTGTCGAGTCAAAGCAGTGTTCCGGAAAGCAGGAAGCAGCAGCGTGGTTCTCAAACGATGACGCGGAGAGCTTCGAAGTGCACGAAAACGCGATGCCAAGTCGCCCGGGAGAAATTCTGGTGATGCTGTATCTCAGCGATACCGAGATGTTTGAGTCACCCTTCGAGCGCAGGTCCGAAGGGCGTTATCAAGATAACCCGAGCTTTGGCAGGCGGTCTCGTTAAGGCAGGCAACAAAAGAAGACCCGACCGCGCGACCTAGGCCCTCTTCCCAGTATCCGCCTTCTACCGGTCATCGGGCGGGTCGGACCAGCTCGTCAAAGACGAGCCTCTCTAGGGGAATGCTACCTGGTCACGCGTTGACATTCCACGCCTTCGTCTGGGCGCACACCTAGCTTTTGCCACCCAGAATGCCCCGGTGAGCCCGAAGCCAATCAAAAAATGGCGACGCCAAACGGTGCTCAACTATTACGTTGTTTCGCAATTTCGCCCGGTCTATAAATCTCTCGCCATCAGCATCGACTAAAACGAAGTCTTCGATATACGTCAACAATGCATGGAGCGCCTGACACGTCAGCGCGTGCCGATTCTGCAACTCCTCGATGGACCGGCGTTCCGCATCACCGCCCGTCAACAAGACTTCACTTTCTCGATTGCGTTCCTCTTCTTTCCTCCGTTCAGTCTCCTGATACAGAATTTTCAGTCGCTCGTTTTCACGCCGAAGATTGGTAATTTCTAACCGCTCTTTGAAATTCTCGACTTCAGGCCTCCCGGAGAATCCGTCACCTTTTCCATTTTTATGGTTCGTGATATTAGCTACCGCCATAAACCCCACCAACTTTACCTTGTATTTTTGATTTCTCAGCAATGTTGATTTGCTGCAGGGCTTTCCCTCCGCGATTGAGAGATGCTCTGCTAGTGCCTCTGCCAGGGCCGTCACATGAGGAAATCCAAGTTTTCTTTTTTTTGCGAGATGGAGATAATTTTGAATTATTTTCGCCCTGGCATCCTGATTGTCATCTTGAAACTTTTTAAAGGTGTTTATATTATTATTCATGGCTATCGCCCTTACCGACAAGACCAAGGCGTACCGGCATTGCACTTTCCGGCAACGCTCCATTTATAATTGCATCCAACGACTCAATGGTAAGCGAGTTCGCCTCCACCAGCGTGCGAATCAGCCCAGCGCACTCTGCGGCCGGCGCGACGCAAGTTTGCATTGAAAACGCCTCACTGGCCCGGCCGCCGAGTGCAAGCAGCGTACGCCGAAGAATATCAAATCGTGCTCGAATAACTGGATTATCAAGAGTCGGATATGCAACGCATTCATCCAATCGCAGTAATGTATAGGAAGTGAGGTTGGATGGCGACTGCACTCTTTTTAGTTGTCGAGTAATAATTTCCGGTTTTTGCACAATCCATCGCCGGGTTTCTTCACCCGATTTTACTTTCTCATATATCGTATATAGGAGCTCCTCATTTACCTTCCAACCAGCAAGTTCCTCGCCTACTCGAAGGCGCTCTGCTTCCAGCTCGTCTAATTCACCAGCGCTATACGTTGGTGGGTCCGTCTTCATAGCACCCACCAACTTTTCAGTCAGTGAATCTAGTTCTTCCTGCATCGAATGGACTTTAGCTGATACCGCCGGTGCATGGTCAATCGACCGAACTGCGTATTCGCATAAGCCGCATCGACCAATGCCTCTCCAACGTTTTATCACGTCCGGCGGACAAACATTTCCAAACGGACAGATTTCTGTCTTGTTTTCTACCGCATTTGCAGCGTTAGTCTCGCGGAGGACGTCGAGACCATTTTTTCCATTTTCGTTGATGGTTAGGCTCATACAGCCATATGAAATCAACGTTTCCTCCAGGTTCTCTCGAAGGCTTTCCGCTAGCCGGGAATTTACTGCCCCGGCGTCAATGAAGTTTGGGCTACCCGGTCGCTGGTGACCTTCTACGCCTAGCGGTCCGCTGCTGAAACCTTTCTTTCGAAGGGCCATTGCTTGGTGTACGCGAGCATCTTCCAGAAATGATGGTTCGATTTTCGTATAATAGAAGACCGATGTTCTTTTTTGACCCGTTATGGCTTTGCCAATCAGCTCCGCGGGCAAAAATTGTACATTTTGCGAAACAACAGAAATTCTCGAGCTATGCGGCGTTATATTTGTCGCGAGACCAAGTTCGCATACAGTTGCCCTATTGTCATCGCAAAATTGGCCATAACTCAGCCTCCGTTCCTTTATATTCGGATTGTTGAACCCTACATTCGGAGGCACCAGTTCACATAACTTCACAAGTCCGTTTACTCCCAATTCCGGCAACATACCGTGTAGCCCAGCCATTAGCGACTTCCACACGGTTTCGTAGCGACTGTCGTTATGCGGCCTACCATCACGATAAGAGGAAAATAGAGGTACGATTTTCTCCCATTTAGTATTTTGATTGTTATTATAGAAAATTCCATCGTTAAATCCCGGTTCATCAATCAACTTACGCCATGAACGCTGAGCCCTGAGAACTTCAATGACCTCAATATTTACGTGTGGAGTCCATGCGCCGGCCATCGTCTTATCGGTATTGACATAAAGCAAAGTGAAGTCACCATGGCTGACATTTACCAATCTGTCAAACGTATCGACATCCAACCATTGAATATGGTTATGCCTCAACCCAGTATAAAGTGCAACAATTATCTGATTCAGCGCATGCGGTTGCGGCAGTAAGCAGTAATCCGCTTTACCCCCCACTTTAACTCTAAAATTGCTTAGCGCCAAACAGTCTGGAATAAAGCGCAGGGGTATCGCCTTCCCATTAACGAAAAGCACAGGTATTGAAATACCAAACAATTCTGCCAACTCGAATGTGTCCAGAATGGTGCGACGACGGATGCATCGCCGCAAAACAGCACCATTCAACTCGCCCGACAACAACCGCTCCAAAATCACATAAAGATGTGCCTGAATCGCCTCTGTATAGGACAACAATGTCCCAAACAAAATCGAAGGGATAGGCGGCTTGTTTGAATTTGCATAACGGGAAGTGGGTGGGAAATCTTCTCTAGGCAGAGGCTGCTTGAACCCTGCGCACCCCGGCAATCTGTCTGCGTTGTTCTCTAAGAATTCAAAAAATCTTTCAAGCTGAATTAATGTTCCATAGTAGGAGTTATTTACCCACTCACGGTTATCCCGCATAGTGTCCATCAACTCAAAGAAAGTTAATGGCATTGACTCAGCGACGCTCAAAAGTCGGCTAATAAACACACTTGCCGCAAGCTTTTTCGGCTCATCAGGAAATTCAAATTTAGCTTCAGGATGTCTTTCAAACCAATAAGGAAGATACCAAAATAAATAAATATTCAGCCATCCAATTGCCCTTCGAAGCTCTCCTGTAGATTCCGTGCGAATTTTTTCTAAAAAGACTCTTTCTAGGATAACCCACGTCTTAGAAAATTCTTTAATGTTACAGTTGAGGCCTGGGAGGGTTGTCGTTTTCTCCAAGATTTCCAAGCTTGCGTTAGCGATGGGTTGCATCCGGAGTGCCTCTTCGATAACGTCAATGTCATCTCGGCCGCAAAATCGCTCAAGTATTTTAGGGTCTACGGCTGAGCGCAGGGGGCGAGGACGGCTTCGTTTCGGAACATTTGAGAATGCGCTGGATTTTTTTATTTTTGAATATTGCGCTCCTTTGCTTTTCTTCGCAACATTTCCTTCGACGGGAACCATTTTCTGCCTACGGTCGCTCAATTTATCCGACCAGTCGGATACCGAAATTCCGAAATCGCTCCCAAACCTTTTCCCGAGAACATCAATCAACATACGGTAAGGTGGCGCAGTGAAGACACCAAAATTCCCCGCATGTTCGCCCTTTTCCTTAAGTTCCATAAGCTCTTCTACATTTGCGTCCTGCGGTCTGTGCCAACCGGTCGCAAGTAAAAGCTTAGTACCATAGGAGAGAAAATACTCGCGCCCCTTCCTACCGTTCGAAATCGAGGCAAATGCTGGGTGCGGGAGTTCGTCAGATTGTGAATTTAAGGTCCGTATAAATGACAGCAGGCTCGAACATAACTCAGACCCAATCTCTAGCCGCCGCCCTTCCTCGCCTATACTTGGCCAATCAAAAGAAAAAGGGAGCACAATGCATTTCTGTCTATGCAACGAAAGGAGAAACAGGCAAGCCCCTTTCTTCATCCGCGCGGCGTATGTTCGCTTATAGGCAAACTCACCTTCCGAGGGCGCAAGTGTGAATTTATAAAATTGCTCCGGCGTTACGTCAAATGTTCCGCCCATTGCGATATCAAAAGCATTTTGCACATATTCGACTCCGAACCTTACATCCTCCCTCGCTAAGGTTTTATATAAGATAAATTTTGGAAAGCCACCCATCGGGTACGCTTTCGTTGTAACTTCCGCAAGGTCGATGTCGTTTAATTGATATTTATCGAGCAGTGTATCTGCTGCCTCATAAAGAGCTCGGCGGACATTTCTGTGCAATCGCTTCCCGTGCTGGAGAAAAACAGGTTCTTGACGATAGGGATTTATCATTGCATCCGTTTTTTGTCGTTGGCTATTTGAGCCTCAAGTTTGCTGACCTGCGAGTGCAATGCTTGCAACTTCATTTCTAATAAAGAATGAGGCATGCCACCGCAGTAAACCAACGCATTCGCATATTCAAGCTCCTGCCTTAACAAATCTTTATCATAGCGCGCATATACTCGCGTATATTTCTCGCATTTATGCCCCATAATCTGTTGCACGACAGCGAGACTCAGACCATGTTCTCCATTTCTGCAAGGGAAGTAGTTCAACAAATAAATCCCGTAAGCATGCCTCAAAGAGTGCGGGCCAGCTAAGGCAATCGGGATACCCGCGGCTGCGACAGTTCGCTTAAAAATTGTTCTTCGATAGCTTGCGTCTGATAAAAAGTAAGCCTCGCCGACATCGGCACCGGAATCGCTCTGAAAAACGAAACTATGTCGCCCGTGGGCGATATATTCAGTCGCGAGATATCGTTCAAGCTCCTCAAAGAAAATCGATGCGAATGGTTCAATGAAAAATGTCTCTGATGTCGCCCTTCCCTTCCAGCATAGTAAATCTCTCTGAGCCTGTGAAAGGTACAGGTAGCTTGCGTGGTTTCTTCTTTGAGAGGGACTTTTCAATTTTATTTCACGATTTTCGACATCGATATCTTCAAAAAGAATCTGTATCGCCTCGTGAATCCTGCAGCCAGTTCCCGCTACCAATGCATAAAGAGCTTTATCTCGATGGGTTGGCAAGCACTGGAGGAAATCCAGTATCCTATCGAAGGGGAAGGCTCGAGAGTCATCGTAGACATATTCGCCGCCTGATGTCGGCAGCAATGTTGCGTCAATGAGCTTCGGCCCTCCCGCAACTACGCTCGCGAGCATCGAGTTGGAAGCTATCGCCGCTCGCTGCGCCGAAGGAATTGGCAGCCGTCCTTGGCTAGGGACAAAAGGGTCTGGGCTTGCGGAGACGTCTAGCTGTATGACTTGAGCCCTCGATAATTCGAGAAGCTCGCCACGAAGTCGTTCTGATAATTTTAGGAATTTGCGGATGGCTGCATGTGCAACCGCCGACGTTTTTGGACTCACGTGACTGGACGGTCTGCTCTGGCTCACCAACGCAGCAATTTCGCTTCCGGACGCGCCCCCCGTAACAAGGTATTCGTCGTAAGCATCGATGGCATCCAAGATATCGGATTGCGTCGCGCAGTGCCCTTTGGCCTGCATGATTCGGATGAATTCAAGGAGATAGTCGATGAAGTAGGCGACAGAGCGACAGTAGACTTTACGCGTATTGCTGCTGTGCTTCCGGATTAGAGAGCGGGCGAAAACTTCGAATACTCCGAGATATTTGCCCTCCGGCCCGACCAGCCGCCAAGGCAGCTTCCCGTGTATCGGCTCTATCAGCGTAACGTGATGAAGCATCGGGTACTCCAAACATGCACTTGGAGCCAAATTAGCATTGCCTAAGGACAAATCTGTGCGGCACCGCACATTTCAAATTGACAAACTTTGGAGAAGAAAAAAAACAAGAGGACCAAATCCCATATGTGATTGATTTTATGGGGAAATTGGCCCGCCCTACACGATTCGAACGTGTGACCTACGGCTTAGAAGGCCGTTGCTCTATCCGTCTGAGCTAAGGGCGGTTCGTGAAACCACGCATCCACAACATGCAACTGGTGAAGCATCCCATAAGAACCCCCCACCCTCGGCTTAGAAGGCCGATGCTCTATCCAGCTGAGCTACTGCCGTAATGAAGAGAGGCGATGCTACACCAACGTACCGTTGGCATCGCCTGCAATGACAACCCGCTCTCGGGTTCTGGAACCTGCGCTGAACGTTGCCGCAGGGTTCGTGGACAACCGAAATTCTAACTGACGCCGCCGGAGACCGGAAATCTCACGCCGCGCGCTGCGGCGAGAATCAGCCGGAACAGCGCCGTCACGTCATAAAACAAAACGGGCCCGGCAGCAATCGCAACCGGGCCCGGATTATAACCGATCGGTCCCCACCCGCCAGCACGCGGCGGCGGGCATCACGAACATCATCAAACCGGTTGCGGATGCAGCAGGAACCAGCCGAGGAACAGCGCGCCGGCAATCACGCAATACACACCGAACGAAGCCAGACGTCCGCGGCCTTCGAAATAGCGCATCAGGAAACGCACGCTCAGATACGCGGCGATCGCGGTCAGCACGCCGCCCAGCAGCGCGTCCGCCAGTTGATCCGGCGCGTGGAACAGCTTCGGCAATTCGAGCACGCCGGCCGCGAAAATGATCGGCGTGCCGAGCAGGAACGAGAACTCGGCGGACTTCTCGGCGGTCAGTCCAGCCGCGTTGCCGGCGATCATCGTCAGGCCGCTGCGCGAGAAACCCGGAATCAACGCGCCGATCTGCGCGAGGCCGACAAAAAACGCCTGGCGGAACGTCAGCTTCTCCGGCGCCCGATGCGCGCGTGAACGCTGCAGACGATCGCCGAACCACAGCAGCACGCCGTTGACCATCAAGGCAATCGCCACGATCCGCAGATCGTGAAAAATCCGCTCGAGGTGTTTTTCCAGCAGCAGCCCGACCAGCCCCGCCGGAATCGTGCCGATGATGAGCGCCCACATCATGTGCGCGTCGTCGTTGCGACGTCCGCCGAACGATGCGAGGAAGCCGCGCACCAGCGCGCACCAGCGCTTACGGAAATACCACAGCAGCGCGAACGCAGTCCCGAGGTGCAAGGCGACGAGGAACGGCAGCAACTGCGGCGCGTGCTTGTCGATATGCATACCGAACAACGCAGGCACGAGCAGCGTATGGCCGAGGCTGCTCACCGGAAACAGTTCGGTGACGCCTTGCAGCACGCTCAGGAAAATCAGAAACGACAAGTTCACGCGGCGGTCCTTGTAAGGTAAAAGTCAGGGACAGCGCGCCGATCAAGGAAAAAGCCGGCGCGTCGAAAGCGCACCGATTATGCCTGGCTGCAATGTCAGCGCCAAGCGTTTGCACCGCATTCGGGGAAAGATTGACGCACCGCGTCACAACTTGAAACCCTTGTTACGCGGTGGCAAAAGACACGGGCCTCGCGCGACGGCGACCCGGCGATACCGAGAATCGCGGGGCGCGGACCTAGCGCTCGAGCTTATAAAAGAAGTAGACCGTGCTCGCCGCGAACATGCCGAACAGCGCCACACCCATTGCCATTGCGAGATCCATCGTGCCTCCTGAGCCGGTCGCGTCCGGCAGCCAGAAATGACCGGACAGTCAGACGATTATCGGCAAGGATGGCCCTTGCGCGACACCCGCAATTTCCCGAGAAGGGTTTCCCCGTAGCGCAAAGCAGCGCAAAATCATCCTCTCGGGCGGCGCCGCGAGGCGCTTTCCATGCTCATCGCGTATGAGCGCGGCGCAGTCCCCGCCACGTTCAATCCGCCCTCAACCCTTTATCGAATCCGCCATCGACCATGCCTCTTTCCCCGCAGCAGGACATTCTCGAGATCGCCCAGGACGCCTCCGTGCTCCGTTTCGCGCCGCAAGCCGGCGGCCGTCTGATGTCCTGGACCGTCGACGGTGAAGCCGTGATTCACTGGCCCGAGCATGCCGACTGGAGCCAGCCGGCGAGAATTCGCGGCGGCAATCCGTTGCTGTTTCCGTTCCTCGGGCGGCATCGGGTGGACGGCAAGATCGGCTATTGGCGCGACGCCGCAGGCACGGTCCGCGAACTGCCGATGCACGGCTTCGCTCGTGACCTGCCGTTCGAAGCGCACGCCGACGTGCATGGCGCCGGCCTGCGCATGGTCCTCGCCGACAGCGCGGCGACGCGCGGTGGCTATCCGTTCGGCTTCCGTTTCGAAGCCGCGTACACCCTGATCGACGCCCATACGCTGGAGGTGACATTCACCACCACCAATACCGGCGACGCGCGTCTACCCTACTACGCCGGTCATCACTTCTATTTCACGCTGCCGCACACGCAGCGCGGCGAGACGTCGCTGGAACTGCCGCACACCCAGCGCTGCCATCAACAGGACGACGGCTCGATCAGCGCGTTCGAGCCGGGCGAATCCCGTTACACGCTCGACGAGGCGCGCATTCTCGACCGCTTCCATTGTCTGGACGGCACGCCGGACCAACCGGTGCGCCTCGTCGCGCCGGGTCTGAACCGCGTCGTCACGATCGACCTGCAGCGCCCGGGTTCGGTGCCCTGGTACGCCGTGACCACATGGACCGAAGCCGCGGACTCGGACTTTTACTGCGTCGAACCGTGGCTCGGACTGCCGGACGCGATCCACAACGGTATGGGCTTGCGCTGGCTGGAGTCCGGTCAGACCGAAATCGCGACGCTGCGCATCAGCGTCGGCAAGCTGCGCTGACCGGCTCGTTTCACTGGCCCCTGCGCGCGGCCCACCGCCACCGCGCCAGCCGTTTTCCGATGGTGCAGCGCAAAACCGTTAGAATCGGACGCTTTTGTATCCACCTGCCACGTGATCGGGATCGGCGCGCGGCAGCGCTTTGCGAGGTCCAATGCTGGGAACAACAAGAATGATGAAACGACTCGCCTGCGCGTCGTTGCTGGCGCTCGTCGCCGCATGCGGGTCGGCGCCGGTGGCGCCGGGCTTTTACCGGGTCGAACGGGGCGATACGCTGTCGAAGATCGCGCGTAGTAACCGGCAATCGGTGCAAAGCATCGTGCGCTGGAACAACCTGAACAACCCGGACAGTATCGAAGTCGGCCAGGTGCTGCGCGTCGTGCCGCCAGGTGGCGCTTCGACGAGCGGCGCGGTCCGCAGCAGCGGCGCCGGCAGCGCTTCGGCCACGCCGCGCGCCGCACCGGCCCCGGCTGCGGCGGATAGCGCGCCGTCCGCGGCACCGGCCTCGAACATTTCGCTGGTCTGGCCGGCCGACGGCACGGTGATCCGGCGCTTCGACGGCAATAACTCGAAGGGTATCGACATTTCGGCGGCGGCCGGCACGCCGGTGATCGCCGCCGCGCCTGGCACCGTGGTGTATGCCGGCAACGGCTTGCGCGGTTACGGCAACCTGCTGATCATCAAGCACAACGCCGAGTACCTGACCGCCTACGCGCACAATCGGGCGCTGATGGTGAAGGAAGGCCAGTCGGTCACGCGCGGCGAGAAGATCGCCGAGATGGGCGACACCGATACCGACCGCGTCATGCTGCATTTCGAACTGCGCTATCAGGGCCGCTCGATCGACCCGGCGCGCTCGTTGCCGCCCCGGTAAGCGCGCGACCGGGCACGCTATCTGCAACCGGGCTCGGGGAACCCGGCGCGCTTTAAAACGCCCAAACCGACACACGACGTGGCTTCGCGCCGCGTCCTCCTCCGTTATCTGTAAGGAATTTGCCATGAAGAGCGCATTAGCGTCCGTCGCGACGGTCGCGGCGATCGGTCTCGGCCTGTTGAGCCTCGGCGGCTGCTCGAGCACCACCACCATGACCTATCTGCCGAGCGGCGACACCGGCTTCGCGATCAACTGCAGCGGCAGCGACGCAAGCTCCAGTTGGGCCGAGTGCTACAAGCGCGCAGGTGAAGTCTGCGGCAACTACGGCTACGACGTCGTCTCGAAAGACGTCGACAACGGCGCCACCTCCGGCGGCACGATCGGCGGGATTTTCGGCGCCAATGTAAAAAACCGCTCGATGGTGGTTCGCTGCAAACAGTAAGCGATCTGAATGGCGGCGCGCGTAAAGGCGCTATGAAGCCGCTATGACCCGCGTGAATCCCGTTAAAAAAAAGCCCGGCACGAGGCCGGGCTAACGGGGGTTCGGCGCATATCGGCAAAGGACCGGTTCACCATGCGCCAGAACGAAATCTAACAACCCGTCTTTACTAGTGCAATCTATTAATTTCGTCTTCAATGTGACACGACGCACGGATTCCGCATAACGTGAACCTTAAATGTCGGAAATAAACAGGATCATTTCGCCTTCAATTGCGGCGCGAAATGCTTTGGATATTGTGCGACTAAATTCACCAACAGCCCGCCCAGTGGCGCGCACCGGACTCTCGCCGGAATCGCGCGAAAAAGCCTGAAGAATGGCGATTGTCCGATTCAAGCTAACGCACCAGGCGTAATCCCGCCATACGGCTCGCCACCTGGCTTTAGTGCGCCAGCGCACCATCCCGATGTATTAACCGATATTCGACGCATTCGAATAAAGCGAATTTAATTCATCACATGAAAATTCGCGAATGGCGAAATCATCAAATAACTTTAAATCCCCCGACGAATTGTTATTTTAAAATCGGCTGACATTATCTACGGGTTGAGTGCAATGATATGCAGAGATATGCCATCCTTCAAGCTGGCCGAATGGCCAATTCGACCGGCCTGAAAGCGTGCTCACAACACCCGCAAACCTAGCTCCGTGATCAGCACCGCGGCCTGGCGATGCGAAATCGTCGCGCCTTTGAACAGCGCCGCGTCGACCAGACGCACGCCGCTCAGGTCCGCGTCGCGCAGATCCGCGCCGTCAAAGCGCGCGCCTTTGAGATTCGCGTCTTTGAGACTGCCGCCGTCGAAGATCGCCTCGCGAAAATCGACGCCCGCGAGATCGGCGTCGGAGAAATCCAGTTGCTGCAGCGTGGTTTTGCGAAACGACAGCCCGCGCAAGTGCGCCCCGACCAGCAGAGTTTCGACGAAACTCAAACCCAGCGCCGCGCACGCCTCGAAGTTGGCGCCCGTCAGCTTGCAGCCGCGAAACGACGCCGACGCAAGCTTGGCGCGCCGCCAGCTGGTGTTGTTCAGATCGCTGGACTGGAACGCGGCGTCGACCAGATCGGTGGAGCCGAAATCGGCCTGGCGGCCGCGGCAACGGATCCAGCGGGTATGCGACAGCGCCGCACCGAAGAACGACGTCTCGACGATCGTGCAGCGCTCGAATTCGGCGCCGCGCAGATCGAGGCGCGACAGATCGGCGCCTTCGAAATCGCAGTCGGTGAAACGCAGCGGCGCGCGGCCTGCGGCGGGGCTAGCGGCGTGATTGGCCGCGATCAGTTGTTCCACTTCGGCACGCGTCAGCGTGGCGTCGCTCACCTCTTGCGCTTGCGTTGGCGCGCCGGTCGACGGCGCCGTTGAGTCGAGTGACATGAAGGTTCAGAATCGGATTCGAGAGACCCAAAGCGTACCGGAACGCGTGCCGCCCTGGCGGCTTACGCCGATGGTTTATAGTGACGACCCCGTCAAACCCCGCCTTACGATGACTTCCAACGACGCCACCCACAGCCCGCTCTACGCCACGCTGCTCGCCGAGACCGCCAAAATCGGCTGGTCCGAACTCGAACGCTTTTTTGCGCGCGGCATCCTGCTGCGCGTCGCGCGCGACCTCGATCTGGTGAGCGTCGCCGAAGCGATTGCGAGCGACGACACCACCCAGGTCACGCAATGGTTGTCCGCTGGGCTGGTCGAGCGCGTGCAGGCGGAAACCGCCGCCGATTTCGCCGCGCGCGACCCGGATTTGTGGGCGGTGGTGGTCTCGCCGTGGGTGTGCGTGCAGGAACGCAGTTGAGCGACGGCGCGAAGCAGGCGGCCTTGCCGCGCGCCCCGGAGGCAGTTTCTTCGGAACTGGATCCGACGGCGCCCGCGCGGGTGGCTACGTCGAACGAAATTCCCGCACGGCCGCACGCGAGCGCCCCGACGCCCGCCGTTCCGGTCCACTGGCACCGCCGTGTGCTGACGCTGGCCTTCCCCATCGTTCTCGCGAATCTGACGCAACCGATCCTCGGTGCGGTCGATACCGCCGTCGCCGGCCATCTGGACGGTGCTTCGTACCTGGGCGGCGTGGCGCTCGGCGGACTGTTCTTCAGCTTCGTGTTCTGGGGTTTCGGCTTTTTGCGTATGGGCACCACCGGCCTCGTCGCGCAAGCGCACGGCGCGGGCAACCAGGCCGCGCTGCGCAACGACGTGGTCCGCGCGCTGTTGCTGGCGGCCGCGATCGGCGCACTAGTGCTGTTGCTGCAAGCACCACTAATCGATTACGCGTTGCGCGCGCTGGGCGGCAGTGACGCTGTGCAGCGCCACGCGCAACTCTATTGCCACGCGCGCATCTGGGCCGCGCCGTTCGCGCTCGGCAACTACGTCGTGCTCGGCTGGCTGCTCGGTAGCCAGCGGGTGCGGCTCGCGCTGCTGTCGCAGGTGTTTATCAATAGCGTGAACATCGGCGCGGTGCTGCTCTACGTGTACGGTTTCGGCTGGGGCGTAGCCGGGATCGGCGCGGCCACCGCGACCGCTGACGCCCTCGGCTTCGTCCTCGGCGCGGCGCTGCTGTGGCACGGCAGGCCGCGCGGCTTGCCCGCGTTGAACCGCGCCGCGCTGTTCGACGCGGCGGCGCTCAAGCGTCTGGTCGTGCTCAATCGCGATATCTTCGTACGCACGCTATGCCTGCTGTCGTCATTCGGCTGGTTCGCGCATCTGGGCGCCGCTCAGGGCGACGCCACGCTCGCCGCCAACGCGCTGCTGCTCAATTTTCAGACCTTCATGGCGTATGGACTCGACGGCTTCGCGCACGCCGCCGAAGCATTGGTCGGCGCGGCGATCGGTGCGCGCGACCGGCATGCCGTCACGACTGCGATCAAGGTGACAGCGCTGTGGTCAGCGCTCGGCGCAGTCGGTTTTTCGCTGGTGTATTGGGGGGCGGGGAGCTGGATCGTCGAACGTTTGACCGATCAGGCCACGGTGCGCGCGGCTGCCGAAACTTACCTGCCGTGGGCCGCCCTCATGCCGGTGATTTCGGTGTGGGGTTTTCTGCTCGACGGCGTGTTCATCGGCGCGACCCGCACGCGGGCGCTGATGATGTCGATGGTGGTGTCGTTCGCGGTGTTCTTGGCCGCGTCCTACGCGCTGCTGGCCTGGCACGGCAATCACGGCTTATGGGCCGCGATGTCGATCTTCATGGCCGCACGCGGCATCACGCTGGCGCGGTATTTACCTGCGATGCTGCGCGCGGTGTCACCGCCCCCGGTTACGGCTTGAACTCGAAATAGGCGCGCCCCTGAACGCCGCTCCCGCTTAAGGCGTAAGCGGTGCGGGCACCATCGCGGGCGGACGGTTGTCGGTCGGCACGCCGTGGTAGTCCGCCGGGTCTTGCGGCGGCGGCCCGCCGTGATGGCCGGACGGATCGTTCGCGCAGCCGGCAAGGCCGGCTACCAGCAGCAGTGCAATCATCGGAACGCGGATCATGAGGCAGTAGTCTCTCGAATCGGAATGAAGTAACGGCAACCCGGCAAGCGGCGACGGTGAAAATCCGGCCGCCGTCCGGCGCGCCGAGAGTCTACCTGCAAAGCGGTTCCGACGACGCCGCAACCCACGCGCCAGCCCTCCCATTTTGCGATGCGTGACCTACTATAAAGACACGGCCGCATGTCATAGGAGACTGCCATGGACGCTGAATCGATCGCGGGTCTGGTCGGACTCGCAATAGGCCTGCTCGTGCTGCTCGCACTGTCCATTTTCGAATCGAGAACCTACCGGCGCGAACACGACGGCGAAGGCATGCTGCATCATTGGGCTCATGCGCACGCGCACAGGCCGCACTGGATGCGGCGTCGACATTGAGATGTTGGTTGCGCTTTGTTTCTGTCTGACGTGTTGACGCGTTGACGCATTGGCTGACTGACTGCACTCGCGGTTGCGACGGTGTCGCGCCTAGTGCGTCACGCGTTCTTCTCTTCTCGTCTTACTTACGTCGATCTGGATGCATCGCAACGCCGAGTGCGTTCAGTTCCGATGCGCGCGCGTGAAATCCTGCTGGTCACGTTGCGTCCCCTCTTCGTCCGCCCGCCGGAACGTCAGACACACTAGGCACATGCCTTGCTGAACTGCTCCCTGCAAGGGACGCGCACCACGCGTCGACTGTCCCGGCGCTGATGCGCCGAACCATCCGGACTATGCGGCCCAGCCATCCCGAGGGCCCGACAGGGAGAACTCGAATGACCATCGGAACCATCCTGCTTATCGTGCTCATCCTGCTGCTGATCGGTGCATTGCCGAGTTGGCCGTACAGCAGCGGCTGGGGCTATCGCCCGACCGGATTGGTCGGTGTCGTGCTAATCATCGTGATCGTGCTGCTGCTGATGGGCCGCATATAAGGCTACGTCCTTGGGCCGGTTTCTGGCCCCTCAGCACGCTCGTTTCAGCCCGACGCCAATCGGGCATTGACTCTGACACCCAATGCCACTTAGAATCCTGCCTTCGTCGGAGCGTAGCGCAGCCTGGTAGCGCATCTGATTTGGGATCAGAGGGTCGAAGGTTCGAATCCTTTCGCTCCGACCAATAGAATCAAAGGGTTACACGCTTCGGCCTGTAACCCTTTTTCTTTTTTAGACCACTGTGTAACCGCTGTGTAACCGGATTCGGTCCATGCATGCGGGTCGGACCGGACTGCTCAAAATTAATGTAGCGTCGCGCGCGAATCGGCACCGTTTCGCGCTGCCTTTTGGCACCCGCCGCCCCTCCTAATTCAGCGGATGGCTTGTCATAAACGCGGGCGGACGTTGCCAGGGGGGTTTCTATATAGCGATAGCCACGTCGCTGGAGAGATCCAAAAGCGACGCGCCGCGAAGATCGTCAGCGCAGCTATCAATTCTAGACCTTGCTGCTCGTTGCGCACGATGAGATCTAGCGCAGTTTGAATGCGAGCGTCGAACTGGTCGACGGTCAAATCTCGCTGCTCACGAAGAAGGCTACCTTGCAATCCTCGAAAGGCGCGGAGGATCTCATATGCAAACGCAACCTCTCCCGCGAGCGGCTCGCCTAAGAGCCCGAGCTTAGTGACGTTGGCATCGAAAAGTGGACTAGTCGGAGGGTCAATTTGCGGCAAATACTTAGGTCTGCCATCCGGACCAGCGCCTTTCACTTTGGGAAAAACGTCCTTAATCGTTGGAACGTGGCTCATGTGGGCTCTCAGTTCGCCACAAAGCGCACTAGCTAGAGCTTTTGCGTCGAGAAAGCGTCGGTACTCTTCCGCGAGAAAGTTCGTGCCGTACGCTACTACGAGGACCGCACTGGCTCCCACCACTGCAGCAGCTATATCACTCATTAAGCCCCCGACGTCATTGTTTGCGGGGCCTGGTCCGCGCCCCGGAACATTCTACCTCTGGCCCAGAACAGCCCGTCCGTCTGGGTTCCCGGCTCCCAGTTCGTAATCACAAGCTCTCGGCTGGTCGAATGACCGCCGTTCGTGTTACTGACCGCATACTTAATGTCGACTCTAAGCATGGGGAAGCCTTCTAACGCCCGCCGGATGTCCGCGTGGTCGTTGATGCTGACCATTGCCTTGCCCTTCATTGAGCGCATCAGCGAGGCCATGCGGGTGTATTCCTCAAACGCAAACGGGACGCCATAGCCCTCGGTCTGCCAGTACGGCGGATCACAATATAAAAACGTATGCGCCCGGTCGTAACGCTCGATGCACCGATCCCACGGAAGGTTTTCGGATAGTGACGCCAGCCGGCGACGGGCACAACACGGCCACGACACAGGTCCGCGGCGGTATGACGCCGTGGGGCGAGATTTAGGCGACAAGTCCGAAGCGCGCGGACGAGTACTGCCGCGGCTCGAGGAAGCGGATGCGCCAAGTCGAGATGCAGTCGCATGGGGTGCGCGGATGGTCGCCGCAGGAAGTGGTCGTTTTTGCGTGTTCTCCAGCTGGACACCTTGTGAAAAAATAGGCCATCCAGTCATGTGCACAGGCTATGAGTCGAAATCCGAAGCTGACACCGTTCGCCTCGAAACGGCTCCGCGCGGCACAACTCCTTGCGGCGGGGCAAAGCATGGACAGCGTGGCACGTACAGTCGACATCTCCGTCAATACGATCCGGCGGTATAAAGCCATTCTCGATGCAGACGGCATTGAGGCATTCGAGAAAATCAGCGTAGGCGGACGGCGCTCCGCATTGGATGATCAGGCGCGCGCGTGGATCACCAAGACTGTTCGCGGGTCTCCGCGGCGCCACGGTTTCGACGTCGATCAGTGGACAAACGCAAAATTGCAGATGGTCATTGAACGTCAGTTCAGCGTACGCTTTTCGATTGTCTACGTGAGGCAATTGACCATCGACCTCGGCGTGCACGATCGGATGCGGTCGTTCAAAGCTCCGATGCAAAGAGCGCCCGGCGTACTCGATGACGATGCTCTTGCCTGGATCGCTGCGGCCATGCGCCACTCGCCGCGGCTCCATGACTTCGACGCTGATCGCTGGACGACTCCACGCCTCACCACCATCATCGAGCGGAGATTTGGCGTGCGATATTCCCGACGCTATGTCTGGCAGATCGTCACCGAACTGGGCTTGGCGCACCTACTGACGAGGATGAGCAATTGAAGAGACGCAGGCTTTCGACGAACCTGGCGCCGGCGCCGAGGCTACTGCAAATTCTTGCTGAGTTGCTGGCGCAATGTCTTGGCCATCCGCTCCAGAATGTCCGGCAATAGAATCTGAGCATCGAGCGGCCCCATCACCGAATAGCCCGAACCAGACTCTCCGCCGATGACGACGACGACAGCGCAGCGCGCCTGCGTCGCATCCCTTACGTGAGCGCAGGCCGCATCGAAGGCACCGGCTGACTCCCCACCCGGGCTGACCGTCGAGCTCACAAACTCTGCGCCCTTTTTGCTCATTACGTTCCCCGGCGGTTGCGCGATGCCCCATTCTATCCAGCTGTGGCGCCCGGTGTCCGGGCGGAGCCGCTCTCCCCCGGTCGCGGCGCAGTTCATCGTCGCGCGACACAGCCTAGAATCTGAGCGCTAATGGCAGAGCATACGCCAACCGATTGCCACGCCCGCGGCACCAGCATACAGCGTCGTACCGGTCGTGGTCTCGACGCCGACGCCGGTGGTGTACGGGCCACCCGCATTGACGGCAAACGTTGCCACCGAATCGACGGCGTTCGGGCATGCAAGCGGCCACGTCACGGCAACCGGAAAGCCAGTACCGGTTGAGCCTGACGTGACTTGCCCCCATTCTTCGATGTGCCCGTCAGGCAAGTTCATGCACGCAGTGTTGATGGGGCAGATTTCGGGGGCTTCGACGTTTTTCTGGAAATAATTCGAATCATATCCAGTGATGTGGTAGTTAGCCGTAGACGGCGCCGAAATCTTGATATAGGGAGTAGATGCGTTCGGCGTGTACGGTGAGCTACTCCAGAACGCGCTTCCCCTTACATCGATGTTAGTTTGACCACTCCCGCCGTAATTGTTAACCAACTCTATCGCGCTCTTGACGAATGTGGTATTGCTGATGCGCGCTTGCTCCACACCATTGATCGAATGCGATCCGCTACCATCGCTGGCGAGTTGGACGAAGAGAAAATCGGCGGACCCGCCGTTGAGTTCATAGTACCCGCCGAAAACAGACAACCCTTTCCTGCCTTGAAGGGGATTTCCGTACATCTCAATCGTGGCATTGCCGCTCGAGTTAGTAGTATTGTTGTCCTCGAAATCACCACCGTAAATGTCAATGTCAGCGCCGTTCTTGAACAGGAAAGAAGTCGCACTCTGAGAATTGACGTAGGGATTGATGATGACCCATTGATTTGGGTTTGAAACACCAGTTGTTCCGGCATTAATCGCCGTTGCATTTCCCAGAAACTGAGGATTGTCCAGTCTTATTTTTATAGCGTCATTTGCCACAAGACCCATCGCAAATTGCTGGACATTGAAATTCGCGAGTTCCATACCGGTGATCTGGTTCAGGCAAATACCCGTACCGGAGGACGCCGACGAAATCAGCTGGAAGTCGCTCAATGCCCGGTTTGACGCAGCATTCGTGTACGTCGTCGTGGGAGCATTAAAAGTAATCGCACAGTTTGAGCCAGTCACCGTACTTTCCAGCACGGTCTGCCCGACACCGCGGCCGCGAATAGCAGATAGTGGCCCTTGACCGCTCGCGGGCGTTCCCGCGTTGCCGACGGGAGCGGTCAGTTGGGAAAACTTGACGTAGTTTGTCGAGTCCGAAGGCGGCAGGAGGATGTCATTGTTGACTGTTCCGCCATAGGTCCACGCGGCCTGCAATGCGCTCGTGTTGTCCGTCGTCGCTCCATTTGCTACTACTCCCCATTCGCGCACGTCGAGCGGTCCAGCCGGAAAGTTAGCGATCCAGCAGAGGCCGTTGGCACTCTTCACCTGGCTACCATTGTCCCCAGCACCAGAATTGAGCGAGCATGCGCTTGATGAGGCCAGATAGGTCAGCGCCGGGACGTCGCCGGCTGTGTTGAACCCCAACCGAGTCACTGTGCTTGTCGTGACTGTAGACAAGGCCTGGAGAGCTGCGTTGGTGGGTACGGTTGGATTGGTCCCTGTTTGAGCGAGTGCCATCAGCGGTGCCCATGCCCAAAGCGCCGCGAGAATAAACTTTTTCATAAAGTCCTCGTAGATATGGCTGTGCGTTTATGTGGTGAGAATCGAATTACATCGTTCGCATTCCGCTTCTTCGTCCCTGCTACAACGACATTTATTGCGACATCATTCACTGCGCCTACAACCCGATGAAAGCGGCAAATGCGCCGCCGTGCATACCAACTTGTTTTACGCAAATAGCATAATCATTGGAGTGCGTTCGCTCGGATTCTCGCCGACTTCACCTTGATTCGTGGTTTATATTTTTTTCCGGAAGGGGAATGTCGTAGGCATGTACCGCCCGCAAGGGACATCGTCCAAAGCCGTACCGGTTTGCCCGTCTCGCGTCACCTGTTCTCAGGTGTCTAGCGGCGGTTACAAATGCCCGTCGTTCACTCAAC
Source organism: Paraburkholderia bryophila (assembly GCF_003269035.1). Classification (GTDB taxonomy): domain Bacteria; phylum Pseudomonadota; class Gammaproteobacteria; order Burkholderiales; family Burkholderiaceae; genus Paraburkholderia; species Paraburkholderia bryophila. Next base: position 652,667 of record NZ_QLTK01000002.1, on the reverse strand, counting down.
AAGAACTTCGGTTATCTATTGGAGGACTAAAACCGACTCGCAGTACTATTCGTGCAGGACCGTGCTCGATACTGAGGTGGGAAAATATGGACGATCAGACCCGAAAATCCGCTTCTGAGCGATATGAAGCTGCACGTGCCATAGATGATGGCTGCGGACGGGCCATGGAAGCCTGCGTCGACATGATTGACGCCGCCGTAGCCATCGACGCCAGGAACGAACTGCACGCCATACGCGACGCCTTGCTGCGGCTTCATGCTTTAGCTACGGGTGTTTTCGAAGATGCGTCGCGGATGCGCCAGAATTGACGATCAGTCGCCATCCTGAGCGGGGCAATCTTGACGCCGAAGCGCGCGCCGAGCTTCTAACTTACCTGGTGGTGGCGCAGCTCATAGCTCGAGCGCGCACCGGTGCATGGCTGCGCACTGATCACCTCGTCGAGTCGACGCGGATCTGGCTCGGAGGCAACGGCGCTGATGCTAGCTGGGAGGATCGTGTGCGGCTCGGCGCGCTGTCCGAGAAAGTAGCTTGGAGCTTTGTGGACATCCCTCAATTCGCCGACCCCGATTTGCTCGCCAAACTCTTCACTCACGGCTGGCGACTCGACTATCGGTCGCCGATCGCGCGCGGAATCTATACGGCCTGCAGAACGCAGTTGCGTGGCACCCCCTGAAGGAATCTCGGAGCTACCACCTAGCCGCCCGACTATCGTCTTACGGCTCGGGATCAGATATTGCGCCATTCCCAATGTGCATAACCCCAAGGGAATATGATGATCAGAATAGCTAGCGCACTTGCATTGGTCGCCGCTCTCGCCGGCTGTGTAGTCGCCCCGGCAGGGCCTGGCTACGGATATGAACCGGCCCCGGCGTATGGCTACGGTCCCGGCTACTACGCCGCACCCTCGATCGACCTGGGTATTGGAATCGGAGGTGGTTGGGGAGAACACGGCGGACATGGCGACCACGGCGGTGGGCGCGGGCGTTAGGCATACTCCCTTAGCCGTTACAAGACCATAAGCGCACCTAGGCAGCCAAGCGCGAGAAAAAGGAAAAGGCCGCCCGCGAAGAGGTGATGTGATGGTTTCATGCGATCCCCGATTCGTTATCCGTGAAGCATACGGCGCTTGGGGAGCGCAAATTGTCAAGCATTGCAAGAACGAATGGGTATTCGATGAGGCATTCCGAATGTTTCGAATACGCTCAGAACCGTCGGCGCCGTGCGCGCTCCCGCTCCATACGAATGACTGCGGCGCTGGGGCGTGCCCTCCGTATTCTATTGCGGAGCGCGTGCTTGAGCCGGTCCCCGCGGACAAAATACCAGCCACCTAGCGCGAGCAGGATTGGAAACATGCCGAGGAGACGGGCTTGAGACTAAAAGTCGGCGATGGTGAACATGATCCTGTGTACCTCGGAGACGTTCATATCCCCATCACTGCGCGGGTACTGTCATTTTTTGTAGCGCTCGGCCGGCGAGGCGGAGTTCCACGGAGGTGCTCAGGGTGCGGCAGATGTGAAAAAGCCCAGCGTAGGACTGGGCTTCAGAAATGGTGCTTAATACCGGCTTGCTTCATGATCCCGTTTGCCGTGTGGCGCGACTTGATCTTTGAGTCGACTGGGAATCTGTGACCATCGGGCCTTTTCCAGATTGAATGGTCACCCTTGCCTTCCCGATCAAATTCGCATCCATGTTCGCGCAAAATTCTTTTTACCTGCGGCGCGAAATCCATCGGACCTCCTAAGCGTGAGCTACATCCTTCACTTCAAGTGTAAAGGGCACGTCATTGGGAACCTCCAGACCATTTGCCTCCAGCAACTCCGGGATGAGCACCTTCAGTTTCGGGATAAGAAGCTCGAGCGTATCCGCTTCTGTAATCAAGCCAGGCACATCATCGCTTTCGGCGACCCATACTTCCGCTTCGACATCGCGAAACGCTGTTACGACCACTTGTGACATATCGCCCTCCAGTTCGTGGGCTTTCCCCGCCTCAGTCATTTCCTTTGTGCTTCGAATCGAAGCGTATCGCCGCCATAAGAGGCTGTCTATCGCGATATCGGCACATCCCGGAAAAACCTGTTGTCTTGTATTACCAAGACAACAAAGGTGACGCAAAATGCATCACGCCGTCCATTTCCACGCATGAAACGTGCCGGCCCCTTAAACGCAGCTCGCAGTGCGCATGTGCCTATTCCACGTGCCTCCGGTTTAACTGTTGACGTCGTTATTGTTACACCGATGCAACATTCGCGTACGGTAGCCCGATAGCGCCGTCAGAGTCGCGCCGCGATCTGTTGCGACGTCGCCAAGTAGGGGGACCACGGAATCGCACCCGTATTTGCTCAGGAGACGGATTTTTAGGGGTGCCCTGTAGAAGGCTTCGCCCTTTGCCGGATTCTCGTCCGCGAGCCGCCTTCTAGTCCAAATGGTCGCCCCACCACTACATCATCTCCCGGCGCTCCGGGAGATGCCTAGCGCGATTGCTGGCCGTTCGAGCGCCGTCAATATCGATCTTCGTTAGCAGCTGGTGTCGACACGAACCGCCGCAGTTGCCAGTCCCGAATCTGCAGCAGAGCGTTCGCCCACTCCGCTGGTGACAGAGTTCGCCAGTCCGGTTCAGGACGCGGCCAAACGCGCTTGACGCGAAATTGATCGATGTCGTGCCACGCGCGACTGACCGGATTGGCTCGAGGCGCGGGCGTGTACAGCGCAACGAACGCCGGCAGATTTGCCATCTTTGCCAATTCTCTGATAACGCCCGTCGGTTTCTCCTGGCCGATGTCCTGCGCGACCTCCACGAGCGCCAGCGGAACCTTGCCGTCATAGCCATATTCGACGAACAACACGCTATCGAGATCGGCCATCGTCAGCGACTGCGCTTTGCGGTGGCCGATGAAGCGACTGATTGATCGCGACCGGTGCCACACGCCGTAGGCACGGTCGCGGATGAGATGTTGTTCTTCTTGCATGGCTGGTCTCATTCACTCTGATAGCTGGCTGATCCCTTCGTCCGGACCATACGGGCTCTAACCAGCAGCAACACAAGAACATCCATGAATCGCTCAATGTTGACGCAGTTCACGTGACAGTCGTAGGTGATGTCGCCGAACGCGTTGACCGTAAGATGAATGTATGAGTCGCGCTGCATCTCTTTTACCGCAGCCAATCCGGAACTGAGGTCGATATTCTCCCGGTACGTCTGCAGGCTTACAGCAGACGTTAGTGGCATCTCCGAACGCGGGCGCGTCCGGCGGCGCCCCTTTGGCTGGCACACCACAGGTATGTGCAGGATGTCAGCCATGTTCAGCCTCGCGCACAAGATCCATTAAGTTCTCAGCGAGTTGCATCATGTCGTCCCGGAGGTGCGTCAACGTGCACTTGACCGGCAAGCGGCCTTGACTGTCATCCGGGAGCGCCTCGACCATAAATTGCAACAGACCTTGCATCTTGAAAGCGATAGCGGTTTGATCAGTCAGAAGGTCGTCGATTCGTTCGATGACCTGCTTGCGTTTTTCGTCCTCGCGAGCCGCGCTCACCGCCTCGGCGGCGCCAGCGTTGAACTCCCTCTCCACCGCCTCAACGAGATCCCCAAACTCGTCGTCGGACTGACCAACAGCCTGCGGCATACTCCTGGCGAGCCAGTGACTCATCAGATCGTGATAGACGTGCGTCACAGCATGGACGTCGCCGAGGATTGCACGACCGCCGGCTCGGGCCAGCGCGAGCGCTTCGTCTTTAGTTAAAGACGCGAGGTTGACGAGCTTATCCATTGCCGTTCTCCCGTTCTAGCTTTTCTGTCTGGGCCGCCTCAAACGTCTGGTCTTCGATGCGCTCGTAGATGAGGTCGGCCAAGCACTCCACCGCCCCCGCCAGATTCTGCTTGTCGAAGTTGCTGATGGAACTGCGGATCAGACCGTCGTCGTCATCGCCGATGGCGTTGTGGAGGATTCGGCCGATCGAGGCAAGGGCTCGTGATGCCCGCTGGATGTCAGCAAGCGCGTGGGTGCGGATGCGCATAAATTCCGGGCAGTCATCCACCATCCACCGGTCCATGCTGAGAGAGGGACGCTCAGACATTTTCATCTCCTTTTGGGTGAGCCTCACAGAACGCGGCCAGAACGCGCCGGTCTCGAGCGCGCCCGATCTCGTCGACATGGTTGCTACCAACCTCCTCAGCAACGGCATTGACGTAATTGCCTAAGTCTGCGGCAATGTATTGAATCAGCCCGAGAATCTCCCCGAGAGCAGTCGGACCTTTCCAGAAACCCGGCGATTCCATGGCACGAAGCGTCACGCTCGTCAGATTCTCGATCTGGCCGAGCTGGATCTGGCACATGGAATCGATGCCATTGATCGTGTCGTAGCACTTGCTCAGCTCGGTGTCTCGCACGCTGCGGCTGGATGGCAATTGAGGATTGTCGCTAGATTGCTCGGAACGAGCGACAGTTTCGGTACTCATGATGTGTACTCCTATAAGGTTGCAAGGCGCCGACAACCGGCGCACCGCCTACATTACGCCTGTGCAACGCCTGCAGTACGCCTCTGCTGATCGCGTCTCTCCGCAGCCTTTGGCGTCATCCGGGCTCCGCCTCATACACCGCGATATGCGAAACGATTCCGTGAGCCGACGTCGCCATAGCTGCGAGGTTGGCGAAGAACGCAGAACGAATGTCGCTCGTAAAGCCGCCGACGTCACCGTCCTCGCAAAGCATCAATGACGCTCGAAGCGAGCCGAGCAGGAAATGCAGACGCTCTACGTCTTCCGCCGTCAGATCGGCGTGCACGGCATCACTGGCCGATCCATGCAAGATGCTATGCACCGGCAGTCTCCGCGAGAAGCGTCTGCAACTCCTCGTTGAGCGCCTCAAACACGATTCGCAGTTCGGTTTTCGTTTTGAGCGGCAGCACTTCAAAGGCGGCTCGACCGTCGACGTACATAAAGTCGGCGAGCGACGCCATTTGATCGAGCAAAGCCGACACCTCGGCGTTTGTGCTCATTTCGGTGAACCTCCGTAGGGATAACCACCCGCAGCGTCACCGCCTCGCGCGACTTGGGCAACGAGGCTAAGAGACTCGGCCAGCAAATCAAAACCCTCCCGCTCGCTTCGAGCATGCACGGCGGCGCGCAACGCGTCCAGAACGATCATGCGGATCGACGCAGAAGCTGGTTTTTCGATTAGTGAATTGGCCATGATGCCTTTAGGCAATCGCCAGTTCGATGTCGTCCGTTTCGGTCAGCGGCATCAGTTGCCCGTCCATCACGAAGCCCAAGTTGGTGAAGGCCGGCGCGTCGCTACGGGCGTCGATCGCCCAGATCGGCGAGCCCAAGACTTCCACCTTCCAGTCGTAATAGAGATCTGCTGCGCGTCCCACGACCCGCACGACACGCGTCCCGAACTTGCCCGACAGGATTGCAAGGTTGTCGCGTTGGCAACGCAGATTCTGGCGACGAGCGCTGACTGTGGTCTTGAAGGTGCTGCCTTGGCTGATCATGATTCGCTCCTTGGGAGGGCCAACAACGTTCGTTGAGATTGCTGCGCGTTGACCGTGATTGAAATGTAGCAAAGTGCTACGTTGATTGCAAGCACTTTGCTACATATAATCGAACTATGACAAGCGAAGATATCCAGACGAATCTCAGACTCCCCTCAGATCTGAAAACCCGGCTGAAGCACGCTGCCGACGCCAGCAATCGGTCCATGAACGCCGAAGTAGTGGCTCGTCTGGAAGAGAGCTTTAACGCAGGCAGCACGCCGCCGATAGACGAGCACACGCTCGACCTGTTTGCCGAGAAAGTCGGTCAGGTGCTGGATGAGCGGGAAAAGAACCGCGGGAAGCGCTAAATGACATGCGCCACATCAGACGAGCATTCGCATGCCGACTTTTCTGCCTCTACGGTAAAGCCCAGCTGGGATAACGGGTACAGAGTGAAAAACCATGCGCCATTGACGGCGCGCCCGAAGATTGGAACGAACATATACAGCAAATAACCACGCTTTACTTGCCCTTCTTTTCCGGCAGCGGTGTGTGGGTGCGGCGACTTTGATGCAATCTGTGCGGCGTTGGCGAACTACTCTAACCTGCCGAATGCTTTGTCGCCTCCGAAGCCACACAACGCAAACTCGGAGGTATGCCCAGCAACTACCCAGAGGGCAATCACGAAACACTGAAAGAACGCCCGTGATTTTGGGAAATGCTGAGTTATTAACGGTGCACTACCCCGCGTTGCTAGATACACGACGACCAATCAAGGCATCAAGATGTAAATTGACTAAGCAAGAACTTCCGCCGCGGGCCGCCGCTAGGGGCGGGAAAAGATGCTCCAGAGCCGAATTAAACTCATGCTGTAGCGCAGAGGTTGATGTCATTCCGCAAGGGCAAACCCGGAATGCTCCAAAGATGCAACTCGAATCCGATCACCACAGGTCGGTTCGATCCAGACGCCGCAAGAAAGCAGATCTCTCAGGAGCAGAGAATGACATGCGAATCGCCAATCATTTAATTTTAGCCAGCTATCACCCAACCTGCCGTTACGCGCCGTGCGAGGAACAATCTCCCCTGATCGAGCGATGTAACCACCTCTCTCGTTAACGCTCATATGCGAGCTACGACGCAACTGAATTGCTGTCTTATATACGATACATCCGGACTAACCACTAATTTTGCGTGCTCCAATTGTCGAATCGGCAAAGTATACCTATGCTGATTCAGCAATCGCCGCTGATCGAATTGGCTGATCGCGAAGTGCGAATAATTTAGGCGAATGTGTCTGAAAACCTGTTGGCAGATTAGCACTGAACGGCTTGTCGCGCGTACGATCGCTACGGGCACAGGGAAAAGTGTGAGCTAGCCGCCAATCCACTTCACTAGCGACTTCCGTAGCATCCTATTAATTAGGATTCCAACATGAGCTTCTACTTGATTCTCGACTCGGATTTTGCAGCAAGAGGACAAAATGTGGCGATCGTTGCGTCCGACCCGAGCCTTCCCCCGCTAATTCAACGCCAGAGTTACATGCCAAACCAACGAACCTCGATTCTCACTCAAGGACTGTCGTTTACATTTGTAATGAGCCACGATTTGAACGACATCGTGGCCCCCGGAAATCCGCTTGTCCCGGCCGCCATCTATTCCGCGTAAGCCAATGAAAAATAATTTTTTGCTCATCGTAGTGAGCATGATCGTTGCATCTGCCCTGATCGGATGCAACAGTTCTCCCGACAAGCGCTACGCGAGCGTGTCAGGTCTGTCGACTGCCGCGCCAACGGCACCTATCCTTGACATCACCGCGGTTGCCAGTGCACCGGCCGCACCAACTACTATTAAGGATCTACCCGAGCGCGCCGAAGCGGCATACATCACAGCTTTAAGTGCGAAGACCAAGACAGCAGCGGACTTACAGGCTGCGCTTGCCAAGAATATCGTGGCGCCCAAGACCTCGCTCGACAATACGGTAATTTCGAGGACACTTCTTATAACTGTCTCGCCCAGCTCTTTTCACCTAGGTGACCGCCTAACATACCTCTACATTACGGTAGTCCCTGACAACTTCGTTTTCACCGGCGTGACAGCGACCGCAACAACCTGGGGTAGCCAGCCCATTGACACGTTGGATATAACGAATAATGTCCAATTCCAACCCGAGTTGGACGTGACGTTAGCCGGTGCGGTAAAGGGTACGGCGAAAGGCCCTTTGACGGCAAGCCATCAGACCGACGTCAAAGCCAACACGGTCGAGCCGTTCGAGCAGCCCACGGCCAACTTGCGAGGCGATCGACTCGTTTTAACCCAGACCGGCGCGCGAGGTATCGATCTATATGGCACGACCCTGGTCAAGCTAAACCTCTCACCCAAGCCCGACTCTCAATCAAACGTCGAATCGGTTTTCATAGCAAGCAATTTGAAGCTGACCGACGATACCGGTGCGAGAGAGCCGGCCAAGAAAGCTAGCATCGACGTCGTCGAAGCAAAGGGATTAAAGGGGGTGCGCTACACGGCCACCGCGTATCTAAGCTACGGCTTGCGTCACGTCGTTGACGGGTATCAAACGTATCGCGAGGACGACGACACCGTACAGTATATGGAGGGGCATACTCAAGTGTGCGTTGTACTTGCATCCCCGACAGACACCAACTTTGCAATATGGGGGATTTTCGTTAACAAATCGGATCCTCTGGCGATCGCAACCGATGAAGGTCCACGCCAACTTTCGTTCACCTCTGCGGATGACGCTCAGCGATTCGCTACATGGCTGAGCAACGGGCCTGAAGCAAAAATAGGAGGTAGAACGTTGGGTACGCTCAAAGCCGGGGACATCGATGCCGGCCTTCAACCAATGAAGGCAGATCAAACTTACACAGTTCAACCAACGTCAACCAGTCCTTCCCCAGAGGACTTTCCCAACGGTTCTGCATGCAAGAACGTCACCAACTTCCCTGAAAGCGGCGCCGCGTTAAAGGCCGGTCTAAATACACCTTAAGGGTAAGCGGCCAGTAAAACCATCTTGACGAATTGAGCTAGTTGACGATGACCGTCGGCTGCCAGCGATGCGGCAGCAATGCGGCGATGTCGCTGGCCTTGCGGGTCGGCAGTCGCGTGAGGATGTCCTTCACGTAGGCGTGCGGGTCGTGCCCGTTAAGTTATGCAAACCGCATCTGGCTCATGATGGCGGCAGCGCGCTGACCAGATCGCAGCGCGCCAGTGAACGGGCAGCTTGCAACATTCCAGCAAACGCTCTTGCGACGCACGCCTCATACCAATCCACTGACTCACGGGATATCGGCTGGCGTGTCCAAATTGCCGGCTGGCGTGTCCAGTGAGGAGTCTGAGGCTCCTTCGCACGCCGGATTCGGGCCGTCCTCAGTTGTTGCATGGGTAACTGAAACAAAACGCGGCAGGAAGGAAACGAGGCGCGACAGCACGATGATGCCCAGCAGGAACCCAATCAAGCCTTGCGCCGCCGCGGCCAATTGAGTAGCGCGAATCGGCGACACGTCCCCGTACCCTATTGTCAGCTGCGTGATGACGCTGAAGTAAAGGCCCGCTCCTGTTGTCGGGCTTTCAGCATACGCATACCTGAACCGTGCCCACTGCGAGCCATAGAAGATTGCGAAGCACAAGACAACTTCGAACCAGTTCCACATGCTCAGGATCACCATCCTGGACAGAGAGGCAACGTAGTTGGGCGCGCTCCCGTCGCGACGTACAGCATCAAACAGATTGATGTTGATGACCGCCTGGACTATCTCAAAAACCCGGTACGCGGGTATGAGCACAAGGCAGATTAACGACAGCCACAACGGGATCGCACTTAAGAACCACGATGACTGCCCGTATTTGCCGGCGACTAGATCCGCCAAAAGCAAGCTGATCTCAACGCACAGCCAGAGCAACAGATACTGTTCGACGCGCCGGCTTCGATTCTTTACTATCGTCAGGCGTTTCTCTCTCACATACGCGTCGATGGACTCGGTTCGCCCCGAGCCAATCCACCACTGAGCCAGCGACGCTTTATGCATGTAGTAAAACGCACGCTCGATGCCATGAGAGATTGGTCCAAGCTCCTTGAACGGAGCCTCTCGTTTATTTCCCGCTTGATCGCCCATCGACAAATCGCCCCGTCAGCTTGAATGGCGCACGCGTGTTAACTAACTACTCGACACCATTCTTAACGGCCGAGCCGCCCGATTCTTTAGCGCGTCGTGTCGGACAACTCTCACTTAAGGTGGCATCATCCGGCGCGACCCCATCGCGGAGGCCACCACGTCCAAAACCACGCCGTCGACGGCGCATCGGAAAATCAGCGCTCCCCTAATCCTTGTAGATCTCTGATTTTGAATCGAAGCGCGCAGTCAGAGAGTCCGAGAACGCCTCGAATAATGTTGATATCGCCAACGTTGTAGCTTGTGCACATGGGCCTCCTTGGCACCCATAATAGCGCCCCAACATCCGACGCTACGTTGTACCGAGCCATGCAACCTATGCCAGTCGACTTCTCCGCAGCAATGGACCGCGGCCTCAAGTAATCGCGCGCCGACGCCGATAACGCGGTATGGATCGCGGCGTCTCGCGGTCCTTCCAAGAAATAGAACCGATAACCGAGGGAAGCATGGCGACTTATGTAGAGAAAAACCTTGTCTCTGGCGAGAAGATCATTTACAAGGGGCAATTGAGCCTTTGGCATCTTGCACCAAATATTATTGCTGGTGTGCTGTTGTTGCCTGTGTTCGGCCTTGGCTTGCTGGTTTTGCTCGGCGTGCTCATCCGTTACAAATCAACTGAACTGGCAATCACAAACAAACGAATTGTTGCGAAATTCGGATTTATTCGGCGCAGCACGGTGGAAATTGGCGTGCGGAAGATCGAAAGCATCCAAGTGCATCAAGGCATTCTCGGCCGCCTATTTAATTTCGGATCGATCGTTATGGCCGGCGCGGGAAATCCGCAAGCGCCTATTCCAGGTATCTCCCAGCCGATGGAGTTCCGCAAACGCTTCCTAGAGCAACAAGAGGCAAGCGCTTAACCGCAGCCACCCGCGCGGCGCATTTCATGAACACCTGCAGCCGGCGCGGCGACATCGCTCCGGCCAGGTCGGACGCCGGCACTACCTGCTCGCCAGCACTGACTGCTGACAGTCTTCCGTCCTGATAGAGCTTGCGCCGGGCGAACACATGGTTTGCATTCACCCGATGACGACGGGCAACTCCGGAAACGCTCGCTCCGGGTTCGAAGGTCTCGCGCACTATCGCGAACTTCTCCTCGACGGAGCGCCGGCGGCGCTGTTCGGGCTGGGTCAGAACTTCAATCGGGTCCACGTTAGAGTTGGGCTTAAACATAGGCGTAAGACTACCTCAAAGTTTAAGCGTTACCTCGTGTCCGGTCTTCGCGGGGGCCGGCCCAGACAGCCATCCTTTTCCTGGGAGGGTTTTCCCCTTACCGCGTTTTTTGGGTTCGCCACCGGGTGACGCATACGACGAGTGCTCGTTGATATAGCGCTCTGAGCGCGGTCGCTTCGACTTTGATGCGGTCTTGGTTCGCAGGTACCGGACGTACTCCTGCCAGGCATCCTTGACCGTCGTGTCTTGCCGGAGCCGTTCGGCCTGCCGGGCCGCATGTGAGGCCTGTTCCTCGGCGCGACGCTCCCGTGGATCAATGCCCTTGTCTACCAACCGCTGAAGTCGCCGAGCTTCCTCCTGGGCGTCGTCGATACCCCAATTACGGGGATCGCCAATCGTGACCCGGACTGTTTTGCCGTGGATCTTTCCTTGGAAGATATACGCCTTCGCGCCAGCGGCGGTTGCACGCAGACCCAGCCCGGTCGCCTTGCTATCCCACAGGAATGCCTGCGACTTGCCGGCAGGGCACGTGTGTCCGTTTACTCGCGCCGCCGTAAAGCTAACTTTCGCCATGTCTTGGTTGCCGGGTCGATGTAACCGCTGTGTAACCCGATTATGTCGCAACAGATCAATGGAGATCAACTCGGAAATTGAACGATTTCGCCGAAAACCCTTGCCAGAAAGCAGTTTCAGGGGATTGAGGGAATTTCGATCAACGCGAAGAAATACAGACTTTCCCTGATTTGGGATCAGAGGGTCGAAGGTTCGAATCCTTTCGCTCCGACCACGAAAAAGCAACACGAAACCCGCGTAGCCTTAGGCTTCGCGGGTTTTTGCTTTTGGGCCGCAGATTGGCATTCGGCGCATCGTCGCGTTTTCAATCAGACGGCGGTGGCGAGGTGCGCGACTTCGCCGCCCTCCTTTGTACACGCTCGCCCATCTGAAGCGCCCACACGCGGGACATATGCCGATGCTGATGCGCCCCACCCGCGCCACCGCCTTGCGGCCTCCCTCGCCCCCATGCGACAGTGATCGACATTTGGCGCCCCACGCGCCGTAACCAGAGTCAAGGAGACACACATGGACCTGATCCTCTGGCGTCACGCCGAAGCCGAAGAAGCCGCTGCCAGCGACCTCGCGCGCGCACTCACCACGCGCGGCCGCAAGCAGGCGCAAAACGTCGCCAAATGGCTGCGCACTCGCCTGCCCGACGACGCCCTGGTGCTCGCCAGCCCAGCCACCCGCACGATCCAAACCGCCGAGACCCTGAGCGACCAATACCGCGTGGTGCGTGAACTCGCGCCCAACGCCAGCGCCGACGACGTGCTCAACGCCGCCGGCTGGCCTAAGGGTGTAGCGCAGACGGTGGTAATCGTCGGCCATCAACCGACGCTCGGCCATGTGGCCGCGCGTCTGCTCGGCCATAGCGAAGCGAGCTGGCCGCTGAAGAAAGCCGGCGTGTGGTGGATCGCGAGCCGCGAACGCGACGGCGACGATCAGGCGGTGCTGCGCGCGGCGATCACGCCCGATCTGGTTTGATTTGAACTGAGCTGACGCGCGGTACGTGAGAGGCGCAGTGCCGCGCGACCTACCAGAAAGAAAGCGCGCGATAAGAGGCAACCTCACTCGCCTCACCTGCTCCGTGTGAACCGCGCAAACCGCCCCACCCACCACGCATCCCCCACACTTCGCACGAAAACAACACTCCCCCACTCCGCACCCCCGACATTACAACCCGCGCCCCCGCAGCTTACGGGGCGTCATCCAATCGTCATGGCATTGCCATGCGAGCGTCACCAGGCGTTACTACATTGGCGAAAAAAGAAATCTCCCTTTTTTCGACCAGGACGCCCCAATGCGAGAACTGCCGACGCCCACCCCGCCCCTGGCTTCGCTCTTCGAAACGCGCCGTCTGCCGCGCGCCGAGGAAACGGTCACCGCCCAGCATCGCCTGCAAGTGACGTGGGCCCGTAGCGACGACGAACTGCGCGAAGCGCAGCGTCTGCGCTACCGCGTGTTCGCCGAGGAAATGGGCGCACGCCTGACCGGCCCCGCCGGGCTCGACGTCGATTCGTTCGATTCCTACTGCGATCATTTGCTGGTGCGCGATCTCGACACGCTGAAGGTGGTCGGCACGTATCGCGCGCTGCCGCCGCACCAGGCCGCACGTATCGGCCGTCTGTATGCGGAAAGCGAATTTGACGTGTCGCGCCTGACGCACCTGCGCCCGAAAATGGTCGAAGTGGGCCGCTCGTGCGTGCACCCGGACTACCGCAGCGGCGCCGTGATCATGTCGCTGTGGGCCGGCCTCGCCGCGTACATGAAGCACAACGGCTACGAGACCATGCTCGGCTGCGCGAGCGTCGCGATGGTCGACGGCGGCCACTATGCGGCGAACCTGTATTGCGCGCTGCGCGACACCGCGATGACCGCGCCGGAATATCACGCGTTCCCGCACACCCCGCTGCCGGTCGACGAATTGCGCACCGGTGCCGACGTCGCGCCGCCGCCGCTCGTGAAGGGCTATCTACGGCTCGGCGCGAAGATATGCGGCGCACCGGCATGGGATCCTGACTTCAACTGCGCGGACTTTCTGACGCTGCTGCGTCTGTCCGAGATCAATGCGCGTTACGCTCGCCACTTCCTCGGCGATGCGGCGTCGCGCTGAGCGCAATCGCACCGCGCCGGCAAAGCGCGGATAGCCGATGCACGAAAAAAAGCCCGGTACGTACCGGGCTTTTTCATTCAACGAGCAACCGCGTCAGTCGCCGGTATAAACCACGCGATACGGAATGCCGACCTTTTCCCACTCGGCGGCTTCCTGAATCAGGCTGTAGTCGGTCAGCGGATTGTTGGCCACCCATTCGTTCGGCAAACGCACCTCGTAGCCACTATTGACCTGCGAAACCGCGATGCCGGGCAAGCCGACATCCGCACGTCGACGACACAACAGCGCCGCCAGCCGCAGGCAGAACAGCAGCGGCCATTCCACTTCACGCGTTTGCGACAACTTGCCGAGTTTGCCCGCATGCCCCAGCACCAGCGCGGCGAGCCGCGCCTGATCGGTCCGCGAAAAGCCCGGCATGTCCGCGTTGCTGGCGATATAAGCCGAATGCTTGTGATAGGCGCTATGCGAAATCGACAAACCGATCTCGTGCAAGGCCGCGGCCCAACTCAGGAACATGCGATTTTCCGCGCGACGCTCTTCATCGGGTTCGGCAAACTGATCGTAGAAACGCACCGCGAGTTCGCCGATGCGCCCGGCCTGCGCGCGATCCACGCCATAGCGGCGCATGAAACCTTCCACCGTCACCGTACGCATGTCTTCGTGCTGCGAGCGGCCCAGCAGGTCGTACAGCACGCCCAGACGCAATGCGCCGTCGGTCGTGTCGACGTAATCGACGCCGAGTTCGTCGAACACCGCGATCATGATCGACAGTCCGCCGGCCAGCACCGGAATACGATCGCCCTTCAACGAGACCAGCTTCAGACGATTGACGTTCTCCGCCTTGATCAACGCGCGCTTGAGCCGTTCGAGCCCGCCGCGCGTAATGCCATGCGTGACGCCCGGATCGTTGAAACCGTTTGCCTCGACCAGTTCGGCCAATGCGCGCGCCGTGCCCGACGAACCGATTGCCTGTTCCCAGCCGGTTTTCTTGTACTCGGCGGAAATGATCTGGATTTCGCGGCCCGCGGCGAGCTCGGCCTGGCGCATGGTGTATTCGTCCACATTGCCGGCCGGGAAAAACGCGCGGCTATGACTCACGCAGCCGATATACAGACTCTCCATCTTGATCGGCGTGTAGTGCGAGCCGATGATGAATTCCGTCGAGCCGCCGCCGATATCGACCACCAGCCGCTTGCCCGCGCTAGCCGGCACGGAGTGTGCTGCACCGGCATAAATCAGACGTGCTTCTTCACGCCCGGCGATCACTTCGATCGGAAACCCGAGCGCGGCTTGTGCCTCGCCGAGAAATTCGCCGGCGTTCTTGGCGATGCGCAGTGTATTGGTCGCGACCGCGCGCACGTGATCGGGATGAAAGTCGCGCAGGCGTTCGCCGAAGCGCTTGAGCGCGTCCCAGCCCCGCACTTGCGAGGCACGATCGAGCATCTTGTCGCGCGACAGACCGGCGGCAAGACGCACCGGTTCACGCAAGGCGTCGACCTGATAAATCTGGCTGCCCGCGTCGGTTTCCTCGACCCGGCCCACGATCAGGCGAAAGCTGTTCGAGCCGAGGTCGACGGCGGCGAGGAGTTGGGGCGTTGTGACCATCGAGTAAGCGGACTCCATGCGCGCGAGCGCGGCGGCGGTGGACGCCGAATCTGGCGAATGTCCACCCGGTGCCTTGGGCGCCTTGTGGCCGGCCGCGCTGTTCAAAGACGCCATTCTAAGCGTACCGGGCCTCACGATGTCACCTCGCAGCAATGGGGGTGCCGTATGGTCCCATATGGACTGCGTCATATTGACGACACGCGACGAATCCAGCGTAGAATTTATAACATTCAAAATGTCATAACAACGTCATCATACTGTGAGAATTTCCGAGCGTCTTTCTGCCTTGTATATTGATTTCGTGGCCTGAGACTGATCCTCTCTGGTCGCCGGAAGCGGTAGTCCGTTTGCTTACAAGGGCTCACAGCCCGAAAGAGAGCCTGGGACGCCGCTTTCTTTTTACCGCTCCGAACCCGGACAGTTGACTGAGCCTCGAGCTCGTATTTTGCAAGTAGGGGTGCCGCGGTGAACCAATCTCAATCTTCCGTTTCTTCCCTGTTCGTTGGCATCGATGTCAGCGGCGAGTTCCTCGACATCGCCTATCACGATTCCGATGAGTACTTCCGCGTGGCCAATTCTCCCGAGGCGATTGCCTCGCTGGTCGCTAAACTCACACCGCTCAAACCCGAGCGAATCGTGCTCGAAGCCACAGGCAAACTCGAGAAAGCCGTACTCGAAGCGCTTTGCCAGGCTGGCTTGCCTGCTGTCGCCGTCAATCCGAAATGGGTGCGCGACTTTGCCAGATCCACCGGACGCCTGGCCAAGACCGATCGCATCGACGCCCGCGTCATCGCGCACTACGGTGCCGCGGTCAAACCCGAGGTGCGCGCGCTCGACGACGAGCAGACCCAGCAGTTGCAGGCACTCATCCTGCGCCGCACCCAGCTCATCGAGACGCTCACGGCCGAGCAGAACCGGCGCCGCCGCGCCCATAAATCGACCTACGCCAGCATCGACGAACTCATCCTGTTCCTCAGGCAGCGCATCAAGGACGCCGACAGCGACATCGATTCGTTCCTGCGCACTTCCGAACGCTGGATCCGTACCGAGTCGCTGCTACGTTCTGCGCCCGGCATCGGCCGGGGCACAGCCGCCACGCTCATCGCCTTTCTGCCCGAACTCGGTTCGCTGAGCGCCCGGCAGATCGCTTCGCTCGTGGGGCTCGCCCCTTTCAATGCCGACAGCGGACGCCAGAGCGGTCAACGGCACATCAAGGGTGGCCGCCACATCGTTCGCCGCGCGCTTTACATGGCGTGCGTTGCCGCCCAGCGGGCCAATCCGGATATCAAGGCGTTCTGCGACCGGCTACGCGCGAAAGGCAAAAAGACCAAGGTCGCCTTCGTTGCCGGCATGCACAAACTCCTCACACGGTTGAACGCCATGATGCGCGATGCAGCCGACTGGAATCCGCCTCGTTCTTGATATCCACGCGCCGGTTTCTACTTGACTTGCAATACAGTTGCTCTCTTCCTGACATTCCATTCTCGCTGCCGATGTCCATCCGCTACCCCCTCTTGAATCGCGAGCTGGGCATTCTGGGCTTCAACGAGCGTGTGTTGGCACAAGCTGCCGACCCTGCCGTCCCTTTGCTCGAACGCCTGCGCTTCATCTGTATCACCAGTAGCAATCTCGACGAATTCTTCGAAGTCCGCATGGCCGGACTGCAGGAACAGATGCGCGACAACCCCGGCGCGCTGTCGCCGGACGGTATGTCGTTGCAACACGTGTACGACCTCGTGGTCGAGCGCGCGCAGAAACTCGTGCATCGTCAGTACACCATGCTGCACGACACCGTGCTGAGTGCGCTCGAACAGGAAGGCATCTATTTTCACGGCACCGAAGCGTGGAACGAAGCGCAGACCGAATGGGCGCGCAACTACTTCTTCGACGAACTGCTGCCGGTGCTCACGCCGATCGGTCTCGATCCGGCACATCCGTTTCCGCGCGTGCTCAACAAGAGCCTGAACTTCGTCGTCGAACTCGAAGGCAAAGACGCGTTCGGCCGTCAGGCGATGATGGGCATCGTGCAAGCGCCGCGCGCGTTGCCGCGGCTCGTGCGCATGCCGCAGGAACTGTCGGGCTATCCGCATGGCTTCGTGCTGCTGAGCTCGCTGCTGCAACGCTTTGTCGGCGAGCTGTTTCCGAATCTGGTGGTACGTAGCTGCAATCAGTTTCGCATCACGCGCAATAGCGAACTGTTCGTCGACGAAGACGAAATCACCAATCTGCGCGTCGCGTTGCAGGGCGAATTGCCGGCGCGCCATCTGGGCAACGCGGTGCGGCTCGAAGTGTCGGCGGAAACACCGTCGCATGTCGTGCGACGCCTGCTCGACGAAAGCGATCTGTCCGACAAAGACTGCTATTACGCCGACGGCCCCGTCAACCTGGTGCGGCTGATGCAGTTGCCGGAGATGGTGGACCGGCCCGATCTGAAATTCGTACCGCATATTCCGGCGATTCCCCAGCAGGTCGCCAACAGCGCCAGCCTGTTCGACGTGATCGATCAGGGCGACGTGCTGCTGCATCACCCGTACGAGAGCTTTCAGCCGGTGCTGGAACTGCTGCTGCAGGCCGCCAAGGATCCGAACGTGGTGGCGATCAAGCAGACCATCTACCGCACCGGCACCGATTCGCCGCTGATGGATGCGCTGATGCAAGCCGCGCGCAACGGCAAGGAAGTCACGGTGGTGGTCGAACTGCTCGCGCGCTTCGACGAAGAAACCAACATCAACTGGGCGTCGCAGCTCGAAGCGGTGGGCGCGCACGTCGTCTATGGCGTGGTGGGACACAAATGCCACGCGAAGATGATGCTGATCGTGCGGCGCGTCTCGTCGGGCGGCAAGACCACGCTCAAGCGTTACGTGCATCTGGGCACCGGCAACTATCATCCGCGCACCGCCCGCTTGTACACCGACTTCGGCCTGATGACCGCCGACCAGCAAATCTGCGAAGACGTGCACCACGTATTCCAGCAACTGACCGGTATTGGCGGCGAGTTGAAGCTGCACGAGTTGTGGCAGTCGCCGTTCACGCTGCATCCGAAACTGGTCGAAGCGATTCGCGCCGAAGCCGAACACGCACGCGCCGGCAAGAAAGCGCGCATCGTCGCGAAGATGAATGCGCTGCTCGAACCTACGGTGATCGCCGAACTGTATGAAGCGTCGCAGGCCGGCGTCAAGATCGATCTGATCGTGCGCGGCGTGTGTTCGTTGCAGCCGGGCGTGCCGGGGCTGTCGGAGAACATCACGGTGCGTTCGATCGTCGGGCGCTTTCTCGAGCACCACCGCATTTTCTATTTCTACGACGGCGGCAAGGAGCAGGTTTATCTGTCGAGCGCCGACTGGATGGACCGCAACTTCTTCCGGCGCGTGGAAGTGGCGTTCCCGATCAATAATCGCCGGCTGAAGCGGCGCGTGATCGCCGAAGGTTTGTCGGCGTTTCTCGGCGACAACCAGTCCGCGTGGCTGATGCAAAGCGACGGCCATTATCGTCGCCGGCGCCCGGGCAAATCGTCGCGCAACGCGCAGATGAGTCTGCTGGGTAAGTTCTGTTCTTGATGCCGGTCCCTTTTTGCCGGAAATAAAAAACCGCCTGAATTCAGGCGGTTTTTTTTCGGGCCGGCGCGGAACATGGCCGCGACGATAAGCTCAAGCCGGCGCCGGATGACGGCGCGCCGTGCGATACACCGGAAAACGCACGGTGAACGTGCTGCCACGCCCCTCCTCGCTCTTCACGTCCAGTTGCGCATCGTGCCGCTGCAACACGTGCTTGACAATCGCGAGACCGAGGCCCGTGCCGCCCGTGTCGCGCGAGCGGCTGCGATCCACGCGATAGAAGCGCTCGGTCAGGCGCGGAATGTCGGCCGCCGGAATTCCCAGGCCGCTATCCGTGACCGAGAACACCGCGCAACCGCCCGTGCCATGCCAGTTCACCTTGATCGCGCCGCCGTCCGGCGTATAGCGAATCGCGTTCGTGACGAGATTGCCCAAGGCGCTGAGAATTTCCGTTTCGACGCCGGTGACCGTGAGCCCTTCGTCGACGTCGAAACTGATCTTGTGATGATCGCTCGACAGGTTTTCCGCGTCGTCCCGCAGATGCCGAATCACCGCGCGCATATCGATCATCTGATCGCTCGGCGGCTTGTTGTCGCCTTCGAGTTTGGCCAGCACCAGCAGGTCGTTGACGATATGCCGCATGCGCGACGCCTGCTGTTCCATCAGCTCGAGATAACGACCGCGCTCGGCTTCGCTCAGCGGCAGTTCACGCATGGTCTCGAGAAAACCGGACAGCACCGTGAGCGGCGTCTTCAGTTCATGCGAGACATTGGCGACGAAGTCACGCCGCATCGCGTCGGTCCGCTCCAGCTCGGTAATGTCTTGCGACAACACCAGCTTGCGGTTCTCGCCGTACGGAAACACCTGCACCGACAGCACGTTCTGACGCTTCTCGCCCATGCCGCGCATGATCAGCATCTGCTCGTAGCGCTGCGAATTCAGGTAACGGACAAAGTCGGGCTGACGCACCAGATGCGTGATGTGCTGACGCAGATCGCGTTTTGCATCGAGACCGAAATGGAGCTCGGAGATCGCATTGCACCACTCGATCTGATCGTGATCGTCGAGCATGGCAACGCCGTTCGGCGACGCCTGAATGGCCTGGATGAAACGCGAATGCTGCTGCTCGACCTGACGCACCTGCGCATGCCAGCGCTTCGCGAGCTTATGCAGACGGTAGTAGATTTCGCCCCAGATACCCGGCGCGCTCGGCACTTCGCCGTACACCGGCGCGTCGAGCAGGCGCCACAGGCGCTGCTTGTGAAACGTACTGAAGAAGCTCTGCGCGAGCAGCATGACGATCGCGAGGACGAGCGCGGCCTTGACGTTCACGAGTGCGCCGACCGCCGCGCACAGAACAGCCAGCAGCACGATCGACACGATGGAGCGCGCCCAGATGATGTTCATGTTCTAGCGATCGAAAAGAAAAGCGTATGCGCCGGAATAGGAGAAAGAATAACGCGGCGACTAGCGTATGAAGATGAACAACCCGACGTTGCGGATGCCGGTGGCGCGCCAGAACGGTAACGGACTACGTACGCACTCCAACCTCGCCACCGCGGCGCATCAGGCGCTCTTCGCAAGCCGGTAGCCGCTGCCGCGAACCGTCTCAATCATAGCATCGCAACCTGCTGGCTTCAGCGCCGCGCGCAGGCGCTTGATATGCACGTCGACCGTGCGCTCTTCGACGAACACGTGGTCACCCCAGACCTGATCGAGCAGTTGCGTGCGGCTGTGCACGCGCTCCGGGTGCGTCATGAAGAAGTGCAGCAGGCGGAATTCCGTCGGGCCGAGATCGAGCTTGATCTCGCTGCCTTCGGCGTGCGCGGCTACCCGGTGCGTGGCCGGGTCGAGCTTCAGGCCGTTGATCGCCACCAGGTCTTCGGTGAGCTGCGGCGCGCGGCGGCGCAGCACCGCCTTGATGCGCGCCATCAGTTCCTTCGGCGAGAACGGCTTGGTGACGTAGTCGTCCGCGCCGATTTCGAGGCCCAGCACCTTGTCCTGCTCATCGCCGCGCGCGGTCAGCATGATGATCGGAATGTGCTTGGTGCGTTCGTTGTTGCGCAGGTCGCGCGCGAACGCAATACCGGACTTGCCCGGCAACATCCAGTCGAGCAGGACCAGATCGGGCAACACGTCGCTGATCAAATTCTGCGCCTGCTCCGCGTTGTACGCGCGAATCGGGCAGTGTCCGGCGTGTTGAAGATTGACCGAAATCAATTCGGAAATGGCGGGCTCATCTTCAATGACGAGAATGCTGCTGGGCATCGGCACCTCTGGTCCTTATCTCTGGATTAGCTGAGTGCTTCGCGTTCGAGCGCGTCGCGCGACTTGTGCCGCACGTCGGTGCCCTTGACGATGTAAATGATGAATTCCGCGATGTTCTTCGCGTGGTCGCCGATCCGCTCGATCGCCTTGGCGATGAAGAGGAAATCGAGGCCCACGGAAATGGAACGCGGATCTTCGGTCATGTACGAAATCAGCTTGCGCACGAAGGCGCGGAATTCTTCGTCGATCGCTTTGTCGTCGCGCACGATCTGCGCGGCGGCAACCGTGTCCAGACGCGCGAACGCGTCCAGCGCGCGGCGCAGGATCGACACCGCCATTTCGCCCGACAGCTTGATCTCGGCGATATTGATGGTGCGCGACGCGCCGTCTTCCATCAGACGCTTGGTGCGCTTGGCGATTTTTTCGGCTTCGTCGCCGGCGCGTTCGAGGTTCGTGATGGTCTTCGAGATCGCGATCAACAGACGCAGATCACGCGCGGCCGGCTGACGGCGCGCGATGATGTTGCTGCACTCTTCGTCGATATCCACTTCCATCTGATTCAGACGAGCTTCGGCGGCGATCACCTGCTCGGCGATATCGAGGTCGAATTCGTTGAGCGCCTGCATGGCGTGGACGATCTGCGATTCGACGAGGCCGCCCATTTCGAGCACCTTCGAGGAAACCAGGTTCAGATCGGCGTCGAACTGGCTGGACAGGTGTTTGTCGGACATGTCGTACTCCGTTGTTTTGGCTTGGCGGCTTAGCCGAAGCGGCCAGTGATGTAGTCCTCGGTTTCCTTGCGGACCGGCTTGATGAAGATCTTTTCGGTGTCGCCGAATTCGATCAGTTCACCGAGGTACATATAGGCAGTGTAGTCCGAACAGCGCGCCGCCTGTTGCATGTTGTGCGTGACGATCACCACCGTGTAATCGCTCTTCAGCTCGGCGATCAACTCTTCGATACGGCCGGTCGAGATCGGGTCGAGCGCGGAGCACGGTTCGTCGAGCAGCAGCACTTCGGGGCGAATCGCAATGCCGCGGGCAATGCACAGACGCTGCTGCTGACCGCCCGACAGGCCGTAGCCGCTCTGGCCGAGCTTGTCCTTCACTTCGTTCCACAGCGCCGCCTTGGTCAGCGCCCATTCGACGCGGTCGTCCATTTCCGAGCGCGGCAGCGTTTCGAACATCTTCACACCGAACGCGATGTTGTCGTAGATCGACATCGGGAACGGCGTCGGCTTCTGGAACACCATGCCGATCCGCGCTCGCAGCAGCGAAATGTCGCGCTTGGAGGTCAGCAGGTTTTCGCCGTCCATCAGGATCTCGCCTTCGGCGCGTTGTTCCGGATACAGCGCGTACATCTTGTTCAGCGTGCGCAACAGGGTCGACTTGCCGCAACCCGACGGGCCGATGAACGCGGTCACCTTGCCTTCGGGAATCGCCAGGTTGATGTTTTTCAGCGCGTGATACTTGCCGTAGAAGAAGTTCAGGTCGTTGATCTCGATCTTCGGGCGGTTCGACGCCTGATTCTGGCCGCTTTGGACGGGATCGAAACCGGCGGGCGCAGTCGGACGCACGGTCGGATTGAGTTGAGTTTCTGCCATATTCATCGGATTACACTCCGCCCTTACTTATTCGTGAAGATCGTGCGCGCGAGGACATTCAAGCCCAGCACCGCGAGCGTGATCAGGAAGACGCCGGCCCACGCGAGTGATTGCCACTGCGCGAACGGGCTCATCGCAAACTTGTAGATCGTGACCGGCAGGTTCGCGACCGGTTGGCCCATGTCCCATGAGAAGAACTGGTTGGACAGCGCCGTGAACAGCAATGGCGCGGTTTCGCCGGCGATCCGCGCGACGCCGAGCAGCACGCCGGTGACGATACCCGCAATCGACGCCTTCAGCGTGATCGACAGCACCATCTTCCACTTCGGCGTGCCGAGCGCGAAGGCCGCTTCGCGCAGCGCGTTCGGCACCAGCTTCAGCATGTTCTCGGTGGTGCGGATGACGATCGGAATCTGCAGCAGCGCGAGCGCGAACACACCGGCCCAGCCGCTGAAATGACCCATCTTCGCCACGACCAGGGCGTAGACGAACAGGCCGACCACGATCGACGGCGCCGACAGCAGAATGTCGTTGATGAAGCGCGTGAGGCTCGCAAACCAGCCTTTCTGGCCGTATTCGGCGAGATAGACGCCGGCGAGAATCCCGATCGGCGTGCCGACGAAAGTGGCGAGACCGACCAGCATCAAGCTGCCCACGATCGCGTTGGCGAGACCGCCGCCGTCGGTGTTCGGCGGCGGCGTCGACTGCGTGAACAGTTCGACCGACAAACCACCGACCCCGAGACGCAAGGTCGTATAGAGAATCCATACGAGCCACACCAGGCCGAACGCCATTGCGGCGAGCGACATGGTCAACGCGACGGCGTTCTTGAAGCGGCGGCGTCCTTGCAGACGCACGCGCATGGCTTCGAGCGCGACGGCGTCGTGCGAACCCGGCATATTCAGAGTGGACTGGCTCATTTCGCGCCCTCCCCTTTTTCGAGGCGAAGCAGCATGAACTTAGAGATGGCCAGCACGATGAAAGTAATCACGAACAGGATCAGGCCGAGCTCCATCAGCGCCGACGTATGCAGGCCCGGATCCGCTTCGGCGAATTCGTTGGCGAGCGCCGACGTGATGCTGTTGCCCGGCGAAAACAGCGAAACGTTATCGAGCAGATTGGTGTTGCCGATCACGAACGTGACCGCCATCGTCTCGCCGAGCGCGCGGCCGAGGCCTAGCATCACGCCGCCGATCACGCCGCTCTTGGTGAAGGGCAGCACGATCTTCCACATCACTTCCCACGTCGTGCAGCCGATGCCGTAGGCCGATTCCTTCAGCAGCACCGGCGTGACTTCGAACACGTCGCGCATGACCGAGGCGATGTAGGGAATGATCATGATCGCGAGAATCACGCCCGCGCACAGAATGCCGATGCCGATCGGTGCGCCCCGAAACAGCGCGCCCACGAACGGAATGCCGCCGAGCACGGCGCCGAGCGGCTTTTCGAACCACTGCGCGAAGATCGGCGCGAACACCAGCAGGCCCCACATGCCGTACACGATCGACGGAATCGCGGCGAGCAGTTCGATCGCGATACCGAGCGGACGACGCAGCCAGGCCGGCGCGAGTTCGGTCAGAAAGAGCGCGATGCCGAAGCTGACGGGCACCGCGATGATGAGAGCAATGAGGGAGGTGGCGATCGTGCCGTAGATCGGCACCAGTGCGCCGAACTGCTTGCTGGGTGGATCCCAGTCCGCGGTCCACAGGAAGCCGAGACCGAATTGTTTGATCGACGGCATGGACGCGACGATCAGCGAAACGATGATGCCGCCGAGCAGCAACAGCGTGATGATGGCGGCGAGGCGCGCGAGGCCGCCGAAGATCACGTCGCCGGCACGGCTGGGCGCTTTCTGCTGCGAGGCGCTGCCGGGCGGGGTCGAGCGCGAGGCGCCGGACGCTAATTGGATATCGGACATGAGAGCCTGATGGACCTGTTTCCAGTTGCCGTTCGACACTTGTCGTGCGGCGGTATTGCCGGTTATGCGGGGTCAATGCCATTGGCCGTCCTCAACCGGGGACGGCCAATGTGTAGCGAGAAGCGCGTGCCTCTCGCGTCGCTTACGGTGACTTACTCGGCGATTGCCTTGCCCGAAGCGTCTTTCACCTTCGACTTCCATTGCGAACGGATTTCAGCCGTCACCGAATCCGGCAGCGAGATGTAGTCCAGATCGTTTGCAGCCTGGGTGCCGTTCTTGAACGCCCAGTCGAAGAACTTCAGCGTTTCCGTGCCTTGCGCCGGCTTTTCCTGCGCCGTGTGCAGCAGCACGAACGTTGCGCCGACGATCGGCCATGCGTCCTTGCCCGGCTCGTTCGTCAGGATCTGGTAGAACGACTTCGACCAGTCGGCACCGGCTGCCGCTGCCTTGAACGTTTCCGTCTTCGGCTCGACCACCGCGCCCGTCGAATTCTTCATGGCGACGTACGTCATGTGGTTCTGCTTCGCGTACGCCCATTCCACATAGCCGATCGCGCCCGGCAGACGTTGCACGAAAGCCGCGACGCCGTCGTTGCCCTTGCCGCCCGTACCCGTCGGCCATGCGACCGTTGCGCCTTCACCGACCTTCGACTTCCAGTCTGCGTTGACCTTCGACAGGTAGTTCGTCCAGATGAAGCTGGTGCCCGAACCGTCGGCGCGGCGAACCACGGCAACGTCGGTGTCCGGCAGCTTGACCTTCGGGTTCAGCGCGGCGATGGCCGGGTCGTTCCACTTCTTGATCTTGCCCAGGTAGATGTCGCCGAGCACTTCGCCCGACAACGTCAGATCGCCAGCCTTCACGCCCGGCACGTTGACCACCGGCACCACGCCGCCGACCACTGTCGGGAACTGGAACAGGCCTGCCTTCGCGAGTTCGTCGTCCTTCAGGGGAGCGTCCGAGCCGGCGAAATCGACGGTCTTCGCTTCGATCTGCTTGATACCGCCCGACGAACCGATGCCCTGATAGTTGACCTTACCGCCGCCGGTCTTCTGATAGGCGTCAGCCCACTTCGTGTAAATCGGTGCTGCGAAGGTGCTGCCCGCGCCGGTGATGTCTGCGGCTTGCGCGGCGATCGCGAAAAGCGCGCCAGCGACGCCAGCGAACACGGTGTGCATCAATTTCATGAGACTCTCCAAGGTGTGAGCGGTGTGAGCGAATAACACGAACACCGCGAAGCTTAGGGTCTCTTTGTGACAGTAACGTGACTTACCGTGAAACAGATGTGACAGTAGGATTACGCTGGTGAAAGGCGTTTCGACGGAGGAAATGCCGGTTTGACGGAATGGCGGCTGCCGCTTTGAAGATTAGGCAAAAATGATGGGGCGCGAACGTTTGCGTGAGGGTGGATGGTTGTGAGGCGTGCGGCCGGTGGTTGCCAGGTGCGGAGGCTGTTGGCTGCGAAGCGGGCGGGCGGTTGCGAGGTGCGGAGGCGGCGGGCTGCGAAGCTTGCGGCGGGCTCGTTTTCCAAGCCGGATTTTCCAAGCCGTAAACGGTCAGCGGCGGCGCGACCTCACGATCGCCCCGCCGCTGCTCGACACACCCCCGAGATTTAAGCCGTTGCTTGCTTGACCGCGCCGGCAATCGCTTCAGCGTGACGGATCGCGTCGTCGGCATGTTCCGCTTCCACCATCACGCGCAGAACCGGCTCCGTGCCGGAAGCGCGGATCAGCACGCGGCCGCGCCCGTTCAGCGCCTCCTCGGCATGACCGATCGCGCGACGTATCGTGTCGCTGCCCTTCCAGTCCGCGTCGGGCTTCATGCGCACGTTGATCAGCTTTTGCGGGAACAGCGTGACGCCGTCGAGCAGATCGGCGAGCGTCTGCTCGCTGCGCTTCATGGCCGCCAGCACCAGCAGCGCGGAGACGATGCCGTCACCGGTCGAATGGCGGTCGAGCGAGAGAATATGGCCGGAGCCTTCCGCGCCGAGTTGCCAGCCGTGTTCGCGCAACTGCTCGAGCACGTAGCGGTCGCCCACTGCCGCGCGGACGAACTTCACGCCGTCTCGTTGCAGCGCGACTTCCACCGCCATGTTGGTCATCAAGGTGCCGACCGCGCCTTCCACCTTGCCGTCGGTCGCAACACGATCCTTGACCAGCACGTAGAGCAATTCATCGCCGTTATACAGGCGGCCGGCTGCGTCGACGATCTGCAGGCGATCGGCGTCGCCGTCGAGCGCGATGCCGAGGTCGGCGTGGTTCGCGCGCACCGCGCGCACCAGCGCGTCCGGCGCGGTTGCGCCGACGCCGTCGTTGATGTTGAAACCGTTCGGCGCGACGCCGATCGGGATCACGTCCGCGCCGAGCTCGTGGAACACGTGCGGCGCGATGTCATAGGCGGCGCCGTGCGCGCAATCCACCACCAGCTTCAGCCCGCGCAGATCGAAGGCGGCCGGGAACGTGCTCTTGCAGAATTCGATGTAGCGGCCGGCGGCGTCGTCGAGACGTCGCGCCTTGCCGAGTTGCTCGGATGCCGCGCACGAGAGCGGCAAATCGAGCTGCTCTTCGATCTGCAACTCCACTTCGTCGGGCAGCTTGTTGCCGTCGGCGGAGAAGAATTTGATGCCGTTGTCATAGTACGGGTTGTGCGACGCACTGATCACCACGCCCGCGGCTAAGCGCAACGCGCGCGTCAGATAGGCCACACCGGGAGTCGGCATCGGGCCGGCCAGCATCACGTCGACGCCTGCCGCCGAGAAGCCGGCTTCCAGCGCGGCTTCGAGCATATAGCCCGACACCCGCGTGTCCTTGCCGATCAGCACGGTCGGCCGGGCGCCGGTTTTGGCCCAACGGTCCGCGCCCGCGAGCACCTTGCCGGCCGCATAGCCGAGCCGCAACACGAACTCCGGCGTAATCGGGCCCTCGCCGACCTTGCCTCGAATCCCATCCGTTCCGAAATAACGACGTGCCATGTTTTATCTTCCTCCTTGATTTTTTCGGGTTCCAGCCTGCGGGCGGCTGATTGCAGCATCGCGCATGGCGGCCCACACTTTCAATGCATCTACTGTTTGCGCGACGTCATGCACGCGCAGAATCGCCGCGCCCCGCTCGGCGGCACACACGGCGGCGGCGACGCTGCCGGCAATGCGCTCCGGCGCCGGACGCCCGATCACCGCGCCGACCATCGACTTGCGCGACATGCCCGCAAGAATCGGGTACGGCGAATCGGCCCGCGGCGCTGTGTCCCGTAGATGCGCGAGCAAAGCGTAGTTGTGTTCAATGACTGCCTTGCCGAAGCCGAAGCCCGGATCCACGCTGATACGCGCGCGTACAACGCCTGCCTGCGCCAACGCGGCCACACGTTCTTCGAGAAACTGCCGGACTTCACCCACTACATCATCATAGACAGGCTCGCCGAGCTGCATGGTTTGCGGTTCGCCGAGCATATGCATTACACATAGACCGCAGTCGCTATTGCGTACTGCGTCGATAGCACCGGGCATGCGGAAGCCCCAGATGTCGTTGATCAGATCGGCGCCCGCGCTCAACGCATGACGCATCACTTCGGGCTTGTAGGTATCGATCGACAACGGCACGTTCGCCGCGCGAAGCTGCTCGACGAGTGGAATCACCCGTTCCAGTTCTTCGTCGAGCGGCACCGGTGGCGCGCCGGGCCGGGTGGACTCGCCGCCAATATCGATGATGTCCGCGCCGTCGAGCAGCATACGCTCAGCCTGGCGCAGCGCATCGCCGCGCATGGCGTATTGACCGCCGTCGGAAAACGAGTCCGGCGTGATGTTCAGGATGCCCATGACCAGCGGGCGTTCAAAGGTCAGCTTGAAGCGTCCGCACTGCAGCGGCTCGGGCAACGGCGGCAACGGAGCGGGAGAAAAATCGACTTTCGACACGTAGCGATGCATCAAATAAAACAAGATAAATGCAAAACGGGCCGGTGTGAAAACACACCGGCCCGCACTTTCTACTATTGGCTCATCAAGCCGGCGCGGTTGCGCTACCCGGCTTCACCTCGGTGCCCGGGCTACCGCCCGACGAGGCGTCGCTGGCCGACGGCGTCGAACTGGACTTCGGCGAGCGTGGCGGACGACCTGCCATGATGTCGTTGATCTGATCGGCGTCGATCGTTTCCCACTCCATCAGCGCGGCGGTCATGGCTTCGACCTTGTCGCGGTTTTCGTCCAGCAGGCGCTTGGCGAGGTTGTACTGCTCGTCCAGCACACGACGGATTTCCGCGTCGACCTTTTGCTGCGTCGCTTCCGAAATGGTCCGCGTGAAACCACGGCCGAACGGCGTTGCGTCGTTTTCGTCGTCGACGTAGACCATCGGTCCGAGTGCGTCCGTCATGCCGAAGCGAGCCACCATGGCACGCGCGGTTTGCGTGGCCTTGTTGAAGTCGTCCGACGCGCCGGTGCTGATCAGGTTCAGGAACAACTCTTCCGCTACGCGACCGCCGAACAGGATCGCCAGACGATCGAGCAGGTAGTCTTTCGAGTACGTTTCGTTGTCGTGCTCCGGCAACTGCCACGTGACGCCGAGGGCACGACCGCGCGGAATGATCGTGACCTTATGCACCGGATCGGCCTTCGGCAACAGCTTGGCGATCACCGCATGGCCCGATTCATGGTACGCCGTGGCGCGCTTCGATTCTTCGCGAATCACAGCCGACTTGCGCTCCGGACCCATGAAGATCTTGTCTTTCGCGTCTTCGAAGTCGTTCATCTCGACGATGCGTTTGCCGCGACGAGCCGCGAACAGTGCCGCTTCGTTCACGAGATTCGCGAGGTCCGCGCCCGAGAAACCCGGCGTGCCGCGTGCGATCACCGCTGCGTCGACGTCGTTCGAAATCGGCACCTTGCGCAGGTGAACCTTCATGATGTGTTCACGACCGCGAATGTCCGGCAGACCGACATACACCTGACGGTCGAAGCGACCCGGACGCAGCAACGCCTTATCGAGCACGTCCGAACGGTTCGTGGCAGCGATCACGATCACACCGGAGTTCGCTTCGAAACCGTCCATCTCGACCAGCATCTGGTTCAGGGTCTGTTCGCGTTCGTCGTTACCGCCGCCCATGCCGGCCCCACGATGACGGCCGACCGCGTCGATTTCGTCGATGAACACGATGCACGGGGCGTGCTTCTTGGCCTGCTCGAACATGTCGCGCACACGAGCCGCGCCGACACCGACGAACATTTCCACGAAGTCCGAACCCGAGATGCTGAAGAACGGCACCTTCGCCTCACCGGCGATGGCGCGCGCCAGCAGCGTTTTACCGGTTCCCGGCGGGCCGACCAGCAGCACGCCGCGCGGAATCCGCCCGCCGAGCTTCTGGAATTTCTGCGGATCACGCAGGAAGTCGACCAGTTCGGAGACTTCTTCTTTTGCTTCGTCGCAACCGGCGACGTCGGTGAAATTGATTGCGTTGTTGTTTTCGTCGATCAGGCGCGCACGGGATTTACCGAACGAGAACGCCCCGCCTTTCCCGCCTCCCTGCATCTGCCTCATCATGTAGAACCAGAAACCGATGATCAGGATCGTCGGCCCGAGGTAATACAGCGCCGACACCAGCGCGTTCGGTTCGTCGTCAGCCTTGCCGCTCACCTGAACGCCATACTTCATCAGATCGCCGACCATCCAGATGTCGCCGGGCGACACGATCTGGTATTTCTGGCCGTCTGCTGGAGTGACCGTGAGGTTACGCCCCTGGACAATGACGTTCTTGACTTTGCCAGCCTTTGCGTCGTCCATGAACTGCGAATAGGAAACGCCTTCCTGGACACGGGGCTTGTCGAACTGCTTGAACACCGTAAACAGCACCAGTGCGATAACCAGCCACACTGCTGCCTTCGAAAACATATTGTTGTTCAAAGCACCACTCCTTCACTTAGACGGGCGCCTACATTTGCCTTGCGGCACCACGAAAGCATTCTAATCCAGTCCGCAGACCCCTGCCATAAGGTTTCGCTACCACAGAAATAGCGTAGCGGGCATTTACAGCGCCGATTTCCAACGCCATGAGCCATTATCGGCAGATGCGGATCCGTCCTGCAGCGCCCCTATGCGGGCCGCTTGAGATGCTTACCCAAAATAAACGTTTCTGACGACTTGTCCCGCGACGCTTTCGGCTTGCGGGCCGCCACCACCTTGAACTGATGCTTGAACTTTTCGACAATCTGGCTGTAACCGCTGCCATGAAAACATTTGACTAAAAGGGCACCATCCGGCTTCAGGTGATTTTGCGAGAATTCCATCGCAAGATCACACAGATGCTCGATTCGCGCGGCATCCGCCACCGCCACCCCCGACAGGTTGGGCGCCATATCCGAAATTACAAGGTCGACCTGACGTTCTCCGACCAATTCTTCCAGTTGGAGCACCACCGAGTCTTCGCGGAAGTCGCCTTGAATGAAGTGAACGTCGGAGATCGGCTCCATGGGCAGCATGTCCAGCGCGATGATGGTCCCGTCGATGCCACCCTGGCGTTCGGCGTCGCGTTGCGAGCCTTTTGCCAGTTTGTTGCGTGCGTACTGGCTCCAGCTACCCGGCACCGAGCCCAGATCGACGATCACCTGCCCCGGTCGGATCAGCTTGTCCTGCTCGTCGATTTCCTTGAGCTTATAGGCCGCGCGGGCGCGATAGCCCTCCCGCTGCGCCATTTTCACGTAGGGATCGTTGATGTGGTCGTGCAGCCACGCGGTATTGAACTTGTTTTTTGCCATTAAACGTTGAACTCTTGCTGCGTCATGTCGCGCTTTAGCGGATAATACGCGGTTAATTCGCGCGGACACCGCCAAAACTGGCTGCCATCCGCGATTCTGATGTTCTGACGCGCCGCCCTGCCGAACCGCCCCGATCGAGCCAATCGAACGACTGGATCGGAAACGCAGGTGCCGCCATTTTAGTCGAGTCTCCCACTTTCCATGTCCGCCCTCAAAGTTTCTACCGATCAACGCGCCGAGTTGCGCTCCCAGGCACATGCGCTCAAACCGGTCGTGCTCGTCGGCGCCGAAGGTTTGACCGACGCTGTCCTGACCGAAATCAAGGTTCACCTGGGCGCGCACCAGTTGATCAAAATCCGCGTGTTCGGCGACGACCGCGAAGAACGCATCTCGATTTACGAACAAATCTGCGACAAACTGAACGCCGCGCCGATTCAGCATATCGGCAAGCTGCTGGTGATCTGGAAGCCGGAAGCGGCCGAAAAACCGGCAGCGAAGACCAAACGCGGCGCCCTGCCGAGCGCTCGCGAAGCCGCTGTGGAAGCCAAACCGGGTAAAGGCCGCGCGCCGCGCGTCGTTACCGTGGTAAAGCCCAGCGAAATCCCAATGCGCAAGCCGAAGGCCAAAGCAGTCGTGGTGCGTGGCAATGAACGCGTCACGCAAGGCGGCAACATCAAGCGCGCCAAGAAGCGCCAAACCAGCGCGAAGCGTGCGCATCAGTCGTCGAAATAAACGGGTGGTGAGAGGTGCGGGCGAGGTCCGCACCTTGGGCTTCAATCGGCACAGGCCCGCGTTGCCGGACTTGTGCCAACAGCAGCAACCGTCGGGAATTTAGCAACGCTGTCGTGCAGCGTTGCACCGGGCAGATCGCGGCTGGTTGAGCAAGCAATCAGCCAGGCAGCCAAGTCTCATCAAGGCCGCCACGCCGCACGCGCGTTTATACGCCAGGCATGGCACGCAAACGCGTTCAGCCGGCAACCTTCCCCGCTGCATCACGAGCCGTACCCTGCTGCTCCGCCGCCACAATCCCGGCGCCCGCTGGCAGCTTCCACACCAGCGCGACACCCAGCAGGCTCTCGATCAGATAAAACAGACTCGACACGCCGTGCAGAACTCCGAAGCGTGTCGCATAAGCCGAATGCCCGACATCGGTACCCGCCTGCAGCGCGGCAATGCGTATTGCATTCATGAACGGCTGCAACGCGAAGTAGCCGACCAGCACGCACACCAGCATGCCGACAATCAGCCAGCGCAACTGGCGATAAGCATTGGCCCCACGTCGCACCAGCACGTTGGCCAGCCCCAGCAGCAAAATGCCGCACACGGCGCCCAGCACACCCTCGATGCGAAACAGTTGCGCCGCCACTGCACCAGCAGAAATCCGGTCGAGCGACGTGAACAACACCGGCGCGACCGCATAGCCGATAGTCAACAGACTCCCGACCCAGACCACCGTCAACAGGCGGAAGAAACGATGCGGCATCAAGGATACCGGCGCCGCTTTCAAACGTAGCTCACCGTGATGATTTCGTATTCGCGCACGCCGCTCGGCGCCTGCACCGAAGCCACGTCGCCTTCGGACTTACCGATCAACGCGCGCGCGATCGGCGAGCTGATCGAGATCAGCCCGTGGTCGATGTCCGCTTCGTCGTCGCCGACGATCTGATACTTGACCGGTGCGCCCGAATCGAGGTCTTCGAGTTCGACCGTCGCACCGAACACCACGCGGCCGTCCGCTTCGACCAAGGCCGGATCGATCACTTGCGCACCGGCAAGCTTCGATTCGATCTCGGCAATGCGGCCTTCGATAAAGCCCTGCTTTTCTTTCGCCGCGTCGTATTCCGCGTTTTCCGACAGATCGCCCTGGGCACGCGCTTCGGCGATCGAATTGATCACCGACGGACGCTCAACCGATTTCAGGCGCTGCAACTCATCGCGCAACATTTCCGCGCCGCGCTTCGTCAATGGAACAGTGCTCATAAACAACTCTATGCAAAAAACAGCCGTAAAAAAAATCACCGCGGTTAAGTGCATTCCGTGGGACGCGGCGGACCGGGCAAAACCGGGACCACAGCACCTGCGGAACGCCGCTTAACCGCGGCACTTACATCTTGGACAGGTATTCGAAGCCTTAGTTTAGGCGAGCGTGCAGCCCTTGTAAATCATAGACTTCGAGGTTCTTCAAATAGCGCAAACCCTCTACCGCGGCACGCGCGCCGGACATCGTCGTGTAGTACGTGACCTTGTTCGCCTGCGCGCTCATGCGGATTGAACGCGAGTCCGCGATCGCGGCGCGGGTTTCGTCGACGGTCGTGAAGACCAGCGCGATCTCGCCGTTCTTGATCATGTCGACGATGTGCGGACGACCGTCCTTCACCTTGTTGACGACCTTTACCGGCACACCGGCCGATTCGATCGCGGCAGCCGTGCCCTTGGTTGCGACGATCGGATAGCCGAGTTCGTGAAGCATGCGCGCGACTTCGACAGCCTTGGGCTTGTCGGCGTCCATCACAGTCAGCAGCACCGTGCCGGTTTCCGGCAGACGCGAACCCGCCGCGAGTTGCGACTTGAACAGCGCTTCGCCGAACGTCTGACCCACGCCCATCACTTCGCCGGTGGAGCGCATTTCCGGTCCGAGCACCGGGTCGACTGCCGGGAATTTGACGAACGGGAACACGGCTTCTTTCACGCTGAAGTACGGCGGAACGATTTCCTTCGTCACGCCCTGGTCGGCGAGCTTCTGGCCGACCATTGCGCGCGCCGCGATTTTCGCGAGCGGCAGGCTGGTCGCCTTCGACACGTACGGCACGGTACGCGACGCACGCGGATTCACTTCAAGCACGTAGATGACGTCTTCTTTCGAGCCATCCGCCTGCGGCACCTGCTGAATCGCGAACTGCACGTTCATCAGGCCGATCACGTTCAGCGCCTTGGCCATGGCGGCGGTTTGACGCTTCAGTTCAGCGACGGTTTCCTGCGACAGCGAGTACGGCGGCAACGAGCAAGCCGAGTCGCCCGAGTGAACGCCCGCCTGCTCGATATGCTCCATCACGCCGCCGATGAACACCGCTTCGCCGTCCGAAATGCAGTCTACGTCACATTCGATCGCGTCGTTCAGGAAACGGTCGAGCAGCACCGGCGAATCGTTCGACACCTTCACGGCTTCGCGCATATAGCGCTCGAGGTCGCGCGGCTCGTGAACGATTTCCATCGCGCGGCCGCCCAGCACATACGACGGACGCACCACCAGCGGGTAACCGATTTCGTCGGCGAGCTTGAGCGCTTCGTCTTCGGCGCGCGCAGTGCGGTTCGGCGGCTGACGCAGACCGAGGTCCTGCAGCAGCTTCTGGAAGCGCTCGCGGTCTTCCGCGGCGTCGATCATGTCCGGCGACGTGCCGACGATCGGTACACCGTTCGCTTCGAGGTCGAGCGCGAGCTTCAACGGCGTCTGACCGCCGTATTGCACGATCACGCCGACCGGCTTTTCCTTGTCGACGATTTCGAGCACGTCTTCGAGCGTCAGCGATTCGAAGTACAGGCGGTCGGACGTGTCGTAGTCGGTCGACACGGTTTCAGGGTTGCAGTTGACCATGATCGTTTCGTAGCCGTCTTCGCGCATGGCGAGCGCGGCGTGCACGCAGCAGTAGTCGAACTCGATGCCCTGGCCGATCCGGTTCGGGCCGCCGCCCAGCACCATGATTTTCTTGTTGCTGGTGGGATTCGCTTCGCACTCTTCCTCATAGGTCGAGTACATGTATGCGGTTTTGGTCGCGAACTCGGCCGCGCAGGTGTCGACGCGCTTGTACACCGGGCGCACGTTCAGTTCGATACGACGCTGACGCACTTCCGCCGGCTTCGCGCCGAGCAGTTTAGCCAGACGGCGATCCGAGAAGCCGCTCTGCTTCAGGTACTTCAGCTCTTCCTTCGAGAGGCTCGCCAGCGACCGGCCGCTCAGCGCCTTTTCCTTCAGGATGATCTGCTCGATCTGCGCGAGGAACCACGGGTCGATCGAGGTTTCTTCGAAAATCTCTTCGGCCGTCATGCCGATACGGAACGCGTCGCCCACGTACCAGATACGATCCGGACCGGCTTCGCCGATTTCGCGGATGATCTCGTCGCGGTTGTCGGTCTTTTCGTCCAGACCGTCGACGCCGACTTCCAGACCGCGCAGTGCCTTCTGGAACGATTCCTGGAAGGTGCGGCCGATCGCCATCACCTCACCGACCGACTTCATCTGCGTGGTCAGGCGTGAATCGGCTTCGCGGAATTTCTCGAACGCGAAACGCGGGATCTTGGTGACGACGTAGTCGATCGTCGGCTCGAACGACGCCGGGGTCTGGCCGCCGGTGATTTCGTTCTTCAATTCGTCGAGCGAATAGCCGACCGCGAGCTTCGCCGCGATCTTGGCGATCGGGAAACCGGTCGCCTTCGACGCCAATGCCGACGAACGCGATACGCGCGGATTCATTTCGATCACGACCATGCGGCCGTCTTTCGGATTGATCGAGAACTGTACGTTCGAACCGCCCGTGTCGACGCCGATCTCCCGCAGCACCGCGAGCGACGCGTTACGCAGGATCTGGTATTCCTTGTCGGTGAGCGTTTGCGCCGGCGCGACGGTGATCGAGTCGCCGGTGTGAATACCCATCGGGTCCAGATTTTCGATCGAGCAGACGATGATGCAATTGTCCTGTTTGTCGCGGACCACTTCCATCTCGTACTCTTTCCAGCCAAGCAGCGATTCTTCGATCAGCAACTCGCGCGTGGGCGACAGGTCCAGACCGCGCTTGCAGATCTCTTCGAACTCGTCGCGGTTGTACGCAATACCGCCGCCCGAACCGCCCAGCGTGAACGACGGACGAATCACGACCGGATAGCCGCCGCTACCGGTCAGCGCCGCGATTTCGGCTTGCACGGCCAGCGCTTCTTCCATGGAATGCGCGGTGCCCGACTTGGCCGAACCGAGACCAATTTTGGTCATCGCGTCCTTGAACTTCTGGCGGTCTTCCGCCTTGTCGATAGCTTCCGGCGACGCGCCGATCAGCTCGACCTTGTACTTCTCCAGCACGCCGTGCGCGTGGAGATCCAGCGCGCAATTCAGCGCGGTCTGGCCGCCCATGGTCGGCAGGATCGCGTCGGGGCGCTCCTTGGCGATGATGCGCTCCACCACTTCCCACGTGATCGGCTCGATGTAGGTGACGTCGGCCGTGTTCGGGTCGGTCATGATCGTCGCCGGATTGCTGTTGACGAGGATGACCTTGTAGCCTTCCTCACGCAGCGCCTTGCATGCCTGCGCGCCCGAGTAATCGAACTCGCACGCCTGGCCGATGATGATCGGACCCGCGCCGATAATGAGGATGCTCTTGATGTCTGTCCGCTTGGGCATAACGCTCTCGCTAAATATTCCTGTGTTCTTTCCGTTGGCGCGCGTGGTGCTACGTTGCGCGCTCTGCTGTGTGCGGTTTGCTTCGCGTGGTGCCGTCTCGCGCTGCGAACCGCGCGCCGCCGGAGCGGCGCGTCACATGCTCCGCTTAAGCCGCGGCGGTCTTGCCGGCCTTCTTCGTGTCCATCAACGCCGTGAAGCGGTCGAACAGATAGGCGATGTCGTGCGGACCCGGCGACGCTTCCGGGTGACCCTGGAAGCAGAACGCCGGCTTGTCCGTCAGCGCGAAACCTTGCAGCGTGCCGTCGAACAGCGAAACGTGCGTAGCACGCGCGTTGGCGGGCAGCGTAGCGGCGTCGACCGCGAAGCCATGGTTCTGCGACGTGATCACCACGCGGCCGTCGTCCAGATCTTTCACCGGATGGTTCGCGCCGTGGTGGCCGGTCTTCATCTTCATGGTTTTGGCGCCGACCGCGAGGCCCATGATCTGATGGCCGAGGCAAATGCCGAAGGTCGGAATGCCGCGCTCGATCAGCTCTTTGGTGGCCGCGATCGCATAGTCGCACGGCTCCGGATCGCCCGGGCCGTTCGACAGGAACACGCCGTCCGGGTTGAGCGCGAGCGCGTCAGCGGCGCTGGCTTGCGCCGGTAGCACGGTGACGTGGCAGCCGCGTTCGGCCAGCATGCGCAGAATGTTGTACTTGACGCCGTAGTCGAACGCGACGACACGGTACTTCGGCGCCTTCTGCGTGCCGTAGCCTTCGCCAAGACGCCATTCGGTCTGGGTCCATTCGTAGCTTTCCTTCGTCGACACGACCTTCGCGAGGTCCATGCCCGAGAGGCCCGGGAACGAGCGCGCGAGTTCGATGGCCTTGGCCTCGTCGTCCGAACCGGCGAGGATCGCGCCGTTCTGCGCGCCCTTGTCGCGCAGCACGCGGGTCAACATGCGGGTGTCGAGACCGGCGATGGCGACCACGCCTTCGTCCTTGAGGTATTGCGGGAGCGTGCGCTCCATACGGAAGTTCGACGCAAGAACCGGCAGATCACGGATGATCAGGCCGGCGGCATGGACTTTCGTGGCTTCGACGTCTTCGGCATTCACGCCGACGTTGCCGATATGCGGATACGTGAGGGTCACGATCTGGCGCGCGTAGCTCGGGTCAGTCAGGATTTCCTGATAGCCGGTGATAGCGGTGTTGAACACGACTTCGCCGATGGTATGCCCGGGGGCGCCGATCGAGTAACCACGAAAGACCGTGCCGTCGGCGAGCGCGAGCAGAGCGGGAGAAAATGACGGCAACACGGGAGACTCCTTGGGGGAACACCCTGTTGCCGACCTGTCTATCCGACTGCGAGCCGCAGCGGAACGCATCCATGAGGATGCACGCGCAGACTCGCTCGCGTACTGCCGTTGACGTTGCAAGGGGCGCGATGGGTCCATTGTGTGGACGGATCGGCTGGGTGCGGGGCCCTTCTTGCTACGCCGGCGGCGCGCGGCGGATGAACGGTATGGGAGAGGTAGGCGCTAGGGTGCGGGTTGATAAGCTCAAACCTTGAAATTATAGCGTGAAACACCCCTTCCCGCCAAATCCGAGATGGCGAGCACGCCCAGCGAGGCGTGCTTCGGATTCGCTCCAAGCCTTGCTGTGTCGGGTTTTGAACCCTTCGGACAATAGTTATGCGGCGTAAATCGGGATAGCGCCGGTCAATATGACCGGCGCCGACCAGTGCCTGCGCAGCGGCGCTTAGGCGCCTTGCCGCTCGGGAGTGTCGACCGCCTTGACCGGCTTCCTGGCAGGCAGGACGAACCAGATCGCGCTCAGAATCTGCAACACGATGAGAATGCCCCACGCCGTCAGATGCGCGGACACCGGATAGTGACCGCCGCTCGCCGGCCAATGCGACAACACAGCGCCGACACCGATCTGAAAACCGAAAATCAGCAAGAAGATGATCAGATTCAGCGTGGTGTTGACCCGGCCGGTCATCTGCGGCGGAAAATGCCGCGCCATCACCGCGTAGATCAGGATGCCGGTGCCGCCGAACGCGCCGTACGCCGCCCACAGCAGGCCGGCAGGCAGCGGCGCCTTGAACACGATCAGCAGTTGCGTCACCACGAATAGCGCCATGCCGATCCCGCAAAAGGCATACAGCGAGACGCCGCGCCGTTCGAGACTGCGCGCCGCCGCGCCGAAGCCGATACAGCCGGCCATCATCGCGAAACCGAGAATCGACACCAGCGCCGCCGCCTCGCGCGGCTCGAAGCCCTGCACGTCGCGCAACCAGGCGCCGACCCACAGCGATTGCATCGCGTAAAAGACGCCCTGCGTGACCACCGAAAACGACGCGATCTTCCAGAACGCCGCGCTGCCGAGAATGTGCAGCGTGCCTTTGAACTGCGTGCCGATGCTCGCCTGATGATGGGTTTCCTTCGTATCGGGCGCGAGCGTCCACAACGCCAGCGCCACCACCACCGTCATCAGACCCAACCCGACGCAGACCCCGCGCCAACTGGCGAAACCCAGCACCCAGGTGAGCGGCGAACCGACCATGACGCCGCCCAGGCCGCCGACCGCCATCACGAGTCCGTTCATCAACGGCAGGCGCGCGGTGGCGAAGTGCTGCGCCAGCGCCTTGAACGCGCCACCCAGGCAAACCGAAACA
Source organism: Paraburkholderia bryophila (assembly GCF_003269035.1). Taxonomy (GTDB): domain Bacteria; phylum Pseudomonadota; class Gammaproteobacteria; order Burkholderiales; family Burkholderiaceae; genus Paraburkholderia; species Paraburkholderia bryophila. Next base: position 613,439 of record NZ_QLTK01000002.1, on the reverse strand, counting down.
CCCATGCCGATCAGCAGACGTCCGACCATCATCATGCCGACGCCGTGCGCCGCGCCGAACACCCAGATGCCGAGCGCGGCGAACAGCAAGGTGCCCGCCGTGACCCGCCGGGCGCCGAAATGATCCAACAGCACACCGGCCGGAATCTGCGCGCCCGCGAAGCCCAGGAAATACAGACTGGTCAGCACGCCCAGGTTGGCGGCCGACAAACCGAGGTCGCGCGTAATGAACGGTGCAAAGCCGAGATTGACGCCGCGAAACACGTAGGAAACGAAGTAGCCCGCGGAAAACAGAACAAAAACGCGCAGTTGGGTCGACGACATAAGCTTTGAGTGAAACAGCGAGGCAGAACGAAGCACGAAAGATAAAGCAAATCGGCCGGCTTTGCCGTCAATCTTCCGATCAATGAAAAACGCCGTCACACAGGTGACGGCGTTGGAAATAACACGGTGTGTGATCGGAGCGCAATTCATGCGCTGCCCCCGCAACGCATGTGGTCACTACCGTGGCAGCCGCTTATTGGTTTTGCTTACCCTTCTTCGCGCTGGCCGCGGTCTTCGGGCGGCTATCCGCCGCGGCCTTCGACGCCTTGCTGGACGTGGAAGCCGACACCTTCGTCACTTTGCCTTTACTGGCGGCGGACGCTGTCGGCTTGCTGACCTTTCCTACCGGCTCGGACACTTTCACCACGGGCGAGCGGCCACGACCTCTCTTCTTATCGTAGCGCGAATCGCCCCGGGTGTCCGCGACACGGGTGCCGATCTTCTCGACGCCGCCGCCTTGTACGTTGGTCGCGATCGCTTCCGGACCCGGCTCGCTCGGCATGGCTTTGCCGACCGGCACGTGCAGCACGATCACCTGACCGCGCGATACGCCGTCGCGATGCGTACGATTCCACGCCTTCAACTGGCCGACCGAGACGCCGTAACGCACGGCGATGGCCGCCATCGACTGATTGCGACGCACGCGGATCAGCATCTTGCGGGTATCGGGGACGTCCGGCTCCATGGCCAGCACCGCGCTTTCGGCGACGTCGGCGCTGATGTCTTCGTCGTCGTCCGAACCGCGCGGCACGACGATCGTGGAGCCCGGCTTCAGGCGCATGCCGGCCGGAATCTTGTTCACTTCCATCAGCGTGTCGGCGTCGACGCCGATCTTCTGCGCGATCGCCGCAGGCGCCGCGCGCTCGGTGACCGTGTAGGTGGTCCACGACGACAGCGAGCCGGAGTACGCCTTCAGGTTGCGCTCGAACGCGCTGGCGTTGTCGAACGGCAGCAGGATCTGCGGCTGCGTTGCGCCGAGAATCACCGGCTTGCGGAACGACGGGTTCAGCGAGCGAAACTCGTCGGGCGAAAGATTCGAGAGCTTGGCGGCCATTTCCACGTCGATGTCGTGCGAGGTGGTCACCGTCACGAAATACGGGTGATTCGGAATGGCCGGCAGCGTGAGCCCGTACATTTGCGGGTTCATGATGATGTTCTTCACCGCCTGCAGCTTCGGCACGTAATTGCGCGTCTCGTTCGGCATGCGCAGGCTGAGGTAGTCGGTGGGCAAGCCCGCCGCTTCGTTACGGGCGATCGCGCGCTGCACGTTGCCCTCACCCCAGTTGTACGCGGCGAGCGCGAGTTGCCAGTCGCCGAACATGTCGTGCAGATTCGACAGATAGTCGAGCGCGGCGCTGGTCGACGCCAGCACGTCGCGGCGCTCGTCCTGCCACATGTTCTGCTTGAGGTTGTAGGTGCGGCCGGTGCCCGGCATGAACTGCCACATGCCGGCCGCCTTCGCCACCGACAACGCCTGCGGGCTGTACGCCGATTCGATGAACGGCAGCAGCGCGAGCTCGGTCGGCATATGGCGCGCTTCGAGCTCTTCGACGATGTGATACAGGTATTTCTGCGAGCGCTCGGTCATGCGCTGCACGTAGTCGGGACGCTGCACGTACCAGTTGACCTGCATGTCGACGAGGTCGGTCTGCAGATCCGGCATCTGGAAACCACGGCGAATCCGACCCCACAGATCGGCGTCCGCGCTCGTCAGCTGAGTGACCGAGCCTTGATCGACGTTGATCGTCTCTTTGGCGGTGGCTGTCTTGCGAAGGGCGTCGGAAACTGCTTGCTGACTGGCGGGGTTATTGGCGGTGGTGGAGCTATTCGTCGCTGGTCCCTGACTCGCGCAGGCGGCGAGTGTTAGGACCAACAACGCACTAAAGATAAATCGCATGAACGTCTCGGCTTCCACAAGGGCTGGAATTTGCAGCCGATAGTACGAAACGGCGCGGTTTACGTCAATCTAAAAATACCGAAAAAATCAAGCAAATCTTAGGCTTGGCGAATTTTTCCGATTCTTCGCGTGAGGAATACCCTTACGCGGGTGCGGTCAGCGGAAGCGGTTTTTCCATTCGCGCATCAGCGTGAATGCGGCGAGTCGATCGGGCACTTTTTCATGCAATTGCGCTTGCAGGCTCGCCTGGACCGCCGGTTCGTCGGCGCGTAAAAACGGATTCACCGCGCGTTCATGGGCAATGGTGGTGGGCAGCGTGGGCACGTGGCGCGCTCGCAGCTCGGTCGCCTTGTCGCGCCAGGCCTGCAGCTCGGCATTGTCCGGCTCGCACGCGAGCGCGAAGCGGATGTTCGACAACGTATACTCGTGCGCGCAATGAACCTCGGTGGTACCGGGCAGCGCGGCGAGCGAGTCGAGCGAGGCCAGCATCTGCTTCGGCGTGCCTTCGAACAGCCGGCCGCAGCCGCACGCGAACAACGTGTCGCCGCAAAACACGTGCGGCGTGCCACGCGGATCGGCCGCCTGGAAATACGCGATGTGGCCGCTCGTGTGACCGGGCACGTCGAGCACCGTGAAGTCGAGCGCGGGCGCCGCGATCGTGACGCGATCGCCATTTTCAAGACGCTGTGTGAGATGCTCGATCGCTTCACCGGCGGGGCCGTAGACAGGTACGGCCTGGCCATTCAGCAGATCGGCCACCCCACCGACATGGTCGTGATGATGGTGCGTGAGTAAAATAGCGCTCAGCCGCCAACCCCGCTTCGCCAGATACGCGCGCACGGGGGCGGCCTCACCCGGATCGACGACGACCGCATGATGTCCGTCGGAAACGACCCAGATGTAATTGTCTTCAAACGCCGGGACCGGTACGTACTCGAGCGCATTCATAGGCGACGCATTCTTTGATATGACTGACCGAGCGATTATAGACTGGCCCGCCTGGACCGATTCGCCGCCGGGCCGCTACGTGCTGGACTGGGAGCAAACCCAGCTCGACCGCGTGGTATCCGACGTATTCGGCTACCACGCGCTGCAACTCGGCCTGCCGCAACTCGACGCCTTGCGCGAGAATCGCATGCCCTGCCGCGGCCTCGTGCTCGACGCCGCGAGCGGCGCGAGCGCGCCCTACTCGTATCCGCGCGGCTTGCGGCATGGCGGCAACGGCCACGCAGCGAACATCGGCGCGACTGCGCAGCCCCAGTCCCCGCAACATGGGCTCGTGGCCGGCTTACCCGCGCCGGCCGGGCGCAGCGCGGTATGGTGCGACCTGCTCGACCTGCCGTTCGAAGCCCAAAGCGTCGACCTGATCGTCATGCCGCACACCCTGGAATTCACCAGCGACCCACACCGGCTGCTGCGCGAGGCCGAGCGCGTGTTGATGCCCGAAGGGCAACTAATCATTCTCGGCTTCAACTCGCTGTCGCTGTGGGGCGCGCGCCAATCGGTCGGCAAGGTGACCGGGCGGCCGTTCGTGCCCGCCGCCGTCGACCTGATCGCCTTCACGCGACTCAAAGACTGGATCAAGCTGCTGGGCTTCGACCTTGAACGCGGGCGCTTCGGCTGCTATCGTCCGCCGCTCGGCAGCGATCAATGGCTGTCCCGCTATGGTTTCATGGAAGCCGCCGGCGACCGCTGGTGGCCAATTTTCGGCGCCACCTACATGATCAAGGCGATCAAGCGCGTGCGCGGCATGCGGCTCGTCGGCCCACTGAAAGTGAAGAAACCTGTCCTCGCCGCGGGCCTCGCGCCCGCCGCCACCCCGAATACACGCAACCACACTCAATGACTTCCGATCTCATCGATATTTATACCGACGGCGCCTGCAAGGGCAATCCGGGCCCCGGCGGCTGGGGCGCGCTGCTGCGCTTCGGCGGCCAGGAAAAAGAACTGTTCGGCGGCGAGCCCAACACCACCAACAACCGCATGGAGTTGATGGGCGTGATCGGCGCACTCGAAGCGCTGAAGCGTCCGTGCAAAGCGGTGGTTCACACCGACTCGCAGTACGTGCAGAAAGGCATCAGCGAGTGGATTCACGGCTGGAAGAAAAAAGGCTGGATCACCGCCGCCAAGCAGCCGGTAAAGAACGCCGATCTGTGGAAACGCCTCGACGCGCTCGTCGCGCAACACGACATCGAATGGCGCTGGGTGCGCGGGCACAATGGTCACCCGGAGAACGAGCGGGCCGATCAACTGGCCAATCGCGGCGTCGCGTCGCTCACGCAGGCTTGACGATGGCTGCGATGCTTGCCGCCGGTGCGCAACGCATCTGCGCCCTCCCCGCCTGATTTTTTCGCGGCCATTTTTTTTGAATTTTGAAGCAGGCTAATCCGACATGCGTCAACTCATCCTCGATACCGAAACCACCGGCCTGAATGCGCGCACCGGCGACCGGATTCTCGAACTCGGCTGCGTCGAAATGGTGAACCGCCGGTTGACGGGCAACAACCTGCATTTCTATATCAATCCGGAACGCGACAGCGATCCGGGAGCACTGGCGGTCCACGGACTAACCACCGAATTCCTCAGCGACAAACCGAAGTTCGCCGAGATCGCCGACCAGATTCGCGACTTCATTCAGGACGCGGACCTGATCATTCACAACGCGCCGTTCGACATCGGCTTTCTCGATGCCGAGTTCGCGCTGCTGGGTTTGCCGCCGGTCAGAACGTATTGCGGCGAGATCATCGACACCCTCGCGCGCGCCAAGCAGATGTTCCCCGGCAAGCGCAATTCGCTCGATGCGCTGTGCGACCGCTTCGGCGTCAGCAACGCGCACCGCACGCTGCACGGCGCGCTGCTCGACTCGGAACTGCTCGCGGAAGTCTATCTGGCGATGACGCGCGGCCAGGAGAGCCTCGTCATCGACATGCTCGGCGACTCGCACGGCGGCGGTGACGCGCATGCGCCGCGCATCGCGTTCGAATCGCTCGATTTGATCGTGGTCGCCGCCAGCGAGGACGAAATCGCCGCGCATCAGGCAGTGCTCGATGGTCTCGACAAAGCGGTCAAAGGTACGAGCGTTTGGCGCCTCGAACCGACGCCCGCCGCGGATGAGCAAACCGCTTAAAAAGTACTAGACGAGCCTTAAAATCCCTGACATAATTCGGCTCTCTTCGGGTGGTTAGCTCAGCGGTAGAGCACTGCCTTCACACGGCAGGGGTCACTGGTTCGATCCCAGTACTACCCACCAGAATTTTGGTGTGTCGATCACCGAAGACAAAAGGGCTTACGCAGCAATGCGTAAGCCCTTTTTCAATTTGTCGCTCCGGTCTGAACACGACGTCATTTTGAAGCTCTCGCATTGCGGCGCTTCGTCGTCAATACCGAATCTTCGTACGATTGCGGCGGCTAAATACTGCTGATATAGTTGGTTTTCGGGCAAGCGCCCGCCCTTCTTCCACCTCACTCAACCTCAAGGAGGCGTCACATGTTCAGCATGCATCTCGCTCTCCTTGGCATGGTTTCGCGAGCGTTCTCGCGACCGTAACGGTCGCCGTTACGTCGCTCACGCGGTTTGACCTGAACAGGCACACCGCGCAATTTCCAGACAGTCCGTAGTGCCGTTGCCGGTTCGATTCGGTCCTATTCGTTCCGACGCGGATTAACTGTCTCTTCCTTTCGCATCTGACTGGAACCTCGGTGCGCTCGCGCGCCATCGGGTCGTGGCAATGACTAAAAAGAAACTCGACTTTCGCGGACAAGCCTTCAAGGATGTCCTCGGCTTTACCTTCCTTCACTGGGCGAAGCAGCCATGGCGCGTCTGCGTCATCACGGTGCTGGTGCTGCTCTCGGCCGTGGCGGACGTGCTCACGCCGCTGTTCGCCGGGCGCCTGGTCGACGCGATCGCGTCCGGCTCGGCGCGCGACGCGCTCGCGTGGCACGCGGCGGTCACGGCCTTCTGCGTGCTCGCCGCGCTGGGTCTGGGCGCCACGCTGCTACGGCAAGGCGTGTACTTCAACATCATCCGGCTCTCGCTGCGGATGATGAGCGAGATCGCGGCGAACGCGTTTCATCGCGTGCAGCGCTTTTCGACCGACTGGCACGCCAACAGCTTCGCCGGATCCACGGTGCGCAAGATCACGCGCGGCATGTGGGCGCTCGACCTGCTGAACGACACGCTGTTGATCGCGCTGTTTCCGTCCATGGTGATGCTGATGGGCGCCACGTTTTTGCTCGGCTGGCGCTGGCCGATGATGGGCGCGGTGGTCGGCATCGGTTCGGTGTTGTATATCGCGGTGACCGTGGCGCTGTCGCTCGGCTTCGTGGCACCGGCCGCGCGTCTCGCGAACGCGTGGGACACGCGCATGGGCGGTGCGCTGGCGGACGCGGTCAGTTGCAACGGCGTCGTGAAAGCGTTCGGCGCGGAAGACCGCGAGGAAGCGCTGCTGGCGCGCGTGATCGACAAGTGGCGTCATCGCACGCGCCGCACGTGGATGCGCGGCACGATCAACGGCGGCGTGCAGGGCGGCATGCTGGTGGCGATCCAGGCGGCGATTCTCGGCGTCGCGCTGCTGTTGTGGGCGCGCGGCGAAGCGGGCGTGGGCGACATCACCTTCGCGCTGACCATGTTCTTCATGTTGCAGGGCTATCTGCGTGAAGTCGGTATGCATATCCGCAATCTGCAGCGCTCGGTCAACGACATGGAAGAACTGGTCTCGCTGGACAGCCAGCCGCTCGGTATCGAAGACCAACCTGGCGCGGGTCCGATCGCGATCGGCAAGGGCGAGATCCGCTTCGAGCACGTCACCTTCCACTACGGCGCGAACGGCCGGCCGCTGTACGACAACTTCTCCGTGCGCATCGCGCCGGGTGAGCGGATCGGACTGGTCGGACATTCGGGCTCGGGGAAGACGACCTTCATCAAGCTGATCCAGCGCCTCTATGACATTTCGGGCGGCCGGATCACGATCGACGGGCAGGATATCGCCGGCGTACGGCAAGCGTCGTTGCGCAGCCAGATCGCGATCGTTCAGCAGGAACCGGTGCTGTTCCATCGGTCGCTGGCGGAGAACATCGCGTATGCGCGGCCCGGCGCGAGTCGCGCCGAGATCGAACGGGCCGCCCGGCTCGCCAGCGCGCACGACTTCATCGCCGCACTGCCGAACGGTTACGACACGCTGGTCGGTGAACGGGGCGTCAAACTGTCGGGGGGTGAACGTCAGCGGGTGGCGCTTGCACGTGCGTTTCTCGCCGACGCGCCGATCCTGATTCTGGACGAAGCGACGTCGAGCCTCGACAGCGAAAGTGAAGTGCTGATCCAACGTGCCATGGAACGGCTGATGATGGGTCGCACCACGCTGGTGGTCGCGCATCGGCTGTCCACGGTGCGGGCGCTCGACCGGCTGCTGGTGCTGGACAAGGGCAAAGTCATCGAGGAAGGCAGTCACGAAACGCTGATCCGACTCGAGAACGGCCTCTATCGGCGATTGTTCGAACGCCAGGCGCTGGAGTTGATCAAGGGGCTGGGCGAGTCGGACATCATGCTGGACGGCGCCGGCAGCAGGGCCAGCCGGACCGACGATTCCAGCTTGCTGGTCGGGAAGTAAATTGCAGCAAACGGGTGGGACGCCAGGCAGAAGCCGTCGCTAGCGGCGGTTTGTTCCGGCGTTCCGACCCGTCCCCTCACCTACCATCACACCACGCCCGCCGGCAAGCCGACACCACGCGCCATACCGGTGGCGGCAAACACCATCAGCACCAGCAGTACCGTTTGAATCACGCTGTAGCGTGCGTACGAGCGCGCCTTGCTCAGGTCGGGCGGCACGCCGTTTCTGACCGCCGCGCGCCAGCGCAACAACGCAAGCATGGAAGGCACTTCGAGGATAAGAATCACCACCAGCAGCGTCATCTTCACGTGGAAGAGCGGCTCGTGGAGATAGTAGTCGGCGCCCTTCTCGTATCCGCCGAAAGCGCGCATCAAGCCAGTCACGATCAACACGAGTGCAGAAATGCCCCAGCGCGTATCGGCGCGGAACACGGAGCGTAAGGCAGCGGGTACGGCTGCGCGACGCAGCGCCCAGGTGCGCCTGAGAATCGACGCGAGCGCAAAACCATAAGCGAGCAGATGAAGGGCGGCAAGTAACCAGCGAACCAGCATGGCGACTCCTGGAAAAGACGCAATACGATCGTTGTACGTCTGACTCGCCCATTGCGACTCCATGGGCGGCATGACTTCATTATCAGCTAATGCTTACTTTACGACGCGCACGCCGGCCACGGGTGTGGCCGACTGCACAAAGCTTACGGGATCAAACCTGCTGCAAGGAAGTGTCGAGTGCTCGTGCGGCGACCCGGTCGCCTTCGGTGGTCAACGCGGCGCGGAAAACGGTTTGCCGGTTATGACCCGCGGCGGCCGGCGAATCCCACAGCAATTCGATCTTCGGACGGCGGCCGAAAACACCACGCGTAAGCGCCGGAGCGACGCCCGAGCCCAGCGTCGCGGCAGAGCCCGGCTCGCCGGCCGCGCTGAAGGCCACCACCGGTGTGGGCGTCGGCATGGCACCGGCGTCCTGCCCCAGCGCCCAGCGTACGGACAATTCGCGCGCGTCGTACTGACCGACCTTGCGACGCTCGGCCCAGACGATCACGGTGCGCGTGGCCGGATCGAGCGCGACCGCGTAGCGGCCAATCGCGAACCGGCGCGCGGCGATATTGGTTCGCCACAACGCGCGCGGCCGGCAGATCCACACCACGGCGGCATACAACGCCGGCGCAACGAGCAACCAGCCGTTGGTGGCCGCCACCGCTTGCGCCGCGCGCCGCCAGCCGGCGCTCGCCGCAAACGCGCCGACCGACCAGACCGCGAACAGCAAACCGAGGAAAGCAAACAGGCGCACGGCCTGCCTCAGCCATTGCGGCAGCGGATGAAGCGGCCGCTCGGCCACGGCGCGCGCGCCGGGCAAAAAGATCAGCAGGAACAGGAACACCAGGTTGATGCACGCCCACGGCGACGACACCATTGCCGACAACGACGCGCCCAGGTCCATCTGCGCCATCGAAAAAAGCCAGCGAGCCAGCAGCACGAGACCGATGGCGCGCAACGCGAAAATCATTCCGGCGCCAGGCGCCGCGTTCGCACGCGTCTCTTTCGTTCTCGCCAAGGCATCCTCCTGTCGTCGGCGGCGCCGCAGCCAAATTTGCGGCACGGCCATTATAGGGATATTACGGAGAGTGACTCAGTCTTACCGCCCCGAAAACCCCACTTTCCACCGCTTGTCGCAAAAAACGCGGCGCGCATGCAACAACGCCCCGCGAGCGGTTAGCGCGCGAGGCGTTGTGAGTGGCGTCGGCGTGCGTGAAGCACGCTTGCGGCCGGTCGGTCTGAACGGCGAGTGCCTCGCCGACGCCTTATCTACCAGGCATCGATCGGCTACCCGCGAGTCACCGCGGGCCGCCCGCCGGCCCTTAGCTGGCGTTGACTTCGCGCAGCACCGAGCGGTGCTTCTGACGCAGCAGTTCTTCGTACGTGGCGACGTAGTTCTGTGCCATGACCTTCGACGAGAAACGCGATTCGAACGCCTTGCGCACGTTGGCGCGCGGCAGCGTGTGCAGACGCTTGAGCGCCGCGACCGCGCTGATTTCGTCTTCGACGACAAAACCCGACACGCCGTTCTCGATCACTTCCGGCACCGAACCGCGATTGAACGCGATCACCGGCGTGCCGCATGCCATCGCTTCGATCATGACCAGACCGAAGGGCTCCGGCCAGTCGATCGGGAACACCAGCGCATGCGCGTTGCCGAGGAACTCACGTTTTTCGGTCTCGCCGATTTCGCCGATGTACTCGACGTGCGGGAGCGCCATCAGCGGCTTGATCACTTCTTCGTAATAGGCGCGGTCGGCCTTGTCGATCTTGGCGGCGACCTTGAGCTTCATGCCGGCCTGGCCGGCGATGCGGATCGCGCGGTCGAGGCCCTTCTCCGGCGAAACGCGGCCGAGGAAAGCGAGGTAGCCCGGCTCGACGTCGGGGATCGGCGTGAGCACGTCTTCCGGCAGACCGTGATACACGGTTTGCAGCCAGTTGGCCTGTTGCAGCGGAATGCGCTGGTTGTCCGAAATCGACACGACCGGCACGTCGTTGAACGTGTTGAAGATCGGCTGCAGTTCCGGCAGATCCAGACGGCCGTGCAGCGTGGTCAGGAACGGCACCGGCTGACGCGCGAACAGCGAGAACGGGTAGTAGTCGATGTGGAAATGCAGCACGTCGAATTCGTCCGCGCGGCGGCGCACTTCCTCGAGCAACAGCATGTGCGGCGCCATCACGTCGCGGATCGTCGGGTCGAGGCGCAGCGCCTGCGGCCAGAAGGCTTCGAGCTTTGCCGAGGTGATCGAATCGCCGCTCGCAAAGAGCGTGACGTCGTGGCCCTGCTCGACCAGCGCTTCAGTCAGGTAGGACACCACGCGTTCCGTCCCGCCATACAGCTTGGGAGGAACCGCCTCGTGCAACGGAGCGATTTGAGCGATTCGCATAATGAAAGTCCTCGTAAAAAATCAGGCAAAGATACTGCGTTTGTTAAAAGCGCCTCGCTTGCTCGCCAGGGCAGCCTGACCGGGATCGCCGGCGCGGGCCTGATTCTTTCGAGAAATCCTGCGATGGATCGCTTGGGGTAGTGAGCCCAGACCAGTGGGTCACCGTCTGCGCCTGTGCCGGTAAACGCACACGCACTCGCTACGTTGACAAACTGTCAGATATTTCATGGGCCTACGAAGCATGCATTATCGATGCCGGGCATCTCGCTGCACTACAACATTTCAAAGTCTTTACGTTGTTACAAACGCGAAACACTTTGCAAACCCTTGTTTTCTAAGACAGTTCTACAGTGGCTACTGGTTTGCGGGATGAGCCGGCCAAGCGGCCCCACAAGCTCCTGCGTCAACTTTGCCGGCAAGCGTTGAAGAAATGCCGCAGCGCAGTTGAATGCAATTTGTAATTATATCCCGAAATTTTCCGCAATCAGCGTGAACCACCGAGCCGTTCTCGGGGTCGAGCACCAGTAGGTTGCGGAGTTCTATCGCGAAATCAGTCGCGCCAACGCCCGGATACACAGGGCGCAATCGCTTTTGCATGTTTACAATGCGAAGCAACGGCCTCGCGGCGGCAGCTTTTTTCGTCTGGCCCGCGCTTTGCATGCACAACCCGACTCACATCGACCTACTCACGATCAATTGGAACATTTAACCATTGCCCAGCGTAACGCCGAGAACGCAAAGCTCGCGAGCTTTGCGCACCGGCCGCTTGCGTTTCTCTTCCGCTTTATCCGCCGCCATCCGCTCGCCCACGCGATCGTCCTGTGCAGCGTGTTTGCGGCCGTGGGCTGTGCGCTCGCTTCGCAATACGCGATCAAACATCTGATCGACGTACTCGGCGAAGGCCGGCACCATCCGGGTCCGCTGTGGGGCGCGTTCGCGATCCTGGTCGGCCTGATCGCCGCGGACAACCTGTTGTGGCGGGTCGGCGGATGGGTCGCCGCGCATACGTTCGTCGCCGTGACGGGCGATCTGCGGCGTGATCTGTTCCAGTATCTGAGCGGCCACTCGCCTAGCTATTACGCCGAGAAGCAACCGGGCATGCTCGCCAGCCGGATCACGGCCACCTCGAACGCGGTCTACACCGCCGAAAACACCACCGCGTGGAACGTGCTGCCACCGTGCATCGCGGTGCTCGGCGCGATCGTCATGATCATCGCGGTGAATCCGCTGATGGCCGCCGGCCTGATGCTGTGCTCGGCGATCCTGTCGGTCGTGTTGTACAAACTGGCTGGGCGCGGCTCCGCGCGGCATCACCATTTCGCGACCAAGGCGGCTTCGGTGGACGGCGAGCTGGTCGACGTGATCAGCAACATGGGTCTCGTGCGCGCCTTCGGCATGACGTTTCGCGAGCAGCAGCGGTTCGGCGCGACGGTCAAGGCGGAGATGGACGCGCGTCAGCAGAGTCTGCTGTATCTGGAGAAGCTGCGCCTGCTGCATGCGGTGATCACCGCGCTGCTGTCGGCGGGATTGCTCGGCTGGGCGTTGTGGCTGTGGGATCAGGGCAAGGCGACCTCGGGCGATATCGTGCTGGTCAGCTCGCTCGGCTTCACGATTCTGCACGGCACGCGCGACCTGGCCGTGGCGCTGGTCGACGTGACGCAACACGTCGCGCGTTTGGCGGAAGCGGTGCGCACACTGCTCGAACCGCACGGCATGCCGGACCGCGACGGCGCTTCCGAACTCGTGCCGCAAGGCGGCCGCATCGCGTTCGAAGGCGTGACGTTCGCCTACCCGCGCCGCCGGCCGATTCTCGATCACTTCGATCTGCATATCCAGCCGGGCCAGCGGGTCGGCCTGATCGGCAAGTCGGGCGCGGGCAAATCCACCGTGCTGGCGCTGCTGCAACGGTTCTATGAAACCCAGGGCGGCGCGATCAGGATCGATGGACAGGACATTGCCACGATCAGCCAGGACAGCTTGCGCCACGCGATCGCGCTGGTGCCGCAGGATATTTCGCTGTTCCATCGCACGGTGTTCGAGAACATTGCTTATGGCCGCCCCGAGGCGAGCCGCGAAGAAGTGCTGGCGGCCGCGCGCGAAGCGCGTTGCGCCGACTTCATCGAAGCCATGCCGGAAGGTTACGACACGATCGTCGGCGACCGGGGCGTCAAGCTGTCCGGCGGGCAGCGTCAGCGGATCGCGATTGCGCGGGCCATCCTGAAAAATGCGCCGATCCTGCTGCTCGACGAAGCCACGTCGGCACTCGACAGCGCGTCGGAAGAAGCGATCCAGAAGGCGCTCGACCGGCTGATGGTGGGTCGCACCGTGGTCGCGATCGCGCACCGGCTGTCCACGCTGAACAACTTCGACCGGATCATCGTGATGAGCGCCGGCAAGGTGATCGACGACGGCAGTCCCGAAGAACTGCGCCAACGCCCGGGCCTGTATCGCGATCTGCTCGCGAAGCAATACGGCAAGGGCACGACGCTGCACGTCGGCGGGAAAAAGGTCGACGAACAGCACGTGGTTTGAAACCACCCGCGTTGAGCGACGCGGCGTCACCATCGCCACGCTACCGTTAGCCTCAGCACCGCCCGCAAACGAAAAAGCCGCTCACACGAGCGGCTTTTTTTACAACCGGGGCGCCTCGATCAATGTAGACGCCGTAACAACCGAAACTGCCTATCCCCTCGCACTCGCAGACGCCGCCTTCTTCCTACCCGTCACGGCGCGCTTCTTCCCGTTTACGGTGCGCTTCGCACCATCCAGGCCCTGCAGGTCGCGCATGAAATTATCGCGCCACACCGACACATTGTTCTCGCGCAACTGAACCATCATGTCGCGATGACGCGCCTGACGCTCGTCGAGCGGCATCTCGAGCGCCCTCGCCAACGCCTCCGCCATGCCGTCGACGTCGACCGGATTGACGATCAACGCACCATCGAGCTCCTGCGCGGCGCCCGCGAAACGCGACAGCACCAGCACGCCCGGGTCCTCCGGATCCTGCGCCGACACATATTCCTTGGCGACGAGGTTCATCCCGTCGCGCAGCGGCGTCACGTAGCCGACGTGGGCGGTACGGAACAGCGCGGCCAGCACCGGGCGCTCGTACTGTTTGTGGATGTACAGAATCGGCGTCCAGTCGAGTTCGGCGAATCGCCCGTTGATGCGCCCCGACTCGCCTTCCAGTTGCAGGCGGATGTCCTGATACGCGTGCAGGTCGGCGCGCGTCGGCGGCGCGATCTGCAGGAACGACACCTTGTTGCGCTGCGCGGTGGCATGTTCGAGCAGCCGCTCGAACGCGCGAAACCGCTCGACCAGCCCCTTCGAATAATCGAGCCGGTCCACGCTCATGATCAGCTTGCGCGAATGCAGCGTCGCTTTCATCGTGCGCACGGGTTTGCCGCGCTCGCCCGCTTTCGCGAGTGCGGCAATCTCGTCCGGATAGACGCCGATCGGATAAGCCGCCGCGCGCAGCGTGCGACCGAACGCGTGAATCGTCGACGGACCGTTTGCCGTCAGATCGACCGATCCGTTTGCCTCGTTGACGATGTAGTCGCAGAACGCGCGCAGATCCGGCGCCGTCTGGAAGCCGAGCAGGTCGAACGAACACAGCGCTTCGACCAGTTCGCGATGCGGCGGCACCGCCAGCAACACCTGCGAAGCCGGAAACGGAATATGCAGAAAGAAGCCGATGCGGTTCTTCACGCCGGCCGCGCGCAGTGCCTGAGCGAATGGGATCAGGTGATAGTCGTGCACCCAGATGACGTCGTCGTCGCGCAGCAGCGGCACGAGTTGCTGCGCGAGCCACGCGTTGACGCGGCAGTAACCTTCGAAATCATGCCGGTCGTACTGCACCAGATCCGCGCGATAGTGGAACGCCGGCCACAGCGTCGCGTTCGAAAACCCGCGATAGTACTGATCGTAGTCGCGCCGCATCAGCGCGATGGTCGCGAAGGTCACCGGCCCGCGCTCTTCGACCTTGATCTGCGGCTGGCCCGAGCTGAGTACGTCGCCGCTCCAGCCAAACCACATGCCGCCGGTTTCCTTCAGCGCGTCGTACACACCGACCGCCAGACCGCCCGCCGCCGGACCGCCCTCCGAGATCGGCGCAACCCGGTTCGATACGATGATCAGTCGACTCATGAAGCGCGATTCCCGAAGCAATACGTTGTGGTTTTCAAACGATACGGCGCGCCGCTCATGCTGCTCGCGCCGCCTTGACGATCGCGGCGAGCCAGTCGAGCAACCCCGGCACCGAGTCGATGCGCGTGTGCGCCAGTGTCTCGCCCGCGCCGACCTTGATCGACAGCCCGGCGCGCTCGTTGACGACCGCGAAGCCCTTCTCGTCGGTCAGGTCGTCGCCGGCGAACACCGGCCGGCGGCCGACGAACGGCGGCTCGTCGAGGAACGCGCGCATCGCGCGGCCTTTGTCGACATCTTTCGGTTTGATTTCGTAGACCATCTTGCCCGGCTGCAGCACGTACGCGCCGGGATAGTCGGCCACCAGCCGCTCGGTCGCCTCGCGCGCAACCGGTTCGCGGTCCGGCGCATTGCGGTAGTGGAGCGCGAGCGCGGCGCCCTTGATCTCCAGCAGCATGCCGGGATGCGCGTTGACGACCTGCGCGAGCACCTGCTCCATGCGCAGCAGCCGCTCGTCGTGAAAGCCGATGCGCTGCGTGTCGCCGTTCGCGTCGCGCCGCTCGGCGCCGTGCAAACCGGCAATCGGCAGATCGGGCATGCCGAGAAAGCCGTCGATACTGTCGATGCCGCGCCCCGACACGATCGCCACCGCGCCGTTCGTCAGACTGCGCAACTCGGTGAGCAGCGTGATCACGCGGGGTTCCACCCGCACGCCGTCCGGCGTGGGCGCGAGTTCGACCAGCGTGCCGTCGAAATCGAAGAAAAATGCCGTCTCGCTCGGAGACAGAACAGCCGGAAGTGCTTGCATCGGAGTGTTTTGCCTTTCAGCCTCGTGCGGCCGGAAAAGTGTGCGCATCTTACCGCGCATCGGTCAATTTTTCGAGAAAGTAAGCCAGGACACAAGCCCAGCCGGGCGGCGCGCACCCTGGTGCGGACGAGTCGCGTTCAAAAGCCGAACATTCCGGCTTCAGCCAGCTTTCAGCCGGCTGCGTCAAATTGCCTCGCAAACGGCGCGCCCGCGAGCGGTGCGCGGCGTCTGCGGTGATTTTGCGATACAGTCGCTGCCACGCGGATCATGGCCGCCGCCACGCTGTCGTGCGCGCCGTGACGGGCCACGCGCGCGGTGCGTGGATCGAGCGGCGCCGTTCAGAGGCAGCCCCGGAGACAACCGGCCAGGACCACCTCGCAGACCACGCCGCGCGCCGCGCCACAGGCACATCATGCGCCGCTCTTCAATCGAGTCATTGAGCCCTGCTTTGTTCCCGATCCTCTCCTCCCGACAGCCGCCACCGGCTCATGCGCCGCGCCATCACCCCGGGTTCGCGCGACGGTTCCTGCTCGACGTCGTGCTTGCCGTCAGCGCGCTTACGGCGCTGGCCGGTTGCACGCATCGCAACGAAACGTGGCAGTTGACCGATGTGACCGGTCATCTGCCGGACCTCGAATTCAAGCTGACCGGCGACGACGGCCGTCCCGTGACCGGCGAGTCATTCAAAGGCCGCACCTCGCTCGTGTACTTCGGCTACACGCATTGTCCGGACGTCTGCCCGGAAACGATGGGCCGCCTGATGCAGGTGCTCGCCAGGCTCGGGCCCGACGCGCGGAAGGTGCGCATTCTGTTCATCACCGTCGATCCCGCGCGCGACACGCCGCAGGCCTTGCGCGACTACGTCGGCGCTTTCGACGCGCAGCATGCCGAAGGGCTGACCGGCACCGACTGGCAGATCGAGTCGCTCGCCAAGCGCTACCGGGTCGCGTATCAGATGGAAAAGCGCGATCCCAACGGCAACTACGAAGTGACCCACAGCTCCGCCGTCTACGTGTTCGACCAGCAAGGTCATGCGCGCCTGCTCGCCACCGATCACGACACACCCGACGCGATCGCGCAGGACTTGCGCCGTATCGTCGACGACCGTTCCTGACTTTTCCCGAGATCAATCATGTCGATCAAGCTCAAAACATCCGCCTCGTTAGCCGCCGCCCTCACGCTGTCGCTCGGTCTCGCCTTCGCTCCCGGCGCACAAGCCGCCGGTGCCAAGGCGATCAGCGTCAAGAACGCCTGGGTCCGCTGGCTGCCGAACAACCTGCCCGCCGCCGGCTACGCGACGCTGGTGAACGCGAGCGACAAACCGGTCGATCTGGTCGACATGTCGAGCGCCGATTACGGCGACGCGATGCTGCATCAGACCGTGTCGAACGGTTCGTCGCAGAAAATGGTGATGGTCGACAAGCTGACGGTGCCGGCGCACGGCCAGGTCGCGATCTCGCCCGGCGGCTATCACGTGATGCTCGAAAATGCGAAGCACAAGGTCGCGCCGGGCGACACCGTGCATCTGACGCTGAAGTTCTCCGACGGCGAAACGCTCGACGCGCCGTTTGTCGTCAAATCGCCCGCCCAAACCAACTAACACGCTGCGATGAATCTGCTCTACTGGCTCGATCCGTGGGAGTTTTCGCCGACCGTCGTGATCGCGCTGCTGATTCCGGCGATCCTGTTCGTGCGCGGCGCGCGCAAGGCGAAAGTGTCGATCCGCAGGCGCCTGTCGTTCTGGTTCGGGCTGGTGGCGTTGTATGTCGCGCTGCACACGCGGCTCGATTATTTCTTCGAGCATGAGTTCTTCATGCATCGCGCGCAGCATCTGGTGCTGCATCATCTCGGACCGTTTTTCATCGCGCTGTCGTATCCGGGCGCCGCGTTGCGCGCGGGGATTCCATTCCGCTGGCGGCAACGTGTCGTGCGGCCCGCGCTGGCAACACCCGTGGTGCGTCGGCTGCTCGACATCGTGATGCATCCGGTGGTCGCGGTCACGCTGTTCGTCGGGCTGATCTACTTCTGGCTGATGTCGCCAATCCATTTCGTCGCGATGCTCGACTGGCGGCTTTATCGCGTCATGAACTGGAGCATGGTGCTCGACGGCCTGCTGTTCTGGTGGCTCGTGCTCGACCCGCGTCCCGCGCCGCCGGCGCGGCTGTCGCCCGGCAAGCGCATTCTCGTGGTAATCGCCGCGATTCCGCCGCAGATTCTGCTCGGCGCATTCATCTTCTTCACGCCGCACGAGCTGTATCCGATCTATTCGATCTGCGGCCGCGCGTTCACCTGGCTGAGCCCAATGCGCGACCAGCAGATCGGCGGCCTGCTGCTGTGGATTCCGGGTTCGATGATGAGCGTGATCGGCGCGCTGATCGCGTTGCGTCACTGGATGCGGCTGTCGGCGCGTGGCCGGTTGCGCAATGAACGGCGTGCGAAGGTGGTGAAGGTGGCGACGCCGGGCGCGTCGGTGCCGGCGAACGGTCGTCGGTAGTGAGACCGCAAGAACAGCTGGGGTTTGACGGCGGCGTTGGGCGAGCTGAGCGAGCTAGCTAGTTCGCCAACCGGCAGCCTCCGTACGGCCGAACACGCCCGCCTTCGCTTCACACCGAACGCATCCACACATGCGGAATGTCGTCTTCGTCGTGAATCTCCGACACCGGCGTAAAGCCGAACGCGCCATAGAAGCCTTGCAGATGCGCTTGCGCGTGCAGCCGGATCGGCGTGCCGGGCCACTGCGCGCGGATGTGCTCGAGCGCGCGCTCGAGCATGGCATTGCCCAGACCGATACCGCGAAACGGCGCGGTGGTCAGCACGCGACCGATCCGGATATCGCTGTCTTCGGCATCGGGCAGCAGCACCCGCAGATATCCCGCCAACGGCGGATAACGCTCGTCGCCGGGACCGAATGCGAACAGGTGCCACGCGTCCAGATCGAGCCCGTCGATGTCGCCATACACACAATTCTGCTCGACGACGAACACCGCGCTACGTGCTGCGAGCATGGCATAGACTTCGGCGCTGCTGAGGTCGCCGAACGCTTTCCAGCGCCATTCGAGTTGTGCCCGCCGCGTGGCGGCGGTGTGTTGCGGTTCGGTCATGACGCGCTTCGAAAAAGAGCCGGCGGCGAGGCGCCGCGGCGATCCACGATTATGCCGCGCGCGACGGCCCCACGCTATCGCGCGCTCAGATGCGCTGCGCGGCGCGTGCCTTCGACGCCTGCTTGTGGCTATACATCGCCGTATCCGCGGCCGCCAGCAGTTCGGCAATCGACGCATGCCGCGCGGGTTCGTACTGAATCTGTCCGACGCTGAAACGGATCTGATAACCGCGCTGCTCGCCGGCATTGCGCGCGTCCAGCAGATGCTGGAGACGCTGCGTGACTTCGTGGGTTTCGGCGCTGCTTGAATTGGTGAGCAACGCGACGAATTCGTCGCCGCCCAGCCGCCCGATCACGTCGCTCTCGCGCAGCGCCGTGCGCAGCACGTCGGCGAACGTGGTCAGTGCGCGGTCGCCCTCGGCGTGGCCGTGGGTGTCGTTGATCTGCTTGAAGTCGTTCAGGTCGAAGAACAGCAGCGACGCCGGTTTCTCCAGCCGCTTGCAGACGTTCAGCGCATGTTGCGCGAGCGCTTCGAAACCGCGCCGGTTGGACAGCAGCGTCAGGTCGTCGAGCGTGGCGAGCTGCACGGCGGCCAGTTCCTGCTCGGCCATGCGCGCCAGATCGCGCAGCAGTTCGCGCTCTTCTTCGTCGAGACCGCGCGGTTTGACGTCGATCAGACACAGCGTGCCGAGCTTGCTGCCGTTGGGCACCGTCAGCGGACAGCCGGCATAGAAACGGATATTGGGGTTGTCGATGACCAGCGGATTGTCGTGAAAGCGCGCGTCGGCCAGTGCATCGGGCACCATCATGATTTCGTCGCCGAGAATCGCGTGAGCGCAGAACGAGATGTCGCGCGAAGTCTCGCTGGCCGTCAAGCCGACGCAGGACTTGAACCACTGGCGGTCGGCGTCGACGAGGCTCACGAGCGCGATCGGCACGCCGAACAGCCGCTTGGCCAGCCGCGTCAGCCGGTCGAAGCGCTCTTCAGGCGAGGTGTCGAGGATATGCAGCGCACGCAAGGTGTCGAGACGGGCGCTTTCATTGCTAGGCGTCGGTGGGACATGCATGTCGTTTTTCCTATGGCCGTTGGGTTGGCTGCGATTATTGGCACTCAGTGTATAGCGGCAAACTTCGGTGCAAACCTTTGCGCTCGGGTTTTCAGTGGGATTTAAACCCGGCGGCGGAGTTCCGCCTCGTTAAGTTCTCAGCGGGGTTGCACGCGGCGCAAAGCCCGTCGTGGCATGGCCTTGCGTGAGTCTTATCAGGCTGCGTCCGGCACCGGTTCGACAGGCCGCGCCAGGCATTCGATCAGGTTGCCGGGGCCGCACAGATGCAGCGCGCCGATCACCACCAGGGTGCGCTCCGGCCGCTCGATCAGCGCCGTCAGATGCGCCGCCCACGCGCGATTGCGGGCATCTAGGATCGCCTCGCGGATGCCCGGCAGATTGAACATCGGCGATTCGACGGCAATCCGCTGCACGGCCGGGAGATCGCCGTTAATCCACGCGGCATGCATCTTCTCGAGCGTGCGCTGCGGCTCGGTGAGGTCGGCCATCAGCAGGTCGAGCGCCGCGGCGATCGCGTCGAGCGGAATCGAATCGAGCGACGCCGCCACTTCCTGCGCGCTCTCCAGGTAGCGATACGGTTTGCCCTGAGTCAGCGCCGAGCGTAGCAGACGCGGCTCGACGCCTTCGACCACTTGCTGGAACAGCGTCGGCGCGACGATCAGCGCGGCCCATGGTCGTAGTTCGGCGAGCGGCGCGAGCGGGCCCTCGGTGGGCCAGACGGCGTTGAGCCGCTGCCATGCGTCGTCGGCTAGCAGCGGTCGCAAGCGCTCGGCGCCGGCTGGTGTGGCGGCCTTCAGGAACGGCAGAATCGTCGGCGCGTCGGACTCGAGGACGAGCGATTCGGCCCAATCGTAGGCTTCGGCGATCCATGGCGGAGTACGGCGGCTCGTCGCGGGAAAAAGGTGCATCGAGCCGAGCAGACGTAACTGGGTGCCGGTGAGTTGTAAATACATGCGGCCTCGGTATGGACGATCGATAACGCCGGCGGCGAGCACGCCATTCAATTGGCGGCAGACAACGCCGGACGCGCGCGGACGGCGCCGCGCCAGGCGGTCCGGAAGGTAGACAGGACGAACAGTAGAAAAACGATCTGCGACAGATACAGGTCCATCCGGATCGGATGATGCAGCGCGAACCAGGAATTGTGCGCTACATCGGTCACGATCACGGCGACGCAGAGTATCAGCCCCACCACAGGCGAGACGAGCAGCAATAACGCGGTCAACGGATCGACGAACAGCAGCGAGGTCCAGTAGACGCGCGTGAGCGGCACGGCGCCGCCGTAGTCCCACCAGAGACCGTGCGTCAGCGCCACTTGCAGATGCGTCCAGGTGGCGCCGCACAGGCAGAGCGCGTAGATGACGCGCAGGTGGAGAGAGCGGCGTTGGAGGGATTGCATGGACGCGCCTGGCCAGTTTCGAAGCAGGGAAGTATCCGCAAAAAAGCCCCGAATGTGAACCGGCTCGCCATGGACTGGACGATCGTCCAGCTTCAAGGCTTCAGTTCAAATGCAGGGCTTCTTTTCCGCAACGAGTTGCGGACCATTAATGCGGCGCAGGGTGGGTTTATTCCGCGCTTCTTTTAAACGACTCCAGCTCGTTGGTATAACGCTCGTTTCGCACACCGTTACTGCCGTAATATTCTTCGACCGATTTCACCCAACGGCCGATTTCCGGTACATACCAGAACGCTTTATAAGTGCGCCCGGTCACCTGAACCGCGCCGGTCTTCTGCGCGTGCGTGACCATCGCGGTATCGCCCTGTTGCGTCTGCACGGCTTGCGTCACGGTCTGCGTCGGCTCGAGTTGCGCGACCCAATCGCCCTCCGCTTCGACTTTGATCGCCTGGAATTTACCGGCCGGCACTTCGACCGACTCCGTCCCGACTACCCGGTATTGCGAGCTCCACTTTTGCATCGCGAAGGTTTTGTTCGGATGCTGCTCCGTGTAATCGAGATTCCACGTCTTGCCCGGCGACAGCGGGAAGGCGAGTGGGCGATTGACCACTGTGTCGGCGCCGTTGACGTTGCGCTCCCGACTCCAGTCCGCACCTGCAATCGCCTCGCTCGGCGTCTGGCTCGAACCCACCTGCTTCGACGAATAATAGATATGCGAAGGCGTGGCGCGCAGCACCGTCACTTCGTCGTGTGTCTGACGCCATCCGGAAGGCGCTTTCTCGAACGTCGACACGTAGGTCCAGGTGTCGCCGGTCTTTATCGCAGGCGCCGGCGCCGATTGCGCAGTCGCGATAAGTGGCAGAGCAAGCGTCACCAGCAACGCAGCAGTTAAGGTTTTTTTCATGGTCGAATTGTTGTAGTCATGGCAGGTTTGCCACCCGCGTTTTCGCAACGAAAGACATCGTCAAACTGACGCAGCACGGTTCAGTTAATGCCACTGAATAAACAAACAGCATTCCCTACTTTACATGATCGGCAATAAATCGCTATTGTTCATCGCCTCATTCGAAGCCTCATTAAATCGACAAACATAATTGAAAGATGAAAATACAATAATGAAAGAATTAAAGAAGCGGGCAGTAAATAAACAGGTCGTTCTGGGTACGGGACTCGCACTGCTTTTATCGGCGTGCGGAGGTGGGTCATCCGGAGGCTCGGGGTCGACGTCGAACTCGGCGAATCTGAGCGCCGTTCAGCAAAACTATGAAAGTGCGGCGCTCGCCGCGAACGGCGGCCTGCACTATGTGAGCGGTGCCCTCTCCTTCACCACTTCGTCGACCGGTGTACTGGGTATGAGTTCGAACTCAACCTTCTACAGCGACGACTCGAGCGTCGCGCAAAGTCCGGCGAACGGTGCGCAGATGTTGAGCGTCTCCTATTCGTCGGTATCGAGCGCCTTGCGGGTGCCGACGTTGGCGGTGGATCGTCTGGTGACCAACGGCGCGGTGGCCAGCACCGCCATGCCGCCGCAGGTGCAAGTCAGCTACAACGGCGCTAATGTCCAGGAAGACTATCTGGCCGCGGATGGTAAGACTACCCTTCGTACGGTGCTCGGCACCAGCTACACCGTGGTGCCGCTCACGGGATTGATCTCTGCCTCTCCCGCTGAACTGTTTGCGAATAGCGCGGTGGGCCTGATCACCAACACCATTAACGGGCAGGCGCTGTACAACACGCAGGCCACCTGGCAAACGGGCGCGGCCTACGTGAAAGTAGTCAGGCAGTATGCCGCCGACACGCTGTATGCCTACGATTGCGTTGCCCCGGCTACCACGGGAAACACCCCGACACCCTGCTCGGCGGCGATTTCGACGCTCGAGGGTTTCTTCCCCTACACCAGCACCGCGGACGGCAAGACTTATCAACTTGGCGACGGCCAGATCGTCACGGTGGCGGGCGTACGCGCATGGGTCGCCAATGCGCAACTCGGCGGCGCAACCACCGATTACCGCGTGTACTACCAGAGCAACGGCGGAATCTCGGCGGGCTATCTGATCAGGAGCGGCACGACGCTGCAGATCACACCGCTGGGTGGTGGGACGCCGCAAAGCAACGCTTACTTTCTCAACGGCGCGGCGCTGGGTTCGCTCAAATCCGCAATTAGTTTTTGAGGTGGTGATGTGGGCGTGAGGGCGCGCTGCCCAGGCTGCTGCGCCCTGTGGATGTCGATCGCGTTCGTGTCGAGTATCGAATGCGATCGACGCGCCGAAAAAAGAAAAGCCCCGACCAGGTCGGGGCTTTTCTTTACATCAACTTCTGGAGGCGCGAGCCGGAGTCGAACCGGCCTAAACGGCTTTGCAGGCCGCTGCATAACCGCTTTGCTATCGCGCCGCAAGCGGACTGGAATCTAGCTGCAGATTCGCAGGTTTGTCTGGTGGGCCACCGGTACAACCGGTGAGGCTGAAACCTTCAGCCCATCAAACAAAAAGGGAAGCGTTGCTTCCCCTTATGTATGGAGCGGGAGACGAGGCTCGAACTCGCGACCTCAACCTTGGCAAGGTTGCGCTCTACCAACTGAGCTACTCCCGCATTGAACTGCTTCACAACGCGCTGCACTTTTCACTTCGCCAAACAACGCATTGCTTCAAAAATTTGGAGCGGGAGACGAGGCTCGAACTCGCGACCTCAACCTTGGCAAGGTTGCGCTCTACCAACTGAGCTACTCCCGCTTTGTGCTGCTATTGCCGTGCTTCTACTTCAATACTGCCTACAACTAACCTGCTATTTCCGCTGCTGCTTCAAACTGCGTGCATCGGAGAAACGAGATTATGGAGAAACGACTGAAACGTGTCAACCCCTTTTGCGAATGTCTTTTACTGAACAGATTTCACTCATGCCGCCCCGCCACGTTCGCGGATCTGCGGCCACGCGAGCTTCATGTAATAGAGCATCGACCAGATGGTCAGGAACGCAGCCAGATAGATCAGCCACAGGCCCCACACGCGCGTGTCGACCACCACGCCACCGCCGAACGGCAACGGGCCGTAGAACAGCAGCATGGGAATCGCGACCATCTGACACACGGTTTTGAACTTGCCGAGCGAATTCACCGCGACGCTCTTCGACGCGCCGATCTGCGCCATCCACTCGCGCAGCGCCGAGATCGCGATCTCGCGCCCGACGATCACCAACGCGATCGCCGAATCGATCCGCGTGAGTTGCACCAGCACCAGTAGCGCCGCGGTCACCATCAGCTTGTCGGCGACCGGATCGAGGAACGCGCCGAACGCCGAGGTCTGATTCCACTTACGCGCCAGGAAGCCGTCGAACCAGTCGGTCAGCGCGGCCAGAATGAAGATCGTCGCGGCCGCCAGGTTGCGGTGCGCGGGGCTCATCATCATGTCGGGCAAATAGAACACGCCGACGACGAGCGGAATCAGGACGATCCGCAGCCAGGTCAGGAAAATCGGAAAATTAAACGGCATGGGCAGGCGCAGCGTCTGGCAAGGGAGATGCAATTGTGCCGTGTCACAGGGACTGCCACAAGCAAAGCGGCGCACGGGCCATGGCACGCGCGCCGCCTGGGCGCTCAATCGCGGCCGGTGAACGCCCAGGCCGTCACGCTGCCATCAGTGCAATTGCCGATAGATCTGCTCGGCAAGCGCCTGCGAAATCCCCTCGACGCTTGCCAGATCCTCGACGCTCGCCGCCACCACGCCACGCAGTCCGCCGAACCGCGCGAGCAACCGCTGACGCCGCTTCGCGCCGACGCCTTCGAGTTCTTCGAGCCGCGAAGTCTGGCGCGTTTTGGCGCGCTTCGCACGCATGCCGGTGATCGCGAAACGATGCGCTTCGTCGCGAATTTGCGCGACGAGCATGAGTGCCGCGCTTTCCTTGCCGAGTTCGAGCGGCGCGCGGTCGTCGGCGAAAATCAGCGTTTCGAGGCCGACCTTGCGGCCTTCGCCCTTGGCGACGCCGACCAGCATGCCAATGTCCAGCCCCAATTCCGAGAACACCTGACGCGCGATCTCGACCTGGCCCTTGCCGCCGTCGATCAGCACGATGGTCGGCAGAATGCCGCCGGTGGGGGGGACGGGATCGGTGGTTTCGGGCGGCAGCGTTGGATCGGTGGTTTCCGGCGCGCGTGCCGGGTCGGAGGCCGGATCGGTGGCAACGCTGTTGTCCAGGTTGCCTGGCAAATCGACGGCTTCGTCGGCGAGGATTGCGGCAGTGTTCGCCGCATCGTTCGTCACTTCGCCCTCGGCTTCACTGCCGCCGGCATTCGCTGCAGCTTGCGCGACCATCTTCTCGTAGCGGCGCGTCAGCACCTGGCGCATGGCGGCGTAATCGTCGCCCGGGGTAATGCCGGTGATGTTGTAACGGCGATACTCGGACGACTGCATCTTGTGATGGTGATACACCACGCACGATGCCTGCGTCGCCTCGCCCATCGTATGGCTGATATCGAAGCATTCGATCCGCAGATGCGCGAGATCGTCGCACTCCATGCCGAGCGTGTCGGTCAGCGCGCGCGTGCGAGCCTGCTGCGAGCCTTGTTCGGAGAGCAGACGCGCCAGCGCGAGGCGCGCGTTCTGCTCGGCCATCGCGAGCCACGCGCGCCGCTGGCCTTGCGGCTGACGCAACACGGTGACCTTGTGACCGGCCTGCTCGATCAGCACGTCGACCAGTTCGCGATTGGCCGGCGCGTGGCTGACTACCAGCACCGGCGGCACGCGATTGCCGAGGTAATGCTGGGCGATGAACGCCTCGAGGACCTCGGCTTCGATTCCAGCGGATGCGCGGCCCTTGCGCGGTTTTGCGGGTTGTGCGTCGGAGGCGGGGGCAGCGTTCTGCGCGTCGCTGTGTTGCGGGGCGTCTGCGTCTGCGTCTGCGTCTGCGTCTGCGTCTGCGTCTGCGTCGGCATCTAACGCCGCTTCATCATCGTCCTCCGCGCTTAGCGCTGCCGCGATCGCGAGCGCATCGTCGTCCGCGTCGGACGCTTCCGCCCCGTCGCTCACGCTATGCGCTGCGGCCGCGACAGTAGCGTCCATCGCCACTCGCGCCAGCACCGCATCGCCCTCAGCGTCGTCTTCAAGCCCGCCCTCGTCCGCCGTCAGCGCGCTTTCCACATGCGTCGGGAAATACGCCTTGTCGCCGAGATGGCGGCCGCCGCGCACCATCGCGAGATTCACGCAGACCCGCCCGCCCAGCGCGACCACCGCGAGAATATCCACGTCGCTATCACTGCCGACCTCGATCGCCTGCTGATGCAACACGGTCGACAGCGAGCTCATCTGGTTGCGCACCGCCGCGGCCTGCTCGAACTTCAGCTCGCTCGCGAACGCGTGCATCTTGCCCTCGAGCTCCTTCATCACCTCGCCCTGACGGCCGAGCAGAAAGCGCGACGCGTTGGCGACGTCGTGGGCATAGTCTTCTTCGCTGATCGCCGCGACGCACGGCGCGGTGCAGCGGCCGATCTGATGCAGCAGGCACGGCCGGGTGCGGTTGTTGAACACCGAGTCTTCGCAGGTACGCAACTGGAACACGCGCTGCAGGATCTGAATGCTTTCGCGCACCGCCCACGCGCTCGGGAACGGCCCGAAGTACTGGTTCTTGCGATCCACCGAGCCACGGTAGTACGCCATGCGCGGAAACTTGTGGCCGGTCAGCTTGAGATACGGGTACGACTTGTCGTCGCGAAACAGAATGTTGTAACGCGGCGCGAGCGCCTTGATCAGGTTGTTTTCGAGCAGCAGCGCCTCGGCCTCGGAACGCGTGACGGTCGTTTCGATCCGCGCGATGCGCGTCACCATCATCGCGATGCGGGGCGACAGCAGCGTCTTGGTGAAGTAGCTCGACACGCGTTTCTTCAGATCGCGCGCCTTGCCCACATAGAGCACCGCGCCGTGCGTATCGTAATAGCGATACACGCCGGGCAGATGCGGCAGTTGGGCGAGCACTTTTTTCGGCTCGAAGGCGTCGGTTGCTTCGGGTTCGGTCATGCAGAATCGGTTGGATGGGACTGTCTCGCGGGGCCTCGCCGCGCGCCGCGCGCGGGAGCGAAACCGGTGTGCGCAGTCGTGGACGGGTGCTTTAGAATCGCCAGTTTAGAACATTCCGCGACCGTTCGAAGCGGCTGCCGCGAATCCGGCAGCCTGGCGGGAATGCACCGCTTTTTGCCTCCGCGACCCTTGGCCACCATGTCCACTGCTGCACCCTCTTCCGAATCCGCCGAAGCCCATTCCGCCGCGATCGCCTGCGACATCTTTTGCGCGGTCATCGACAATTTCGGCGATATCGGCGTGTGCTGGCGTCTTGCGCGTCAACTCGCGAGCGAGCACGGCTGGCAGGTGCGCGTATTCGTCGACGATCTGCACGCGTTCCAGAAACTGTGCCCTTCGCTGGCACTGGACCGGCCTCGCCAGACGATCGGCGGCATCGTCGTCGAACACTGGCATCAGCCGGCGCACGCGGGCGAGTCGCTCGAGGTCGCCGACGTCGTGATCGAAGCCTTCGCCTGCGAACTGCCGCCGGTCTACGTCGCCGCGATGGCGCGGCGCGAACCCACGCCGGTATGGTTCAACCTCGAATACCTGAGCGCCGAAGACTGGGTCGCGGACTTTCATTTGCGGCCGTCGCCGCACCCGCGCTATCCGCTGACCAAGACGTTCTTCTTCCCCGGGCTCGGACCCGGCACGGGCGGCGTGCTGAAAGAACGGCATCTCGATGCCGCGCGCGCGTCCTTCGACGCCTCGCAGGCGGCACGCGCCGCATGGTGGCAACAGAGCATCGGCCGCCCGCCGCCGCCCGCCGCGGCCACGGTGGTCTCGCTGTTCGCCTACGAAAACCCCGCCGTCGACAGCCTGCTCGAACAGTGGCGCGACAGCGCCGCGCCGGTCGTGCTGCTGGTGCCCGAAGGTCGCATCTCGGCCGCGGTCGCGCGCTTTTTCGGGTTGCCCGAATTCGCCGCCGGCACGCAGGCCGAACGCGGCAACCTCAGCGCACATGCCCTCGCGTTCACCAGCCAGCCGGGCTACGACGCGCTGCTCTGGGTGAGCGACATCAATTTCGTGCGCGGCGAAGATTCGTTCGTGCGGGCCCAATGGGCGGCCAAACCGTTCGTCTGGCACATCTACCCGCAAGCCGACGACGCTCATCTGCCCAAGCTCGACGCCGCGCTCGCCCACTACACCCGCACGCTGCCCGCCGACGCCCGCGACGCGCTGGCGCGCTTCTGGCACGCCTGGAACGGTGCGGGCCAGCCCGATTGGGCGGCGTTCCTGAACCACCTCCCGGCGCTGAAGCAGCGCGCGGCCGACTGGGCGGTCGAACTGGCCGAAGTGGGCGACCTCGCCGGAAATCTGGCCTTGTTCGCAAAAAGTCAGTTAAAATAAGCGGTTATCCAACGGCCGACGACGCAAGCGCGGTCCGATCGCAGGCAAGTCAGCTGCGAATCGGCGCCACTCGTGTACACGCCCGCACAGGGTAAAAGCAAGGTAACGAACGCAAGCGGACACAAGCCTATCGAGGCGGCAGATCATGCAGCCTCCCGCGAATCCTCGCGGCATACTGGCCACGCTTCAAGCACTCGCTTCCCGCCGTGCCGCTCGCATGCGGTGCGGCACGCAGTGAGCGAAGCGCCGAAGCCGCTTGCGTCGTATGCCGTTGAGCACCAGTTGAAGCTACTCATTTCGTACAGGACAGTTTTATGAAGACCGCACAGGAACTCCGCACCGGCAACGTCGTGATGATCGGCACTGACGCAATGGTCGTGCAAAAGGCCGAATACAACAAATCGGGCCGCAACTCCGCCGTCGTCAAGATGAAGTTCAAGAACCTGCTGACCAACGCAGGCATGGAAAGCGTGTACAAGGCCGACGACAAGTTCGACGTCGTCGTGCTGGAACGCAAGGAAGTCACCTACTCGTACTTCGCTGACCCGATGTACGTGTTCATGGACGCCGACTACAACCAGTTCGAAGTCGAAGGCGAAATGATGGGCGACGCCCTCCATTACCTCGAAGACGGCATGGCTTGCGAAGTCGTGTTCTACAACGAGAAGGCGATTTCGGTCGATCTGCCGACCACGCTCATCCGCGAAATCATCTACACGGAACCGGCTGTCAAGGGCGATACGTCGTCGGGCAAGGTGTTGAAGAACGCCAAGCTGACCACGGGTTTCGAACTGCAAGTGCCGCTGTTCTGCAACATCGGCGACAAGATCGAAATCGACACGCGCACGAACGAGTACCGCAGCCGCGCGTAAGCGCCCGCCCTTCTGATTCTCGCGCCGGTGCCCTGCCGGCGTGGTGGAGCAAATGGCATAAAAACGACCCGGTCGCGCAAGCGATCGGGTCGTTTTTTATCGTGCCGCGATTTGACGCGATCAGCTTCCAAATCGCTCCCGCACGAACGATGCGATGCGTTCCGCGAGAAGCGCGTGCGTCGTGGTCGTCGGGTGCAGCGCGTCCCAGAACAGGAAGCGCGCCGGGTCGTCGCAGCTTGCGCGTGGGATCTGCGCGCTCAGGTAAGTGAGTGCGGACGGATTCGGAATATCGAGGCACGAATGCGTCGTATCGTCGAGACCGTATTGCGCGGGATGACGCAGCAAATCGTCGAACATCGCATTTGCGTCGAATAGTTCGAGCTGAAGGGTCGCGCCGTAGCGGACGCGCAACGCCGCCGCCATATCGACGAGCATGCGGTTGTAGTCCCTCACCTGAACGGCCACCCGCGCGGCGTCGCCTCGTGCCGCGACGATCGGCGCGCGCGACACGTCGGGAAGCGTGACGAGCAGAATACGCGTCGCATCCGCGGTAGCGAGCCGCTCCAGGCTGTCGCGCATGGCACTTGCCGCCTGCTCGGGCGTGCGGTCGTAACTGACCAGATCGTTGCCCCCGGCGAGCACCGCGAACAATGTGTTACCCGGTCGATAGTCCGGCGCGAACTTCATGTAGTCGCGCCACGATTCCACCTGCTGCACGAGGCCAGGCAAGACCAGGTGCTGATCGGTCGCCGCGCCGCCGATCGCCCAGGTATACATCGGTAATTGCAGTGCATTGGCCAGATACTCGGACCAGATGGGTCCGTTGCTGAAACGCCCCGCATGCCAGCTCGTCCGATTCGGCAGCGTCCACTGACTCGCATTGAAGATCTTTTGCGAGTCGGACAGGCTGTCGCCGAAGACGATCAGCTTGTTGATGCGCGCCTCCTGCTGCGCGGCATCGATGCTCCAGATCGTGAAATTGAAAGACAACGTGTTGTTGGCCGCCACCGCCTGCGTGACGTCGGCCCGGATGCCGCGTGTGTTCAGCGTGGCGCGGCATACGTCGTCGAGCGTGTCTTGCGTCGTTGCGCTGTAGAACATGTTCCGCCATTGCAGCACGCCGTCCGCTCGCCAGAAGCCGGCCAGCCGATACCAGTCGCCGTCGTTTGGGTCGAGCGCCCATTCATAGGTCGCCTCGGGCTTGAGCGGGTCCGCGCTGATGCGATACCAGCAGCGCAGATAGGTGTAGGTGTCGTTGCCCCGGCCCACCGTCGCCATGGTCGGCGGGGATTCGGCCGGCGCGGTAGGCGAGCGCAAGACCGGCGCGGCGAACGGGCCCGACGGCGATAGCGTCATGTCGCCGGTGGGTTTGGAGAAAGGCGCCGGCTCGGCCGCTACGCTTGCGCCGGCCGCTGCAAACGGCAGCGCGGCACACGCCGCCGTATGGGTGATCCGGGTGGCCAGCGACGCAACACGTTGGCAAATCATGACTGCTCCTTCGGTGAGTGACGGATAAATCGAAGGCGGCGCATACCGGTGCGCGCACCATTTGCTGCGGAGAACCACTCAGTCGCGCGCATGCCTTTTGGGATCATTCGCGATCACCCGCCGCATGGAAAAAATAGCGCTGCCATGGCCGCCGAAATTAGGCACTTTTTCTTTTTTGCGTCGCCGTGTATGGTTAGGAAAACTTTACCGGCGGCCTGTCTAAATTTGCCTGGCCATCACGCGAATTGACCCACCTTGCATCTGACAAATCATTGATACGATTGATATAACGCCCTTGGCACAGTCCCTGCTTATTTCCGAGTAAGGCCAGTACGGCTTTATTTTCTTCAACTCCGGAGATGCGACATGAATAACGACATCGCTGAAGGCAAGTGGAAGCAGATGCTGGGCAAGGCCAAGACCGCATGGGGCGAATTGACGGACGACGAATTGACCAAGGCCGAAGGCCGTGCCGACAAACTTGCCGGTCTGATTCAGGAGCGTTACGGCAAGACGCGTGAACAGGCGGAATTGGAAGTGCGTCGCTTCTTCGACAGTAATCGGCATTTTTGACAGGCCGAGTGAAGGAAGTACAGGCGGCCTGTTGACGCGCTTCAGCGCGAGCTTCAGCGTCGAAGCAGACCCATCCGGATCAAACCAAGGACAAGACTACGTGAGCCGAATCGCCGCCCCACTAGCCCGGTGCTCTGACTGCCGGGCACCGCGTTCACGACGGCCAGCTATCGCGCCCATGCATCGCGCCCGTATCCCGGCGCGATGCATCGGTATTCCATCCATTTAAAAATTGCGCTCGCCATGCCACACGCCCTGATTGTTGAAGACGACCCCAATAGCCTGTCAGGCCTGTCCGCCATCCTCGCGGCCGACGGCTTTTCCGTCGACACCGCGACCACCATCGCCGAGGCGCGGGCGGCGCTGACACGCTTCATTCCCGACGTCGTGCTGGTCGACTTGAATCTGCCGGACGGCAGCGGGCTCGACGTGTTGCAGCATCTGCCCGCGCATCCGCCCGGCGGCGCCTTGCCCGTGATCGTGATGACCGGCAATGCGACAGTGGAAAGCGCGATTGAAGGCCTGCGGCACGGCATCTGGGACTATCTGCTCAAGCCGGTCAACATTCCGCGCTTGCGCAGCCTGCTGGCGCGGATACCGCGGCCGTACGAACTGACCGAAGAGGTTCAGACACTGCGCGCCTCGCTGCGGCAGCTCGGCCGCTTCGGCGCGATGCTCGGTCGCAGCGGCGCGATCCAGCACGTGTACGACACGATCGAACATATCGCCCCGACCGAAGCGGCCGTGCTGATTTCCGGCGAAGCCGGCACCGGCAAGCAGGTCGCGGCGCGCACGATGCACGACATGAGCCGCCGCCGGAAAGGCCCGTTTATCACGTTCAATTGCCGCACCGCAGCCAGCGCGGCGACGCATCGTTCGTTGGATAGCGTGTTGTTCGGTCATGAGCGCGGCGCATTCAATGGCGCCGAGCAGCGCGAGCCGGGCCTGTTCGAACAGGCGAGCGGCGGCACGCTGTTCATCGACGAAATTGCCGAATTGCCGCGCGCCCAGCAGGAAGCGCTGCTGCGCGCGCTCGACTCGCAGACCTTCATGCGGGTCGGCGGCACGCATCAGGTGGTGACGGATTTCCGGCTGATCGCCTCGACGCGCAAAGCGCCGCGCGCGGCCGTGGCCGACGGCAGCCTGAACGAAGAGCTCGCCCTGCGTCTTGAGGCCGCGGCCATCACCCTGCCGCCGTTGCGCGAGCGCGGCGAAGACCCGGCGCTGATCGCGCAGGCAATCGTCGACGAACTGAACCATGAAGCGGCCGCGCGCGGCACGGCGGAAGCCGCCAAGCAGGTTGGGCCAAACTTCATCCGCGAGTGTCTCGCGTACGAATGGCCGGGCAATGTGCGTGAGTTGCAGGAACGGGCGCGGCGCGCGTATCACGCGTCGGGCGACGTAGTGGAATCGCTGCGCGCCGACGAAGCCGGCTCGGCCAACGGCCGCGATCTGAACGGTAGCCGTGTCCAGGTAACGGTCGGCACTCCGCTTGCGGACGTCGAGGAAATGCTGATTCGCGCCACGCTCGACGCGGTCGGCGGAACCCGGCACCGCGCGGCATCGCTGCTGGGCATCAGTCCGAAAACGCTGTATAACAAATTGCAGCGGATGCGGTTGAATTGAGGTTGGTTTTGTGTGACGCGCGAGGCGGTGGTTACCTTTCGTACGTTGCGCATTGCTCCGCATTGCTTATTAAGCATTGCGGTCCATCAAGGATCATAAAAAACGGCGCCTTCAAATTTGAAGGCGCCGTTTTTCTTTGTCTCGCCGCTCATGCTCAGACAGGCGAAGCTCCGCGCGAACCCACCTCAGGCCGATCCGGCAAACGCACTGCGCAACAACGCCTGCGCTTGCAGATACTGCGGCTCGGCGACCAGCTTGCTCCACTTCAGCGCCTTGCCGCGCGGCCGCATGCGCTTCAGGCGCTGCTGCGATTCCTTCGACGGCGTGAAGCGCAGCGCGTCCAGCACCTTCTCCGCTTCATCCGGCTGATTGCAGATCAGCACCATGTCGCAACCGGCCTGCAACGCGGCCGTCGCACCTTCGGTCAGCGTGCCGCCCTGGCGTGCGGCTTCCATCGACAGGTCGTCGCTGAAAACCGCGCCCTCGAAGCGCAGCTTGTTGCGCAGAATGTCCTGCAACCACACGCGAGAAAAACCCGCCGGCTTCGAATCGACCTGCGGATACACCACGTGGGCGGGCAGCACCGATCCCAGCGACAAATCGAGCCAGTCGTACGGTGCCACGTCGTCGCGCAGGATGTCCTCGAGCGAACGGTCGTCGACCGGCATCGCGACGTGCGAATCCGCTTGCGCGAAACCGTGTCCGGGAAAATGCTTGCCGCAATTGCTCATGCCGGCAAGCGCGAGGCCGTGGTTGAGGCTCTTGGCCAGCAGCGTCACCACGCGCGGGTCGCGATGAAACGAGCGGTCGCCGATTACCTGCGACTGCCCGTAGTTCAGATCGAGCACCGGCGTGAAGCTCATGTCGATGTCACACGCGCGCAGCTCCGCCGCGAGGATATAGCCGACCGCGGTCGTGACCTTGGTGGCATGCAGCACGTCGCTGTCCCACAAGGTGCCGAGCTTGCCCATCGACGGCAACACGGTGAAGCCGTCGGTCCGAAAGCGCTGGACGCGGCCGCCTTCGTGGTCGACAGCGATCAGCAGATCCGGGTTCACGTCGCGGATCGCGGCGGTCAGCGCGATCAGTTGCGCGCGGCTTTCGTAGTGGCGCGCGAACAGGATCACGCCGCCGGTCATCGGATGGGCAAGGCGGCGCCGGTCGTCGTCGTTCAGCGTTTTGCCGACCACGTCGAGCATCACCGGTCCAGAAGTGGTTTTCATCGAATTCCGCTAGAAAAAAGCTTGAGACAAAGAAAGACGCGGCCAGCAGAGGCCGCGTTCAGGGTATTTTTTATTCGTCGGTGGCGGGAGCGGGTGGAACGTCCGGCGTTGAGGCCGATGAAAGCGGTTGGTTTTGAGCGGGCTGTTGCGGCTGCGGCTGCGCTTGCGTTTGCGTTTGAACGGCCGCCTGCGCTTGCGTGGCCGCTTGCGGCGCCCCGCTCTCCTGCCCCGTTTCCGCGATCACGAACGACACCGCGTAGTCCCGTTCGTCGCTGATCGTCACGCGCGCCGTGATGCCGCGCGCGTCGAGCCATTCGGCCAGTTCGCCGGAGGCGACCACCATCGGCTCGCCGCTCGGTTTATTGAGTGTTTGCAGCGCCCGCCATGTCATCGGCCAGCGCATGCCCAGCCCGATCGCTTTCGAGAACGCTTCTTTCGCCGAGAACCGCGTGGCGAGAAACGCGAGGCCACGCGCCGCCGACCGGGCCTGACGCGCGTGATAAACGCGCAGCTCGTCCGGCCCGAGCACCTTCTCCGCAAAGCGGCCGTTGGTGCGCGTCATGACCGCGGCCACGCGGCTGACCTGAACGATATCCGTGCCGATGCCGTAGATCGTCATGTGCGGTGCCGTCGCCGAATTCGCCGCACTACGCGCGCGCGCCGAGACGCGCGGCGACCATGATTGCCTTCATCTCGCGCACCGCGTTGTCCCAGCCGGCGAAGATGGCATGCGCCACGATCGAGTGGCCAATATTCAGTTCGTCGATGCCTTCGATCGCCGCGATCTGCTGCACGTTCGTGTAGTGCAGGCCGTGGCCGGCATTCACCTTGATGCCGAGCGTCGCGCCGAATTCCACCGCGCGAACCACGCGCTCGAATTCGCGCTGCTGTTCGGCGGGATCGTGCGCCTCCGCGTAACGGCCGGTGTGCAGTTCGATCACCGGCGCGCCGGCTTCGTGCGCGGCGCGAATCTGCGTTTCGTCGGGGTCGATGAAGAGCGACACGCGCGAGTTCGCTGCCGCGAGCTGCCTGCATGCGGCCCGCACCGCTTCGAACTGGCCTGCGACATCGAGGCCGCCTTCCGTGGTCAGTTCCTGACGCTTCTCGGGCACGAGGCAGGTGTCGTGCGGCTGCACTTCACAGGCGATGTCGAGCATCTCCTGGGTCACCGCGCACTCCAGATTCATACGCGTTTTCAGCAGCGGACGGAGCTTGCGCACATCGGCGTCGACGATATGGCGGCGGTCTTCACGCAGATGCAGTGTGATGACGTCGGCGCCCGCCTCTTCGGCCATCAGCGCGGCACGGATCGGATCGGGATAGGATGTGCCGCGCGCGTTGCGCAGCGTGGCGACGTGATCGATATTCACGCCCAGGTCGATGACGTTCGGCGACGTAAGAAAGAAGCTCATAAGTTCTGCAAGTCGATCAGGATCTGGCGCGTCGCGAGCGGCGTGCCGCCAAGGTAAATGTTGAGCAGAAAGCGCATCAGCGTTTTGCTTTGCGCCACGGTCTGCGCACGATGGTAATCGTCCTGCTCCATGTCGAGCAAGGTCTGCCCTGCAACCACCGGCCATTGCGCGGGTAGATCGTCGGAGGCTTCACGCACGCCGCGTTCCGGATCGAACACATAGCGGCCTTCGGCCACCACCGCCTTACGCGCGACCGTGCGATTGAGCGCCATCGCGTAGCCGGTTTCGCGCAGCAGCACGCGCTCGAACGAACGCAGTACCTGCACGGGCGGTTCGTCGTGAGCAAGACGCGTCATCGTGACGACGTAGTGATGGAACAGGTGTGGATGCGGGTCTTCGCGCGCGCAGAACTTGACCAGCAGTTCATTGACGTAGAAGCCGCACAGCAGCGCGTCGCCGCACAACGGCAACATGCCGCCGACCCACTCGGCGCCGGTGAGCGTGCGCACTTCGGATTTGCCGGACCATGACAACGCGAGCGGCTGGAACGTCTGCAAGACGCCGCGCAACGCCGAGTGCGGGCGCTTCGCGCCCTTCGCGACCAGCGCGAGACGGCCGTGATCGCGCGACAGCACGTCGATAATCAGACTGGTCTCGCTATACGGATAGCTATGTAAAACGAACGCGGGCTGTTCCGAGATGCGGTAGTCGGAAGCGGAGGTGCGCGGCGCGCGGCGCGCCGGTTTGTGCGGCTCGCCTTCGGCGCCCTGCGCGCTCTTACTGGAAGATTTTCTGGTGCTACGCGCGGGCCTGGCTGGCTCGCGTGCGGCTGCGGCCGGCTCCGGATCGTCCGGCCCGCCCGCGGAATTCAGCGTCATCCACGCGTCATTCGTACCCATACGCGCGAAGTCCGGCTTCGTTGTCGGCCCAGCCGCTCTTCACCTTGATGAAGGTTTCCAGATACACCGGGCCGTCGAACAGCTTTTCCATGTCGAGGCGCGCTTCCGTGCTGATCTGCTTCAGCTTCGCGCCTTTCTGGCCGATGATCATCGCCTTGTGCGTGTCGCGCTCGACCATGATGGTCGCGAAAATGCGGCGCAGGCGGCCTTCGGTTTCGAACTTGTCGATCAACACGGTGCTGGTGTACGGCAATTCGTCACCGGTCCAGCGGAACACTTTTTCACGCAGAATTTCGGCCGCGAGAAAGCGCTCGCTACGATCGGTCAGGTCGTCTTCACCGTAGATCGGCTCGCCTTCGGGCAGGAACGGTTTGACGGTCGCCATCAGACGCTTGACGTCGTCGACGTGCTTGGCCGACAGCGGCACGATCTCGGCGAACTTGTGCAGCGCGCTGATCTCCTGCATGAACGGGAACAGCGAGTCTTTGTCGGACACGCGATCGAGCTTGTTGGCGATCAGCAGCGTGGGCACCGACGACGGGATCAGGTCGAGCACTTTCTGGTCGTCGGGGCCGAAACGACCGGCTTCGATCACGAACAGGATCGCATCCACCGAGGTCAGCGTGGACGTCACCGCGCGGTTCAGCGAGCGGTTCAGCGCGCCGCTGTGCTTGGTCTGGAAGCCGGGCGTGTCGACGAAAATGTACTGCGCGTCTTCCAGCGTATGAATGCCGGTGATGCGATGGCGCGTGGTCTGCGCCTTGCGCGACGTGATACTGACTTTCTGGCCGACCAGCGCGTTCATCAGCGTGGATTTGCCGACGTTCGGGCGGCCGACGATCGCGACCATGCCGCAACGAAAACCAGTGGGTGTGGGAGCGTTCATATTCGGGCTACGGCTAGTTCAGATCAGCGCGCGGGATCGGCGCGCCGACGGCAATCAATGGCCCGCGTCGGCGACGCGGGTATGCACCGCGTCGGCTACGCCGGGTTCGTGTTCGATGGATGCCGGTGCGCCCGGAGTGGCGGCGGCAGCCGGTGTGGCTGAGTGGGCTGGGGCTTGAGTTTGAGCCTTATCCGCGCGTTCCGCTTTATCCACTTTGTCGGTCTTGTCTGCCTTGTCGGCGCGTTCCTGCCCGCTGTACTCGACGTGCGCGGCACGAATCACCGCGAGCGGCGCGGCTGCCACGGTCGATGCTGCCCGTTCCGCGGCGGATTCCGCTGCGAACGCCGCGCGAATCTCGCCTCGCGCGAGGCCGCGTTCGCTCTTACGGTCCGGAGTGCGCAAATCCAGCGCGGCCTGCACGCCGGTCACACCAGGCACGATCTCCGGCTCGGCTTTTTTCGCCGCGCGAGCGCTCTTCGAGCGCTTGGGCTTGGCGACCACGGCCGGCGCCGCGGCCATCACTTCGTCGAGTGCCTTCTTGGCCGCTGCCTGTTCGGCCGCGCGGCGGCTTGCGCCTGAACCGGACACCTTGACGTCCAGCTTCGGCACCGTACATTCGACTTCGAATTGCTGATTGTGCGCCGCACCATGCGTGGCGACCACCGTATAGGTCGGCAGCGCGATCTTGTGGCCTTGCAAATACTCCTGCAACAGCGTCTTGGAATCCTTGCCGAGCGTGCGCGGATCGATATGATCGAGAATCGGCACGTAAAGGCGCTTGATGACCGTCTGGGCGGCTTCGAAGCCACCGTCGAGGAACACCGCGCCCAGCACCGCTTCGAGCGTGTCAGCGAGGATCGAGGGTCGACGGAAGCCGCCGCTGCGCAACTCGCCCTCGCCCAGACGGAGGCCTTCGGAAATATTCAGGGCCTGAGCGATTTCGTAAAGCGACTGCTGTTTGACCAGATTGGCACGGACGCGCGACAGATCGCCTTCGTCCAATTTGCTGAAGCGTTGGAACAAAAGCGCAGCCACCGCGCAATTTAGGACGGAGTCGCCAAGAAACTCGAGCCGTTCGTTATGCGTGGAACTGTGACTGCGGTGCGTTAAAGCCTGGCGCAACAATTCCGCATTGCGAAATTCGTAGCGCAGACGGCTTTCCAACGGAGATAGGGGCATGGGCAGAGTATAACGCGGGCGCCAGACACGGCGAAAACGCGGGGCGGCCTGCGGAAAAAGCGTGGTGAAGCGACGTTACCGCGTGTTCTTAAAGTAGCGTGATAACACGCCGCGACTAACCTGACCTCAGTGGGGTCACGCGCGCGGCGTGCTGTGCAATCGCTGCACGCGAACTCAGTGGAATGAGCCGATGCGTTTCAGATTGCTGAAGTTCATCCAGATGAAAAACGCGCGGCCGACGACATTCTTGTCCGGCGCAAACCCCCAGTACCGGCTGTCCGCGCTGTTGTCGCGGTTGTCGCCCATCATGAAGTAGTTACCCGGTGGCACCTTGCAGATCACGCCGCGCGCGTTGTACGTGCAGTTATCGCGATACGGATAATCTTCCGCACCGACGATGAACGGCGGCACCGCAGGATTGTTCAGAATCGCGTTCTTGCGGCCGTCCAGATCCTCTTCGAACTGCTTCGCATAGCCCATGCGTTCGTCGTCGAGGTAATCGGGCAGCGCCGTTTCGGGCACCGGCTTGCCGTTGATCGTCAGTTGCTTGTCCTGATAAGCGATCGTGTCGCCCGGCAGGCCGATCACGCGCTTGATGTAGTCGACCGATTCGTCTTTCGGATAGCGGAACACCACCACATCGCCACGTTCGAGCGGACGGCCTTCAGTGATCTTGGTATTGGTGATCGGCAGGCGAATGCCGTATTCGAATTTATTGACGAGGATGAAGTCGCCCACCAGCAGCGTCGGTACCATCGAACCCGACGGAATCTTGAACGGCTCGACCACGAACGAACGCACCACGAACACCACCAGAATCACCGGGAAGAAACTCGCGGAATACTCGAGCCACCACGGCTGACGCAGCTTGTCGTCACGCAGACGGGCGCGCGTTTGCGCCGCGTTTTCGTCGGCGAAACGCTCGCCGACGCGTGCCTGCTGGCGGTCGAACTCGGCGACCACGGCTTCCGCCGCGCGGCGCCGTTGCGGCAGGAAAACCAGTTTGTCTGCGACCCATGCGACGCCCGTCAAAATGACGAGCACAAAAAGAATCAGCGCAAAATTCATAGAGTTCCGTTGTTCGTCTTATTTGTCTTCGACACGCAAAATAGCGAGGAAAGCTTCTTGCGGAATCTCGACCGAGCCCACCTGCTTCATTCGCTTCTTGCCTGCCTTTTGCTTTTCCAGCAGCTTCTTCTTACGGGAGATATCGCCGCCGTAGCATTTTGCCAGCACGTTCTTACGCAACGCTTTAATGTTCTCGCGCGCAATAATGTTCGCGCCGATGGTCGCCTGAATCGCCACGTCGTACATTTGCCGCGGAATCAGTTCGCGCATTTTCGCCGCCACTTCGCGGCCGCGATACTGGCTTTGCGAACGGTGCACGATGACCGACAGCGCGTCTACCTTGTCGCCGTTGATCAGCATGTCGACCTTCACGACATCCGCCGCGCGGTATTCCTTGAACTCGTAATCCATCGACGCATAGCCGCGCGAAATCGACTTCAGACGATCGAAGAAATCGAGCACGACTTCGCCCATCGGAATTTCATACGTGAGCTGAACCTGACGGCCGTGGTACTGCATATTGATCTGATTGCCGCGCTTTTGCGTACACAGCGTGATCACTGAGCCGACGTAGTCTTGCGGCATATACAGATTCACGGTGACGATCGGCTCGCGCACTTCTTCGATCTTGGACGGCTCCGGCATCTTGGCCGGATTTTCGACCATGATGATCGTATTGTCGCGTTGCAGGACTTCGTACACCACGGTCGGCGCCGTGGTGATCAGGTCCATGTCGAACTCGCGCTCGAGACGTTCCTGCACGATCTCCATATGCAGCAACCCGAGGAAGCCGCAACGGAAACCGAAACCGAGCGCCTGCGACACTTCCGGCTCGTACTGCAGCGAGGCGTCGTTCAGCTTGAGTTTTTCGAGCGAGTCGCGCAGCGCGTCGTACTGGTTGGCTTCGACCGGATAGAGGCCGGCGAACACCTGCGGCTTCACTTCCTTGAAACCGGGCAGCGGCTCAGCGGCCGGACGGTTCACCAGCGTGACCGTGTCGCCCACCTTGGCCGCGGCCAATTCCTTGATGCCGGCGATGATGAAACCCACCTGCCCGGCCGACAACGATTCGAGATTCTTCGACTTCGGCGTGAATACGCCGATATGCTCGACCGGGTACTGCGCGCCGGTCGCCATCATGCGGATCTTGTCTTTCGGACGCAGCGTACCGTTGACGATACGCACCAGCATCACGACGCCGACGTAGTTGTCGAACCACGAGTCGATGATCAGCGCCTGCAGCGGCGCTTCGGGATCGCCCTTGGGCGGCGGTACCTTCAGGATCAGCGCCTCGAGCACGTCTTCGACGCCGAGACCGGTCTTCGCGCTGCAATGCGTGGCGTCCGTCGCGTCGATGCCGATCACGTCTTCGATTTCGGCGATGGCGTTTTCAGGGTTCGCGGCCGGCAAGTCGATCTTGTTCAGCACCGGAATCACGTCGACGCCGAGTTCGATCGCCGTGTAGCAGTTGGCGACGGTTTGCGCCTCCACGCCCTGGCTCGCGTCGACGACCAGCAAAGCGCCTTCGCACGCGGACAGCGAGCGGCTGACTTCATACGAGAAGTCGACGTGTCCCGGCGTGTCGATCATGTTCAGGTTGTAGACCTGACCGTCACGCGCCTTGTAGGTCAGTGCGGCGGTTTGTGCCTTGATGGTGATGCCGCGCTCGCGCTCGAGATCCATCGAGTCGAGCACTTGGGATTCCATCTCGCGGTCGGACAGGCCGCCGCAAATCTGGATGATGCGATCGGCGAGCGTCGACTTGCCATGGTCGATGTGCGCAATGATCGAGAAATTACGAATATGATCCATTCAGTACCGATCAAGCGAAAAAGGCGCGCTCAGACAATAGCGGAGCACGCCTTGTAAGTAGGTGAAAAACCTATCTATTTTAGCCGAAAAGGCTATCGCCCGGCGCATCTTGCGAGGTCCGGGCGGAAAAGACGGCTCGAGAGAGACGTGATACCTGGTGTGAACGGCGCCCGTTGGCGCCCTGTTTGAACCCCGAGCGAACTCAGGGCGTCGCTGCCGTGCGCGTGTTTCTTGCGGCTAGCGCCTCGCGAACCCGTGTGACGTCGAGGTGATAGTGGCACAGTTCGACGCCATCGCAGAGCAGAACCGGCACCCGCTCGTTGTAACGCGCTTCCAGCACCGGATCGCTGTCGACGTCGACCACGTCCACCTGCGCCCCGAACTCCGCTAGCAACGGCTCGAGTGCGACGCGCATGTCGTCGCACAGGTGGCACCACGCGCGCCCGTAGAGCGTGAGTGGCGCCGCCTTCGTCATTTCTGGGCGCCGCTGCGCGGACGGACCGGCACGAACTGCGTGTTCTCGCCGCGGCGAACCAGCAACGCAACCATCTTCGACGGATCGAGATGCGCGCTCAGATCGTCGAACTGCTTCGCGCTCGTAATGTCCGTATCGCCCACCCGCAGAATGATGTCGCCCTTCTGCAAGCCGACGCGCGCGGCCGGGCCGTCAGCCGCGTCGATCTGCACGCCATTGCGCAGCTTCAGCGACTTCAGCTGGTCGGCCGGGATATCGCTGACGGCCAGACCCAGCACGTTGGTCGCACGCTGCTTCGGCGGCTGCGGCTTTTTCTGGTCCGCCTTGGTGGTCTTGTCCGGCTGCATTTCGGCGATCGTGACCGGCAGGTCGCGCGTCTGACCCTTGCGCCAGATCGTGATCGTCGATTTGGTGCCCGGCTTCGTATCGCCGACCATGCGCGGCAGATCCGTTGCCGTATCCACCGAATGGCCGTTGAACTTCAGGATGATGTCGCCCGGCTGCACGCCCGCCTTGTCCGCCGGGCCGCCCGGCTCGACGCTGCTGACCAGCGCGCCTTGCGCCTTCGGCAGGCCGAGCGAATCGGCGACGTCTTTGGTCACTTCGCCGATCGCCACCGCGATCCGGCCGCGCACCACCTTGCCCGACGTTTTCAACTGGTCGGCCACGCGCATCGCCTCGTCGATCGGAATCGCGAAAGAAATGCCCATGAAACCGCCGGTACGGCTGTAGATCTGCGAGTTGATGCCGATCACTTCGCCTTGCATGTTGATCAGCGGACCGCCCGAGTTGCCCGGGTTAACAGCCACATCGGTCTGGATGAACGGCAGATAGTCGCCCGTATCGCGCCCCTTGGCGCTGACGATACCGGCCGTCACCGTGTTCTCGAGACCGAACGGCGAGCCGATCGCCACGACCCACTCACCGACGCGAACCTTGTTCGAATCGCCGATCGTGATGGTCGGCAGGTTGGCGGCGCTGATCTTGACGACGGCGACGTCGGTCCGATCGTCCACGCCGATCAGCTTGGCCTTGAATTCGCGCTTGTCGGTGAGCGTGACGTAGATGGTGTCCGCGTCGTCGACGACGTGCGCGTTGGTCATCACGTAGCCGTCCGCCGACAGGATGAAGCCCGAGCCGACGCCGCTATTTTGCTCCGGATCGGTGTTATCCGGCGTGTCCTGGCTGCCGCCACTACCGCCGCTGCCGCCGTTATCGCCACCGCGCGGCGAACCCGGCGATTGCGGCGACTGCGGCAACGGAATGCCGAAGAAGCGGCGGAAGAATTCCGACATATCGCCGTCGTCCATACCCGGCGGCAAGCCGCCGCGGGCGCCGCTGCCGCTCGACACGCGCGTCGTCGTGCGAATGTTGACGACCGCCGGGCCGACCTTGTCGACGAGATCAGTGAAGTCGGGCAGATTGGCTGCGGCAGGAGCCGCCGACGCCGTGTGCGGCATGAGCGGCAAACACGCCGCCACTACCGCGGCCGCGAGGAATTTGCGCACCGAGAAAGTCGTCATATCGTAGCAAGCCGAGGGATTCAGGATTCGGAGGATTACTTCGGAGCTTTGTATTCTATGGCAGACGCAAATTGCTGCAATGTGGTCTGGGGCACTTCACCAAGCAGAGTAATCCAGAAGTCGCCGCGGCGCTTCACCAGCACATGGGTGGCGCCGGTGCTACCCGCGCCTTCCTTGCGCGTGTTGTTCTCGACCGGCTCGACGAACACCGAAATGGCCGCGAGGCCGTCCGAGAACACGGCCTGATCCACCGGAATGGTCGGCTGGCCCGCGTCGCGCGCGGCCATCGGCCGACGCAATTCACGAATCTTGCGGAAGCCCGGCACGGTCGGCGTGATCTGCCAGCCCTGCGCGGCCATGTCGACCGGTTCGACCGGCGGACGCACCACGGTCCAGCCCGTCAGGTTGCGAATCCCGTTGACGATCCCGGCCTTGTCCATCGGCACGCCGATGCGAATCTGCGAGAACGACAGTTGTTCGAGCACCTGCCCGTTCGCGTCGAGAGTCTGCGCGCGCAGCAACAGGCCGGTTTTCTTGTCGGCCCACAGCTTGTACGCGAAACGATAGGCGTCTTTCGGATCAAGTTCGATCACCTGGCTGTCAACGCCCGCTACGCGATCGTCGCCCAGCAGCTTAGGCTCATAAACCGACAGCACCTGTTCGCCGCTGACTGCCAGCAGCGCCGGAAACGAGTCTTTGTTCTGACGCTTCTCGACCACGCACAGATGCCGCTCGGGCACGAACGTGTAGAGGTCTTCGTTATGGCGCAGCATTTTGCGCGGCTTGCCGTCCAGACTCTCGAGCTGCTCGAATTCGCCGTCATTGCGGGTCGCATAATGCGCGATCCGCGAAGTCTGCACGAAATTGCCGCGCTGATAGACGAAGGCGCCTTCGTAATTTTGCTGCTGGGCGGCCTGATGGATGCGATCGAGCAGATCCGCGGCCGTGCGACGGGCGACGAGCGGGTCGTCGGTTTGTGCAAAGACCCGCGGTGTAGCGGACAACAATACGGCTGCGCAGAACAGAAATGCCGGCAGCCGCCCCCAGATAGTCGTTTTATTCAACCGCGGAGTCTGCATCAAACTATTGGCCTTGCGTAGAAACTGCGGCAGCGCGAATCAGCGGCATCGAGCCCGGCATGACCGGTTGTTGCGCGAATTGCTGGTG
The DNA here is from genome assembly GCF_003269035.1 of Paraburkholderia bryophila. Lineage (GTDB taxonomy): Bacteria > Pseudomonadota > Gammaproteobacteria > Burkholderiales > Burkholderiaceae > Paraburkholderia > Paraburkholderia bryophila. The sequence goes on along the minus strand of NZ_QLTK01000002.1, from coordinate 568,579 downwards.
AGCTTCCAGATACTGGTCGAGACTGGCGTCGCGAATGATATTGGCGTCTTGCGCGACGGGCTGGACCGTCGCGGACGGCACCGAGGCCATGGCCACGCGTTGCAGCGAGTCGCCGTGCGACTGGACCGACGCGAACTGCGCCGCCCCCGAACCGCCCGGCACGCCTTGCAGTTGCGGCACGACGATCCATGTCAGCGTGGCGGCAGCGGCCGCCACCGCGAAAGCGGGCACCACACGACGGCGCAGCGCCAGCAAACGACGCGCAACCGGCATGGCCGCAGGCGCGAGCACATGTGGCTCGCTGTCGAGGCGCGCGGCGAAGCCGCTCAGGAACGCGCTGCTCGCCGCCGGGCTAACCGCCAGATCGTCGGAACGCAAAGCGTCGCCGATCAGGTGATAGCTCGACCAGGCGGTGCGATCCTCGCTATTCAGCCCGGAAAGAAACGCGTTCAGATTGAGATGCTCTTCGCCGAACAACTCACCGTCGACAAAAGCGGACAGACGCTCGCCGCGCGAGCTGGCTTGCGATTGCACCGAGACCGACCCCATGATGCTCCCCATCTTACAAATACCCCGTAGTGACACCACTAATCCAGATATTGCACCCGTGCCCCATACGGCCCGGCTGGTGGTTTACCAGCGCTTGCCTTCAGGTGTGTCAAGCAACGGACGCAATTTTGCCGCAATGGCTTCGCGAGCGCGGAAAATTCGTGATCTGACTGTGCCAATTGGGCAACCCATCATCTCAGCGATTTCCTCGTAACTCAAACCTTCAATTTCACGAAGAGTAATGGCGGTGCGCAACTCTTCCGGTAAAACCGCCATCGCAGCATTGACCGTCTCAGCGATCTGCTTGCTCATCAACATCGACTCGGGCGTGTTGATATCCCTTAGTTGGTCCGCGTCCGAGAAAGTTTCAGCTTCTTCAGCATCCGCTTCGGTCGATGTCGGCGCGCGCCGCCCCTGGGTCGCAAGGTAGTTCTTTGCCGTGTTGACCGCAATCCGGTACAACCACGTATAAAACGCCGATTCTCCGCGAAACTGCGGCAATGCCCGGTACGCCTTGATAAAGGCGTCCTGGGCGACGTCTTCTACTTCGGCGGGGTCCCGCACGAGGCGCGAGATCAGCCGAAGAATCTTGCGGTGGTATTTGGAGACCAGAAGCTCGAACGCGGCCTTGTCGCCCTTCTGGACGCGCTCAACCAGCACCTGATCAATTTCTTTTTCGCTCACCTGATAAATCCGTTAACTATAGGGCGCATGGCGGGGGACCATTGTAGCGTCCCCATCAACGATGAGACGTTACTCCGGTAACAGCGGTTACAGTCGTTACAGTCAGGCACCCGCAGCGCGCCGGCCCAGCACCGCCAGTTTGCGGAACACGGGGCGTGGCAGCGTGTCGGCGGTAAGCAGCAAGGTGGATTCGCGCCCGCGCTCCCCGGCAAGTGCCAGAACCAGCAGGCAGTCGCTCCAGTGCGCACAGCCGGCAATGCGCCTCTGCGCCGATACACGACCTATGCGATCCCCAACAGACAGCCCCTCCCGCCCGATTTTCAGTACGACGGGCTGCGCCCGCTCATGTTTGATCGCACGAAACATGAGCAGCACGCAAACGGCGAGCGTCAACGGAACGGCTTTCGCCGCCCCGAGATGCGATGCAGCGCACGCATAAACAGCCCACGTCGCAGTCAGGATGAACGCCCCCAACGCAGCGCGCATAACAAAAGAGCGCCGCAACGGAATCCGTTGCGGCGCTCCGTCAGGCGTAGCCGATTCGGGGGAAACCGCCGGGCGAACCGGCGGTGTCGACTGACTTGTCACCAAACGATCAGACGATCACGCGCGCTTGAAAACCAGCGTGCCGTTCGTGCCGCCGAACCCGAACGAGTTCTTCAGCGCGACGTCGATCTTCATTTCCCGCGCGGTGTTGGCGCAGTAGTCCAGATCGCAGGCCGGATCCTGATTGAAGATGTTGATCGTCGGCGGCGACACCTGATGATGCACGGCCAGCACGGTGAACACCGACTCCAGACCGCCGGCGCCGCCCAACAGGTGACCCGTCATCGACTTGGTCGAGTTCACGACCATGTCTTTGGCGTGATCGCCGAAAGCGCGCTTGATGCCGGTAGTTTCCGCCAGGTCGCCCAGCGGCGTGGAGGTGCCGTGCGCGTTCAGGTAATTCACCTGATCGGCATTGATACCCGCGTTCTTCAACGCGGCCAGCATGCAGCGGCGTGCGCCGTCGCCATCTTCCAGTGGCGCGGTCATGTGATAGGCGTCGCCGCTCATCCCATAGCCGCTGACTTCGGCGTAAATCTTCGCGCCGCGCGCCTTCGCATGTTCGTACTCTTCGAGCACCATCACGCCAGCGCCCTCACCCAGCACGAAACCATCGCGATCCTTGTCCCACGGACGGCTCGCCGTTGCCGGATCGTCATTGCGCTGGGACAGCGCGCGCGCCGCCGCAAAGCCGCCGATACCCAGCGGCGACACGGTGGATTCCGCGCCGCCCGCGATCATCACGTCGGCGTCACCGTATTCGATCAGGCGCGAAGCCTCGCCGATACAGTGCAGACCGGTGGTGCATGCGGTGACGATCGCCAGATTCGGACCCTTGATGCCGAACTTGATCGACAGGTGGCCGGAGATCATGTTGATGATCGACGCCGGCACGAAAAACGGCGAAATACGGCGCGGGCCGCGATTCGCATATTCCGTTTGCGTGGCTTCGATCATCGGCAGACCGCCGATGCCCGAACCGACCACCACACCGATGCGTTCCGAATTCTCGTCGGTGACTTCGAGGCCGCTGTCCTGCATCGCCTGGATGCCTGCAGCCACGCCGTAATGGATGAACGTATCCATGTGGCGCGCCTCTTTACCGGGGATGTAGTCCTCGATATTGAAGCCCTTCACCTCGCCGGCGAAACGAGTCGAGAAGTTCGACGCATCGAACTTCGTGATATTGGCAATGCCCGACTTGCCGGCGACCAGATTGGCCCAGCCGTCGGCAACATTATTGCCAACAGGCGAAATCAGCCCCAGGCCTGTAACAACAACACGACGGCGGCTCACGGTAACCCCTTTTTCATAGATGACAAAAGCAAAAGCCACAGCGACCACAGGAACGTGCCCTGTATGCCCTGTGGCTGTTAACCGCCCCCGATTCTGGTGCTTCGCACCAGTCCCCCGAAGGAGACGCAAGAAAACTTGGGGCGGCCCGGTGTTTTCTTGAAAGTCGGCAATTGCGCGAAAAGTTGCGCTGTCAACATCGCTGGCTCCTGCACGGCAAAAAGCGCCAACCCTGCTGGCGTCGGCAACCGACACGGCAGGGCGTCATACGCCACCAACGCAGAAACGCAGGCGCGAATGACCTTAGGCCTTGACGTTCGCGCGAGCGTAGTCGATCGCTTGCTGAACGGTAGTGATCTTCTCGGCTTCTTCATCCGGAATTTCCATGCCGAATTCGTCTTCGAGGGCCATCACGAGTTCAACGGTGTCGAGCGAGTCGGCGCCGAGGTCGTTCACGAACGAAGCTTCGTTCTTGATCTCAGCTTCTGCAACGCCCAGTTGTTCTGCGACGATCTTCTTGACGCGCTGTTCGATATTGTCCATTACCCCTCCAAGGGAAAAGAAGTTCAAAAATACAGGTGCGCGCATTTTATCAGGTTTGACCCGGCAAAAAAGCGGCGCATCGGGTTGCTGTCAAGGCATGCGCCTTACGCTTTTGCAAACGCATCAAGGCGCGGATAGTAACCGAATTTGGTTACGACATGTACATTCCGCCGTTCACATGCAACGTCGTACCGGTGATATAGCCCGCTTGCGGCGACGCCAGGAACACGACGGCGTGCGCGATATCTTCCGGGCTGCCCAGACGGCCGAGCGGAATTTGCGTCTTCAGCGCCGTTTGCTGCTCTTCCGGCAAGGTCTTGGTCATGTCGGTGTCGATGAAGCCCGGCGCGACGCAATTCACGGTGATGCCGCGGCTGCCGATCTCGCGTGCCAGCGCGCGCGTCATGCCCGCCACGCCCGCTTTCGCGGCCGCGTAGTTGACCTGCCCCGGGTTGCCGGCCGAGCCAACCACCGACGTGATGTTGATGATGCGGCCGCCGCGGGCCTTCATCATGGGGCGCAGCACCGCGCGCGACAAACGGAAGACCGACTTGAGGTTGGTGTCGACCACCGCATCCCAGTCGTCGTCTTTCATCCGCATGGCCAGTTGGTCCTGTGTGATGCCGGCGTTGTTCACCAGCACGTGCAGCGCGCCAAACTCCTTCACCGTGCCGTCGATCAACGCTTCGGCCGCGGCCGCGTCGTTGACGTTGAGCACCGCGCCACGACCGTTCACGCCGGCCGCGTTAAACGCTTCGGTGATCGCGGCCGCGCCGCTCTCGCTGGTCGCCGTGCCGATGACCGTCGCGCCCTGGCGCGCCAGTTCCATCGCGATCGCCCGGCCGATGCCGCGCGATGCGCCCGTCACGATTGCGATCTGCTTGTCGAGAATCTTTTCCATCTGTCAGTCCGAATGCCCTTCGGAGGGCTGATTGATTGCTGATGCAGCGTCCTGATGCCGCGCCTCGACGCCCGTTGCCGGGCACGTTACGAAGCGGCGTTCAGCCTGCCGTCACGAGCTTGAGCGTTTCTTCGAGCGAAGCCGGATCGAACACCGAAGCGCCGATCAGATTGCCGTCGATACGCTTGGTCAAACCCGCAAGGACCTTGCCAGGACCGCATTCGATCACATGCGTGACGCCCTGAGCCGCGATCGCCTGCACGCTTTCGACCCAGCGCACCGCACCGGCCGCCTGGCGCACCAGCGCGTCCTTGATCTGAGCCGGTTCGTTGACGATGGCGACGTCGACGTTATTGATGACCGGAATCGCCGGCACCTGTACGTTGACGCTGGCCAGATACTCGCGAAGCTGGTCCGACGCCGGCTTGAGCAGCGACGAGTGGAACGGCGCCGACACCGGCAGCGGCAACGCACGCTTGGCGCCCTTCGCCTTGGCCACTTCGCAGGCCTTCTCGACCGCCGCCTTGTGGCCCGCGATCACGACTTGCGCCGGCGCGTTGAAATTGACCGCTTCGACGACACCCGCAACCGATGCTTCGACGCACACCGCGCGCACCGTGTCGTCGTCGAGGCCGAGAATCGCGGCCATGCCGCCTTCGCCGACCGGCACCGCCGTTTGCATCGCTTGCGCGCGGAAGCGCACGAGCGGCACGGCGTCGCGGAACGCGAGCGCACCGGCCGCCACCAGCGCCGTATATTCGCCGAGGCTATGACCGGCGACGATTGCCGGCTGCGGGCCACCTGCCTGCTGCCACGCGCGATAAATCGCGTAAGCGGCGGTCAGCATGACCGGCTGGGTATTGGTGGTGAGATTCAGATCTTCGACCGGCCCTTCGGCGATCAGCTTGCCGAGATCCTGATTGAGCGCGTCGGAAGCTTCCTGAACCGTCTCGCGCACGATCGCGTGATCGGCGAATGCGTTGAGCATGCCGACCGTCTGCGAACCTTGCCCAGGAAAAACGAACGCAAATTTCATAACGTCCCCAAAATCGATTGAGTCAGATGCGGGTGGCGCGCGGCGCGGACATCGAACGATATCGCGCCGGCGCACTCGGGTGCCATTAGCGGCGCCCGGCGTGTCGCCGCTATCAGTAGCGGATGACCGACGCGCCCCACGTGAAGCCGCCGCCGACGCCTTCGATCAGCACGTTCTGACCGCGCTTGATGCGGCCGTCGCGCACCGCGACGTCGAATGCGAGCGGAATGGACGCAGCCGACGTATTGCCGTGCTCGCCCACCGTGACGACCATGCGCTCCTGCGGCAAGCCGAGCTTGCGGCAGGTGCTTTGCATGATGCGGATATTGGCCTGATGCGGAATCAGCCAGTCGATCTGCTCGGCGGACAGATTCGCCTTGGCGAGCGCTTCGACCGCGACTTTTTCGAGCACGTTCACGGCAAGCTTGAACACCGCCTGGCCGTCCATGTGCAGAAACGCGCTGCCTTCGATCACGCCGCCGTTCACGTTGCCCGGCGTGCAGAGAATGCCCGAATGGCTGCCGTCCGCATGCAAGGCGCTGGCCAGCACGCCCGGTTCGTCGGAGGCCTGCAGGATCACCGCGCCGGCACCGTCGCCGAACAGCACACAGGTGGTGCGGTCCTTGAAATCGAGAATGCGCGAGAAGGTTTCGGCGCCGATCACCAGCGCCGTACGATGCTGGCCGCTGCGAATGAAACTGTCCGCCGTGGCGACCGCGTAGGCGAAGCCGGAACAGACCGCTTGCACGTCGAATGCAGCGCCGTGATTCTTGATGCCGAGCTTGTTCTGCAACAGACACGCCGTGCTCGGAAACACGAAGTCAGGCGTGGAGGTGGCAACGATGATCAGGTCGATGGATTGCGGATCGATGTCCGCTGCTTCGATCGCGCGCTGTGCGGCGATGAGCGCCAGGTCGCTGGTCGCGACATCGGGTTCGGCGAAGTGGCGCGCATGGATGCCCGTACGGGCAACAATCCATTCGTCGCTGGTCTCGACGCCTTGGCGGGCGAGACGTTCAGCCAGATCCTGATTGGTGACGCGCCCGGGCGGCAGGTAGCTGCCGGTGCCCAGCACGCGGGAATAAATTGTCGATTGAGCCATTATGCCTTCGAGGATTGCGCAGCGTAGGGCTCGGCCGGCTGGCCTGCGATCGGGCTTGCGTGACCCGCACCACTCGCGTCGCGCGCCGCCTGTTCGAGAGAACCCGCGTTCTCTTCCATTGCTCGCGCAAGGCGTTCCAGCACGCCGTTTTTGACGGCATCATACCCGCGTTTGATAGCCCACTCAAACCCGTAGGCGTCCGCCGACCCGTGGCTTTTTATCACCAGGCCCCGCAGACCAAGCAGCGCCGCGCCATTGTATTGCCGGTGATCGACGCGCTTCTTGAAACGCATCAATACCGGCAACGCGAGTACCGCCATTACCTTGGTGAGCCACGAACGGCCGAACTCTTCCTTGATGATGTCGTTGAGCATCTGCGCGAGACCTTCCGACGTCTTCAACGCGACGTTACCCACGAAACCGTCGCAGACGATCACGTCGACCGTGCCCTTGAAGATATCGTTGCCTTCCACATTGCCGTGAAAGTTGAGTGTACTCGCGCGCAACAGTTCGCCGGCACGCTTGATGGTGTCATTGCCCTTGATGACTTCTTCGCCGATGTTGAGTAGCCCGATGGTGGGCCGCTCCTTGCCTTCGAGCGCCGACACGAGCGCGTGCCCCATCTCCGCGAACTGCAGCAGATGCTGCGGTTCGCAGTCGACGTTGGCGCCCAGATCGAGCATTGTCGTATAGCCGTCGGGATTAGGCAGAGCAAACGCGATGGCCGGGCGCTCAATGCCCGACAGCGTTTTCAGCACGTAGCGCGACACCGCCATCAAGGCACCGGTATTGCCGGCGGAGACGCAGGCTTGCGCCTCGCCTTCCTTGACGCGATTCAGCGCAACGCGCATGGATGAATCTTTTTTCTTGCGCAGCGCGACCTCAACCGAATCGTCCATGGCGACGATCTCGGAAGCAGGGACGACGGTCAGCGCCGGCAGGTCTTGTGCCTTCAACTTCTTCAGCTGCGCACGAATCGCACCTTCAATGCCGACGAGCAGCAGTTGCGCGTCGGGATGCGAACGAACGAAGTTGACGGCAGCGGGAACGGTCACGGACGGGCCGTGGTCGCCTCCCATGCAATCTATCGTGAGCTTTACTGTCATGGAGTGCGACGAATTTCAGACGCCCTGCATGGGATCGCAGAAAGCACTAGAGCGCCAGGTGCGACCGACGCAAAAAAGCGGCAGTTGAATGCCGCCTTTTTGCCGAGCCGGGAAAATGTCAAGCGAGCCGATCGCCACGCGAAACGCCGAAGGGCGCAACGCAGTGAACGATTAGTCGTTCTTCGTCTTGACGACTTTCTTGCCGCGATAGTAGCCGTTCGGGCTGACATGGTGACGCAGATGCACTTCGCCCGTGCTCGGCTCCACGGCCAGCGGCGCTGCCGTCAGGAAATCGTGCGAACGGTGCATGCCGCGCTTCGACGGCGACTTCTTGTTTTGCTGAACTGCCATGACTAACTCCTAAAAATTTTCCGAATTCTAACACAGCCCGATCGGGTCTCCGCCACTGGCCGATTGGCCAATGCGCCCGCATCGCGCAACTACGCAACTGTTTAGTGCTTCTTGTCGTCCGGCTCACCGCGCTTGAGACTTTCGAGCGCCGCGAACGGATTGGGCCGCTCGGGCTCACCGCCCTCGCCAGCTTCGTCCGACTCCGCTTCGTCGCCCTCACCTTCTGCTCCGGCCACACCAGAGACGAGACTCTCGTGCACTTCGGGACAGACTTCATGCTTGGGCACGACCGGCAACGAAAGCAGCAACTCTTCTTCGATCAAGTCGATGAGATCGAACTGGCGCGAGCCCACGATCACTTCGACTTCATCCTCGTCGAGCGGAAACTCTTCGGCTTCCGCCTCAGTGTTGACGATCCGATAAGTTGCGTCGACGTTGAATGCCTGCAAATACGGCGTCATGCACCGCTGACATTCGAGCCACGCGGCGCCGTGAATCGCCAACCTCAAATAAGGCTGCGGACCCTCGGCGCCGTCGTCCTGCAATTCCGGCTGCGTCGCGCCTTCGGCTTGCCAGGTGAACGCGGTGTCGCGGTCTGGCGCTTCTGCCGGGACTTCGTTTAACATGCGCGGCAGTTGCGAGACGCGCACGACACCCGCGGCCTGACGCCCACTCCGCGCAAATTCGAACAGATCAAGATCGTGCGGGTCGGACAGACCAGCAGGGTTGCCAGGATGTTGAGTCATGTGCGCTCCTGCGTCGGCAAGGATTTCGCCGGGGTAAATCGGTCCGCAAACAGCCCGGAAATTCTGGAGATTCGTACACACAAGTTGTACGCGCCCAGACCCACCTAGCGCAAGCATACCGATGAAAAGCCCGAAATCATATCCGTTTTGTCTTTTCGAGTCAAACACTTAAGCCCGTACCTGCGCACCTTTCGCGCAACTCCGTACGCCCCGCCTTCCTAGCCGTTGATTGACCATGTCAAATTCCCTGAATCGCCCGTCACGCCTGATTTTGGCGTCGAGCTCGCCGTACCGCCGGGAGTTGCTCGACCGCCTGCGCGTGCCGTTCGACGTCGTCGTGCCCGCCATCGACGAAACACCGCTTGCCGGCGAAACGCCCGAAGTCACCGCGCTGCGCCTCGCCGAGGCCAAGGCTCGCGCGGTCGCGGGCAAGCTCGACGCGAATGAAGCCGCCCTCGTGATCGGCTCCGATCAGGTCGCCACTTACGACGGCCTGCAGATCGGCAAGCCCGGCACGCACGAGAAAGCACTCGCCCAATTACAGTCGATGCGCGGCCGCGAGGTGCTGTTTCATAGCGCGTTGTGCCTGTTCGACAGCCGTTCCGGCGCGGCACAAGTGCTCGACGTCATCACCCGCGTGCAATTCCGCGACTTGCCGGACGCCTCGCTGGAAGCGTATCTGCGCGCGGAAACGCCGTACGACGTCGCCGGCAGCGCCAAATCCGAAGGGCTCGGCATTGCCTTGCTCGAGGCCATCCACTCCGACGACCCCACCGCGCTCGTCGGCTTGCCATTGATTGCACTGTCGCGCATGTTGCTCGCCGCGGGCTATCCACTTCTGGGGGCATAAATGAGCGGCACGCTCTACCTGATTCCGAACACCCTGGGCGAAGGCGACGCCGACGCACTCGACGCCGTCCTGCCCGCGCCCGTCAGGGCTCGCGCGGCGGCGCTTCAGTATTACATTGGCGAAAACGCAAAGACCACCCGCGCGTTCCTGAAGAAGGTCGGCACCGAACGGCCGATCCAGGACATCGAGATTCGCGAACTGAACGTCAACACGCCGGCGGGCGAGATCGACAAGCTGCTCGCGCCGCTGCTGGCGGGCACCGATGCAGGTCTCGTCTCCGAGGCGGGCTGCCCGGCGGTTGCGGATCCCGGTGCGCTGCTGGTGCGGCGCGCGCATGAGCGCGGCGTCAAGGTGGTGCCGTTTGTCGGCCCAAGTTCGATCTTGCTGGCGCTGATGGCGTCGGGGCTGAATGGTCAGAGTTTTGCATTTCACGGCTATCTGCCGGTCGACGCCGCCGAGCGCGCGAAGCGTCTTCGTGATCTGGAGCAGCAGTCGCGCAAAGCCAGGCAGACGCAGATTTTCATCGAGACGCCGTATCGGAATCGCGCCCTGCTGGACACGCTCCTCGCAACTTGCGCGCCGTCCACGCTGGTTTGCGTGGCGGTCGATCTGACGCTGGAGACGGAAGCCATCGCCAGTCGTAGCGTGACTGACTGGAAGAAGAAGCCCGCGCTCGATTTGCACAAGCGACCGGCTATTTTTCTGATTTTGGCCGTTTGATCGGCAACCGATAAAGCGGCAAACGCTCACCGCAAACCGCCACCCAAAGAAAAGCCCCGCACGATCCGCATTCGATCGTGCGGGGCTTTTCACATCACATCAAACACAGTTGCGCAGCGCAGACAGCCGATCACCGCAGGCTCATCTTCCCGCCAAGCGCCATGGCATGCACCGCGCCGCTACCCACCGCCGCGCCGAACTTTCGTGCAACCCGGTCCGTAATGCTCTCTTTCACCGTGTAATCGACGATATCCGGCGCCTTGAAAAGATCGCGAGCGACGTAATCGGCGTCGCCGAAACCGTCCGCCAGACCGAGCTCAACGCTTTTTTGCCCAGTCCAGAACAGCCCTGAGAACATGTCCGGCGTTTCATGCAGGCGCTTGCCACGCCCCTGGCGCACCGCGTCGATAAATTGCGCATGTATCTGATCGAGCATGTCTTGCGCATGTTCGTCCATCTTCGGCGTTTCCGGCGAGAACGGGTCGAAAAAGCCCTTGTTCTCACCCGACGTGTGCAGGCGCCGCTGAACCCCCAGCTTATCCATCAGACCGGTGAAACCGAAGCTGTCCATCAGCACGCCGATCGACCCGACGATGCTTGCCTTATCGACATAAATCTTGTCGGCGGCCGCTGCAGCGTAATACCCGCCAGACGCACACATGTCGCCGACCACCACGTACAGCGGAATCGACGGATATTTGGCACGCAACCGGCGAATCTCGTTGTAGATAATGCCCGCCTGCACCGGGCTGCCGCCCGGGCTGTTGCAGCGCAGAATCACGCCCGCAGTGCCGGCGTCGTCGAACGCGCTTTCCAGTGCCGTGTTGATATCTTCGGCATTCGCATTGGTATCGGCCGAGATTTCGCCGTCAAGCGCCACCATCGCCGTGTGGCGCCCGGTGGCCGCAACCTTGTCGCCGGAAAAATCGACCACGCCCCAGATCACCAGCAGCAGCACGATCAGAAACACGAATCGGAAAAAGATTTTCCAGCGGCGCGCCGCGCGCTGTTCGTTGATTGCGGCCAACGCGATGCGCTCGAGCGCCGCACGTTCCCAGCCGGGTTCATCGGCAGGCGATCGGGGGCGGCCTGTCAGGGACGGTTCCTTCGGCTCGGGAGTCAAATTGTCGGACATGCGGTGCAGTGGAAAGGTCGAAGGAGGAGAAAAATCAGGGAGCAGCCGGACGCAGTTCGCCGTCGGGCAGCCAGAACACGGCACGGCCTTCCGGCGTATCGCGTTCGTCCACCTGGACGGCGCGCAATTTGCCGCCGCGGCACGGACCGCCCATGCATTTGCCGCTATCAGGCGCGTAAATCGCGCCATGCGTAGCGCACATCAAGTATAAACCGGACGATTCGAAGAACTGCCCTTCGGCCCAGTCGAGTTCCATCGGCACGTGGGCGCAACGGTTCAGGTAGCCATACGCCCGGCCATCATAGCGAACAAAAAACACCACGACGTCGCCACCGCCCAGTTTGGCGGCATGCCGCACGCCCATGCCGCCGTCGACCAGGGCCTCGGACGCGCAGATCCGCACCGCCTCCGCCGCCTCCGTTCCGATGCCGACCGTGCTCATGCGTTCTCTCGCAGCCAGCCGGACAGCGCACTCACACTCGCCGCGACGAACTTCGGTGCCAGCGCGGTTAGCGAAGCCGCAGGATGCGCACCATAGGTGACGCCGATACCGGCCACGCCCGCATTGATCGCCATCTGCAGATCGTGGGTGGTATCGCCGACCATGACCGTACGCGCCGGATCCTGCCCCAGTTCGCGCGTCAATTCGTGCAGCATGGCCGGGTGCGGCTTGGAGAACGTTTCGTCGGCGCAGCGGGTGCCGTCGAACAGGCTGGTGAGACGCGACTGGTCGAGCGCGCGATTCAGTCCGACGCGGCTTTTGCCCGTTGCGACGGCCAGCAGATAACCCTGATCGCGCAAGTCCTGCAGCATTTCGCGCACGCCGGCGAACAACTCGGTGGTCTGATCCTTCACCAGATAGTGGAAGCGATAGCGCTCGGCGAGCCGCGGATAATCCGCCGGATCGAGCGTGGGCGCGGCGATCTGCAGCGCGTCGCGCAGGCCGAGGCCGATCACGTAGCTCGCGGCTTCGTCGGCGGGAACCGGCAGGCCGAGGTCCCGGCAGGCGGACTGGATGCTGCGCGTGATGTGCGCGGTCGAATCCATCAACGTCCCGTCCCAGTCGAAGACGATCAGATCAAATTGCTCTCTAGCCATGCGGTGTCGTCTCCGGGTGTGACCCATTTCGTAATTCGTTGAGCTGCGCGACGAAACTGCGGCACTCGGCCGGCAACGGCGCCTCGAACTGAATCGACGCGCCGGTTGCCGGGTGCGCGAGCTTCAGCCGGTAGGCGTGCAGGAACATGCGTTTGAGGCCCGGCTTCGCGTTGGCGCGCGCCAACGCCTTGTTCAGCGCGAAGTCGCCGTATTTGGCGTCGCCGACGATCGGCAGTTCCAGGTGCTGCAAGTGGACGCGAATCTGATGCGTACGGCCGGTCTTGAGTTCCGCCTCGAGCAGCGCGTACTCCGGCCAGCGGTCGACCAGATTGAACACCGTATGCGACGCCAGGCCGTCTGCCTGCACGCGCACGCGACGCTCGCCGTCAGCGGTCAGATACTTGTGCAGCGGCTCCCTGACCGCCCGGCGACGGCCCCAATCGCTCGCCCATTCGCCGTGAACGCAAGCATAGTAGCGCTTATCCATCTGGTTCTCGCGAATCTGCTCGTGCAGGTTGACGAGCGCGGCGCGCTTCTTGGCAAGCATCAGAATGCCGGACGTCTCACGGTCCAGCCGATGCACCAGTTCGAGGAATTTCGCCTGCGGACGCGCCGCGCGCATCTGCTCGATCACGCCGAAGGCCACACCGCTGCCACCGTGGACCGCCACGCCTGCCGGCTTGTCGATCACGAGCATGTGCTCGTCTTCGAAAATGATCTTGAACTCCGCGCCCGGCACCGGCGCGTGAGCCTCCGCCTCGTCCGGTTGCGCGACGCGGATAGGCGGCACGCGCACCAGATCGCCAAGCTCGAGACGGTACTGCGCGTCTATCCGGCCCTTATTCACACGCACTTCCCCGCTGCGCAGGATGCGGTAAATATGGCTCTTCGGCACGCCTTTACAGACGCGCAACAGGAAGTTGTCGATGCGCTGTCCGGCCGCGCTGTCGTCGATCTCGATCATCGAGACCTGGTCGCTTGCGACCGATTTCTGGGATATTTTGCCTAACTCTTTCATTCTGAATATAATTTGCCCAGCAGTCTGCGGCGGCCGGCGCAGTGTCCGAGTTCGGGCGGATTGCGCAGGTGCAAGCTTGAAACCGTTATTTTACTTGCGCCGGGGTCTGGTTGCTCACCCTGAAAATGAGATGCAACAAGTTGCACGCACGAAGTCAGCACCCGGCAGGGACGGCGCCCACAGGCGCGTTCGGTCAAGGTCGGCTTCGACGGTAACGGAATTTTGGTAAAAAAGAATTTAACTTTCAGCTTCGGTATCGGGCGGTAGACGCCCTGCTGTACGAAGCTGCAGGTTGCGAAAATACGGCGTGCGCCCGAGGCGTTTTGTAGAAAGTACAAGACATGGCGACGTCAAAATGAGGCGAGACACCCCCAGCAGGAAAAGACGCGCCGACTGCGCGAACTTCCCGCTGCGGCATGACCGCAGCCTTCGACCCTCCGGTCACGCGCCCACCCGGCGCACCGGCGCGAGTGGACGAAGGCTGATGAAGGTCTGCTGGCAGAACCCGCGGCGTGTCGGGTCGTTATTTGAAGCCGTGTTCGCATGTGCCCTGCGGCACCGTGCCCCTTTTTGACGGGCCGGGCCCTTCCAGGCAATTCTCCCGCCATTTTTCCCGCTCCAGCGTGCTTGTGAAAACACAATAAGGCGCGGCATGCCTTCGCCCGTAACGCTTTCGCGACTGACAACCGCGCGGGCGTTGGGGTGGCTAAGCCGCTCTGGAGCCGTTCAATGAAACGAATGTTGTTCAACGCGACGCAGCAGGAAGAACTGCGCGTTGCCATCGTCGATGGGCAAAAACTCATCGATATCGACATCGAAACCGCCGGGCGCGAACAACGCAAAGGCAATATTTACAAAGGCATCATTACCCGCATCGAGCCGTCGCTCGAAGCCTGTTTCGTCAACTACGGCGAAGACCGCCACGGTTTTCTGCCGTTCAAGGAAGTCGCCCGCCAGTATTTCCGTGACGGCGTCGACATGCGTTCCGCGCGCATCCAGGACGCGCTGCGCGAAGGTCAGGAACTGATCGTTCAGGTCGAAAAAGAAGAGCGCGGCAACAAGGGCGCAGCCCTGACCACGTTCATCTCGCTCGCCGGACGTTACCTGGTCCTGATGCCCAACAACCCGCGCGGCGGCGGCGTGTCGCGCCGGATCGAAGGCGACGACCGTCAGGAACTGCGCGAAACCATGGCGCAACTGCAACTGCCGGAAGGCATGAGCATCATTGCGCGCACGGCCGGCATCGGCCGCAGCGCCGAAGAGTTGCAGTGGGACCTGAACTACCTGATGCAGCTGTGGCGCGCGATCGAAGCCGCGTCGCAAAGCGGTTCGAGCGGTCAGCCCATGCTGATTTATCTCGAATCGAGCCTGGTGATCCGCGCGATTCGCGACTACTTCCAGCCGGATATCGGCGAAATTCTGATCGACACCACCGAAATCCATGACCAGGCCCGCGCCTTCATGGACATCGTGATGCCGGACAATGTCAGCAAGGTGAAGCGGTATCACGACGACGTGCCGCTCTTCTCGCGCTTCCAGATCGAACACCAGATCGAAACGGCGTACTCGCGCACGGTGCCGCTGCCCTCGGGCGGCGCGATCGTGATCGATCACACCGAAGCGCTGGTCGCGATCGACGTGAACTCGGCGCGCGCCACCAAGGGCGCCGACATCGAGGAAACGGCTGCGCGCACCAACCTCGAAGCCGCCGACGAAGTGGCCCGCCAGTTGCGTTTGCGCGACCTGGGCGGCCTGATCGTGATCGACTTCATCGACATGGAATCGGCCAAGAGCCAGCGCGAAGTCGAACAGCGCCTGAAAGACGCGCTCAAGCACGACCGTGCACGCGTCCAGATGGGCAAGATCTCCCGCTTCGGCCTGATGGAACTGTCGCGTCAGCGTCTGCGTCCGGCGCTGTCGGAAGGCAGCCACGTGACCTGCCCGCGCTGCAACGGCACGGGCCACATCCGCGATACCGAATCGTCCGCGCTGCAGGTGCTGCGGATCATTCAGGAAGAAGCAATGAAGGAAAACACCGCGGCGATCCATTGCCAGGTGCCGGTCGAAGTGACCGCCTTCCTGCTGAACGAAAAGCGCGCCGAAATCAACAAGATCGAATCGCGTTTCAAGGTCAATGTCGTTCTGATCCCGAACAAGCATCTCGACACGCCGCATTACAAGCTGGAGCGTCTGCGTCACGACGATGCGCGCCTGGACGATCCGCGCGCTTCGTGGAAGATGGCCGAAGAAGCAGCCCGCGAACTGGAGTCGGAAACCGGCTACAGCAAGCGCGCCGAAGAAGTGAAGCCGAAGCAGGAAGCGGCGGTCAAGGGCATCACGCCTGAAAAGCCGGCGCCGAGCGCACCGATTCGCGCAGCGGCAACCCCGGCTCCGGTCGCGGTTACGCCGGCGAGCGGTGGTTTCATCGGCTGGTTGAAGAATCTGTTCGGCGTGCAACCGGCCGCTCCGGCGCCGGTCGCACCGGCTACGACGGAAAAACAGACCCGTCCGCAACGCGGCGAACGCACGGAGCGCGGTGAGCGCACCGGCGAACGCGGCGGCGATCGCAATCGCAATCGCCGTGGCGGCGCAGGCGGCCGTGACGCAGCAGGCCGTGCCGAAGGTACGAATGGCGCGCGTCAGGGGCAGGGGCAGCAGCCGTCGTCGCAACGTCGCGAAGAACGCGAACCGCGCGAAGGCCGCGAGGTGCGTGAAGCCCGCGAAGGCCGTGAACCGCGCGAGGCGCGTGAAGGCCGCGAACCGCGTGGCAGCCGTGAGCCGCGTGAAGCCCGCGAAGGCCGTGAGCCGCGCGAGGCTCGTGAGCCGCGTGAAGGTCGCGAGCCGCGTGAGAACCGCGATCGCGACAACCGTGGTGAGCGTGCCGATACAGCCGAAGCCACACCGCGCGGCGAGCGTGGTGAGCGTCAGGAACGCGGCGAGCGCCGGGAACGTGGCGAGCGTGCGGAGCGCGGCGAACGTCGCAAGCCGCAGGCTGAAACCGCGGACGCGCTGACGCAAGGCGAAACGCAGACAGCAGAAGAACTGGCGCAAAACCAGCCCGTTCTGGGCGAAAACGGCATGCCGATCGATCAGGAAGCCGTGGCGCGTGAAGGTGAAGAGCGTCGTCGTCGCCGTCGCGGCCGTCGTGGCGGCCGTCGTGAGCGTGAAGAGGACGTGAACGGCAACCTGGCTGCGGACGTGGCGGAAGCCGAAGGCGACACCGCCAATGTGAACGACGAAGCACCGATGCGCAGCGCGCATCAGCCGGTCGAGCACAAGGCTGAAGTCAATCAGGCGAACGAAGTGACGCCGGTGGAAGTGGTCGTCGCGGCAGTCGCGACCGAAACCGCCGTGGTCACCGAACTGCACGCCGCAACGGAAACGCCGGCACTGGCCGTCGAGAAAGCTGCAACGACTGAAGCCGTCGTACCGGCTGCCGCAGCACCGGCAGCAGTCGAACCGGTGGTGGAAGCGCCGGTTGCGCAAGCAGCGGCAGCGCCGGTCGAAGCCGCGCAAGCCGCGCCGGCTGCCAGCGAGACGGTTTCGCTGGTTGAACCGGTCGCGCATGTCGAAGCGCCAGCAATTGCCGCCGCAGTCGAAACGGTCGAAACGGCTCAAGCCGCTGCGGCCCCGGTCGAACCCACAGCGCCGGCTGTCGTGGCCGAAGCACCGGTCGTTCAGCCTGCACCGCAAGTCGAGATCGTCGAACCGCAACCGGTCGTGGCGGTAGCCGCGCCGGCGGTGATCGAGACGTCGGAGCCGGCGCCTGTCGCTGCCGCAGCGCAAGTGCAAGCTCAAGCGCCTGAGGTCGTCCAGACGCCTCGTCACAGCGGCGTCTCGGCCGAAGCCCTGAAGCCGGTGCTGGAACAAGCCGGTCTCGTCTGGGTGAACACCGACGCCGACAAGCTGCGTGTCGCGCAGGAAGCCGCTGCACAGACCGTCAAGCCGGCCCGCGTGGTGCGTGAGCGCAAGCCGTTGGCGCCGCTCGACAGCGCGCCGATGCAACAGGTGGAAACGGGCAAGCACACGCAGTAAGCTGCCTCGCCTCCCCCTCGAAAAGCCCGCCTTCACCGGCGGGCTTTTTTTTGCCGGTCAGCGGCGAAAACGCGCGCCGCCCCCTCAGCGTTATGCCGCTCCCCGTATACCCCGACTGGGCGCCAAGCCCGTCTGTCGGCCGGGGCATTTCCGCTAGAATGAATATCTGGCTTTATTTTCAAGCACCAAACGAAGCATTTCATGTCCCGACGCATCATCCCTGTTGCCGATTTCAGCGCGGCGCCGGTCATAGCCGGCCCCGTGCAGACGCCCACCGGCGTGCTGCACGATACGCTGGCGCGCCCGCTGCGCGACCTGCGCATCTCGGTGACGGATCGTTGCAATTTCCGTTGCGTCTACTGCATGCCCCGCGCGGTGTTCGACAAGGACTACACGTTCTTGCCGCACAGCGCCTTGCTCAGTTTCGAAGAAATCGAACGGCTGGCGCGGCTGTTCGTCGCACATGGCGTGGAGAAAATCCGTCTGACGGGCGGCGAGCCGCTGCTGCGCAAAAATCTGGAATTCCTGATCGAGCGGCTCGCGCGGCTCACCACGTCGGACGGCCGCCCGCTCGACCTGACCTTGACCACCAACGGTTCGCTGCTGGAGCGCAAGGCGCGCAACCTGAAAGACGCCGGCCTGACGCGCGTCACCGTCAGTCTCGACGCGCTCGACGACGCCTTGTTCCGCCGCATGAACGACGCCGACTTCGCGGTCGCCGACGTGCTGGACGGCATTGCCGCGGCGCAGGCGGTGGGGCTCGCGCCGGTCAAGGTCAACATGGTCGTCAAGCGCGGTACGAACGACCGCGAAATCGTGCCGATGGCGAGCCATTTCAAAGGCTCGGGTGCGGTGCTGCGCTTCATCGAATATATGGATGTCGGCAGCTCGAACGGCTGGAACATGACCGAAGTGCTGCCGTCGGCCGATGTGGTCAGCCGCATCGCCGAACATTTCCCGCTGGCCCCGCTCGACGCGCACACCGCCGCCGAGACCGCACAGCGTTGGGGCTACGTGGACGGCAGCGGCGAGATCGGCGTGATTTCAAGTGTGACGCGCGCGTTTTGCGGCAGTTGCACGCGAGCGCGTCTGTCAACGGAAGGCAAGCTGTACCTGTGCCTCTTTGCGTCGGCCGGTCACGATTTGCGCGCGTTGTTGCGCAGCGGTGCGAGCGACGCGGGCATCGCCACCGCCGTCGCCGAAATCTGGCAAGGCCGCGGCGACCGCTATTCGCAACTGCGCGGCAGCAACGCCGCCGAGACGCGCGTGCTGGACAGCCAGCGCGTCGAAATGTCGTACATCGGCGGCTGAACGGTCGGCGCATGAAACCATGAAACCGACACGCGAACACCTCACCGGTCTGGTGCTCGCGGGCGGGCGCGGCATGCGCATGGGCGGCGTCGACAAAGGCCTGCAAACCCTCCACGGCGAACCGCTCGCCGCGCATGTCCTGAAGCGCCTCGCACCGCAATGCGGCGCCCTCCTGATCAGCGCCAATCGTCATGCGGAAACCTACGCGACACTGGGCGCGCCGTTCAGCGCCACGATCGTGGCCGACACCCTGCCCGGCTTCCCCGGACCGCTAGCCGGCCTGCTCGCCGGGCTGCGCAGTGCGCGCTCGGCCTACCTGCTCAGCGCGCCGTGCGACACGCCCGGCCTGCCCACCGATCTCGCCGCCCACCTCGCGCACGCCATGGACACGAACCTGGCCGACATCGCCACCGTCACCACCACCGACGCCCAGGGCGAAGTCTCGCTGCACCCGGTCTTCGCGCTGCTGCGCACGACGCTCGCGGACGACCTGGCGGCCTTTCTGGACGCGGGCGAGCGCAAAGTCCGCGCGTGGTACGCACGCCACAAGACGGTGGAAGTCAGCTTTACCGACGAGCGCGCGTTTTACAATATCAATTCGTTACAAGAACTCTCCGACCTCGAGCGCGCTTGAGGCCCCGGTGAAACCCCGCTCCGGCCACACGGCACACGCCGCGCGTTTCCACTCCCGGCCGCCGGACGCGACGCCCAGCCCTTCATGACCACGCTTAACGACTTTTCCCGCTGCGTCGCGCAGTACGATCCTCACGCGCTGCCCGTCAAGGCTGCTCAGGCGATAGTTCGTCAATGGGCTGCGCCGGTCGCGGCGGTTGAACGCGTGGCGTTGCGCGATGCGCTCGACCGCGTGCTGGCCGCCGACATCGTGTCACCGATCGACGTGCCGTCGCACGACAATTCGGCCATGGACGGCTATGCATTCCAAAGCGCGGCGCTGGCAAGCGGTATCGCGACGGTAGCGTTGGCGATCGTCGGCAAGGCGCTGGCCGGGCATCCGTACGAGGGCGGCGTCGAGACGACGCAATGCGTGCGCGTGATGACCGGCGCCTGCATGCCGACAGGCTGCGACACCGTAGTGCCGCAGGAACTGGTCGAACGCAACGCCGAATGCACGTCGATCCGCTTCGCCGCCCGCGCGGTCGCGCCGGGCGCCAACCGGCGTCTCGCCGGCGAAGATCTGGCTCGCGGCCATGCGGCCTTGCGGGCCGGCCGCGTCATGCGCGCGTCGGACCTCGGCTTGCTGGCGTCGCTCGGTATCGGCGAGGTGAACGTGCGGCGGCGCTTGCGCGTCGCCTTCTTCTCGACCGGCGACGAACTGCGCTCGCTCGGCGAACCGCTCGACCCGGGCTCGGTGTACGACAGCAACCGCTACACGCTGTTTGCGATGCTGCGACGCCTGAACGTCGACACGCTCGACCTCGGTGTCGTGCGCGACGAACCGGCCGCGCTGGAAGCCGCGTTGCGCAGCGCCGCGGCCAGCGCCGACGTGGTGTTGACCTCCGGCGGCGTCTCGGTCGGCGAGGCCGATTTCACCAAACAGTTGCTGCAAACATTCGGCGACGTCGCGTTCTGGAGCCTCGCCATGCGACCCGGCCGGCCGCTCGCTTTTGGCCGTGTCTGGTCGGGCGAACGACCGGGTCTCGGACTGCCCGCGCTATTCTTCGGGTTGCCGGGCAACCCGGTGGCGGTGATGGTGACCTTCTACCAGATCGTGCGCGAGGTGCTGCTGCTCATGTCGGGCGCCACGCCACAGCCGCTGCCGGTGATTCGCGCCACCAGCCGCCAGGCCATCCGCAAACGCGCCGGCCGTACGGAATTCCAGCGCGGCGTGGCGGTTCAGAGCGAGCCAGGAGAATGGCACGTCACACCAACCGGTTCGCAAAGCTCCGGCGTGCTGAGTTCGATGAGCGAAGCCAATTGTTTCATCGTGCTCGACCACGACGAAGGCGAGATCGCGGAGGGGCAACAAGTGGCTATCATGCCGTTCGACGGCCTCATCTGACGCTTCTGGACCCTCCGCCTTCTCTGGCGACTAGTTGCAGCTTCACCCATTACCACTACGACTCACGGGTTTGACTGACATGAAAAAACAGATCTCGTTCATCGCACCGGGACAGACGGCCAAAGCACTGATCCTCGTGTATCTCACGTTCTCGGTGCCGCTCGTGCTGCTCGGCGTGCTGGTCGCGTTCATCCGTTACGGCTCGGTGGAGTTGAGCACCGTGTTCAGCGCGCTGCTGCTGAACGCGATTCTCGGTTTCATCCTGCTGTGGATCGCATGCCACGCGTACAACTGGGTGGCGTCGCGCTTCGGCGGCATCGAAATCCAGCTGAGCGACGCGCCGGAAGAAGCCTGATGCCGGCCACGATCCGCGCCGCCGCGCCCGCGGACACCAGCGCGATCTTCGCGCTGACGTATGAACTGGCGGAGTTCGAAAGCCTCACGCACGTGTTCGTCGCGACTGAAGACGGCCTGCACGACGCGCTGTTCGGCACGCGGCCGTCGATTGAAGCGCTGGTCGCGGAACAGGAAGGGCGCGTCGTCGGCTATGCGCTGTTCTTCCACAATTATTCGAGTTTTGTCGGCAAGCGCGGACTGTATCTGGAAGACGTGTATGTGCAGCCGAGCCAGCGCGGCAGCGGACTGGGCAGTGCATTACTGCAGCGCCTCGCGGCGTTGGCGGTGGAGCGCCAATGCGGGCGCTTCGAGTGGACCGTGCTGGACTGGAATCAGCCGGCCATTAGCTTCTACGAAAAGATGGGCGCAACCGTGCTGCCGGATTGGCGCGTAGTGCGCCTGGCAGGCGACGCGCTCGCAAAGCTGGCTGCGGGCACGGCCGCCTGAGCGGCGCGCCACCCGCCTGGCCGGCCTATTCACCCAGTTGTTCGTCGGGCTCCACGCCCGACAGGGCATCGCCGAGCAGGCCGCTCGCCGCTTCGCCCGGCAACGCCTCGACATCGCGCAGCTTGCGGTTCATCACCCGCGTGCGCGTTTCGGCGGCTTCGATTGAACGCGTGACGGTTTCCAGTTGCGCCTTGGTCTTGGCCAGCACGTCGCCGAATTTACCGAACTCCGTTTTCACCGCGCCAAGCACCTGCCACACCTCGCTCGAGCGCTTCTCGATCGCGAGCGTGCGGAAACCCATTTGCAAACTGTTGAGCAACGCGGTCAGCGTAGTCGGACCGGCGATCGTCACGCGATAGTCGCGTTGCAGCATGTCGGTCAGACCCGGCCGACGCAGAACTTCCGCGTACAGCCCTTCGGTTGGCAGGAACAGCAGCGCAAAGTCCGTGGTATGCGGCGGCGCCACGTACTTTTCCGCGATCGTGCGAGCCTCCGCGCGAATCCGCGATTCCAGTGCGCGCGATGCGTCCTCCACCGCCACAGGATCGGCGCGCTCCTGCGCTTCGATCAACCGCTCGTAATCTTCGCGCGGAAATTTGGCGTCGATCGGCAACCATACGGGCGTGGCCGCGCTGCCCTGCTCCGCGCGACCCGGCAGCTTGATCGCGAATTCGACGCGCTCGGTGCTCTTCGGCACCGTCGCGACGTTCTTCGCGTATTGATCGGCGGTAAGCAGCTGTTCGAGCAACGCTTCCAGTTGCACTTCGCCCCATGTGCCGCGCGTCTTGACGTTGGTGAGCACCTTCTTCAGATCGCCGACGCCGGCCGCCAGCGTCTGCATCTCCCCCAAACCGCGATGCACCTGTTCGAGCCGGTCGGACACCAGCTTGAACGATTCGCCGAGGCGTTGTTCGAGCGTGGCGTGCAGCTTTTCGTCGACGGTGCGGCGCATTTCCTCGAGCTTGGCCGAGTTATTGGCCTCGATGTCCTTGAGCCGCTGTTCGATGGTTGCGCGCACCTCGGCGAAGCGACGATCGTTCGCCTCGGTCAGTTGCCCCAGTTGCAGGCTCAGCGTATCGCCGAACTGTTTGAGCGAACGACCTTGCTCGTCACGCGCCTGCTGTGCCTGCTGCTGCAAGCTGTGACGCACGGCGTCGAGCTGCTGGGCGAAGCCGTCGATCTTGCCGCCCTGCACCGTGGTCATGCTGCCGAACTGCGCCGCGAGCGTCTGCTGAAAATGCGCAAAGCCGCTGCTCTGCTCGGCGCGCGACACGCGCGCCGTCTCGGCGATGTCATTGCGCAGTTGCCGCTCGAGACGCTCATACGCATGCGCTTGCGCGTCGGCCGCCGCGTCGATGCGTTCGTTGACCAGCTCGAACTGCTCGCTCTCCTCCGCACGGCCGGAGCCGCGCAGCAACAGGGCCACCGCGATGACCAAGGCGACCGCCAGCACCGCGACGGCCGCCACCAGAATCAGGGTCATGAACGCGCCCGGCCGATGACTTCGGGGTTGATCGGATTCGGCGGCCGGCCGGCGCGCGGCCCCTCGCCCAACGCAGCAATCAGGTTATCCGCGGCGAGGTTCGCCATGGCGCGGCGCGTGGCTTCGGTCGCGCTGGCAATGTGCGGCGTCAGCACGATATTCGGCACGGTAAGCAGATCCGGATTCAACTGCGGCTCGCCTTCGAACACGTCCAGACCGGCAGCGGCGATCCGTTTCGAGCGCAGCGCTTCGACCAGCGCGGCGTCGTCGACAATGCCGCCGCGCGCGATATTGGTCAGCGTCGCGCTCGGCTTCATCAACGCGAGTTCGGCAGCGCCGATCGTGTGGTGGTTTTCCCTGGTGTACGGCAAGACCAGCACGACATGATCGGCACGCCGCAACAGGTCCTGCTTCGACACGTATTCGGCGTTCAGTTCGGCTTCGATCTCCGGCGCGACACGCGAGCGATTGTGATAAATCACCTGCATGTTGAAACCCTTCGCGCGACGCGCCAGCGCCTGGCCGATCCGGCCCATGCCGAGCACGCCGAGTGTCGATCCATACAGGTCGCTACCGAGGAAACCGTCGTACGCCCATTTCTGCCATTGGCCCGCGCGCAGCCAATGCTCCGATTCCGCGAGACGGCGCGCGGCCGCCATCATCAGCGCCCAGCCGAAATCGGCGGTCGATTCGTTCAGCACGTCCGGCGTGTTGGTGCCGAGCACGTTCGCCGCATTGAACGCGGCCATGTCGAAGTTGTTGTAGCCCACCGCCATGTTCGACACCACGCGCAAACGCGGCGCCGCTGCAAGCGCGGCCGCGCCGACCGGATCGCCTGCGGTCAGCGCGCCGTCTTTGTCCGCCAGACGGCGCGTCAGTTCGTCGGCAGGCATGACTTCGCCCTGATTCCAGTCGACGTCGAAATACTGTTTGAGCCGTTCGATCACATCGGGGAAAATCGGACGGGCGACGAGGATCTTTTGCATTGCCATTCTCCGTATAGCGCGTCGAGTTCGTTTGTCTCGGCGTTGAAGGTCGGGTTGGTCGGTTCGATTCGAAAGTTTGCGTTAAAAGAACAGCCAGCCGGTCACGAGGAAAAGCGGCAGCAACACCGTGCAAGACCAGCCGAGATACGCAAAGAAACTCGGCATACGCACGCCGCGCGACTCCGCGATCGCTTTCACCATGAAGTTCGGCGCATTGCCGATGTACGTGTTTGCGCCCATGAACACCGCGCCCGCCGAGATGGCGGCGAGCGTGGTGGCGCCGGTGGTCATCAGTGTCTGCGCGTCGCCACCGGCCAGGTTGAAGAACACGAGATAGGTCGGTGCATTATCGAGAAACGACGACAGCAGCCCGGTGGCCCAGAAGTACATTGCGTCGTGCGGCTGACCGGCGGAGTCGTTGACCAGATGAACGATGCCCGCGAACGCACCTGCCTCGCCCGCGCGCAGGATCGTGATGACCGGCGCGATCGTCACGAAGATACCGGCGAACAGCTTGGCCACTTCTTCGATCGGCGCCCAGTTGAAATCGTTGCCGGCGCGCGCGGCCCGCGGCGTCAACACCAGCGAGAGCAACGTCACCCCGATCAGCGCAAGATCGCGCACGGCGTTTTGCAAGGCCACGTGCGTGCCCAACACGTCGAACTCGATGCCCGGCTTCCACAGCCCGCTCATCAACACCAACGCGATCACCGCGACGAGCAGTAGAAAATTGATCTTGCCGTCTATGCCGAGCGGCGGCGAGTCCGGCGTCGGATCGAGAAAGCGCGAACGTTCCTCCTCCCGCCGATGAAAATAATACGAGTCCAGCGCATAGAACCCGCCGAGCAGCACCGCGCAGACGAACAGCATGGGCAGCGCGAGATGCGTGGTGGTCCAGAAGAAACCGACGCCCTGGAGGAACCCGAGGAACAGCGGTGGATCGCCCAACGGCGAGAGCGAGCCGCCCGCATTCGCCACCAGAAAAATGAAGAACACGACCACGTGGACGACGTGCTTGCGGTTGTCGTTGGCGCGCAGCAACGGACGGATCAACAGCATGGCCGCGCCGGTCGTGCCCATGATGCTCGCCAGCACGGTACCGAGCGCGAGGATACCGGTATTCAGGCGCGGTGTGCCGTGCAGATTACCCCGCACGCAGATGCCGCCCGCCACGGTATAGAGCGCCGTAAGCAGCACGATGAACGGAACATATTCCTCGAGCAACGCATGCACGAGCGCGCCGGACGCAACCCCGGTGCCGAACGTAAGCGCGAACGGCACGAGGAACAGCAGTGCCCACGCTGCCGCGATCTTGCCGAAATGGTGATGCCAGAACGCCGGCGCCACCAGCGGGAACACCGCGATGGACAGCAGCACGCCGGCGAACGGCAAGCCCCACAACGCGGACAAGGTCGCGCCGTCCAGCGTCGCGGCAGCGGCCGGTTGCGGCCAGCCCATCAACGTCGATACAACAATGGCGAGCGCTATGCCCGCCCAACCGGCGTGCCCTTTCATACTCTTGAAGTCCTTGTTATCACGGTGGCCGCGATGGCCGGAGACGCCGATGCGGGCGCCGCTCAGGCGCCTTGCACGACGATCACATGCACGCGGTAAGGCCCATGCGCGCCGAGCACGATGGTCTGTTCGATATCGCCGGTGCGCGACGGCCCGGAAACGAAATTGACCGCACGAGGCAATTCGCCGCGCTCACTGCGAATCAGGCCGAACGCCTCTTCGTGACCCGCGACGATGCGCGAAGCCGGCACGATCGCGATATGCGTTTCCGGCAGCAGACCGGCCGACGCATAAGTCTGCGGACCGGACAGCAACACCAGCGTGCCGGTTTCGGCCGTCGCGCAGAAGCAGCCCGTGAGGCCCACCACGTCGCCGTCTTGCGGCTTGCGGAATTCGACGCTGAGACCGGCTTCGGCCCACTGCATATCCTGCAGCGTTTGCCAGGCGATGGCTTGCAACGGCAAGGCGTGTTGCGTGAGGTAGCGATGCGCGGCGGCCGGCACCTCGCTCATTGTCTGAACCGTCTCCACCGTGGTCGCCATTTTCTGGGCTTCTTCGATGAAGCGCGCACTCAGATCGGCCGGCATTTCCGGCCGCGGGCCAGCCGGATGACGCGCGACGTAATCGGCGGCGGCCTCGCGTTCGGCGGCGGACGGCTCGGGCTCGCGCCCTTGCGCGGCGCGGATGCGCGCCAGGATGTTGCGGCGGGCAATCGATGTGTCCATATGCGAAATCCTCGTGTCGACAGCCGTGCAATGTGACGAGGATTATACCGGCCACCCTGCGCACGAACACCCTGGCCGAACGGCCTATTGCGGGCCGCCAGACACATGGGCAAAGTACACGCAAAGCAAGACCGGCGGCAGAGCGCCGCAGACGCAGCGGCTTACTTCGACACCTCTTCCTCAGGCTGCGCGATGCCGAACACCTGGCGCAAATACGCGAGATAGGCCTTGTCTTCGCACATGTTCTTGCCGGGCGAATCCGACAGCTTGGCCACCGGCTGACCGTTGCAGCGAACCATCTTGATGACGATCTGCAAGGGGTTGTAGCCGAGGTCGTTGGTCAGATTGGTGCCCACGCCGAAGGCCAGCTTGCAGCGGCCGCGGAATCGTTCGTACAACTGCAGCACCTTGGGAATATCGAGCGCGTCGGAGAACACGAGGATCTTGGTGCGCGGGTCGCAGCGGTTCTCTTCGTAATGCTTGAGCAGGCGCTCGCCCCAGTCGAACGGATCGCCGGAATCGTGGCGCGCGCCGTCGAACAGCTTGCAGAAGTACATGTCGAAGTCGCGCAGGAAGGCCTGCATGCCGTACACGTCGGAGAGCGCGATACCCAGGTCGCCACGATATTCCTTGGCCCACATTTCGAAGCCGAAGATCTGCGAGTCACGCAAGCGCGGACCCAGCGCCTGACAAGCCTGCAAGTATTCGTGCGCCATCGTGCCCAGCGGCGTCAGGCTGTGCTTCATGGCGTAGAAGACGTTGCTAGTGCCGGCGAACTGCTCGCCCAGGCCGTCCTTGAGCGTGAGGATCACCTCTTCGTGCCATTGCTTGGAGAAGCGGCGGCGGGTGCCGTAATCGGCGATCTTGCAATCGGCGAATTCCGGGCGCGCGCCCAGCAACTGGATCTTCTCGACGAGACGGCCGCGCCCTTCGCTGTAGTCGGGCTTCTGCTGCGTGTTGCGGAAATAGACTTCGTTGACGATCGCGAGCATCGGGATCTCGAACAGGATCGTATGCAGCCACGGTCCTTTGATCTCGATGTCGATTTCGCCATTGCCCTTCGGCGACGGCTCGATCGAAATGTATTTCTCGTTCAGATGAAACAGCGCGAGAAACTCGATGTAGTCGCCCTTGATGAAGCGCATGCGCCGCAAGTAGTCGAGCTCCCCGTCGGTAAAGCGCAGATCGCACAGCTTGCGCACTTCGTCGCGAATCTCGGCGATATACGGCACGAGATCGACATTCGGCGTACGGCAGCGGAAACGGTATTCCACATTCGCCGCGGGAAAGTGATGCAACACCACTTGCATCATCGTGAACTTGTACAGATCGGTGTCGAGCAGCGAAGTAATAATCATGATGGTGCGAACTGGACCGCGGGAAGAACGGAAGGCCTGACTCAACCTATGCGCATGCGGCGTGCCCCGTGGCCGCCGACCTGACGCATGTTACCCGAATGCACGCGAATTCCGCGTGCCCGCGCGACGGCTGTTCAGCCCGCCATAAACTAATCACGAAAACGTATAAAAGCCGTAGCCCGATGGTGCAACCGCCTCTTGACGTTACGCTACAATAGCGCTTTTGGCGTATTCGCCTTCCCTGATTCTGCATGCAGGAGCTGCCTGAATGACTCACGTTGTGACCGAAAGCTGCATTAAGTGCCGCTATACCGACTGCGTCGATGTGTGTCCAGTGGACTGCTTTCGCGAAGGTCCCAACTTCCTCGCGATCGACCCCGACGAATGCATCGACTGCGCCGTGTGCGTGGCCGAGTGCCCGGTGAATGCCATTTATGCCGAAGAAGACGTGCCGGGCGACCAGCAGCACTTCATCGAGCTGAACGCCGACCTGGCGAAAAACTGGCCGAGCATCACCAAGACCAAGGCTCCGCTGCCGGAAGCCGACGAGTTCAAGGACATCAAGGAAAAGCTCGAACTGCTCGCTCGCTGAGCGTAGCCGTCTGCCTCCTCCGCTCGGATCTCATCGGTCGATTCAAATGAAAACGAGCCGCGCAGGGTATTGACAGGCGCTTAAGCTACTCCTACAATTTCGTTTCTCTGCTGTTTGTTGTTCTGTTCCTCGATAGCTCAGTCGGTAGAGCGCCGGACTGTTAATCCGTAGGTCCCTGGTTCGAGCCCAGGTCGAGGAGCCAAGAATTGCAAAAGCCCGTTAACCAAGACGGGCTTTTTTATGTAGATCAAGTTGTACTGCTGGTCCTCGATAGCTCAGTCGGTAGAGCGCCGGACTGTTAATCCGTAGGTCCCTGGTTCGAGCCCAGGTCGAGGAGCCAAAAAATTTGAAAGGCCCGCATTCGTGCGGGCCTTTTTGTTTTGGGACGCGAATTTGACGCGCGTTGCGCTTCGCTCTTCGAGCCTGGCATCGCCAGCTTGGTGTGCCGTTCTCCAGCCCGCCCGCTCATTTGCACCAGCCCTTTCACGAGCGCGCCGTTATACGATGGCGACTTCCTCGCGCGCACTTCGCAGCCAGCTGTCACGCCTTGTCGCGCTCAACTCACGTGCTCACTTCCGGCAACCCATGAAACCCACCTCGTCGCGCATCGCATTTGCCATTGCCGCCGCCCTGCTGCTGCCTTCGGCGCACAGTGAAGAAGTCGGCAGCGTCAATACCAACTTCCGCATCACCGGTTCCGATCGTGTCGTGGTCGAGGCCTATGACGATCCGGTCGTCCAGGGCGTGACCTGCTATGTATCGCGAGCGCGAACCGGTGGCGTCAAAGGCACGCTCGGTATCGCCGAAGATCCGACCGAGGCGTCCATCGCCTGCCGTCAGGTCGGGGCGATCCATTTCACCGGACCGGTCAAGCAACAGGCCGACGTGTTCTCGGTAAGCATGTCGCTGATCTTCAAATCACTGCACGTGGTACGGGTAGTCGACGCGAAGCGCAATGCACTGGTATATCTCACGTACAGCGACCGGGTCGTCAGCGGCAGTGCGAAAAACAGCGTGAGCGCCGTGCCGATGCCGGCCGGCACCACGATCCCGCTCAAGTAAGCCGCTTTCCTACGGCAAAACGCGATCGGCCGATGCGCTGCCGGATGGCGCGGTAGCGCTTACGTCGCGCTACACTGAGCCGTTGCACCGAACCTTCATCATGACCGCCGCCCACCGCTTCCAGGATTCCGCCCGCTACTGGCGCACGCCGCTTTTGCCCGGCGCGGATCTGGTCACCGCCGAATATCACAACCATGAGTTCGCGCCGCATTGGCACGACGCGTACACGATTCCGGTGATCGTCGCGGGCGCCGAGGGCTATCGGTATCGCGGGGCCGACTATGTGGCCGAAGCCGGCACCGTGCCGATCATCAATCCCGGTGAGTTGCACACCGGTTCGAAGGCGATCGAGGCCGGCTGGCGTTATCGCGTGATCTATGCGCCGGTGGATTTCATTCACGACCTCGCCAACGAAGTCACCGGCAAGCCGCAGGCCTTACCGTGGTTCGAGCCGGGCGTGATTCGCGATCCCGATCTGGCGAGGCGGCTCGCGCGCGCGCATCGCTTGCTCGAAGCGGGCAGCGACGCACTCGCCGCCGAAGCCGCCCTGCTCGACGCCATGTCCATGCTGCTGGTCCGCTACTCGCAAACGCAAGGAAGGCCCGCACGCCTCGCTACCGACGACACCCGCGTCGCGCTCATGAAAGAGCGTCTGACAGGCGACCTCGTCGAGCCCGTCGCGCTCGCCGACGTAGCGCGCGCGGTGGGGCTTTCGCCGTTTCACGCGGCGCGCCTGTTCACGCAGACCACCGGCCTGCCGCCGCATGCATGGCGCAATCAGGTGCGCTTGCAGCGCGCGCTGGCGCCGTTGCGCGCGGGCGTGTCGGTCACGGATGTCGCCGCGGCCAGCGGCTTCACCGATCAAAGCCATTTCACGCGGCACTTCCGGCGCATGTTCGGCGTGCCGCCCGGACGCTGGCAAGGCCCTTGAGCGTAAGGGAAAGGGAACTACAACGGCAACGACGCACCGTCCGGGCTAAACACCTCTCCACCACAGCCTTCGCCACGCCGCCCTTGGTGCACGAAACGTCGCCGCCGCCAACGCCCGCCGCTGCGCCGCAAGAACGTACAAGCCCCACCACCCGCGTCCCGCTATGCTTGCCGCATCAAGGAGGCAAGATTGACCCATTCCACCCAGGCCCAGCCCACTCGCACAGGCCACTTCAAAGCATTCACCGCCGGCGCGCGCGACATCATTCCGATGATGGTCGGCGCCGCGCCTTTCGGCGTCATTTTCGGCACGCTCGTCGCATCCGGTCCGCTGCATCTATGGCATGGGCAGTTGATGTCGCTCGTCGTGTTCGCCGGCTCCGCGCAGTTCATCGCACTCGGTCTGATCGCCGGTCACGCGAGTTTCGCGGTGATCTGGGCGACCACGCTGGTCGTCAATCTGCGCCACGTACTGTATAGCGCGACGCTCGCGCCGCACGTCGCGCATCTGTCGACGCGCTGGCGCTGGGCGCTCGGCGCGCTGCTCACCGACGAGGTGTTCGCGGTCGCGTGGGAGCACTACCGGCATAAGGAACCCGGCACCGTCGGCCCGCACTATTTCTTCGGCGCGGGTCTCGCGATGTACCTGAACTGGCAACTCTGGACCGCCGCCGGCCTGCTGTTCGGCGCCGCGTTCCCCGGCCTGCAATCGCTCGGGCTCGATTTCGCGATGGTCGCCACCTTCATCGCGATCGTCGTGCCGCAACTCGTCGCGCTGCGCTATATCGCCGCCGCCGTCACGACAGGCACGCTGGCCTTCTTCTGGCAGGCGTGGCCGTACAAACTCGGCCTGCTCGGCGCCGTGTTCGCCGGCGTCGCGGTCGGCGTGCTGCTGTCGACGGCGCGCCCCACCCCGCGCGGCACAGCGGAGGCGTCGCGATGAACTACGTCGCCCTGATTCTCGGCATGGCGCTCATCACGTGGGTGATCCGCGCCGCCGTCTTCGTACTCGGCGACCGGCTGGTGTTTCCGCCGCTCGTGCGCACCGCCCTCGGCTTCGTACCGGTCACCGTGCTGACCGCGATCATCGTGCCGATGGCGGTGTCGCCGCACGGCACTCAGGCCGAATTGAGCTGGCGCAATCCGCAATTGGTCGGCGCACTCGCCGCCGTGCTGGTGAGCGCCGTGACGCGGCGCCCGCTCCTGACCATCGCGGTCGGACTCGCGGTCTTTTTTGTCTGGCAATTGGTCGTGCTTAAATAGCGTGCAAACGCCGTCGAGCCCTCAGCGACGGCGGAGCCGGCCTGCCCAACGCTCCCTTGCCCGGCGCCGTGACGTTTTTGCCGCGAACGGCGCCGGCAGGGAAGTACGGCAACCGGGCACGGCGACCTGAACGCGGCAAACCAGGCAAGGCAATCCAGGCGCAGCAACGCAGCGCGGCACGTTACGCACGGCAAACGTCAGGCACGAACCCGTTGGGCGATGCTTCCTTCTAATGCCGGCTCCCATGAGCCGCATGCCCTTAAGTTTTCCCTGAATCCGCCGATATGAAGTCGAGGTCCGCTCATCGGGATACGACGTCCCGCTGATGACGCGGCAACAGGCAGGAAGCAATCGCGCCGGCAGCATGGGTCGCGTCTCACCAGGTCCATGCGCGGCCGGATGACGCGACGAAGCCGCGCGGCAGGACCAAACGGGATAACACATGGGTCAAATCACCCTCACGCTCAAAGACGAGACCATTGCGACGCTGCGCAAGGATTTCGACGCTTTTCTGCGGGTTTCGCTGAAGCTCGATCCGCAGTTCGCGACGCCGTCCTTCGAGGATTTCTTGCGCGCCAAGCTGCTCGACAATATGGTGCCGCTGACCGAACACGCCGTGCAGCGGATGCTGCAAGGTGGCCAGTACGCCTGGGCCAAACGCACGCTGGACAAGGAATTCCCGGATGTCGTCGCGATTCTGATGCGGCAGGCGGGCGAATTCGGCTTCGGTTTCGCGGCGCGTTCGGAATGGACGCCGGAAGAGCTCGCCAAGCAGTGCCGCGACTGGGCGGCGGCGATCGTCAAGGAAGCCGAAGGCGACGCCGCGCTGATCGACCCGCTCGCGGCACAGATCAAAAGCGCCGCGCAAGACATCCAGGCGCTCGAGGAAGTGATGCAGACGCCGGCCTGGCGGCTGGTGGAATCGCTGCGTCAGCGGGTGTACGAAGCAAAGGTGGCGTGCGAAACCGGTGTGGGCAGCACCGCGCGCGAAAAGCTCGGCGAATTGCGTGGCCTGCTGCGGCTGGGCATTTCGCACGGCTCGTTCCAGAAGCAGGAAGCGCAGCAGATCATGGAATATTTGCGCCTGCTCAAGCCCGAGATTTTCGTCGAAGAGCCATACGACGTGTTTTCGCGACTGGCGGCCTGGCTGCGTAATTTCTTCGTGCCGCCGCGTCCGGCGCCGCAACAGCAGCAACGACAGTCGCGGTAAAGGCTGGCGGCGGTTTGGGGCCGGTGGGCCGACGTCACGAGGCCCACCCGTCATTTACGCCAAAGAGCGCATCCCGGCGCCCTCAATCCCACATCTTTCTCAACTTCGCCCCGATCTCGATCTTCGCCCGTGCCGCAGCGGCGAGCCCCGCCGCCGTGGGCGCGCTCGGAATCGCCACACGCGGCCACGCATAGGCGTCGAACAGCGGCATCAGATGCGCGGGAATGAAGCGCGTGCGCGACGCCCAGACGTGGCGGTCGCCCATCTGCGTCTGGTTGTGCACGTAGAAGCGCTGCGGCACGACGATATGCAGGTCCTCTTTGGCCCGCGTCATCGCCACGTAAAGCAGGCGCCGCTCCTCGTCGATTTCCTCTTCGCTACCGGTGCCGAGGTCGGACGGAATGCAACCGTCGACGCCGTTCAGCACGAACACGTTGCGCCATTCCTGCCCCTTCGCCGAATGAATCGTGGAAAGGATCAGATAGTCCTCGTCGAGCAACGGGACGCCGGATTCGCCGCTGGTGGCGTCGGGCGGGTCGAGCGTCAATTCGGTCAGGAAGCGTTCGCGCGACGGATACGTGCCCGCGATGCTTTCCATCTGCAACACATCGGCGTGACGGATCGCCGCGTCCTCGTGGTTGCGCTCCAGATGCGGCTCGTACCAGCGCCGCACCATTTCGAATTCGGCCGGCCACGGCGTCTGGCGGCCGTAGACGCTCGACATTAGCTTGACGAACGGATGCCAGTCTTCCTGCGCGCGAGCCGGTGCGGTGAACGCGGCCAGCGCGCCGCCGGCGGTGTCGGCGGGATTACCGGCACCCGCGCGCGCGGCGATTTCGTCGAGCACCTTCGCGGCGGTGGCCGGGCCGACGCCGGGCAGCAACTGCACCACGCGGAACCCGGCGACGCGGTCGCGCGGATTCTCCGCCCAACGCAGCACCGCGAGCATGTCCTTGACGTGTACCGAATCCAGAAACTTCAGGCCGCCGAACTTCACGAACGGAATATTGCGCCGGGTCAGTTCGATCTCCAGCGCGGCGCTGTGATGCGCGGCGCGAAACAGCACCGCCTGCGACTTGAGCTTGACGCCCTGCTCGCGCGCTTCGAGCACCTGCTCGACGATGTAACGCGCCTGATCGGCTTCGTCGGCGACCGTGACGAGCCGCGGACGTTGCGCCGACGCCTTGTCGGTCCACAGATTCTTCGTGTAGCGCTCGCTGGCCAGTTCGATCACCGCATTCGACGCCGCGAGAATCGGCGCGCTCGACCGGTAGTTGCGTTCGAGCGTGACCCGGCGCGCCGGTGGATCGAATTGCGCGGGAAAGTCGAGAATATTGCGCACGGTGGCGCCGCGAAACGAATAGATCGACT
Organism: Paraburkholderia bryophila; assembly: GCF_003269035.1. Taxonomy (GTDB): domain Bacteria; phylum Pseudomonadota; class Gammaproteobacteria; order Burkholderiales; family Burkholderiaceae; genus Paraburkholderia; species Paraburkholderia bryophila. Next base: position 534,197 of record NZ_QLTK01000002.1, on the reverse strand, counting down.
GGGCGTCGTCGCCGACCACGGTCAGGCCGCGACCGTCCGGCTTCAGCGCGAGCAGGATCGACGCCTGCAGACGGTTGGTGTCCTGGTACTCGTCGACCAGCACATGGTCGAAACGCGCCGACAGGTCTGCCGCGATGGACGGTTCGGCGGCCATATGCGCCCAGTAAAGCAGGAGATCGTCGTAATCGAGCACGCTCTGCTTCTGCTTCGCGTCGACATAGGCGGCGAACAACCGGCGCAGATCGTCCTCCCACTCGCGACACCACGGAAACGCGCTGTCGAGCACATGGGTGAGCGACGCGCCGGTGTTCACCACGCGCGAATAAATCGCGAAACAGGTGCCTTTGGCCGGGAAACGCCGCTCTTTCGCGGATAAGCCGAGTTCGTGGCGCACCAGGTTCATCAGGTCGGCGGCGTCTTCGCGGTCGTTGATCGTGAAGGCCGGTGCGAGGCCGATCAGATCCGCGTATTCGCGCAGCAGCCGCGCGCCGACGCTATGAAACGTGCCCGACCACGTCAGCCCTTGCGCGAGCGCGGCGCGCGCGCCAAGCGCCGCACTGGCGATGCGCGTGACCCGGCGCGTCATTTCGAGCGCCGCGCGACGAGAAAAGGTCAGCAGGAGAATGCGGCGTGGATCGACGCCTTTCACGACGAGATTCGCGACCCGGTGTGCCAGCGTGTTGGTTTTGCCGGAGCCTGCGCCCGCGATGACCAGCAGCGCGCCGGGCGGCAAGGTGGGTGTGTCCGCGCCATACTCGACGGCTTCGCGTTGCGCGTCGTTGAGTTTGGCAAGCCAGTCGGCGGCGTCCGCCGGGTCGGATGAACCGGACGCGGCGGACGCTGCCGATGTATCGGACGGCAGCGGAGAGTCGGCGACAGAGAGCACGTGGATTCGGCGCTAAAGTGAATGGAGGATGGCGACGCATACTGTATATCCATACAACCATCGCAGACAAGCGACCCTTATTTCGGGCCGCTGTCTTTCAGCGCCAACGCACGCCTGCTACTGCTTCTTTGCGTCCTTCACGTTAGCGTCGGCGTTCGCCTTATCGGCGTCGGCCTGTGCGTCGGTTTTCTTCTTGTCGGCCTTGGCTTGCGCGACGGACGCCTTCTTGTCCGCCTTCGACTGTTCCTTCGCGGCCTTCTTGTCGGCATGCGTCACGGGCGCGGCCGCCGGGTCGCTCGCCTGCGCGAACGCCATGGATGCCATGGACGACAGACACCCCACGATCAGCGCGGCGTAAATCTGCTTTCTGGTGGATTGGGCAATGCTCATTCGATACCTCCGTGCTTAGTGCTTCACATCGCTGCCATCGGACTGGTCGCCCGTCTGGCCTTGCATGTTCATCTTCATTTCGTTGTTGGCGGTTTGCTTATCCGCCTTCTGGTTGATCTTGGCGTCGCGCACCTGATCCTTGTACTGCGCCTTGGCGGCCTTCTGCTGATCCTTCAGCTCCGTCTTGGACGCCTTTTTCGACGCACGGTACTCGGCGTTCGCCTTGGCATCGGCGTCGCGCTTCTGCACCAGCGGATCGGTCGAACCCGGCGCGGTCAGGCGCGTCGGCGCCGGGGTGACCGGCTGCACGCCGGCGGCGGCGGGCGCTTGCATCTGCATCTGAGCCTGGCCGTCCGCACCCGCGGCCGGCTGCGCGGTCTGCGCGACAGCGGCAGTCGCGGCAAAGGCAGTCAGGGCGGTACCGATCAGAAGTGTACGAATCTGGGTCATGGCTTAATCCTCTCTAAAATTGTTGTGACCGAACGATTTAAGTCGCCTGGTACCGTGCGATCCGCCGTGACGGATGTTTATGTTTCGCGCACAAATCCATGCTTGGTCCGGCCTTCTCGTTGCGGGATAATCCCGCAATCTTTCCTACTGATGTCCACTTTACGAGTGAAATTGGCAATCGGCGAATGCTGTTACGGAAGGTTTCACTTTCCGACAATGACATAACATCTGCTTGCAAAAGCCTACAAACCGCCGCTGGCACAGCGCAAGCTTCTTCCAAAGCCAGCTTCTGGCTTATGATGCGAACCCTTTGCCTGAAGGTGCAAACGCCATGCCCAACCTCGATTTCACGCTCACCGGCGACTACGTCGAATTGCACAATCTCCTGAAGATAACGGGCCTCGCGGAGAGCGGCGGGCAGGCGAAAATGATGGTCGGCGACGGCGCGGTCACCGTCGACGGACGGGTCGAAACGCGTAAAACCTGCAAAATCCGCGCAGGCCAGGTGGTGCTGTTCGGCGACACGCGCATCGCGGTTCACGAAGCCTGACCACACCCGCCTCGTTATCCATGGTCCGCGGTCCGGAAATTCGGAGGGCCGTACGCACCAAAATCGTGCTTCTTTGATCGACAGCGCCGCGCCCAGGCAATAAGCTGTCAGTTTCGACAGACAACAAACGGCCGGTTGACCGAGCCGCTGTCCCTCGCCACCGGGTCACCGCCCGCCCACGCGCGAACGCTGCAACGCGCGCCTGCCGTGATCCGGTCGCTACTTTCGCCGCCAGGCGCTTCCATGACTCAATCCAGCTTCACCCGGGTGGCCTCCCGGCCGCCGACGCTTTCCCGCCATGCCGCCGACACCGCGCGGCTCGCCGCGCCGCTCGCGATCTCCCAGCTGGCACAAATGGCCATGGCCGTCACCGACACGATCCTGCTCGGCTCGCTCGGCCCCGACGCGCTCGCCGCCGGCGGCCTCGGCGCGAACCTGTTTTTCGTCGTGGTCACGCTGTTGCAGGGCGTGCTGACCTCCGTCAGCGTGAGCGTGTCGCATGCACGTGGCGCGCAGGACGAAAGCCGCGTGCCGCATATCTACTGGACCGGCCTCGTGCTGTCGGTGCTGCTGTCGGTGCCGGCATTCATTCTGCTGTCGTTCGCCACGCCGATCCTGCTGGCGTTCGGCGAACCCACGCTGCTCGCGCACAACGTCGGCGAATATGCGGCCGTCCTGCGTTGGGGCTCGCTCGGCAGCCTGATCGGCGTCGGCCTGATGCGCTCGTTCCTGCCGGCGATCGGCGCAGCGAAACGGCTGCTGTGGGTGTCGCTCGTGAGCGTCTTCGTGAACGGCTTTCTCAACTACGGGCTGATTCACGGCGCGTTTGGTTTGCCGCGGCTCGGCTTTCTCGGCTCGGCGGCCGCGACCTCGATCACCGTCTGGCTGAGCGCGCTGGTGCTGATGGCGCTGCTGCATTTGCGGCCGCGCTACCGCCATTTTGTCGTCGCGACGCGGCCGAACGTACCGCTGATGGGCGAACTGTTCGGCATCGGCTGGCCGGTGGCGATCACCTACGGCGTCGAGTCGACGTTGTTTCTCGCCACGGGTCTGATGGTCGGCCTGCTGGGCGAATCGCAACTGGCCGCGCATCAGATCGCGCTGAACGTGGCGTCGGTCGCCTTCATGGTGCCGCTCGCGATCGGCCAGGCGGGCAATGTGCGGGTCGGCTTCTGGTCCGGCGCGGGGCAGCCGCTCGCCGCGCGCCATGCCGGCTTCGTCGCGCTGGCGCTCGGCGTGGGCTTCATGACGCTGTCGGGCATCGTGCTGATCGCGGCGCCGCATTGGATCGTGGGTCTGTATCTGCATCTCGACGATCCGGCTAATGCGGACACGGTCAAGCTGGCGAGTTCGCTGCTCGGTGTCGCGGCGATCTTCCAGATCGTCGACGGCATGCAGACGGTGGGCTCCGGCTGTCTGCGCGGTCTGAAGGACACCCGCGTGCCGATGATCGCCGCGGCGTTCGGTTACTGGGTGATCGGCTTTCCGACTGGCTACACGCTGGCGTTTCACTTCGGGCTCGGCGCGCTCGGTCTGTGGTGGGGACTGGCTGCGGGGCTCGCCAGCGTCGCCTTGCTGATGACGCTGCGCTTTCATAAGCTGAGCTTGCGGCAAGTGCCGGTTGAAGCGAAGGCGTCGGATCCTTCTGTTTAAATCGACGCGGCGGGCAGCGGCGCGCGGCGGATTATGCCGCCGCCCGCCGTTCGTTCGAGCTCCCCCCTGGCTGGTTGCACGCGCAACCATCTGCGCGCGGAAACCCCGCTGCGGAAGGTAAAATGCGCGCTCGGCAAACACCAAGGACCCTCCGTCATGCTCGCCCGCGTCACCCGTCTCTTTCCGCTCTGGGCCGTGCTCGTGTCGATCGCCGCGTACAGCTCGCCCGCGTCGTTCGCCGGCATCGCGCCGCACGTCACCACGCTGCTCACCATCATCATGCTGGCCATGGGCGTCACACTTTCCGTCGCCGATTTTCAGCGTGTTTTCACGCGGCCCGCGCCGGTGGTGGCCGGCATCGTGCTGCACTATCTTGTGATGCCGCTCGCCGCCTGGGTCATCGCCCGGGCCTTGCGCATGCCGCCCGATCTGACCGCCGGCATGGTATTGGTGGGCAGCGTGGCGAGCGGCACGGCGTCGAACGTGATGATCTATCTGGCGCGCGGCGACGTCGCGTTGTCGGTGACGATCAGCGCGCTATCGACCCTCGTCGGCGTGTTTGCGACGCCGCTGCTGACGCGTCTGTATGTGGACGCGTCGATCGTCGTCGACGTGCACGGCATGCTGATGAGCATCCTGCAAATCGTCGCGCTGCCGATCGTGGTCGGTCTCGCCGTCAATCATCTTTTCGGCAAGATCGTGCGCAAGGTCGAACCAATTCTGCCGCTGATTTCGATGGTCGCGATCATCCTGATCATCGGCGCGGTGGTCGGCGGCACGCAGAAGAGCATCGCGTCGGTCGGCCTCGTGGTGATGCTGGGCGTGGTGCTGCATAACGGCATCGGCCTGCTCGGCGGATACTGGGGCGGCCGTTTGCTCGGCTTCGACGAAGCCGTCTGCCGCACGCTCGCGATCGAAGTCGGCATGCAGAATTCCGGCCTCGCGGCCACGCTCGGCAAGCTGTATTTCACACCGATCGCCGCGCTGCCCGGCGCGCTGTTTTCGGTGTGGCACAACCTCTCCGGCTCGCTGCTCGCGGGCTATTGGGCAGGACGTCCGGCCAAGGGTTCGACGCATCCGGATGGCGACCGCGCACTGAGCGCCGAACGCGGCTAATCCCCTCGCCGTGATGCGGGCGAACCCGGCCCAGCCCGGCAATTCCCCTTAGAATGCATTTCTCGACAGCGCAGGCCAACACCTGCGCTGTCGCCATGAGAAGCCTGCGATCAAGGGAGAAGCGAGCGTGCCGTGGCATCAGAAACAGAAGCAGAATCCAAAGCCAAGCCAGACCGTACCGCAACGCTGGCACGCGCTCAGCACACCGCATAGAAAATCGGCGTGGGCGGCAAGCGGACATTTCTTCCTGCTGTGCCTCGCAACGGCATTTCTGACTGCCTGCGCCACCAAGCCCCCCGCCACCGCGTTCGACCGTCAGGTCACCCACGCGCTTCCCGTCACCGAGACCACACCGCTGCACACCGCGCTTGCACCGCTCGAAGCCGCGCATCCGAACCAGTCCGGTTTTCGCGTGCTGTCGAGCGGTACCGACGCGTTGCAGATGCGCATCGCGCTCGCGCGCGCGGCGACGAAGACCCTCGACTTGCAGTACTACATCGCCAACGAGGACACCACCGGCAAGCTGCTGCTCGGCGCCGCGCTGTACGCGGCGGATCACGGCGTGCGCGTGCGCATGCTGGTCGACGATCTGAACTTCAAGGACATCGACCAGGTGATGGCGGGGCTGAACTCGCACGACAACATCGAGATTCGCGTGTTCAATCCGTTCGGCAGCGCGCAGCAAGGCGTGTTCGAACGCACGACGAATCTGTTCACGCAGATCGGCCACTTCACGCGCCGCATGCATAACAAGGCGATGATCGCGGACAACCAGTTGGCGATCGTCGGCGGCCGCAATCTGGGCGACGAATACTTCAGCGCCAGCGAAACGCTGCAATTTCGCGATCTCGACGTGCTCGCCGCGGGCCCGATCACCGCCGACATTTCGGCCAGTTTCGACGACTACTGGAACAGCAGCATTGCCTATCCGTTGCGCGTGCTGAACCAGCAGAAGTTCGACGCGAAAGAACTCGACAAGACCCGCGAAGACTTGCGTCAACACTGGCGCGAGAACGCCGATCCGTACAACGCGAAGCCGCTGAACGCGACACCGCTCGCCACGCAGATCGCCAACGACCAGCTTGGCCTGACCTGGGCGCCCGCCGAATTCAAGGCGGATCTGCCGGAGAAAATCGTGCACCCGTCGCCGGACTATGTGAGTCCGCCGATGCAGCGCCTGGCCGAGCTGATGCACGACGCGCAGAAAGATTTCCTGATCATTTCGCCCTACTTCGTACCGCACGAATCCGGAGTCCAGGCGGCGGGCGTGCTGACGCATCGCGGCGTGCGGATCGCCGTGCTGACCAACTCGCTCGCCGCCACCGACGCGGTCGCCGTGCAAGCGGGCTACAGTCCGTTTCGCGTGCCGCTGCTGCGGCAAGGCGTCGAGCTGTACGAGTTCAAGCCGCAACAGAATACGCCGCGCGCGGGGATTGCCGGTTCGCGTTCGCGTGCCAGCCTGCATGCCAAAACCTACGTGATCGATCACGAGATTCTGGTGATCGGCTCGATGAATCTCGACCCCCGTTCAGCCAATCTGAACACCGAACTGGCGCTGGTGATCCACAGCGCGCCGCTCGCCAACCAGGTCGCGCAGATCTTCGAGCGCGCCATCGCGCCGGAGGCCAGTTACCACGTGACGCTAGCCGACGCCGCGCAGCTCGCCTACCTGCGTTCGATCGGCGCGCCGCTGTCGCCGCTGGTGTGGACCGACGTCGAAAACGGCCAGCGCCGCACCTACATTTTCGATCCGCAGGCGGGTTTGTACCGGAACGCGCTAACGGGTCTATTCTCCCTATTGCCTGTCAACGCAGAACTTTGAGAAGCGGAGTTGAACATGACTGAAGACGTACGAATGGAGCGTGACACGTTCGGTGAAATCGCCGTGCCGAACGCGCGTTTGTGGGGCGCGCAAACGCAGCGTTCGCTGCAGAATTTCCGCATTTCGACCGAGAAGCAGTCGCTTGAACTGATCAACGCGCTGGCCGTCATCAAGCGCGCCGCCGCCGAGGTCAACCAGGGGCTCGGCGTGCTCGACGAAAGCAAGGCCAAAGCCATCATCGCGGCCGCCGACGAGATCATCGCGGGCCAGCATCCCGACGAATTTCCGCTTGCCGTCTGGCAGACCGGGTCGGGCACGCAGACCAATATGAACCTCAACGAGGTGATCGCGAATCGCGCCAGCGAATTGCTCGGCGGCGAACGCGGCGAAGCGCGCAAAGTGCATCCGAATGACGACGTGAATCGCGGCCAGTCGTCGAACGACGTGTTCCCGACGGCGATGCACGTGGCCGCCGCCAACGCGATCGTCAAGCATCTGCTGCCGGCGCTGAAGACGCTGCGCGATACGCTCGACGGCAAGGCCAAGGCGTTCGTCGACATCGTGAAGATCGGCCGCACACACTTGCAGGACGCGACGCCGCTCACGCTTGGCCAGGAGTTTTCGGGTTACGTCGCGCAACTGGATCACGGCATTCGTCACGTGGAAGCGACGCTGCCGCATCTGTACGAACTCGCGCAGGGCGGCACCGCGGTCGGCACCGGCCTGAACGCACATCCGCAGTTCGCGGACAAGGTCGCGGCCGCGATCGGCCAGCAGACCGGCCTGCCGTTCGTGTCGGCGCCGAACAAGTTCGAGGTGATGGCCGCGGCCGACGCGCTGGTGTTCGCGCATGGCGCGTTGAAAACCGTCGCCGCGAGCCTGAACAAGATCGCCAACGACATTCGCTGGCTCTCGAGCGGCCCGCGTTGCGGCCTGGGCGAACTCTCGATTCCGGAGAACGAACCGGGCAGTTCGATCATGCCGGGCAAGGTCAATCCGACCCAGTCCGAAGCCCTGACGATGCTGTGCGCGCAGGTGTTCGGCAACGACGTCGCGGTCAACATCGGCGGCGCGAGCGGCAATTTCGAGTTGAACGTGTTCCGGCCGATGATCGCCCATAACGTGCTGCAATCGGTGCGGCTGCTGGCCGACGGCGCGCATAGCTTCAACGACAACTGCGCGGTGGGCATCGAGCCGAATCGCGAGCGTATCGATACGTTGCTCAACGAATCGCTGATGCTGGTGACCGCCCTCAATCCGCACATCGGCTACGACAAGGCCGCCAAAATCGCGAAGAAAGCGCACAAGGAAGGCACCACGCTGAAGGCGTCGGCGCTTGCGCTCGGCTATGTGACCGAGCAGCAGTTCGATGAGTGGGTGAAGCCGAAGGAGATGGTGGGGCACTCGGCCGGTTGAGTAGGCGGTACGCGGCGAGCTGATTGCCTGGACGCTGCGGCTGCGGCTGCGGCTGCGGCTGCGGCCAGATAATTCGCCCCGCGCCGCGCTTGCCGCTCGCCTGACACGCAACCCGGCGAAGCGAGCCAGAGACTCACCGGCAAGCGCTCAACCCGCTGTCCGCACGAACGTAACGCCCTGTTCGCGTGGACAGCCTGCCGCGCCGGCAGACCCGCCGGCGCCGCTTAAACCTTCCCCTGCGCCACCTCTTCCGGCTTCAACTCGACGATCGCGTCGAGCGCTTCCTTCACGTCCATCGCGTACTTCGCGAGGCGCTTCTGCTCATCCGTCTCCGGCACGAAGGCCGGCACCGGCACCGGGTGACCGTTCTCGTTGACGGCGACCATCACGACCAGGCAGTCCGTGGTTTGCATCAGCTCACCGCCCTTCGGATCGCCGGCCTGCACGGACACGTGGATGTGCATGCTGGTGCGACCCGTCGCCACGACCCGCGCGCGCAATTCGACGAGGTTGCCGACCAGAATCGGCCGACGGAAACGGATATTGCCCACGCTAACCGTCACGCAGTAGCGGCCCGACCACACCGCCGAGCACGCGTACGCGGTTTCGTCGATCCACTTCATCAACGCGCCGCCGTGAACCTTGCCGCCGAAGTTGACCGAACTGGGTTCGGCGAGAAAGCGGAAAGTGGTTTCGGAACGGTCGAACGGGGCTGCGGAAGGGGTGCTCATGTTGACTCCGGTCAATCGGATGCATTGAAAGGAGGCGATTATACGAGCGCAATATTGACAGCGCCGTGGGTTCCGCGCAGTTGGAGAGGCGAATTGTTGCGGGAATCGGTTGTGGCTTTCGGCGAGCTGTCCGTTAGCGCGAGGCTTTTACCAAGGTAGCGCCAACGTGACGCCGTCCGAGTTGCGGGCAGCGCTCGCTCACGCGGCCCATTACCCGTCGCTTACCCGCCGCTTATTTATGTACGGTGACGCCTTCGTCGATCGTGCCGTACATCGTGATGCTGCCGGTGCCCGCCCCCGACGAATCCGCGCCGCCATGCGCGCACGCGCCGAGCAGCAGTGCCGCGACCAGCACGGCGAGAAGAGTTTTCATGACTGCGTGTTCCTGTTCCTGCAAAGACAGAGGTCGATTCTAGCCTGGCGGATCGCAACGACTCAGGAGCGCCAGCCACGTCACCGCGCAGCCGCGCCAGCCGGGTTTTCGTAGCATTTGCACACCACGTTTCACGCTAAGCTGAAACATAGAATGCCGCGGATCGGTACATTGATTCGTAGGGCGCCCCGGCGGCGCCGCCAACGGCAACCCGGTTGCCCGGAACCCGCAGGAGACACCTCATGACCCTCAAGCTCGCCGACGAACAGAACCATTTCCCCGGCTTGAGCCGGATCGGTGCATTGCTTGCCGATCCCGGCCGCGCTGCCATGCTGTGGGCGCTGATGGACGGCAGCGCCCGCCCGGCCGGCGAACTGACGATCATCGCCGGGCTGTCGCCGTCGGCAGCGAGCGCCCATCTTGCCCGTCTGACCGACGGCGGACTGCTCGCGCTCGAAGTGCGCGGCCGGCATCGCTACTTCCGGATCGCCTCGCCGGATATCGCGGCGTCCATCGAAGCGCTCGCCAACGTCGCGCAAATCAGCGCGCCGCAGCGGTCCGTGCCGCGTCCGGCGCGCACCGTGCCGCTCGACATGCGCTACGCCCGCACCTGCTACGACCATATGGCGGGTGAACTGTCGGTGCGCGTGCTGGAGCGGCTGGTCCAGCGCGGCCTGCTGACGCTGAATGGCACCTCGCTCGAAACAACCGGGGACGGCGCCGGCCGCTTTGCCGAATGGGGCGTCGACCTGTCGGCGCAGAAAAGCCGCCGGCGCCGCTTTGCCTGCACCTGTCCCGACTGGAGCGAACGGCGCCCGCACCTGGGTGGCGCGCTCGGCGCGGCGCTGCTCGACTCGTGGTCCGCGCAAGGCTGGGTCGAGCGGACCGAAAGGCCGCGAATCCTGCGCGTTACGCCTTCGGGGCAGCGTCATTTCGATGCCTTCCTGGCAAGCTGAATGAGGCCGCGAGCGGCCCCTCGCCGCTCGTAAATACCTGATGCGATTACAGAAATCATCCAATCGCCTTACGGAATCCCTTATCGAGACCTTTTGTTACACGCTGGTGAGGTGGCCTTACAAAAGTGGGGGTCTTGAAACATACGCTGCAGGTAAAGTGAAATCCGGATGAAGCAAAATGCCGCGTCCGCCGGAGATAAATCATGAGAACACATACCAAAGATCAGCACTCGAATCGCCGCCTCACGGGCTACACCCTGATCGCCGCCGCTGCCTTCCTGTTCGCCGCTCAAGCCGGCATCGCGCAGGAAGTCCAGCCCGCGCCTCAGGTCGCCTCGACGCAGAACACCGATCCGCCGGGACGCATTGCGCGTCTGAACTACATGGCCGGCACGGTGACCACCGAACCGGCCGGCGCGACCGACTGGTCGTACGCGCAGCTCAACCGCCCGCTCACCACCGGCGATCAGCTGTGGAACGATCGGAATGCGCGCTCGGAACTGCACATCGGCTCGACCGCGGTGCGCCTCGATCAGTCCACCAGCCTCGACATCCTGAATCTCGACGACAACAGCGCGCAGCTCAAAGTCGCGCAAGGCACCTTGTCGACGCGGGTGCGCGAACTGGCGCCGGGTTCGTCGTATGAGATCGACACGCCGAATCTCGCGCTCGGGCTGAACGGCCCCGGCGATTATCGCGTCGACGTCGCGCCGGACGGCAGCAGCACCAGCGTGACCGTGCGCAGCGGCAGCGCGACGGTGTACGGCGACAGCGGTCAGGTACAAATCTCGGCGGGCCAGCAGATCCGCTTCGGCGGCACCAACCTGCAACAGATCGCCGACAACGGCGTACCGGGCCTCGACGGCTTCGACCAGTGGGCCGCCGCGCGCGATGCCGCCGAGGACCGCTCGGTGTCGGCGCGTTATGTGTCGCGCGACATTCCCGGTTACGAAGACCTCGACGCCAACGGCACGTGGCGCAGCAGCCCGCAATACGGCGAGGTGTGGGTGCCGCGCGCCACGCCGGTCGGCTGGGCGCCGTACCACGAAGGCCACTGGGTCTGGCAGGCGCCGTGGGGCTGGACGTGGGTCGACGACGCGCCGTGGGGCTTCGCGCCCTACCACTACGGCCGCTGGGCCCAGGTCGACGATGCGTGGGCGTGGGTGCCGGGCCCGATCGTGGTCAGCGCGCCGCCCGTGTACGCACCGGCGCTGGTCGCCTTCGTGGGCGGCGGCGGTGGCGGCGTGAACTGGGGCGTGAGTCTGGCGATCGGCGGCGCGGTGGCAGCGGGCGTCGCGTGGTTCCCGCTCGGCCCCGGCGAGCCGTGGCATCCGCAGTGGGGCAGCGGTCACGATCACTGGAGCCCGGGTTACTACAACCGCGTCAACCAGACGACCATCGTCAACAACCGCAACGTCAATGTGACGAATGTGAATGTGACCAACATTCACAACACGTACATCAACTATCGCGCGCCGGGTGCTGTCACCGCCGTGCCGGCAACGGCCTTCGTGCATGGTCAGCCGGTCGCGCGCTTCGCGCAGAAGGTCGATCCGCAGCAATGGCGCAATGCGCAGATCAACCCGGGCGGCGTGGGCATCGCGCCGGTCAAGGAAAGCTTCGGACCGGGTCTGCGCAACGCGAATTACCGGCCGCCGGCGGGTGTCGCGGCGCGTGCGGTGGTGGCGACGCGTAATCCGGGCATGCCGGCCGCCTATCACGACACCCTCGCACAGAATTTCGCGCAAAGCGGTGGACGGGTGCCGGGTGCGGGTCAGCCGATCGTGCGGACCTCCGTGCCGGCGCATATGGCGGGCGGTCCGAGCGCGTTGCCGGTGCAGAACGTACGGGTCGTACAGTCGCATATGGCAGGGCGTACGCCGGGGGCAGCGCCCGGGGCGCCTGGTGCGCCTGGCGGGATGCAGCAGGTGGAGCAACGTCCGGGTGCGACGCCCGGCGCGGCGCCCGGTCAGCCGCAACGTGGCGAGCAGGCGCAGGCGCGTCCGGGCACGCCGCAGCCGATGGCCAACGAACGCCAGCAACCCGGCGAAGCGGGACATGCGGTGAATGGTGTGCCGCGTCCGCCGCAAGCGAACGCGCAGCAGCACGGCATGCCGCAGCAAGCCGGCCAGCAGCCGGGCGCGAACGAGCGCCACGAGCCGGCCTGGACGCAACCGCATACGCCGATGGCGCAGCAGCATGGTGGCCCGCAGGAACCGGCACGGCAGGCGGAAGCGCGTCCGCAGCAGGCTGAGCGTCAGCCGGAAGCGCCGCGTGAAGTGCAACATGAAGCGCAACGGCCGCAGCCGACGCAGCAAGCCCAGCAGCCGCGCGAGGAATCTCATCCGCAGCCGGCACAGCAGGCCCAGCAGCCGCGTCAGGAAGCGCGTCCGGAACAGATGCAGCAACCGCGTCCGGAACCGCGCCCGCAGCAGGTGCAGCAGCCTCGTCCGGAACCGCGTCCGCAGCAAGCACAGCAGCCTCGTCCGGAACCGCGTCCGCAGCAGGCACAGCAGCCTCGTCCGGAACCGCGTCCGCAGCAGGCACAGCAGCCTCGTCCGGAACCGCGTCCGCAGCAGGCGCAGCGTCCGGAGCCGCATCCGCAGCACGAGGAGCAGCATTCATCCGGCGGCAACCACGACGAGCATCACAAGAGCTAAACCCGGCAGCGCTGATTTCTTAAACCTCGCACCTGAACTCGACGTGCAACAAAAAACCCCCGCGACTCACATCGCGGGGGTTTTTCCTTTTCAGGCGAGCGCCGAGCGCCGAGCGCAGGACGCCGGTCGCGCTCGCTCAGACCGCCATCGGCGCGGTCAGCGGCTCGTGATGCCGGTAACCGACGAGCGAAAAATCCGCCGGCTCGATCTTCTCCAGCCACTCCGGCTCATACACGCCGGTCTTCGCGTAGTCCGGCACGCGGTCCGAAATCGCGAACGCCGGGCTCTCGTAGGGCTCACGCGTCAACTGCTGCTTCAACATATCGAGCTGGTTCTCGTAGATGTGCGCGTCGCCGATGAAGTACGTGAACCAGCGCGGCGTATAGCCCGTCAAGCGACCCACCAGATGCAGCAACGCCGCGCCTTCGGTCAGATTGAACGGCGTGCCGAGCCCGACGTCGTTGCTGCGAATGTACAGACACAGCGAAATCTCGCGCCGCGCGACGTTCGGCAGGAATTGATACAGCAGGTGACAAGCCGGCAGGGCGATCTGATCCAGTACCGCAGGGTTCCATGCATGAAACAGAATTCGCCGGTCGGCGGGGTTCTGCATGATCGTGTCCAGACATTGCCGCAACTGGTCGATTGCCTTGTAGAGCAGCACTTTGGGGCTGCCGTTCTCGTCGAATTCGGTCACCACCTGGAAGCCGCGCGACTGCGCGTCGGCCAACTGCGCGCTCGCGCCCGCGTCGAGCACCTTGTAGGCCGGCCACTGGCGCCACTGCACGCCGTATACATCGCCGAGGTCGTCGGGTCCTTCGCGATACGGATTGGCCAGCCACTGCGGATTCTGGTTCGCATTCGCGTCCCACACCTTGCAGCCGAGATCACGAAAATCCGCGGCGCTACGCGACGCGCGCAAAAAACCGACCAGTTCGCCGACCGCCGACTTGAACGCCAGTTTTTTCGTCGTGACGGCGGGAAAACCTTGCTGGAGGTCGAAGCGCAACATCGCGCCGGGCATGCTGATGGTGCGGATGCCGGTGCGGTTCTCCTGCCATGTGCCGGTGTCGAGAATCGTGCGGACGAGGTCCAGATACTGTTTCATGCGGGTTCCTTCGACGACGCGCGCGGCGCAAGCGAGGCGCGCCACGGAAATTGAGCGGAAAACCCGATTTTAACAAGCGCGGCCGAACGACGCCGGAGCGCGGCATGAGCATGAAGCGGAGAAAATACCGACACCTTCCTTCCTCCCGGCCCACGACACTCGCGAGGTCGGTGGAAAGGAGAGCCTAGAGATGCGGCACCGTCGCCGGCAAATCGCCGTGCGGCGCGGCGAGCGGCTCGCCTTCCATATGCCGCATGCCATGCGAGCACAACAGCCGGTACAACGTGACGCGCGAAATGCCGAGTTCCTGGGCGGCGTCGCCGAGACGGCCGCGATGGCGCAACAACGCCAGCTCGATCGCCTGACGCTCGGCCGCCTCGCGCGCCTGCGCGAGCGACACCGGCACGATCTCGACATACTCGGCCAGTTCCAGATCGCGCGCCGTGATCGCCCGCCCTTCCGACATCACGATGGCGCGCCGCACCCGGTTGATCAGCTCACGCACATTGCCCGGCCAACCATAGTTATGCAGCGCCGCGATCGCATCCGGCGCGAAGCCGCGCAGACGGCGGCTCGCGTCTTTCTTGAAACGTTCCAGCATGTGCCGCGCGAGCAGTTCGATATCCTTACCGCGCGCGCGCAGCGGCGGCTCGTCGATCTGCAACACGCACAGACGGTGATACAGGTCGGAACGGAAACGCCCTTCGATCATCGCGGCGGTCATATCCACGTGCGTGGCCGAGATGATGCGCACGTCGACGTCGATCGCTCCATGACCGCCCAGCCGCTCGACCTTGCGTTCCTGCAGAAAGCGCAGCAGGCTCGCCTGGCTTTCGAGCGGCAAATCGCCGATTTCATCGAGAAACAAGGTGCCGCCATTGGCGGCTTCGACGCGTCCGATCTTGCGCTGATTCGCGCCCGTGAACGCGCCGCGCTCATAACCAAATAGTTCGGATTGCAACAGATGCGGGGGAATCGCGCCGCAGTTGATCGGCACGAACGGCGCGTTGCGCCGTGCCGAGCGCTCGTGAATCGCGACCGCCGTCAATTCCTTGCCGGTGCCCGATTCGCCGGAGATGAACACCGGCGCGTCGGTCATGGCCACTTTGCGGATGGAGCGGAACAGCGCGAGCATGGCGTCGCACGAGCCGACCATTTCGCCTTCGGCGCCCTGCGATGCGTCGTTCGAAGCGGGTTCGCCCAGCGAGATCATGCCGTACGCGTGGCCGACCGAATCGACGATACGGTCGCCTGAATACGGCACCGTCACGTAGTCGAAACAGTAGTCGCGCACGAGCCGGCGCAAGGCGGCGTCCTGCAACTGGCCGGGCAAGGTGGCCGCGACCCAGCCGACGTTCGGCATGGTCAGGCAGGATTCGAAGGCGGCAATTTCATGCGGCTGGAAGTCGCTGCAAAGATCGAGCAGGCCGCCCGCTGCCATTCCGGCGCGAACCGCCCGGCGCACGTCGCGCGCCGATCCCACCACTTCGACATGCCAGCCACGCTGATGAAAGCGTGTGTGCAGCTCCGCGCTCGGGTCGCGCGAAACGTAAATCAGTTGCCGCGTTGCGGGTTCCATTATTCAGATCCTCTCGTCAACGAACGTTAAGGATGACGCACGCACCTGAACCAAGATTCAGACACGCTGACTCGTTCGGGATTCGCGCAATAGCAAAAACCGAACGGCCATTCCATTCCGTGCGGACAGCTGATCCCCAAGAAAGCGGCGTGTGTGTTTGAGACGGCCCGTTAGCGGGCTTTTTTAAATCTGAAGCTCTTTTTCGAGAGCTTACTATACGCGCGCCGCTTGGAAAACAATTATGCGAATTTAATCGCAAACTCCATACCCAGTAAGGTTTAGCGGGCGATTCGCCGAGATTAAGCCGACAAATAAAAGACGAGTGGAAGCGCTTTTCCTGGCGTAGACCCGAAGGTAGTTCGTACCGCCGCAATTAACAAATTATAGGTATTTTCTGCCTGCCGTTTCAGCGCTGAAACGTTTTTGTCCGATTTGCCGAGCCTGGCTTCGGGGTATGCGGGTCGCATCCAGATGCACCAATGGATTGCGACGGATGGCACACGTTTCGCTAAATGCTGTGCACCAAGGAGACACATCATGCGACTCGCTTTTTGCACCGAACTGAGCAGCCTCGCATCATGCGCCGCACTGTGCGCCGCAGCCGCCCTGTTCGTGCTGCCCGCCGGCGCCCGTGCCCAGCAAGCCGTCCAGGCGCAAAGCGCCACGCTGGCCGATTCCGCCGATTCGACCGACAGCGGCTTTGCCTCCTTCACGAACGCGACGCTCCGCGTTAAGGCCGCTCCCGACTGGACGGCCTCGATGGCCAGCGAATTCCGCCTGCTCGCCGGCAACGTGTTGAGCCTTCCGGTCGATGGTGCATCCGTGAACGATTTTTCGCTCGACGACCAGGTCTTGTCGCGGCAACGCGGCGGTGCGGTCGGCATGTTGATGGTGGCCGCGACGCCGCAGTTGATGCGCGGCAGCGGCAGCGGTAACGGCAACAGCGTGACGCTCTGGGACGAAATCGCCCCGCCCTCGTCGCCGCTGCCGATTCCGGTCGACGCCGCGCGCACCGCGCAAGGCAACGTCGCCAACTACCAAAGAAAGTAGCCGAGCAGATTAAAGACGCATACCGGCGACGGCGACGCGCGCAGCGCGCCACCCGCTTACAGAGACAAAGGCAGGGGACCGACATGAACGCTTCAATCCGCACGCCGTACGCGCAGAGGCCGCCGCAGACACCGGCCGCCGCGCTGTCGGCCCGTCTGCCTCTTGTGCCCAGCTTCTCCGTCGCGCTCATCGGCACCGTTGTGCTGCTCGCCGCCTGTTTCAGCGTCGCGGCTCATGCGCAGCAAACCGTCAACCCCGGCGACATCATCGTCGAACGCACGGTCACGCCGCGCGACGCGTTCATCCCGGTGCCGAAAAGCCAGGATCCGGTCGCCGTGCGTGCCACCACTTTCCCGGCCAATTCATTCAATCCGGCGATCGCCCAACTCGTGGGCGACACCGATCTGACGAATGCGCACGGGTCCAGCGGCGTCGCCGACGGCGGCGTGCTCGGCGGCACCGGCATGCAGGCGGTCACGCAAATCCTGAGCGGCAAGACGACCGGCAACAACGTCGCGCTGAACGCGGGCGGCATCGGGCTGCCAGGTCCCGGGATCGGCGGCACGATTACCTCGTCGGTGACCGGCGCGCTGGCGCCGCTGTCGAACGCGCTGAGCGGCTCGCTCGGAGGTTTGAAATGAATCCGCTCACCTTGCGTTCACCGCGCTTGCGTTCACTGCAGACCGCGCTGTGGCTGTGCTTCGGCGGCGTGGCGCTGCTGGCCGGCCAGGCGCATGCTCAAGCCGTGCCGGGCGTCGGCGCCAACGCGACCATCGGCAACGGTGCCGGCGCGGGTGTCACCGGCGCGTTCGCGGTCAACGAAACGGCCGGCCTCGACAACGCGCAGGCCAATCAGATCACGCTGACAAACGGCGGCTCGGTCGGCAATGCCAACGTCGGCACGCAAAGCGCGAGTGTCGCCGCGAAGGTCACGACGGCGCGGGCGTCGATCGAAGCGAATGCCTTTTCGAATACATCCGGCGCGGTACTGGTGAACCAGTCCGCCGGAGCAGGGAATCTGCAGCGCAACAGCACCCAGATCGGGACTGCTGCTGTGCTCGGAGTCGAGACCGTCTCGGATGGGGAGCTATCCGCGACGGCCCCGAAAAACGGCAGTCTGGGTCAATCCATCGGGGTTCATAGCGTACGCGAGGCAAACATCTCCAGCGATGCCTTCAAGAACGTCAGCGGGATCGTGCAGATCAACCAGACAGCCGGCGCCGGTAATGCCACGGCAAACAGTTTTGTGCTCCGTCCCCCGGCGGGCACTTTTTTTAACTGACCACACTTAAAGTATCGGAGCGAATCATGAAGCGCACTCTTATTGCCGCAGCCGTCCTCGTTGCCGCATCCGGCAGCGCCTTTGCCGCACCGCAAAAGGTCTACCTGTTCAATGCCACGCTGGTGGGTGAAGCGGTCGGCGTCGAAGGTCTGGTTGGCCTGTACGGTTGCGTGCACGTGTCCAGCACGGCCGGCGCGGTGATCAACAACAGCCAGATGGTCAACGTCAATGCGTCGCTCGACCCGCAAGCACAAAGCTACACGAGCGGCCATGTGACGACGTCGGTCAATAACAACTCGTCGTCGGTGGTTGGCGGCGGCGTCGCGTACGCCGTGCTGACACAAAGCCATTCGTCGAAATCGTCGAGCTCGCAAGGCGCGCAAGCGTCGGCCGGCTATGTGTACGGCAGCCAGAGCAGCGCGGTGCAAGGCGGCGGCTATTCGTTCAGCCAGCAGGCAGCCGGCATCGAAGGCGGCTTCAGCCACACCAGCCAGAACGCCGGCGGCCATATCGCGGCGGGCGGCTCGATCGGCGGCAGCTACAACTATCAGGGCTTCAATACGCCGTTCTTCGGCGAAGGCTCGGCGCATGCCAGCGGCGGATTCTCGGCCGGCTACAACGAATCGAGCTATGCCAACTCGGCGGGTGTAGCAGGCGGCTTCGAAGCCAGCGAAGGTTCGGGACAAGGCAAGGTGTGGGGCTACAAGGCTAGCCAGGGCTCCGGCTACGCCGCGGTCGGCGAACAGTCCTCCAGCTATTCGAAGAGCTCCTCGTCTTCCACCGACGCCTACGGCGCAGCATGGGGTATCGACGCCAGCCTCGCCACGACCGACGTGACGGTCAAGGGCTCCGTGACGCAGCACATCAACACGCAAGCCGCCGGCACGCTCACCGCCACGACCGGCAACGGCGCCGCCAACGGTGTCTCGGGCAACCTCGGCATCAACATCACGGAAGGTATCGACAACGCTCAGAGCAACGACGTGTCGCTCGCTTCGGTCGACGTCGGCAACGTGTTCGGCAACGCGCAGATCTTCAATGCGCAAAGCTCGGCCGGCACCGCCAGGATCAACAACTTCAATCTGAATGCGTCGATCGGCGACAACTCGCTGCAAAGCGTGTCGGGCAATGTCGGTGTGAACGTCTCGTCGGGTATCGGCAACGTGCAGAACAACAGCCTCGCCGGTGCAGTGACGACGACCACGCCGATGAATGCCGAAACCACGGCAATGGTCGCCACGGATGACAACTCGCAAACCGCCAACATGTCGGTCAAGGGTCAATTCCAGGGTACCGCGATGCTGGGCGCAGGCGCTCTGATGAACGCGTCGGGCAACATCGGCGTGAACATTGCCGGTGGCGCGGGCAACCTGCAACACAACGGCCTCGCGATCGCAGCGCTGAACAGCGGTCACTAAGCTGACGGCACCGCGACAGCGGGTAGAAGAAGCCAGAAGAGCAGCAGGGAGGAAGCGCCGGCCGCCATCGAAGCGGCCGGCGCGACCACAAAGCAGGAGACCAGCATGTCCGGGTTCAAGGGGTTCCCGGCGCTACGCTTCGCCGTAGCGTTGGCAAGCTGCACGCTGTGCGTGGACCAGACTTACGCGCAGGCGAGCGTCGACACGGCCACCTTCGCCGGCGTGCCGTTGACGAAGACGGTTCGTTCGATGAAGGACATCCGTTACAGCCACATCGTCAACCAGCAGTTCGACTACAGCTGCGGTGCGGCGGCGCTGGCGACCCTCCTCAAATTCGGCTACGGCATCGACATTCCGGAAACCGAACTGATCCGCCGGATGATGGTGTTCTCCACGCCCGAAGTGGTGGTCAAGAATGGCTTCTCGATGCTCGACATGAAGAAGTTCGTCGAGACCATCGGCATGCGCGGCCGCGGCTTCCGGGTCACGGTCGACGCACTCCAGCATCTACAGATTCCCGTGATGGTGTTGATGAACATCGACGGGTACGAACACTTCGTGATCGTCAAGCACGCCGAGCAAGGCCGCATCTTCATTGCGGATCCGGCGCTGGGCAATCGCATCGTGCTGCAGGAGGACTTCGCGAAGACCTGGAACGGTCTCGTCTTCGCGGTCCTCGGCAAACCCTTCAGGGAGGATTCACCGCTCTTGCAGGACAACGAGTCGCTCGCGCTGAAGCTGCGCGCCAACGCGCTGGCTAACGGCACCGCGGCGACTCCCTTTGTCGAGTACGGCTTGATCAAGGCAGACCTGTTCTGACTCAACCATGAAGCAACAGCTCACTCAGCTCGGGCTCGCAATCTGCACCTTGATGTGCGGCCTGACCAGCAGCGCCCATGCGGCACAAGGCGCCGGTTCGCCATCGGTGCCTGAATTTCTTGCCGCTCACGACAGCGACGCCGCAGCCCTCAAGGTGCAAATGGTCGGTGACGATGTGCTCGCCACCCAGACCGGCAAATACGCCGGCGGCACGATGATTTCCGGCTTCGTGCTGAACGTCATTTCGCAATGGCAGTTGCCCAACGGCGTGACCGCCCTCGCCCAGGGCACGCTTTCGGCGGTGCAGAACGCCGTGGGCCAGGTCACGACCGCCGTCAATTCGATGGCGAGCGTGACGGGAGGCAGCGGTGGCAATTCGGGCGCCAACTCGGGCGCCAACCCGAACGCTCAAGCCGCCGGCGGACAAAACATTTCGGTCAACGGGGTGTCGCAAGTCACGCAGGTTGCGGGCGATAAGAACACGGGTTCCAACTCGGCAACGATCGATTTCAATAATAACGCCGTGCTGCTGGGGGGCGCCGCCAATGTCCCGTCGGCAGCGGCCAGCAATTCGACCGGCTCGGTTAAAGCCGGCATCACGTTCGGCAGCAATGGCATTAGCGTCGCATTACAAACACCGGCTGGGCTCGCCACCCAGACCATCACGCCAGGCAACGGGCAAATCGCCCAGTTACTACAGATTGCAGGCAATAACCAGCAAGTCGCCAACGCATTGCAGTTGAGTTTGCAGACGCAGCAAATGTCAGCCGCGATGATCCGTCAGTTAGGCGTACTACAAGCGCTGCAAAACCGGAGATAACGCGGCGGACCGCCACCCGTCAACCGTAGGACCAGCAGTAAAGATACGGCAGCGCGCCGCCCGGCAACGGACGGCGTGCAGCCGGAACACCGGGGGAACACAAAATGAACAATTTTTCATCGACCAGAATGCCGCGCACGGCACTGGCGGCCATTCCGGCCGCCGTCCTGCTATTCGCGCTTTCGCAAGGTGCCGGCGCTCAGGCGCTGGCGGGACAGTCGGTAGAAGACCGTCTGAACACGTTGATGCGGGTCGTCGACGAACAGCAGCGGCAGATCCATTCACTCGAACAGCAGGTCACCAATCTCGAGATGGCGCAGCGCGGCCGCGGCATGCCGGGCTACGGTGCGCCGGCCGGCAGCGAAGCGGTGGCCGAACAGCCCGGCGCCGACGGGCTGCCGGTGCCGTTGCCGCCGCTCGCCCAGGTCAATCCGGGGGTTCCGGCGCCGGGCGGCAACACCGGCACCGCCACCGGCGTGCCCGTCAACCCGCCGGCGCCCGAGGGCAACAGCGCGGGCGGCCTGCCTGCCGCCACCGACGGCAGCGGCGCGATCGGCACGACCCAGAAAGCCGCCGAACCGGTACGCACGCAAGCCGAAGAAGCCGTCGTGCAACGCGAACACGCGCCGCTCTTCGACCATAAGCTGACGATGGACTGGGGCATCAGCGACACCTATTACGATCGTCGCCAGTTGCAGTTGTCCGGCTTCCTCGCGCTCGACGCGATTTTCCTCGGCAACATCAACCTCGGCGAGACCAAGTCGCACCAGGTGATGGCCGATCTCGATACGCGCTACGGTCTGACCGACCGCATGAGTATCGACGTCGACGTGCCGTACATCTACCGGCATAGCAACTTCATTGTCGGCGGCGCGGGCGGCGCGGCGAACACGCTGTCGGACGCGTCGGTGAACGGCAGCAATATCGGCGACATCAACTTCGGCATCTATTATCAGTTCCTGAAAGAGACCAACAGCCTGCCCGACGTGGTCGGCAGTCTGCGTATCAAGGCCCCGACCGGCACCTCGCCGTTCGGCCAGAAGCTGGTGCAGGTGGACGCCAACAATACCAACCTGGTCGCGCCGAACAAGCTGCCCACCGGCACCGGCATGTGGAACGTGACGGCCGGCGTCTCGCTGCTAAAAACCTACGACCCGGTGGTGCTGTTCGGCAGCCTGTCGTACACGTACAACGTGGCCCGCTCGTTCGCGGACATCTCCTCGGTGCAGGGACAAACCCAACCGGCGACGGTCAAGCTCGGCGACGTCGTGCAGTTCGGCGGCGGCGTCGCGCTCGCGTTCTCCGACAAGGACTCGGCCAGCATCTCGTACACCATGGCGCTCGAACCGGAGTCGAAGACCCGCGCGCCGGGCGGCTCCTACTCGAAGGTGCCGGGCAGCGAGACCACGGCGGCCGCGCTGAATTTCGGGCTGAACCACGTGGTGAACAAGCATCTGACCATCAACGGTTCGGTCTCGGTCGGCCTGACGCCGGACGCGCCGAACTTCGTGGTCGGCGTGCGCTTTCCCTACACATTCTGATATGCCAACGATACGAGGTCGAACGTGCGTGAATCACCTCATCTGACCAGTGTTGCTCCGGTGGCGGGAGCGGTTTCGCATCTCACCCTCGCCCTGCCGCAAAAGAGTGCCGTGGGCCGCGCCGTGGACACCCCGCCGCATGTGCCGCCGGCGGTAGCCACGCATGGCGGCGCGGCGGCGGTGACGCACATACGGAGCGAGCGTCTGCTGCTCTATGTGGCACGCACGTTGGACGATACCTTGATCGCGCACCTGAAAAGCCGTGGCTGGAACGTCGCGGCGGCACGCTCCGCGCATGAACTCGGCAAGCTGGTGAAGCCCGACGTGGCGTGCGCCGGCATCGTCGATCTGGCAAGCTTTCCGCCGCGCGATCTGGCCGGACTCGAAGCCAGTCTGCGGCAGCAACAGGTCGGCTGGATCGCGCTCGCCACGCACGAGCGCCTGAACGATCCGGTCGTGCGCCGGCTCGTGCGCCACTACTGTTTCGACTACGTGAAAATGCCGGTGGCGAACGCCTCGGTCGATTATCTGGTCAGCCACGCGTTCGGCATGGTGACGCTGTGCGAACCGGAAGTCCCGCCGCCCAGCAGCGAATCGGGCGACGAGGAAATGGTCGGCACCTGCGAAGCGATGCAGCAACTGTTTCGCACCATCCGCAAGGTCGCGAATACCGACGCGAGCGTGTTCATCTCCGGCGAGTCGGGCACCGGCAAGGAGCTCACCGCACTGGCGATTCACGAGCGCTCGCCGCGCCGCAAGGCACCGTTCATCGCGATCAATTGCGGCGCGATTCCGCACCACCTGCTGCAGTCGGAACTGTTCGGCTACGAACGCGGTGCGTTCACCGGCGCGAACCAGCGCAAGATCGGCCGGGTCGAAGCGGCCGACGGCGGCACCCTGCTGCTCGACGAAATCGGCGACCTGCCGCTCGAAAGTCAGGCGAGCCTGTTGCGCTTTCTTCAGGAGGGCAAGATCGAACGGCTCGGTGGCCGCGAATCGATTCCGATCGACGTGCGGATCATTTCCGCGACTCACGTCGATCTCGACGACGCGATGCGCGAAGGGCGTTTCCGCGCCGACCTGTTTCATCGGCTCTGTGTGCTGCGGGTAGACGAACCGCCGTTGCGCGCGCGCGGCAAGGACATCGAAATTCTCGCGCAGCACATTCTGCACAAGTTCAAGACCGACAGCGCGCGCAAGATTCGCGGCTTCACGCCGTCGGCGATCGAGGCGCTGTACAACTACACCTGGCCGGGCAACGTCCGGGAGTTGATCAACCGGGTGCGCCGCGCGATCGTGATGGCGGAGAACAAGCTGATTTCCGCCGACGACCTCGATCTCGGCGACTTCACCGAACAGCAGACCATGACGCTATCGCAAGCGCGCGAGGCCGCCGAGAAGCGCGCGATCGAAGCGGCGTTGCTGCGCCATCGGCATCGCCTGAACGAGGCGGCGGTGGATCTGAATATTTCGCGCGTCACGCTGTACCGGCTGATGGGACTGCATGGCTTGCGCGACTTGAGCGCCGTCGAAGACAAAGCCGTGCTCGCGGGCGAAGACGCCGCGCAGGAGTGAGCGACACGCTGAACGAGGGGCGGGTCCACCCCCGTGGGCCCGCTTGCGCGCGTCAGGTAGAATCGTCCCGGTTACGTTCCCCTTTCCATTCGATGACGACGCTCACCCTGATCGTCGCTCGCGCCAATAACGGCGTGATCGGCCGCGACAACCAGTTGCCCTGGCGACTTCCCGAAGACCTCGCGTTCTTCAAGCGCACCACCATGGGCGCGCCCATCATCATGGGCCGTAAAACGCATGAATCGATCGGCCGGCCGCTGCCGGGACGCCGTAACATCGTCGTGACTCGGGACGCGACGCGCCGCTTTCAGGGCTGCGACGCCGCCACGACCCTCGAACAGGCGCTGGAACTCGCCGCCCAGGATCAGGCGCCGGAAGCGTTTCTGATCGGCGGCGCGCAGTTGTATGCAGAAGGCTTGCGGCAGGCGGACAAGCTGATCATCACCGAGATTTCCGCCGACTTCGAAGGCGATGCCACCTTCCCCGAGCTCGACGACAGCGAGTGGGAAGAAGTCGCGCATGAAACGCATCGCGCGGATGCACCGAATGACTTCGATTACGCGTTCGTGACTTATAAGCGCACGGGCGCCTGAGGGCGCTACGGCTGGACGCAAACGCATTCGCATAAAAAAACGCCACGCATGAATTTGCGTGGCGTTTCTGTTTCTGCGCGAAGCGACCTGAGGGTTGTGCGTTGACGCGGCTGCGCGCCTCAACGCGCAGCGACAACCCGCAGCTGCAACCCCCTTACTGCCCGGCGATCGTCATCCGCTCGATCAGCACCGAGCCCGTCTGCTTGGTGCCGCGCGTGATCGTATCCGCGCCGATCGCAACGATATGGTGGAACATCTCCTGCAGCGTGCTCGCCACCGTGATTTCCTCGACCGGATACTGGATCTTGCCATTCTCGACCCAGAAGCCCGACGCGCCGCGCGAGTAGTCGCCGGTCACGTAGTTCACGCCCTGCCCCATCAGCTCGGTCAGCAGCAAGCCGGTGCCGAGCTTCTTCAGCATGGCTTCGAAATCGTCTTCCGGACGCGTGTTGGAGCTCTTCAGCGACAGGTTGTGCGAGCCGCCCGCATTGCCGGTGGTTTGCATACCGAGCTTGCGCGCCGAGTAGGTGGAGAGGAAATAGCCTTCCACCACGCCGTCTTTCACGACCGAGCGCTGTTTGGTGCGCACGCCTTCTTCGTCGAACGGCGCGCTGCCCATGGCGCGAGCCACGTGCGGATCTTCGACCACCTGCACGTGCGGCGCGAATACCGGCTTGCCGAGGCTGTCGACGAGGAACGACGTCTTGCGATACAGCGCGCCGCCGCTGGTGGCCTGCACGAATGCGCCGAGAATACCGGCAGCGAGCGGCGCTTCGAACAGCACCGGCACCTTGCGCGTGTCGAGGCTGCGCGCGCCGATGCGCGACAGCGCGCGTTGCGCCGCGTAACGGCCCACGGCTTCCGGATCGGCCAGATCGCCCGCGTTGCGGGTCGACGTGTACCAGTCGTCGCGCTGCATGTTGCGGCCGCTGCCGGCGATCGGCGCGCACGCCACGTAGTGACGCGAGAACGGATAGCCGGCGAGGAAGCCGCGCGACGTGGCGAGCACGAATTGCGAGTGCTGCGCGGAGACGCTCGCGCCTTCCGAGTTCTTGATCTGCGGATCGGTCGCGAAGGCGGCGTCTTCCGAACGACGGGCGATTTCCACGGCTTCGTCCGCGCTCAGATTCCACGGGTGATACAGATCGAGATCGCGCGGCGCGGTTTCGAGCAGCTCCGCTTCGGCGAGGCCGGCGCAGTCGTCTTCCGCCGTGAAGCGCGCGATGTTGTACGCCGCCGCAACCGTGTCCTTCAGCGCCTGCGACGAGAAGTCCGAGGTGCTCGCGTTGCCGCGCTTGTTGCCGATGAACACCGTCACGCCGACCATCTTGTCGCGGTTATGCTCGATCGTCTCGACTTCGCCGCGCCGGACGGAGACGGACAGGCCGTCCCCTTCGGAAATCTCGGTTGCCGCGTCGGTACCGCCGAGCGACTTCGCGTGACGAAGGATGTCCGAGGCGATTTCCTTCAGTTCATCCTGGGTATGCGGAAAAAAGCGCTGCTTGACGTCCATGTCTGCTGCCATTGTCGTTGCCGTCCTGTTCGGGGCCGAGCGGCCCTGTGTGTTCGTACCTGCCACGCATGCGCGTCTGCGTCTGTGTCTATCTCTGTGTCTGCATTTGCGTCTCAACGCATCCCGCGATCATAGCAAGGTCCGCGCCGCCGTACCTGGACTTCGCTGGGCGTCCCTTCGACGATGCTTTGGCGGGCGCGCAACCGTGCAAAAGCGTACCGTCGAGGTCATGTGCAATCCGGCGTGGCAAGCGCGGCGCGAAGGCTCGCGCGCGCCGGGACGGCCGGTTCGACGGGCGCGGCACGCTACAATATCGGTATGACACGCAAAACCCGCATTCAACCCATCGAATCCGCCGAGCCGGAAATCGACGAGAACGGTTACGACCGTCCCAGCAAGTCCCAGCTCAAGCGCGACATGCATGAGCTGCAGGAACTGGGCATGGCGCTGATCGCCTTGCCGAAAGACGCGCTCAAGCGCATGCCGATGCCCGAAAAGCTCGACGACGCCGTGCGCGAAGCGCGCCGCATCACCGATCACGAGGGCAAGCGCCGCCAGGTGCAGTACGTCGGGCGCGTGATGCGCTCGCTGCTGGACGACGAAACCGCCGCGCTGCGCACCGCGCTCGACACCTACAACGGCGTCAACAAGGCGGAAACGGCCAAACTCCACTGGATCGAACGCACCCGCGAAAAACTGCTCGCCGACGACGCCGCGCTGACCGAGTTCATCCGCCAGCACCCGAACGCCGATCCGCAGCAAGGCCGCACGCTGATCCGCAATGCCCGCAAGGAAGCGCAACTGAGCAAGCCGCCGCGCTACTTCCGCGAGCTGTTCCAATGGATCAAGAACGCCGACGGCCCGTCCGCCGCGACCGATTCCGACGCCGACGACGCCTTGGAAGACGACGATGACGACCACGACGAGTAATCGCTCGGACCAGCGGGAACAAGTAGTACGGGCGCAGCGGCAGCATCCGGACGAGATCGTGATCGGCCTCGTGTCGATCAGCGACCGCGCGTCCACCGGCGTGTACGAGGACAAAGGTATTCCGGCGCTGCAGGAATGGCTCGGCGCGGCGCTGAGTTCGCCGTGGCAGATCGTCACGCGTCTGATTCAGGACGACGCGGCCACCATTTCAGCCACGCTGACCGAACTGGTGGACGAAGTGGGCTGCGATCTGGTGCTGACCACCGGCGGCACCGGCCCGTCGCGCCGCGACGTGACGCCGGAAGCGACCCTCGCGGTCGCCACGAAGGAAAT
Source organism: Paraburkholderia bryophila (assembly GCF_003269035.1). Classification (GTDB taxonomy): domain Bacteria; phylum Pseudomonadota; class Gammaproteobacteria; order Burkholderiales; family Burkholderiaceae; genus Paraburkholderia; species Paraburkholderia bryophila. Next base: position 506,633 of record NZ_QLTK01000002.1, on the reverse strand, counting down.
GCCGGGTTTCGGCGAGCAGATGCGGCAGATCAGTCTGAATTTCGTGCCGACAGCGATTCTGTCGCGCCAGGTGGCGGTGATCCGCGAAACGGCGGAGCACGCGGCCCTGATCATCAATCTGCCGGGTCAGCCGAAGTCGATCAAGGAAACACTGGAAGGTTTGCGCGATGGCGGCGCGGACGGTACGGTGAAGGTGCCGGGCATTTTCGCCGCGGTGCCGTATTGCATCGATCTGATCGGCGGTCCGTATGTGGAAACCCGTTCCGACGTGGTGAAGGCGTTCCGGCCGAAGAACGCCCAACGGGCGGCGAAGCAGGGTTAGCGATAGCCTCGGGCCTGGATTGGGCGTCAGCCGCGGGCCGAGTTTCGTGTAGTCAGGCCCGAGCCTGCGCATCATCACGCAGGTCTAGCCGGCGCCGGTCAGATGCGGCGCAACGAACCGCGCCGCTTCCCAACTGAAGCGGCACAGCGAACAATCCACCCGTTATTCCGCGGTGCCCGCCGCATCCGCCGACGCCGGGATCAGGAAGTGCTCGCGGTAGTACTTCAGCTCGTCGATCGACTCGTGAATATCGGCCAGCGCCGTGTGCATGGCGCGCTTCTGGAAACCTTTGTAGATAGCCGGCTGCCAGCGGCGGCACAGTTCCTTCAGCGTGCTGACGTCGAGGTTGCGGTAATGGAAGAAGCGCTCCAGATCCGGCATCCAGCGCGCCATGAAGCGGCGATCCTGGCAGATCGAGTTGCCGCACATCGGCGATTTGCCCGGCGGCACGTACGCGCCCAGGAACTCGCGAATCTGTTCGGTGGCGTCGGCTTCGCTGACCATGGAAGCCTTCACGCGGTCGATCAACCCCGAGCGGCCGTGCGTGTTCTGATTCCACTGATCCATTTTGGCGAGCGTCTCGTCGCTCTGATGAATCGCCAGCACCGGACCTTCGACCAGGCGGTCGAGCGTCGAATTCGTCACCACGACCGCGATTTCGATGATGCGGTCGGAATCGGGCTCGAGTCCGGTCATTTCCATGTCCAGCCAGACGAGATTCATGTCGCTACGTACGAGCGGCTGGTCGGTGGATGCGAGGATGTCAGTCATGAAGGGCAACCTTGATGGCCAGGCAGAAGACCGCGTACTACTCGCGCGCCTGCCACGGCGAATGTTCGTTTGAGATTGAATTGAAGCGTTTGGCCCGGATCGGCCTTATCCCCCGCCGCGAGGCGGGAAGAAACATATAATTCTCGCATAGATACCACGGAATCCCCGGATGCCTACCCTGTACTTCACCGTTCTGTTCGTCATCGCCGTCGTGGCGATGGTCGGCACCAAACTGTGGCTCGCGTCGCGGCAGATCCGCTTCGTCGCCGGTCATCGCGAGCAGGTGCCGAGCCAGTTTGCCGGCACCATCGCGCTCACCGCGCATCAGCGCGCCGCCGACTACACCGTCGAGCGCACTCGCCTCGCCATGATCGAGATCGTCGTCAGCGCCGCCGTGCTGGTCGGCCTGACGCTGCTGGGCGGCGTGCAGACGCTCGATCTGGCGATCTCCGACTGGCTGGGTCGCGGTTATGTTGGGCAGATCGCGCTGGTCGCGGCGGTGATCGCGATCACCAGCGTGATCGATCTGCCGTTCGACTACTACCGTCAGTTCGTGGTCGAGCAGCGCTTCGGCTTCAACCGGATGAGCAAGGGCATTTTCTTCGTCGACCGTTTGAAGGGCGTGCTGCTCGGCGCCGCGTTCGGCCTGCCGCTGCTGTTCGTCGTGCTGTGGCTGATGAACCAGGCCGGCAGCCTCTGGTGGCTGTGGACCTGGGTCGTCTGGGTGGCGTTCCAGATGCTCGTGCTGGTGTTGTATCCGTCGTTTATCGCGCCGCTCTTCAACAAGTTCGAGCCGCTCAAGGACGAAGCGCTGAAAAGCCGGATCGAAGCGCTGATGCAACGCTGCGGTTTCGCCGCCAAGGGCCTGTTCGTGATGGACGGCAGCCGCCGCTCCGCGCACGGCAATGCCTACTTCACCGGCTTCGGCGCGGCCAAGCGGATCGTATTCTTCGACACGCTGCTCGCGCGCCTGTCGGGCAATGAGATCGAAGCCGTGCTCGCGCACGAACTCGGCCACTTCAAGCGCCGTCACGTGATCAAGCGGATGCTCGTCACGTTCGCGATCAGTCTCGCGATGCTCGCCCTGCTCGGCTGGCTCACGCAATGCGTGTGGTTCTACGAAGGCCTGGGGGTGCGGCCGTCGCTGATCGGCGGCAACAGCGGTCTGGCGCTGGTGCTGTTCTTCCTCGCGCTGCCGGTGTTCCTGTTCTTCGTCACGCCGCTCGGCAGCCTCAGCTCGCGCAAGCACGAGTTCGAAGCGGACGCGTTCGCCGCGACCCAAACCGATGCGCAAGATCTCGTCAACGCGCTCGTCAAGCTGTATGAGGACAACGCGTCGACGTTGACGCCCGATCCGCTCTACACCGCGTTCTATTACTCGCATCCGCCGGCGTCGCAGCGGATCGACCGACTGTTGCGTCACGCATGAGCGGCCGCTCCCCGAAGGCGAAGCAAGCCCCGTCCGCCGCGCGCGTAGGCGGCCTCGTGATCGCCGCGCATGGCCGTCACTACCTGGTTGCGCCGGAAGACGGCAGCCCGATGCTCCAGTGCTTCCCGCGCGGCAAGCGCAGCGAAGTCGCGGTGGGCGATCGCGTGATTTATGAAATGACCTCGGCCGACCAGGGCGTGATCGTCGAGATCGGCGAGCGGCGCAATCTGCTGTATCGTTCGGATCAGTACAAGTCGAAACTGTTTGCCGCGAACCTCGATCAGTTGCTGATCGTGCTCGCCACTGAGCCGCGCTTCAGCGAAGACCTGCTGGGGCGCGCGCTGGTCGCGGCCGAAGCGAACGAGTTGAAGCCGCTGATCGTGCTGAACAAGACCGACGTGACCGCCGAACTCGAAGGCGCGCGCAAGCGGCTCGAATCGTATCGGGCGCTCGACTACACGGTCGTGGAAGTCTCGATCCGCACGCAGCCCGAGGCGGCCCTCGCTATCTTGACCGAACATCTGCAGGGGCATTCCACCTTGCTGCTCGGCCAGTCCGGCATGGGCAAATCCACGCTGGTGAATCTGCTGATTCCGGATGCCGAAGTCGCCACGCGCGAAATCTCGACCGCGTTGAACAGCGGGCGTCATACCACGACCTTCACGCGGCTTTATCCGTTGCCGGATCTCGATGGCAGCGGCAAGCGCGGTGTGTTGATCGACTCGCCGGGCTTTCAGGAATTCGGTTTGCATCATCTGACCGAAGGCCGGCTCGAACGCGCGTTCCCCGAATTCAGGCCGCTGCTGGCGAACTGCCGGTTCTATAACTGCCATCACTTGCAGGAACCGGGCTGCGCGATTCTCGAAGCGGTCGCGGACGGCAGCATCCGTCGTGAACGGCATGCGCTGTACGCGCAACTCGTGCACGAAGCCAGCCAGATCGTGCGCTGACATGAGGCTGATGCGCGCGCCGAATCTGATCATCGGGCAGCATTGGGTGAATCTGCTCGAGACAGCGGGTATTCGTTGCGAGCTGCACAACCGGTATCTGAACGGCGCGCTCGGGGATATTCCGGCGGATCAGTGCGCGCCGGAACTGTGGCTCGTGGATGACCGCGACGAGGCGATGGCGCGGAGGTTGATCGAGGCGGCGTTGCAGGGGCCGACGGCGGGGGCGCCTACGTGGCGATGCCATGCGTGCGGTGAGACGCTCGAGGCACAGTTTACGGTGTGCTGGCAGTGCGGGACGGCGCGGAATCCGTTGGATGGGTGAAGGCATGAATGAAGGCATAAAAAAACCGGGCACATTTGCCCGGTTTTTTTATCTTGCACGACCGACCGTGGTTGCGTCTTTTAAGCCACCCACACCGCGATCGTCAGCATCAACAGTAAAATCATCCACAGCACCACCGCACGCCACACCAGCCCCACCGCCGATTGCAACGTGCGCGGCGTGCAGTCGTCACCGACCTGCATCGGACCGCCGTCGCCGGTGGTCAGCGCGTCGAGACTGGATGGCTCCGCCAACGGCCCGCTCAAGCGCGCGCCCAACGCACCGCTGCCTGCCGCGAGCAACACGCCGTCGTTAGCATCCGGCCACTGACGTGCATGGTTGCGCCATGCATAGATTGCGTCTTCGAAATTGCCGACAATCGCAAAGCCCAGCGACGTCAGCCGTGCCGGCACCCAGTCGATCACGAAAAACGCGCGCTGCGCGAAGCTCGAAAACGCGACGGTCCGATCGTCGACCGGCCGCGCCCATGTGCGCGCCAGATATTCGGCGATGCGATAGAGCACCGCGCCCGCCGGGCCGACCGGAATCAGGAACCAGAAAAACACCCCGAACACGTGACGATGTGACGCCACCACCGCGTGAATCAGCGTGTGACGCACGATTTCGCTGACGGGCATGTCCACGGTATCCAGCCCGGTCCACTCATTGAGGATTTCACGCGCGCGCGGCACGTCGTCGTTATTCAACGCGAGGTGGATGTCCGTGAAGTAATGGCTGAACTGCCGGAAACCGAGCGTGAAGTACAGCACCGCGACGTTCCACAGGAACGCGAGCGCAAAGTGAATGTGATAAAGCACGTAGTAGACGAGCGCGACGGCCAGCGTCCACGGCACCACCACCACGAGCCAGGCGAGCAAACCGTGCTTGGGCTTGCCGGCATCGAATCCGTGCGCCGCCGACTCCGCATGGTATTGAAGCAGCGCGGACACCGGATTGTTCGGCGACAGCGCGCGCACCTGTTCAATGATCAGAGCCAGCAATACGGAGAAAAAAGTCATGCGATGCGCCGTGCTTTTCGAGTTTTTACGATTGTTTTATAACGATAGCACAGGGTCGGATGCCACTGAGCGAGGACGTTGACAAACACCCAACAAGTGCACAACCCGCGGCGATTCAAGCCGCAAGAAAGCGATAAAAATTGCGCAGCATGGCCGCCGTCGCGCCCCAGATGAAATGGTGGCCGCCGACCGGATTGCCGCTCTCGTCACCAGCCTCTGTCTCCGTCGACGCCGCCGCTCGTGGATACGGCATCGCGAAAAAGCGGCGTTCGCCGCCTTCGTAGCGAAAAATGCGCTCTTCGTGATTGGCGGGGTCCATCAGAAAGGCGAGCGGCACCTCGAAGACTTCGGCGACTTCGAGCGCATCCGCTTTCAACGCGAACGGCGGATGCACCAGACCGATGACAGGTGTGACGCGAAAGCCGGTGCCCGTCAGATAGTCGGGCAACGCACCGAGAATTTCGACACGCGAGGGCGCAAGGCTCACCTCTTCCTGCGCTTCACGCAGCGCGGTGGCGGTGGCGTCGGCATCGAAAGGTTCGTGACGGCCGCCCGGGAAACTCACCTGGCCGGCGTGGTCGTTCAGATGGTCGGCACGTTGGGTCAACAGCACGGTGAGGCCGTGCTCGCGAACCACCAGCGGCACCAGTACCGCGGCAACCCGCGGATCGACGTGAGTATCGCGCCAGGGCGCTTCGATGATCGGCTCAGGCGCCCACGAAAGACGCTGCTCGAACCGTGCGCGCAAGCCATCGGGCGTGAGACGCCCGCCGGCCACCGGCGGCAGATCGGCGCCCGTCGCGACGACAGGCAGTGTTTCGGGCTCAAAGACGGGGCGGATCAACGGGTCTCTCGAATAAGCGGAAGGGGACGTGCCGCTATTTTGACCTGGCAAACAAAAAAGCACCCGCGAGGGGTGCTTTTTCTTACAGCATTTACGCTTGGGAAGCAGCGCGGTCTTTCGAGACCAGCTTTTCCTTGATCCGGGCCGACTTGCCCGAACGGTCGCGCAGGTAGTACAGCTTCGCGCGACGCACGTCGCCACGACGCTTCACGACGATGCTTGCCAGCAGCGGCGAGTACGTCTGGAACGTACGCTCAACGCCTTCGCCCGACGAAATCTTACGGACGATGAACGACGAATTCAGACCACGGTTACGCTTGGCGATCACGACGCCTTCGTAAGCCTGAACACGCTTACGCGTACCTTCAACCACGTTCACGCTGACGATCACCGTGTCGCCGGGGGCGAATGCGGGGATAGTCTTTTCGCCGAGGGCGCGGCCAATTTCTTCCTGCTCGAGAATTGCAATCAGATTCATTACTGACTCCTAGATCCATCTTGTCGGCGTTCGTACCTGCTTCGCGCCAAGTCGCCTTGTTACGCTCCGCTACGGCCCCGATAGAGGATGGGTTCACATCTGGCGCCGTACACGCATGTGCGGCGCCGCCTGGTGTCCGCTCGAAAGACCGAGAGCTTTACGCCTTCGACTCTTCTTTCGCGAGACTCGTCAGCCATGCCTCGTCGGCACGGCTCAACATCTTGTTCTTTCTGGCCTTCACGATCAGATCGGGCCGCTTGTTCCGCGTGTTGCGCAATGCTTCGCGCCGACGCCACACCGCGATTTCCGCATGATGGCCGCCGAGCAGCACATCGGGTACACGCACGCCGTCGTATTCTTCGGGACGCGTGTAATGCGGGCAATCCAGCAGCACGTCGACGAAACTGTCCTGCACCGCCGATTGCGAGTCGTTGAGCACGCCGGGCAACTGACGCACTACGGCATCCATCAACGCCATGGCGGGTAACTCACCGCCCGACAGCACGAAATCGCCAAGGCTGACTTCTTCGTCGACGACACGATCGAGCAAACGCTGGTCGATCGCCTCATAGCGCCCGCACAACAGGATCAGACCGGGCTCGGCAGCAAACTGCATGACACGGTCGTGATTCAGCGTAGCGCCCTGCGGTGACATCATCACGACACGCGGAGCGCTAATGCCCTGCTCCGACTGCGCAGCTTTCGCCGCGCCGATCGCGTCTTCGAGCGGTTTGGCCAGCATAACCATGCCGGGTCCACCGCCGTAGGGGCGATCGTCGATCGTGCGGTAGTTGTCGGTCGTGAAATCGCGCGGATTCCACGTACGCAACGCGTAGCGCTCCTGCTTCGCCGCCCGGCTGGTGATACCCCAGTCGGTCAGCGCGCGAAACATGTCGGGAAAGAGCGTGACGACATCGAACTGCATCGCTCTCTCCGTTCAGCGAATGATTTAGTAATCAGCTTCCCAGTCGACGGTAATCAGCTTTGCCGTCTGGTCCACTGTTTTGACAAAGACGCCGACGAACGGGATCAAACGCTCGCCGGTTACCGGCTTGCCGCTTTTGTCGGTAGCCGGATATTCGATACGCAACACCGAGTGCGCACCGTTGTCGATCATGTCTGCAACCTTGCCGAGGTGGACTCCGGCAACGTTCACCACATCCAGGCCGAGCAGGTCGACCCAGTAGAATTCGTCGGCTGCGAGAGCCGGAAATTCGCTGCGGCTGATATAAATACGCGTACCGCGCATGGCCAGCGCCACGTCGCGATCAGCGACGCCGCCCAGTTGGGCAACCACACTGTCGCTGTGCGTTTTCGCCTGCAACGACGGTGCCGACTTGCGCTCCTGACCTTGCATCAGCCACCAGCGCTTCGCGCTCAGCAACGCGTCGCCGCCATGCCCGGCATCCGCGTGAGCGGCTACCTTGACCCAGCCTTTGAGGCCGTAAGCATCGACGATTTTGCCGACCTCGACCAAATCGGCCGGCCAGCTTTCCGCCGTTTCCGGGCGCATTTCTGCAGCACCAGAAGCAACGGGCACAACATCGGCTCTCGCCTTGCCTCCGGCTTTTTCGACCGGCTTGCGGACGAATGCACCGAATGGCGCCTGATCAGACGTCTTCGCGCGCGAAGTGGCCTTGGCGCGACCTGAACTGCCGGAATCACGCTCAGACATGATTGAACCTCGCTGCTAACTTCGACGCCTGTTTCAGCAAAACAATTTGCGCATCGGACTGCTCACACAGACTGCGCGAGCCGCCGGCCGAACCGACGACGATACACATGCTAGCTACCATTAAGCAGCCGGCTGCGCCTTTTGCGCTTCTTTCACGAGACGCTCGACGGTCGGCGACAGTTGCGCGCCAACACCTTGCCAGTACGTCAGGCGATCTTGAGCGATACGCAGCGACTCACCCTTCGTAGCGACCGGGTTGTAGAAACCAACGCGTTCGATGAAGCGGCCGTCACGACGGTTGCGCGAATCGGTTGCGACGATGTTGTAGAACGGGCGCTTCTTGGAGCCGCCACGAGCCAAGCGGATGATGACCATACTAGAATCCTTGAAAACCGGGGTTCGGAACGACTGAAACACGCGATTATAGCGGGAAACCAACGCCATAACAAACACTTACGGGGATAAACTGAGCAACGAGCCCGCGCCGCCCCTCCGGAAGCGGCCCTCGGACCTCGCCGAAACGCCCGAACTACTTGACGGAGCGCCTGTGAAAGTCCTGTTGCCGATTGCGTTTTTGCGCGCATTTTTTGCCGCTCGCGCATGGTTCACCGTGTTGGCCCGTACCTCGCGTCGTCGAAAAACCGTGCACGCCATTGCCAGCGTGCTGTTCGTCGGGCAAGCCCTCGCCGCCTTCGCCGCGTTGCCGGTCGAGCGGATCAAACTGCCGCCGGGCTTTCATATCGAGGTGCTGTCGGACGCGGTGCCGAGCGCGCGAGCCATGGCGTTGTCGCCGCAAGGCATTCTTTATATAGGCAGCCTCGACGGCCACGTCTACGCGCTCGAGTTGCAGAACGGCAACGTGACGGCCCGGCATGTGATCGCTTCGGGCCTGGAAACGCCGGCGGGCGTGGCATGGCGCGACGGTGCGCTGTATGTGTCAGCCGTGTCGAAAATCTTGCGCTTCGACGCGATTGACAGCCATCTGACCGATCCGCCCAAGCCGGTCGTGATCACCGACTCCCTGCCCACCGAAACGCACCACGGCTGGAAATTCATCGCGTTCGGCCCGGACGGCAAGCTGTATGTGCCGCAGGGCGCGCCCTGCAATGTCTGCCTGAAAGATCGCGACCGGTATGGGTTGATCGGTCGCATGGACCCGGACGGCAGCCATTACGAGGTCGTCGCGCGCGGCATCCGCAACTCGGTCGGATTTGCATGGCATCCGGCGACGCATGAACTGTGGTTCACCGACAACGGCCGCGATCTGCTAGGCGACGACGTGCCGGACGACAAGCTGAACCGCGCGCCGCGTGCCGGCATGGACTTCGGTTTTCCTTACTGCCACGGCGGCGACACGCCCGATCCGGAATTTGGCAAAGATCACCCGTGCAGCGCGTTTACGCCGCCAGTGGTCAAGCTGGGCGCTCATGTCGCCTCGCTCGGCATGCGGTTTTATAACGGTTCGATGTTTCCCGCCGCGTATCGGGACAATATTTTCATCGCCGAGCACGGTTCGTGGAATCGCAGCAAGAAGGTCGGTTACCGTGTTGTGCGGGTGATCACCGACCCGGACGGCCGCAACGCTCGCCAGGAGGTCTTCGCCAAGGGCTGGCTGCAACCCGGCGAAGCGGTGTGGGGCCGCCCGGCCGACGTATTGCCGATGCCCGACGGCTCGCTTCTGATCAGCGACGACTACGCCGGCGCGGTTTATCGCGTGACTTATTCGGTGCCGGCCTCCTGAAGCATGCGGCGCTGGCGAGCGCCCACCTCGCTCGCGACAGCCGCAACGTGACCGCCGCCGCCGCGCGAGCGTAAAATGCGCGTCGGTCCGCGTCCTTCGGCGCACCGCACCTTTCGACCGCCTGCTACCGCTCGCTACCGCCCGCCACTCTAAGCTCGCCTACATGTCCACCCTTGCTTCGGCTTCACCGCGTTTCAGATCCAAGACGATTACTGCCGCGCTGGCCTTTTTCTTCGGCAGCCTCGGCGCTCACCGCTTCTATCTTTACGGCACGCGCGACATTTATGGCTGGGCACATCTGATCGGCACGCTGATCGGCATTCCGGGCGCCATGCTGGTGGTGGCCAGCGAGCGCGCCTCGATGCTCGGCTGGGCGCTGGCGTTTTTCGGCGCCGTTTCGCTGCTCTCGGCGTTTCTCGCCGCGATCGTCTACGGCCTGCGCCCGGATGAAAAGTGGGACGCGCAATTCAACGCGCAAACCCAGCGCCAAAGCCGCTCCGGCTGGACGGTGATCTTTATCGTGATCTTTTCGCTGTTGATCGGCGCCTTCCTGCTGATGACCGGTCTCGCCATCTCATTCCAGACCTATTTCGAAGGTCAGGAGCAAGCGGCCAAGGCGCTGTCGCAGTAATCGCCCTTCGGTCACGCCCGCGCTAAAAAAGATCCAGTTGAGGATTCTCGCGCGCCGGCGGTTCGGCACGCGTCGGCGCGACCGGCCGAAAGTGCGACATATCCAGAATGCCGCGATCGCGCCGATTCAGACCCAGCCGTCGCACGGCCTTGTGGAATCGCTGCCTGAGCAGGTCCGCCCACAGACCCTCGCCTTTCATGCGGGTGGCGAAATTCGCGTCGTAATCCTTGCCACCGCGCATATCGCGCACGCGGCTCATGACCCGGTCCGCGCGATCGGGGAAATGCGCCGCGAGCCAATCTTTGAATAGCGGCGCGACCTCCCACGGCAGACGCAACACGATATAGCTTACATTGCTCGCGCCGGCTTCCGCACACGCTTCCAGCACGCGCTCCATGTCCGGTTCCGTGACGAACGGAATGACCGGCGCGATGCTCACGCCAACCGGAATGCCCGCCTCGCTCAACGTACGGATGGCGCGCAGCCGCCGTGACGGCGTGGCCGCGCGAGGTTCGAGCGTGCGCGCAATCTCCGGATCCAGCGTGGTGATGGTAATGGCCGCCATGAATTGCCCGCGCGCCGCCATGGGCGCGAGCAGATCGAGATCGCGTTCGATCAGCGACGATTTGGTGATCGCCGCGAACGGATGGTTGCGCTCGCTGAGCACCTCGACAACCCGACGCGTAATGCGCAAATCACGCTCGACAGGTTGCCACGCGTCCGTATTCACGCCGAGCGCGATCGGCTCCGGCACGTAAGACTTCTTCGACAGTTCGCGCTCGAGCAACGCCGGCGCGTTGATCTTCGCGTAGATCCGGCTTTCGAAATCGAGTCCCGGCGACAAGCCCAGATAACTATGCGTGGGCCGCGCAAAACAATAGATGCAACCATGCTCGCAACCGCGATACGGATTCAGCGACACGCTGAACGGAATATCCGGCGACGCATTGCGCGTGAGGATGGTCTTGGCCCGCTCCTCGAAGACCTGTGTGCGCAAGACCTTCGGCTCGCCATCGTCGTCTTCCGGGACCGAAACCGATCGCCAGCCGTCGTCCACGGCTTCGCGCTGGTCGACTTCGTAGCGGCCTTGCAGGTTCGTCACCGCGCCGCGCCCCTTGCGGGGCGCCGGCGGGGCGACGGGAAATTCGGGAATGCTGTCGAAGTCGGGATCGGATGAGGTCACGGCTGAAGAGCACGGAGAACGCGGGGCAGGTCAAAACAGAAACGGCGCAAAACACCTGTACAAATATACAGTGTTTACGCCGTTTGTCGAGTACCGCCAAGCCGTAATAAAAGCGCGTTAACCGCCGGCTCCGACAATCCGCTAATCCCCCACCGCGATCGTCAAGGTTTCCTTGATCTCTTCCATCACCACGTAGCTCTTCGACTGCACCGCACCGGGCAATTGCAACAGGATGTCCCCGAGCAACTTCCGGTAATCGGCCATCTCGCCGATGCGCGCCTTGATCAGATAGTCGAAATCGCCGGAGACCAGATGACACTCCAGCACCTCGGGGATCTTCTGCACCTCGCGGCGGAACTGGTCGAACATGTTGCCGCTTTTGTGATCCAGCGTGATCTCGACGAACACCAGCAGCGCCGCGCCCAGTTCAGCCGGGTTCACGCGCGCGTGATAGCCGGTAATCACACCGTCGCGCTCCATCCGCTTGACCCGTTCGATGCACGGTGTGACCGACAGTCCGACCTGTTCGGCGAGGTCCTTCATGGCCATCCGGCCGTCCTGCTGCAGCAGGCGCAGGATCTTGTGATCGAGTTTGTCGAGGGCCCGGACCGGTTGGCGTTGTGTGCGCATGGTGTATTTGCTGAAAATCTTGAAAATACAATAACAAAACCTGCCTGACTGTTAATAGTATAGCGGTTAACACTAGGCGATCCGCGCTGCACCTCGTGAATCAAACGAATGCCAACGAATCGACGCACGCGGCGCCCATCCAACCTCTATTGAACAGTCGGAGCAGTTATGCGAGTCGTCGTTTTGGGCAGTGGCGTCGTCGGGGTGACGAGCGCGTATTACCTGGCGCGCGCGGGTCACGAAGTGACCGTGATCGATCGCGAGGCCGGCCCGGCGCTCGAAACCAGCTTTGCCAACGCCGGCCAGATCTCGCCGGGCTACGCGTCGCCGTGGGCCGCGCCGGGCGTGCCGCTGAAGGCCGTCAAGTGGATGTTCCAGAAACACGCGCCGCTGGCAATCCGTCTCGACGGCACGCAGTTCCAGTTGCAGTGGATGTGGCAGATGCTGCAGAACTGCACGTCGTCGCGTTATGCGGTGAACAAAGGCCGCATGGTCCGCCTCGCCGAGTACAGCCGCGACTGCCTGCAGGCGCTGCGCGCCGAAACCGGCATTCAGTACGAAGGCCGCACCGGCGGCACGCTGCAGGTGTTCCGCACGCAGCAGCAATTCGACGGCGCCGCGAAAGACATCGCCGTGCTGCAGGAAGCCAACGTGCCGTATGAACTGCTGTCGGCGGCCGAACTGGCCCAAGCCGAGCCGGCGCTCGCCGCGGTGTCGCACAAACTGACCGGCGGCCTGCGCCTGCCGGGCGACGAAACCGGCGACTGCCAGATGTTCACCACACGCCTCGCGGCGCTGGCCGAGCAACTGGGCGTCAAATTCCGCTACAACACACCGATCGACGCACTCGCCATGGCCGGCGACCGTATCGCCGGCGTGCAGTGCGGCAGTGAACTGGTGCGTGCGGATTCGTTCGTCGTCGCGCTCGGGTCGTACTCGACCAATTTCCTGTCCGGCCTCGTGAAGATTCCGGTCTATCCGCTCAAGGGTTATTCGATCACCGCGCCGATCGTCAACGAAGCGGCTGCGCCGATCTCCACCGTGCTCGACGAAACCTACAAGATCGCGATCACGCGTTTCGACGACCGGATCCGCGTCGGCGGGATGGCCGAGATTGTCGGTTTCGACAAATCGCTGCGCCAGGCGCGCCGTGAAACGCTGGAACTGTGCGTGAACGATCTGTTCCCGGGCGGCGGCGACACGTCGAAGGCGAGCTTCTGGACCGGTCTGCGCCCCATGACGCCGGACGGCACGCCGATCGTCGGCCGCACGCCCGTGCCGAATCTGTTCCTGAACACGGGTCACGGCACACTGGGCTGGACCATGTCGTGCGGGTCGGGTCAGTTGCTGGCCGATGTGATGTCGGGCAAGCAACCCGTCATCAAGGCGGACGATCTGTCGGTGCATCGTTACCTCGGCGAAAGCAGCGGTGCGCATCGGCCGGCTTATGCTTAAGGTTTGACGACGCGACGTACGAGGTTCGTGCGAGTCGCGAGAGAGCAAAAAAGCGCCCCGTGGGGCGCTTTTTTTATGCCGACGCTTTAAACGTTGAGCGTTACGCGGTGAAACAACCTCAAAACTGATCGTCCGACAAAGCCAGCACGCTCTCGCCGCCCTTCGCGCTGACAATCGACGCCTCGAACGCCGACGCCAGCGGCAACACATGCTCCGCATAGAACTGCGCGGTCGCGATCTTCGCGCCGTGGAACGCCGGATCTTCGTCGCGCTTCTGCGTGGCCGCCAGCAACGCACGCGCCATCTGCCAGCCGCCCAGCACCACACCCGCGAGTTTCAGATACGGCACGCTGCCGGCAAACACCGCGTTCGGATCGCCCTTGGTATTGGCCAGCACGTAGTCCACCGCCGAACTCAGCGCGTCGTGGCCTTGCGCCAGATACTTCTTCATCGAATCGAACGCCGGACCTTGTTGCGCGCCGAGCGCTTCGACCGTGCGCGCCACGTCGGCGAGCAGCGACTTCGCGACCTTGCCGCCGTCGCGCAGCGTCTTGCGGCCGATCAGGTCGTTGGCCTGAATCGCGGTCGTGCCTTCGTAGATCGGCAAAATGCGCGCGTCGCGGTAGTACTGCGCCGCGCCGGTTTCCTCGATAAAGCCCATGCCGCCATGCACCTGCACGCCGAGGCTCGTCACGTCGATGGAAAGCTCCGTGCTCCAGCCCTTAACGATCGGCACGAGGAATTCGTAGATCGCCTGGTGTTCGGCACGCTTCGTTTCGTCAGGATGACGATGCGCGATGTCGCAATGCGCCGCCGCCACATAAGCCAGCGCGCGCGAGGCTTCGGTGAGACCGCGCATCGTCGCGAGCATGCGGCGCACGTCCGGATGCTGGATGATCGCGACCGGCTGCTTCGCGGAGCCGTCCACAGGACGGCTCTGCACGCGATCTTTCGCATACGCGACCGCCTTCTGATACGCGCGATCCGACACGCCCACGCCCTGCATGCCGACCGCGAAACGCGCTGCGTTCATCATGATGAACATGTACTCGAGGCCGCGATTTTCTTCGCCGATCAGATGGCCGATCGCGCCGCCGTGGTCGCCGAATTGCAGCACCGCGGTCGGGCTCGCCTTGATGCCGAGCTTGTGTTCGATCGACACGCAATGCACGTCGTTGCGCTCGCCGAGCAAACCGTCTTCATTGACGAGAAACTTCGGCACGATGAAGAGCGAGATGCCCTTCACGCCTTCCGGCGCATTCGGCGTGCGCGCCAGCACGAGATGGGCGATGTTCTTCGCCATGTCGTGCTCGCCCCACGTGATGAAAATCTTCGTGCCGAACAGCTTGAACGAGCCGTCGCCCTGCGGCTCCGCGCGCGTGCGTACGAGCGCCAGGTCGGAGCCGGCTTGCGGCTCGGTCAGGTTCATGGTGCCGGTCCATTCACCGGAAATCAGCTTGGGCACGTAGGTTTGTTTTTGCGCTTCGGTGCCGGCGGTGAGCAACGCTTCGATCGCGCCGTCGGTCAGCAGCGGGCACAGTGCGAACGACAGGTTCGACGCGTTGAGCATTTCGACGCACGGCGTCGCGATCAGCTTCGGCAGGCCCTGGCCTTCGTAATCCACCGGATGCTGCACGCCTTGCCAGCCGCCTTCGCTGAACTGACGGAACGCGTCCCTGAAGCCGGGCGTCGCGGTGACCACACCGTCTTTCCAGCTACTCGGATTGCGATCGCCTTCGACGTTCAGCGGCGCCAACACTTCGCCGCACAGTTTCGCCGACTCGTCGAGCACGGCCTGGGCCGTATCGAAGTTAGCGTCTTCGAAGCCCGGCAGCGTCGCGATTTCGTCGAGACCGGCCAGTTCTTTCATCACGAACAGCATGTCCTTGATGGGCGCCGTATAGCTCATTTCAGTTCTCCTCCTGTCTTCGATATAAAAAGGGCGCTGGACTTGATCGGTCCCGCGCCCTTCGCTGTTGCTGCCAGACGCCTTATAGACGGCGCTGCGGCGTTTAGCCGAGTTCGCTCACGAGCTCCGGCACGACCGTGAACAGATCGCCCACCAGACCGTAATCGGCGACGCTGAAAATCGGCGCTTCCGGATCTTTATTGATCGCGACGATGACCTTCGAGTCTTTCATGCCGGCCAGATGCTGGATCGCACCCGAGATACCGACCGCCACGTAGAGTTGCGGCGCGACGATCTTGCCGGTCTGGCCGACCTGATAGTCATTCGGCACGAAGCCCGCGTCGACCGCCGCGCGCGATGCGCCGAGTGCCGCGTTCAGCTTGTCGGCCAGCGGCTCCAGAACCTTGGTGTAGTTCTCGCCGTTGCCCAGACCACGGCCACCCGAGACGATGATCTTCGCCGAGGTCAGTTCCGGACGGTCCAGCTTCGTCACTTCACGGCTCACGAAAGACGAGATGCCGCTATCTGCTGCCGCTTCGATCTTCTCGACCGTTGCGCTTCCGCCTTCCGCCGCCACAGCGTCGAAGCCAGTCGAACGAACGGTAATGACCTTGATCGGGTCAGCCGATTGCACCGTGGCGATCGCGTTGCCTGCGTAGATTGGACGCTCGAACGTATCGGCGCTATCCACGGCCGTGATGTCGCTGATCTGCGCGACGTCGAGCTTCGCGGCGATACGCGGCGCGACGTTCTTGCCGTACGCGGTTGCGGGCGCGAGGATGTGCGTGTAGTTCTTCGCGATGTTCAGCACCGTGGCTTCGACGTTTTCCGCGAGGCCCGCTTCGAGTTGCGGTGCGTCGGCGAGCAGCACCTTGCCGACGCCGGCGATCTTTGCTGCCGCGTCTGCCGCGGCTTGCGCGTTATGACCCGCCACCAGCACGTGAATATCACCGCCGATCTTCTGCGCGGCGGCGATCGTGTTCAGCGTCGCGGCTTTAATCGACGCGCCGTCGTGTTCTGCAATAACCAGATTCGTCATTTCGTCTGTCTCCGCGTTTCTCTTAAAGCACCTTGGCTTCAGTCTTCAGCTTCTCGACCAGCGTCTTCACGTCCGGCACCTTCACACCGGCGGAACGCTTGGGCGGCTCGACGACTTTCAGCGTCTTCAGGCGCGGCGACACGTCAACGCCAAGGTCTTCCGGCTTGATCGTTTCCAGCGGCTTTTTCTTCGCCTTCATGATGTTCGGCAGCGTCACGTAGCGCGGCTCGTTCAGACGCAGGTCGGTGGTGATCACGGCCGGCAGCGTCAGCGACAGCGTTTCCGCTCCGCCATCCACTTCGCGCGATACGGTGGCTTTACCGTCGGCCACGACTACTTTCGACGCGAACGTCGCTTGCGGCAGATTCGCCAACGCAGCCAGCATCTGGCCGGTCTGGTTCGAATCGTCGTCGATGGCCTGCTTGCCGAGGATGACCAGTTGCGGCTGTTCCTTGTCGACCAGCGCCTTCAGCAGCTTGGCGACCGCCAGCGGCTGCAGTTCTTCACTCGACTCGATCAGGATCGCGCGGTCCGCGCCGATCGCCAGCGCCGTACGCAGCGTTTCCTGCGATTGCGTCACACCCGCCGACACGGCGATCACTTCGGTCGCCACGCCCGCTTCGCGCAGACGCACGGCCTCTTCAACCGCGATTTCGTCGAACGGATTCATCGACATCTTCACGTTCGCGATGTCGACACCCGTGCCGTCCGACTTGACTCGAACTTTCACGTTGTAATCGACCACTCTCTTCACTGGCACCAGGATTTTCATGCACACGCTCCAAAGTTACGAATACGTCAACCCAGCGAACATTATAGCGACTGCCCTTACGGCAACCGCGTCGCGGGCGCTCTAGCAGGAGGATATCGCTCCTCAGCGGCGTGACGGCAATAACGAACGATCGTTCTATTTTAATCTCGAAAAAACCCGGGTGACAACCCCGGGTCCCGATCCACGACTCTAATTTTGCATTGCCGTCGTGTCTTACTACGTTTGACTTACTGCGTATGGGGGATGCCGGATCACCACGCGGTGATCACCGAGCCGCCGAATTTCGTCGCCACGAACTGCTTCACTTCCGGCGAATGGTACGCGGCGACCAGTTTGGCGACCCACGGTTTGTCCTTGTCTTCCGCGCGAATCGCGATGATGTTCACGTACGGACCCTTCGGGTCTTCAGCGGCGATTGCGTCCTTCTTCGGGTTCAAGCCCGCTTCCATCGCGAAGTTGGTGTTGATCGCGGCGGCGTCCACGTCGTTCAGCGAACGCGGAATCTGCGCCGCGTCGAGTTCGACGATCTTCAGCTTGCGCGGATTGTCGACGATATCGAGCGGCGTCGCCTTCAGGCCGGCATCGGCACGCAGCTTCAGCAGGCCCTCCTTCTGCAGCAGCAACAGGGCGCGGCCGCCGTTGGTCGGATCGTTCGGCACGGCAATCTTCGCGCCCGGCTGCAACTCGGCGAGCGTCTTCACTTTCTTCGAATAGATGCCCATCGGGTACGTGACCGTATCGGCGATACGGATCAGCTTGTAACCGCGGTCCTTGACCTGCGCCTGCAAGTACGGGTCGTGCTGGTAGCTGTTCGCGTCCAGATCGCCGGCGGCGAGCGCAGCGTTCGGCTGCACGTAGTCGGCGAATTCGATGATCTTGATGTTCAGACCGTTCTTTGCCGCGACCGTCTTCACGACTTCCATGATCTGCGCGTGCGGACCGCCGGTGACGCCGACCTTGATCGAGTCTTCGGCCTGAGCCGCACTGGCGGCGAACAGCGACGCGGCGCCGAGCAGGGCGGCGAGCTTGAGAACCAAACGACGTTGCATGATGGACCTTTCCAAACCTGATGTTTCTGTTGTTATTTATGGCTCAAACGACGCACGAGCCAATCCCCGAACGACTGCACCAGTTGCACGAAGACGATCAGGATCACCACGACCGTCAACATCACTTCCGGCAAAAACCGCTGATACCCGTAACGAATGCCCAGATCGCCCAGACCGCCGCCGCCGATCGCGCCGGCCATCGCCGAATAGCCGACCAGCGAGACGAACGTGATCGTCAGCCCCGCCACCACGCCCGGCAGCGATTCCGGCAACAGCACCTTGAAGACGATCTGGCTGGTGGTCGCGCCCATGGCCTGGGCCGCTTCGATCAGCCCGCGGTCGACCTCTCGCAGCGCGGTTTCGACCAGACGCGCGATGAACGGCGCGGCGGCGATCGTCAGCGGCACCACGGCAGCCATCGTGCCGATCGACGAACCGACGATCAGACGCGTGAACGGAATCACCGCGACCAGCAGGATGATGAACGGCGTCGAACGCACCGCATTGACGATCACGCCCATCACACGATTCACCGTGATGTTCTGCAATACGCCCTGACGATCGGTCAGGTACAGCAACACGCCGAGCGGCAAGCCCACCGCCGCGCCGACCAGTCCGGAAATGCCCACCATCACGAGCGTTTCCCAGAACGACTGGACGAACATATCGAACATTTCACTCAACATACGAGAGCTCCTCCACCACCACACCCTGTTCGCGCAGATACGTCAGCGCCTGCGCCACCTTCACCGGTTCGCCGCCCGCGAGCACCGCGAGCGAGCCGAACGTCTGCCCCTGGATCTCGTCGATCTGGCCGTGCAGGATGTTGAAGTCGAGTTCGAAGCGGCGAATCGTCTCCGACAGGATCGGCTGGTCGACGCCCGAACCGGTGAACGCCAGACGCAGCAAATGGCCACGGCCCGTCTTGAGACGTTCGGCGACACGCGCTTTCATGGCGGGCGGCAGTTCCTGCGCGATCACGTCGCCGATCAGGGCGCGCGTGACCTCGTGATGCGGTTGCAGGAACACGTCGATTACCTTGCCCTCCTCGACCACACGGCCCGCGTCCAGCACCGCGACGCGATCGCAGACCTGCTTGATCACGTCCATCTGGTGGGTGATCAGCACGATCGTCAGGTTCAGTTCGCGATTGATGCGTTTGAGCAGATCGAGAATCGCGCGGGTGGTTTCGGGGTCGAGCGCGGAAGTGGCTTCGTCGGAGAGCAGCACTTTCGGCTTGCTCGCCAATGCACGCGCGATACCGACGCGCTGCTTCTGGCCGCCGCTGATCTGCGCCGGATAACGGTCTTTCTGCGCCGACAGGCCGACCAGCTCCAGCAGCGGCAGCACGTTCGCTTCGATTTCGGCGCGCTTCACGCCGGCGAGTTCGAGCGGCAACGCCACGTTCTCGTACACGGTGCGCGACGACAGCAGATTGAAGTGCTGGAAGATCATGCCGATTTCGCGGCGCGCCTCGCGCAGTTGCGCGGCGGGCAGCGTGGTCAGATCGCGGCCGTTGACGACGATGTTGCCCTCGGACGGACGCGTTAGCAGGTTGAGCGTGCGCACCAGCGTGCTCTTGCCCGCGCCGCTTCGGCCAATGATGCCGAACACTTCACCCGCCGGGATCGACAGATTGACGTTGTGCAGCGCCTCGACCCAGCCCCGGGGTCCGGCGAAACGCTGGGAGATATTGCGTATTTCGATCATGGAAAAACGAAACGGCGGAGTTTGTCTGCGAGCGTTGTGTGCTCCGGACAAGCGGCCGCCGTTGCTTTTATTGGGATTTGAGGCCGCAATTCTACCGCAGCGACGTCATTCCCTTTAATAATCAATTGCGCGCTTTTTATAACCTGAGAGCATTAGAGGCCTGCCCGGCACGGGATGCTCGCGTGCATCGCGTGCCAACGACTATGATCGGGCGGAACAAAATCAGGATAGACGACGGCCATGGAGACATCCCAACACAGCACGCTGCGGCCCACCGACGGCTCGCGGACGAACGGCGCGGCGCGGCGCGGCTCGGTGACGACCGCCGACGGCATCACGTTGCCGCTCTACCGCTGGCAGCCGACCGCGCCACTGCGGGCGACGGTGGCGCTGCTGCATGGCCTCGCCGAGCACGCCGGGCGCTACGCCGCGCTGGCTGCGCGGTTGAACGCGGCCGGCATCGAACTGGTCGCGATCGATCTGCGCGGTCACGGCGAAGCGCCGGGCAAGCGCGCATACGTGAACCGCTTCGACGACTATCTGCTGGATGCGCAGGCGTTGCTCGACGCGGCGGCGCAAAGTTGCGCGCCGCTCTTTCTGATGGGGCACAGCATGGGCGGCGCGGTGGCCGCGCTCTACGCGATCGAGCGGCTCGGCGCGACTGACCGCCGCCTGAACGGGCTGATTCTGTCGAGTCCAGCCCTGGCGCCCGGCCGCGACGTGCCGCGCTGGATGCTCAAGCTGAGCCAGCTGATCAGCCGGTTGTGGCCGGGCTTCCCGGCGATGAAAATCGACGCCGCCTTGTTGTCGCGGCTCGAACCGGTGGTGAACGCCAATCGCAACGATCCGCTCGTGCATCACGGCGCGATTCCGGCGCGCACCGGCGCGGAGTTGTTGCTGGCGATGGCGCGGATCGAACAAGGTCGTACGGGTTTGCGCGTGCCGCTGCTGGTGTATCACGGTACGGCCGACAAGCTCACGGAACCCGACGGCAGCCGCGCGTTCGGTCAGTTCGCGGGTTCGCCGGATAAGACGCTCACGCTGCACGACGGCAGCTATCACGAGACGATGAACGACCTGGATCGCGATCGGGTGATTGGGGCGCTGATCGAGTGGATTGAGAAACGGGTTGTGGCGAGAAGTTGAGCGAAAGCGGCGGGACGCGCCTAGTCCTTCCAGTCCGGCGGCCGCTTTTCGATAAACGCCTGCACGCCTTCGAGCGCAGATTCATCCATCATGTTGCAGGCCATCGTCTGGCCGGCGAGCTGATACGCCGCTTCAATGCCCATCTCGAGCTGGCGATAAAAAAGCCCCTTGCCCGCGCTCACCGCTTCGACCGGTTTCGCGCAGATGCTTGTGGCGAGCCGCGCGATTTCCGCGTCCAACGCGTCGGCCGGCGCCACGCGATTCACCAGACCTTGCTGCTTCGCCTCGGCGGCATCGATGAAATCGCCGGTCAGCAGCATCTCCAGCGCCGCCTTGCGCGACAGGTTGCGTGACAGCGGCACCGACGGCGTCGCGCAGAACAACCCCAGATTCACGCCCGACACCGCGAAGCGCGCCGTCTCGGCCGCGACCGCGAGATCGCACATCGCGACCAGTTGACAACCCGCCGCCGTGGCAATGCCCTGCACCCGCGCGATCACCGGTTGCGGCATGCGCTGGATCGTCATCATCAGTTTCGTGCAGCGGGCGAACAGCGCCTGGTAGTACGCCAACGACGGCGCCGCGCGCATCTCCTTCAGATCGTGACCCGCGCAGAATGCGCGCCCCGCACCCGCGATCACGACCACGCGCGCCACCGACGACTGCGCGATGTCGGTCAGTGCCACCTGCAATGCGTCGAGCAGCGCCTCGGAGAGCGCGTTGAATGCGTCGGGCCGGTTCATCGTCACCAGTACGACACCCGGCATGCCATACGCGCCGTGTTCGATCTCGACTAATGAAGCGTTGCGCACGTCGGCAGTCATGGCTCGGTCCTGGTTGAATTCACACACGCCGCGCGTGGAGCGCACTGCGCGTTGGCGGCAGCATGCCGCATAGCGGTTCCGCGGTTCTGCGCCTTTGCGCCTCAGATCCCGGCCAGCGCACGCACGTGCGCAACCACGCTGCGTCCGAGCGCCGACAAGTTATAACCGCCCTCGAGACAACTGACGATGCGCCCGCGCGCATAACGCTTCGCGATCTCGCGCATCTGGTCGGTGATCCACGCGTAGTCGTCTTCGACGAGACCCATGTTGCCGAGATCGTCTTCACGATGCGCGTCGAAACCCGCGGAGACGAAGATCATCTCCGGCTTGAATTCGTGCAGACGCGGCAGCCACATCATGTCCACCACCTCGCGCACTTCCATGCCTTTCGAGCGCGCCGCCATCGGCACGTTGCACATGTTCGACGCCTGGTTGTCCGCGCCGCTGAACGGATAGAACGGATGCTGGAAGATGCTGCACATCAGCACGCGCGCGTCGCCCGAGAAAGCCGCTTCGGTGCCGTTGCCGTGATGCACGTCGAAATCGATGATCGCGACGCGCTCCAGGCCATGCACTTCGAGCGCATGACGCGCGGCGACCGCGACGTTGTTGAAGAAGCAGAAGCCCATCGCGCGCGCCGGCTCCGCGTGGTGGCCCGGCGGGCGCACGCTGCAGAACGCGTTGTCGTAACGGCCTTCGATCACTGCGTCCGTCGCGGCCACCGCCGCGCCCGCCGCGCGCAACGCGGCCTGCAAGGTGTGCGGGTTCATCGACGTATCGGGGTCGATCTCGGCGAGACCTTCGACAGGCGAACGATCGCGAATATAGTCGACGTGAGCTTGCGTATGCACGCGCAGCAGCGCGGCTTCGTCGGCGAGCGGCGGCGACTCGCGCTCGATCAGCGAGTCGATGCGGCTCGCGATCAGCTGATCTTCGATCGCCTGCAGACGCGCGGGGCATTCGGGATGCCATTGCCCCATATCGTGCAGCAGACAGTCGGCGTGGGAATAAAAACCTGTTGCCATGATTCTCTTCTGCGGCGCGGCACCGTGATGCGCGCGCGGCGTGTCTCCATCCAGGGCACGCGCCCTCGGCGCGCCAACATTCATCAAGTTACCACACGACGCGGGTACGACATATCCACCACAGTTTTGCAGAAGGCCTCGGGTATACTGCCCCGAACCGTTTTTCCCTGTCTCCTGCGCACCGCGCCTTCAGCTCACTATGACCGTCAAGCTTGCTCTGTCTGCACGAAACCGGCTACGCACCAAAACGGTAGTCGCCGCACTATCCGTCGTATCGTGCATGTTCATGGCAACCCCTCCGGCGCAGGCGCAAAGCGCCGGCAAGAAAGCGCCGGTGCAGATCGCGCAAAGCCAGCCGCAGCCCGCCGTGCCGCAAGGGCAAACCTTCGAAGAAGAAATCGTCCCGCAGCGCTACGCGAACAATCCCGCCGTAGACACGTTCATCAACGACATGGTCGCGCGCTACGACTTCGACCCCGACGCATTGCACGCGCTGTTTTCGCACGTGAGCTATTCGGCGACCGCGGTCAAGCTGGTGACGCCGTCGCCCTCGCCGTCCATCAAGAACTGGCGCGTCTATCAGTCGCGCTTTCTCGACCAGATCCGCATCAACGCCGGCGTGCGCTTCTGGCGCGCCAACCAGGCCACGCTGCAACGCGCGTACGACGAGTTCGGCGTGCCGCCGGAGGTGGTCGTCGGCATTATCGGCGTGGAGACGATTTACGGTCGCTTCATGGGCAACTTCCGCGTGCTCGACGCGCTGACCACGCTCAGCTTCGACTATCCGAGCACCGCCAATCGCGCGGATCGTCAGGCAACCTTCCGCAAGAATCTCGAAGACTACCTGGTATGGACGCGTGATTCGCAGATCGACCCGACCACGGTGCTCGGCTCGTACACCGGCGCGATCGGCATTCCGCAGTTTCTGCCGAGCAGCATCGTTCAATACGCGGTGAGCTACGACGGCAACAAGCAGATCGACCTGCGCACCAACCAGGCGGATGCGATCGGCAGCGTGGCGAACTATCTGCGTCAGAACGGCTGGGAAAGCGGCCGGCCGGTGGTGTGGAAGATCGGCACGGACGCCGGCAGTCTGGGTGTCGCGCAAGCCGCCGCCGACGGCCAGCCGGAACCCCATTGGCCGCTCGACCAGTTGCTGCGTGCCGGCCTGCTGCTGAACGAGCCGGATGTGGACGTCGCGGCCGAAGCCGGTACGCCGGTTACGGTGGTGGACCTGCCGTCGCCGGGACGCGGCACCGAGTACATGCTGGGCTTGAAGAACTTCTACGTGCTGACGCGCTATAACCGCAGCTTCTTTTATGCGCTCGCGGTTTATCAGTTGGGTCAGCGCGTCAAGGCGCAGATGGAAGCGAGCGACGCGGCAAGCGCCGTCAGGAACGCAACGCCGCCGGTGGCAGCTTCACAGTAAATCCACCGGTTCGCGTCATATCGCACGATGAATAAAAAAGCGCCGGTCCTCGTTGAGAGGACCGGCGCTTTTGCCTTCGTTCGAGCGAAGTGGCGAACTCAGGCGGGAAACACGCCCGTGGACAGATAGCGGTCGCCGCGATCGCAGACAATAAACACGATCGTCGCATTCTCGACCTGACGCGCAACGCGCAGCGCCACTTCACACGCGCCGCCCGACGAGATGCCGGCAAAGATGCCCTCCACCGCCGCCATACGACGCACCATCGCTTCCGCTGCGGACTGGCTCACGTTCTCGACGCGATCCACGCGGCTGCGATCGAAAATCTTGGGCAGATAGGCTTCCGGCCATTTGCGGATGCCTGGAATACGCGAGCCTTCTTCGGGCTGCGCACCGACGATTTCAATCGCCTGGTTCTGTTGCTTCAGATACGTGGACACGCCCATGATCGTGCCGGTCGTACCCATGGACGACACGAAGTGCGTAATGCGCCCTTCGGTATCGCGCCAGATTTCCGGACCCGTACCTTGGACGTGCGCGGCCGGATTATCCGGATTCGCGAACTGGTCGAGAATGATGCCCTTGCCTTCGCGCTGCATCTGCTCAGCGAGATCGCGGGCGTATTCCATGCCGCCGGTGACCGGCGTGAGAATGATCTGCGCGCCGTACGCGGCCATGCTTTGACGGCGTTCGATCGACAGATCTTCCGGCATGATCAGCACCATCTTGTAGCCGCGAATCGCGGCCGCCATAGCCAACGCAATGCCGGTATTGCCGCTGGTCGATTCGATCAGCGTGTCGCCCGGTTTGATGCGCCCGCGCGCTTCCGCTTTCTTGATCATGGACAGCGCCGGACGATCCTTCACCGAACCCGCAGGGTTGTTGCCCTCGAGCTTCGCAAGGATCACGTTATTGCGGCTGCGGATCTCGTCGTCGGGAAGCCGCACAAGTTGCACGAGCGGCGTATTGCCGATCGTGTCTTCAATCGTTTTGTAAGCCATGTCGTTTCTGGTGCCGTCGCTGCGGGGAGTCTTCAATCCATCGATTCTAAACCACCGTGCCTGCGGCTGCCGTGCGGCCCTTCTGGCCGCATGGATGCAGGCGCGCGCATCATTCAACGCGCATGGCGCGAACCACGCAAAAAGCCCGCGGCAGCAACCGCGGGAGCCAGTCATCTGGATGACAGCTGAAGGAGTGGGCTGAACAACTCCGAGGCCATGAAGGGGTACGACGCGAGCGGGCCGCGTGCGTGACAAGGCACGCCACGGACGCGGCCCGCGTCGGGCTATTTCTTTACCGCCACGGTGGTGTTGGCTTTGGGTGCATTGGCCGGAGCGGCCGCGCCTTTGGTCGATGCAGACGCCGCAGCTTGCGCGTTAGCAGCCGCGCCAGCCGGACCGACAGCGAGACCCTCCGCCTGCAGGCGCTCGACGGTATGCCCGCCCATGCCTTTGACGCGTTTGCCGAGATCCGCCGGGTCCTTGAACGGACCATGCGCTGTACGCTCTTCGAGAATGGCTTTCGCTTTGGCAGGACCGATGCCCTTGATGCCGCGCAGCGCGTCTTCGTTAGCCGTGTTGACGTCGACCGCCGCATACGCGTGGCCGAAAGCGGCGAGCATCGCCGCGGTAACCAGAATTTTTCGAAACATATGGAATCTCCCTCGTACAACCGGTTGGCGACCATCACCAACCGGGAGATTCCACTTTACAGAGGTGTCCGGACTAATTAAACCTGGCCGAATAGCCAATGGACGTAGCGGTCGACACCTTCCTGCACGCTCAGGAACGGCGCGTCGTAGCCGGCCGCGCGCAGCCTGGTCTGATCGGCCTGCGTGAAGCACTGATACTTGCCGCGCAGCGCGTCGGGAAATGGAATGTATTCGATCAGCCCGCGCTGCACCTGCTCCGCGAGCGACAACGCCGGTTCGTTGTTCAGCGCGCGCAGCGTGTTGACCACGGTACTCGCGATGTCGTTGAACGGTTGCGCGCGGCCGCTGCCCAGATTGAAAATGCCCGATTTGTCCGGATTATCGAAGAAGAACAGGTTGACCTTCACCACGTCTTCGATCGAAACGAAATCGCGGGTCTGTTCGCCTGCGGCATAGCCGTTGTATTCGCCGAACAGCTTGACCTTGCCTTCGGCGCGGAACTGGTTGAAGTTGTGAAACGCCACCGACGCCATGCGCGCCTTATGCGTTTCGCGCGGCCCGTAGACGTTGAAGTAACGGAACCCGGCAATCTGGCTCTTCGCGGTGGGCAGCACGCGGCGAATCACCTGGTCGAACAGGAACTTCGAATAGCCGTACACGTTCAGCGGCTGCTCGACTTCGCGCTCTTCGACGAAACGGCTCGATCCGCCGTACGTCGCCGCCGACGACGCGTACAGAAACTGGATGTCCTGCGCGAGGCAGACGTCGAGCACGTCGCGGCTATAGCGGAAATTGTTGTCCATCATGTAGCGGCCGTCGGTTTCCATCGTGTCCGAGCAGGCGCCTTCATGGAAGATCGCGCGTACCTTGCCGAAGTCGCCGCGCTTGAAGCGTTCGACGAATTCGGTCTTGTCCAGGTAGTCGTCGATTTCGCAGTCGACCAGGTTCTTGAACTTGTCGGCGCGCGTGAGGTTATCCACGGCGATGATGCGTTGTTCGCCGCGCTCGTTGAGCGCCTTCACGAGATTGCTGCCGATAAAGCCGGCCGCGCCGGTGACGATGACGGTCATGATGATCCTGCGGTAATGAGTTTCAGCCGACGCCCCGCGAATCCCCGTGCTGCGCCGTCAAGGCGCGCGTGACGTGAGATCCGGCGGCCTTAAGTCAATGAAAGAGTTCGTCGTAGTTGACGGTGGCCGTGCCGAGTTTGCCGACCACGATACCGGCCGCGCGATTCGCGAGACCAACCGCGTCGACCAGCGTGAGACCCGCACCCAGCATGGCGGCGAGCGTCGCGATCACGGTGTCGCCGGCGCCCGAGACATCATACACTTCGCGCGCAACCGCCGACGCATGCAGGATGCCCTCGTCCGAGAAGAGCGTCATGCCCTCTTCCGAACGCGTCAGCAGCAGCGCCTTGAACTGCAGATCGGCGCGCAATTTCGTGACGCGCGCGAGCAGGTCTTCCTCGGATTTCCACTGGCCGACCACCTCGCGCAATTCGGCGCGATTCGGCGTGATCAGCGTGGCGCCGCGATAGCGTTCCCAGTCGTCGCCCTTCGGATCGACCAGCACCGCCTTGCCTGCCGCGTGCGCCTTGGCGATCATCTGCGTGACGTGGGTCAGGCCGCCCTTCGCGTAATCGGACATCAGGATCACGTCGTGCGACGGCAGCAGTTCGTCGAACCGCGCGAGACCCGCGAGCAGCACTTCATGCGCCGGCGAATTCTCGAAGTCGACGCGCAGCAATTGCTGTTGGCGCGACAGCACGCGCAGCTTGATCGTAGTGAGCAACGCGGGATCGCGTTCGAGATGCGGCGTCACACCGCTTTCGCCGAGTAATTGCACGATGCGCTCGCCGGGTTCGTCGTGACCGACCACGCACAGCAGGCCAGCCTGCGCGCCGAGCGCAACCGCATTGCGCGCGACGTTCGCCGCGCCGCCCAGACGGTCTTCCTGGCGTTGCACGTGCACGACCGGCACAGGCGCTTCCGGCGAAATGCGGTTCACGTCGCCGAACCAGTAGCGGTCGAGCATGACGTCGCCGACCACCAGCACGCGCGCGGCGGCGAGTTGCCGGCGCGGCACCACGATCAGCGCCGGCGCCGGCGTGGACGCCGCGGCTCCGGGCAAGGTCTCAGACATCGGCCGGAAGTTCAGAGGGTTGGGCATAAGGGCGTCCAATCGAGTGATAGTCGATGCCGATCTCGGTCATCGCGTCCGGTTCGTACAGATTGCGGCCGTCGAAAATCAGCGGCGATTTCAGCACGGATTTCAGATGCAGGAAATCCGGGCTCTTGAATTCCTTCCATTCGGTGACGATCACGAGCGCGTCGGCGTTGGTGAGCGTTTCGTCCTGCGTGCCGGTGAAGGTCAGACGCGCGAGTTGCTCCGGCGCGTCGTGCAGATCGAGCGCGAAAACGCGGCGCGCTTCGGCCACCGCGACCGGATCGTACGCGCGCACCTGCGCGCCGCGTGCCAGCAGTTCGGCGATCACGCGACGGCTCGGCGCTTCGCGCATGTCGTCGGTATTCGGCTTGAACGCGAGGCCCCAAACGGCGAACGTGCGGCCGCTCAGATCGTCGCCGAGCTTCGCGGCGATCTTGTTCACCAGCACGTCTTTCTGGTGGTTGTTCACGTCCTCGACCGCTTCGAGAATCCGCAGCGGATGACCGCTTTCGCTCGCCGTGCGGATCAGCGCCTGCACGTCTTTCGGGAAGCATGAACCACCATACCCGCAACCCGCATACAGGAAGTGATAGCCGATCCGCGGATCCGAGCCGATGCCGCGACGCACCGCTTCGATATCGGCGCCGACGCGGTCCGCCAGATTCGACATTTCGTTCATGAACGAGATGCGCGTGGCGAGCATGGCATTGGCCGCGTATTTGGTGAATTCGGCCGAGCGCACGTCCATGTACAGCGTGCGCTCGTGATTGCGGTTGAACGGCGCGTACAGACGCTTCATCAGTTCGCGGGCGCGCATGCCGGACTCGTCTTCGTCGCTGCCGAGCACGATGCGATCGGGCCGCATGAAGTCGTCGACCGCTGCGCCTTCTTTCAGGAATTCGGGATTCGACACGACCGAGAAGCGATGCTGCTCGCTATCGGCGAGGCCTCGTTTGGCCAGCTCTTCGTCGACCACGGCACGCACGCGCTGCGCGGTGCCGACCGGCACCGTCGATTTGTCGACGATAACCTTGAAGCCGTTCATGGTGCGGCCGATGTTGCGGGCCGCTTCGAGCACGTATTGCAGATCGGCCGAGCCGTCTTCGTCGGGCGGCGTGCCGACGGCGATGAACTGCACCTCGCCGTGCGCCACGCTCGCTTCGATATCGGTCGAAAACGTGATACGGCGCGCCGCGCGCGTGCGGTTGATGATTTCCAGCAAACCCGGCTCGTGAATCGGCACGCCGCCGTTGTTGAGGATCTCGATCTTGCGCGGATCGACGTCGAGACAGAACACGTCGTGGCCGATTTCGGCGAGGCACGCGCCAGTGACGAGGCCCACATAGCCCGTGCCGATAATGGTGATTTTCATACGCTTTCCGGTAGAGGGTTCCGGTGATGATTCCCGGCAGTGAAGCCGGTCATGAACACGTTGCTGCGATATCCGCCCACGTGGACGCTGCCGCGCTGCGCGTGATGCGACGGGCGTGCGGCGCTCCGATTAATGGCCGACGCGGCCGCCATGGCGTCAGTTCGACGCGGTAATCGGTTCAACGCGGCGCGGCGCATAGGTTTCCCAACCGCTGCAACCCGGGCACTGCCAGTAGAAGAGCCGCGCCCTGAAACCGCAATTCTGGCACGTATACCGTGGCAGATTTTTGGTGCGCTGACGGATCAGCGTGCGCATCAGTTCCAGCTCGCTGCGCCGTGGCTCTTCCGCGAGGGCTTCCTGCGCTTCCAGCAGACGCGTCATGCCGGCCAGATTCGGCGACTTCTGCATCTGCGAGCGCGCCAACGCGTGCGCCGCGTCGGGGCCACGCAGCGACGCGACGTGCTGATAGGCGACGTCGAGCAGGTCATTGGTCGGATAGCGATCGACCCAGGTGGTCAGCAGATCCGCGCCGTCCTGCGGGCGGCCGAGCGCCTCGTAAGCTTTCATCAACTTTTCCGCGACGAGTGGCAGATACGCGGGATTCTGTTCCTCGACGCGACGCCACTGCGCGATGGCCGCTTCCTGCGCGCCGCCGGCCGCGTCGACGTCGCCGAACAGGATCGTGGCGCGCACGTTGGTCGGGTTCGCCTTCAGCGCGTAGCCGAGCTGGCGGCGGGCTTCGTCCGGGTTTTTCTGTTGCAGCGCTTCCTGCGCGAGTTCGCAATGGAACTGCGCGATTTCCTTGTCGAGCGATTCGGCGCCCATTGTTTCGAGGTGGCGAGCGGTGTCGATCGACTTGACCCAGTCCTTCTCGATTTCATAGATGGTCAGCAGCGCGCGTTGCGCGCCCAGCGCGTAGTCGCCGGTTTCCAGCGACCTGAAAGTCTCTTCTGCGCGATCGAGCAGGCCGGCTTTCAGGAAGTCCTGCCCCAGCTCGTAGAGTGCGTGATCGCGCTCGGAGACGGGTAGATCGGCGCGGCTCAGCAGGTTCTGATGCACGCGGATCGCGCGGTCCGTTTCACCACGGCGGCGGAACAGATTGCCCAGCGCGAAGTGCAGCTCGATCGTTTCCGGGTCGAGCTTGACCACTTCGATGAACGCATCGATCGCCTGGTCCGGCTGCTCGTTGAGCAGGAAATTCAGCCCGCGGAAATACGAACGCGGCAGGTTGGCGCTTTCGGACAGCAGCGTCTTAAGGTCGTAACGCGCGGCCATCCAGCCGAACGCGAATGCGACGGGTATGACCAGCAGCCACCAGAAGTCTAGATCCATGCGATTGATGCAAATGAACGGGAAAGCGGAAACGAAAAACCGCGCTGACGACGCGCGGCTGAGGAAATGTCAGATCAGCGGCGGCATGGGCGGTTGCTCGACCACCACGGGGGTTTCGCGCGCCACGCGCAACTCGCGCTTGAGCCGGCCGTTTTCCATGCGCAGGCGCACCATTGCCGGCATCGACGACACCAGCCCGGCCAGCAGCCCCACCACGAAGAACGCGAGGCCGATCAGGATCAAGGGTGCCGACCATGCGTAGCCCGCGAGGAAATTCAGCGTAGCAGTTTGCGTATTGGAGAGCGCCAGCACCAGCAGCAGCACGAACACCAGTACACGGATCAGCCAGACGATAAATTTCATGAATAAGGTCTCTTGACGGCAGTTGCGGGGTGACGCCGGCTTGATGACGCGTCGCGCCACGGTGTTGCCCGCGCCGAAGTGACCCGTATTGTAATTGAAGCCCTCGCGGCTGGGCAGGAACTGGCTGAAAGCGGGTTAAGGGGAGAGCATCGTCGTTGCATCGAGACCGGGACCACGCCAAGCCGCGCCTCGGTCAGTCGCCCGAAACGTACAGGCGAAAAAAAAGCGCCCTAAGGCGCTTTTTCTGGTCTTTTGCCGACTGGCTTTGGCCGCTGACGTTACCAATGCCACGCTGCAAACCACACAGCGGAACATTTACAGGTCATCATCCGGCTCTTCGGCCTTCAGCGGCTCGCCCGCGCGACGATCTACCCGTTCGCGCAACTCCTTGCCTGGCTTGAAGTGCGGTACGTACTTCTCAGGTACCAACACTTTCTCGCCCGACTTCGGATTACGCCCGACGCGGGAGGGACGACGGTTGAGGCCGAAGCTGCCGAAGCCACGAATTTCGATGCGATGACCGTTGGCAAGCGCCTCCGACATCGCATCAAGCATCGTCTTCACCGCGAAATCCGCATCTTTAAGAAGAAGCTGCGGAAATCGCGTAGCCAGCTGGGCGACCAATTCCGATTTGGTCATACTGCAGCAGACCTCTCAGGCTTACTGGTTCTGGCCGTCGAGCTTGGCCTTCAGCAGCGCGCCGAGGTTCGTCGTGCCGGTAGCAGCCGTGCTCGAGTCCGACGAAGCCAGGCCGCGGATCGCTTCCTGTTGCTCAGCCGAATCCTTGGCCTTGATCGACAGGTTGATACCACGCGACTTGCGATCGATGTTGATGATCATCGCGTTGACCTTATCGCCTTCCTTCAGCACGTTGCGAGCATCTTCCACGCGGTCTTGTGCGATTTCCGAAGCACGCAGGTAGCCTTCGACTTCCATCGACAGCTGAACCACTGCACCCTTCGCGTCCACCGTCTTGACCACGCCGTCGACCGTCGAACCCTTGTCGTTCATTGCAACGAAGTTGCTGAACGGGTCGCCTTCGAGTTGCTTGATACCCAGCGAAATACGTTCCTTCTCGACGTCGATGCCGAGAACGATCGCTTCCACTTCGTCGCCCTTCTTGTACTTGCGAACTGCTTCTTCGCCCGTTTCGCTCCACGACAGGTCCGACAGGTGAACCAGACCGTCGATGCCGCCCGGCAGACCGATGAAGACGCCGAAGTCGGTGATCGACTTGATTGCGCCTTGCAGCTTGTCGCCCTTCTTGAAGTTGCGGCTGAAGTCGTCCCACGGGTTCGGCTTGCACTGCTTCATGCCGAGGCTGATACGGCGGCGGTCTTCGTCGATTTCCAGAACCATGACTTCGACTTCGTCGCCCAGTTGCACAACCTTCGACGGTGCAACGTTCTTGTTCGTCCAGTCCATTTCCGACACGTGAACCAGGCCTTCGATGCCCGATTCGACTTCGACGAATGCGCCGTAGTCGGTGATGTTGGTAACCTTACCGAACAGGCGCGTGCCCGACGGGTAACGGCGCGAGATGCCTTCCCACGGATCGTCGCCCAGTTGCTTGATGCCCAGCGAAACGCGGTTCTTCTCCTGGTCGAACTTGAGGATCTTCGCGGTAACTTCCTGGCCAACCGACAGCACTTCGCTCGGGTGACGCACACGACGCCATGCGATGTCGGTGATGTGCAGCAGGCCGTCGATACCGCCGAGGTCCACGAATGCGCCGTAGTCCGTGATGTTCTTCACCACGCCTTCCACGATCGCGCCTTCTTTCAGCGTTTCGAGCAGCTTTGCGCGCTCTTCGCCTTGGGTCGCTTCGATCACAGCGCGGCGCGACAGCACCACGTTGTTACGCTTGCGGTCCAGCTTGATGACGCGGAATTCCAGCGTCTTGCCTTCGTACGGGGTCGTGTCCTTGACCGGACGCGTGTCGACCAGCGAACCCGGCAGGAACGCGCGGATGCCGTTGACCATGACGGTCATGCCGCCCTTGACCTTGCCCGTGATCGTGCCGGTCACGAGTTCGTTGTTGTCGAGCGCTTTTTCCAGCGACAGCCACGAAGCCAGACGCTTCGCCTTGTCGCGCGACAGGATCGTGTCGCCGTAGCCGTTTTCCAGCGCGTCGATCGCGACGGAAACGAAGTCGCCCGCCTGCACTTCTACCTCGCCCGCGTCGTTCAGGAACTCTTCGAGCGGGATGTAGGCTTCGGACTTGAGACCAGCATTGACGACCACGAAGTTGTGGTCAACACGCACGACTTCGGCGGAGATCACTTCGCCGGCGCGCATGTCTTGCTTGGTCAGCGACTCTTCGAACAGAGCCGCAAAAGATTCGGTATTCGGGGTAGAGGTTTGCAGGTCGGACATAAAAATCAAAATTTGCATGGTTCTCGCGGTGCCCGGCTGGCCGGATGGTCAGCATCGGTAAAAAGTGCGAATGCCACGCGGGGTTAAGGGGTTAATACAGCTTCACAACGATCGCGAAGCACCTACTGACAACGGACTTTCTACTGCGCCCGCCGCCGACACAACACATACTTCTGTCAGGCATGCGGGACTAAAGCTTCATACCACTGCACCACGTGCTCAACCGCCTGGTCGATCGACAATGCCGAGGTATCAAGCAGCTTTGCATCCGCTGCGGGCTTGAGCGGCGCGGCCGCGCGCTGACTGTCACGCTCGTCGCGCTCACGCAAATCCCGGAGCAAGTCATCTATATTAGCAGAAAAACCTTTTTGGATCAATTGCTTATGCCGGCGGGCCGCGCGGGCCTCGACGCTGGCCGTCATGAACACTTTCAACACGGCATCCTGGAAGATCACCGTACCCATATCCCGGCCGTCGGCCACCAGCCCAGGCTCCTTGCGAAACGCTCGCTGACGCGCCACCAGCGCGGCTCGCACGGGCGCGTGCACGGCGATCGCGGAAGCGCGGCTACCGACTTCCTCGGCGCGAATGTCGGCGGACACGTCGACGCCGTCGAGCTGCGCCAGCCCCTCGCGAAACGTGATGTGCAGCTCGTCGATCAGTTTGACGAGCGCATCGGCATCATTGGCGGCGACGTTGTAGCGGCAGCTCGCCAATGCGGCGAGCCGGTACAGCGCGCCACTGTCCAGCAAGTGAAAGCCGAGGCTCGCGGCAACCAGCGCGGCCACGGTGCCTTTGCCGGAGGCACTCGGACCGTCGATCGTAATGACGGGCGTCTGGTGAAAGGGACGGGTCGGTTTCATCTAAAAAGTCGCACGTCAGGCGATTCGGGGGCGAATCAGGGTTGGGCAAGCGCGGTGAAGCGCTCGAAATAATCGGGAAACGTCTTGCCGACGCACTTCGGGTCGTTGATCCGGATCGGCACGCCGCCGAGGCTCACCAGCGAAAAGCACATGGCCATGCGGTGATCGTCGTAAGTGTCGATCGCGGCGTTCGGGATCAGCTTTTCGGGCGGCTCGATGACGAGATAATCCTCGCCCTCCTGCACCTTGGCGCCCACCTTGCGCAGCTCCGTTGCCATCGCGGCGAGCCGGTCGGTTTCCTTGACGCGCCAGCTGGCGATATTGCGCAGCGTGGTCGCGCCGTCCGCGAACAGCGCGGCGACGGCGATCGTCATGGCCGCGTCCGGGATCAGATTGCAATCCATGTCGATCGGCTCGAGCTTGCCGCTGTCGTGACCGACGCCACGCACTTCGATCCAGTCGTCGCCCATTTGCAGGTTCGCGCCCATGCGGATCAGCGCGTCGGCAAAGCCGACGTCGCCCTGAATGCTCGCGCGGCCAACGCCTTCCACTTTCAGCGGACCGCCGCCGAGCGCGCCGGCCGCGAGGAAATACGAGGCCGACGACGCATCGCCTTCCACCATGATCGTGCCCGGCGATTGATAGCGCTGCCCCGCCGGCACGACGAACTGATGCCAGCCATGACGCTCGACCTTGATGCCGAAACGTTCCATCAGCTTGATCGTGATCTCGATGTACGGCTTCGAGATCAGCTCGCCGTCGACCTGCACGGTGCTGACGCCGCTTTCGGTGCGCAGCAGCGGCAGCGTCATCAGCAGCGACGTAAGGAACTGGCTCGACACGTCGCCGCGCACGCGGATCGGCGCTTCGGCGGAAATCTGCGCCGGGCGAATGCGCAGCGGCGGATAGCCTTCGTTTTCTTCATAGTCGACGCGCGCGCCGATCTGGCGCAAGCCGTCGACCAGATCGCCGATCGGCCGTTCATGCATACGCGGCACGCCGTGGATGCGATAGTCGCCGCCGTTCACCGCCAGCGCCGCGGTCAGCGGACGCACCGCCGTGCCCGCATTACCGAGGAACAGGTCCGCCGTGCGCGCCGTGAACGCGCCGCGCGTGCCGGTCACGACGCAGGTGTCGCCGTCGCGCTTCAGACGCACACCAAGCTTTTCGAGCGCGTCGAGCATCACGCGGGTGTCGTCGGAGTCGAGCAGATTGGTAATCGTCGTTTCGCCTTCGGCGAGCGCCGCCAGCAGCAGCACCCGATTCGAAATGCTCTTCGAGCCAGGCAGACGAATCGTGCCGGACGCACGGGAAAAAGGTCCGAGGTCGAGGAATTCCATGATTGAGTCCAGTTCCGGTTATTTCGACGCGTCGCTATGCGCGACGCCGGCCGAGCGCTGTTCCTGCCACTCGCTGCGCGCCACGCGTGAGCGCGCGAACACGGCTTCGAGCGTGGCCCCGTCGCCAGCTTCGATCGCCGCGCGCAAGCGCGCGAGCACCGTGGTGTAGCTGTCCAGTTCTTCGAGCAACGCGGCGCGATTGGCGACGCACACGTCGCGCCACATTTCGGGGCTCGACGCCGCGATGCGCGTGAAGTCGCGAAAGCCGCCGGCGGCGAACGAAAACTTCAACGCGGCGTCCGGCGAATTGAGAATCTGCTCGACCAGCGCGAACGACAACACGTGCGGCAGATGACTGACCGACGCCAGCACGCGGTCGTGCTGTTCGGGCGACATATCGCGTACGCAGGCGCCGGTGGCAAGCCACATCGCCGCCACGCGCTCGACCGCCTCAGCCGCATTTTCCGGCAGCGGGCACAGCACGACATTGCGGTTCACATACAGGTCGGGCAGCGCGGCATCCGGGCCGCTCGCTTCGCGGCCGGCAATCGGATGCCCCGGCACGAACTGACCGATGCGCTCGCCGAGCGCCGCGCGGGCGGCGGCGACTACGTCGGATTTGGTACTGCCGGCGTCGGTGACGATTGTCTTCGCGTCGAGAAACGGCGCAATGCGGTCGAGCAAAGGCTGCGTTTGCGCGACGGGCGCCGCCAGCAGCACGAAGTCCGCTCCGGACAATGCCTCGCGTAGCGCGCCGTCGTCGTTCAGCGCGACGGCGCTGTCGATCACACCCAATTCCAGCGCCCGTGCGCTCGACGCGGACGACCGCCCGACGCCGATCACCGTGCGCTCGCCCGTCGTTTCGCCGCGCTCGCGCAGCGCGCGCGCCAGCGATCCGCCGATCAGGCCGACACCGAAAATCACCAACTTGTTAAAGGAAAACGCAGCCACGTCGGTCATAGTAAAAGCGCGCCTTTCATGCGATGCGGCGCGCGGGTCAAGAATTGCCGCCCGGTTTCCCTTTCGGGAACCGATCAGGCGGCGGCGAGCGTCTTTTCGAGCGCCGCGATGAATGCTTCGTTTTCTTCCGGCAGGCCGATCGTGATGCGCAGCCATTGCGGCAAACCGTAGTTGCCGACCGGACGCACGATCACGCCCTGCTTCAGTAACGCCAGGTTGACGCGGTTACCGGCCGAGTCGTCGTTGCCCACACGCACCAGCACGAAATTGCCGTCCGACGGCACGTACTCGAGGCAGAGTTTGTCGAACGCTTCGGTCAGACGGCGATAGCCTTGCGCGTTCAGCGCGGCGCTCTTTTCCAGAAACGCCGTGTCGTTCAGCGCCGCGATCGCGGCCGCCTGCGCGAGCGTGTTCACGTTGAACGGCTGACGCAGCCGGTTCAGCAGATCGGTCAACTCCGGCTGCGCGATCGCGAAGCCCACGCGCAGGCCGGCGAGGCCAAACGCCTTCGAAAAGGTGCGTGACACCAGCAGATTCGGATAACGGCGCACCCAGGCGATCGAGTCGTAGCGCTTTTCTTGCGGCAGATATTCGGTGTATGCCTCGTCGAGCACGACGGCGACGCTGCGCGGCACCTTGTCGAGAAACGCCTCGAGCTTGGGACCTTCGATAAACGTGCCGGTCGGATTGTTCGGATTGGCGACGAAGATCAGGCGCGTGTCGTCGGTGATTGCGGCGAGCATCGCGTCGAGGTCGTGCCCGTACCGAACGGCCGGCACGACGATCGCCCGTGCGCCGAGCCCTTGCGTGGCCAACGCGTAAACCGCGAACGAATACTGCGCGTAGATGATCGACTGGCCTTTCTCCACAAACGCATGGGCGGCGATTTCAAGAATGTCGTTGCTGCCGTTGCCGAGCGTGATCCACTCGGCCGGCACGCCGTAACGCTCACTCAGCGCGCTCTTCAGTTCGAACGCGTTCGCGTCCGGATAGCGGCCCAGTTCGCTCGCGGCTTGCGCCATAGCGTGTTGCGCCGACTCCGGCATGCCCAGCGGGTTTTCGTTCGACGCCAGCTTCACGATGCTCGCTTCGTCGAGACCAAACTCGCGGGCCACTTCCGAAATCGGCTTGCCGGCGACGTAAGGGGCAATCGCGCGCACATAGGAAGGACCGAAAGACGCTGTCATGAAAATCTCCGAACGATGATTAGCAAATGAGTTTGCGACCGGCGTGCCTCACGTACCGCTGGGCACTGCCTATGTGTCTGTGTGTCAGCCTGTGCGCCATCAACGGGCGCGCGGATACGAGCCCAGAATCTTCAGAAACGCGGCCTTCTCGCCGAGTTCGGCGAGCGCGGCGGCCACACCCGGATCGTCGCGATGACCTTCGACGTCGATGTAGAAGTAGTACTCCCACGTACCGACGCGCGCAGGACGCGACTCGAAACGGGTCATGGACACGCTATGGCGCGCCAGCGGTTCCAGTAGCTTGACCATGGCACCGGGCTCGTTCACCACCGACACGATCAGCGACGTCTGGTCGTACCCGCTCGGACCGCCCGGCTGCTTGCCGATCATCACGAAGCGCGTGCGATTGTGCGGATCGTCCTGGATCAACGCGTAAGCGACTTGCAAACCGTAGTGGGTCGCCGCGCGATCGCCGGCAATCGCCGCGATGGTCGGATCGGCCGCCGCCATGCGCGCCGCCTCGGCGTTGCTCGACACCGCCTGACGCTCCAGATGCGGCGCGTTCGTCGACAGCCAGCGCTGGCACTGCGCCAGCGCTTGCGCATGCGCGCATACGCGCGTCACACCGGTCAACCCACCGTTCAGCGACAGCAGATTATGATGAATCGGCAAAGCCAGTTCACCGCCGATCGTGAGTTGCGTTTGCAGCAGCAGATCGAGCGTGCGCGAGACCGCGCCTTCGGTCGAATTCTCGACGGGTACGACGCCGAATTCGGCGGCGCCGGCTTCGACCGAGCGAAACACTTCGTCGATCGACGGGCACGGCAGACCTTCGATCGACTGACCGAAGTACTCGTGCATGGCCTGCTCGCTATACGTGCCGACTGGCCCGAGATACGCGGCCTTGATGGTCTTTTCGAGCGCGCGGCTCGCGGCCATGATCTCGCGCCAGATCGCGCTGATGTGCTCGCTTGCGAGCGGCCCGTCGCTCATGTCCTGCAGGCGCGCGATCACCTGCTGCTCGCGCTCGGGCCGGAACACCGGTGCGTTGAAATGCTTCTTGACCTCGCCTACTTCGAGCGCCACCGCAGCACGCTGATTGAGAAGCGCGATCAACTGCGCGTCGAGCGCGTCGATGCGTTCGCGAAGGGGTTTGAGTCGGGTATTGAGTTCGTCGTCCATGCGTGAATACGGCCCTGCCGGGTAACTGCTGGAAAGGATGCGCGCGCCTGCGGTTCGATGCTGCCTGTTCAGGCGCTGCGCTGTTCGAATTCCTTCATGTATTCGACAAGCGCTTTGACGCCTTCGAGCGGGACGGCGTTATAAATCGACGCCCGCATGCCGCCGACGGACTTGTGGCCCTTTAGCTGCACCATTCCCCGGGCTTTCGCACCGGCCAGGAAATCATCGTTGCGCGACTCGTCGGCGAGGAAGAACGGTACGTTCATTCGCGAGCGCGAGCCACGTTCGACCTTGTTCAGATAGAAGCTGCTGGAATCGATCGCGTCGTATAACAGCTTCGACTTTTCGAGGTTGCGCGCTTCCATTTCAACGAGGCCGCCCTGCTTCTTCAACCACTTGAACACCAGCCCGGCGATGTAGATCGCGTACGTGGGCGGCGTGTTGTACATCGAATTGTTTTCGGCGACGGTTTTCCACTCGAACGCCGATGGGCAGATCGACAGCGCGCGATCCAGCATGTCTTCGCGCACGATCACCACCGTCACGCCCGCCATGCCGATATTCTTCTGCGCGCCGCCGAACAGCACGCCGTATTTGGCGATGTCCATGGGGCGCGACAGAATATGCGACGAGGCATCGGCCACCAGAGGAATATCGCCGAGGTCCGGAATCTCGAACGTCTCGACGCCGTGAATGGTCTCGTTCGTGCACAGATGCACGTACGCCGGATCGTCCGACAACTGCCATTCCGAGCGCGCGGGCGAACGCGTGAAACCGTCCGCCGTCTGACCGCTCGCGGCGAGATGCACGGTGCCGTATTTTTGCGCTTCCTTGAACGACTTCTGCGACCACGAACCGGTCACGATGAAATCCGCGCGCGGTTTCGCGGCGAGCAGGTTCATCGGGACGATCGCGTTTTCGCCGAGACCGCCGCCTTGCAGAAACAGAATGCGATGGCTTGCCGGTACGTCGAGCAGATCGCGCAGGTCGACGAGGGCTTGCTCGTGGATCGACATGAACTCTTTGCCGCGATGGCTCATTTCCATCACGCTCATGCCACTGCCTTGCCAATCGAGCATCTCGTCGGCTGCCTGACGCAGCACTTCTTCGGGCATGGCTGCGGGGCCGGCGGAGAAATTAAAGACGCGCATCGTGAGATCCTGGAAGCAGGCGCGAAAAAGAAGGATCGCGCAAATTCGGCGAATTGGCCGCCGTGAAGGCAGCCACTGTGAAGCGGGCCGCGCGGTGCAGATCGCATCGGTTTGTGGCGTGCATTGGCCGACTCGAATAGGCCGACCGTTTCGCGCCAAAAAGACAATGGCCGTTTGCGCGTGTGCGCAAACGGCCATTATCGCATTGTCACCGTCAAGCCGCCAAACCCGGCGCCCCGTAAAGCCTACGAGACGCGCCCGAGAAAGCGGCTAGCGCGATTTCAGCGCAGCCTTTCGACGTGGGATTTACTTGGCCGGCTTGACCGAAGCGACTTCCTTGTCTGCCTGGTCACGCGTTGCCTTGATCGATTGCGGCATGTACTTTTGCATCAAGCCATTCACGACGTCGCGGCCAACCTGGTCTTGCACCTGGATGAACTTGCGGCCGGTCGGGCTCTTGTAGAACGCGGTCAGATCCTTGATTTCCGACGTGCTGTAGTACTTCGCGTAAGCGTCGTACTGAGCTTGCATTGCGTCCGTACGGAACGAGTCCGTTGCGAACACTTGACCTGCGCCGTCAACCAGCTTCGGCACGGCATTCTTTTGCAGCGTCGGGACGGAAGCCTGCTTCTGCTTGTCCGTCATCGTCTTGTTTTCGCTCAGGGCGTCCGACAGGATGGCCGGAACCAGTTGCTTGGCTTGCATCTGCGCGCTATTGCCGATCGCGCCGACCAGCTTCTGCGCGTCGATTGCGTCCAGCAGATCCTTGATGGCAGCCTGCTTGGCCGGATCAACCGGTGCCGCGGCAGCAGCCGGAGCCGCCGGAGCCGGGCTCTGAAGCGCTTGAGCCATGGCAAAGGTCGGCACGAGGGCAGCCAGCAACATCAGTTGTTTGAATCGTTTTTGCATCATTACTCCCTAAGAGAAATTAATTTGAACTGCGCGCTGCGCGGGATACGTATCGGCCCGATACGCCATTATTCCCTGCGCAGCTTTCAACCAATCACTGAGACTGAAAGCCGCCAACGCGGATCAGGCTGCCCCACCCTCGTCGCTGCCGTTTTCACCTTCGGCCGGACCTTCGGTGTCGCCTTCCACATCGCCTTCAGCTTCCGCTTCAGCAACCTGTTGCAGACCTGAAAGCTTGGTCCCTTCGTCAAGGCTGATGAGTGTAACACCTTGGGTTGCACGGCCCATTTCGCGGATTTCCGACACGCGCGTGCGAATCAGCACGCCCGTATTGGTGATCAGCATGATTTGCGCTTCCTGATCGACCAGCGTTGCGGCGACGACGCGGCCGTTGCGCTCCGACGTCTGAATCGCAATCATGCCCTTCGTTCCGCGCCCGTGACGGGTGTACTCGATGATCGGCGTGCGCTTGCCAAAACCGTTTTCCGTAGCGGTGAGCACCGACTGCTGCTCGTCGCCGGCCACCAGCAACGCGATCACGTTCTGGCCATCTTCGAGCTGCATGCCGCGCACGCCGCGCGCCTCACGACCCATTGGACGCACGTCGTTCTCGTCGAAGCGAACCGCCTTGCCCGAATCCGAGAACAGCATCACGTCGTGCTGGCCGTCTGTAATGGCGGCGCCAATCAGGTAATCGCCCTCATCCAGACCGACCGCAATAATACCTTTGCGCAGCACGCGGCCAAAGGCTTCCAGCGGCGTCTTTTTTACCGTTCCTAACGCCGTGCCCATGAAGACGAATTTGTCAGCCGAAAATTCCTTGACCGGCAAGACAACCGTAATCTTTTCGCCTTCCTGCAGCGGGAAGATATTGACGATCGGACGGCCGCGCGAGTTGCGCGAACCTTGCGGCACTTCGTAGACTTTCACGCTGTAGACGCGACCACGATTCGAGAAGCACAGAATGTGGTCGTGCGTGTTCGCGATGAACAGTGTGTCGATCCAGTCGTCTTCCTTCATGGCCGTGGCCTGCTTGCCGCGGCCACCGCGCTTCTGCGCACTGTATTCGGACAGCGGCTGCGACTTCACATAGCCCGCGTGCGACATGGTCACGACCATTTCCTGCGGCGTGATCAGGTCTTCGGTGTTCAGCTCGGTCGCGTTCATCTCGATCTTCGAGCGGCGCGCATCGCCGAATTCGGCTTTGATCGACGTCAGTTCATCGACGATGATCGCCGTAATGCGTTCCGGGCGAGCCAGAATGTCCAGCAGGTCGGCGATTTGCGCCATCACTTCGCGGTACTCGCCGATGATCTTGTCCTGCTCGAGACCCGTCAGGCGCTGCAGACGCATCTGCAGAATTTCCTGAGCCTGGGTGTCGGACAGACGGTAGAGGCCGTCGGACTGCATACCGAACGCCGGATTCAACCCGTCAGGACGGTAAGCTTCACGACCACCGGCCGACGCGTTTTCCGACTCGGCGCGCGACAACATCTCACGCACCAGCGACGAATCCCACGGCCGCGCCATCAATTCCTGCTTGGCGATCGGCGGAGTCGGCGCACCCTTGATGAGCGCGATGAACTCGTCGATATTGGCGAGTGCGACCGCCAGACCTTCGAGCACGTGACCGCGTTCGCGCGCCTTGCGCAGCTCGTATACAGTGCGCCGCGTCAGCACTTCCCGGCGATGCGACAGGAAGCACGACAGCATTTCCTTCAGGTTCAGCAGCTTCGGCTGGCCGTCGACCAGCGCGACCATGTTCATGCCGAAGGTGTCCTGAAGCTGGGTCGCCTTGTACAGATTGTTGAGCACGACTTCCGGCACTTCACCGCGCTTGAGCTCGATCACGACACGCATGCCGCTCTTGTCGGACTCGTCGCGGATATCGGAAATGCCTTCGAGCTTCTTCTCGTTGACCAGTTCGGCAATGCGCTCCAGAAGTGAGCGCTTGTTCACCTGGTACGGCAATTCGTCGACGATGATCGCCATGCGCTGACCGCGATCGATTTCCTCGAAGTGCGTGAGCGCGCGCATCAGCACGCGGCCGCGGCCGGTACGATAGCCGTCGCGCACGCCGGCCACGCCGTAGATGATGCCGGCGGTCGGGAAATCGGGCGCCGGAATGATCTCGATCAGTTCGTCGATCGTGGCTTCCGGGTTTTTAAGCAGATGCTGGCAAGCGTCGACGACCTCGTTGAGATTGTGCGGCGGAATGTTGGTCGCCATGCCGACCGCGATCCCGGACGAGCCATTGATCAGCAGATTGGGAATGCGCGCGGGCAGAATAGCCGGCTCGTTTTCACTGCCGTCGTAATTCGGCGTGAAGTCGACCGTTTCCTTGTCGATGTCGGCCAGCAGTT
Organism: Paraburkholderia bryophila; assembly: GCF_003269035.1. GTDB lineage: Bacteria > Pseudomonadota > Gammaproteobacteria > Burkholderiales > Burkholderiaceae > Paraburkholderia > Paraburkholderia bryophila. The sequence goes on along the minus strand of NZ_QLTK01000002.1, from coordinate 463,062 downwards.
CGTGGCCGATCTTCGCCATGCGGATTTCGGTGTATCGCATCGCGGCGGCGTTGTCGCCGTCCACGGAACCGAAGTTGCCCTGGCCGTCCACCAGCATGTAGCGCAGCGAGAAGTTCTGCGCCATCCGGACGATGGTGTCGTAAACAGCCGTGTCGCCGTGCGGGTGGTACTTACCGATGACGTCGCCGACAATACGCGCCGACTTCTTGTAAGCCCGGTTCCAGTCGTTGTTCAGTTCGTGCATCGCGTACAGCACGCGCCGGTGTACCGGCTTCAGGCCATCGCGAACATCGGGAAGCGCACGCCCCACGATCACGCTCATCGCGTAATCGAGATACGAACGGCGCATTTCCTCCTCTAGGGAGATTGGCAGAGTCTCTTTGGCGAATTGATCCATTATCCGTATCTTTTACGTGCCAACGCGACGGGTAAACGACGCCTTGGCGTAAGCATTGCAGGCGCAACGCATCACGCGATTCTAACATGCCGCGAATCCGCTCCCGACTCAGGTACGTATACCTATTAGAGGGTGCTCGAAGAGCCCGCCCCGACTCCCCACTTTTGCGCCGGTCAGGCGCGATTCGTGCGTGGGGCAATCCGCCGCTCAGCCATGACTGGCGGAGCCTCCAGCGGATTGCTTCTGTTGCGCATGCACCACAATTGAAGGGCGATTTGATTGGGGGCAGATTTTTTTATCGTGGGAAGGGAACGATATGGCAAAATGCCAACGCACAAAGAGTTAGACACTGCTCGAAGTCTACACAGCACGCTTTTTTGTTCTACACCGATGTTATACTTCGAGCAATGTATGACTTGTCTTCGTCAACAGGCTCGCAGTAAACCTGCGGTAATCTCAATTTCGAGAGGAGAAATATGAATAAACTTTCAAAGCTCGCGTTCATTGCAGCTACCGCAGTTATGGCTGCATCCGCCATGGCGCAGTCGGTGCCGGCGTCGCGACAAGCTACGAACGACAACTGGGTGAATGGTACCGGCGAATACGTGTGGATGAACGGCACGAACGAACTTTGCTGGCGCGATGCATTCTGGACGCCGGCAACGGCCAACGCAAAGTGCGATGGCGCCCTGGTTGCCCAGGCTCCGACCCCGCCGGCTCCGGTTGCACCTGCACCGGCTATCACGAGCCAAAAGATTACGTATCAAGCTGACGCACTGTTCGACTTCGACAAAGCAATCCTGAAGCCGGGCGGTAAGGAAAAGCTGGACGATCTCGCATCGAAGATCGGCGCGCTGAACCTGGAAGTCGTCGTTGCAACGGGTTACACGGACCGTATCGGTTCGGACAAGTACAACGATCGTCTGTCGCTGCGCCGTGCTCAAGCTGTCAAGGCATACCTGGTCAGCAAGGGCATCGAATCCAACCGTATCTATACGGAAGGCAAGGGCAAGCGCAACCCGGTCACGACCGGTTGCAATCAGAAGAACCGCAAGCAACTTATCGCCTGCCTCGCACCGGATCGTCGCGTGGAAGTCGAAGTTGTCGGTACTTCGAAGCAATAAGCTCCAAGTTACCGCAGTATCAAAGCCCCGCTTCGGCGGGGCTTTTTTTATGCCCGGTTTTCCCGCAGATCGACGGCGCGTGTCGGCGCGGACTCTCGCGAGCCGATCCACGCGTCTTGCAGATTCGCGAGCGATGCCGCACGGCACGACGGCAGGGATTGCGCCCCAGAATGGCGCGGCATTTTGCCGCCCTGTCCCTCGACCTATATACTCAGGGTTTATCCTCGAGCGCCCGCTCACCGCTCCCATCGAGGCAGCTTCCGCTATGACCAACGCCGATCCCCACGAACTGCAGAAATTCAGCGACCTCGCGCATCGTTGGTGGGACCCGAATGCGGAATTCAAGCCGCTGCACGAACTCAATCCCATTCGTCTGAGCTGGATCGACGCTCATGCGCATCTCGCGGGCAAGAAGGTGCTGGACATCGGCTGCGGCGGCGGGATTCTGTCGGAGTCCATGGCGAGCCTTGGCGCGCACGTCAAAGGTATCGACCTGTCGCACCAGGCGCTCGGCGTGGCCGATCTGCACAGCCTTGAAAGCGGCGTCACGGTCGACTACGAAGAAATCGCCGCCGAGGCGCTCGCCGCCCGCGAACCGGGCACATACGACGTGGTCACCTGCATGGAAATGCTGGAACACGTGCCAGAGCCGTCCGCGATTGTCGAAGCCTGCAAGACGCTGGTGAAACCCGGCGGCTGGGTGTTCTTCTCCACGCTCAACCGCAACGTGAAGTCGTACCTGTTCGCCGTGATCGGCGCCGAGTACATCGCGCGCATGCTGCCCAAGGGCACGCACGACTACGCGCGCTTTATTCGCCCGTCCGAGCTGGCGAGTTTCGTGCGCGCCGCTGAACTGCGCACGGCCGACATCAAAGGTATTGTCTACAACCCGCTCAGCAAGCATTTCGCGCTGTCCGCCGATACGAGCGTGAACTACATGCTCGCCTGCCGCCGCGACGTCTGACGCGCCAAGACCTCCTGACCGAACCCATCAATGAGCGATCCCACGCCCCTGCCCCAACGCGAAGACAACGAAGATGCCTTGGGTCTTTGCCATGCCGTCCTGTTCGACCTGGACGGCACGCTAGCCGACACGGCACCCGATCTCGCGGCTGCCGTCAACAAGATGCGCCACGATCGCGGGCTCGAGATGGTGCCGCTCGAAGACCTGCGGCCGCTCGCCTCGGCCGGCGCGCGTGGCTTGATAGGCGGGGCGTTCGGCATCGGTCCCGATAGTCACGAGTTTGCGTCGATGCGCGAGGAATTCCTCGCCAACTACGAGGCGGATTTGTGCATCGAAACCACGCTGTTTCCGGGCATTCCCGAGATGCTGGACGAACTCGACGCCCGTGGCGTGCGCTGGGGCATCGTCACCAACAAGGTTGCGCGGCTCACCGAGCCGCTGATCGCTCAGCTCGGTCTGGAAGAGCGCGCGGGCTGCGTCGTCAGCGGCGACACGACGCCTCATTCGAAACCCCACCCCGCGCCGTTGCTGCACGCCGCGCGTGAGCTCGACGTGGTGCCGGAGCGCATCGTCTATGTCGGCGACGACCTGCGCGACGTGCAGGCAGGCTTCGCTGCCGGCATGAAAACCATAGCCGCCGCCTACGGCTACTGCGGCAACGACATTCCGCCGACGCAATGGCACGCGCAATACGTCGTTCAATCGCCGGCGGAATTGCAAAAGCTACTGCGCGACATCGGTTGAATCACAAAGGCGCACGGCCGCCGCTTCGTGTCTGCCAATGAATCAGGACGCGGCCGTCAATTTATTGTAAAATCTACGTTGGTTCAGAAGTCTTGAGCAACGAACCGCGGGGGCGACCTGGTTTCGACAGGGGTTGCGAAGCGGCTAGGGCATGTCGAGGACCCGTCACCTCGTTAATCAATGGGAAAAACGTAACTGCAAACGACGAAACGTTCGCACTGGCAGCCTAAGGGCCGCCGTCCTCTGCCTAGTTCACTGACGGGCTAGAGTCGCAAGACCGGTAGCAATACCGACAGAGGTCATATACGTCAGTTAAGCCTTGGTGGTGTCACGACATCCGGGTCGAAAATCTAGTGAATCGCCTTAGTGCAGCGTGTTCGTCCGCGTCGCTCGGGTTAAATCAAATGACAGAACTAAACATGTAGAACTAGTCGTAGAGTGCTTCTGGACGCGGGTTCGATTCCCGCCGCCTCCACCAGACATCGTGTCCACCTCACCGGTGCCACGCTTTATGAAAAACCCCGACAGCGTCAAGCTCTCGGGGTTTTTTGTTGCCGGCGTTCGGCGATCGTATCCACGCAACAGGGCTACCTGCACGCTACCGGTCTACCGCTCCGTTAGCGTCGAGGCGCGCCAGGCTTGGAGCGCGTTCACCGCGCCTGAGGCTGAGGCTGAGGCTGAGGCTGAGGCTGAGGCTGAGGCTGAGGCTGAGGCTGAGGCTGAGGCTGAGGCTGAGGCTGAGGTTGAGGCTGAGGCTGAAGCTGAAGTCAAAGTCGATCCCTCGGTACTACGTTCGAGAACGGTCCGAGCCGCTGGCACAGCGCTGCTGGGCGGCCGGGCAAGGGGGACGATTGCAGCCCGGTTCGCGGTTGCATAGGCAAACGGTTCATTCGTCGGTTCAGTCGCCGGCTGACTTGCAGGCCCATCCGCTAGCCCATCCGCAGCCACGCTCGCCGCCCCACTACCCGCCCCAATCAGCAACCCATTCACCCGCCCCACCTCGTCGAAATCCAGCGTCGCCGTTGCCGCCTTAAGCTGCAGCAACGCAACGATCGTCGCGTAGCGCGCGCGGATCCAATCCCGTCGATTCGAATACAACGCATCCGATGCGCGCAACACATCCGCGCTGGTCCGGCTGCCCACCTTGTACCCGACCTGCGTGGCGTCGAGCGCCGCGCGCGTGGTCCGCATCAAACGTGTCAGCGATTCGACCCGCGCCAGGCCGGCGCGAAAGCGCGACCAGTTTTCACGCGCCGTCGCGCCGGCGACACGTTGCGCCGCCAGCAACTCGTTCTGCGCCTTGTCTTCCAGCGCCAGCTTCTCGTCGACGATGGCATTGCTCTCACCGCCCTCGAATAGCGGAATCGTGATCGACAACATGGCGGTAGTGGTCGTTGTCGGCCGGGAGTAGCCGGACGCCGCGCCGGCCGGCGTGTGGCTTGCCGACAGATTCACGACCGGCAGATGTCTCGCCCGCGCCTTCTCGACCTCCAACGCCGAGAGGCGACGGTCGATCTGCTTCAACTGCACCTGATAGTCGTGGGCTTCGGCTTGCAAAGCCCAGTCCTCGCCATCGACAGTGTCCAGCCTCGGCATGACCGCGTTGTCCGACAGACGCGACAACGCAGCAAAAGGCTGCCCGGTAAGCTGCTCCAAGGCGAGCCGCTTAAGCTGCAACTCGCCACGCGCGTCCTGCTGCTGCAACCGAGCCTGCTCGCGCGCCGCTTCGGCCTCCCGCAGGTCGATCACGGTCGCCTCACCCGCCGCCTGTCTACGACGCAACTGATCGAAATGCAGATCGAGCGCGGCCGTGTAGTCGTTGGCACGCGTCAGTTCGTCTTCAGCGGCAAGCTCGTCGAAATACGCGCGCACCGCCTGCACGATGGCCGATTGCTGAGCGCTCGCGACCTCGACCGCGCCGCGCGCCGCGATCACGTCGGCCTGCTTGTAGACCGTCCAGCGACTCCAGTCGAACACCGGCTGCGTCAGCGTGACGCTCCAGCCGTTCTGCCAGTACGTGTTGCGCGGAAAACCGTCCATTACCGTACTGTTGTACGCACGTCCCCAGCCGCCCGCGACTTGCGGCAAGAAGCCGGCGCGTGCCTTGGGCAAAGCCTGCTGAGCCGCACGGGAGCCCGCGCGGAATGCCGCCAGATCCGCGTCGTGGTCGCTCGCCTGCTCGACAACGGTCGACAGATCGACTGCCGCCGCCGGCCGAGCCGGGACCACACCGGCGAACGCAATCAGCCAGAGCCAGCCCCGCGCCGTGCGCCTAGTCATGGGTCACCCCGCCAGCGCGCGCCTCGCACACCAACTCCCCTTCGACCAACCGGTAACGCGTGTCGAACGCCGCCGCGAGCGACATGTCATGCGTAATCACCACGACCGTCCGCTCGAGGCGCTGCAGCAAGGCCACGATCTGCCGCACCGACGCCGGGTCGAGATTCGACGTCGGCTCGTCGAGCAACAGCAGCTCACGCTCCTGATACAACGCGCGCGCCAACAGCAAACGCTGGCGCTGCCCGGCGGAAATATTTGCGATGGTGTCGCTGATTACCGTGCGCGTGCGCATCGGCAAACGCATGACGTCGGGCAGCAGGCCGACGTCGTCGAGCAGCGCGTGAATGCGGGCTTCGTCCGCGTTGCCGGCGAACAGCGACACGTTCTCCGCAATCGAGCCATGCAGGATCAGATCGCCTTGGCGCATATGCACGGCATGGCGACGGATTTCGTCGACGGTGAGATTCGGCCACGCGATGCCGTTCAGCGTGATTTCGCCATCCTGCAGCGGCTCGGCTGCGGCGAGCAACTTGAAGAGCGTGGACTTGCCGCTGCCCGATGACCCGGTAATCACGATCTTGTCGCCGCGGCGAATGACGATATTCGCGTGCCTGAGCACCGGCTGATCCGACACGCCATAGCGGAACGTGACGTCGCGCACGTCGATGCGCTCGAAGCGGCGCACCTCGACGGTTTTGTGCGTGTCGGCGGGTGGCGTGTAGCGCTCCGCTTCACAGTCGACGATGTCGCCGACCCGCGCCGCCGGCACGCTGAGCATGAAATACTCGAAGGCCGCGTTGATGGAACGCGCAAAGCGTTCCGACAGCAGCGACTTGTAGATCAGAAACGAATAGAACACGCCCACCGAGATCGCGCCGCCGAGCATCAGGCGCGCCGCGAACCACGTGATCGCGATCATGTCGGCGTAATTGACGAGCTTCAGGATCGCGTCGCGCGCGCTGCCGAGCTTGCTGTTCTGCACCAGCGCCGCGATATACGCGCGGTATCTGGCCATGAAAATCGCGGTGCGCCGCGTCTCGCCCTGCGACAGCTTGATCAGCGACGCGCCGCGTATCGTCTCGATCAGCGTGTCGTCGCAACGGGCCGACTCTTCCAGCACGAGCGCGTGGGTATCGCGCATTCGCGCAAACAGCGCGAACGATACGGCAACGTAGACCGTGAAGACCAGCAGCGCGATCGCCGTGAGTTGCCGGCTCTGCACCAGCATCAGCGCAAGCGCCAACGTGCCGACCACCAGGTCGATGCACAGCGCGATGGTAGTGCGTGTCGTAAAGATACTGATTTCGTCCTGCGCCTTCACGCGCGCGAACAGGTCGCCGACGTGCCGCTTCTCGAAGTACGGCACAGGATTGCGCAACAGCTTCAGCAGCAGGCCCTCGGTCATGTTCATCTGCACGAAACCGTGCAGCAGTCCGATGAGATACGTTTCGACGTAATGGCTCAACGCACCGGCGACGAAAATGCCCGAGAACGTCAGCACGAGCACATTGAGCAGATTGAGGTTGTCGGCGGCGACCACGTCGTCGAGCACCAGATTGCCGAGGTACGGCATGGCGAGGATCGCGAACTGGCTGCCGAGCGCCACGAACATCACCTTGGCGATCTGCGCCCTGAGCTGCGGATTCAGTGCGCGCACCCGAGCGAGCGCGGCGGGCACGCGCGACTTGTCGCGGATGCGCGGCATGAGCGGCGTCGCCGCGCATTCGAGCAGATAACCGGACACGTTGGCCACGAAGGTGTCCATCGAAATGCGCCGGCGACCGCTGGCCGGATCGATCACCTGCACGTAGCCACGCCCGCACTTCTCGAACACCACGAAATGCGCGCCGCCGAAATGCAGGATCGAACCGCGCTTCACGCGCGGCAGATCGCCGGCGTCGAACCGGTAGGCCTGCACGGCAAGACCGAATTCGACGGCCACGTCGTAGAGGTCCATGAGCGTCAGGCCGTTGGCCGACACCGGCCTGAACGCCTGCAATTCGCGCACTTCCGTGGCGCGCCCAAGATGCGACAAGACCATGGCGAGACACGCATAGCCGCACTCGGCGACTTCGTTCTGATAGATCGCACGCATGGTCAGCCTCGTAGCACGCGGAACAGTGGTGCGAGCACCCATTCGGCGATGGTGCGGCGCTCGATCACGATGCTCGCCGTCGCGGCCATGCCGGGCAGAATGTCGAAACGTTGCCGCTCGAAGTGGAACTGGTCGCCGCTCAACGTGGCCCACGCCATGTAGTCGCCGTCCGGACCCGGCGACTTCGACGCGCCGGGCCGCGGGATCGCCGGGCGCACCGTAGTGCGCGAAATCGAATCGATGCGCGCCTCATAGCTGCCGAATTTCGCATACGGAAACGCGTCGAACTTCAGCCGCACGATCTGCCCTTCGCGGACGAAACCACGCCGGCGCGAAGGGATGCGCAGCGCCGCGCGCAAACCGCCCTTTTCGCCGGTCGAGATGACGAGCGCGACGTCGTCCGGTGCGAGCGTTCGGCCCGGCACGAGCCCTGAAAAAGTAACTACGCCGGCCTTGGGTGCGGAAATCGTCGCGTCCTGGCGGGTTTGTTCGAAGCGCACGCGGATGTCCTGCAGATCGCGGGCGTGGCGCGCCTCCAGCTCGTTGAGCTGGGCGCCGAGGCCCGTTTGCGTGCCGATCGCCGCGCCGAGTTCTGCGCCCAGTTGCTGACGCCGCGCGGCGCCCTGCGCCAGCACGACTTTCGCCTGGTGCGTATCGGCCCTCGCCTGCTCGACCCGGTCCGCCGTGACGTAGTCGGCGACCGATTCGAGCCGCGTCAATTTACGGCCGGCTTCGTCCGATAGTTCACGGTTCTGCGCCAGTTGCTCGCCGAGCGACGCGATTTCCGCGCGCCGGCTGTGCACGGCGACGCGGGCGGCCTCCAGTTGCGCGGACAAATCCGCCTTGCGCTGCCGGTATTGGGCTTCGCTCGTACGAATCTGTTCGTCGCGCATCTGTTCGTCGAACGCCGGACGTTGCCGGCCATCGCTCGCCAGCGAGAGATCGCGATCGAGCCGGAACAGCGCTGCCCCTTGCGCCACGCGCGCGTACGGCTCGACGTAGATTTCGGAAACAAGGCCGGTCAGCCCCTGAATCTTGACCTCGGCGGGCGAGACGATCTCCGCGCGCACGTCCTGTTTCAGTTCGACGTCGTGGAAGAAGGCGAATACAGTCGCGATCGCCACTAGCGACGACGTCGCATACGCAATCCAACGCCACGACACATCCCTGAACTCGGGGAGATTGATAGGTTCCATAACTCGATTACTGCGGATACGGCCGGGCGTTATGTCGATCCGTGTGGCTGCGGCGCCTGCGGACGTATCTAGCGAACCGGCGCGAACGCGTACATGGACGGATGTCCGGCGACCAGCCAGTCTGGATAGTTGTGGGTTACCGCCGTTTCGATGCAACGCGCAAGCTGCTGCACAGCGCCAGGGGCGGCAAGGGCGAACGGATCGAACCGTTCGGCACTGAAGCGCCCGCGTTCGAAACGTAAATAAAACGGCAAAAGCATGGCGCCGAACGGTGCGCCGAGCCGGAACACACCGTTGTGAATCCGCGCGTCGCGGCCGAACAGGGAAACGCCGACGGTTTCCATTGGATAGCGATGCAACGCGAAGGGCGGCACATCGGCAAACAGCACCACCACGCCACTGCGCTTCAGCGCACGGGCGACGCGCAGGCCGAGCCCGTTGCGGTCGTCTTCCCCATAGGTGTAGAGCACGTTGACGCCAGGGATGAGTGCGTGATCATTGCCATACATGTCTCGCGGCACACCGGACACCACAGCGATCGATTCGAGCCCGAGTTGTGCACGTAATTCGTCGATGACGTAAATGTTTGCGTATTGCGACACGTAGTGAAACGGCGACACGATGACTGGACGCCCTGGCTCCTCGGCCTGAAGCTGGCGGATGGTCCAGGCCAGTGCCGCGGCGACGCACTGCAGGTCGGGCCACGCTTCGCTACCGCGCGATAAGCGGCCGAAGTAAATGCGTTGATCGATCAGCTTCTCGCGCAAATGTCCCGCGGCGACACGACTCTTATCGAGCGACGCCAGTTGCAGCACATCTCGCCCGATCTCCAAACGCGCGATGCCTTGCCAACGCTTGCGTGCACTGACAAGACCCTGGAGTTTGCACACTACCGAAGCACACGACTCAATAGCCGAAGGCGGCAGGTGAGCCATCAACGCACCGCACGCGCTGCGCCACGCGTACGCCAATTTGTTGCGTAGCAAAGCCAGCACGACCGACGCGGCACGCCTCCATTCCATCTTCAACTCCACGCCCCTATCGTGACACTGGGGCGCCCCTCCCGTCAGGAAACGCCCCAGTGCGTCATTCACGCTTACGAGCGCGGGGCTGCCGGCACCGGCGTGCTCTTAGCCGTCGACTGCACCGGCTGCGAGTTGCACTTGCAGCAGCCGCCTGCAACAGCGGATTTAGCCAGTTCGTTGCGATTGATTTTTTGCATCTGGGTTACCTTTTTGAATAATCCAATAAATTAGCCTACGAAAACTACTGAATTCGTGCGGCGAATAAAATGTTATCAGCGCACTTTTTTGGTAGAAGAGTCTTTGCTTCATTTTACAAACCTGCCCTCGTTCAATACCCTCAGTCTCAGCACGCAAATGTGTGCGCACAATTCCCCAAAAACCCACTCGGCCCAGGCCTCAATCGAATTTATCCGACTCTCAATGGGGCGATATTGTTTCCGGCTTAGGATAATTCCAATCCAGTCGCCGCCCCCATAAAACTTAAATAATCCAAGAAAATAAAAACGCCAGAAATTTACCCCGAGACGTCCGCAACATCGTTAGAAAATTCAGAACATTAATCTTCACATTCAGATATCCGAACGCCGAAACACCGCACGGCATGGAATAAATCACCGCCCTGATCCGTTCAAGACTGGCACGCACGCAAACCGGCAGCACGGGTATGACCCGCGCTGCACAAACTCGAAACCGTACGTGGTCAAACCAGGAGTCCACATCATGCGCAAGACATTCTTCGGCGTCGCCCTTGTCAGTCTCTTTGCCCTGCAACACAGCGCGTTCGCCGAGGCGCCCAAAGCGGTCGACGGCCGCTTCGTCAACGCCGACGGCATGACGCTCTATACCTTCGACAAAGACACCACGCCCGGCGTCAGCGCCTGCACCGGCGGCTGCATGAGTTACTGGCCCGCGGCACTGGCCGGTTCAATGGATAAACCGTCGGGCGACTGGACGTTGATCCCTGCGGCGGACGGCAAACAGCAATGGGCGTACAAGGGCCATCCGCTGTACCGCTACGCGGCGGACAAGCAGGCCGGCGATGAAAAGGGAAATGGCTTCAAGGACATGTGGCACACCGCCAAGCCCTGAATGACGCCGCGCGATAAGCGCACCGGGCGAACCGCGCGCTCAAACGAAAAACGCCGGCATCGAGCCGGCGTCGCATGACAAACCAAACGGAAGGCCTGCTCCCGCGTTATTCGTCTTTAGGACACTGCAGGTTACAGCCGTTCGGATCGCCGTTGTCGCCGCGCTTGCGCATAGCCGATTTCTTGTTGGACTGGTACTTGTCCGACGGCGCCGATGCGGCGAAGGGCATTTGCGGATGCTCGGCCAGGCGGAACTGGTCATTCAGGATCCCGCCCGGCACGCCGGGCGAATTCTGGGCGAACGCGGCCGGAGCGGTGGCGAGAACCATACCGGTTGCAGCGACTGCAACCCATGCGTGTAGAAGAACTTTCATAGCGATTGAGCGCGACGACTCGCGCGATTGAGGCGAACACGGAAGCTCAGAGCGTATCGCAAACCGGCGCTGTGCGCAGCGCCGAACCCACGTAGCAGGTTACGGCTGCTTACGCCGCCACGCCGAGCCCGGCTTCGAGGTCGACCAGCGTGCCGCAGTCGCGCGGGTCGTAGCCTTCGAGCTGGTCGACGCTATGGCGAAACGCGGCGCCGCGCAGCAGGTCGATTACCGCCGCGAGCGGCGCGCGTTCCAGGCGGCTGCGGTCGCAGGCGAAGTAATAGTCTTCGTCGACGATCGGAATGAAGTCGAGCCCGAAGTGATGCGCCGCCGGCTCCACGCCGAAGCCCACGTCCGCCATGCCGCTCGCCACGAAGGCCGCGATCGCCGAGTGCGTCAGTTCGGTCGACGCATAGCCATTCACCCGGTCCGGATCGACACCGACCTTGCGCAGCGCGAGATCGAGCAACATGCGCGTACCCGAGCCCGGCTGACGGTTGACGAAGCGGATGTCGTCGCGCGCGAGATCGCCCAGACCGCCGATTCCTCGTGGGTTGCCCTTGCCGAGAAAGAGCCCCTGCTTGCGCCGCGTCAGATGCACGAGCACGTGGCGCTGCGGATCGAGCCAACGCCGGTAGGTATCGGCGCAGGCCGCGCGAAACTCGCCGCGCGGCAGGTGGAAGCCGGCCAGATCGCATTCGCCGCGTGCCAGTGCGCTGACGGCGTCGGCACTGTCGCGGTATTTGATGTCGACCGGCAGATCGTGCGCGACCAGCGACGTGACGAGCGCCGCCACCGCGTAACCATGCGATGCGTAAATGCGCACGTCGTCGGCGGGCGGCGCGAGCCAGCGGTTCAGATCGCTCGCCACTTCGCTGGCGAGCGCCTGCATGTTGCCGTCGAGCCGTTCGCCGCACAGGCGCTGCGCGCGCAGCACGGCCTGGCCGAGGTCGGACAGCACCGAGCCGCGCCCGCGCTCCTTCGCGATCAGCGGACCGCCCAGACGCTCTTCGATGCTGCGCAGCAGACCCCATGCATGACGGTAGGACAAACCCTTAAGCGTGGCCGCCTGCGCGATGCTGCCGGATTCGTCCACCAGCGCGAGCAGCGGCACGACGTCCGACAGGCTGGCCTCGCGGCCGTCCGCCCCCTTCACCACCAACTCCGCCTGGCACTCGATTCTGATCATATATGCTCAACTCTTTCCTATTGCACGGGCCGTATCAGCCGCCTATTGTTCGGCTATCCCATATCGAATAAACAAAGCATAAGTGCACGCTTTATGAATGACAAGTGCATATATGACTTTTGGAGGAGCCCCCACTTGGACGATTCCCTCGCCGTCGCGCCGGATCAACTCGTGCAGCGTCACGCGCGCCCGGGCCTGTCGCTGCTCGCGGTGTTGCACGCGATTCAGGACGAACTCGGCTACGTTCCGCCGGCCACGGTCGCGCCGCTCGCCAAGGCGATGAACCTGTCGCGCGCCGAGGTGCATGGCGTCATCACCTACTACCACCACTTCCGCACGCAACCGGCCGCGCCGGTCACGGTGCAACTGTGCCGAGCGGAAGCCTGTCGCAGCATGGGCACCGAAGCGCTCGCGCAGCATATCGAAGCGCGCACCGGTTGCCGTTTCGACGCCGAACACCAAGCCGGTGCGACGGTAGAGCTGGAATCGGTGTATTGCCTTGGTCAATGTGCGCTGTCACCGGCGCTGATGCTCAACGGCACCTTGCACGCGAAGGTCACGCCGCACAAATTCGACGCGATTCTCGCCGCCGCCGAAAAGTGCGTGGAGGTGACGGCATGACGCGCATTTACGTTCCCCGCGACTCGTCGGCCTTGGCGCTCGGCGCCGACGCATTGGCTCAGGCGATCGGTGATGAAGCCGCACGCCGCGGCATCGACATCGAACTGGTGCGCAACGGTTCGCGCGGTCTGCTGTGGCTGGAGCCGCTGCTTGAAGTCGCGACGGCCGAAGGCCGCGTCGGCTACGCCAATGTCGAAGCCGAGGACGTCGCCGCCTTGTTCGACGCCGGCTTTCTGCAAGGCGGCGAACACGCGCAGCGCGTCGGTCTGGTCGACGAGATTCCGTATCTGAAGAAGCAGCAGCGCCTGACATTCGCGCGCATCGGCATCACCGATCCGCTTGCTATCGACGACTACGTCGCCCATGGCGGTCTCGACGGCCTGCGCGCCGCGCTGCAAACCGATGGCGACGCCGCCTGCGAAGCGCTGATCGAATCCGGTCTGCGCGGCCGCGGCGGCGCGGCGTTCCCGGCCGGCATCAAATGGCGCACCGTGCGCGGCGCAAAGGCGGCGCAGAAGTACATCGTCTGCAATGCGGATGAGGGTGACTCCGGCACGTTCTCCGATCGCCTGGTGATGGAAAGCGACCCGTACATGCTGATCGAAGGGATGATCATCGCGGGCGTCGTGACGGGCGCGACCATCGGCTACATCTACGTACGCAGCGAGTATCCGCATTCGATCGCGATGCTCGAAGCGGCCATCCAGAAAGCGCGCGCGGCCGGCTGGCTCGGCGACAGCGTGCTCGGCTCGGCGGCGCATCGCTTCGAGCTGTTCGTCGCGAAGGGTGCCGGCGCCTATGTCTGCGGCGAGGAAACCGCGCTGCTCGAATCGCTCGAAGGCAAACGCGGCATTGTCCGCGCGAAGCCGCCGGTGCCGGCGCTGGTCGGCCTCTACGGTCAGCCGACCGTGATCAACAACGTCATCACGCTCGCCACCGTGCCGCTGATCTTCGCGCGCGGCGCGGCGTTCTACAAAGACTTCGGCATGGGCCGTTCGCGCGGCACGCTGCCGTTCCAGCTGGCCGGCAACGTCAAGCAAGGCGGTCTCGTCGAACTGGCGTTCGGCGTGACGCTGCGCGAACTGCTGAACGACTACGGCGGCGGCACGGCCAGCGGACGGCCGGTGCGTGCCGTACAGGTGGGCGGCCCGCTCGGCACGTATTTGCCCGAAAGCCAGTGGGACATACCCATGGACTACGAGGCCTACGCCGCGGTCGGCGCGGTGATCGGCCACGGCGGTCTGGTCGTGCATGACGACACGTCGAACCTCGCCGAACTCGCGCAATACGCCATGCACTTCTGCGCGCTCGAATCGTGCGGCAAATGCACACCGTGCCGGATCGGCTCGACGCGCGGCGTCGAAGTAATCGGCCGGATCCGCAATGGCGATACCTCCACGCGCCAGGTGCAATTGCTGCGCGATCTGTGCGACACGATGGTGTCCGGCTCGCTGTGCGCGATGGGCGGCATGACGCCGTTCCCGGTGCTGTCCGCGCTCGATCATTTCCCCGAAGACTTCGGTCTCGCCGGCGCGTCTGCCAACGCGTCCCCGAACGTGCCTCATCACGCGCCCAAAGCGGCCTGACCCAGGAACCCATCATGTCCGACGTGCTCAACTCCCCTACCGGCGGCTGCGGCTCAGGCAACTGCGCGTGCAAGTCGCAGGCGCAACAGAAAGCGCAAGCCCGCGCGCCTCGCTCGTTCTTCGACGACACCGACTACGGCACGCCGGAACGTCATGCGGATGTCGATATCACGCTGGAAATCGACGGCCAGAGCGTGACGGTGCCGGCCGGCACCTCGGTGATGCGCGCCGCCGTCGAAGCTGGCGTGAACGTGCCGAAACTGTGCGCCACCGATTCACTGGAACCGTTCGGCTCGTGCCGCCTGTGTCTGGTCGAGATCGAAGGCAAGCGCGGCTATCCGGCGTCGTGTACGACGCCCGTCGAAGCCGGCATGAAGGTGCGCACGCAGACCGACCGTCTGCAATCGCTGCGCCGCAACGTGATGGAGCTGTACATCTCCGATCACCCGCTCGACTGCCTCACCTGCCCCGCCAACGGCGACTGCGAACTGCAGGACATGGCGGGCGTGACGGGTTTGCGCGAGGTGCGTTACGGCTTCGACGGCGCGAATCACCTGAAGGACAGGAAGGACGAGTCGAATCCGTATTTCACCTACGACGCGTCGAAGTGCATCGTCTGCAATCGCTGCGTGCGCGCGTGCGAGGAAACCCAGGGCACGTTCGCGCTGACCATCGCCGGACGGGGCTTCGAGTCGCGCGTGGCGGCGAGCGAAAACCAGCCGTTCATGGAATCGGAGTGCGTGTCGTGCGGCGCGTGCGTCGCCGCGTGTCCGACCGCGACGCTGCAGGAAAAGTCGGTGATCATGCTCGGCCAGGCCGAGCATTCGGTCGTCACCACTTGCGCGTATTGCGGCGTCGGCTGCTCGTTCAAGGCGGAGATGAAGGGCAACCAGGTCGTGCGGATGGTGCCGCACAAAAACGGCCAGGCCAACGAAGGTCATGCCTGCGTGAAGGGACGCTTCGCCTGGGGCTATGCGACGCACAAGGACCGCATCACCAAGCCGATGATCCGCGCGAAGATCACCGACCCGTGGCGCGAAGTCAGCTGGGAAGAAGCGCTGAGTTACGCGGCGTCGGAATTCCGCCGGATTCAGGCGCAGCACGGCCGCGATTCGATCGGCGGGATTACCTCGTCGCGCTGCACGAACGAGGAAACGTATCTCGTGCAGAAGCTGGTGCGCGCCGCATTCGGCAACAACAATGTCGACACCTGCGCGCGCGTGTGCCACTCGCCGACCGGTTATGGCCTCAAGGCCACGCTCGGCGAATCGGCGGGCACGCAGACGTTCGCCTCGGTCGATAAAGCCGACGTGATCATGGTGATCGGCGCGAATCCGACCGACGGCCACCCGGTGTTCGGCTCGCGTCTCAAGCGCCGTGTGCGGGAAGGCGCGAAGCTGATCGTGGTCGATCCGCGGCGAATCGATATCGTCGACACGCCGCATGTGAAGGCCTCGCATCATCTGCAATTGCGGCCGGGCACCAACGTGGCCGTGGTCAATGCGCTGGCCCACGTGATCGTGACCGAAGGCCTGTTCAACGCCGCATTCGTGGCCGAGCGCTGCGACACGCGCGCGTTCGAACAGTGGCGCGATTTCGTCGCGCTGCCGGAGAACGCGCCGGAAGCGACCGAAGCGTTGAGCGGCGTGCCGGCTCAACACGTGCGCGAAGCGGCGCGCATCTACGCGACCGGCGGCAATGCCGCGATCTATTACGGCCTCGGCGTCACCGAACACGCGCAAGGCTCGACGATGGTGATGGGCATCGCCAATCTCGCGATGGTCACCGGCAACATCGGCCGCGAAGGGGTCGGCGTGAATCCGCTGCGCGGCCAGAACAACGTGCAGGGTTCGTGCGACATGGGCTCGTTCCCGCACGAGTTGCCGGGCTACCGGCATATCAGCGACACGGTCACGCGCACCCTGTTCGAGCAGGCCTGGAACGTCACGCTGCAACCCGAACCGGGCCTGCGGATTCCGAACATGTTCGACGCCGCCGTGCACGGCACCTTCAAGGGCCTGTATTGCCAGGGCGAAGACATCGTGCAGTCGGATCCGAACACGCATCATGTGGCGGCGGCGCTGTCGTCGATGGAATGCATCGTGGTGCAGGACATTTTCCTCAACGAGACCGCGAAATACGCGCACGTGCTGCTGCCGGGTTCGTCGTTCCTCGAAAAGGACGGCACCTTCACCAACGCGGAGCGCCGCATCTCGCGCGTGCGCAAGGTGATGCCGCCGGTGCCGGGCTACGCCGACTGGGAAGTCACGGTCATGCTCGCGCGCGCGCTCGGCTACGAGATGGACTACACGCACCCGTCTCAGATCATGGACGAGATCGCGCGACTCACGCCGACCTTTCATGGCGTGTCGTACCGGAAACTCGACGAGCTCGGCAGCATTCAGTGGCCGTGCAACGAGAACGCGCCGGACGGTACGCCGACCATGCATATCGATACGTTCGTGCGCGGCAAGGGCAAGTTCGTGATTACGAAGTTCATCGCGACGCCGGAAAAGGTCACGCGAAAATTCCCGCTGCTGCTAACCACCGGGCGGATTCTGTCGCAGTACAACGTCGGCGCGCAGACACGCCGCACCGAGAACTCGCGCTGGCACGACGAGGACCGGCTGGAAATCCATCCGCACGATGCCGAGGAGCGCGGCATCAAAACGGACGACTGGGTCGGCATCGAATCGCGCGCGGGCCAAACCGTGTTGCGCGCGAAGGTCACCGAGCGGATGCAGCCGGGCGTGGTCTACACCACGTTCCACTTCCCCGAATCGGGCGCCAACGTGATCACCACCGACAGCTCCGACTGGGCCACCAACTGCCCGGAATACAAGGTGACGGCGGTACAGGTGATGCCGGTCGAACAGCCGTCGCAATGGCAGAAGGATTATTCGCGCTTCAATACCGAACAGCTCGATCTGCTGAAGCAACGCGAGCTGGCCAACGTCACCTCGGGTAAGTGAGGCGCGCCATGGACAATCAGAATCTGATCGACATGGCGAACCGGATCGGCGACTTTTTCGATTCGATGCCGGACCGCGAAGAAGCGCTGGGCGGGATCGCCGATCATATCCGCCGCTTCTGGGAGCCGCGCATGCGACGCGCGTTGCTGGCGGCGCTCGATGAACCGGCAGCGGGCGGCGTCGAGATGTCGGCGATCGTCAGGGAAGCGCTGGTGGAACACCGCGAGCAATTGACGCCTGCGGCGCCCGCACCGGTTTAACGCGTTGCGGTTTTGCGGCTTTTTCGGCTTTGCGGCTTTGCGGCTTTGCGGCTTTGCGGCTTTGCGGCCGCCCGCGTCATAGCGACGTCGGCTCGGAAATCTCGCCGCCCACCGCGAACCACGCCTCGCAATGCCGCAGCAAGGCGTGCAGATCGGTGCCGGTGCGCCCGCGCGCGCTGATATAGCCATCCGGTCGCACGAGGTAGAACGAAGGCCGTGTGCGTCCGTACGATTCGGACAGCGCCGGGCCGCCCTCGCCGGTCGTATCGGTAATGCGCCAGATACGCACCGCGCCCGGCAACAGACGTTCGACTTCGGCCGCCATGCGATCCTGATCCGGGTCTGGCGGCGACGCATGTTTCGCGGCGGGATCGAGCGGCGTGCCGTCGACCGGCAGTGGCGGCACCAGCAGAAACAGCGAGAAGAACGCCGGGTCGTGCAGGTCGAAAAGACAGCCGACGCCGGGCGCGCGGCCCAACGGTCCATCCACCACATGCACCAGCGCGTCCGGCGCCCGTTCGCCGGCGCGCGGGCCGCCGTCGAGCACCCGTTCGAGCGTGAGCGGACTGCGCCGGTACTGGATCGACAACTCGCTGATCGTCAGACGCGCGGCGTCACGCAACGGACCGAGCGCGGCGAGCACCGGCATCACGCGTTCGCGCAGCAGCTTTAGCGGTCCATGATCGGCTTCGGCCATCTGCGTGACGAAGCCGGTTTGACGCAGCACGTCGCGCTCGATCGGATGCCGTTCGGCGTGGTAGGTATCGAGCAGACGGTCCGGCGCCGCGCTCTTCAGCACGCGAGCGAGTTTCCAGCCGAGATTGAACGCTTCCTGAATGCCCGTGTTCATCCCTTGCGCGCCGGCCGGGCTGTGCACGTGCGCGGCGTCGCCCGCGAGAAAGATCCGGCCGACGCGCAAGCGGTCCACCATCCGGCTGTTCAAATGGAAGTGCGCGGACCACTTGAGGTCCGACACGTCGACGCGTTCGCGCACGCGGCGCGCGATCAGCGCCTTGCAGTCGTCGAGCGACGGCGGCGGCACGCGGTCGAGCGGCGGTTCACCCAGCACGGCGGGCGTGGCGGCCGGCGCCATGGCCGGCGCCTCGACCGCATGATCGGCAATCAAGCGATGCCGGCCGTGGCCCATTGGGAACAGCGCGACCAGGCCGTCGTTCGAGGCGAACAGATGAAACTCGTCGTCGGGCCAATCGGTTTCGGCGTGCAGGTCGGCGAGCAGGAAGGTCTGTTCGAAGGTCTTGCCCGCGAAGCTCAGGCCGAGCCGGTGACGCACCGCGCTATGCGCGCCGTCGGCGGCGATCAGATAGGACGGACGCAGGGTCTCCGTGTGACCGTCGGCGCGGCGCAGCGTCGCCTGAACGCTGGCGGAGCCTTGTGCGAAATTCATCAATTCGACGCCGCGTTCGATCACTACGCCGAGCGTCGCGAGATGCTCGGTCAGCAAACGCTCGGTCACGGCCTGGTCGAGAAACAGCAGATACGGGTAGCGCGTGTGCAGCGGATCGAAATCGAGCCGCGCGAGACGCATGCCGTTGGAAAAGAGATTGGCCACGCGCGCGCGATGACCGAGGGCGAGAAACGGTTCGACCAGACGATGTTGCTCGAACAGTTCGAGCGTGCGCGCCTGGATGCCGATGGCGCGCGAATACGGGCTCGGCTGCATGGCCTTGTCGATCAGACGCACGGGAACGTGAGCACGCGCGAGGCTCATGGCAGCGGCAAGTCCGGTCGGACCCGCGCCGACGATCAGCACCGGCGACGCGTTGTTTGCAGCAACGTCCATGCGGGGCTCCGGGAGCAGCAGTGCGTTCTAGTGTACGCCCTGACGAAGCCGCTCTGGAGTCGTCGGCGGTGAGACGTTTTGCGATGCGCTGCATCATGGAACGCGGGTTGGAACGCGTTGGGTGAGACTGTATTGCGGAGTTCGAAGTGACTACGTTACGGCTGGTTGCATGCCCGTGTGCGATCGTTGCGCGGTGGATCACGCCTACGTCAATGCGCGTGCCCCGCATGCTCCATCGCGCAATGATGCTCGGTGGTGCCGAGATCGACCTGCAGCGTAGCGTGCTGCATCGAGAAACGCTCCCGCAGCACAATCACAATGGCGTCGAGCGATTCGTCGCCGGGATGGCCTGCCGGCATCACCAGATGCGCGCTGAGCGCATTGCCGGTGGTCGACAGCGCCCACACGTGCAAGTCGTGCACATCCACGACGCCGGGCTGGGTGGCGAGATACTCGCGAATGTGTCCGAGGTCGACGCCGGGCGGCACGGCGTCGAGCGCGAGGCGCACCGAATCGCGCAGCAATCCCCACGTGCCGACCACCACGACGGCGACGACCAGCAGGCTCATCACCGGGTCGAGCCACGTCCAGTCGGTGTAGAGAATCACCAGGCCGCTGATCGCGACAGCCGCCGAAATACCGGCATCCGCCGCCATGTGCAGGAATGCGCCGCGGATATTCAGATCTTCCTTCTGCCCACGCATGAAGAGCCACGCGGAAATACCGTTGACGACCACGCCGGTGGTGGCCACCACGAACACCGCGAGGCCGGCTACCGGCGCCGGGTTCATCAGTCGGCCGATCGCCTCGGCAACGATCACGCCGCACGCGAACAGCAGCAGCCCCGCATTGGCGAGCGACGCGAGAATCGACGAACTGCCGTAGCCGAACGTGTAGCGTGCCGAGGGACGCCGCGTGGCGAGCCAGCCGGCGCCCCACGCAAGCAGCAGGCCGAGCACGTCGGAGAGGTTGTGGCCGGCGTCGGCAAGCAAGGCGGTGGAATGGGCGATGACGCCGTAGATCGCCTGGATCACGACGATCAGGACGTTCAGCGCGACGGCGAGCGCGAACGCGCGGCCGTGGCCTGGGATGGGGGCGTGGGCGTGGGAATGGCCGGCGTGGCTGTGGCCGCTGTGGTCGTGACCGCTGTGGTCGTGACCGCCATGACTGTGGCTATCGCTGCCGTGATCGTCACCGCTATGCTCGTGGCGCGGGCCGTCATGGTCGTGCCCGTCCCGCGCCCCGTCGGAACGCACGGCATCGCCGTCGATCCCGTCGACCCGCACCGACGCGTGCTCATCCGCGCTTTTTCCCACTGCCCGATTCGGGTTATTCGTGTTCGTCATGTCGCATCCACGGGAAAATCGCTGGCCGGTTCGGCCACGTGCTCCAGCATATTGGTCAGCATTGCGCTGATGTGACGGTCAGCGGCGAGGTAGAACACCTGCTTGCCCTGGCGCTCCGCGCGCACGATCCGCGCCGCCCGCAACAACCGCAAATGATGGCTCACCAGCGAAGGCGACAAGCCCAACGCCTCCGCAATCGCCCCTACCGCGCGACGATCGTCGACGCACGCCAGCACGATCCGCAATCGCGTCGGGTCGCCCAGCAGGCGAAACAGATCCGCGAGCGGCACGAGGGTGTCCGCGGAACGGTCCTCGACACGGCTACCCGGAATGTTCGATGGGCTGGATGGGCTGGACGCCAAGGCAGTCGTCATGATCGGCATACATATGAACAGGTATTCATATGTTATACACATCCACCTGACCGGTCAAATCGGAGCGCGGTGCGTCGAGTGTGGGAAAATGCGGCCTCTGCCTCACCCGATGCCCATCCCCCGTCATGCAACCTGTATTTGACCGCGCGTTCGCGGCGCATCGTGACGGCCGCCTCGCCGACGCCGAACGCGACTATCGCGCCACGCTCGAAGGCAACCCCACGCACGTCGACGCCTTGCACCTGCTGGGCGTCCTGCGCCATCAGCAGGGCCAGCACGCCGAAGCCGCCGAACTCGTGCGGCGCGCGGTGAAACTGCGCCCGGAAGACGCCGCGCTACAACTGAACCTCGGCAACGCGCTGAAGGCGCTGGGCCAGATCGACGACGCCATCGAACAGTTCCGCAACGCGCTGACGCTCGCGCCGTCGTTCCCGATGGCGCACTACAACCTCGGCAACGCGTACGCATCGCAGGGTCGTCATGAAGACGCCGCCGACGCCTTCGAGAAATCGTTGCGCCTGCAGCCGGACGACGCGTCGTCGCACAACAATCTCGGCAACGCGCGGCACGCGCTTGGCCAGCACAAGGAAGCGATCGCGTCGTTCACGCGCGCGCTCCAGCTGCGCCCCGGCCACGCCGGCGCGCTGAACAACATGGGCATGTCGCTGAACGCGCTCGGCCGCGCGGACGAAGCGATTGCCTGCTTCGAGAAAGCGCTGGCCGCCGAACCGCGCTTCGTCGCCGCGCACTTCAATCTCGCCAATACCTTCGACGCCACCGGCCGCCACGCCGAAGCGGTCAAGTCATTCGAAGCGGCGCTGCGGTTACAGCCGAACCTGCCGCCGGCCATTTTCGGCATGGGCAATGCGCTGGCGGCGCTGGGCCGTCACGCGCAGGCGCTGCCGTATCTCGAACGCTCGGTCGGTCTCGATCCGCAATTCGCGCTGGCGTGGCTCAGTCTCGGCAACGCGCACCTCGCGCTGGGGGCGCATGCGCCCGCCGTACGCGCGTTCGATCAGGCCTTGCGCCAGCGTCCGGACCTCGCGTCCGCCCATATGAACCGTGCGTTGGCGTGGCTCGCCCTGCGCGATTTCGCGCGCGGACTGCCGGAGTACGAGTGGCGGCTGCAAACCATGGCCGAGCCGGCGATTCAAACGCTGCCGCGCTGGCACGGAGAACCGATCGATCAACGCACGCTGCTGATTCACGCCGAGCAAGGTTTCGGCGACACGCTGCAGTTCGCGCGCTTCGTGCCGCTCGCCGCGCAACGCGCCGCGCGTGTCGTGCTCGAAGTGCAGCCGTCACTGTTGCCGCTGCTAGCCCCGGTGGCGCAGACCTGGCGTGTAACGCTGATCGCCCAGGGCACGCCGCGCCCGACCGCCGATCTCCATTGCCCGCTGCTCAGCTTGCCGCTCGCGCTCGGCACGACTTACGACACCATTCCGGCGCGCACGCCCTACCTCGACGTGCCGGCCGCCTATGGCCGCAAATGGCGTGGCTCGCTCGGCGGTCAGGCGAAACGCAAGATCGGCATCGCGTGGACGGGGCGTATCCAGGCCAACGAGACCCGTTCCATGCCGCTCGCCGCGCTGGATGCGCTGTTCGCGCTCGACGGCATCGACTGGATCGTGCTGCAACCCGAGCTGAGCGCGGACGAACGCGCGGCACTCGACAGCCATCCGCGCGCGGGGTCGATTCATCGCTTCGATAAACGGATCGGCGATTTCGCGGACACGGCGGCGATCATCGAGCGGCTCGATGCGGTGGTGTCGATCGATACCTCCATCGCCCACCTTGCCGGCGCGCTGCGCAAGCCGTTGTGGTTGATGCTGCCGTTTGCGGCGGATTGGCGCTGGTTTACCGGCGACGCGCGCAGCCCCTGGTATCCCGGCGCGACGCTCGTGCGTCAGCCGCGGCCGGGTGCGTGGCATGAAGTCGTCGAAACGGTGGCGAGCGAGTTGCGCCACGGTTAACCAGCACGCGCGAACCGTTGTTTCGCTGTCGATTGGCGCGTGCCGGCTAACCGCCATTGCGCCCAAACAAAAACCCCGCGCTTTTTCAGAGCGCGGGGTTTTTGTTTGTCCCACCGAACTAAGGACGGTAAGCGTCAGGCCGCTCGATACTGATTGCGCGATTCCGGCGTGCGATACAGCACCAGCGTCGCGATCAACCCGCAGATCGCCGCCGCACCGAGGAACAGCCCCGGCGCCGCCTTGTTGCTGGTGGTATGGATCAGCAATGTGGAGATGGCCGGCGTGAAGCCGCCAATCGTTGTCGCGAGGCTGTACGCCAGCGAGAAACCGGCGGTGCGTACTTCGACCGGCATCACTTCGGTCAGCGCCACCACCATCGCGCCGTTATAGCTGCCGTACAGGAACGACAGCCACAATTCGACGGCCAGCAGACGCGCGAACGACGGTTCGGCGACCAGCCATTGCAACGCCGGATACGCGGTAATGATGGTGAGAATCGTGAAAGCCAGCAGCACCGGACGGCGGCCGATCCGATCCGACAAGGCGCCCGCGAGCGGCAGCCAGATCAGGTTCGACAGGCCGATACAGACGGTCACCACCAGCGTATCGATCGACGACAGTTTCAGCACTTCCTTGCCGAAAGTCGGCGTATAAGCGGTGATCATGTAGAACGACACCGTGGTCATGATCACCATGCCCATGCCGCCGAGCACGATGCCCCAGTTGGCGGCCATGGTCTTGAGGATCTCGCCCATGCTTGGACGATGCTTGCGTGCCTTGAATTCCTCGGTTTCCTGCAGCGAACGGCGAATCAGGAACAGGAACGGCACGATGAGACAGCCGATCAGGAACGGTACGCGCCAGCCCCAGGCGCCCATCTGATCAGCCGGCAAAACTTTATTCAGCACCACGCCGATCAGCGCCGCGAACACCACCGCGACCTGCTGGCTGCCCGACTGCCACGCGCAATAGAAGCCCTTGTTGCCCCTGGTCGCGATCTCCGACAGATACACGGACACGCCACCCAGTTCGACGCCGGCAGAGAAGCCCTGCAGCAGGCGGCCGAACAGCACGAGCGCCGGCGCCAGCACGCCGATCGTCGCGTAACCTGGAATCGCCGCCACCGTGAGCGTGCCGAGCGCCATCAGGCCGAGCGTGAGAATCAGGCCTTTGCGGCGGCCGTGATGGTCGATGTACGCGCCGAGCACGATCGCGCCGAGCGGACGCATCAGGAAGCCCGCGCCGAACACCGACAGCGATAGCATCAGCGACGCGAATTCGTTACCGCTCGGGAAATAGGTCTTGGCGATGGCCGACGCGTAATAGCCGTAGACCATGAAGTCGTACATCTCAAGAAAGTTACCGCTGACGACGCGGAATACGGTCTTGACTTTCGATTCCTGGGATGAGGAAGTGGCGTGTGTCGCTGTAGACATGACATTCTCTGGAAAGCCCGTCGCCCTCGGTTCTGGCGGCGATCAGGCAGTTGATACGATCCACTCGCTTCGGTGAGGCGGACGCCACTGGCAAAACGAAACAGGAACGCGCCGGGGGCGCTGCATTTTCATGCTGAAAGGACTCGGCTGATATCAGGGTAAACGTTGTGAAACAGGCCGAGCCCTTCCCACGTAATGTTACCGTTGTTGGCGGTGTCGCGTGATCCACACGGATTCTTTACAGATCCCGCCGGCCAACGACGATGGCCGTCGTCCCGCTAGAATTTGCGTCCCGCCACTTCGTGCTGATCGCCACCCCGATGCAAGTCAACCGCACTCTCTCGCTGCGCCCCGCGACCCTCGCCGATGCCGCTCTGATTGCCTCGATCCACGCCGCCAGCTGGCAAGCCACCTATCGCGGTTTGTTGCCCGACGCTTTTCTCGACGGTGAAGTCGCGCATGAACGCGCGGCGTATTGGGAAGCGCGTCTGGCCGCGCCGGGCAGCGAGCGCCGCATCGTTCGGATCGCCGAACTCGACGGCGAGCCGATTGGTTTTGTTTGCGCGGAACGTCAGCCGGAATCGGCGTGGGGCGTGTTGCTCGACAACCTGCACGCGTTGCCGGGCTATCAGGGCATCGGGGTCGGCAAGCTGCTGATGCGCGCCGCCGAGGACTGGACGCGCGCGCAAGGCGAGGCGCAGTTGTATCTGTATGTGCTCGAAGGCAATACGCCGGCAATCGGCTTCTACGAACGGCAAGGCTGGCAGTTCGTGGGCGCGGAACCCGATCACATGGGCGGCATGGACATCACCGCCCTACGCTACGTGTACCGACTGCAAAAATAGACAGCGCCGACTGGTTCGCGGGTCGCTCGACGTTGCCGGAGCCTGGACGTTTCTATATCAATTTTCAGAAACGTCCGATCGCGACTTTGGACGCTCCCGAGCATTATCTTCCTCATCCCGACAGCTTTACGTTTGAACGCTTGCGCGCGCCGAACTTGGCGTCGGCGTGATGCCGGTTCCGACGTTGACTCAGGATGCGCACGCACGGCGTCTTACGCGCATCTTCCGAGGCCTGTCGACCCACCATTCCACGGGGCTGCCTGTTCTGCCTATTGGCCGCTCCCTTTCGAGATGCTGGAAGATATCCATGTCCACGATTCCTTTTACCCTGATCGAGGGCTCGATGGCGCTGCCGCGTATGCGCCCGTCGGGCCGTTATTTTCCTGCCCCCTTCGGCCGCGACTGGGTGTATCGCCCGCCGGGCTATAGTTGGCGGACCGAGCTCAAAGCGCTGTATGCCGCAGTGGTCCACACCTTCTGCATGAGCGATCAGACCTTCCGCTCGTTTTGCAAATGGGTACCGCTGATGCCGGAGGAACCGCGCCAGGTGATTGCCGGCGCGCGAACCCAGCCCCGCGAAGAACCGGCCCCTTCTGGCCATGCGCCGCTCGACCGGGCAACGAAATTTTCCGTCGACGTACGTTCATCGGGGTCTGCTCGTCGGCCGGCGGTTGAGGCGCCTTCGCAGCGCGCGCCGCGTCATCGGAACGCGTTGGCAGGCGGCGCTTGCGCACTGAGCGGCGCGGCGTTACTGGCGTGGATCGTGCTCGACCACTCGCCGCGTCCCCATGCAATCAGCGAGGCACGCCCCGCGAAGACAACCACCGTCGATCGCGGTGCTGCGTCGACACAAAGCGGCCCCACCGACGCCTTCACGGCGCGAGCGGCTAGCCAGGCCGGCAGTGTGAGCGCGCAGGACATGGCGTCGTCGCCCGTGAACGCGGCGGTGGATTCGGGCAACGCACAGCCGTTGAGGTCCGACGAGACCTCCGGAAAAACTGCCATGTCGGCACCGGCGCTGGCAGAGCCATTGGCAAATGAATCCGGCCATTCGGCATTGCGGCATGGCGAAGATTTTCGCGAAAAGATTTCCGGGTCGCACGAAGAAGGTCGGCACGGCAACGCAAAACCCGTCGCTTCCTACAAGCCCGCATTCGCTACTGTCAGAAGCGACCGCGTACCGGGCGTCGCCGGCTCGACAATCGCCACGCAAGCGCTGCGCAAGCCTGCGGACATTGGCTCTCACGCGCCGTTCGTGCCGGCGCAATCGGACGGCGGCCCATACGCTTCGGTGACGATGTCGACCGCAACACCCGTTCGGGCTATGTCGCCACCGCCTCGCCCGGCATCCCCCGCCGAAGCGCCCGTTGCCAGCGAGACGGAATGGATGAACCATCTATCGCAGCGTCGTGTGACGGATATCCCGGATCAGTTTTCGAAGTAATCAAATCACGTCACGCAGAACAGCGTGATTAAAAAGCCCGGCCTCATATTGGCCGGGCTTTTTTTGCAGTGTTGCGCTCACTTCTGCAGCGGCAATCCCGATTCGGTTTGTCGTTGCAACTGCAGTACCTCACCCTGCACCTGCCGCAGTTGCGCCTGCGCTTTTTCCTTTTCCAAACGCAACGCGGCGGCTTCGCTCTGCGTCTGCCGTTGGTAGTCGTTGACCTTGGCCTGCTGCGCACGTGCGACGGTGAGATCGGCCTGCAGACGTTTCGCGCGATCTTCGGACAGCGCGATGATGTCTTCGATATAGGCCTTCTGCGCCAGCAGTTGCGTGCGACGAATTTCGACCTCGGCGAGTTGCGCCGTTTGCTGGACAAACTGCGCATAGATCAATTCCGCGCGCGCCGCGTCTTCCGATTTGATGACGCGCCAGAAATGTTTATCCTGAAACAACGCGACGTAATACGTCATTTCCTGCGGATAGAAGAACAGACTCGCGCCATAGCTGCCGTTGTACGTGGTGCGCAGTTCGTTCAACTTTGTGTCGTGAATCATTTGCATCAACTCGGCGACGTTGCCCTGCGATTCGGCGGCAGGCATAGCCGTGGTGGCTGAGATGCCCAATGCCGCGACGCCCGGCGCGTTGCCGACCGGCTGCGCGGTCATGGCGTTCATGGCCGGCCGCGTGCCGGCCACGGGTGCGGCCTCGCCGTCTTGCGCCGCCAGCACGAAACCACTTTGCTGCAACAGCACACACGAGGTTGCGAGCAACATGGCGCGCCATACAGTTAAGGGGTACTTCATACCGTGCTCCATGCGAAATCAAAACAGCAGACGATTATCGCGCGGATCAGCCGTCAAGCGAAGTACTCACGCGTCCCGAAACGGGACTTTAAATTGAGACAAATAGATCGCGAACAATCCGCTGAATAAGGCCGGCTTATCGCGGAATAAATGCATTGGGATTGCACGAAAACACGACGATCCGCCTCGTGTGCGGACGAATCCGAATCTGCATGGGATTAAGGTGAATCCGGCGAAAACTGGCGATGCGCCGGGAGCCGGATTGCGCGAGCGTGAAGTGCAAGCTGCATTGTCGAGGGACACACTCCGCGAACCGACAACGTACGGAAAACAGAACACCATCCGGAGCACCAGGCCGCGCCATCGAGACGCAGACCTAGCGCTCCCTCCCACTTAAAAGCGCGTTTCGCGCGCCACCCTCAGGAACGTATCCAGCAACGGCGTGCAATCCAGCAGTTCCGGGCCACCGGCGCGATGAAACTCCGGATGCCACTGCACCCCCATCACGAACGGCGCACGACGGTAACGCACCGCCTCGATAATCCCGTCGGACGCCGATACCGCTTCGATATTGAGGTCGCGCCCCAGCGTCTTGACCGCCTGATGGTGAATCGAGTTGACGATCGCATCGCGCCGGCCGGGGAACATGTTGGCCAGCGTCGAGCCGTCCGGAAAGTGAATTCCGTGCCGATGCTGATCGTAGTTCTCGTTGACGTGCGCGCCGGCGGTGGGCACATCGGTGGCGATGTCCTGATACAGCGTGCCGCCGAACGCCACGTTGATCAGTTGGCATCCGCGGCATACGCCGAGCACCGGTTTGCCCGACTCGATGAATTCATGCAGCAATTCGAGCTCGTACATGTCGCGCACGCGATCGCCCGGCCACTCGTGGCTGGTCGCGCTTTCCGCGTACGACTGCGGCGAGACATCCGCGCCGCCTTGCAGCAGCAGACCGTCGAGATGCTTCGCATAGTCGCGCAAACGGATATTGCTCGGGTGCAGCATGCCCTGATGACCGACCGTGGGGATCATGAACACCAGCACGTCGCGCGACATGACCCAGTGCGCGATCGATTCCTCTAGATACTGCAGGGTCTTGCCGCGCAGCCCCTTGGCACCCGGCTCCGGGTGAAAAATCCGCGCCGAGACGCCGATGCGCAACGTGCGCTGCGTGATCCGCTGACCGGCGCGATCGAACAACTGGCGAGCGCGCGCGGCGATGATGCGCCCGAACACGGTCCACGCCGAATCGTTCTGCTTCAGATAGCGCGGCGGCGACGGCGGCAAGGCGTTGGGCGGCGGCGGATTGGAGGCGGAAAAATCCGGCGCGGCGCCGAAGCCGGGTGGAGGCGCGCCGGCCGGACGCGCGGTGGATGCGGCGGGCGCTTCCGGTACCGAGGCGGTACTATCCGCGTCCGTTGAGGACATCGCTTCGCCGGTAAGCGGCTCGCTGCCCGAAAGCGTGGTCTGGTGTTGCGGCGCGGCTTGCGGTTCGGCGGGCGTAGCGTGGACGCGAGCCTCGCGGGCCGCTTTGTCATGAACCGCCGCCTCCTGGCTGGCCGTCGATGCCGCGGCGGCACTACGCGCTTCGGCGGCATCGCGCTGCCGTGCAGCTTGCGGATCGGCCGGCGTCACGGCGGAGGCGCTGTCGGGGTCGTCGGTCGACGATCTGACGGCCGCTTCCTCGGCCGCAGCCTCCGACGCAGCGGACGGCGTTTTCACGTCCTTGATCGGCGACTGGATGGAATCTTCGTGCGAGAGAGGCAACGAGGCCGCGGGATCCGCCGGCGGCTCGGCGGGCTTGAACGACGCGCCGGACGGGGCGCCGCTCGACGTGCCCGAACTCGCACCGGAAGGCCCGCCGGTCGTCCCGCCGGAACCCGCCCCCGAGGGCGCACCCGACCCAGAAATTGCACCAGAAGGACTTGCGCCAGACGGCGCGGGCGACGCCGAAGGCGACGAAGGACTGCCGGGCTGGCCGGCGTTTTCAGGTTTGTTTTCGCTCATGACAGTCAGACAGGCGCCTTCCACGCGAACGAATGAATATGCCCTGATTATCCGCTAGCGGGCCAAGCCCCGCAAACCCGCACACAATTGCTCACATTGTTGATTCAGAAGACACAATCTCGCCGGACCTCATCAGGGATCCGGCTGTTCGTCGAAGGTTTCGCGCAGCGCGATCTGCATCGCCGCGTGAATCTTCACGCACCAGCGCCAGACGAGCGCCAGCAACAGCGCCGCGCAGATCAGCACGGCAGTGAGCAGACCCGTGGGCGGCAAGATCCCGCCGGAAAGCGCGGCCAGCAGGAGAAACACGCCGACCATCGACACCAGCGGAACCAGATCGGAAATGGCGTAACGGATCGCGCGCGTGAAGCGCCCCGCCGTCGCCGGTTGAACGCTGACTTCGGCGAGCAGCAAGGCGAGCGATTTGGTCTTCCGGTAGACCGCCACCAGAAACGGCAACGACACGATCAGCGCGATGCTCCACAACACCACACGCTGCAACGGTTCGGCAGCCAGCCAATGCGCGAGCCACACAGTGGTGTAAGGCGCGCTGTACGAGACCGTCAGAAAAATAGCGGCGACCAGTGCGAGATTCACCGCAATTTGCAGGATGATCCGCCGCGTCATGCTGAACAGTGTCGGCTCACCGCTCCCGG
Organism: Paraburkholderia bryophila; assembly: GCF_003269035.1. Classification (GTDB taxonomy): domain Bacteria; phylum Pseudomonadota; class Gammaproteobacteria; order Burkholderiales; family Burkholderiaceae; genus Paraburkholderia; species Paraburkholderia bryophila. Next base: position 432,462 of record NZ_QLTK01000002.1, on the reverse strand, counting down.
TGCTCAGACTGCGCAACCACTGGCCATACAGGCCGAAACCGTTCGCCAGCGTGCGCGGCATGGCATGGCCCAAACGCTGCGTCAGCGGATCCGCGGCCTTGATCAGATACGGCGTGAACAGCGTGGTCAACGCCGACACCGCCACCGCGATCGGATACAGAAACGCGCTGGTCACCTTCAGCGTTAAGCCGAGCGACGCGATGATGAACGAGAACTCGCCGATCTGCGACACGGTCATGCCGACCCGCATCGCCGTGCGGCCGTCCTTGCCGGCCAGAAAGGTCCCGAGCCCGCACGACACGATCTTGCCGACGATCACCGCCACCGTGATCACCGCGATCGGCCACGCATAGTCGACCAGCACGGCCGGGTTCAGCATCAAACCGATCGTCACGAAGAAGATCGCCGAAAACGCGTCGCGCAGCGGCGCGATCAGATGCTCGATGCGATGCAGATGACGCGATTCCGCCATGATCGCGCCGATCAGAAACGCGCCGAGCGCGATGCTGTAATCAAGCTTGACCACCAGCAGACAGAAGCCGAAGCAGAAGCCGAGCACCGACACCAGCAGCATCTCGTCGCTCCGGGCACGCGCCACGTAATTCAACGCGCGCGGCACCACCAGGATGCCGACCACCAGCGACACGGTCATGAACAGCAGCAGCTTGCCGAGCGTCACCATTGCGACGCCCGCGCTCAACTGCCCGGTCTGCGCGATGCCTGACAGCAGCACGAGCATCGCGATGGCGAGAATGTCCTCGACGATCAGAATCCCGAACACCAGTTGCGCGAAGCTCTCGCGCTTGAGCCCCAACTCCGAGAGCGCCTTGACGATGATGGTGGTCGACGAGATCGCCAGGATCGCGCCGAGGAACAGCGAGTCCATCGAACTCCAGCCGAACGCGCTGCCGATCTCGTAGCCGATCCACAGCATCAGCACGATTTCGGAGAGCGCCGCGACGATCGCCGTCGCGCCGACCTTGAAAAGCTTGCGCAGACTGAATTCGAGGCCGAGCGAAAACATCAGGAACACCACGCCGAGTTCGCCCAGCGTCTGGATGGTCTGCTCGTCGTGGATCAATTGAAACGGCGGCGTGTACGGTCCGATGATCACGCCCGCCGCGATATAGCCGAGCACCACCGGCTGCTTCAGGCGATGGAACAGCACGGTGACGACGCCGGCGAGCGCCATCACGACCGCCAGATCCTGAATGAAGCCGATGCCATGGTGCATAAAAGCCTTCCTTACAGAAAGTAATGTCTCAAAAACGCAGTGTAACAAAGGATCGCGACGCGCCTGTCGGCCCGAACCGCCGGACGGGGCGGGCTTGCCGGCCGATGGACCGATTCGACGTACCGCGCAAACGGGAATGTTTTTGAAACGCTGGACGCCTGTGAAATATCACAATAATATTTGACGCATATTTTTACCGGAGTCGTGTGATGCAGCAGGTGTCTTTCAATGTGGTGGACCGCAGCGGCGCGAGCCGCACCGAGATCGTCGAAGTCAGCCGTCTGACGATTGCCGGATGGGCCGGGCGCGATCAGGCCGCGATCGAGCATCACATCGCCGAACTGGCCGAACTCGGCGTGAAACGGCCGTCCACCACGCCGTGCTTCTATCGCCTCGGCGCGGCATTGCTGACGCAGGCCGAGCAGATCGACGTGGTGGGCGTGAAGTCCAGCGGCGAGGCCGAATGCGTGCTGGTGAACGCCCAAGCGGGCCTGCTCGTGACGGTCGGCTCCGATCACACCGACCGCGAGGTCGAGGCCTACGGCGTCACGGTGTCCAAACAGGTATGTCCGAAGCCGCTCGCCCGCGATGCCTGGCGTTTCGACGACGTGTCCGGCCACTGGGATCAACTGGAATTGCGCGCTTACGCCGTGACCAGCGGCGAGCGGCGTATCTATCAGCAAGGCAGCGTCGCGTCGCTGCTGCCGGCCGCCGATCTGCTCGCGCGCGCGCCGCTCGCGGACGGCGCGGCGATGTACTGCGGCACGCTGGCGGTACCGGGCGGCATCGTCGGCATGACGGACGGCGACGCGCTCGAACTCGAACTGCACGACCCGATCCTGAACCGCACGCTGCGCCACGCTTATCGCGTGCACGCGCTACCTATCGTCGAATGAGGCACCCATGAGCTCCCCTTCGCACTCCGTCAACGCCGACGCGTCTTCCGACGCGTGGCTCGAAGCCGCCGCCCTGCGCAAGATCACGTGGCGCATCATGCCGTTCCTGTTTCTGGTCTACGTGCTGTCGTACCTGGATCGCGTCAACATCGGTTACGCCAAGCTGCAATTCACCGGCGACCTGGGCCTCTCGAACGCGGCGTACGGACTGGGCGCGGGGATCTTTTTCTTCGGCTATTTCGTGTTCGAAGTGCCGAGCAACCTGCTGCTCAAAAAATTCGGCGCGCGCGCCACGATCGCCCGCATCACCATGCTGTGGGGCCTGCTGTCGTGTCTGATGATGTTCGTGCACAGCGAAACCATGTTCTACGTGCTGCGCTTTTTTCTGGGCGTCGCCGAAGCGGGTCTGGTGCCGGGCGTGGTGCTGTATCTGACGTTCTGGTTTCCGTCCGACCGGCGCGCGCGGATGGTCGCCGTGTTCATGGCGGCGATTCCGGTGGCCGGCATTATCGGCGCGCCCTTGTCCGGCTTTCTGATGTCGGCGCTGCATGAAGCGCACGGCTTGCGCGGCTGGCAGTGGATGTTCCTGATCGAAGGCATTCCGTCGATCCTTGCCGGCTTCTGGGCGCTCGCCGTATTGCGCAATACGCCCGCCGAAGCCGCATGGCTCACCGACGACGAAAAGCGTGTGATCCTGCAGCGCCTCGCGCGGGAAAACAGCGCGGCCGCGGCGGCCGGCGCCGAGCACAGCCTCGCCGTGGCGCTGCGCTCGGGCCGCTTCTGGCTGCTGACGCTGATCTATTTCTGCCTCGTCACCGGCAACGCGGGCTTCTCGTTCTGGCTGCCGCAAATCGTCAAGGATCTGGGCGTGACGAATCTCGTCGCCAATGGCTTCGTCACCGCGATTCCTTATCTGGCGGCGGGTATCGGCATGATTCTGATCGGGCGCTCGTCGGATATCACCGGCGAACGGCGCTGGCATTACGCGGTGTGCTGCTTTATCGGTGCGGCGGGCCTGCTCGGCAGCGCGTCGGTGACCAACTCGATTCCGCTTGCCGTGACCGGCTTGTCGATTGCGTATATCGGGATTCTGGCGGGCTTCGGCATCTTCTGGTCGATGTCGACCACCTTCCTGCAAGGCTCGGCGGCCGTTGCCGGCATCGCGGTGATCAACTCGATCGCGAATCTGGCGGGCTATGTGAGCCCGTATGTGCTCGGCATCGTCAAGGACGCGACGCATAGCGTGACCTTCGGGCTGGTGCTGATTGCGGGTGCGTTGATCGTCGGCGGGCTGGTGACGCTGCTGATGCCGCGCGTGAAGGTGCAGCACGCGGCGACGGCGGTGCCGGGGAACGCCTGATGCGTTTGCGGCTTTGATGTTTGCAGCTTTGATGTTTGCGGACATGCGCGTTATTTGCGGACGTACGCACGCGTGGTAAGGCAAGGCACAGCAAAGACGAACAGCGCAGCATGCGCCGCTCACCCGCTCTCGCCGCGCCTGGCCGCGCCGCCCGCGCAAAACCTTGCTCTACAATGCGGACGACATCGCCCGCCAGTTCCACACATGACGCTTTTGCAGACTGCCCGCCCTTCCCGACCCACCCGCGAGACCGCCGCCGCGAGCCTCGCCGAACAGGCCTATGCGTTCGTCAAACGCGAGATCATCACGATGCGTTTGCGGCCGAGCGAGGTGCTCAACGAAGCGGAGCTGATGGCGCTGACCGGCATCGGCCGCACGCCGGTGCATCAGGCGCTGCATCGGCTGGTGCACGAAGGCATGCTGACCATCATGCCGCGCAAAGGCATCATGGTCCGGCCGGTTTCGCTCGACGACGTGCTCGCGATCATCGACGTGCGGCTGGTGAACGAAAGCTACTGTGTCGAGCTGGCCGCGCGTCACGCGCAGCAACACGATTACGACGCGATGCAGGCGCTGCTGGAGCGCTCGTCGGTGTGCGTCGCCGCGCACGACATCGAAGGCATGATGGATATCGACCGCGAATTTCATCTGGCGATTTCGGCCGCGTCGCGCAACCCGGTGCTGGCCGATATTCTGCGCGGCCTGCATGAGCGGTCGCTGCGCTTCTGGTTCATTTCGCTGTCCGAGCCGCATCATCTGGAAGACGTCCACGAGGAGCATCTCGAACTGTTCCGCCTGCTGCGCGAACGCGACGCCGACGGCGCGCGCGAGTCGGTGCAGAAGCATATCGAGGCGTTCCGCGCGACGCTGTTCAGCCGGATGTGAGCGGGCGGCTGCTTTGATACGAGCCATCTGTACACCGCGTTCGCACACCCGCTTTCGCCTGCTCATGAACGACCGTAGCTCAGCGAGCGCCCTCGACCGGATGCCTTGAACGGCGCGCTCTCAATCGACCTCAACCGGCTTGCCCGGTTCAACCGGATTCATACCGACATCATGGCCACTGCCTTCACGCCCTTCCCGCCGCTGGCCCAGCTCGCCGCCGATCTCGCCGCCGGCCGCACCACCAGCCGTGCGCTGGTCGAAACCGCGCTCGAACGGATCGCCGATCCGGCCGGCCAGGGCGCGGCCGTCTTCATGCATGTCGACGCCGACAACGCCCGCGCCGCCGCCGACGCGCACGACCGCCTGCGCGCCGCCGGCACGGTCCTGTCGCCGCTCGCAGGAATTCCGGTGTCGGTCAAGGACCTGTTCGATATCGAGGGCCAGCCGACCCGCGCCGGCTCCGTCGTGCTCGCCGACGCACCCGCCGCCCAGGCGGACGCGGTGGCGGTCGCGCGTCTGAAGCGGGCGGGCGCCGTGCTGGTGGGGCGCACCAACATGAGCGAGTTCGCGTTCTCCGGACTCGGCCTGAATCCGCACTACGGCAACCCGCTGTCGCCCTACCAGCGCGGGGTGAAGGGCGACGAGCGGATTTCGGGCGGTTCGTCGTCGGGCGCTGCGGCCTCGGTCGCGGACGGCATGGCGGCGGTCGCACTCGGCACCGACACGGGTGGTTCGATCCGCATCCCGGCCGCGCTGTGCGGACTGACGGGCTTCAAACCGACCGCCGAGCGGATTCCCAGGCACGGCGGCGTGCCGCTGTCGTCGACGCTCGATTCGTTCGGCCCGATCGGCGTCTCCGTGGCGTGCTGCGCGCTGGTCGACCGGATGCTGGCCGGCCTCGAGCCGCGCATTCCGGCTGCCCGGCCGCTCGAAGGCGTGCGCCTCGGCGTGTTGACTAATTTCGTCACCGACGGCGTCGAACCGGCCGTCGCCGCGGCAATCGACACGGCGCTCAAGCACCTGGAAGCGGCCGGCGCGATCGTTACCGACGTGCGTTTCGCCCCGCTCGACCGTTTGCCGGAAATCAACCGTTTCGGCTTTTCGCCGATCGAAGCGTATGCGTGGCATCGTCCGTTGCTGGAAAAGCACCGCGAGCAATACGATCCGCGCGTGCTGGTGCGCATTCTCAAAGGCCAGCCGGCCAGCGCCGTCGACTATCTGGACCTGCTGGCCGAGCGCCGGGCACTGCAGGACGAGGCCACGCGCACGCTGTGGCAGCGTTTCGACGCGGTGGTCGCGCCGACCGTGCCGGTAGTGCCGCCACGCGTGGCCGACCTAGTGCATGACGACGACGCGTTCGGCCGCACCAATGCGTTGATCCTGCGCAATCCGAGCGTGTTCAACTTCCTCGATGCGTGCGCGTTGTCGCTGCCCTGCCACCTGCGCGGCGACGCGCCGGTCGGGCTGATGCTGGCCGGCGCGCCGCATGCCGACGACGCGTTGCTGGCCATCGGACGGGCCGCGGAGGCGGTGCTGAACGCGATTCGTTGAGTGGGTGAAGGCGGCCGGTGAAGGCGGCGGGGGTTCGCGCTAGAATCGCGGGCACCTGCCCTTTCCGTTTCCAAGACAGCCACATAATCCATGAATAACGACACTGCGATGCTGCGCCGCGAGCGCTCCCTGCTGATTCTGCTTGGCCTGATCTGCGTCGCCCTCGTGGCCGGCGCGCTGTATTTGCAATACTTCCTGCACGAAGACCCGTGCCCGCTGTGCATCATCCAGCGCTATTTCTTCCTGCTGATCGCGGTTTTCGCCTTCCTCGGCGCGCGCTTCAATAGCTGGCGCGGTGTGCGGCTGCTGGAAGTGATGGCGGCGTTGTCGGCGCTGGCCGGCGCGTTGACGGCCGCGCGCCACGTCTACGTGCAGGCAAATCCGGGCTTCAGTTGCGGTTTCGACGCGTTGCAGCCGGTGGTCGACAGCCTGCCGCCCGCGCATTGGCTGCCGGGCGTGTTCAAGGTCGCCGGCCTGTGCGAAACGGCCTATCCGCCGATTCTGGGCCTGACGCTGCCAATGTGGTCGCTGCTTGCCTTCGTGGTAGCGTTCATCCCGCTAGCGCTGACGCTGATGAAGAATCGCCGCCGCGTCGCCTGAAATACCTGCCGTATTGCAATAGCGCCGGATTGTCGGCCGCCGTTCGCGGCGGCACGAAATCCGGCGTTTTTTTACGTCATTAACGCCGAAAATCCCCCGCCACACCCCACCCCGTCTGCCTTTGAGCCATTTCCACCGTCACGCAACTTCCCGGCGCGGCGCGAATCGTACTTGTGTCATGACCGCATCCGAATAAGCGTCATGCGCCATGGGAAATATTTTTGAGACTGGGTAGTGCTAAATTCGGACCTGGATGGCGATCTACGTGCGCGAGGCCGGCTTTGGCGCGACCCCATGCGTAACGCGCGCCCGGTCCGCACTGTCTTCTGGATTCGCCATGACATCGCAAACCATCCGCTTTTATCACCAGGGGTCCGTCCGTGAAGTCGCGGACGTCCCGGCGACGCGCACCGTGCTTCAGCACCTGCGCGAGGACTTGCATTGCACGGGCACCAAGGAAGGCTGCGCGGAAGGCGATTGCGGCGCCTGCACGGTCGTGACCGGCGAACTGGACGCGCACGGCGAGCTGGCGCTGAAAGCGGTCAATGCCTGCATCCAGTTCCTGCCCACGCTCGACGGCCGCGCCCTCTTCACCGTCGAAGACCTGCGCGCCGCCGACGGCACGCTGCACCCCGTCCAGCAAGCCATGGTGGATTGCCACGGCTCCCAATGCGGTTTCTGCACGTCCGGCTTCGTGATGTCGATGTGGGCGCTGTATGAAAACCAGCCGGCCGCCGCCGGCCTGCCCACCCGCGACGAGATCAACGCCGCGCTGTCCGGCAATCTGTGCCGCTGCACCGGCTACCGGCCGATCGTCGACGCGTCGCAGAAAATGTTCGATTACCCGCACTACCCGCGCGTGACGCTGGACCGCCGGGCCGTCGTGGAGCAACTGCGCGCGCTGCAACGGCGCGACACCTTCGAATATCGCGCCGCCGACGCGCGCGGCGCCGCCTTTGGTTCGCCCACCTTCCACGCGCCGCTCACGCTCGACGCGTTTGCCAGACTACGCGCCGCGCATCCGCAGGCGCGCCTGCTGGCCGGCAGCACCGACGTCGGCCTGTGGGTCACCAAGCAGTTCCGCGATCTCGGCGACATTCTGTATATCGGCAACGTCGCCGAATTGAAGACCATCGAGCGCGACGCGCAAACGCTGACCATCGGCGCCGCCGTCACGCTCGAAGATGCGTACGCCGCGCTCGCCGTCGATTACCCCGAACTCGCCGAACTCTGGACCCGCTTCGCGTCGCTGCCGATCCGCAACGCCGGCACGCTCGGCGGTAACGTCGCGAATGGCTCGCCGATCGGCGATTCGATGCCGGCACTGCTCGCGCTCGACGCCGAAGTCGTGCTGCGTCATGGTCCGACAACCCGCACGCTGCCGCTCGACGCGTTCTACCTCGGTTATCAGAAAACCGCGCTGGCGGCTGGCGAATTCGTCGCGGCGCTACGCGTAACGCGACCGGCGCCCACGCTGCGGTTTCGCACCTACAAGGTCTCGAAGCGCTACGATCAGGACATCTCGGCGGTGTGCGCGGCGTTTGCCTTGCAGATCGACGAAACCGGCACGATCCGGCACGCCCGCATCGCGTTCGGCGGCATGGCGGCCACGCCGAAGCGCGCCGCCCAAACCGAAGCCGCGCTCACCGGCGCGACATGGAACGAAAGCACCGCGCGGCAAGCCATGAACGCGCTCGTCGCCGATTACCAGCCGCTTAGCGACATGCGCGCGTCGAGCGCTTATCGGCTGAAGGTGGCGCGCAACGTGCTGTGGCGCTTCCACCTCGAAACGCGCGACGACGCGCCGCTCGCGCTGTGCGACGTGAATGCGTTCGCCTTCGAGACCGGCGCGCCGGACGCCCTCGTGGCGAAGGAGCCGTCGTGATGAACCGCACCGATACGTTCGTCGATCAGGCCGCGAAAGTGGCTGGCAGTGCCGCCAGCCCAACTGCGCAGAGCCCCACGAATCCGGCCGGGAAACCTGCTGAGAAACCCGCTGAAAAGCCGCCCAGCAGCCCGCTTGAAAACCCCGCCGCGCACCCGCTCGCCAGGCACGTCGCCGCGCTGGAAAACGACACCGCCATCGGCGTCTCGCTGCCGCACGAATCCGCAGCGCTGCACGTCAGCGGCGAAGCCACCTACACCGACGACGTCGTCGAACTGCACGGCACGCTGCACGCCGCGCTCGGTCTGTCGCGCCATGCGCACGCGCGCATCGTCTCGATGGATCTGGACGCGGTCAGACGAGCGCCCGGCGTGATCGCCGTGCTCACCGCCGACGATATTCCCGGCGAAAACAATTGCGGCCCGGTGCTGCACGACGACCCGATTCTCGCCGCCGACGCAGTGCTGTACCTCGGCCAGCCGGTCTTCGCCGTGATCGCCGAAAGCCACGACCTCGCGCGCCGCGCCGCCGCGCTGGCGAAAAGCGACGACGTGATCCGCTACGAACCGCTCGAAGCGATCCTCACGCCGGCCGAAGCCAAGGCAAGGCAGCAATACGTGCTGCCGCCGCTGCATCTGAAGCGCGGCGAGCCGGCCGCGAAAATCGCTGCCGCGCCGCACCGGATCGCCGCGACGTTCGAGGTCGGCGGCCAGGAACAGTTTTATCTCGAAGGCCAGATCGCCTACGCCGTGCCGAAAGAAATGGACGGCATGCTGGTCTACAGTTCGACGCAGCATCCGAGCGAAATGCAACAGGTCGTCGCGCATATGCTCGACTGGCCGGCGCATAGCGTGGTGTGCGAATGCCGGCGCATGGGCGGCGGCTTCGGCGGCAAGGAATCGCAGTCGGCGCTGTTCGCCTGCGTGGCGTCGCTGGCGGCGAAACTGCTGCGCCGTCCGGTCAAACTGCGCGCCGATCGCGACGACGACTTCATGATCACCGGCAAGCGCCACGACGCGATCTACACGTACGAAGCCGGCTTCGACGACAACGGCCGCATTCTCGGCGCGCGCGTCGAAATCGCGTTGCGCGCGGGCTATTCCGCCGACCTCTCCGGCGCCGTCGCGACGCGCGCCGTGTGCCACTTCGACAACGCGTATTACCTCTCCGACGTCGACATCGTCGCGCTGTGCTGCAAGACCAACACGCAGTCGAACACCGCGTTTCGCGGCTTCGGCGGCCCGCAAGGCGCGCTCGTGATGGAAGTGATGATCGACAGCATCGCGCGTCAGTTGCAGCGCGATCCGCTCGACGTGCGCGTCGCCAATTACTACGGAATCGGTGAGCGCGATACGACGCCGTACGGGCAGCGCGTCGAAGACAACGTGATCGCACCGCTCACCGACGAACTGCTCGATACCAGCGACTACCGCGCGCGCCGCGCGGCAATCGCGGCCTTCAACGCGAGCAGCCCGGTCCTTAAGCGCGGGCTGTCGTTCTCGCCGGTGAAGTTCGGCATTTCGTTCAACGTGCCGTTTCTGAATCAGGCCGGCGCGCTGGTGCATGTGTACAAGGACGGTTCGGTGCTGGTCAATCACGGCGGCACCGAGATGGGCCAGGGACTCAATACGAAGGTCGCGCAGGTCGTCGCCAATGCCTTGGGTTTGCCGCTTGCGCGCGTGCGGGTCACGGCGACGGACACGTCGAAGATCGCCAATACCTCGGCCACCGCGGCATCGACGGGTAGCGATCTGAACGGCAAAGCCGCCGAAGCCGCCGCGCAAACCATCCGCGCGCGGCTCGCCGACCTCGCGGCAAAGCAACTCGGCGGCCACGCGAACGACGTGCGCTTCGCCAACGGCGAGGTCTCGGTGAACGGCGGCGCGATGCCGTTCGAACAGTTGATCGGCGCCGCGTATCTGGCGCGCGTGCAGTTGTGGTCGGACGGCTTCTACACCACGCCGAAGGTACATTGGGACGCGAAAACGCTGACCGGTCACCCGTTTTATTACTTTGCATACGGCGCGGCGGTGTCAGAAGTCGTGATCGACACGTTGACCGGCGAATGGAAACTGCTCCGCGCGGACGTGCTGCACGACGCCGGCCAGTCGATCAATCCGGCGATCGACATCGGTCAGGTGGAAGGCGGCTTCATTCAGGGCATGGGCTGGCTCACTACCGAAGAGCTGTGGTGGAATCGCGATGGCCGGCTGATGACGCACGCGCCCTCCACCTACAAGATTCCGGCGGTGAGCGACACACCGGCAGCGTTTCATGTGCAGCTCTACCAGAACCGCAACGCCGAGCCGACCGTGTTCCACTCGAAGGCGGTCGGCGAGCCGCCGTTGCTGCTGCCGTTCTCGGTGTTCCTGGCGATTCGCGACGCCATCGCGGCCGCCGTGCCGCACGCACGGCAAGCGCCGCCGTTACGCGCGCCGGCCACGCCCGAGGCGATTCTCGATGCACTGGACGCATTGCATGCGGCAAGCGAAACACAACCCGCCGAATCGAGCGACGTGATGTGAAGTGCAGAACCTGAATCGAAGCGCATGAACCGAACACCTCGAACCACGGCCCCACGCGACACGAACGCGTCGGACCACACTCAACCGGCCGCACGGACACCCCGCGCGGCCCTGTACGGAGAACCGCCGGATGCAAGCCTGGCTACCTGACCTGCAACAACTGCTCGCGCACGGCGACGCCGCCGTGCTGGTGACGGTCGCGCGCGTCGAAGGGTCGGCGCCCCGCGAGGCCGGCACCAAGATGATCGTCACGCGCGAATCGGCGAAACACACGATTGGCGGCGGCCACCTCGAATGGAAAGCGATCGAGACCGCGCGCCAGGTCTTGCGCGACGGCATGAGCTCGCCGCACATGCGCCGGCTGGAGCGTTTCGCGCTCGGCCCGAGCCTCGGCCAATGCTGCGGCGGCGCGGTGATTCTGGCGTTCGAGCGACTCGACATCGGCGATCTCGGCTGGATCACGTCGCTCGCGAAACGCGTGGCCGCCGGCCAATCGACAGTGCGTAGCGTATCATTCGGCCCCGCACCGGATGCGGTGATGCTGTCCGACCCCGAGCCGGGTGTCGATGCCGCCGACTGCCTGCTGTGGGACGGCGCCGGCTTCGACGACAGCGGCGCGCTGCTCACCGAGACCGTCGCGCCAGGCGACTTTTCGGTCGTGCTGTTCGGCGCCGGTCACGTGGGCGCGGCGCTGGTTCGCGTGCTGGCCACGTTGCCCTGCGCGGTGCGCTGGGTGGACGAGCGCGACGCGCAGTTTCCGCCGGCCGAATTGCTGCACGCGGCCAATGTGAAGATCGATCCGAACGACGCGCCCGACGAAGCCATCGACCAGGCTTTGCCGAACACGTACTTCATCGTGATGACGCATAACCATGCGCTCGATCTCGAGCTGGCCGAGCGGATTCTGCGGCGCGGCGATTTCGCGTTCTTCGGCATGATCGGCTCGCATAGCAAGCGCAAGCAGTTCGAACACCGGCTCGCCGCACGCGGCCTCGACCCGGCGCTGATCGGGCGAATGAAATGCCCACTCGGCGTGGACGGCATCGTCGACAAGTCGCCGGAAATCATCGCGATCTCGGCGGCGGCGCAGGTGCTGCAGGCTGTCGAGGCGAACGCAGGCCTGCATCACGCGACACATACGGTTTGACACAAGGCGCTTTATTCGACAGCCCTCGGATAAGGCGACGGCATCCAGTGCGAACCGACTCCAACACAACCCCGACCGACCATGACTACAACGACCGCTACCCCCACGACACTCGCCGATAAAACCGCGCGGGCACCGAAGGCCGAGTTGCACATCCATATTGAAGGCTCGCTCGAACCCGAGCTGATTTTCGCGCTCGCCGAGCGCAACGGCGTGAAGCTCGCGTACGACACGATCGACGCGCTGCGCGCCGCGTACGCGTTCACCGATCTGCAATCGTTCCTCGACATTTATTACGCCGGCGCGAGCGTGCTGCTGCACGAGCAGGACTTCTACGACATGACGACGGCGTACGTGGAGCGCTGCCTCGCCGACAACGTGATTCACAGCGAAATTTTCTTCGATCCGCAGACGCACACCGAACGCGGCGTGCCGATCGCGACGGTCGTCGCCGGGATCGAACGCGCGCTCGCCGAAGCTGAAAAGCGCGGCATGACGAGCAAGCTGATTCTGTGCTTCCTGCGCCATCTGTCGGAAGAAGATGCGCTCGCCACCTTCGAGGAAGCGCGGCCGCTGTTCGAGCAGTACAAGCATCGCCTGATCGGCGTGGGGCTCGATTCGTCGGAACGCGGCCATCCGCCTTCGAAGTTCGAACGCGTGTTCGCGAAGGCGCGCGCGCTCGGCCTGAAACTGGTCGCGCATGCGGGCGAAGAAGGGCCGCCCTCGTATATCTACGAAGCGCTCGATCTGCTGAAAGTGGACCGCGTCGATCACGGCGTGCGCAGCATCGAAGACCCGGCGCTCGTCGCGCGTCTGGCCGATTCGCGCGTGGCGTTGACCGTATGCCCGCTGTCGAACCTGAAGCTGTGCGTGTTCGACGATCTGACCAGACACACGTTGAAGGACCTGCTCGACCGCGGCGTCGCCGTGACGGTGAATTCCGACGATCCCGCGTATTTCGGCGGTTACGTGAACGCCAATTATTTCGCCACCATCGACGCGTTGAAGCTCAACGATGCCGAGGTCTACACGATCATCCGCAACAGCTTCGAAGCGTCGTTCGTCACGCCCGGGCAACGCAGCGAACTGATCGCGAAGCTCGACGCGCACTGGCACCCAGACGGCCCGCACTGACGGGCCGACGTATAGCAGCCGGCGGCGGCACGCTCTTCACGGAGAGCAGCGGCAAAAACACCGTCGCCGGGCTGTTCAGCTTCCCACAATCGGAGACGGTTTTTCCATGACTCATTCGGCCAACCCGGCTAAAGCAGGCCAAGCGGCATTTCGCGCGCAACTGCTGACCTTCAACGGCGATCCCGCGCAATCGCCCAACGCAGCGGTCTTCAACGAGGACGGCTTGCTGATCGTCGAAGACGGTCATGTGGTCGCGGCCGGCGCGTATGCGGCGCTCGCGTCGCAACTCGCGCCCGGCACCCAGGTGCAGGACATGCGCGACAAGCTGATCGTGCCGGGCTTCATCGACACGCACATCCACTACCCGCAGACCGACATGATCGCCTCGCCGGCGCCGGGTCTGCTGCCGTGGCTCGACACCTACACGTTCCCGACCGAACGGCGCTTCAGCGACCCGGCGTATGCGCAAGACACGGCGAGCTTTTTCGTCGAGGAACTGCTGGCTTGCGGCACGACCACCGCGCTGGTGTATTGCACGGTTCATAAGGAATCGGCCGACGCGCTCTTCACCGAGAGCGAAGCGCGCAATCTGCGGATGGTGGCCGGCAAGGTGCTGATGGACCGCCACTGCCCCGAGTTCCTGCAGGACACGCCGCAATCGGGCTATGACGACAGCGCCGAACTGATCGGCCGCTGGCACAACCGTGGCCGCCAGATGTACGCGCTCACACCGCGTTTCGCGCCGACCTCGACCGAAGCGCAACTCGAAGCGTGCGGCGTGCTGGCCAAACAGCACCCGGATATTTTCATCCAGAGCCACGTCGCGGAAAACACCGACGAAGTGAAATGGGTCGCCGATCTGTTCCCCGGCCACCGCAGCTATCTGGACATCTACGATCACTACGGTCTGCTGCGCCGCCGCGCGGTGTACGGTCATTGCATCTACCTCGACGAGGAAGACCGCAAGCGCATGGCGCAAACCGGCGCGGTCGCGTCGCACTGCCCGACGTCGAACCTGTTCCTCGGCAGCGGCCTGTTCGACTTCGACAAGGCCGACGCAGCCGGCATGCCGATCGCACTCGCCACCGATGTCGGCGGCGGCACGTCGTTCTCGATGCTGCAAACCATGAACGAAGCGCACAAGGTGGCGCGTCTCACCGGCCATCATCTGACGGCCACGCGGATGTTCTATCTGGCGACCGCCGGCGCCGCCGAAGCGCTCGACCTCGCGGATAAGGTCGGCACGCTGAAGCCGAAGTCGGAAGCGGACTTCGTCGTGCTCGATCCGCAAGCGACGCCGCTGCTGGCACGCCGCACCGCACGCACCGAATCGCTGGAAGAGCTGCTGTTCGCGTTCGCGCTGCTCGGCGACGACCGTGCGATCTACGAGACGTATGCGGCAGGCAAGCGCGTGCATCGCCGCGACCACGTGCGGGTGCATGCGCCGCGTACGGCGAAAATCGCGGCATAAGAGCCGCCACAGCGGAATGAAAAAACGGCGCTTCGATTCGAAGCGCCGTTTTTCTTTGGCTCATGCCGTTACCGCACGGGCGTGTGACAACCTGCTCAACGCATCGTGCAGATCTCGTGCAGCGCATTCAGTCGCCGCACCGGATCGGCAACGTAGGGATTCGACTCGTCCCACGCGTAACCCGCCAGCACCGCGGCGATCATCCGCCGGATCGACGGCGCCTGGTCCGGATAGAAAATGATGTCCTGCAACGCGCCTGTATACCAGCGCTCGACAAACGCGCGGAACGTATCGATGCCCTTGCGCAACGGCACGTCGTAAGCGGCGGACCAGTCGACTTCCTCGCCGTCCAGTTGCCGGTTCAAGGTCTCGACCGCGAGATGCGCGGAGCGCAACGCGATCGTCACGCCCGACGAGAACACCGGATCGAGAAACTCGCCCGCATTGCCGAGCAACGCATAACCCGGCCCATGCAGACGCTCCACGTTCGCCGCGTAACCGCCGATATGCCGCACGGGCATCAGGAACGGTGCGTTGCCGATCAGCCGGTTGAAGGTCGGCTCCTGCTGGAGCAATTCACGCAGCTTCGCGTCGCGCTCCGCTTCCGGCGTCTCGAGGAAACTCGCCTCGGCCACGCAGCCCACCGACGAACGTCCGCCCGCCAGCGGAATCATCCAGAACCACACGTCGCGGCGCTCCGGATGGGTCGCCACGCAGATCTTGTTGCGGTCGGTGACGCCGGCCGGAATGCCGTCCTGCACATGCGTGAAGATCGCGGCGCGCGTCGGCATGCGGGTCGGTGCTTCGAGGTTCAGCAGGCGCGGCAGCACGCGGCCGAAGCCGCTCGCGTCCAGCACGAAACGCGCTTCGATCTGATACGCGCGATCCGCCTCGTCGACGACGTCGACCAGCGGCCTTGCGCCGGTGTGAACCGCGCGCACGGCGTGACCGAAGCGCACGTCGGCGCCCTGCTGCGCCGCGCAGCGAATCAGAATGTCGTCGAACACCGCGCGCTCGACCTGGTAGGTCGTGCCCCAGCCCGGCGAATGCTTGTCGCGGAAGTCGAACGCCGACGACTTGTCGCGATAGATGAAATGCGCGCCGTTCTTGTACTGGAAGCCGGCTTCGACCACGGCCTGCAGCATGCCGGCCTCTTCGAGGTAGGCCATGCTCTGCGGCAGCAGGCTCTCGCCAATCGAGAAACGCGGAAAATGCTGGCGCTCCAGCACCAGCACGGAGCGACCCGCTTTGCGCAGCAGCGCGGCCGCAACCGCGCCCGCCGGACCCGCGCCGATGATCGCGACATCGACGCTAGTGCGCTCTGACGTGTGTGTAGTCAAATTTGCCTCAAATCGTTTGCTTGCCATGTGCAGCGTTACGCTGCATCCTTACTTCTCGTTACAATTGCCTGCTCAACGCCCCGCGTGACATGCACCATGGGGCCTAGCCAAAACAAAATTTCGCCGCGGAGCCCAGCGTGTCGCCATCCGAAACATCCAGCGTGCCGTACGTGCCCGAAACGGCCTTCGGGATCTGGTTCCTGCGTACCCATACGTGGGAACACCATGTCCTGCGGGTCGCGATCAACGACCTCAAACGCCTGATCGACACACCGTTGCCGGCCGCGCCGGTCATCGTCGACGTCGGCTGTGGGCAAGGCATTTCGTTCCGGCTGCTCGCCGAGGCGTTCAAGCCGCGGCGCATCGTCGGGGTCGATTTTCACGAGGCGTCGCTGGCGCTCGCCACGAACGCGGCCAACACGTGCCGCGCCCAGTGCGCCGATATCGACGTGCTGCACGGCGACTGCGCCAGGCTACCGCTGCCCGACGCGAGCGCCGACATCGTGTTCTGCCATCAAACCTTCCATCACCTCGTCGAGCAGGACCGCGCGCTCGCCGAGTTTCGCCGCGTGCTCAAACCGGGCGGTGTGCTGCTGTTCGCCGAATCCACCGACGCGTACATCAAGTCGTGGGTGATCCGGCTGCTGTTCCGTCACCCGATGCATGTGCAAAAGAGCGCCGACGGCTACCTCGACATGATCCGCCGTGGCGGCTTCAGCTTCACCCAGCGCAACGTTTCGCTGCCTTACCTGTGGTGGAGCCGCGCGAAAGACTTCGGTCTGTTCGAACGCATCGGTCTGTCCCATCCGCGGCCCGGCAAGCGTCGTGAGACGCTGGTCAATGTGGCGGCGGTCAAGGCCGGTTAAAGCGCGCTTTGGTTGAAGCGCGCTTTAACGCTCGCCCAACCCCTTGCAGCACGAATCGAACCTGCTATCCGCAGTACCAGTACAGGCGCAAGGCGATGGCATGCACTGCCGCCGCCTTGCCGCCTCGGTGCCGTGATGCGTTGATGCGTCGAAGCACCGCGTGGTGCCGCTTCACACCACCGGCTCTTACTTGCGCAACGTCACCACGTCGCCCGTCAATGCCACACCGGCGATCACCGCACCCGCGCCGCACGTGAACTCGGTTGCGCTCTCACGCAATTCGTTCTTGTAGTTGCTCTTGATGTTGATCACCGCGTTGCCGCCTTCCTTGCGCGCGCGTTCCTGCAATTCGATCACCGCCGACAGAAACACGTGCTGGCATGCCTCCAGGTCGCTCTTGCCGAACGCGTTGGTCTTCTTGTTGGTGGCGAATTCGCCCATCGATTTGACGACGGCCGCGTGGTGTTGCCCCGCGAAATACAGGCCGATATCGTCGCTGACCTTGCCCGGTTCGCTGTGCAAGGCGGCGTCGATCGGATAGTTGTCGACCGTGTCGCGCGCAAAGGCCGGCGCGGCGCACAACGTGGCAAACGAAGCGATCAGTGCTGCACACATCAGATGGCGTTTCATTGAGACTCCTTGGTGGTTGTTGTTGCTATGTGAGTTCTATTTCAATCCATTGCGCCGCGACGACTCAGTTCGACTCCAGCACGACGAGTTGCCCCTTCACCGCGACCGCCGCCGCGCTATTGCTCACGCCACAGGTGAAATCCGTCGACGAGTTGGTCTCGGTGCTGTGAAAACGCGTCTGCACGTCGATCACCGCATTGGCGTTACGTTCGCGCGCCGCCGCGCGCAACTTGCGCACCGCTTCGGCGAGCGCCGCGTGGCACGCGCCATCCGGCGTGTTGACCTGACGGGCGATCCGCACCGAGTACGACACGTCGCCCAGTTGGGTCTTCACCGCCGGGTGATCCTGCTGGCCGAAATACACCTGCACGTTCTCGGCCGGTTGACCGCCAGCAGCGGCCGGCGCCGCCTGCTTGCGGAAATGCACCGGCGCGCCGCCGCCCGACTGCCCGCCGGCCGCATTCAACGGCACCGACAACACCTGCGTCGCGCAGCCCGTTTGCGTCAGCGCCACGACAGCCAGCGCGCCCATTACTGCAATTTTTTTCATTGTTATCGCCCTCGGTTTTTATCCATTCGCGGCCGTGTCAGCCGCCTTGCCACGCTTCAAACATCAGGCTCGCGCAACTACCGCCGAACCCGAACGAAATCGACATCGCCGTCTCGATCCGCGCGTCGCGCGTGGTGCGCACGAGCGGCAGATCGCCCAGTTCCGGCGCCGGTGTCTCGACGCCCACCGTCCCCGCGATGAAACCGTCGCGCATCATCAGCAACGTATAGATCGCCTCGTGCGCGCCGCACGCGCCGAGCGGATGACCGGTCATGCCCTTGGTCGACGAAAACGCCGGCACGCCTTGACCGTCGGACCGGTCGGACGCGGTGCCGAACACATCGCTCAGCGCGCGCAGTTCCTCGACGTCGCCGAGCGGCGTCGACGGGGCGTGCGCATTGATGTAGTCGGGCCGCTTGCCCGCTTCGCGCAACGCACCGCGCATGGCCCGCGCGATGCCGGCCGCGCGCGGCGCGACCATGCCGGCGCTGTCGGTGCAGTCGCCGAAACCGGTCAGCTCGGCATGGATCCGCGCGCCGCGCGCCAGCGCATGATCACGCGCTTCGAGCACCAGCACGCCGGCGCCCGCGGCGATCACGAAGCCGTCTCGCGCGGTGTCGTATGGCCGCGAGGCGTGCTGCGGCGTCTCGTTGAAATGCCGGGACAACGCGCCCATCGAATCGAACATCAACGTCATGTTGTCGTGCAGCGACTCGCTGCCGCCGGCCAGCACGATCTGCTGGCGGCCGCTCTGAATCAGTTGCATGGCCTGGCCGATCGCGAGCGCCGACGTGGTGCACGCCGACGACGGCGAATAGCCGACACCTTCGAGCCCGAACACCTGCGCGACGTTGGCCGACGCGGTGCTGCTCATTGCGTGCGGCACGACGTACGGCGGCACCTTGTCGATGCCGCGCGCGTCGGCAATCAGCATGGCCGCGTCGTAGCTCTGCATGTTGCCGACGCCCGAGCCGATCACCACGCCCGCTTGCGGCGAACGCAACCGGGCCTGCGCGAGCCCGGCGTCGTCGATCGCCTGGCGTGCGGCGTGACACGCGAAGCGCGCGGTGTCGCCCATGAAGCGCTCGAGCTTGCGCTCGAACGGCGGCTCGTGCGCGACCGAGGCCACGCCCGCCACCTGCGAGCCGAAGCCGCGCTCGCGCCACGCGTCGATCCGCTCGATCCGCGAGCGGCCCGACCGCAGCGCGGCCGACACGCCGTCGAGCGTATTGCCGAGACACGACACGATGCCCATGCCGGTCACGACGACCCGTTGCAGCGCCACGCTCATCGAACGCGCCTGAAAATCAGCGACGTGTTGATACCGCCGAACGCGAAGTTGTTGCTCATCACATAGTCGGCGTCGATCTCACGGCCCGTGCCGACGATGTAATCGAGCGGCGCGCAAGCCGGATCTACATGGCTCAGGTTCAGGGTCGGCGCGTACCAGTTGCGCTTCATCATTTCGATGGTCCACCACGCTTCGAGCGCGCCGCACGCGCCGAGCGTGTGACCGACATAGCTTTTCAGCGAACTGATCGGCATCGCCGCGCCGAAGGTCTGCGCGGTCGCATGGCTTTCGGCGATATCGCCGCGATCGGTCGAGGTACCGTGCGCGTTCACGTACTGAATCGCCTCGGGCGGCAGTTGCGCGTCGCGCAGCGCGAGCTGCATGGCGAGCGCCATGGTTTCGGCGGTCGGTTGGGTCATATGCGCGCCGTCCGAATTGCAGCCGAAGCCGACGATCTCCGCGTGAATCCGCGCGCCGCGCGCGAGCGCATGTTCGTATTCCTCCAGCACCAGCGTGGCCGCGCCTTCGCCGACCACGAGGCCATCGCGCGCGGCGTCGAAAGGACGCGGCGTCAGATGCGGCTCGTCGTTGCGCGTGCTGGTTGCGTACAGCGTGTCGAATACGGCGACCGCCGGGCCCGACAGTTCTTCCGCGCCGCCCGCCAGCATCAGCGTCTGCTTGCCGCTCTGGATCGCCTCGTACGCGTAGCCGATCGCCTGGCTGCCCGACGCGCACGCGCACGAGGTCGGAATGATCCGCCCTTTCAGGTCCCAGAACAGGCTCACGTTGACCGCCGTGGTGTGCGGCATCATCTGCACGTAGCTGTTCGACGTGACGTCGCCCATCGAGCCGGTTTCGAGCATCGTGCCGAATGCGCGGATCGGCTGCACCGAACCCGACGACGAACCGTAGGCGACACCCATGCGACCGTCCTTGATGGTGTCGTTGTCGGCGAGGCCCGCGTCGGCGAGCGCGAGTTCACTGGCGCGCACCGAATACATCGACACCGGGCCCATCGAACGGGTTTTCTTGCGCGGGTAATGCGCGGGCGCCTTGAATTCCGGCAACGGACACGCGAGCCGCGTATGCAGCGACTCGAAATAATCCCATTCGGGCATGCGGCGCACCGCGTTCTCACCGCTTTTCAGACGCGGCTCGATCGCGTCCCAGCTATCGCCGAACGCCGTGACGCCGCCCATGCCGGTAATGACGACACGCTTCATCACACCATCCCACCGTTGACGCCGATCACCTGACGCGTGACGTACGAGGCCGCATCCGACATCAGGAAGCTGACCACGGACGCCACCTCGGCAGGCTGGCCGACGCGGTTCATCGGCACCGTCTTCAGCGCGTGCTCGAGTTGCAGTTCCTCGAGCATGCCGGTCTCGATCAGCCCCGGCGCCACGCAGTTGACGGTGATGTTGCGCGTCGCCAGTTCGACGGCAAGCGCCTTGGTCGCGCCGATCAGGCCGGCTTTCGCCGCGCTGTAGTTGACCTGGCCGCGATTGCCCATCACGCCGGACACCGACGCGATCGTGACGATCCGGCCGCCCTTGCGGGCGCGCACCATCGGCATGGTCAGCGGATGCACGACGTTGTAAAACGAGTCGAGACCGGTTTCGATCACGATGTCCCAGTCTTCTTCGGTGAGCGCCGGAAACGCGGCGTCGCGGGTCACGCCCGCGCTGCAGACGATGCCGTAGTACGGGCCGTGCGCGGCGACATCCGCTTCGAGCACGTCACGGCACACCGCGCGCTCGCGCACGTCGAATTGCAGCACGCGTGCGATGCCGCCCTGCGCGGCGATGCCCGTCGCAACCGCTTCGGCTTCGGTGCGTCCCGTGCGGCAATGCACGGAGACGGCGAAGCCGTCGGCGGCCAACTTGTACGCAATCGCACGGCCAATGCCGCGGCTTGCGCCCGTAACGAGAACACGCCGGCTCATGAACTGAAACTCCCCTCAATGAATGACTGAAAATCGGGCGGTTGAAACACCTTGACGACGGCTTCCGCGCAACGCAGATCGCCGTGATGGATCGTGCATTCGTACGCGCCGTGGCCTTCTTCGCTGCGTAGCAACTCGGTGACGTGTACGCGCAGTTGCGCGCCGCCGCTGAACGACGGCTGCAGCGCTTTGTAACTGCGCGAGCCGAGCAGAACGCCGGGCCGCGCGCGGCCGCCGCCGCGCATGGCCAGCAACGCGACGTGCGCGGCGATCGCCTGCGCCATCAGTTCGATGCCGAGCCAGGCGGGCATCGCGCCGTCGGCGTCGGCGTACCAGGCGTCGGCGTGGACCGTGGCGCGTGCGCTCAATGTGTCTTCGTCGAAAGCTTCCACCGCGTCGATCAGCAGCATGGTGCCGCGATGCGGGATGATCGCTTCGATCGGCTGGCGCAGCAGTGGCTCGTGCGTGGGCGTCGGCGTCGATGTCGACGTTGGTGTTGTCGGGGTTAGCGTCGTCGTGGTCATCATGCGCATTACCGGGCCAGAATCAGGCTGACATTGCTGCCGCCGAAAGCAAACGAATTGCTCATTACGTACTGCGAGTCCGCGCCGCGAGTTAAAAACCGCTCGCTTTCGACGAGGTCCAATGCCGGTAGCGAAGGATCGGCCTCGCCGTCCCACACATGAAGCGGCAGCGGTACGTCGTCGCGCGACAGCGTCAGCCACGCGAAGCCGAGTTCGGTGGCGCCGGCCGCGCCGAGCTGGTGGCCGGTCAACGGCTTCGTGCCGCTGGCCGCAACGCCTTCGGGGAATACGCGCGCCATCAGGCCGGCTTCCATCTCGTCGTTCTTGCGCGTGGCGGTGGCATGCAGATTCACATAGCCGATCGCCGACGGCGCGACGCCCGCATCCGCGAGCGCTTCGCGCAGCGCGAGTTCGCCGCCCGCGCCTTGCGGGTCCGGCGCCGAAATGTGATGCGCATCGCTCGACTCGCCGACGCCCGCGAGCCGCACCGTCGCTTCGTCGCGGCTCATCAGAAACACCGCGGCGCCTTCACCGACGTTGATCCCGCAACGATTGCGGCTCATCGGATTGGTGCGCACGGCACTGGTCGATTCGAGCGAAGCGAAACCCTGCACCGTCAACTCGCACAGCGAATCCACCCCGCCCACCACTACCGCATCGCATAACTGCAATTGCAACAGACGGCGCGCCGACGCGAACGCCTTGGCGCTCGACGTGCAGGCCGTCGAAATGGTGTACGCCGGTCCACGCAAACCCAGCACGGCGGCGGCAAACGGCGCGGCGGTGCCGATTTCCATCTGCCGGTAATTGAAGCTCGTGGGCAAGCTGCCGGCCTGCGCCTGATAGACGAACGCGGCTTCGGCCGCCTCGATGCCCGACGTGCTGGTGCCGAGCACCACGCCGATCCGGTGCGCGCCGTAACGCTCGCGCGCGATCTCGACGGCGGGCGCAATCTGCGTTAGCGCGGCGAGCAGCAGGCGATTGTTGCGGCAGTCGTAACGCGCCAGCGCGGCGGGCGGCGCCAGATCGAGCGGCGCGAGCACGCTGCCGACGAAGGCCTCGCCGATGCCCGTGTGCGCACTCGCCATGCCGGGCGATTGCGCGCCGGCCAGCGCCGGGACGATGTGGTCGAGGTCGCCGCCGAGCGCGTTGATCATGCCGAGCGCGTGCAAATAAACCGATGGCGTCTTCATGCGACCCTCCTTGATTCCGATGGCATGCCGATCGGTGCGAGCAGCACCGAGACGAAAATGCCGAGCGCCAGCGTCGCGCCGAAACTCTTCAGCGCGGGCATGGCGCTCATGCCGAGCATGCCGAACGACAGCAGCGTGGTGGCCGATGAAAGCAGCACACCGGTCCAGACCGCGCCGAGATCCGCATCCGCGCGCAAACAGCCTTCGCGCAGAAACACAGCGTAGTTTGCGCCGACGCCGAGCACCAACATGAGTGCAAGCCAGTTGAACAGATTGAGCGGCACGTGCGCGTAGCCGAATGCGGCCAACGTGAGGCCCACGGCGAGTAACACGGGCAAGCACACGGCGACGCCGCCGCGCAGGCGATCGGCCACGCGGACTTGCTTCGCCGCGTATCTCACCACCAGCAAAACGAGCACGAGCGCGAGCGCACCGCCGAGCCACCAGCCGCTATCCACGCGATACGCGCCGAACAGCTTCGACACGCTCGCGGCTTTGTCGACGAACACCACGCCCGGCAGACTGTGCGCGGTCGCGATCAGCGCAGGTTCGTTCCGCGGCGTCACGCCTTGCGGGATCACGACGGCGGCGTACGCCCTCGCGGCGGGATCGACCTCGCCAAGCCATAAATGCCGGTACGGCTGCGACCACGGCGCGGCGAGCCACGTGTCCACGGTCAGCGGCGTATGCGGTTTGGCGAACGCGGCAAGCCACGCGTCGGCAACGTCGTCCTTGAAGCCGGCTTGCAGCAGCGTCGCGCGCAAGGCGGCCGGGTCGTCGAAGACATGCTGCGCGAGCAGTGCGCGGTCGTCGCTCTGCTGTTTCGCGGAGGGCACGAATTGCACGACCGATTGATAGCTGCCCACCTGATTCGCGGTGCCGTTCAACGCATCCAGTTTCGTGCCCAGCGCTTCGGCACGCTGCAATACGAGTTCCGGCGTCTCGCCGCGTACGACGAAAAACTGCGCGCTGTTGTCCACGCCGATCGCGTCGCGCACCTTGTCCTCCTGCGCGACGAGCAGTGGATCGCGCTGGATCAGCAGATGAATATCGTCGTCGCTGGTCAAACGCAGCCAACCGGGAATCGCGACGATCAGCAAAAGCGCCGCGACGCCCCACGAGCGCCGCCCGCCGATCGTGCGATGCCAGACCGTGAGCCCACGCGCCGCCGCCGCGAACAGACGCTGCGGACTGCGCTTAGGGGGGCGCGTCAGCAAGGCGGGCAACAACCCCAGCACGGAGGCGAAGGCCGTCGTGATGCCCGCCATCGCAAAGCACGCAATCTGCTTGAGCGCGGGAAACGGCACCCACATCAGGATCGCGTAGCCGAGCAGGCTGGTTGCCAATGCCACCGTCAGCGCGGGACGCACCGCGCACGCGCCGCGCCGGGCATCCCAATCGCGGCCGGCGCCGAGATAGACCACGAAGTACTGGATCGAATAGTCGACGGCCTCGCCGATCAGGCTCGCACCGAATACCAGCGTCAACAGGTGCAGTTTGCCGAACACCAGCATGGTTACCGCCAGCGCGCAGACAATGCCGAGCGCCGTCGACACGAAGCCGAGCAGCAGCAGACGCGGCGAGCGGAACACCCACATCATCAGAAGCGCGATGCCGCACAGCGACGCGATACCGATCAGATGCACCTCATGTTCGGAAGCGCTGCGCGCCGATTCCGCGTAGAACACCGCGCCGGTTCGCGCGACCGCGACGTCGGGGAAAGATTGCTTCAGTTGCTGTTCGCCGCGGGCAAGCGCGGCGAGCACCGCGTGCTGCGTCTTCGTTTCGTACGCCGAGCCCGGCAAGGTCGCGACGATCAGCACACTGGTCGCCGCGCCGCGATGCGATACCAGCAGGTTGTCGTCGAGTTCGAGATTCGAGGTGGCGAGCGGCAGGCCGCCCAGCCAGTGTTCGAGCCAGCCGAACGGGTCGTCGGCGAGGGGTGTCGTCAGGCCGCCGTGTAACGGGCTGTAGATGCGTTGCGCCAGGGCATCGTGCAGGGACGATTGCTGCGCGGCGCCTGTCGCGGAGGCGCTTTGCAGTGCGTCGTGCGGTGGCGTGGCGCTCGCGTGACTGACTGTGCCCGAGAGCGTTGCACGGTCGGCCGGCGTCAGCAGCCCAAAGCGATACGGCAAATACAACGCGCCGATCTGCGACAGATCGAATGGCGGCAGCTCCGCCGTCACCGACCCGAACGCCCCGCTCTGCCGCAGCGACGCGCCCAATTGCCGGGCTGCGGCCTTGGCATGCGCGTCGTCTTTGCTGGTGACGAGAAACACCGTGCGATCGCCGAGTGCGCTTGCCAGCGTATCGACCGCCTGTTCGGCGACCGGGTCGGCCTCGGTGGCCGGCAACAGCGCGAGCAGATTGGTCTGCAACGGCGAGGGTCCGGCGAAACGCCAGCCGCAATACAGCGTCGCGATCAGCGCGAGCAGCAGCCACGCGGCGCGCACGCTCCACGCCTGTTTCACGGACCGCTGTTGCAGCATGTCCATTACGGCGCTCCGAACAGGCTGCGTTCGGCCGGCGTGAGGTCGGCGACCGCCGCGCTTTTCGCGAAGTCGAGCCGGGTCACGTCGCCGTTCGCGAGCGTGATGCGCAAGCTTTGCAGATAGTCGCCGCCGCTCATCTCCAGGCCTTTGATCGATTGCGCGATCTGCGGCTGGTTCGGCGTGAGTTGCATGCGCCATTGCGCGGCGCTGCCGTCGGCCTGCACGTCGAATTGCGAGTACAGCGCGGACAGATCGCCGCCGAGCATCGCGCGCATCATCTTCGACACCTGCGCGACGCCGCGTGCGCCTTGTGCGCTGTGATTCGTCACGCGTAGGCCGGCGGCGTTGAGTTCGGCGACGCCGGCATCGGTGATCACGTAGGTGGCTTTGTACGGCGTGTCGATCTGCCAGATCACGCCGCGTTCGCGAAAGAACAGCAACGAGCCGCTGCTGACGAGCGGCTGCTTCATCGCGGCGAGCGTTTGCGTCTGCGTGAACTGCGCACGCACGCCCTTGGCCTGCGCGAGATGCGCGGCGATCTGCGAGACCAGCGCGGGGTTGCCGGGCGCGGCTGGCGGCGATGTCTGCGCCGCTTGCGCGGCCATGGCGGACAGGGGCCATGAAAGCGCACCCAGCACGCCACACGCGCCGACTGCAACCCAACCGCTCACCAGCGCCGCGCGCAAGCTCATCGTCCCCATGCGCGCTCCAGCTTGTCGAACACCACCGGCGGCGAGACGAACTGCAGTTCCTGAGTCGCGGCATCGACCGCGACCTGGATCGTGTAGCCCTTGGTCAAGCGCGTACCGGACGCGCAATCGACGATTTCATAGCCTATTTTCAGGCGGTTTTCGTGTTCGAGCAGTTGCGTGCGCACTTCGATCTGCTGGCCGTAGATGGCCGGCCGCACATACTTGAGATGCACCTCGACGATCGGCCACAGATAGCCGGACGCCTGCATCTCGCGATAGTCGTAATCGAAGGTACGCAGCAGCGCCGCGCGGCCGATCTCGAAGTACTTCAGATAGTGGCCGTGCCAGCAGACGTTCATCGCATCGACGTCGTGGAACGGCACTTCGACCATTGCGCTGGCGCTCGGTACGTTGCGGGACTCGCTCATGCGTGCGCCCCCCCGCGATAGTCGTGCAGCAGATCGCACGCGGCAATGCTCGCCGTCAGTGCGCGCAACTCGTGTTCCAGCGCGCGGTCTTCGTCGACGAACGGCGACGCCGCGCTCACCCGGTCCATGAAATCCTGCAACGGCGCCGGCACCGGCGTCGTGCTGTCGAGCCGCAAGCGCAGGCGCGCGGCCTGCACCGTCGCGAGCGTATGCGCGGCGGCCACCTGCTCGGTTAATTCCAGCACGCGCAAACAGTCGCGCGCGGCGATCGTGCCCATGCTGACCTTGTCCTGGTTGTGCGCCTCGGTGGAGCGCGAGAACACGCTTGCGGGCAGGGTGTTCTTCAACGCTTCGGCGGTCCATGCGGACGACGAAATCTGCACCGCCTTGAAGCCGTGATTGATCGCCGCACGCGCGGGCGCCGCGCCGGACAGATTACGCGGCAAGCCATTGTTGAAATTCACGTCGACCAGCAACGCGAGCTGCCGGTCCATCAGATCGGCGAGGTTGGCCACCGCGACCTTCAGCGAGTCCATCGCGAACGCGATATGGCCGCCGTAGAAGTTGCCGCCATGCAGCACGCGTCCGGTGTCGGGATCGATCAACGGGTTGTCGTTCGCGCTGTTCAATTCGTTCTCGACGTCGCGCCGCACCCACGTCAGCGCGTCGCGTGCCACGCCGATCACGTGCGGCGCGCAGCGAATCGAATAGCGGTCCTGCAGGCGATGCCCTGGCGTGTCGTCGCGCCCGCTCAGATCCTCGCGGATCCAGGCTGCGGCTTCGGCCTGCCCAACGTGCGGTTTCACTTCGAACAGTTGCGCGTCGAAGTGTGCCGCGCGGCCGTCGAGCGCCACCGTGCAGAGCGCCGTGAGACGCGCGGTGAGGCGCGTCAGGTGATCGGCGCGTGCGAACGCGAGGCAGGCGAGGCCCGTCATCACCGCCGTGCCGTTCATCAGCGCGAGGCCTTCTTTCGGCGCGAGGGTGAGCGGCGCGTGACCGAGTTCGCTCCAGACCTCGCGCACGTCGCGCAGTTGCCCGGCGAACATCACGTCGCGTTCGCCCGCCAACGCGGCGGCCACATAAGACAGCGGCGTCAGGTCGCCGCTCGCGCCGACCGAGCCTTCCGAGGGAATGCGCGGCAGCACGCGATGATTGACCAGATCGGCGAGCCGTTCGAGCAACACGGGGCGCACGCCGGAAAAGCCGTAGGCGAGCGAATTCAACCGCGCGGCGATCACCGCGAGGGTTTGCGCGTCGTCGAGATACTGGCCCATGCCGCAGCCGTGATAGCGGGTCAATTGCAGCGGTAGCGCTTCGACCAGCTCCATGGGCACGTCGACCACGCAGGCGTCGCCGTAACCGGTGTTGACGCCGTAAACGGTTGCGCCCTCGGCCAGATGACGACGCAGGAAATCCGCGCCGCGCTGGATCCGCGCGCGCCACGCCGGATCGGCGCTCAGCGCGATCGGCGCACGTTGATGGGCAATCGCGACGACCTCTTCGATGGTCAGCTTGCGACCGCCGACCACGACGGCGCGTGCGCCTGTTGTCCCGGCATTGACGTGCGGGTTTGCGTTCAGCTTTGCGCCGGCTACCGACGCGTCGATCAGATCATGTTCGGCCATTCGCGCCTCGCTTGGGGCTGGCCCAGAAATCGAAGAAGTTGAACCATTGATAAGGAGCCTTGCGGCAATAGTGTTCGAGCCGCACGGCGTAACGTTGCGCCCATGCCGCGAGATGCTGCGCGCGTTCGCGGCGCGGCAACTCGATGCGCTCGGCGAACGGCTCGAAATAGAGACGGTAACCGTCCTGCTCTTTCAGACAGAAAAACAGATAGACGGGGCAGCCCAGCGCGTGCGCGAGTACATACGGGCCTTGCGCAAACGGCGCGGTCGAACCGAGAAATTGCGCCTCGACCGTGCGGCCCGTTTCGTGCGCGGGCACGCGGTCGCCGACGATCACCAGCAACTCGCCGTTGTCCACGCGTTCCTGCATCAGCATCGCGGTCTCGGGACCGAAGTCGCGGACTTCGAGCAGGTGGCGCGCGAACTCGCTATTGGCCGACGCCAGCACGCTGTTGAAGCGCCGCGCGTGCTCGGTATAGACGACCGCGGTGACCTTGGCATAGGCACCCTGCGCGGCGAGCGCACGGGTCATCTCCAGATTGCCGAGATGCGCGCCGATCACGAGCGCACCCTTGCCGCTCGCGGTCAGCGCCTGGAAAGCAGTGGGATCTTCGAATTTGACGTCGGCGTTATTGACGCGACCGGACCACGCCGCAAGCTTGTCGAAGCCCGATTGCGCGAACGCCAGCATGTGCCGGTACGCGGACAGCCAGCCTGGCCGTGGTGTATCGCCGTGCGGCGCGGCCTGGCTGAGATGTCTGAAATAGTTGCTCGACGCCTCGCGCGCGGCGCGGCCAGTCAGCAGAAAATACGCGACGATCGGATGCAGCCATAGCGCGGTGAAACGGCGGCCGAACAGCTTGCAACTGAGTGCGAGCAAGGACATGCCGAGATGGCTGCCGCGTTCGGCGACACGCCACCAGTCCTGCTGGGTTGTGTCGTGCTTGTCGGTTTGAGCGTCTTGAGCGTCTTGAGCGCGTGGGTCGCTTTGGTCGTTTCCCGCATCCGCGAGAACGCCGCGGCGCGGCATGACCTTGTGGGCGAGCAGCACCGGCAGACGCCACAGCATGCCGAACACGAGCCGCGTGTGGCTGCGGCTGATCCGCACGTTGTCCCACAGCACGTCGAAATGCGAGACGCCGTCGGCGGCATACGTGACGCGCGTCGGAATCGAGCGGAACGCCGCGCGCCGCCAGTAGAGACGTACGAGGATTTCGATGTCGAAGTCCATGCGCGTGGGCAACTGCACGCGATCGATCAACTCGCAGACGAGCGCCAGCGGATACAGACGGAACCCACACATCGAATCGCGAATGGTCAGCGACAGCGTTTCGATCCACACCCACACGTGCGTCAGATAACGGCCGTAGAGGCGCGCTTTCGGCACGCTCTCGTCGTAGACCGGGCGACCGAGAATCACCGCGCCGGGCTCGGCCTGCGCGGCTTCGATGAAACGCGGCACGTCGGTGGCGTCGTGCTGCCCGTCGGCGTCGATCTGCAACGCGTGCGTGAAGCCCGCGCGGCGCGCCGCGCGCAGTCCCGCCATCACCGCCGCGCCTTTGCCGCCGTTGACCGGCAAACGCAGCAGCGTCAGTTGCCCCGCGTACTGCTGCGCGAGCGCGGCGAGCACCTGCTGGGTCGGCTCGTCGCTGCCATCGTCGACGACGAACAGCGGCAAGTCATGCACCGCGAGATGAGCGACGGTCGCACCGATCGCGTCTTGATGGTTGTAGATCGGAATGACGACACACGCGGCGAACTTCATCACGCGTGCTCCCGGTAGACGATCACGCCGGACGCGCATTCGCGGCCGCTCAGTTTGTAGACGAATTGCAAGCGCCGACGCGCGGCGTCGTGGGCCAGCGTGAGTTTCAGCACCGCGCCCGGCGCCACCGGCGCCATGAACTTCAACCGGTCGACCGATGCAATCGCGCGCGCGGCCGGCACGTGATCGGCGGCGAGGCGAATCGCCCAGTCGACCTGCACCACGCCGGGCAGAATCGGCAAGCCCGGAAAATGGCCGGCGAAATGCACGAGCGTGGGCGGCACGCGCAGGTCGTAATGCAGCGTGTCGCCGCTGCGCGCTTCGGCGAGGACTTCCATGCCTTCGCGGCGCGGTTCGAACGCGGCGGCGAGCGCCGCGACGGGGAGTTTGCCGCGCGCGTCGAACGGCAGCGTCGCCCGAAACCGCCAGTGGCGCGGCAGCACGACGACATCGAAAAAGTCGGCGAGATGCCGGCGCAACGTTTTGGCGAGCGCCACGCGGCCTTCGTCGCGTAACGCCTCGCTGCCCGCTTCGGTCAACGCGACAACCGCGCCGACACGCTTGCGCGTGGCGCCTTCCAGCGGCACCAGCGCCGCTTGCGCGACATACGGATGCCGCGCGAGACGCGCTTCCAGTTCCGGCAGCGAGACGCGCTTGCCGTCCAGTTTCAGCACGCGATCGAGGCGCCCTTGCAGACGGAACCGGCCGTCGGCGTCGAGCGCGATCTGGTCGTCGGTACGATGCCAGCCGCGGTGGTCGAGATGCGGCGAGCGCACGTTCAGCGCGCCGTCTTCGTCGCGACGCACTTCGATACCGGCCACCGGTTGCCAGGCGTCCGTCTGATCCTGACGCCGCCACGCAATGCCGCCGGTCTCCGTGCTGCCGTAGATTTCGAGCGGCGCGGCGCCATAGGCCGAGGCGTATTCCTGCGCGGCTTCCAGCGCGAGCGGACCGCCCGACGAGAAAAACGCGCGCGGCGCGGGCGTCAATGCGGCAAAGCCCGGCAACGCGGGCCAGCGCGACAGTTGCGCGGGCGTGGACACCACGACCGTCGCGCCCGCCTGGTCGATCTGCTGTTGCAGATGCAACGGTTCGAGGCTGATCGCGCGGTCGAATGCACGGCCCGCCGCAAGCGGCCACAACACGCGAAACAGCAGACCGTAAATGTGATGATGCGGCACGCTCGCGAGCATCGTCGCGTCGCCGACGAGCGCGCCCCATTGGCGTTCGAGCGTGTGCACTTCGGCGTTGAATTGTGCGAGCGTCTTGCGGATCGGTTTGGGCGTGCCGCTGCTGCCGGAGGTGTAGAGCGTGAGCGGGGCTTGCGGGTCGAGGAAGTGACCGGTGGGTGTGGCCGCGGCCGCTGCGTTGGTGTTGGCGTGGGAGTCGGCTTCATCGCTGTCACGCGCCATGAACCGCAGTAGATCCGCGTCCGTCAGCACCGCGTCATAAGCGTCGGCCAGATCGGCCAGATATCCCGGCGTCGCATTGGCCGGAATCACGGGCTCTTTTCCGCACGCGAACAGCGCAAACAACGCGCAGGCGAAATCAAAGGGATCGTCGATACACAGCGCGTAACGTTGCGCGTCGCGCGTTTGCAGCAGCGCGATCAGGCCCGCCGCGCGCGCGCGAAACGCGGCACGATCGAGCACCACGTCGCCATCGCGGCATACCGGCGTTTTCAACCCGGCAGCATCGACGGCCACCGACAACACATCATGCAATGCAATCATGCCGCCTCCGAACGCGCGGCTCGCGGCAGCACCACCAGGTAACGCCAGACAATCTCCGCCACCAGCAGCACGCCGATCAGCCCGTACGCGATCGCGCCGTTATACAGCGACCAGTTCGCGCGACTCCAGTACAGCGCCGTATAAGCGGAAAACGCGCCGTTCAGCGCGAAGAAACCGCACCACACCTGGGTCACGCGCCACGTATGACGCACCGCGCGCGGCGGCAGATCCGGATTGCCGAGTCGCGCGAATTTTTCGATCATCGACGGTCCGCGCACGAGCGTCGCGCCGAACGCGATCAACAGCCCCAGATTGACGAGCGACGGATAAAGGCGCAACAGCAGTTCGCTGTTGGTCAACACGATCGCCGCCGACGCACAGCTCAGCAAGCCGACCACGGTCCAGTCGATCGACGAGAGCCGCCGCAGCGAGGTCGCGACCGGGCCGCTGCCGGCCCAGCGCTGCAGCCACAGGATCGCGAACAGCATGCAACCGACGTAACGCGGCGTGTCCCAGCGCCACGCGCACAGAATCAGCGCGGGATAGGCGAGTTTCAACAGCACCTGCACGACGGTTTTGGCCCAGCTGCGCCCGGCCTCGGTCGAGGCCGGAACGGTCCCGGCAGTCGTGACGTGAGCGTCGGCGCCGGCCTGCTCCGCCACCGCCTGCCTACGCGCGCGCGCGGCGAACATCAGCCTTGTGCAGCCAGCAGGGATTCGACCGCACCGATCACATCGCCGACCGTGCGCACCGACTTGAACTCTTCCGGCTTGATACGGCGGCCGGTCATTTCCTGCAGTTTGATCGCCAGGTCGACAGCGTCGATGCTGTCGAGATCGAGCTCTTCGAACAGGTTCGCTTCAGGCGTCACGCGCTCCGGCTCGATCGCGAAGTTCTCTTTGAAAATGGCGCGGATGCGCTCAAGAATCTCAGCCTCGGACACGATTTATTCCCCTTTTCTGGTGGTTTCATTCACAGCGTGCGCCGCTTCGCGCTGGCTCGCGACGAGCGCGGCCAAGGTGCTGATCGAACGGAAATGTTCGCGCGTGCGCTCGTCGTTCGCTGCGATGGTCAGTTGGTATTGTTTGCGCAGCACGATGCCGATTTCGAGTGCATCGATCGAGTCGAGACCGATGCCGTCGGTATCGAACAACGGGGCGTCGTCGTCGATATCGGCGGGGCTCAGGTCTTCCAGATCGAGGGCCTCGATCAGAAGCTGTTTAATTTCCAGTTTTAAAGAATCCATAATCGAACAGGTGCTGAGTAATGTGTGCTTCGATGGCGCTCGTCACGCTGCGCGCCGCAAGGGCCGGTGTCGCGTCGTGCGCCGCGAGTTGCTCGACGTCGAGCGGTGCGAGGACGTTCACGCGCATCCGGAATGCGCGCGCCGGCACGTCGTACCAGCGCATCTGCTTGGTGAAAGCGGGCGGATCGCAGTCCATCAGCACCGGCACGATCGGCGCGCCGACCTTCAGGGCCATATGCGCGAAACCGCGCGAAAACGCATGCAGGCGGTTCGGCGCGGGACTGCGCGTGCCTTCCGGAAAAATGATCATCGTGTAGCCGGCCGCCAGTTGCCGCGCGCCGGCCTCGACGAGTTCCGCGGGGTCGGCGTTGCTGACGTATTCCGCCGAGCGCACGATGCCCCAGAAACACGGGTTGCCCCAATGGGCGTTTTTCACCACGCAACAGGCGTGCGGCGTGAGCGACAACAGCACCATCACGTCGAGATACGTGGGGTGATTCGCGACCACGATCGCCGGCCCGCCCGCGCGTAACGCCTCGACGTTCGACACGTCGAGCTCCATCACGCCGATGCGCTGCAGCACCGCGACCAGCGCGCGGAAAAACCAGTGGATCACGCTCGTCACCGCGAATTGCCGCGACGCGCGGTGCGGCCAGAGCCATGCAAGCGGAAACACCAGCACCGAAAACAGGGTGCCGCATACGCCGAACACCACGAAGGCCATGCCCGTTGCGCACAAACGCCAGCCGTAATCAAGACGCGAGGCCATGCCAACTCCAGTGCCAGGTGGCGTCGGCGTGTTGCCAGGCGCCCGGGTTGCCGGTTTCCAGGCAGTGCAGCAGCGCCTGGGTTTGCGTCGCGAAGCGGGCCTCGGGGACAGCCTGGTTGGCGGCCGCGGCCAGACTCTCCGGCCCGGCTGAGTTGCCGCGTACGTTGTCCGGTGCTTGTGCGTTGCAGGACGCTTCCGTCATGCCCGCGCCCCCGCCGCCGGACAATCTGCACGTCAGTTGCCCGGTCGCCGCGCCGCTATCCAGCAGGATCGCCAGCGCACCGCCCGGCACTTCGTCTTCGATCGTGCCGTAGGCCGGATCGGCCGGCTCGTCGGCATACACCAGCAGCACTGGAGAGCCCGGCTGCGCCGCGTATTGCGCATGCGCTTCCAGCAGCGCGTAGCCGAGCGTTTCGGCACCGGCCGAAATCGCGCTGGCCGCGGAACGGTCGCCACGCGCGATACCAAATACGCCGGTCATCGCATTGAGCACCGACAGGCTGAACGCGGTCGGCGACACCGGCTCGCCCGCACTGATGGCGCGCAGGATGTCGGTGGTGCGGCGCAGCTCGCCATGACGCGACGCGAACACGACCCGCGCCGGCTCCTGCGCGACGCACTCGTGCGCAACCTTCAGCGCGACTCGGGACAGAGTGCTGAGACGACGCCGCACGATCGGCTCGATAAAGCCGATGTCGGGTGCGGCAGATGCGGCAGCAGGCCAGCTAGACCAGCGAGCGACCGGAATGGTCCAGTGCAGATCGGGCATATCGGTGTTCGCGCGTTGATGCGAGGAGAGGCTGAAGCGCCTGACGGAATACGCAGCCGTCACAGCGTGCGAGCGCCGCGCGGACCGGCAATCTCCAGCCGGGAGTCAATCCAGATCCAGTTTTCTTATATGGGGTTCAGCGAATTAACGGCACCGCGCCCCATTTATTTAGGCACCTTTGACAATTAGTGTGACAAATTGTCCCGAGCCCCCGTATAGTCGCCGAATCATACTGAATATTGTGGATTAAATCAGCCACAAAAGACGTATCCATCTGTATCCGTATCGCCCTCACGACGGATCGTCAAATCTGCGGCAGGCCGCTCCGGCGGCGTTTCCACGCGCTACGCATCGACCGTGCGCCCCAGCCCCGGCCGGTTCAGCCAGCCGCCGCGATGCGCGCGACGATAGCCTTACGTCCCAATACTTTCATTTAACTTTCTTAATCGTTGTTTCACTTTTCGTATTTTCGAACTTCAGGCGACGCCCGTTTAAATTCACGCCGGTGCGCGACGCAGTTCGCGGGCGTAAGAAACGGAACGGCCCGCCAGGGCATCCCTGGCGGGCCGTTCCGTTTCTTACGTGTGGATTGCCGCGGCGATTCGCGGCGGGGGCGCCTTCCGGCGCTCCCTTTCCCATTCCCGATGCTTACTGCACGACCTTCGGCGCGGAAGCCGGTGCCGGCATCGCGGCGGGCGCGGCGCCCGTCGCGGCCATTTCGTTCGATGCCGCGCCGTTCCTGTCGAGCGGAATCTTGACGGTATGCACGATGCCGTTACCCAGCGGGAAATCGGCCAGCGCGCTGCGCGCCAGATAAGGCATGGCCCTGACCAGCGACGACTCGGCGCCCGAGTTGCGCGCGGTCACGTTATAGACCTCCTTGCCGGTCGCGCGCTCGGTGATCCGCACACCGAGCAGATGCGTGAAGATCGGATAGCTCTGGTTCACATAGGCGTTCGGAAACGGTCCATACGGACCCCAAGGGCCCCACGGATCGAACGGCCTCCCCCAGTAAGGCGCGGGCCACGGGTTGTAGTACACCGGCTCGGCAACCGTCACCATGTCCGAGCGAATCCCATAGGAGAGCCCGACCAGATAGCGCGCCTGCGCGGCGTCGACCTGACGGAACGCATGCGTGGCCAGTTCGTTGGCCACCACGCGCTCGTAAGTGCTCAGTTCCAGATTGTTCTGCTGGTCCGCGGTCCGCGTGAAGGCATAGGTGCGGGTCGCGTCGTTGCCGCTCCAGTCGGAGAAGGCGGTGACCTGAGTGGTCACGTAGGTCGTGCAGCCGGACAGCAGCACCGCCAGCGACGCTAGCAGCAGCGTGGCGCGGCGGGTCCATCGATTGATTGTCATGGTCTACCTCGTGAAGCGCTGTGTTGCCCGTTATGGCCCGTCATGAGCGGACTCGCCGACGCGCGGGCTGTGTTCCGCGTCGGCGCCCGATAATACGCTGACCAGGCGATTCGGTAAAAAGTTCGCGCCGCACGAATGGCCGAGGCTTTGTACAATGGCTCGACAAGCCCGGCTCGCACGCCAGAAGCGAGCTTGCCGACTCGAGTTCCCATCCTACAGAACGCCATGGCCGATACCGCTACGCCCAATGTGATCCGCCGCGCCGATTACGCGCCGCCCGCTTTCCTGATCGACACCGTCGCACTCGAGTTCGATCTCGTCCCCGAACGTACGATCGTGAAGAACACCATGCGGGTGCGCCGCAATCCGGAGGCGTCGCACGCCACGCAGTTCGCGCTGATGGGCGAGCAACTCGAGTTCGTCAGCGCCACGATTAACGGCAAGCCGTTCGCCAACGTGCATGCGCATGAACACGGCCTGCTGCTCGACCATGTGCCGGACGACTTCGAGCTCACGCTCACCAGCGTCTGCAATCCGGCTGAGAACACCACGCTGTCGGGCCTCTACGTGTCGGGCGGCAACTTCTTCACGCAGTGCGAGGCCGAGGGCTTCCGCCGCATTACCTACTTCCTCGATCGCCCCGACGTGATGGCGACCTACACGGTCACGTTGCGCGCCGACAAGGCCGACTATCCGGTGCTGCTGTCGAACGGCAACCTGCTGGAAGAAGGCGATCTGCCGGACGGCCGCCACTTCGCGCGCTGGGAAGATCCGTTCCGCAAGCCGAGCTATCTGTTCGCGCTGGTGGCCGGCAAACTGGTGGCGCTCGAAGAACGCGTGAAGAGCGGCTCGGGCAAGGAAAAGCTGTTGCAGGTCTGGGTCGAGCCGCACGATCTGGACAAGACCCGTCACGCCATGGACTCGCTGATCAACTCGATCCGCTGGGACGAGGAACGCTTCGGGCTCGAACTCGATCTCGACCGTTTCATGATCGTCGCGGTGAGCGACTTCAACATGGGCGCGATGGAGAACAAAGGCCT
This sequence comes from Paraburkholderia bryophila, assembly GCF_003269035.1. GTDB lineage: Bacteria > Pseudomonadota > Gammaproteobacteria > Burkholderiales > Burkholderiaceae > Paraburkholderia > Paraburkholderia bryophila. The sequence continues at coordinate 395,517 of NZ_QLTK01000002.1, read as the reverse complement.
CAACATCTTCAACACGAAGTACGTGCTGGCGAACCCCGAAACAGCCACCGACACCGACTTCGCGAACATCGAGGCGGTGGTCGGCCACGAGTACTTCCACAACTGGACCGGCAACCGCGTGACCTGCCGCGACTGGTTCCAGCTGAGCCTGAAGGAAGGCCTGACGGTGTTCCGCGATCAGGAGTTCTCGGCCGACATGGCGGGCGGCCAGGCCAACAGCAGCAACGAAGCCGCGCGCGCCACCAAGCGCATCGAAGACGTGCGCGTGCTGCGCCAGATGCAGTTCGCCGAAGACGCGGGTCCGATGGCGCATCCGGTACGTCCGGAAAGCTACGTCGAGATCAACAACTTCTACACGATGACGGTCTACGAAAAAGGCTCGGAAGTCGTGCGGATGTACCAGACGCTGTTCGGCCGCGACGGCTTCCGCAAGGGCATGGACCTGTACTTCAAGCGCCACGACGGCCAGGCCGTGACCTGCGACGACTTCCGTCACGCGCTCGCCGACGCGAACGGCCGCGATCTGGCGCAGTTCGAACGCTGGTACAGCCAGGCCGGCACGCCGCGCGTGTCGGTGCGCACCCGCTACGACGCCGCCCAGCAGCGCTATAGCGTGACGCTGACGCAAGGCTACGGCGAGGCGGCTTCGGCCGCGCGCGACACGCAAAAGGGACCGCTGCTGATCCCGTTCGCGATTGGCCTGATCGGCCGCGATGGCGCGGACCTGCCGCTGCAACTGGAAGGCGAGGCGCAGGCCTCGGATAACACCACGCGCGTGCTGGAATTCACGCAGACCGAGCAAACCTTCACGTTCGTCAACGTGGCGCAGGAACCGCTGCCTTCGTTGCTGCGTAATTTCTCGGCGCCGGTGATCGTCGAATACGATTATTCGGCGGACCAACTGGCGTTCCTGCTCGCGCACGACAGCGATCCGTTCAACCGCTGGGAAGCGGGTCAACGTCTGGCCACCCGCGAATTGCTGACGCTCGCGGCGCGTGCCGCGACGGGCGTGCCGCTGCAACTCGACGACTCGGTGGTCGCCGCGTTCGCTCGGGTACTGACCGACGAAACGCTCTCGCCGGCGTTCCGCGAACTGGCGCTGATGCTGCCGTCCGAGGCGTATCTGGCCGAGCAGATGGCGGAGTCGAATCCGGCCGCCGTGCATGCGGCGCGCCAGTTCGTGCGCAAGCGTCTCGCCAATGCGCTGAAGAGCGACTGGCTCAAGGTAGTCGAGCAACATCGCACGCCGGGCGCGTACGAAGCAACGCCGGAGGCCTCCGGTCATCGCGCGTTGAAGAATCTCGCGCTCTCGTATCTCGCCGAACTGGACGAACCGTCTGAAGCGGTGCGTCTCGCGGCCGCGCAATACGACGCCGCCAACAACATGACCGACCGCGCGGCGGCGCTGTCGGCGCTGCTCGGTGCGGCCGCGGCGAACGGCGGCAGCGCCGACGCGCAGCGCGCGCTGGACGACTTCTACCGGCGCTTTGAGAAAGAGCCGCTCGTGATCGACAAATGGTTTGCGTTGCAAGCCGTCCAGCGCGGCAGCGCGCAGCGCCCGGTGATCGACGTCGTGCGCAAGCTGATGGCACACCCCGCGTTCAACCTGAAGAACCCGAATCGCGCACGCTCGCTGATTTTTAGCTTCTGCGCGGCGAACCCGGCGCAGTTCCATGCCGAAGACGGCTCGGGTTATGCATTCTGGGCCGAGCAGGTGATCGCGCTCGACGCCATCAATCCGCAGGTGGCCGCCCGCCTCGCCCGCTCGCTCGAATTGTGGCGCCGCTTCACGCCGACGCTGCGCGATGGCATGCGCGCCGCGCTGGAGAAAGTGGCCGGACAGGTGAAATCGCGCGACGTGCGCGAGATCGTGGAAAAAGCGTTGGCCTGATGCTCGCCTGAGCGCTGTTTTTGCATGGAGAAGCCGGCACGCGTTGCCGGCTTTTTTTCGTCCGGAGTGTGTGCTGTATTCGTCTTGCGCTGGCCGAAGCGGCCACGCGCGCGGCGCTCAACGTTAGCCATCTGGCCGACTGTTCGAGCGACGCCGACAGGGTGAAAGTAAACGTATTCTTTTAACGGTTTACGTTTAACGCTATGCGTTATATCATCCTATGATCAAGACATTCAGCGACAAAGCGACGGCAAGAATTTTTCAGGGCGAGTTCGTGCGATCACTGCCGCTTCAAATACAGCCGCTCGCACGGCGCAAGCTGCTCATGATCGACGCCGCCCATTCCATACGCGATCTGCGGGCGCCGCCGGGCAATCGGCTCGAGGCGTTGCAAGGCGAACGCAGTGAGCAATGGAGCATCCGTATCAACGCGCAATGGCGCATCTGTTTTGGCTTTGTCGGCGAGCACGCGCTGAATGTCGAGATTGCCGACTATCACTGATTATTGGGAGAGCAGCATGGTCATCAAACGCTCCGATCTGGACCGCATCGATTTCTCGGACATCGATACCGGCGAGAGCATGCCGGAAATCTATCCGGGCGAGATTCTGCGCAGCGAGTTCCTCGAACCGCTCGGCATGTCGGTCAATGCGCTCGCGCTTGCGCTGCGGGTGCCGGCGCCGCGCATCAACGACGTCGTTCGCGGCAAACGCGCAATCTCGGCCGACACCGCGTTGCGCCTCGACCGCTACTTCGGCGCGAGCGCGCAATTCTGGCTCAATCTGCAAATCGCCTACGACCTGCGCGTCGCCGCAGCCGCAGTCGGCGAGCAGATCGAACGCGAAATCGAGCCCATGCCCAAGGCAGACCGGCCGAAAATGCCGAAAATCACCGCCGAACATGCTCGCGCGGCAGCACTGGCCACCAGCCTGCGCGGCAGCGCCGAGAACAGCCGGGCGCAGCGCGCAGCCTGACTCCTTGCACGCCGCGCGCGGCGCGTTGCGGCATCGAGCGGGGCGGTCCTCGTCAAAAGCACGGAGCGGACACAACGAACGGTTAAAATCGCGATATTCCTCAAGCCTTCCCGGAGTACAGCAATGGCTTTGCAACGTCGTACCACTCTCACGAAGTACCTGATCGAGCAGCAGCGCGAGACCAATAACCTGCCGGCCGACCTGCGCCTTTTGATCGAAGTCGTCGCGCGCGCGTGCAAGGCGATCAGCTACCACGTCAGCAAAGGCGCGCTGGGCGATGCGCTCGGCACCGCCGGCAGCGAAAACGTGCAGGGCGAAGTGCAGAAGAAGCTCGACATTCTGTCGAACGAGATCCTGCTCGAGGCGAACGAATGGGGCGGCAACCTGGCCGGCATGGCATCCGAGGAAATGGAGCAGTTCTTCCCGATTCCGGCCAACTATCCGAAGGGCGAATACCTGCTGGTGTTCGATCCGCTCGACGGCTCGTCGAATATCGACGTCAACGTTTCCATCGGCACGATCTTTTCAGTGCTGCGCTGCCCGGACGGCCAGCAGCCTACCGAGCAGTCGTTCCTGCAACCGGGCACGCAGCAGGTCGCCGCGGGCTATGCGGTGTACGGCCCGCAGACCGTGCTGGTGCTGACCACCGGCAACGGGGTGAACTGCTTCACACTCGACCGCGAATTGGGTTCGTGGGTCCTCACGCAAAGCGATATGCGCATTCCGGTCGAAACCCGTGAGTTCGCGATCAACGCGTCGAACGAACGCCACTGGTATGCGCCGGTCGAGCAATATATCGGCGAATTGAAAGACGGTAAGGACGGTCCGCGCCAGAGCGATTTCAACATGCGTTGGATCGCGTCGATGGTGGCAGACGTGCACCGTATCCTGAATCGCGGCGGCATCTTCATGTATCCGGCCGACAAGCGTACGCCGGACAAACCGGGCAAATTGCGCCTGATGTACGAAGCCAACCCGATGGCGTTCATCGTCGAACAGGCCGGCGGCGCTGCGACAAATGGCGAGAAACGCATTCTGGACATTCAGCCGAAGAGCCTGCACGAGCGCGTGGCGGTGTTCCTCGGTTCGAAGAATGAGGTCGACCGGGTCACCCGCTACCATCTCGAAGCAAAAAAATGAGCGCGGGGGCTTGCCAAGCCCGTAAAGAAGTCCCTATAATCTCGTTTCTCCTGATGCCGGAATAGCTCAGACGGTAGAGCAGCGCATTCGTAATGCGAAGGTCGGGGGTTCGATTCCTCTTTCCGGCACCACAAGATTCAAGCAAAAAGCCCAGTCCTCGTGACTGGGCTTTTTGCTTTTTTGCGTTTGCAGAAGCGCTTGTGCAAACGCCTGTTTCGGCACTCGCTGAAACGCCACTGATCGATGGACGATCCTGATTGGCGAATTCGCCTTTGCCGGGTGATGAAAATCCCCGGCGTGCCGATCGGCGCCGGAGATGACGACGACAGTGAGCGGCGTATCCGCTCCCCGTCTTTTTTTGGGCACCGGCGTGGCGAAAGCGGGTCGGCGGCGATCGCTGCAAAGACGCAAGATCGTCGCGCGTACCCTTTATCGATAAGACGCGGTCGTGACGAGATTGCGAGCCAGCATCGACTGCTCGGCGCTGACCGGTTCGCTCCTCTGCGTTCCGTACGCTACAACCGCCTCGCGCGGCGCCGATGAGAACCACAAAATCCGGCCCGCACACTCGACGCCAACCTGACGCCCCTTCCAGTACACAGCGTTTTCCATGGCGGACTCCTTTTGGGGTAAAGCAGCCATCTTCCGCGCTCGTCAGGCCGCGTCCGTTCGCGACCGCACGCGAAAGCGGCATCGATCCGATTCACGATAGGCGATGCGCCCCTGCGCGCGCTCCGGTCTGTCAGCCGGCGACGTGAATCTGGCGCAAAAACGCGACCGCACTGCCGCACACATCGGCGGCACGCGCTCCCGCTTTCCAGGGGGGAATCGGCTACGCTGTCAGTTGTCGCGGTGCCCAGAGCAACGCCGCACCGCGATTAGCCAAACTGAATCCACTTTTCGCCGGGCACGCTCCGTGCGGCCTCGCCAGCGCTCTCCGCCCGCAACCGGGCCGCCGCGCCAACCCGCTATTCATCCTCATGGACGCCATCCGCAAACCGCCCCGCCCGCCCGCGACATCCTCCGATACTCCCGTACCGACCGGCTTCGTCCGGGTGCGCGGCGCACGCGAACATAACCTGAAGAATATCGACGTCGACATTCCGCGTGACGCGCTCGTCGTGTTCACCGGCGTATCGGGCTCGGGCAAATCGTCGCTCGCTTTCGGCACGTTGTACGCCGAGGCGCAGCGGCGCTACTTCGAATCGGTCGCCCCGTATGCACGGCGGCTGATCGACCAGGTCGGCGTGCCCGAAGTGGACGCGATCGAAGGCTTGCCGCCCGCGGTCGCATTGCAGCAGCAGCGCGGCACGCCGAGCGCGCGTTCGTCGGTCGGCAGCGTGACGACGTTGTCGAGTCTCGTGCGCATGCTGTACTCGCGCACCGGCGACTATCCGCCGAAGCAGCCGATGCTGTTCGCCGAGGACTTCTCGCCGAACACGGTGCAAGGCGCCTGCCCAACCTGCCACGGGCTCGGCCGCGTGTACGAGGTCACGGAAAAGTCGATGGTGCCGGACGACTCGCTGACCATCCGCGAGCGCGCGATCGCTGCGTGGCCGCCGGCGTGGCACGGACAGAACCTGCGCGACATTCTGGTGACGCTCGGCTACGACGTCGACACGCCGTGGCGCGATCTGCCGAAGCGGGACCGCGACTGGATTCTGTTCACCGACGAGCAGCCGACGGCGCCCGTCTACGCCGGCCTCACGCCGAAGGAAACCCGCGCCGCACTCAAACGCAAGGACGAGCCGAGCTACCAGGGCACGTTCACCGGCGCGCGCCGCTACGTGCTGCACACCTTCGCGAACACCCAAAGCGCGCTGATGAAAAAGCGCGTCTCGCAGTACATGATCGGCAGCGTGTGCCCGGCTTGCCATGGCAAACGGCTCAAGAAGGAAGCGCTCTCGGTGAAGTTCGCCGGGCTCGATATCGGCGAATTTTCGCAGTTGCCGCTAGCGGGACTGGCGGCGATGCTGCAGCCGATCGCTCGCGGCGAATGGCCTGAGTCGGGTGCCGCCGGGCACGCGCAAAAAAGCAAAGGCGCAGTACTCAGCAAGAACGCGATGCGCGACGCCATCGACAAACGGGTCGCCGCCGGCGGCTCGGCGCACAAAGCGTCGCGCGACGTACGGCGCACGCCGAACCTCTCCGAAGAAAAACGCGTCGCCGCGCAGCGCATTGCCGCCGAACTGCTGGAGCGGCTCACCACGCTGATCGATCTGGGACTCGGTTACCTCGCGCTGGAGCGCAGCACGCCGACGCTGTCGTCCGGCGAGCTGCAGCGCTTGCGGCTGGCGACGCAGTTGTCGTCGCAACTATTCGGCGTCGTCTACGTGCTCGACGAGCCGTCGGCCGGCCTGCATCCCGCCGACGGCGAAGCGCTCTTCACCGCGCTGCAAGCGCTGAAGGCGGCCGGCAATTCGCTGTTCGTCGTCGAACATGACCTGCAGATGATGCGGCGCGCCGACTGGCTGGTCGACGTCGGCCCCGCAGCCGGTGAAGCCGGCGGCCATGTGGTCTATAGCGGACCGCCCGCCGGGCTCGCGAAGGTCGAGGCGTCGCAGACACGCCGGCATCTGTTCGCACCGCCCGCGCCGGTCGATCGCACACCGCGCGAGAGCGCGGGCTGGCTGCGGCTCGCCGGCATCACGCGCAACAATCTGCGCGGTTTGAACGTTGCGTTTCCGCTCGGCTGCCTGACGGCCGTCACGGGCGTCTCGGGTTCCGGCAAATCGAGCCTGATAAGCCAGGCGCTGCCCGAACTCGTCGCGAGCCACCTCGGGCGAAGCGTCGAAAGCGCGGACGACGACGAACTCGACCCTCTGCTCGCCGATGCCGCGCTGCCGACCGGCGGCCACATCGCCGACGGCATGGACGGCTTGCGCCGGCTGGTGCGCGTCGACCAGAAGCCGATCGGCCGCACGCCGCGCTCGAACCTCGCCACTTACACAGGTCTGTTCGACCACGTGCGCAAGCTGTTCGCCGACACGCCGTTGGCGCGCAAACGCCGCTACAACGCGGGCCGCTTCTCGTTCAACGTCGCCCAGGGCCGTTGCCCAACCTGCGAAGGCGAAGGCTTCGTCAGCGTCGAACTGCTGTTTCTGCCGAGCGTCTACGCGCCCTGCTCGACCTGTCACGGCACGCGCTACAACCCGCAGACGCTGGAAGTCACGTGGCGCGACAGCAATATCGCGGAGGTGCTCGACCTGACCGTCGACGCAGCCTGCACGTTCTTCGTCGACGAACCCGGCGTGATGCGCGCGTTGAGCGTGCTGCGCGACATCGGCCTGGGCTATTTGCGGCTCGGACAACCCGCCACCGAACTCTCCGGCGGCGAGGCCCAGCGCATCAAGCTCGCCACCGAACTGCAACGCACGCAGCGCGGCGACACGCTGTACATCCTTGACGAACCGACCACCGGCCTGCATCCCGCCGACGTCGATCGGCTGATGGTCCAATTACAGGGACTCGTGGACGCCGGCAACACCGTGGTGGTCGTCGAACACGATATGCGGGTGGCCGCGCAAAGCGATTGGGTGATCGACGTCGGGCCCGGAGCGGGCGACGCCGGCGGCACGATCGTCGCGTGCGGTACGCCGTCTGAAGTCGCGCGCGCGAAGAATAGTTGCACGGCCGTCTATCTGCGACCGCTGCTGGCAGCGTGAAGCAGTTTTAAATTTTGCAAAAAGAACTTAAAAATGCCTGTTGGCCGTCAACGAAATAGGCGAATCAATCGTTTACGAAAAGATTAGGCGGCTGAATACGCGGACCAACACACCGGTAATTAACGAACGTTCGGCCACTTAACGAGAAAATCCTGCCAATGCGGCACTGCACAATATCGCTGAGATTTGTTCATATCAACTGCATTGAACACGCGATGCGCGGAGCATGAGAAGCGCTGCGGCGAAATGCCCGCAGGACAAGGCTGACAGGGAAACGGAGAGGAGTATCGGGCTGGTCTCGATGGGTGTGAGGAAAACCAACCATCCGCGATGCAACCGATAAATTTTATTCAAACACTCTGTTCAAATGTTGACCTGTGCCGTTAAAGCAACAGAGAACCCGTAAGCCGCATCAGCTGCTGGTGCAAAACGGGGACCGAGGCAGATAATCGGTTTGTAAAGGAGAAAGATCATGGATGCCAAACCACCGAAGATTCCGACCCCGGACAAAGTTTTCAGCCCGGATCCGGAACCCGCTGGCGTCGAGTTTCTGGGTGCGGAACTGCCGGAGCACGTTCGCGCCTTTTTCGACGAACAACGAAAGTCGTGCGACTCGAAGTAATCCGTCAGTGGCGCGATGCAGCATCGGCGTCCGCGCGTCCGTCGCGCGGCCCGGGTTCGCACGTGCCCGACTTGGAGTTTCAGGCTCCGCAGACGATGCGGGTTAAACCTGTCTGAGCTCGACGCCTCGGCACCACGCCCGGCGTTCAGTCACGCTCGCCCGTAAGCTCAATGCGCGCCAAGCTTTTTGTTTCGCGCGCCGCTTTTCGCCCGTGAAAACGCCCGCCGCGCCGGGCATCGTCTATTCTTCTGGTTTTTCTTCCGCGGCCGTCCGGCCACCGCCTCCCTCATGAATCGTTCGTCCTGTTTTGGCGCGCGCTGTGCGCTGACCTTGTTCGCCGCGCTGGCATTCACGTCCGTTCCCGCCGTCGCGGATGGCGATGACACGGCGCTCACCAGTTTGATCGCGCTGGCCTCGCAGCGTCTTGCGTTGGCGGAGCCGGTCGCGCGCTGGAAGTGGGCGAATCACCAGGCGATCACCGATACGCCGCGCGAAAACGCACTCCTCGCCGATGTGGAAAAACGCGCGGCGGCGGCCAATGTCGACCCCGCGTTCGCTCACGCGTTCTTTCAGGATCAGATCGACGCGAGCAAGGAGGTGCAGAACGCGCTGTTTGCCAACTGGCGCGCCACGCAGCCACCGCAAGGCCCGGCCCCGGATCTCGCCACCTCGACGAGACCGCAGTTGGACCGCCTGACGCAATCGCTGGTGGCCGGCCTCGCGCGCGTGCAGCCGCTGCGCTCGGCGGCGGATTGTCCGTCGCGCGTCGCGCAAGCGCTGGCTAACTGGAAATCGCTGACACGCTACGACTCGACTCGCTCGGGCGCGCTGACTCGCGCGCTGGGTCATGTGTGCGAGACGGGCGGCGTGGGCGCGACGGGTTGAGCGGCGCGGCGTGACAGCACGCCGCTCTGGCTCAATCGGCTGGATGGGTTAAGCGAGACTCGGAGCGGTCGCGCCGCTCGTCACGCTCAACGGCATCACCCGCAAACCGCGCGCGAGGTGACTTTGCAAAATGCGGTAGGTCGACAATTCGAACGGCCCCGCGACGCTCGACGCGTGCAGATCCGCCGCCTGCGCGAGCGAGGGCGCATGACCCACGTAGCGCCAGCGATCGACCACATGAAACGCGCGCGCCTGCGCCCCTTCCTCGCGCTCCTCGAAAACGATCGGGCCTTGAAACGGCCAGGGCGCGTCCGCCGGATCGCTTTTCGTCACGCGCGGCACGCGGTTGTGACCGGGACGCAAGGTCGCGATCCACTGCGCTTCCGCCAGCATGGCGCCGAGTTCGCCACCGGTCGCTCGCCACTCGACGCGTCGCACCTGCTGCGCGAGTCGAATATCTTTCGACGATCGCTTTTCGCCGGTCAGGTGCGAACGCAAGCGCTGACGCACTCGCACGCTTCGCCCGACGTACAGCGGCAGATCCTCTTCTCCATAAAACGCGTAGACGCCGCATCCGGCCGGCGCGCTGTCCAGCAGATCTTCGGTGATGTTGCCGGCGAGCCGGTAACGCCGTGTGGTGCGCTCGATCTGGGCCCGCAATACGTCTAGCGGCACGAGGCCGTGCAGGCGCTGCCAGAACTGCCAGATCAGATCGGCATCGGCGAGCGCGCGGTGACGGTCGGACGGCACCAGCGCATGACGCTCGACCAACGCATCCAGCCCATGGCGCTTTTCCGCTGGAAACAATGCGCGCGACAGACGCACCGTGCACAACACGTCCGGATCGAACGCGAGGCCGACGCGGCGAAACTCGCCGCGCAGAAAGCCGCGATCGAAACTCGCGTTATGAGCGACGAACAGTTTGCCGTTCAGGCGCTCGAATAGCGCCGGTGCGATCGCGTCGAAGGTCGGCGCGCCGCGCACCATCGCGTTGGTGATACCGGTGAGTTGCTGGATAAAGGACGGAATCGGCTGCTGGGGGTCGACCAGACTGCTCCAGCGCGACACGCCGGCGGGCCCGATTTCGACCACGCCGACTTCGGTAATGCGATGCTCGCTGGTCGATCCGCCGGTGGTTTCAAGGTCGACGAAAACGATCGGCTCATTCAGGGCCGGTTCCGACAAAAACGGTTCAGACATGGAAAGGGATACTTTGGACGCGTGACTTTGCGGCAAGTATGCACCAGTTGGCTGCCCCGTACCCGGATTGCATCGAAGGATCCACGCTGAGCGGTGGCGCGGTGGATCTCACTCCACCGCATTTTTCGCGACCGGCAAAACCTCGAAACGATTATCTTTTTCGGATCAACGCGGCAATGATCCCTAAAAGCGTCGTGAAATGATCCGGTTCAATTGGTATAACCATTCGAACCGGATAGTTAATTCCGCTCAGTTCCGTGATAACGGAACAGGTATTGAAAAAGCCCTCGCTTTCGTGCGAGGGCTTCTCTGCGATCAACTGCGCGATACCACCGTGCGCGGCTTCTTACAGCGGCTGGATATTCGCAGCCTGCTTGCCCTTCGGGCCGGCCTTGACGTCGAACGAGACGCGCTGGTTTTCCTTCAGGGACTTGAAGCCGTCCGCGCGAATCTCCGAGAAGTGGGCGAACAGATCTTCGCCGCCCGAATCCGATGTGATGAAGCCAAAGCCCTTAGCATCGTTGAACCATTTGACGATACCAGTTTCCATGTTCCAGTTTCCCTCGAGGATTTATAAAAATCGGGCAATGCCCTCAAACCGAATATCACAGCCAAACTATCCGTCATGGATTATTTCTGACAACCCGTCTGAAATCAGACCGGTTACGTGAATTCAGCTTTGCCGTTATACGGGTGACGAAGAATCGTCGTCAAGCAAATTTTTGGTATTCGTTTAGCTTGCAACAAGCTATGCGCAACGCAAACCAGATCGGCAATGTTTATCGCATATCTTTATAAATACTGAATAAATTTCACGTCAACATTACTCATCGATCGACGAAAAATGCAGAATGACGGAAAAAATTTCTGCATCTCTGCGATTTATGTAACAAATGATGTTTTTAGTAAGTGTTTTTCCGAGTTGTTGCGGCGCATGCCCGCCAGCATCATTGAAAGTAGTAAATGTTGTGATGCAGATCAGGAGAGCGTCATGTTGTTCAATGAAATCCGCCGGCTTGTCACGTGGCTCGTGCAGTCGCCCGTCAGGGCGGCGGACGGCCCGTTTGAAGCACGCGCGGAAACGACAGACTCTTCCATCTTTAGCTTCGACCCTGCGTCCGTCGTCTGGCACGGCGATCACTGGCAGAATCTGTTGTCGTCGCCCATGGATGCGCGCCGTTATGTGATGGAAGACTGGAGCGTGTCGGCCACCGCGCAATGGAATCCGACTGAAGGTGCGGCACCCGCGTACTGAGCTGTGCGCACACGTCCGCCCGCGGACGAAAAAAAAGCGCGACTGGGAAGTCGCGCCGACAAAGGTTTGGAGATCTTTTTCGTCAACGAAAAAGTCTGCTTCGGAAAGCAGAAATTTCAGTATAGCGGTTGAGAAGACGTCGATTATTCACACAATCGGCAATCATCTATTTCATTCGCAACAACAATCCTTTTTTACGAATTATCTCGTTGTTTTTTTGCATCGATTATTGTCGCAAATGAGCAACGCCATTCGCATCGACACGCTCCCTCCACTCCACGAATAAGCGGAAAGCCTTTATCTATAAGGCTTGCGCGGCATTCCCCCATCGTTTCCGATCGCGTAATACTTTATTGCGCAAATCGGAATGTCCATCTCGCAATCGGTCTCTCTACACTTTGCGTAACCGGAAACCAGCGCGTTTATTACCGCGCGCAGCTCACTCGGATACGCCTCTCGCAGCGGCCCGCGTGAAGGTCTCCCTAAAGCCTGGGTTCAATGCCCGCTCTCGCTCTCGGAGTTACAAGATGATGAAGAAGACACTCATGGTCGCTGCCCTCACGGGCGTTTTTGCAACGGCTGCGCAAGCTCAAAGCAGCGTCACGCTGTACGGCTTGATCGACGCCGGCATCACTTATACGAACAACCAGCACGGCCATAGCAACTGGCAGGAAACCAGCGGTTCGGTGAACGGCAGCCGTTGGGGCCTGCGCGGCGCTGAAGATCTGGGCGGCGGTCTCAAGGCCATCTTCACGTTGGAAAACGGCTTCGGTATCAATGACGGCACGCTGAAGCAAGGCGGTCGCGAATTCGGCCGTCAGGCGTTCGTCGGTCTCGCAAGCGACCAGTTCGGTGCCGTGACACTCGGCCGTCAATACGACAGCATGGTCGACTACGTCGGCCCGCTGGCGTTGACCGGTACGCAGTACGGCGGCACCCAGTTCGCGCATCCGTTCGACAACGACAACCTGAACAACTCGTTCCGGGTGAACAACTCGGTCAAGTATCAGAGCGTGAACTACGGCGGCTTCAAGTTCGGCGCGTTGTACGGCTTCTCGAACCAGGCTGACGGCTTCGCAAACAACCGCGCGTACAGCGCTGGCGCGTCGTACAACTGGGGCGGCCTGAACGTCGCTGCCGCTTACCTGCAACTGAACAGCAACGGCGCGACCGGCGCAGCGGCAGCGTTCAACTCGGGTGGCGCGGTGTCGAGCGACAACACGTTCTTTGCGGGCCGCCAGCAAACCTGGGGCGCAGGTGCGAACTACGCGTTTGGCCCGGCAACGGTCGGCCTGGTTTACTCGCAAACCAACCTGTCGGGCCTGGCTGGCATCGGCGCGGGTGCGTCGGGTCAATCGGCTGGTGTCGGCGGCTTCGGCGGCGGCAGCGCTCACTTCCAGAACTTCGAAGCGAACGCCCGTTATGCTCTGACGCCGGCCGTCAGCATCGCCGGGTCGTACACGTACACGAAGGCAAGCCTGGCCGGTACGCGTCCGCACTGGAACCAGTTCAACCTGCAGACCGCGTACGCGCTGTCCAAGCGTACCGACGTGTACCTGCAAGGCGAATACCAGCAAGTCAACGACGGCGCGATCGTCGACGCCGACATCAACGGTCTGGCAGCTTCGGGCAACAACAAGCAAGTGGCTGTTACCGCAGGTCTGCGTCACCGCTTCTAAAGCGGCAGGCAGGTCTCGCAGTATCGAAGGCGCCGTTCGCGGCGCCTTTTTTTATGCTGCGGCGAAAGCACATGGGAGTACGGTCGAAATCGCCTCTCCAGCGACGCCGTGGCCGAGCGCCCTAGCCGCCCATGTCCGGCGGCGGATACTTCACGTTAAGTATGTCGATCGGCTGCGGGCCGGCAGGCGTGTACAAGGTCACCGTATCGCCGATCTTCGCCTTGATCAGCGCGCGTGCGACCGGCGAGATCCAGCTCACGTGTCCGATATCCAGATCGACCTCGTCGACGCCGACAATGGTCACGACGTGATCCTCGCCGTCCTCGGTCGCGTACTCCACGGTCGCGCCAAAGAACACCTGATCGACATTCTCCTGCTTGCTGCTGTCGACCACTTCCGCGAGGTCGAGACGCTTGGTCAGAAAGCGGATGCGCCGGTCGATCTCGCGCAACCGACGCTTGCCGTAGATGTAATCGCCATTTTCCGAGCGATCGCCGTTCGACGCCGCCCACGACACGAGTCTGACCACTTCGGGCCGCGCGACGTCGATCAGATGCAGCAGTTCGTCACGCATGCGCCGGTAGCCGGCGGGCGTGATGTAGTTCTTGGTGCCGGCCGGGACATCCGGCTGGGCGACGTCGAGGTCGTCGTCATTCTCTTCACTCGACTCTTTGACAAAGGCCTTGTTCATGATCATCCGTTGACTGCAGCAAACGACTGCCTATCAAGGGTACACGATCATGGCCATGAGACAAATCGCAGTTACACGCTTCCCTTTTTCAAAACCTTTGCTATAATCTCGTTTCTGCGTGCGGCTGTAGCTCAGATGGATAGAGTACTTGGCTACGAACCAAGGGGTCGTGGGTTCGAATCCTGCCAGCCGCACCACTTATTCGAGGGCCTCCCTCCCGGGAGGCCCTTACGTTTTACCCAGTTTCATTGCAGTAAAGCATCACCCGTTTAGCGTGCGGCTGTAGCTCAGATGGATAGAGTACTTGGCTACGAACCAAGGGGTCGTGGGTTCGAATCCTGCCAGCCGCACCACCTATAAAGGGCCTTCCGATCGGAAGGCCCTTTGTTTTTGTTCAGCGCATTTTTTCCGAGTTGCGCGACGAGACCGGGCCAGGCCGGTCTACTTGGCCACGGCACGCGTGAAGCATGCGAGCGCGCCAACCGCTCAAGCTAACGCGGCGCCGACTGAATATCTCCAATCTGCCCATCCGGGTTCGGCATGTCGCCGCCGTACGAACCCTGCGCGGTTTCCTCGCCGATCGGCTGTGCCTGCTCGCCAGTCAACACCTGCGCCTCGTGCAGCACATCGTCCACGGTATCGCCATACCTGCTTTCGACGAACGCTCGCAGCAACGCCTCCCGCAGCGAGTCCCCTCTCCCTTCGACCGTCCGGTGACTCCCCTCGAAATCCGCGACGCAATGCGCCGAACCCTGGTCGGTCCGCTCGCGTACCTCCAGCCGTTGCGCGCGCTCCAGTACCGCAGCCGCGGCCTCCCATGACGTGGACGGCGTGAACCGGCCGTCCCAGGGACGTCCGCGGTCGTTGCCGCGAATCGAAACGGTTTCGCCGCTGTCGGTGAAGTGGATTTCGCGCACGAAGTCGTGCAGGCTGCGCGCCACCCAATAGTCGAGCGCAAGGCCGGTGAGGTCAACTACGTTCATGAGCGTTCTCCCTGAAGAACAGGTGAGACTCGCAGGCAGCCCGCGCGTTCAGATAGACGCGAATGGCGCGCGAGACAGGCTGAAAATAAAAAAGGCGCGCTTACGCACGCCTTCGGCTACATCTCAGGCACACCGCACATTGCGCGCGGCGTGCGAAACAAAAATTAGTAGTCCGCCCGCTCGCGATCGATCCGCATCCCGCCGTCGTGACGGTGATGGCCTTCCTCGCTCGGCCGTTCGCGCGCGATTCGCATCACGTCCGGGTTGGTCCGCACGCGGCGCATCACATTGGCCAGATGAACCCGATCGCTGACCTGGATCACGAAGCGCAGCACTGTGGACTCCTGCGAGAGGTCCTCGTCCATCGCAATGTGGACGATGTTCGCGTCCGCCGACGTGATGTCGGCTGCCACGCGGGCAAATACGCCCTTGGTGTTCTTGACCAGCACCTTGACCGCGACGTCGAACAGACGCCCCGGCTGCGGCGCCCACGCCACGTCGATCCAGCGACCCGGATCGCGCTTATGGATACGCTGCGCGACGCGGCAATCCGTGGTGTGGATTGCCATACCGAGGCCAATGCCGATATAGCCCATGATGTCGTCGCCCGGAATCGGCCGGCAGCAGGCCGACAGTTGCACCGACATGCCCTCGGTGCCCGTGATAACCACCGGCGGCGCATGCGGCAGATCGGAGTGCGAGCGCGAGCCGTCGTCGTCGGCGTCGCGGCCGCTCATCAACACCTCGATGCGCTTGGCCATGACCGCCGCGACACGCCGGCCGAGGCCGATGTCCGCGAAAATTTCCTGACGGTTCTTGTTGCCCGTCCATTGCACGAGCTTTTCCCACGCTTCCGGCGTGACGTCCGACAGCGCAAAACCGTAGCCCTTCAACGCCTGATCGACCAGCCGCTCGCCCAGCTGCACGGACTCGTTCAGGCGCATGGTTTTCAGATAATGGCGGATCGCCGAACGTGCCTTGCCGCTACGCACGAACCCGAGCCACGCCGGATTCGGCTTCGAATACGGCGCCGTGATGACTTCGACGATGTCGCCGCTCTTCAACTCGGTGCGAAGCGGCAGCAGTTCATTGTTGATCTTCACCGCGACGCACTGGTTGCCCAGGTCGCTGTGGATCGAATACGCGAAGTCGAGCGCGGTGGCGCCACGCGGCAACGCCATGATCTTCGACTTCGGCGTGAACACGTAGACCGCATCCGGGAACAGATCGATCTTGACGTGTTCGAGGAATTCGCTCGAGTCGCCGGCTTCGCTCTGAATATCGAGCAGCGACTTGAGCCACTGGTGCGCGCGCTTCTGCACGTCGTTCAGGTCGGCACTGCCGTTTTTGTACAGCCAGTGCGCGGCCACGCCGGCTTCGGCGATCTCGTGCATCTTGCGTGTGCGCACCTGAAACTCGATCGGCGCGCCGAACGGGCCGACCAGCGTGGTGTGCAACGACTGATAGCCGTTCACCTTCGGAATCGCGATGTAGTCTTTGAACTTGCCCGGCACGGGCTTGTACAGCGCATGCAACGCGCCGATGCAGGTGTAGCACTCCAGCGCGCTTTCGACCACCACGCGGAAACCGTACACGTCGAGCACCTGCGAGAACGACAACTGCTTGTCGCGCATCTTCTTGTAGATGCTGAAGATGGTTTTCTCGCGGCCGGTGACTTCGGCGTCGATCTTCGCGTCGGCAATGGCGCGCTGCACCGACTCCAGAATCTTGCCCACCACTTCGCGCCGGTTGCCGCGCGCTGCCTTGACGGCTTTTTCGAGCGTGGCGTAACGGTGCGGATTGAAGTTCGCGAAGCTCAGGTCCTGCAGCTCGCGATAGGTATTGTTCAGGCCGAGCCGATGGGCGATCGGCGCGTAGATATCCAGCGTTTCGCGCGCGACCCGGCGGCGCTTCTCGTGCGGCACCGCACCAAGCGTACGCATGTTGTGCAGCCGGTCGGCGAGCTTCACCAGAATCACGCGGACGTCGCGCGCCATCGCGAGCAACATCTTGCGGAAATTTTCCGCCTGCGCTTCTTCGCGATTGCGAAACTCCATCTTGTCCAGCTTCGACAAGCCGTCGACCAGCTCCGCCACCTTGGCGCCGAAACGCTCGGCGAGTTCGGCCTTGGTCACGCCCTGGTCTTCCATCACGTCATGCAGCAGCGCTGCCATGATCGACTGGGCGTCGAGATTCCAGCCGGCGCAGATCTCCGCGACGGCGACAGGATGCGTGATGTAGGGCTCGCCACTCTGGCGGTACTGGCCGAGGTGGGCTTCGTCGCTGAAATGGAAGGCCGCCTTGATGTCCTTGATCTCTTCCGGCTGCAAATAGCCGGACAAGGCGGACGTCAGCTTGGCGATCGAGACGACGTCATGCCGGCGCGGTTGCTCCGGCGTGGCGGTCGGCCCGAACAGATGGCGAAACGACTGTTCGAGGACCGCGTCGATGTACTTGCGTGCGGACGAGGGCGAGTCGGCGTCGTGTTCCACTTCCGTGGCGGTGGGCGGGGTGGTACTCATGGTCGCCTCCGCAGCGGTTGGGGTTGGACGCCGGTCTGCACGTTGATGCGATTACGTGTAGCAAATGGGTCAAGCGAGGTAAAGCGGGTGAAGCGGTGAAGCAGAAAACGTGTAAAGCAAAAGCGGGCAATCGAAACCAGAAAACGCTGCGCCTTAAACCGGCACCTTCTTCAGCATTTCGACGCCGACCTGGCCGGCTGCGATTTCGCGCAGAGCGACGACCGTGGGCTTGTCGCGGCTTTCGATCTTCGGCGTGTGACCTTGCGCGAGCTGACGCGCGCGATAGGTCGCGGCAAGCGCGAGTTCGAAACGGTTCGGGATCTGTTTGAGACAGTCTTCGACGGTAATGCGGGCCATGTTGGGTTCCTTCTCAGTATGTTGCTTATTCTACCTTATGTGCTCGACACGCCGCCGCGTTCACGCGTGTGGCAGGTGAATGCCGAGCTGCACGAAAAGCTGCGTGTGGCGCGCGTATTGCGACGCGAAGCGCGAACGCGTCGCGGCCACGAGGCACTGCAGTTCGCTGAGCGCGCGATCGAAGTTCTCGTTGATCACCACGTACTCCGCTTCGGCCGCGTGCGCCATCTCGCTACCGGCTGCGAGCAGACGCCGCGTGATCACGTTCGGCTCGTCCTGACCGCGTTTCTTCAGACGCTCTTCGAGCGCTTCGAGCGACGGCGGCAGGATGAAAATCTCGACCGCGTTGTGAAACTGTTTCTTCACCTGTTGCGCGCCCTGCCAGTCGATTTCGAGCAGCACGTCATGGCCGCTTTTCATCTGTTCCTCGATCCAGACGCGCGACGTGCCGTAGTAATTGCCGTGCACTTCCGCGCTTTCGAGAAACTCGCCGGTGTCGTGACGCGTCATGAAGTCGTCGACGGTGGTGAAGTGATAGTGCTCGCCGTCCTGCTCCTTCGGACGCGGCGGGCGCGTCGTGTAGGAGATCGACAGACGGATCGCGTCGTCGCCCGCGAGCAGCGCGTTCACGAGCGTCGACTTGCCCGCGCCCGAGGGCGCCACCACCATGAACAGGTTGCCCGGATAAGCACCGGCGTAGGGATTGCGTGTGTGGTCGGTCATGTTCGTGTTGCTCCCGCCTTATTCCAGATTCTGTACTTGCTCGCGCATCTGTTCGATGAGCAGCTTCAGGGTCATCGACGAATCCGCCAGTTCTTTCGCGGCGGCCTTCGAGCCGAGCGTGTTCGCTTCGCGATTGAGTTCCTGCATCATGAAGTCGAGGCGCTTGCCGACCTTGCCGCCCTTCTGGATCACGTGGCGCGTTTCGTTCAGGTGCGCGGTGAGGCGCGACAATTCTTCGGCAATGTCGATACGAATGCCGTACATCGTCACTTCCTGACGGATCCGTTCGTTGATCTCTTCGCGCGACACGATCGTCGCGGCCGTGTCCGGCGCGGCGATGCCAAGCGCTTCCTGCAGACGCTCGACGATCTTCTGTTGATGCCTGGCGATCAGTTCCGGCACGAGCGGCGTGATCTTCGTCACGATCGCTTCCATCTCGGTGACGTTGGCGAGCAGCATGGTGGCCAGTTGCGCGCCTTCACGGCCGCGCACGTCGATCAGGTCGGTAATGGCCTGTTTGCCGCAGGCGAGCACCGCGTCGCGCAACACGTCCTGCGCCACGCCGGTTTCGGCCAGCACGCCGGGCCAACGCATGATTTCACCGGTGCGCAGACGGCCGGCTTCCGGGAAGGTGGCCAGCACCGTGCGTTCGAGCACCGCGAGTTGCGTCAGCGCTTCATGGTTGACCGAGCCCGCGCTGGCCGTCTGTTCGCTGCGCTGCAGATTGATACGGATATCCACCTTGCCGCGCGACAGTTTGTTCATCAGCATTTCGCGCAGCGTCGGCTCGCAGACGCGCACGTCTTCCGGCATGCGGAAGTTCAGATCGAGAAAGCGCGAGTTCACCGTGCGCAGTTCGACCGATACGCTCACGCCGCCGGTGCCCGAGGCCGCGACGAGTTCGCGCGTGGCGCTCGCATAGCCAGTCATGCTGTAGATCATCGTATTTCTCGCGATTGTGGCCATGCGCTCGACGATGGCCGGAGAGTCGAATCGCCCGGCGCGTACGAGGCGCGGGGCGGAGAACCGGCATTATCCCATTTTTGCCGGAAGGGCCGTCCTGTCACGCTCGCCGTCGACCGGCGCACGCAGCATGCACGCGTCCTCGCATGACCGCCGTCGCGCGATCGGCGGTAAAATCGCGCTTTCCTTCCCGCTTTTCTTCCAGACCGATCCCAAATGACCCACACCACCCAACGCCCCAGCGGCCGCCAGGCCAACCAGCTGCGCGACGTGCGCATTACGCGCCACTACACGAAGCATGCGGAGGGCTCGGTGCTGGTCGAGTTCGGCGACACCAAGGTCATCTGTACGGCGAGCATTGCCGAATCGGTGCCGTCGTTTCTGCGCGACCGCGGCCAGGGCTGGCTGACCGCCGAATACGGCATGCTGCCGCGCGCCACCAACACGCGCAACGACCGCGAGGCCGCACGCGGCAAACAGACCGGCCGCACCCAGGAAATCCAGCGGCTGATCGGCCGCGCGCTGCGCTCGGTGTTCGATCTCGAGAAGCTCGGCGCGCGTACGCTGCATATCGATTGCGACGTGATCCAGGCCGACGGCGGCACGCGCACGGCGAGCATCACCGGCGCTTTCGTGGCCGCGCATGACGCGGTGGCGAAACTGCTGGCCACGGGCCGCATCGAAAGCTCGCCGATCACCGACTACGTGGCGGCGATTTCGGTCGGCGTGTACGACGGCCTGCCGGTGCTCGACCTCGATTACGACGAAGACTCGCAGTGCGATACGGACATGAACGTGGTGATGACCGGCGCGGGCGGTTTCGTCGAAGTTCAGGGCACGGCCGAAGGCGTACCGTTCTCGCGCGAGGAAATGAACGCGCTGATGGATCTGGCGAGCGACGGCATCAACACGCTGATCGCGAAGCAGAAGGAAGCGCTGGAGCAAAAGAGTGAATGAGGTTCGTCAAGGCGGCGGCGAGGCGGGTTCAGATTCGCCATTGAAGAAAGTGGTGCTGGCGTCGAATAACGCCGGCAAGTTGCGCGAGTTCGCGGCGCTGCTCGGCGCGGCCGGCATCGAACTGATTCCCCAAGGCGCGTTGAACGTGCCCGAGGCGGAAGAGCCGTATCCGACCTTCGTCGAAAACGCGCTGGCCAAGGCGCGCCACGCAGCGAAGCTGACCGGGCTGCCCGCCCTCGCCGACGACTCCGGCCTGTGCGTGCGCGCGTTGCGCGGCGCGCCGGGCGTTTATTCGGCGCGCTACGCGCAACTGGCCGGCGGCGAGAAAAGCGACGCCGCGAACAACGCGCGGCTGGTCGCCGCATTGCAGGGCGAGACCGATCGTCGCGCGTATTACTTTTGCGTGCTGGCGCTGGTGCGTCACGCCGACGACCCCGAACCGTTGATCGCCGAAGGCCGCTGGCACGGCGAGATTCTCGACACGCCGCGCGGCGGGCATGGGTTCGGCTACGACCCGCACTTTTTCCTGCCGTCGCTGAACGCAAGCGCCGCGCAGCTCGAACCGGCGGTGAAGAACGCCGCCAGTCATCGCGCGATGGCGTTGCGGCAACTACTCGCGCGCCTCACGGAGGAAGCGTGATTCCGATCAAACCGGCGCCGGCCGACATCGGCAATGGCGTTATCAAGGCGTTCACGTCGCCGGGCAGTATCCGGCTGACGTCGCTGCCGCCGTTGGCGTTGTATGTGCACTTTCCATGGTGCGTGCGCAAGTGTCCGTATTGCGATTTCAACTCGCACGAGTGGAAAGGCGACACGTTCCCCGAAACCGACTATCTCGACGCGCTGCGCGCCGATCTGGAGATGGCGCTGCCGCTGGTGTGGGGACGCCAGGTGCACACGGTGTTTATCGGCGGTGGCACGCCGAGCTTGCTGTCGGCGGCGGGGCTCGACCGGATGCTGTCGGACGTGCGGGCGCTGTTGCCGCTCGACGCCGACGCGGAAATCACGCTCGAAGCGAACCCCGGCACCTTCGAAGCCGACAAGTTCGCGCAGTTTCGCGCGAGCGGTGTGAACCGGCTGTCGGTGGGGATTCAGAGTTTCAACGAGGCGCATCTGAAGGCGCTCGGCCGGATTCACGACTCGACGCAGGCACGCCACGCGGTCGAGGTCGCCGCCACCACGTTCGACAACTTCAATCTCGACCTGATGTTCGCGCTGCCGGGGCAAACGCTCGCCGAATGCCAAACCGACATCAATACCGCGTTGTCGTTCGCGCCGCCACATCTGTCCTTGTATCACCTCACACTCGAACCCAACACACTGTTCGCGAAGTTCCCGCCGGCGCTGCCCGACGACGACGCCTCCGCGGATATGCAGGACTGGATTCACGAACGCACCACGGCCGCCGGATACGGTCGCTATGAAGTGTCGGCGTATGCGCAGCCGCACAAGCAGAGCAAACACAATCTGAACTACTGGCGCTTCGGCGACTATCTCGGCATCGGTGCGGGCGCGCATACCAAGCTGTCGTTTCCAAACCGCGTGTTGCGCCAGGTGCGCTACAAGCACCCGTCCACCTTCATCGAGCAGGCCAGGGCCGGCACGGCGGTGCAGGAAGAACACGAAGTCGGGACACGCGATCTGCCGTTCGAGTTCATGCTGAACGCACTGCGGCTGGTGGAGGGGTTTCCGGTGCATCGGTTCATCGAGCGCACGGGGCTGTCCATGACGTCGATCGAACCGGCGTTGCAGGAAGCGGAGCGGCGCAAGCTGATCACGCGCGACCACGAAAAGATTGCGCCCACCCCGCTCGGTCAAGCGTTCCTGAACGACTTGCAGGAGCTGTTTCTGAAAGATCCGCAGTGATGGCGGTTCGAGCGAGTGCCGCAGCGCCCGTTTTTCAGGTTACAATTTAGGGCTTGGAGGTGTGGCCGAGTGGTTTAAGGCACCGGTCTTGAAAACCGGCGAAGGAGCAATCTTTCCGTGAGTTCGAATCTCACCGCCTCCGCCAGAACAATCGTTTCATCTCTTCAGAATCGCTCTGATTCGAAATCCCGGTGCGGGCGAACACCGCCCCCCTGGCAGCACATCTTTCCCCTGAAACGACAAGCTCGAACGTAGACCGACTGCCAGGCCTGCCTATCCGGCTTGGGTTCAGCTCACCATCGGTGCTGTAGTTGCCGTTTAGTGCTGAGGCTCATTCTGTAGTTGTTGCAACTGCTGATTCGTCTGTTGCAACTGCTGTTCAATCGCGTGCAACTGGGCGTTGATATTGGCGATCTGGCTGTTCAGCATGCTCTGTAAAACCGCCAGTTCCAGTGGCGACCGGTTCGCATGCTGAGGCGCCGGAAACTGATGCAACTGATCTTGCAGGTGTTGCCGCTGCTGCATTAAATCCTGCCTCTGAAATTGCAACTGTTGCGCCTGCTGTTGCAACTGCGTGGTGGCGTGTTGCGTCCAACTTATCCCCGTGGGCGGAGCGCCTCTCCAACCGCCCGGCTGCCCCACCTTGTCGTGTACATGCCAGACGCCATTGCCGTCCTGTCTGACGGGGTAGCGATACTTCGTCGGATTCTCCGGGTAATGAACCCGCCATGTCCCGTTGTCTTTGTCGTAGGTGATAGGGAAGGTCTCGCCGCCTTGCCTGATATATGCCGCGCCCTTGTCATCCCGATGCACACCGCGCTCCGCCTGATGACCTGCTTCGGCCTTTAACGGGCCTTCCGGCTCGCGTGCATAGTGCGTCGGCACACCGAACGGCGCATTGGTCATAAGCGGCGACGATTCACCCGGACTACTTCGGTTCGGATAAAAGTCGTCACAAGTCCCGATACTCGCCGACGTATCGAACACCGCGGGAGCAATCGGCAAGCGGACCGCCGGTCCAATGCTTCGCGCCGCTTGTGCCGGGTTCGGTTCGTTCGTTTGAATGCTGGTCGACGGGACTTTCATTTCGCCATGCCTTTTCAGGTGAGAAGTCGAAATCGGATACACCAGGCACGCTCCAACGAGCGAAGCGCGTGTCCATTAAATCGTCGGCGCGCTGCCGCATGGTCGTATCTATGTCGATACGATTCCGCTCGGGCGACCCGGTCAGTCATGACGGACGTGTCGACTTCCTTCGCCCCGAGTCGAACACGCGTTTGCCGTAACGAGCAGACGGCCTAGCAAAAACGCGCCCTCAACTTCTCGTCTTCACGGTCGATATCAAGGCTATCCGCACTCGCCTCGGAGGCGTCCATGAAAGTCCGTTCACTCGCCATTGCATGGGTTGGGGTCGCCACGATCGCGGCGGCATCGTCCGCGTCGGCGGCAACGTTAGCCGCGCTGTCCGACGACGACAGCGCCGTCGTGTTCGGCTCGGTGGAATTGTCAAATCTGCAGGATATCGGCGGTAGCGCCAAGCTCGGTTCATCGCTCACGGCGGTGGGCGCGGCAGCGTTGCGCGGCGTCAGCGGCAACCTTGGCGTCAATCTCGCCGCCGGTGCGCTGAACGCGCAAGCCAATGAAATCGCGGTGATTGGCACGCCTCAAGCGGTGATCTCCAGCCAACAGAATGTGCACGCGGTCGCGCAGTTGAGCGGCAGCGGCAGCGCGCAAATCGGCGACCACGCACTAGCCGGCGCGAGCGGCAACGTCGGTGTGAATATCGCAGCCGGTGCGGGCAATGCGCAGTTCAATGGACTGGTGGTCCATTAAGCAGAAAGCAGATCGCGGATCGCGACTCGATCCGCGCCATCGCCCGCAGCCCTCTCACACGCTAAGCGCTTCCAGCCTCTCGCGCGCGTCGGCACACCGGCGATTCAGGTCGCGATGCATCAACTGGCTGTCGAGCAGCGCCGATACATCAGACAAACCGTAATCAAAGCGCAGGACGTATTCGATGTCCGTGTAATCGTGATAGGCGCCGCTGTCAGCCAGCTTCTGCGCTTCAGCGAAAGCGGCATGTTGCCGTTCGCCATTCATCAAATCTCTGATCGCCATGATTGCCGCTCCGAGGAACAGTGGTCCCATCATAGCAATGCAAATCGACACACAGGGTCGCGCGCGTGCAACACCTGGTGTTTTCCGTAGACACATCGCATTGCGCGACGTGAGCAGGCGCGCATCGCATCGAGAAGCTTTGTCACCGTCGCGTAACGCGGCGTTCACACAGCGGCGAGCGGCGCCTTCGTTCCATGCCAGCGGACTACCAGAATCCGGCCGACGTAACACCACACGCCCGCAACGCCGATGACCACCCCCATGCCCTTGGGCGAACCGTCCTGCCACAAGCCGACCGCAAGACTCGACAAAGCGCCGAGCGCCAGCTGCACCGCCCCGAACACGGCGGCAGCAGCGCCGGCATTGACCGGATAGCGATGCATCAGATCGGTCGTGCAATTGGCCGACAACAACCCCACCACGCCGACCACGAAGAACAGACCGAACACGATCGACCACAAGCCGCCGAGCCCGGTCAGCGAGACGAAGCACACGAACAGCGACGCGATACAACTGACGGTCGCCGCGAACGAGATGATCGGCAGCGACCCGAGTCGCCCGACGAGTCGCGTATTCATGAAGTTGCCGAACATGATGCCGACGATATTCAACGCGAACAGAAAGCCGTAATGCTGGGCCGACACATGGAAGTACTCGATGTAGACGAACGGCGTCGCCGTGATGTATGCGAACATCGACGCGAATGCCATGCCGCCGCACAGCATGTGCCCCCACGCAACCGGATCGCGCAGCAGCTTGCCGTACGCGCCGAACGATTTCAGCAGCGCCGACTCGGCCCGCTTCTCGCGCGGCCATGTTTCCGGCACCTTGAGAAACGCGGTGACCGCGCACAGCGTGCCGAACAGCGTCAGCACCACGAACACCACGCGCCAGCCGCCGAGCAGCAGCAACTGTCCACCGATCAGCGGGGCCAGCAACGGCCCGATCGAGGTGACGATGGCGAGCATCGACAGCACGCGGGCGGCGTCGGTCGGACCGTGCGCGTCGCGAGCGATAGCCCGCGCCAGCACCGAGGCCGCGCCGGCCCCGAGCGCCTGCACGAAGCGAAAGGCGACGAGCGAGCCGATCGAGAACGACAACGCGCAAGCCACGCTCGCGAGCGCATACATGATGATGCCGCCGAGCAGCACCGGCCGGCGGCCATAGGTATCCGACAACGGACCGTACAGCAGCATGCCGATCGAGAAGCCGAACATGAAGCTGGTCAGCGTGGTCTGCGCGGCGCCGTTGGTGATCGCGAACGCCTGCGCGATGGTCGGCAGGCTCGGCAAATACATATCGATGGAGATCGGCCCGCATGCGGCGAGCGCACCGAGCAACAGAATCAGCCGGCCATCGGGCCGGCGTCTGGTGACGTGAGACATGGGAATCCAGATGATGCGCCGCGCCGTGACCGGCCGCGGAACGGGTGAAACGGGGAACGCAACCACTCGGCCTCAATTGTACGCGACGGTTAACCCGAACCCCGTGCAACACCACGACACCCGTCTGCGCAGCTATCAAAAACGCTAACGCGATGCCGCGTCGGCGAACGAGCGGGTCCACGCCGAACCGCCTGCGCAGGCGCCGCGCGGCGACCGCGCCGCCGATCGGTTAAGCTGCCGCAAGACCAGTCCGGACGCCGCATGCGCGAATCCCCGGCGCCCTTCACCCTCCCGCAACGACCACGCAACCACCACGCAATGACCGCCTTCCTGCTGATCTGGAGCCCCAAGAAATGGCCATGGCCCGAGCTGCCCGACGTGGCAAAGCGCGTCGCCGCGGGCGTCGCGGTGTCTGACGTGTGGGGCTGCGGATTCGCGCGCGGCATCCTGCCGGGCGATCGGGTATTTCTGCACCGTGTGGCCATGGAACCCAAGGGCATCTTCGGCTCCGGTTACGTGACGCGTGCGCCGTACGAGGTCCCGGATGCCGCGACGAAGCGCGGCTACCGTCTGTGTATCGATTTCGTGTACGACTGGCTGGTCGATGCGCATGCCAGCGTGGTGATGCCGCGCGAGACGTTGCGCGTGCATCCATTTTCGGTGCAGACATGGGACGCGCAAAGTTCCGGCACCGTCATCAAGCCGATCGCCGAAGGCGCGCTGGAAAAGCGTTGGCGCGAGCTCACCGGCATACGTCCGACGCCCGTACTCGAAGCGCCGGGTTCGCCGCCGCGCTCCAGCAAAGTCAGCGCGCACGCCGCCGTGGCGGCAAAAAACGCACGCAAGACCTGAGCGCGTGGACATGGCCAGCCGCAAAGCCGCTTCACGCTGACTCCGGTACAATTTCCTCACCGATCCCAGCGCCGTGCGAACCGCCTTCCGGCAACCCGCGCCGCTGCGCAACCTCTTTCCAGCTATCGCCATGTCCAACAACGAAACCCTCTTCGAACGCGCGCAACGTACCATCCCCGGCGGCGTGAATTCGCCGGTTCGCGCGTTCCGCTCGGTCGGCGGCACGCCGCGTTTTATCGAGCGCGCGCAAGGCCCGTACTTCTGGGACGCGGACGGCCGGCGCTATATCGACTACATCGGCTCGTGGGGCCCGATGATTCTCGGCCACGTCCACCCCGAGGTGCTCGACGCGGTCCAGCGCGTGCTGGGCAACGGCTTCTCGTTCGGCGCGCCGACCGAGTCCGAAGTCGAGATCGCCGAGGAAATCTGCAAGCTGGTGCCGTCCATCGAACAGGTGCGGATGGTGTCGAGCGGCACGGAAGCCACCATGAGCGCGCTGCGTCTCGCGCGCGGCTTCACGGATCGCAGCCGCATCGTCAAATTCGAGGGCTGCTACCACGGTCACGCGGACAGCCTGCTGGTCAAGGCCGGCTCGGGTCTGCTGACGTTCGGCAACCCGACTTCGGCGGGCGTGCCGGCCGACATCGCCAAGCACACCACGGTGCTCGAATACAACAACGTCGCGGAACTCGAAGAAGCGTTCAAGGCGTTCGGCAATGAGATTGCTTCGGTGATCGTCGAGCCGGTGGCGGGCAACATGAACCTCGTGCGCGCCACGCCGGAATTCCTGCAAACCTTGCGGCGCCTCTGCAGCGAATACGGCGCCGTGCTGATTTTCGACGAAGTGATGTGCGGTTTCCGCGTCGCGCTGGGCGGCGCGCAACAGGTGTACGGCATCACGCCGGACCTGACGTGTCTGGGCAAGGTGATCGGCGGCGGCATGCCGGCAGCCGCGTTCGGTGGCCGGCGCGACATCATGGCGCACCTCGCGCCGCTCGGCGGCGTCTATCAGGCGGGCACGCTGTCGGGCAATCCGATCGCGGTCGCCGCGGGCCTGAAAACCTTGCAACTGATCCAGGCGCCGGGCTTTTACGACACGCTCACCGCCCGCACCGCGCGCCTCGCGCAAGGTCTGGCGAAGGTCGCGCGGGAAGCCGGCGTGCCGTTCGCGGCCGATTCGCTCGGCGGCATGTTCGGCCTCTATTTCGCCGACGCGATTCCCGCAAGCTTCGCCGAAGTGACGAAGAGCGACGTGCCGCGCTTCAACGCGTTCTTCCACAAAATGCTCGACGCCGGCGTGTACTTCGCGCCGTCGGCGTACGAAGCGGGCTTCGTGTCGATCGTTCACGACGACGCGATCATCGACGCCACGATCGACGCGGCGCGTGGCGCGTTCGCTTCGCTCGCGGCCTGACCCCGATGTTCTCGCAAACCGACTTCGTTCATATGGAACGCGCGCTCGCTCTGGCGAAGCGCGGCATGTACACCACCGATCCCAACCCGCGGGTCGGCTGCGTGCTCGTGAAGAACGGCGAAGTGATCGGCGAAGGCTTCACGCAACCGGCCGGCCAGGACCATGCGGAAATCCGCGCGTTGAAAGACGCGCGTTCGCGCGGTCACGATCTGCGCGGCGCCACCGCCTACGTCACGCTCGAACCGTGCAGCCACTTCGGCCGCACGCCGCCGTGCGCAAACGCGTTGATCGAAGCGCAGGTCGCGCGCGTGGTCGCGGCGATGGAAGATCCCAATCCGCAAGTGTCCGGCCGCGGCCTCGCGATCCTGCGCGACGCCGGGATCGAAGTGCGTTGCGGACTGCTGGCGCAGGAAGCGCATGAGTTGAACATCGGTTTCGTGTCGCGTATGACGCGTGGCCGCCCATGGGTGCGCATGAAGGTGGCGGCGTCGCTGGATGGCCGCACTGGCTTGCCTTCGGGCGTCAGTCAGTGGATCACCGGCGAAGCGGCGCGCGCCGACGGTCACGCGTGGCGCGCCCGGGCTTCGGCGATTCTGACGGGTATCGGCACCGTCAGGGAAGACAATCCGCGCATGACCGTGCGCGCCGTCGACACGCCGCGCCAGCCGCAACGCGTGTTGATCGACAGTCAGCTCGACGTGCCGCCCGAGGCGCAGATTCTGGCCGGCGCGCCCACGCTGATTTTTTGCGGCAATCTGGATCAGCGTCATACCGAACGCGCCAATGCGCTGCGCGATCGCGGCGCCGAGATCGTCCAACTGGCGAACCCTGCCGGCAAGGTCGATCTGCCCGCCGTGCTGAACGTACTTGGCCAGCGCAACGTGAACGAACTGCATGTCGAGGCGGGTTACAAGCTGAACGGCTCGCTACTGCGTGAAGGCTGCGTCGACGAACTGCTCGTCTATCTCGCGCCGAGCCTGCTCGGCATGGACTCGATGAGCATGTTCAATCTGAGCGCGCCGGACACGCTGGAAGGCCGCGTCAAACTGAATTTTCATGCGATCGACCGGATCGGCGACGACCTGCGGATCCTCGCGCGCTTCACGCCGCATGGCGCGGGCGAGCCCGGCACCGACCCCGCGTCTGAACCCATTACCAATTGATCGAGGACTAGCACGATGTTCACAGGAATCGTCGCGGCAGTGGGCCGCATTGAATCAGTCAAGCCGCTCGGCACGGACGGCGACGCGGGCGTTCGCCTGAACGTCGAAGCCGGCGGGCTCGATCTCGGCGACGTGCAGCTCGGCGACAGCATCACGATCCAGGGCGCCTGCATGACCGTGGTCGCACTGACCGCGCATTCTTTCGAAGTGGACGTGTCGCGCGAAAGTCTGAACTGCACGGCCGGGCTCGGCGAAACCGGCGAGGTGAATCTCGAGAAGGCGCTGCGTGCGCATGACCGGTTGGGCGGCCATATCGTTTCCGGTCACGTCGACGGGCTCGGCACGGTCACGCATTTCGCGCCGGTGGGCGAATCGCATGAACTGCGCGTGCTGGCGCCGCGTGAGATTGGCCGCTACCTGGCGTTTAAAGGATCGATCACGGTGAATGGCGTGAGCCTGACGGTGAACTCGGTGAAAGACCGGGACGACGGCTGCGAGTTTTCGATCAATCTGATTCCGCACACGGTGCAGGTGACGTCGCTAAAGAATCTGCGCGAAGGGTCGGCGGTGAATCTGGAGATCGATCTGATTGCGCGGTATGTGGAGCGGATGCTGTCGACGTAGCAAAACTCATGACCCACACGGCCACTCCCTCACTCGATCTGTCGACGTTTCCGCGTCGCGCCCTTCTCGAAGGGCCGACGCCGATTCAACATCTGCCTCGCCTGAGCGCGCGCCTCGCCGACGTGAACGTGTTCGTCAAACGAGAAGATCTGAACGGCTTGGGCGGTGGCGGCAACAAGTTGCGCAAGCTCGAATTCCTGATCGGCGAGGCACTGGCAGACGGTGCGGACACGATCATTACCGTCGGCGCGCGGCAGTCGAATCATGCGCGCCTGACGGCTGCGGCCGCTGCGCGTGTCGGCCTCGAGTGCGAACTGGTGCTGACCCGAGCCGTACCGCGAGACGATCCCGACTACGTCGACAACGGGAACATCCTGCTCGACGCGTTGTTCGACGCGCGCGTGCACGATTTGCCGGGCTCGGCCAACGCGCTGCAATTCGCCGAGGACCGCGCGAACGAGTTGCGCGCGCAAGGCCGTCGCGTCTATGTCTGTCCGCTGGGCGGTTCGAGTCCGGTTGGCTGTTTGGGCTATGCGGATTGTGCGGCTGAAATCGTCGCTCAGGCGAAGGTGGATGGCGTGTCGTTCGATCGCATCGTGATTCCCAACGGCAGCGGTGGGATGCACGCCGGACTCGTCGCCGGCCTGGCAGCGATGGGGCTGGAACCGTCGCTCGTGAGCGCGTTCACTGTGTACAGCAAAGCCGAACAGGCCCGCTCGACCACGCTCGATAAAGCGAACCAGACGGCTCGACTCATCAATGCGACGCTGCGCGTGGACAGCAGCGCGATTTCCATCGACGAAGCCCAACTCGGTGCCGGTTACGGCATCCCAACCGAGGCGATGCGCGCGGCGGTTCGCCTGATGGCGTCGACCGAAGGATTGCTGCTCGATCCGGTCTACGGTGGCAAGGCCTTTGCGGGTCTGGTGGAAAACGCCACCGCCGGACACTATCGCGCCGGACAGAACATTCTGTTCGTCATGACCGGCGGCCTGCCCGGGCTGTTCGCCTACCGAAGCGAGTTCTGACGGTTTAACGCCTACGCGCTGATATCGATGCTCTTGCCAACCGCGGCGCTGGTGCTGCTCGCTTGCGAGGTCGACGGCACGACATCGGCCGACGCGCTCACCACGATTCCTTTCCCATGCAAGTGACCGTGATGACTTCCCGTCGTACCGGTCGACGCGGTAGCCGCCTTCAGGTGCGTGGCAAAAGTCGGCTGCTGACTGGGGCTGCCGCCCGACGTGCTCGCGGAACTCTTGTTCCCGGCCAGTTGCGACAGACCGGAACGGATTGCGCTGCCTACATTGCTGAGCAGCGTTGCGGCTAGACCGATTGGAATCATTTCGACGTCCGTCGTGAGAAGGGGTGGCTGAATCAGCCATGCCGACCGACTATATCCCGCTTCGCAGGCAGCGAACGCGGCGAATAGCATGGGTAATTGCCGTCTTTTCGCTCCGCTCGCGAGCGGTTTGTAAAGGCAGCTACTCTCGCAATGACGCTAAACGGCTTCCCGACTCACTCCTCCCGCCGCCGCTCCGCGTAAGTCTGCGCACAGATCGCCTGCAACGACGCGATAAAAAGCGTCAGCGCCTCCGGACGCGGCCGTTGCGAATGGGTAAACACCGCGATCGGCGGCAGCGTCCACTGAAACGAATACGGCACGATCGCCACGCCGGCGATTCGGACCAACTCTTCGGCGATATCGGCCGGAACGATCGACACGGCATTTTCACTCGACGCAATCATTTCGCCGATCAGCTTGGACGAAAAACTCTCCACCATCGGCACAGGCGGCGCCGCGCCCGCGGCGAGAAACAGATCCGAAACCTGTTCGCGCATCGGCGTCTGCGGTGCGCCGAGAATCCAGTCGAGCGTGCGCAGCGTGGTCCAGTCGAGCTTCACGCGCGCCAGTTGCGCGGCCAGCCGCCGGTTCGCGATCAGCCGGGGCTGTTGCTGGTACAGCACCTCGAAGCCGACCTGCGATAGGTCCACGGCCGCCGACGCCCGGCCGATCACGATGTCGACGGTATGGTCGTGTAGTTGCGAGAGCAACTGCTCGCTGGTGCCTTCATGAATCGTCACGGTCAGGCGCCGCTCCATCCCGGATTGCAGGCGCCGCAACGTTGCCGACAACATCTGCCCGGAAATAAACGGGATCACCCCGACGTGCAGATGCGCCGCGTGCCCCGACGCCACCGCCTGCATATCGCGCGCGAGGTGGTCGAGGTCGTGAACCATGGCCTGGGCGCGCCTGAGCACCACCGCGCCCAACGCGGTCGGCAGCATGCCGCGCGACGAGCGCTCGAACAGCGGCGTGCCGAACATGCTCTCCAGCTCCGCCAGCGCATTGGTCACGGCGGGCTGGCTGCTGGCCATGTGCTCGGCGACCCGCGTGAGCGACCGGTGCTGCTCGATCTGCAGCAACAGCACCAGATGCCGCATTTTCAGCCGCGCGCTCAGGCGCCTGACCAGATCGTTCGATTCGAATGTCATCGCAAAGTCGTGGGTCAAGCTCGCACCCATCACAAAAAAATGATGGACCGATATTAAAACAGAATGAACACCTTATAACGGCTCTTTAGAATCGCCTTAACAAATCGCGCCGGGACCGGCCCGGCGCTCACCAAGGCGAAAAACATGAACCCGACCGACCAGCAAGCCGCTTTCGACTATCACGAGTTCCCGACTCCCGGAAAAATCTCCGTGGTGGCCAGCAAACCGCTCGCGACCCAGCGCGATCTCGCGCTCGCCTACACGCCGGGCGTCGCCAGCGTCTGCACGGCCATCGCGGACGATCCGCTGCAGGCGTATCGCTTCACCGCGCGCGGCAACCTGGTCGGCGTGATCAGCAACGGCACCGCGGTGTTGGGCCTCGGCAATATCGGCGCGCTGGCCTCCAAGCCGGTCATGGAAGGCAAAGGCGTGCTGTTCAAGAAGTTCGCCGGCGTCGACGTGTTCGACATCGAGATCAATGAAACGGACCCGGACAAGCTGGTCGACATCATTGCCGGGCTGGAGCCGACCTTCGGTGGAATCAACCTCGAAGACATCAAGGCGCCGGAGTGCTTTATCGTCGAACGCAAGCTGCGCGAGCGCATGAAGATTCCGGTTTTCCACGACGATCAGCACGGCACGGCGATCACCGTCTCGGCCGCATTTATCAACGGCCTGAAAGTGGTGGGCAAATCCATCGCCGAGGTCAAGGTCGTCACGTCCGGCGCGGGCGCGGCGGCGCTGGCCTGCCTCGATTTGCTGGTAGACCTCGGCCTGCCGGTGGACAACATCTGGGCGACCGATATTGAAGGCGTGGTCTATCGCGGCCGTAAAGCACTGATGGACCCGGACAAGGCGCGCTTCGCGCAGGAAACCTCGGCGCGCACACTGGCCGAAGTGATCGAGGGCGCCGACGTGTTCCTCGGTCTGTCGGTGGGCGGCATTCTGAGCGCGGACATGCTGAAAACCATGGCCGCGCGGCCGCTGATCCTCGCGCTCGCCAATCCGACGCCGGAGATTTTCCCGGAACTCGCGCACGCCACGCGCGACGACGTCGTGATCGCGACCGGCCGCTCGGACTACCCAAACCAGGTCAACAACGTGCTGTGCTTCCCGTACATCTTCCGCGGCGCGCTCGACGTGGGCGCCACCACCATCACGCGGGAGATGGAAATTGCCGCCGTGCATGCAATCGCCGGCCTCGCGGAAGAAGAACAGAACGAAGTGGTCGCGGCCGCCTACGGCGCCTACGACGTGGCGTTCGGCCCGCAATACCTGATCCCGAAGCCGTTCGACCCACGCCTGATCGTCCGGATCGCTCCGGCCGTCGCGCGGGCTGCCATGGAAGGCGGCGTCGCGACCCGGCCGCTGCCGGATCTGGACGCTTATATCGAGCAGTTGCAGCAGTTCGTCTACCACTCGGGCGCGTTCATGAAGCCGCTGTTCTCGAACGCACGGCAATTCGTGCGCGACGGCGGCAAGGCGCGCATCGTCTTCACCGAAGGCGAGGACGAACGCGTATTGCGCGCGGTGCAGGTGGTCGTCGACGAAAAGCTGGCGCGGCCGATCCTGGTCGGGCGGCCGGAAGTGCTGCTCGCGCGCATCGAGAAATTCGGGCTGCGCTTGCGGCTCGGCCAGGACGTCGAAGTCACCAATCCCGAGTACGACGAGCGTTTCACGCAGTACTGGACGACGTACTGGGAATTGAGGTGCCGCGACGGCATCACGAAGGAAATGGCGCGCGTCGAGACGCGCCGCCGCCTGACGCTGATCGGCGCGATGATGGTGCGCCTGGGCGACGCGGACGGCATGGTGTGCGGCACGGTCGGCGCATATCACGACCACCTGCGCTTCGTGGACGAAGTCATCGGCAAGAAACCCGGCGCGCGCACCTACGCGGCGATGAACATTCTGCTGCTCGACCAGCGCACGGTCGCGCTGGTCGACACGCATATCAACGACGACCCCACCGCCGAACAGATCGCCGAATACACGATCGCCGCGGCCAAACAGATGGCGTGGCTGAACCTGACGCCGAAAGCCGCCCTGCTGTCGCGCTCGAACTTCGGCTCGGGTGCCGCGGCCTCCGGCGCGAAGATGCGCCGCGCGCTGGAACTGGTGCGGGAGCAGGCGCCCGAGCTCGAAGTGGACGGTGAAATGCACGGCGACTGCGCACTGGACGAAGCGTTGCGCCTGCGCATTCTGCCCAACTCGCCGCTCAAGGGCGCGGCCAACCTGCTGGTCTGCCCGAACGTGGACGCCGGCAACATTGCCTACAACCTGCTCAAAACCGGCGCGGGCAGCAATGTCGCCGTGGGTCCGTTCCTGCTCGGCGTCAACGCGCCGGTGAACATCCTGACCTCGAGCTCCACGGTCCGACGGATCGTCAATATGACGGCGTTGACCGTGCTGCAGGCGAATCTGACGGACCACTGAGCGGTTCGGTCAGTGTTTGACGGCCGATTGTGGAGGTCCGACGGGGCTTCCACAAGTCGGCCGAATGGCCTATCCCATCCGGCGGATGGCGACTTGGGACCGCGCGTGGCGTAAAATACGCGCTTTCCCGAAAATCTCCGCCAACATGACGCTCGCCTCCACTTTAGAGATCATCGCCGAACTGAAAGCCGGCCGGATGGTGATCCTCGTCGACGAAGAAGATCGCGAAAACGAGGGCGACCTCGTGATCGCCGCCGAATTCGTCACGCCGGAAGCGATCAACTTCATGGCCCGCTACGGCCGCGGCCTGATCTGCCTGACGCTCACCCAGGAACGCTGCAAGCTGTTGAATCTGCCGCTCATGACGTACCGCAACGGCACGCAGTACGGCACGGCGTTCACGGTCAGCATCGAAGCGGCCGAAGGCGTGACCACCGGCATCTCCGCGGCGGACCGCGCCCGCACGATCGCCGCGGCGGTTGCGCCGGACGCCAAGGCCGAGCACATCGTGCAGCCGGGCCACGTGTTCCCGATCATGGCCCAGCCAGGCGGCGTGCTGGTGCGCGCCGGCCATACCGAGGCCGGCTGCGATTTCACCGCGCTGGCAGGTCTCACGCCGGCCGCCGTGATCTGCGAAGTCATTAAAGACGACGGCACCATGGCGCGCCTGCCGGATCTGATGGAGTTCGCGAAAGAACACGATCTCAAGATCGGCACGATCGCGGATCTGATTCACTATCGCAGCCGCACCGAGTCGATCGTCGAGCGTATTTGCGAACGCACCATGCAAACGGCGCATGGCGCGTTTCGCGCGGTCATGTATCTCGACCAGCCGAGCGGCCAGCCGCATATCGCGCTGGTACGCGGCACGCCGTGCACGGATCAGGACACGCTGGTGCGCGTGCACGAGCCGCTGTCGGTGCTGGATCTGCTGGAAGTCAGCGAATCCACGCACTCCTGGATGCTCGACGCGGCCATGAAGGAAATCGCCGCGCGCGACTGCGGCGTGATCGTGCTGCTGAACTGCGGCGACTCGAAAGACCATCTGATCGACGTGTTCAAGGCCTTCGATTCGAAGGAAAAAGCCGAGGCGCTCAAACGCCGTCCGGTCGACTTCAAGACATACGGCATCGGCGCGCAGATTTTGCGCGAGCTGGGTGTCGGCAAGATGCAGGTCCTGTCGAACCCGCGCAAGCTGGGCAGCATGTCGGGTTACGGTCTCGAAGTCACCGGCTTCGTGCCGATGCCGGGCAGCAAGGCACAAGCTCCACAAGCCTGATCCGACCACTCTCGCGCATAAGCGCCCACTCAAAACACTACGGAATTCACAATGGAAATCGGACAATACCAACCGAATCTCGACGGCGACGGACTGCGCATCGGCATCGTCCAGGCGCGCTTTAACGAACCCGTTTGCAACGGCCTCGCCGACTCCTGCATCGAAGAACTCGAGCGCCTCGGCGTGACCGGCGAAGACGTGCTGCTGGTCACCGTGCCGGGCGCACTGGAAATCCCGCTGGCGTTGCAAAAGCTCGCCGAAAGCGCGCAATTCGACGCGCTGATCGCACTCGGCGCGGTGATTCGCGGCGAGACGTACCACTTCGAGCTGGTCTCGAACGAAAGCGGCGCGGGCATCACGCGTATCGGTCTGGACTTCGGCATTCCGGTCGCGAACGCCGTGCTGACCACCGAAAACGACGAGCAGGCCGTCGCCCGCATGACCGAAAAGGGTCGTGACGCAGCGCGCGTGGCCGTCGAAATGGCGAACCTCTCGGTCGCGCTCGAACAACTCGGCGGCGACGACGAAGAGGAAGACGAAGAAGAGGAAGAGGCATGAAGAGCGCACGCCGACGCTCCCGCGAACTGGCCACGCAGGGGCTTTACCAGTGGCTGCTGTCGGGTTCGCCCGCCAGCGAAATCGACGCGCAACTGCGCGGCGCGCAAGGTTACGACAAGGCCGATCATGAACATCTGAACGCGCTGCTGCAAGGCGTGATCCGCGATTCGGAAGCGCTCTCCGTGGATATCGCGCCGTGTCTCGACCGTCCGCTCGAACAGCTCTCGCCGGTCGAACGCGCGGTGCTGCTGGTGGCCGCGTACGAGTTCAAGAACCATGTGGATATTCCCTATCGCGTGGTCATCAACGAAGCGGTCGAACTCGCCAAGACGTTCGGCGGCGCGGACGGCTACAAGTACGTGAACGGCGTGCTGGACAAGCTGGCGGCGCAATTGCGCGCGGCTGAAACGCAAGCGGCCCGCAAGTCTTGAGTTGGACGCGGCACATGGCTGCGGTGAAAGTCGCGGCCTGTGCCGGGTTGGCTGAACGCTGCACCGCCTTTGCTTCTGAATGGATCTGACTGACCGTATGAACTCCGTGACCGAACCCCTGGTGCGGCTTGCCGCGCGCGTCGACGCCATCCAGCCTTTCTACGTGATGGAATTGGCCAAGGAGGCCGCGCTGCTGGAGCGCGACGGGCGCGACATCATTCACATGGGAATCGGCGAACCCGATTTCACCGCGCCCGAACCGGTCATCGAGGCCGCCGCGAATGCGCTGCGCCGCGGCGTCACGCAATACACCAATGCGCTCGGCCTGCACGCGCTGCGCGAGGCCATCTCCGCGCACTACGCCGACTTTTACGGCGTGAACGTCGACCCGGCGCGGATCGTGGTCACGGCCGGCGCTTCCGCGGCGTTGCTGCTGGCGTGCGCGGCGCTGGTCGATCGCGACGACGAAGTGCTGATGCCCGACCCATGCTATCCGTGTAACCGGCATTTCGTGATCGCCGCCGAAGGCAAGCCGGTCATGGTGCCGAGCGGTCCTGCCGAGCGTTTCCAGCTGACTGCCGCCGACGTCGAACGTCTGTGGAACGAGCGCACCCGTGGTGTGCTGCTGGCGTCGCCGTCGAATCCGACCGGCACGTCGATCGAACCCGCCGAACTCGAGCGCATCGTCAAGGCGGTGCGTTCGCGCGGCGGCTTTACCATCGTCGACGAAATCTACCAGGGCTTGAGTTACGACGCGAAGCCGGTGTCGGCGCTGTCGTTCGGTGACGACGTGATTACCGTCAACAGTTTCTCGAAGTACTTCAACATGACCGGCTGGCGGCTCGGCTGGCTGGTGGTGCCGCCCGGCATGGTCGGCGCGTTCGAAAAGCTCGCGCAGAACCTGTTCATCTGCGCGTCGGCGCTCGCCCAGCATGCGGCGCTGGCGTGCTTCGAGCCGGACACCATCGCTATTTACGAAGGCCGTCGGCTGGAATTCAAGCGCCGGCGTGACTTCATCGCACCGGCTTTGGAATCGCTGGGCTTTTCAGTACCGGTCATGCCCGACGGCGCGTTTTACGTCTACGCGGATTGCCGCACGGTCGCGCATCCGGCTGCCGGCGACAGCGCCGCGCTGACCAAAGCGATGCTGCACGACGCAGGCGTGGTGCTGGTGCCGGGCATGGACTTCGGCACGCATGCGCCTAAGGACTACATCCGGCTTTCATATGCAACGGCTTATCCGAAGCTGGAAGAAGCCGTCGACCGGTTGGGCAGGCTATTCGGGCGGCATTGATGCTTCCGGATTGCCAGACGTAAAAAAGGACACTCGCGGGTGTCCTTTTTTGTGGCGGCCGAACTTTTGCGTCGGCCCCAGTCGAATTCAGCTCATGTCGCCAACGCTGAACGTTAAGCGCCGAACTCCGAATTCGAAGCAACATGCTTGGTGGCGTTGGAACTGGCGTCGTCCTGCTCGGACACCGGCGTCTTCACCGGCGCCGCACTCAGGGGATGACCACCATCGAGCGTCACCTGCACGCGCTTGCTGCTGGTCGCCGCCGCGGCCGTCGTATTCGCAGAAGCGGTCGTCAGAACCGGTGACTGAGGTGCGTTGACCGGCACCTTGCGGCCGCGCGCCACGTCGCGCAGACGTCCGCGCTCGGCCATTACCTTGGCGCCGTAACCGCCGTCGTCCTGCGAGGTCGAGCCCACGTAAAGACGCAAGCCGCCCGGCAACGAACCACCGCGGGCGATGCAATCCTTCAGCACCAGCGCGCCCACCTTGATGTTAGCAACCGGTTCGAGCGCCGCACTCTGGCCGCCGAAGTACTGGAACTTGTCCGAGTGCACCTTCGACATGACCTGCATCAGGCCTTGCGCGCCCACGCCGCTCTCGGCGTACGGGTTAAAGCCCGATTCGATCGCCATCACGGACAGCAGCAGCAGCGGGTCGAGACCGACCTCGCGACCGGTGTCGAACGCGGCCTTCACGAGCTCGCTGACGGGCTCCTGAGCGACGCGATAACGCCGCGCCAGGTAGGACGCGACCAGATCCTGCTCACGGGTCGACACCAGCACGCGGTCATCGCGGGCATCGGCGGAGACACGCTGCGACGGGATCAGACGCGCCAGCGCGCTGACGCTTTGCATGGTGCGCGGGTCGAGCCCGTTAAGGGCGGCGACGCCCATGCCTGCCGAACCGGAGCCGTCGAAGGCCCCATCAAAACTGGCGTTGCTCGAGGTGGCGGCGGTGTTGGTGTTCGCACCGCTTGCGCTATCGGTTCCGTTCGAATTGGCGGACAGCGAGTCGTCGGAAGACGCGCTGCCCGGCGGGCCGAACGACGGCAGCGGATTGCCCTGCAGCAAGCGGGCAGGCCCGGCTTGCACGGCGGCCGACACAACCGGCATCAGCTTGGCGGCAAGCGTGCCGCGCAGGGCCGGCATCAGCCACAGTACGAGTGCCAGCACGACAGCGATACCGCCGACAATGCTGAACAGGTGATGACTCATTCGCGTCCCGCGACGCAGCACACCACGCACAACCTGCGCAATACGCTCATCGGGACGCCACGATAACCAGGCGTTCATTCAGATCTCCCATGTTGCATGATCCCCGAACTCCGCCATGTGAACAGGCGGTAACACACGTTCGAAGAGTCAAGACATCGCGTGCTCTGTCTGGTTAGGGCAGCAGCGACGTCGGGAAAACGGCAAATACCGTCTGTGGGGAGCCGTCCTGAAAAGTGGCCGCGGCATACCAAAAAAGTATGCAGGCGGTGGCTCCCACGCGAAAAACCAGCGTCAGTTGGCGCTTGCAAGGACTTCACTAAGGCCGTCAGATACCGTGCAGGGGTTCGGTAAACGGTGACGCGTTGCGTCTAAAGGGACCGGGGGCAGTGGTAAAAAGGTTCACGCCCTGCAACCAATGTGGACGGATTCTATGCAGGGTTTTATAGATCGTCAACACTATAAACAGGCAAAAGTATAACTAATTGTAATAATGAACAGTGTTCAGTCGGTCAAGAGCCGCGCAGCATGCGCCTTTTGAGCCATCTCAAATGAGTTCCTCTATCTAGGCCGTTCGGCTGAGCTACGTGCGCCAGTCAACGCAGGTAAAATCGACAATCGCTTTGGTGCGGTAGCAGCCTGCCGCGCCCTTCCTTCCCGCCGCTCGCGCGGCACTGAACCGCACCAGATGAAATATAAAGACCTGCGTGATTTCGTCGGCCGTCTCGAAACGATCGGGGAGCTGCGCCGTATCTCGCAAACCGTCTCGCCTGTCCTGGAAATGACCGAACTGTGCGACCGCGTGCTGCGCGCCGGCGGCCCGGCGTTGCTGTTCGAGAGTCGGGCCCAGCATGAGTTTCCGGTGCTCGGCAACCTGTTCGGCACGCCGCGTCGGGTGGCGCTCGGCATGGGTGTCGACGCGCAGGCCGGTGAAGGCGATGGCGCTGCGCTTGAGTCGCTGCGCGACGTCGGCCGGCTGCTCTCCGCGTTGAAGGAACCGGAGCCGCCCAAAGGCCTCGAGGACGCGGGCAAACTGTTCTCGCTGGCCAAGGCGGTGTGGGACATGGCGCCCAAAACGGTGAGCGCGCCACCCTGCCAGGAAATCGTCTGGGAAGGCAACGACGTGGACCTCGCCAGGCTGCCCATTCAGACCTGCTGGCCGGGCGACGCCGGGCCGTTGATCACATGGGGCCTGACCGTCACAAAAGGCCCGAATAAGAGCCGACAAAATTTAGGCATATATCGCCAGCAATTGATCGGGCGTAACAAATTGATCATGCGCTGGCTCGCGCATCGCGGCGGCGCGCTCGATTTCCGCGAGTTCGCGCTGCAGAATCCGGGCAAGCCTTATCCGGTGGCGGTGGTGTTGGGCGCCGATCCGGCCACGATCCTCGGCGCGGTCACGCCGGTGCCCGATACCTTGTCCGAATACCAGTTCGCCGGACTGCTGCGCGGCGGGCGCACCGAGCTCGCCAAATGCATCACGCCGGGCGTCGACGGTTTGCAGGTGCCCGCGCGCGCCGAGATCGTGCTCGAGGGCTTCATTTATCCGCAGGAAGGCACGCCCTCGCCCGCTCCGGCCGGCGCGCCGCCGCGGCCCGCCAAAGGCGCGTCGGCCGGCTACGAACATGCGCTGGAAGGCCCATACGGCGACCACACCGGCTATTACAACGAGCAGGAGTGGTTCCCGGTTTTCACCGTGGAACGCATCACCATGCGGCGCGATGCGATCTATCACTCCACCTATACCGGCAAACCGCCCGACGAACCCGCGGTGCTCGGCGTCGCGCTCAACGAAGTGTTCGTGCCGCTGTTGCAGAAGCAGTTCAGCGAGATCACCGATTTCTATCTGCCGCCGGAAGGCTGCAGCTATCGCATGGCCATCGTGCAGATGAAAAAGAGCTACCCCGGCCACGCCAAACGCGTGATGTTCGGCGTGTGGAGTTTTCTGCGGCAGTTCATGTATACGAAGTTCATCGTCGTGGTCGACGAAGACGTCAATATTCGCGACTGGAAAGAAGTGATCTGGGCGATCACCACGCGCAT
Source organism: Paraburkholderia bryophila (assembly GCF_003269035.1). Lineage (GTDB taxonomy): Bacteria > Pseudomonadota > Gammaproteobacteria > Burkholderiales > Burkholderiaceae > Paraburkholderia > Paraburkholderia bryophila. The sequence goes on along the minus strand of NZ_QLTK01000002.1, from coordinate 353,837 downwards.
CGATCCCGCGCGCGACACGGTGCTGGTGGACCGCACGCCGATCGACTACCTGGATTTCGCCTCGCCGGTGGCGGGGCTCGGGTCGAAGATGGGACTCGACGCCACCAACAAGTGGCCCGGCGAAACCGATCGCGAATGGGGCCGCCCGATCGAGATGGATAAAGCCGTCAAACAGCGCATCGACACGTTGTGGAACGAGCTGGGCCTGTAGGCAAGCCGCACGACAAGAGCAAAAACAAAACACCGAGGGAGTGGTCGCGCGGATGCATGCTTTTTCAATGATGTCGGATGGTTTTTTTCTGTCGCTGTCGTTGTGTCTGGATATCGGTCTCGTGAACGTCGCGATGATTTCGCTGACGCTCTCCCACGGCTTCAAACCCGGCTTCTGGCTCGGCCTCGGCTCGTGCATCGGCGATCTGATTTACGCGGCGCTCGCGCTCGCGGGCATGGCCGCATTGCTGCAGTTCGAATCGGTGCGCTGGGTGGTGTGGATCGGCGGCGCGGCGATTCTGCTGTTTCTCACGTGGAAGATGGCGCGCGAAGCGATGTTCCCGGCATCGGCCCCCGCAGTCGCCGGCGAGGCGGATGCGAACGCGCCGCATCTGTCCGCATGGCGCGGTTTTTTGCGCGGCGTCTTGCTGGCGATGTCGTCGCCGTCGGCGATTCTGTGGTTCGCGGCCGTCGGTGGCGCATTGATCGCGAAAGCGGGCGCCACGAGCGTGACGACGGCGCCGGTATTTCTCGGCGGCTTCTTTCTCGGCGGCCTGTGCTGGACGATCTTCATCTGCGGGCTGGGCAGTCACGGTCGTAAACGCGCCGGCACCGGGTTGCTGCGCGCGTGTCATGTGCTGTCAGCGGTGCTGTTCGCGTACTTCTCATATAGCGTGATCGTGAACGGGTATCGCGATCTGATCGTGCAGACCGCGCAGGCGGTGAGTTGATGTGCAAACGGCTCGCCGGAAGCGAGCCGTTTTTCATTGGCAATCTTTAATTCCGTTCAGCGGAAGTCAGCGCCAACGTTCTATCACGCGAGATACTGCGCGAGCTTTTCCAGATCGACGTTGCCGCCGCTGATCACCACGCCGACGCGCTTGCCCTCGACCGGCACAATGCCGTTCGGCACTGCAGCCGCCGCGAGGCAACCCGTCGGCTCGACCACGATCTTCATGCGCTGCGCGAAAAAGCGCATCGTGTCGATCAACTGCGCGTCGCTGACCGTTTCGATTCGCGCCACCCGCTTGCGAATGATCGCGAACGTGTAGTCGCCGAGATGCGTGGAAGCGGCGCCGTCGGCGATCGTGCGCGGCGTATCGATGTGCACGATCTCACCGCGCGCGAGCGATTGCTGAGCGTCGTTGCCGGCTTCTGGCTCGACGCCGATCACCGTGCACGCCGGGCTCAGTGCCGCAGCCGACAACGCGCTGCCGCCGATCAATCCGCCGCCGCCGAGGCAAACGAACAGCATGTCGAGCGGGCCGGTTTCATCGAGCAATTCCTTCACGGCGGTGCCCTGCCCCGCGATCACATGCGGATGGTCGTAAGGCGGAATCAGCGTCATGCCGCGCTCTTCGGCGAGCCGGCGGCCGATCTCTTCGCGGTTCTCGGTGTAGCGGTCGTAGGTGATGACCTCGCCGCCATAACCCTTGGTGGCCGCGACTTTGGCCGCAGGGGCGTCGTGCGGCATGATGATCGTCGCGCGAATGCCGGCGAGCCGCGCCGACAACGCAATAGCTTGCGCATGATTGCCCGACGAGAACGTCAGCACGCCGGCTTTGCGTTGCTCCGCGTCGAAATGCGAAATTGCGTTATAGGCGCCACGAAACTTGAAGGCGCCCATGCGCTGAAAATTCTCGCATTTGAAGAATACCGACGCACCCGTGCGCTCGTTGAACGTACTCGAGGTCAGAACAGGGGTGCGGTGCGCGACGCCTTCGAGACGCGCGGCGGCGTCGAGGACGTCGTCGAAAGTGGGAGCGGGAAGCGCATGCATCGGCGAAACTCTCCAGAGCGGTGGTTAAGCAGGCATTCTCCCAGCTTCACCGGCGCTTTGGATCACTACCGCGCCAACAAAATACAAACGGCGTAACCCGGCGACGAAGCCGGCGTTACGCCGTTGAGTCCGCGCTAAACGCTCGCGCGGCTTGCGCGATTAGCGACGGTAGTAGCCGTGGCCGTAATAACCATGCCCGTAATAGCCGCGGCCGTAATAACCGTGGTGGTAATAAGGACGGCCATAACCACCGTAATACCCACCCACCACGACTGCAGGCGGCGGCGCATAAACAACCGGCGGCGGAGCATAGACCGGCGGCGGCGCGTAATACACCGGCGGCGGCGCGGCGTAAACCGGATAAGCCGGCGCAATCGGCACGCCAATGCCGATCCCCACAGATACGTGTGCTTCGGCTGCACTGGCAAGTCCCAGACCGAGTGCGGCGGCAACGACAAACGGAACGATCTTTTTCACTTGTATTCTCCTAGCGCGGCCCACCAAGGTCGCCGACTTCGCATGCCTTGCATGCCATGAACCCAATGTATCGAAAAAGCCCAATCGTATTTGTGCGCATTTGTTGCAAATTGCAATTGGTGGCAATACGTCGCAAATGGTCCGTGCGCAAGAAATGCCGAAGGCAGAGCGTAGCGGGCTGAAAACTAAGGGTTTCCGCACAGTCGCGGGATCGCATGGACCGCTTGACGAAGCGCGCTGCGTCGAACGCGCGCTTTTCAGTAATCTTTGATTACAAATTCGCTTCAATCCTGACGACTGGATTGAAGTGCCGCAACGAAAAATGCCCGGCGTTCGTAGCCGGGCATCTCTTACCTGCAGACAGCGCTAGTCGCGGTGTATCAACCGACCTTCACGTAGGCGAATTCGCGCGACACGCTAGGCGGGACGTAGGCGCCGCTGATCCGCACGCGCGGCGTCAGGCGCTTTTTCTGATCCCACCAGCGACGGCGCTGTGCGTGGGTGAGGAACCGCAAGTGCTTTCGGTAAGAAAATATGCTCATCGTGACCTCCCGAATCTGACTGCGAAACGAAATACCCGGAACTGCAACGGCCTGAAGCGACACATGGAGAAATTGTGAGCAGTTTTCAAGCCTGCGGGGCGTGTGGCGCCGGATAACCGGCCAGTCGCGCCATACGGCGCGCCAACTGATCAGAGGAAAGCTCATGAACCCACACCGCGCGCCGGCGGCCGGATGCGCGATACTTCTGCTTCCCGTCCAAATGTTCCGTCTGGAGCAGGCAACCATGTCCCAGTCTTCTCTGCCGCGCCTCGGCTTTATCGGTGCAGGCCGGCTCGCGCGGTGCCTTGCGCTGAGCTTTTCCCGCGCCGGCTATCCAGTCACGGCGGTGACGAGCCGCACGGCGGCTTCAGCCAACCGGCTCGCCGGTCAAATCGCTCATTGCGCGGCTTGCGACGACCCTCAACAGGTTGCCGACGCCGCCGACATCATCTTTTTAGCGGTTCCGGACGACCATATCGGTTCGGCCGCCCACACTCTGCGCTTCGATCCGGCGACGGCGACCAGCCCGCGTAAAGCGCTGGTGCATTGCAGCGGCGCCTCGCCGGTCGAGTTGCTGGCCCCGGCGCGCGACCAGGGGGCGGCGATCGGCGGCTTTCATCCACTGTACCTGTTCGGAGGTGACCTCGCCGACCTCGAACGGATCGCCGGCTGCTCGGTCACGATCGAGGCCGATGGCGCGCTGAAAGATGCGCTGACGGCGCTGGCCGTCGCGCTGCGCTGCCATCCGCTGTCGATTCCGGCGGGCGGACGCATGCTGTATCACGCCGCCGCGCACTATGCCGCCAGCTTCGCGCTGTGCAGCCTCGCCGAATGCGTCGCGCTGTGGCGCACGCTCGGTTTCGCCGAAGACGACGCGCTGCGCGCGTTGCTGCCGATGCTCGCCGGCACCATCGAAACGGCGCGCGACAAGGGCCTGCCCAACGCGCTCGCGGGCCCGGTGTCACGCGGCGACACCGGCGTCGTCGAAAAGCAGCTGGCGCTGCTGGAAGGACTCGGCGGCGACCACGCCGCGCTCTACGGTTTGCTGTCGCGGCGCGCGGTCGGACTGGCCGAGCGCCGCGCCACACCGCCCGCCGCCATCGAGGCAATTGCCGAAGCGGTCGAGGAATCGCTCAACCGCTCGCTGAATCAGGCGGCAGCAGGTGCAAGCGTCAAGTAAGCCGTGATAATGTGACGTCCGGCGCCGCGCGCAATCCGCCAGCGCCGCGCTTCGGGACCAACAGACGAGAACGCACAATGATCAAGGTCAGCATCCTTTATCCGTATCGGGAAAACGGCCACTTCGACGTGGACTATTACTGCGTCACGCACATGCCGCTTGCAGCCAAGCTGTTCGGGCCGTCGCTGAAAGGCTGGTCGGTCGACGTCGGCATCAACGCCGGGCCGCCGGGAACGCCGCCGCCGTATGTCGCCGCCGGCCATTTCCTGTTCGACAGCGCGGACGACTTCTACAAGGTCTTCAAGCCCGCAGCCGAACAACTTACCGCGGACATTCCCAATTACACCGACGGCGGCAACGGCGCGATTCTGATCAGCGAGATCAAGATTTCCGTGTGATGGCGAGCGGAGGCGGCCAGGGCGGCAATCTATCGTTGCGCTAGCCGCGCAAGCTTGCCGGAGCGTCACACGATCGAGCGGATGGCCGGGCACAGGCCGAGCGGCCGACCCGAAATCGCGCATGACGCGCCGTTCCGCGAAATCGGCGCATGGAAACCGAATGAAACCGCCGGCGCACCGATCGGTTCGCGCCGGCTCCCCGCGGCCGACCGACGGCCGCCATCAGAAGGATAAGGACACACGATGTTTGGCGATATCGCCCGTTTTCTGCTCAATACCGTCTTTACGCTGTTCGGCGCGGCGTTGCTGCTGCGCGCCTGGCTACAGGTCGTGCGCATGCCGCCGTACAACCCGGTCACGAACGCCGTGCTGCAAGCCACCAACTGGATCGTGCTGCCGCTGCGGCGCATTCTGCCGAGCACCCGCAGCATCGATTGGGCAAGCCTCGTCGCGGCGCTGATCGCGGCGATCGTCTATGTGGTGCTGATGGTGGTCCTGACCGGCGCCGATCCCTTGACCCTCGTGCCGACGCTGCTGATCGTCGCGGTGCTGACGGTGATCAAGTGGGCGCTGAATCTGATCATCTGGATGACGATCCTGATGGCGCTGCTGTCGTGGCTCAATCCACGCTCGCCGGCCATGCCGATTCTGTATCAGCTGACCGCGCCGTTCCTGAATCCGTTGCGCCGGGTCGTGCCGCAACTCGGCGGCATCGATCTCTCGCCGATTCTGCTGTTCGTCATCGTGCAGGTGCTGCTGATGGTGGTGACGCGCGCGGCGATTCAGCTGACTTACTTTGTGATCTGAAGCCGGGGCGCCGCTTCGGCGCTGGCGGGAAACGGCGGCGCGATTTGCGCTAACCGCCCTTTCCCGAGTAAAATCGTGCGCTCTGCGGGCGTCGTATAATGGTAATACCCTAGCTTCCCAAGCTGCAACGGCTTGAGCAAACCCACTATTCATGCGGGTTTTAGACGTGGTTTTCCAGCGGGCACCATTAGGAACCACGTGTCATGCGGGTTTGACGGCGACGCCAGTTTTCACCCCAGCACGTCAAGTCGGAAGCTATTGATCTAGATAGCATCTTTCCGGCAATCTTGTCTCACCATCAGCCTCATAGCCTAGCGCCTCGATGCTGTCAGAACCCCGTAGTTAGACGCGGAGCCTTGAGCTTCTATTTGCACTGTATAGCCGACGGCCCGCCAGCGCGTGCAATGGGTCATCCTGCGGCCTTTTTGACGGCGCGCTCTTGGGCCTTCTTTGCCTTTCGAAGTGCATGGCTTTTCTCGAACTGCTCCGCCAAATAATCTCTAACTTTTGGACTTTCTAGGGCCAATATAGTGTTTGGCTTTCTAATCTTCATTTTTTCCATCAAATCGAATCGCTCAAGCTCTCGAAGATCAAATGCATCATAAGTAAACCAGGCCTTCTCAGGTGAAGGGATATTTTTTTTCGGAATGGGAAGATATTTTACGAAATGGCCGTCATTTATGGACACGCGAGCTAGTTTAATGTAGTCGCGATAGAGATCTAGATTAGGGTGAACAAACTTGTACGTGTATGATGCTTGATACGCCTCTTCCGGGTTTGGGGTGGTAACCATGTCGACCATTGCGTTCTTCTTAAAATTGCAGCGTCGACAAGAGGCCGTGAGATTTCCGATATTGAAGGTGAGTCGAGGGAAGTCATCTTTCTCAAGAATGTGCTCTATGTCAATAACCATGTTGTGCTCGCCGCTTATGATTCGACGACAATATGCGCAACATTGGTTATTCCGAATTTTAAGGTACTCCTTGAGCTCTCTTTTTAATTCTGAAAAACTTTCTGCGTCCCAAAAAGCCGGATCATTAGAAACGGCCGCGGCAGCTTCAGAAATGCGATCTGCGATCGATTTGACAGACTCAATGTTTTTGTTTGTCATTGCTGGCAATCCTCAGCGCATCTTTAAAGGCGTCGATAACTTCTCGCTGATCCTGGCCAACGCAACCTCCGATGAGGTTGTCCATAGTCAGCAACGCTTGGTCAAAGCTAATTTCGTCCCTGCAGTATTGATTGATTAAATCAATCAATAGTCCAGACAGGTACTGATTATTGCTCGGAAGCGTTCCAAAGGCGGCCCAAGACACGCCTTCCAAACCCGAATCAATGGTGGTGATGGCGTATGCCATTCGGCCCTCTTCTATTTTATAAGGAAGAATGTCGAAAGCTCCCGACTCTTCACCGGCCAAAAGAAGTGGGCTATGGCTTGCGATGACAACGAGCGGGCGCTCATATCGGAATAGGGCCTGAAGGCATTGGATATACCTCACTTGCCACTTGGGGTGCAAGCTGTTCTCCGGCTCGTCAATTAGCAGCACGCAATGTTCAGATACCTTGGACGAAGCCCACGCCATCGTAGACAGATAGGAAATCTCGCCGGAACTTGCGGCTTGAAGATCGACCTCCCTTTTGTCCAGGGCCGCAGAAGAAATTGGCTTTCGAAGAATTATTCGAATCCCGGAGCACACACCAATCGCAACGAGCGTTTCTTCATTGCTCAGCAGGCTTGGTGCAAAGGAAGCGCCAGTTCGAGATTCCTCGTGATTATCTAGATTTAGCCAGACAACTGGTGTAGTAGTTCCGACGAGCTTGTCGCGAACGGTTGAAGCCACCTTCCTGGTTACGCTGGACGCTACGACGTGGGAGTCATTAGAGTCGAATGTGACATGAGGATTGAAGTTTTCCAAGGCCAAGCCAATCACTCGTTCGTATCCCATCAACTCCAGCACTTCCGCTAGCTTGCGTACCCTCGTCGCGATCTCGTTGCGGGGTGATCTGAGAGACTCCTTGATGGCCTCAGACGCATAGCGGTTACCGTCTCGCTGACCGAGGTAGTGGACTGCGCGGTCACCGCGTGAAAATTTGTCGTGTGGCGTATTGGATATAGCGATGACCTGGGCCCCTCTTCCCTGTTCGACAAGGCGCTCCGCAAACTGTGCCAAAAGGGTGCTTTTGCCCACGCCGTTTTCGCCGATCAAAACGACTACTTTCATGCGATCCGTATCGAGGGAAAGTATCTCTTCGATTAGCTCATTCGAGTTGAGCTTGCAAACAAGTTCTGCCATCACTTCCTCAAGCATGTCATTACGATGCCATCACGGCACCTGAATTTTGGCTTAACCTTGCAATACGTGCTGATGCCGGCTGAGCGATTTCACCAACCCGTTGCATTGATCGGCTTAATCCACAATTAAAATAAGACGGCTAAGCTGACAATGCAGACGCATTCGCCGGAAGACACCTACCCCAAAGTTTGAATCGACTCGCGTTTACGCCAGCGCAAGAGAGAAGCTCTATCAACACGCTGGCAAATCCGCACCTCGCCGGTAAACCAGTAATTTTGGGAGGTTTGCGGATCACCATGGAACGGTGGAAATATCGTCAACACTGTCGCGAATTGCCTTGTGTGTCGCGTCGTCCGCTCTAGTTACCATCGGAACTAGCAGCAATTGCTCGCGTACGGAAGCGATGCGTTGCTTCAAAGCTTGCCCTTCCGTAGAGTGAAAACGTGCAAGCATACTGACCCGACCTGTGACGGAGGGTAAAAGCGCTCGCGCATCGGAAAAAGCACCAGCCGCAAATGTCAGTTCGAGCTTGTGTACGGCAGCGCGAATCTGTCCTCGCTGCTGACCTGACAGGCTAGGATCACCGTTGACGCCAAGCTTTGTTGCTGTGATGCGGCCGCTCGCCGTCTGGATTTTGTGTTTCGATCGTTTGGCAGAATAGCCGTGTCGTGCCAGCATTGCGTATATAACCGAGATCACTGACTGCTTATCGGCATGAGCAATACCGGTGCTGGAAGAAACACAGACATCATCGACATATCGCGAGTATCGTAATCCTCGAAACGCCATCTCCGCACGTATCGCTGGCTCCACGCGCCAAAAGACGAGATTCGCGATATGCGGACTTGTGATGGCCCCCTGCGGCAGAGCGCCATCTTTGGTGCAAAGAGCCGTTAGGCACTGCGCCACGTCGGCCGAAAAACCGAAGAACTGCGACCAGATTTCCTGCACGAGATGCTGCGTGGTCGAAGGGAAGAATCCTTGGATGTCTTCGCTAATCAGGATCTTTGAATTGCGATGCAGCAGCGCGTTCGTGCGATAGTCCTGCCCCTTCACACTGCCAGTCAAATAGTTGGGAAAGCTTACTCGATCGAGAATGGCCAGCTTGATCCGCCGATGAATATCCTTCAACACCGGCTTCGCATCAAACGTTTCGCGGAGCGTACCGTCGGCTTTTTCGATCTTGTCCGCGACTCGGTAGAGAGAGGAAGCTTTGGCGGCGACTGCAGCGAGATGCTGGTTTGTCACACCCAGCGCTCGCGACAATGCCGCCATACTTTCTATGGGAGTAGCCGTGTACCTAGGAACCTCTAACCGGTTCACGTGTATCACTCAGTATCTCCAACGCCGCGCGGGCGAGCTGACCGGAGAGCTCTTTGTCCATACCCGCAAGCTCCTCTCGGTCTGATCCCAAAAAGAACAAAATCTCCGTCGGGATGCGTAACGCTCCAGCAATGCTTTTCAAAGTGGATAGCGACGGATCCCTCTGATTGCTTTCCAGCATCGAAAGGTAAGAAATCGAACAACCCGCAAGTCCAGCTAGTTCAGCCTGTGATAACGACCTACGAGTCCGACACATCTTGATAGCCTGACCCATATTCATAACGCTCATCCAAATCAACTGTGGGGCTTGCTGTGACTTGGCCTAACGCCAGTGGTCCATGAGACTCGTGATGTTCGTCACAAGTCGCAGGATCATTGCGATGATGCGGAGAACTCGGCCTTCGAGTTCTTCCCGCCGAACAGCTTCCTGGCGGTCGGACTGCTGTTTCAGCAATCCGACGACATCATCGAGTTCTGCCAGTACACCAGCATCGAGTTGGCTGTGATAGGTTTCGCGCAGCTTTTGCAGCGTCGCGATTGCTACTGTTAAAGCATCTTTCTGCATTTGCAGCTCCTTGAACGCGGCACGTCGCCGAAGTCCCTCAACAAGGCGATGCCAAACGTCCCCACTTAGCAAATGATCGAAAGGAGCCAACCCGATGCGCAAGCCCAACCCAGTCCCTTCGGCTGAGAGGAAGTCCCTCGGTACGCCCAACGACGTAACCGACCGGCTTCCTCGACGCGGCCGTACCCGACCCGCGCACCGATACCTCTCTAACCCTGGACGCTAGAGCTGTCCGTTCCTTGAAACGGACTAATGCACAACTGATCCTTTGCCGTGGTAGGAAAATGCCATTGCTCACCTAGGCGATACGCCTAGCCTGCGAGAAGCAGTAGACCATGAAAAATCAACGGACGCAAGGCAAATATTCACTTAGAGTGAATATTTCTACAGATTTCGCTATCTGCCCTCTTCGTCAGAACGAAAAAAAAGCTCCCGAAGGAGCCTTTCGTTCGCAGGTCGATTGACAACACGTCACCGAGCACGTTAGCGAGAAGATGCAATCGTTCCTGTGTGAATACGAGAATCACTCGCGCACCGCCAGCGCGAGCAGCTTTGTACTTACCGGGTAGCGGAAGGGATGACACCTCGATCAACTCGGCACTGCCTATGAGACCCTTGAGATTGGTTTCTATCTCGGAAACCAGCGCACGGGTCGGGGCAAGGTAGACCGCCACCCGGATTTCACCCGCAATCATCTGGTCGATCAGCCACTGCAGTACCAGAAATGTCTTACCAGAGGCGGTAGGCGCGGATGCCGAGAGCCAGCGCTTTCCAGCCGCATTGATCCAGAAGCGTTGCTGAAAATCGTTTACTTGTAACCAGGCCCCGCTCGACTGCACCAAGATAGAACGGTCCATTTCACGACGCTGCGCTTCGAGGCGCAACGCGACGCCAAGCCGCCCGCCGAGATCAGCTGCCAGCAGCCCTCGATTGATGGCTAACTCGATGGCCCGAAAGTTGGAAAGCTTACTTAAGAGAACAGCGCCCGCGTCTTTTAGCGCTTGATCGTCCGTCAGAGAAATTGCAGCGGTTGCGATTCGGAGCGCGGCTTCCTGGTCATCCCGTTGATCGGATCGCGCCAGAATGCTGCCGGCGAGCAACAGTCTTGGCCAGTCAATCGCAGTAGCAGGCAGCGCAGAGGGCTCAGGGCCCAGATTATCGAGTTCGCTGCGGACTGTGAGGCGAGTGATCGCATCGAGACCATCCCGAACGCCTTCATGAAGAAGCCACGATTGGAGATCGGCGAGGCTCATTGCTCCTGGATCCCCATCGCCTTGAGGAATGCGGCGCGGAAACCTTCCGCCGACGGCAGGGGCACGCAGAACATCTCAATTTCCATCTGATCGAGCTTCTCCATTTTGAGCCGCTCTCCGATACTATTGCGCCACCCAGTAAGTGCCGTGCGGGATGCCTTGACGATCTCCTCTGCGACTGCCTTCACTTCGTCTTTCGGGTAAAACGGTGCGTCGAAACCTACAAGGGCCGCGCCACAGTATTGGACACGCTTAGACATGACCGACGACTTGTCGAAATACCTTTTGAGCGCATCGGTGATTTCCGGGTTGCTAAGGTCAGCCTTGTCGCTCAGGAGTATCAGGTCGCGCTCCCGCTCCGCCTCATCGTGTTCGGGTTCAATCAGAAAGGGGGCGAGGGAATTGAGACAGGCGCGAATAGCAGCACTCGCGTCCCCGTAGATTTTTGATTCACCCCAGTAGAGCTTCAAGATGCCTTTCTGTGTTACGCCTGCATACACTCCATCCGCGCCGTGATAGTGCATACGTGTGTCTGTCTTGAGATCCATCTTGCAAAGAATCTGTGGCAGCTTAAGGAAGCGCTCCGCCAGCAGAAACAGCAACATCTCTCCGCCCTCTCCCGTGTTCCCCAAATCGGTAAACGAGCGCTTGGCGCGCTCTACGAGTTCGGCGACTGCCTCGGTGCTGTTGAACTTATTGTCGCGCGCCTTCGCGTCGGCGAGCTTCGAGCGCGGAATCGCATAGTCAACGACGGCGTTCCGCATGAACTCCGCGAGCCGATGTGGTTGGACACGGCCATTCCCATCTACCGAAAGGCAGTGACAGTGAATCTTGACTAAATGCCCGTCAATGAGCACGTCTCGCTCTACGAGCGTAAGGTGAACCTCAAGTGCTTCTGGGTTCCCGGTTAGAGCAGACTCAAGATCGGTGGCGGTGATAGTCGACAAACTGGACGCAAACTCTTTTGTGGTTCACTTTTTCCGGCTGGTCTGCCGTTGCGATAATGCAGACCCAGCTGCACTTTTTGACGCGGCACTTGTCCGCCCATCGCGGAGCACCTTCGACGCACTCGACGCAGCGCCTGACGAAGTAACTCTTTTGGGCGCGGCCACTTGGGAGAGTGCGCTCCCAGCAGCAGTCTTTGAATTTTTGCCAGTCGAACCGTTCGCCAAAACCTGCGACGCATTGTGGGCCGCTTTCGGCCCCGTAACTTTACTCTTCATGGTTTATCCCCCGAGTGGATCACCTATTGAGCACGACCTGTACGGCAAGTATTGCACAATCGTCTAACCAAATCCCGAAATTTCGACCGATTATTCCGGGGGGGCGTTGCGCGGTGGCAAACGCATAGGGTGATGCCAGCAAAAAATTCCGAAGTGCATACACTTTTCACCCCACTTCACACAATTCGAACTCCCCAAAGCGCCGAAACCGCTGTAAAATTGCGGGCTCTGCGGGCGTCGTATAATGGTAATACCCTAGCTTCCCAAGCTAGAGCCGTGGGTTCGATTCCCATCGCCCGCTCCATCGCTTCCATTCGTGGAGCGTGCAAAGGTGGTCATCTACCTCGCCTTTCAGACCATGCTGCACCTCGTCGACCCTCTCCAGAATGATTGCAAAGCCGCTCCCGTCAGGTAATCCATCGTCTGGCGGCAATCTCATGCGCAAAGCGAGTCGCCATCCGTCTGGACGCACCCTTTTCGGTTGTGCTACCTTACGCGCACTTGCAACGCCCGCTCCACCTTACTGCTGCACCTCGGCAGAAGCCGGCACGAGCCGCCTCCACGAAGGCGGCTTTTTTGTAGTGATGGCGGCCCGGCGGCGCGATTCGCCACGCACGGCGCTGACCAGCAGCGCAGTGCGAACCACACCGGCCCCTGTCACGCGCACTACCCCGCGAGCGCGGAGCGCGGCGTCAATACGCCGCCCAAGCCGCGCAGCCCTGACCCTTGTAGCCGCATCGACCATGATCCACGAACCCAACGACGCCGGCCTGCCGGACGACCTCCCTACGCCGTCCAGCGCAGCAGACAACCTTCGCGCCGCCGACGAAGGCGCCGCGCCGCAGGGCGAAGCCCTGCATCTGCGCCGCATCCGCAGCTTCGTGACGCGCGCCGGTCGCGTCTCGACCGGCCAGCGCCGCGCAATGGACGAACTCGGTCCGCGCTTCGTGGTGCCGTACACGCCGCAACAACCCGACTGGAACAGCGTGTTCGGCCGCGCCGCGCCGCGCGTGCTGGAAATTGGCTTCGGCATGGGCGCGACCACGGCGGAAATCGCCTCGCACCGTCCCGACGACGACTTCCTCGGCGTCGAAGTACATGAGCCTGGCGTCGGCGCGCTGCTGAAACTGATGGGCGAGCAGAACGTGTCGAACATCCGCATCATTCAGCACGACGCGGTGGAAGTGCTCGAACAGATGATCGCGCCGGACAGCCTCGACGGCGTCCACATCTTCTTTCCGGATCCGTGGCACAAGGCGCGTCATCACAAACGCCGGCTGATCCAGCCGAAATTCGTCGCGTTGCTCGTGTCGCGGCTGAAACCGGGCGCGTATCTGCACTGCGCGACCGACTGGCAGAACTACGCCGAGCAGATGCTCGACGTGCTCGGCGCCGAACCCGCGCTGGCCAATACCGTCGACGGTTATGCACCACGCCCCGATTACCGCCCGGTGACGAAGTTCGAGCGCCGCGGACTGCGGCTCGGGCACGGCGTTTGGGATCTCGTATTCCGCAAACGCGGCTGACGGCAACGTCTCACGCGGTCTGCTGAAAAAGCGCCGTCGCAAAGCAAAAGGTCCGCAAACGCGGACCTTTTTTCATGGTTCAAGCTAAAAACGCGGCGGGAAGAAACTCAATCCGCCCAACTCAGCGCCCCGCTGTAGCCCACCAGCAGGATCAACAGGCCGAAGCCGATCCGATACCACGCGAACACCGTGAAGTCGTGCGCGGCGATATAACGCAGCAACCAGCGCACGCAGGCAAACGCGCTGATAAAAGCCGCCACGAAGCCGAGCGCGAAGCTGCCGAGCGCGTCGACGGAAAGCAGGTGCCAGTCTTTATAGAGCTCGTAAGCGGTCGCGCCGAAAATGATCGGGATCGCGAGGAAGAACGAAAACTCAGTGGCGACGCGGCGCTCGAGACCGAACAGCATCCCGCCGATAATCGTCGAGCCCGAGCGCGACATACCCGGAATGAGCGCCAGACATTGCGCGAGGCCGACTTTCAGCGCGTCGAGCGGGCTCAGTTCGTCGACCTGTTGCACGCGCGCCGGCGCATTGCCGCGCGTGCGCTGACGTGCCTCCGCCCACAGGATCACCACGCCGCCCGCCACCAGCGCGAACGCGACCGGCACCGGCGAGAACAACGCCGCCTTGATCGACTTTTCGAACAGCAAGCCGAGCACGATTGCCGGAATGGTCGCAATGATCACGTTCAGCGTGAAGCGGCGCGCGTCGGGACGGCCCGGCAAGCCGGCCACCACACTGCCGATGCGCCGCCGAAACTCCCAGCACACAGCGAGAATCGCACCGAGCTGGATCACGACGTCGAAGGTTTTCGCGTGCGCGTCGGTGTAATTCAGCAGACTGCCCGCGACGATCAGATGCCCGGTGCTCGACACCGGCAAAAATTCCGTCAACCCTTCGACGACGCCCAGAATCAGCGCCTTGCAAGCCATTAGCCAGTCCATCCGTGACCCTCATCGCGGTAAATAGTCGAAACGACAGGGTCGGCACGATTGGGCGCGGCCCTGACGGCCGCGCGCCCCGTCATTTTTCGACGATCTGCACGCGTATGCCGTTTGTAAGGATCGTGATTGTACCGGGTTCGTAATTCACGCCGGCAAATTGCAACTGTTCGGGCTTGAAGGTGTAAATCGGATAGTTGGCCAGCAATTGAGTGGCAAGCACCGCCGCCGCGGCGCTGATCTGTTGCGTATAGGCCTGCGCCTGACCGCTCACGCTGACGTTGTCGACGTTCGGCGACTTCAACACGACCGATTTGCTGGCGGCGTCGTAGGCGAGTTCGCTCGATAGCGTGAAGACGCCGTCGACCGGCTGCGGCATGAATGGACTCGCGAAACGTGCGTCGAGCTTCACCGAGATGCGGTTCGCGTCCGGCAGGAAACCGACCACCGGGTTGGACAGCGCGACGTCGAACACTTGTGAAACCGTGCGCTGGTAGGGAAATTTGCGCTGCACCGCGTCCTGCACCTGCTGCTGCGAGAACGTGTAGTGCGAGGGGATGAACGGAAAAGTCGGCGTCGCGCAAGCCGCCAGCGAGACGGTGATGCCCAGCGCGCTACAGCCTGTCAGCGCGGCGAGCAGAAAGCGGCGCCGGGCCGGCGCGGTGGGTTCGATCATGCGGAATCTCCTGAAGAAGAAATTGTGGATACGGTTGGGGTCGAGGCGATTAGTGTCCATGACGGCTGGGTTTGCACTTCGAGCTGCGTCAGCCAGGTGAGCGCTTCGTCGCGCTCCGTGCCGCACATGTCCATCTGCGGTTGCAGACCGGAACAGCACGCCGGCCGTTCCGGCTGACCGAAGATCGCGCAGCGCAGATCGTCGCCGAGTTGCACGCAGCGCACGCCTGCGGGCTTGCCGTCAGGCATGCCGGGAATCGGACTCGAAATCGACGGCGCGATGCAGCACGCGCCGCAATCGGGCCGGCACGCGTGATCCGCGACGCGAAATGGCGACGCGCGTTTCCCCGCGCTGTCCGCCACGGCGTTTTGCGCCGGGTTCCGCACGTCGATTCGTCCTTCGATTTGCCCTTCGTTTTGCACCTGATCTTTCACTTCGCTCACCACGTCATTCATCGCTTCATCGACATATCACTCACGCCATTTTCTCAAAGCCGCCAACCGCCGACACCCTGTCGCCCCGCATTGTGCCATCGCATTCCATGCGACCTTTTTACGCAATCCAGCAAACAGTCGCTCACGTAAACTCGAAGGATCACAAAGGCCACGCTCAAGAGACACCGACTGGCGGTGTCCCATCCCGATCCACTCAGACACAGCGCGCCTGAGCGCCTCTTCGAGGGTGGCCAACCAACCCGAGCCCCTCATGACCACCGCCGAGACGCTGTTCCGCCCCGACCTGCTCGCCAGATACAGCGCGAACGGTCCACGGTATACGTCCTATCCGACCGCGCTGCAGTTCCACGACGCGTTCGATCCCGCCGACTACCTGCGCGCCGCCGCCGACCCGGGCGCCGCCACGACGGACCTGTCGCTGTACTTCCACATCCCGTTCTGCGACACCGTCTGCTTCTACTGCGGCTGCAACAAGGTCGCGACGAAAAACCGCGCCCACGCGCGGCCCTATCTGGACCAGTTGAAGCGCGAGATGGCGTTGCAGGCGGCCTGTTTCGACACGCGGCGTCCGGTATCGCAGCTGCATTTAGGCGGCGGCACGCCAACCTTCCTGTCGCACGATGAAATGGCGGAACTGATGGCCGCCGCGCGCGAACACTTCGCGTTGCTGCCCGAAGCCGAAGGCGAGTATTCGATCGAAGTCGACCCGCGTGAAGCCTCGCCCGACACCATCGCGCATTTGCGCAAGCTCGGCTTCAACCGGCTCAGCCTCGGCGTGCAGGATTTCGATCCGGTCGTGCAGCAGGCCATCAACCGCATTCAGCCGCTCGAGATGACCGCGTCGGTCATGCAAGCCGCGCGCGAGACCGGCTTTCATTCGATCGGCGTCGATCTGATCTACGGGCTGCCGCATCAAACGGTCGAGAGCTTCAGCCGCACGCTCGACACGATGCTCGAACTCGCGCCGGATCGTCTCTCGGTGTTCGCTTACGCGCATATGCCGCAGCTCTTCAAGATGCAACGGCAGATGGACCCGGCCACGCTGCCTTCGCCGACGGCGCGGCTCGCGCTCCTGCAACGGGTGGTCGAGCGCCTGACGAGCGCAGGCTACGTGTACATCGGCATGGATCACTTCGCCCTGCCCACCGACGAACTCGCGCGTGCCCAGGCGCAGCGCACCTTGCATCGCAATTTTCAGGGCTATAGCACGCGCGCGGAATGCGATCTGATCGGCTTCGGCGCCTCGTCCATCGGCAAGGTCGGCGATGTCTACGCGCAGAACATCAAGGATCTGCCCGGCTACGCCGCGGCGATCGACGCGGGCCGGCTCGCTATCGCACGCGGCGTGCGCCTCACCGCCGACGACCGTCTGCGCCGCGACGTGATCACGCAACTGATGTGCAACCTGGAGCTGCGCTTCGACGAATTCGAAGCAGCCTACGGCATTCGCTTCGCCGACACGTTCGAGCCCGAGCTGGAGCGTCTGCGCGGTTTCGAGAACGACGGGCTGGTCGCGCTCAGCGCCGGCAAGCTCGAAGTGCAAACGGCCGGACGCATGCTGGTACGCAACATCGCGATGGTGTTCGACCGTTACCTCGGCCAGCAGACACTCGAGCGATTTTCGCGGACGGTTTGACGGCATCGCAGCCGAATCGAGCAACCGGCTTGCCCGTCGTCCGATTTTTTGCCATAATCTGCGTCTTCGCCGCGCGCCATGTTCCAACGCGTGTGCTGGAAGACCTGCCCAGGTGGTGAAATTGGTAGACGCAGGGGACTCAAAATCCCCCGCCGCAAGGCGTGCCGGTTCGATTCCGGCCCTGGGCACCAAATCGAATTCAAGTTTGACCAGCTCGTTTGAAAAAACCCGCGAGAGCATAAAGCTTCGCGGGTTTTTTTATGCGTGCGAGGTTATGCGTCGGCCGCGCCCGACGGCGCCGACAAAGCACGCAAGATAGTCATCGCGTCATCGACGCGCTCGGCCGGCACGAACAGATGGTCGTGATAAAAAGCCGACACCACGTTGCACGCGATTCGCGCTTGCGCCAGCTTGGTCGAGATCACGGCCAGAAAACCCACTGCGGCCAGATCCGAATGCACCGTCAACGTGATCATGCGTGCAGTGAAGTCGTAGGCGATGCCGAGGCGGTCGGCATCCGCCTGATCGAGAATCGCGGTCAGGCCTTCGGCCTCGTTGAACAGACAGACCGCGTCGACGCCCGCCGGCAGGCGGCGATCGGCAAAGCTACAGAAAACATAAGCCGGCGCAGCCACGACCGGCGTCATGTCGCGTAGCAACTGCTCGAGATCGCGACTCGCTTCCATGGCTCTGCTCCTTATCGCCCGGCCACTCGCGCGCCGCCGTGCAGCGCCGCGCGCCGGCGCTTGAACACATAACCGACCCACATCACCACCAGCCATGCCGGCACGAGCCACACCGAGACCGACAACCCCGGCGTCATGGCCAGAATCACGAGCACCAGCGCCATGAACGCGAGGCAGAGGTAGTTGCTGAGCGGGAACCAGATCGACTTGAACACCAGCGTCTCGCCCGCCGCGACCATCGCCTTGCGCGACTTCAGATGCGTGAGGCTGATCAGCGCCCAGTTCAGCACCAGGGCGGCCACGACCAGCGCCATCAGCAGACCGAGCGCTTCGGCGGGAATCAGGTAGTTGACGATCACGCAGGTGAACGTGGCGAGCGCGGATAAACCGATCGCCATATACGGTACGCCGCGACGATCGACTTTCATCAGCGCGCGCGGCGCGTTGCCCTGCTCCGCGAGACCGTAGAGCATGCGGCTATTCGCATACACGCCGCTGTTGTACACCGACAGCGCCGCCGTCAGCACCACCACGTTGAGCACGTTCGCGGTCAGCGTCGAACCGATCTGCGAGAAGATCATCACGAACGGACTGCCGCCGGCCGCCACTTCGTTCCACGGGTACAGCGAGAGCAATACCGTCAGCGAGCAGATGTAGAAAATCAGAATCCGGTAGATCACCTGATTCACCGCTTTCGGAATGCTCTTTTGCGGCTGATCGGCCTCGGCTGCCGTGATACCGATCAACTCCAGCCCGCCGAACGAGAACATGATGACCGCGAGCATCATGAAGAGCCCGTGAAAGCCGTGCGGGAAGAAACCGCCATGGCTCCACAGATTGGTGATCGACGCTTGCGGGCCGCCGTGACCGCTGAACAGTAGATAACCGCCGAACACGATCATGCCGATCACCGCGACCACCTTGACGATCGCGAACCAGAATTCGGTTTCGCCATACGCCTTGACGTTGGCGAGATTGATCGCGTTGATGGCGACGAAGCACACCAGCGCCGATATCCACGACGGCACACCGGGCCACCAGTAATGCACGTAGGTGCCGACCGCGGTGAGCTCGGCCATGCTCACGAGCACGTACAGCACCCAGTAATTCCAGCCCGACAGGAAGCCGGGAAAGTCGCCCCAATACTTGTACGCGAAGTGGCTGAACGAGCCGGCCACCGGTTCCTGCGCAACCATTTCGCCGAGCTGCCGCATGATCATGAAGGCGATGATGCCGCCGATCGCGTAGCCGAGAATCATCGACGGGCCGGCTGCCTGCAGCACGCTGGCGGAGCCGAGAAACAAGCCGGTGCCGATCGCGCCGCCCAGCGCGATCAACTGGATGTGGCGGTTCTTCAGCCCGCGCTTCAGGCCCTCTTGCTGCTGTGCACTATTCAACATTGCGCCCCAGTGTATGGATATCGATCGCCCGACCGGACTTATGGTCCCTGCCGGGCAGAACCCAAAATTTTACCGTGGCCGATATAAGTCAAATACTGGGACCAACCCGCGCTTGGTTCAGCGCCGCACTTAACGGCGCGGTTAGGGATTGTCACTAGCCTGGGGCTTCTGTATGGTCGCCTTTCGAGGTTCCCGCCTTCGGAGATTCAACATGTTGCCCAAACGCCTGCTTTGCGCCGCTGCTGTGTGTCTCTGTTTCATGGGCACGGGCGTCCTTGCCCAAACCGCGGCGCCAGCCGAGGCGCCCATGGCGACACCCAACATGGCGCCCTCTCCCGAACCGGCCGACGAACCCGGCATGGAAGCCAGCGCGCCCGAAGCGCCCGCCTTGCCCGCCGCCCAGCCCTCCATGACGCCGCCCACACCCGCGGCACAAGCCCCAGCGCCTACACCCACCGCCGCTGCATCCACCCCGCCCGCCGCGCCGATGACCGGCCCGGTGCGCAACATCGTGCTGGTGCACGGCGCGTTCGTCGACGGGTCGAGCTGGAACGGCGTGGTCGCCAGATTGCAGCAGAAGGGCTATCACGTGAGTTCGGTGCAAAACCCGCTGACCTCACTCGCCGACGATGTCGCCGCGACCCGCCGCGTGCTCGCGCGTCAGGACGGACCGACCATGCTGGTGGGCCATTCGTGGGGCGGCGTCGTGATCACCGAGGCCGGCGCGAACGCGCCGAATGTAGCGGGTCTCGTGTACATCGCGGCGATCGCGCCGGACCTTAACGAATCGACCCAGGATCTGATGAAACGCGCCGCGCCGATGCCGGCGGGCCAGTCCATCATCCCGGACGCGAGCGGTTTTCTGTGGCTCGATCGCACCAGATATCATGCGGACTTTGCTGCTGACGTGCCCGAGAATCTCACGCGCGTACTCGCCACCGCGCAGGTGCCGATCGCCGCGAAGGCCTTCGGCGAAACGGTCAGTCAAGTCGCGTGGCGAGAAAAGCCGTCGTGGTATGTGTTGACGACGAAAGACCGCGCGGTGTCGCCGGATGTCGAAAAATTCATGGCCGACCGGATGGGCGCGAAGATCGTGCCGATGGCGTCGAGCCACCTCGCGCCGGTGTCGCATGCGGGTGCGGTCGCCGACGTGATCGATCGCGCGGCGCGGGAATTGAGCCGGCAGCAATAGCGGCTAACGCGCGGTGCGTGCGTATGCGCGGCAGTGTGGCCGCGCATACGCCAACTTCTTTCGCAATCCGACCGGGCATTCGCAGTCGCAAAGCACTTCAGCAACGCAACACGTCACCGCAGATTCGTCGTCGCCAGTTCGACGATCTCGTCACCGCGTCCGTTCAGCACCGCCTTCAGCATATAAAGACTGAAGCCCTTCGCTTGCGCCCATTGAATCTTCGGCGGCATCGCGAGTTCATGCTTCGCGGTCGTCACGTCGATCACCGCCGGGCCCGGATGCGCGAACGCCTCGCGCAGCGCCGGCTCGATGTTCTCCGACAGTTCGATACGAACACCGTAGATGCCCGCGCCACGCGCAATCGCCGCGAAATCGGTGGTCGCGAGATCGGTGCCGGCTTCCAGATAGCCGCCGGCCTTCATCTCCATGGCGACGAAACCGAGCACGCTGTTGTTGAACACCACGACCTTGATGGGCAGATCGAGTTGACGCGCGGTGAGCAGATCGCCGAGCAGCATCGAGAGCCCGCCGTCGCCGGATAGCGAGATCACCTGCCGGCCGGGGTCGGCCGCTTGCGCACCGAGCGCCTGCGGCATCGCGTTCGCCATGGAACCGTGATTGAACGAGCCGTGCAGACTGCGCTTGCCGTTCATGGTCAGATAGCGCGCGGCCCAGAGCGTCGGCGTGCCGACGTCGGCGGTCAGCACGGCGTCTTCGTTCGCGACTTTATCGATGATGCTGGCGAGGTACTGCGGATGAATCGCGCGCCCCGGGGCGGACGGACGCGCCAGATCGTCGAGGCCCTTGCGTGCATCCGTGTAGTGCTTGCGGGCGTTCTCGAGGAAGCCCCGGTCGGTCTTACGCTTGAGCTTCGGCAGCAACGCCTGCAAGGTCGCCTTGACGTCGCCGACCAGCCCCAGCTTCAATGGCGTGCGCTTGCCGAGCGCGCCGCCGTTGCGGTCGATCTGCACCACGTTGCCGTGCGACGGATAGAAGTTGCGATACGGAAAGTCAGTGCCGAGCATCACGAGCGTGTCGCACGACATCATCGCGTGATAGCCGGAGCTGAAGCCGATCAAGCCCGTCATGCCGACGTCGAACGGGTTGTCCCACTCCACGTACTGTTTGCCGCGCAATGCATGCACGGTCGGCGCGCCGAGCTGATCGGCGAACGCCACCACTTCGTCGTGTGCGCCCGCGCAGCCGCTGCCGCACAGCAGCGTCACCGCGCCGGCCTGATTCAGCAACTCGGCGAGACGGTCGAGATCGGGTTCGGACGGCGTCACTGTCGAGCGTTCCAGCGTGCCGGACCATGCCGGCGTTTCGTCGGGCGCATCGCTCAGCGCAACGTCGCCCGGCAGCACGATCACCGCGACGCCTTGCTGTTCGATCGCGGTGCGCATGGCGCGCGCCAGCACGCGCGGAAACTGCGACGGATTCGTCACGAGTTCCACATAGTGGCTGCACTCCTTGAACAACTCTTGCGGATGCGTTTCCTGGAAGTAGCCGAGGCCGATTTCCGACGAGGGAATGTGCGCGGCAATCGCCAGCACCGGTTGATGATTGCGGTGACAGTCGTAGAGACCGTTGATCAGATGCAGGTTGCCGGGACCGCAACTACCCGCGCAGACGGCGAGCTTGCCGGTCGCCGCGGCATCGGCGCCGGCGGCGAAGGCCGCGACCTCTTCATGGCGCGTGTGCATCCAGCGAATCGAACCGACCCGCTGCAAGCTGTCCGACAGGCCGTTCAGGCTGTCGCCCGTCACCCCCCAGATACGTTCGACGTCCGCCGCCGCCAGGGTTTTGGCCAGATAATCCGCGATAGTCTGCTTACCCATGCTGTACTCCGCTCAGTGAAAAAGACCGTACTTTCTGGAAAACAGAGAGTACCGCTTCCTCACCGAACGTGTTCTCTGCGTGTCCTTTTTTTAGCGGGCAGCAATCCGTAAGCGAGTTGAAATGGCCACGTGTGATTTGCGCGCAACCGTAGCGCGGGCGCATGCCCGGCTAACGCAGCATGAACGACATGGCGGAAAGGCAGTTCAACGTACGCACCATGTGCTCCGCCGAGGCCGCGTCGAACCTCAACGTGACCGCGTCGACGCGCGTGAGCGTCGGCCATTGGCAGAACAGATCGGCAAGCGCGCTGGTCTGCACGCGCACTTCGCATGCAACCGGCTGCGCCACCGCGCGCGTGGCCTGCGCTGCGCGGCCGCCGTCGAGATGTTGCCGGACCACTTCTCGCGCCGCCGTTTCGATCGCCTCGCGCGCATTCGCCGGCGACTGCGTGACACCGCTCGACTGGCCCGTCGCGCGCTTGGTGACGACAAAACGCGCACCCGGAAAACGCGGCGCGGTTTCCTCGGCGAAGACATCGTCGCCGGATAAAAGCGCTACCTGTGCGCCATATTCTTCCGCCAGCGCGCCGTAAATCCCCGCCTCGCCCACTTCAACGCCGTTCAACGACACGCGAGCGAACGCAAAGCTGTTGATCGTATGCGCAAGGATGCCGCGCGTTTGCGACATGGCGTGATAGCCGATCATGAAGACCAGCGCCGCGCCGTATTCGAGCCCGGTCATCATGCCGAGCGTGCGCGGTTTGCCGAGCACCACCAGCGCGCGCGGATCGAGCAGATCGGGCAGCAGATTGCGGAAGCCGCCGTGCGAATCGTTAACCCACACCTGGGTCGCCCCGCCAGCGAACGCGCCTTCGATCGCGGCGTTGGCTTCGAGCGTCATCCAGCGACGCGCGGCCTCGTATTCGCCGTTGCCCGCGCGCGTCTGTTCGGGATGAAACACACCGGCCACACCTTCGATGTCGGTGGAAATAAGGACTTTCATCAGCGAGCGGAGTTGAGTAGTTGGGAGAGATCGGGCGCGCAGTCGTTAAGCGACAGGCGTCGATGGCCGTCGCGTCCGGTCACGGACACAGCGGTCCACAACGCGTCGACGATGGCCTGCTCGACGCTGTCCGCGCAGGCGCGAAACAGCGGGTCCAGACGGTCGTCGGCGAGTCGCGGCGGCAGCGTGACGAATTGCGCTTCGTGCGGCACGGTGTACGCGGTTGAAAACGCCAGCGCGATATCGCCGCTGCCATGGCCATACACCGAACCGGTGCGCGCGAGACCGGCTGCCGCGCGCAGCGAGAGACGCTTGAGTTGACGTGCGTCCAGCGGGGCATCGGTGGCGACGATCATGATGATCGAGCCTTGCTCGGGCTTCGTGGTGGTCGAAGCGTGGGTGGTCAAAGCGTGCGTGGTCGCAGCGCCCGCGCGTTCGCTCAGCACGCGGCCGAGCGGCACGCCGTCGAGCGTCAGCATCGGCAGGCGGCCGAAGTTCGCCAGCACCAGCGCGCCGACGGTATAGCGATGTCCCGCCGCCTCCACCACGCGCGACTCGTTGCCAATTCCGCCCTTCAAGTCGAAACACGACATACCGCGTCCGGCCCCCACCGAACCGCTGGCAACCTCGGCGCTCGCGGCCGCGTAGGCGTCGTCGAAATGTTGCGGGCCAACCGCCATTGCCTGGATATCGTTCAGATAGCCGTCGTTGCATTCGAACACCAGCGGATTCACCGTCGACCACTCGCGCCCGATACGCGGATTCGCACGAATCGCGGCGCGAATCTGCGCCTGCGCAACGGCGGCGACACCGAACGTATTGGTCAATGCGATCGGCGTTTCCAGCGTGCCGAGCTCCTCGACCTGCACGAGCCCGATGCTTTTGCCGAAACCGTTGATCACCGAGACCGCGGCGGGCGTCTTGTCGCGAAACGGATCGCCGCCATGCGGACGAATCACGGTCACGCCGGTTTGCACCGCGCCTTGGTCGAGCGTGCAATGACCGACGCTCACGCCCGGCACGTCGGCAATCGTGCCGAGCGGACCGCGCGGCAAAGCGCCGATATGCGGTGCGTTGTCAGCAAGGCACGCGCTCATGCGCGGTCGAGCTTCGGATCGAGCGCGTCGCGCAGACCGTCGCCGAGCAGGTTGAAGGCGAGCACGGTCACGAAAATCGCGAGACTCGGAAACAGCGCGATATGCGGCGCGGTGACCATGTCCGCGCGCGCTTCGTTGAGCATCGCGCCCCACTCGGGGGTAGGCGGCTGCGCGCCGAGCCCGAGGAACGACAAGCTCGCGGCGGTGATGATCGAGGTGCCGATGCGCATCGTGAAGTACACCACCACCGACGAAATCGTCCCCGGCAAAATATGGCGCACGATGATGGTCCAGTCCGACGCGCCGATACTGCGCGCCGCTTCGATATACGTGAGCTGCTTGAGCATCAGCGTATTGCCGCGCACGAGCCGCGCGAACGCCGGAATGCTGAAGATCGCCACCGCGCAGATCACGTTGATCATGCCGTTGCCGAGAATCGCCACCACGCCGATGGCGAGCAGAATGCCGGGGAACGCGAACAGCACGTCCGCCACCCGCATCACGACACGATCCCACCAGCCTTCGTAATAGCCGGCCAGCAAACCGAAGAACGTGCCGATCAGCGCGCCGATCGCGACCGACAGAAACCCGGCTTCCAGCGAAATGCGCGAGCCCGCCAGAATGCGGCTGAAAATGTCGCGGCCCAGCGAATCGACGCCGAACCAGTGCGCCGCCGAAGGGCCTGCGTTCAACGCGTCGTAGTCGAAGAAATTCTCCGGGTCGTACGGCACCAGATGCGGCGCGGCGATCGCGACCACGATCAGCAGCAGCACGAAAATGCCGGCGCCGAGCGCCACGTGCTGCTTGCGGAATTTGCGCCAGAATTCGCTCCACGGCGTGCGAATCGCTGATTCGACAACAGCGGCCCTGGCCGCATTCGCCTCGGTTGCGGAGATGCTCATGCGGGCCTCACTTGAAACGGATGGTCGGATTGATCACGGCGTACAACACGTCCACGATCAGATTGATGATGATGAATTCAAGCGAGAACAACAGCACTTCCGCCTGAATCACCGGATAGTCGCGCATCGAAACAGCGTCCACCAGCAGGCGTCCGAGACCCGGCCAGTTGAACACGACCTCGACCACGATCGAGCCGCCCAGCAGAAAACCGAACTGCAGTCCCATCATCGTGATGACGGGAATCAACGCGTTGCGCAGGCAGTGTTTGACGATCACGAGACGCTCGGGCACACCCTTGGCGCGCGCGGTCCGTACAAAATCCTCGTTCAGCACTTCGACGAACGAGGCCCGCGTGAAACGCGCCATCACCGCCGCGACCGCCGCGCCGAGCGTCAGCGACGGCAGCACGTAGCTCTGCCACGAACCGTCGCCGACCACCGGCAGCCAGCCGAGCTTCACCGAGAAAATTTCCATCAGCACCATGCCGAGCGCGAAGGCCGGAAACGAAATGCCCGACACCGCGAGCGTCATGCCGAGCCGGTCGGGCCAGCGGTTGCGCCACACTGCCGAGACGATGCCGATACCCATGCCCAGCGCGACCGCCCACACCATGCTGGCAAGCGTCAGCAGCAACGTCGGCATGAAGCGCTCGCCGATTTCCTCGCTGACCGGCCGCTTGCTGCGCGTCGAGATACCGAAATCGCCGTGCGCGATCTTCACGAAAAAGTTGACGAACTGCCGCGGCATCGGCTTGTCGAGACCGAGATCGGCGCGCACCAGCGCGACGGTCGCCTCGTCCGCTTCGGGACCGGCGGCGAGCCGCGCCGGATCGCCCGGTAACAGATGCACGAACAGGAACACCAGCACGGCGACGATAAAGAGCGTCGGCAGCAGGCCAAAGAGACGTTTGACGAGGAAGTTCAGCATGAAACCCAATCCGGCAATGATGCGGGTAACGAACGATCCGATGCGTCGGACCGGCGGCGACCGTTGCGGCTGCCGCGCGCTCGTGGAACGCGCGGCAGCACGCGGTCAGCCGATCACTTGATCGCGATCTCGTCGAAGTTGAACGAGCCGTCCGGCGCCACGTACGCACCCGACAGACGTTTGCTGCGCGCGTACACGACCTTCTCCTTGACGAGGAAGATCCACGGCGCGTCGGCCCAGATGCGTTTCTGCGCGTCGGTGTAAAGCGCGGCCTTCTGCGTGCGGTCGGTGGTTTCGAGCGCCTGCTTCAGGTCGTTGTCGACCGCGTCGTTCCTGTAGTACGCGGTATTGACCATCTTCGGCGGGAACGACACGGAGCCGAGCAGCGGCGTGATCGCCCAGTCGGCTTCACCGGTCGACGACGACCAGCCCGCGTAGTACATGCGCACCGGCGCGGTGGCGGCGTCCTGCGCGCTTTCCACCTTGGCGACGCGTTGACCCGCTTCGAGCGCTTCGACCTGCGCCTTGATGCCCACTTGCGCGAGTTGCTGCTGCACGAACTGGATCACCTTCTGCGCGGTCGAGTAGTTATACGCGGACCACAGCGTCGTTTCGAAACCGTTCGGATAACCCGCTTCCTTCAGCAACGCGCGCGCCTTCGCCGGATCGTACGGCCACGGTCCGAGCTTCACCGCGTAATCGACGCCTTGCGGCACCACGCCGTCGGCGGGCGTCGCGTAACCGGCGAACGCGACCTTGGTGAGCGCGTCCTTGTTGACCGCGTAGTTGAGCGCTTCACGCACCTTCGGATTGTCGAACGGCTTCTGGTTCATGTTCAGGCTGATATAGCGCTGAATGATCGACGGCGACGCGATCAGATCGACCTTCGGGCTCGCCTGCAATTGCGCGGCCTGCTCGAACGGCACCTGGAACGCGAAATCCGCTTCGCCGGTGCGCATCAGCGCGGCGCGTGTGTTGTTGTCGACTACCGGTTTCCAGTCGATCGCGTCGACCTTCGGATAGCCCTTCTTCCAGTAACCCGCGAACTTCTTCACCGTCAGGTCGCCGGCCGGATCCCACTTGACCAGTTCGAACGGCCCCGTGCCCACCGGATGAAACGCGATGTCCTTGCCGTACTTCTTCAGCGCGTCCGGCGAAATCATCACCGCCGACGGATGCGCCAATACGTTGACGAAGGCCGAGAACGGCGCCTTCAGCGTGATCTTCACCGTGTACGGATCGACCACTTCGGTCTTCTCGATCCGGCTGAACATGTTGTAGCGCTTGAGCTTGTTGGCCGGATCGGTCACCCGGTCGAAGTTCGTTTTCACCGCCGCGGCGTTGAAGTCGGTGCCGTCCTGGAACTTCACACCGTGGCGCAGCTTGAACGTATAAACCTTCGCATCCGGACTGGCTTCATAGCTGTCGGCCAGCACGTTGACCAGCTTCATGTCCTTGTCGAAACCGAACAGCCCTTGATAGAACGACTTCGCGACGGCTTGCGACAGCGTGTCGTTCGCGTCGTACGGATCGAGCGTCGTGAAGGTCGAGGCGACGGCCATCACAGCCGTGGTCTCGGCATGCGCCACATTGCCCGCGAGCATCGCGAACACCACCGCGCCGCCGCTGACCAGCGCGCGCAAACGAAACGGAGAAGACGGGACCAGCAGGTTCATGAGGTTGGCTCCAGGCTGCGAAATGAACGGAATGAAAACGGCTTGAGGGGCTGCGAGAGGAAACGTTTTTGTGCGTGGGATTGTCTGTTTTGTAAGCGCTAGTACGCGCCGCCAATGCGATGCCGCGCGACGAAATGGTCCGGTCCCACCGCCACCAGCGGCGCCACCGCCGGCTCGTCGTTCAGCGCGCGGATCGGGCTGGGAATTTCATCGGCGGCAAGCATGCGTTTGGCGTGACGGCGCGCGGGATCGGCCACCGGCACCGCGCCCATCAACTTCTTCGTGTACGGATGCTGCGGCGCTTCGAACACCGCGCGGCGCGGACCGATTTCGACGATCTGGCCGAGATACATCACCGCGACGCGATGGCTGACGCGCTCGACCACGGCCATGTCGTGCGAAATGAACAGATAGGCCACGCCGAGTTCGCGCTGCAGGTCGAGCATCAGATTGACGATTTGCGCCTGCACCGACACGTCGAGCGCGGAGACGGATTCGTCGGCGATCACCACTTTGGGGTTCAACGCCAGCGCGCGGGCAATCGCGATCCGCTGCCGCTGACCGCCGGAGAATTCATGCGGATAACGGCGCGCGGCTTCGCGCGGCAAACCGACCTTATCGAGCAGCCACGCGACGCGCGCCTGCGCTTCGGCGCCCTGCGCGACACCGTGTACCAGCAGCGGCTCCATGATCGAAAAGCCGACCGTCAAACGCGGATTCAACGACGCGAACGGGTCCTGGAAAATGAACTGGATATCGCGGCGCAGCGCCTGCAACGCGGGCCCGGTCAGCGAACTGATTTCCTTGCCGGCGAACTCGATCGAGCCGCTCTGACTTTCAACCAGACGCAGCAGCGAGCGGCCCGTGGTCGATTTGCCGCAGCCCGACTCACCGACCAGCGCGAGCGTTTCGCCCGGCCGCAAGTCGAAGCTGACTTTTTCGACGGCATGCACACGGCCCGTGAGCCGGCCGAACACGCCGGTCTTGACCGGGAAACGCGTGACCAGATCGCGCACGCGCAGAATCGGCGGCGTGCTCTCCTGCACCGGCGGCTGCGCTTCGTCGGCGACGGCGGCCGCGGCGCGCACGGCTTGTTCGGCACCGCTCAGGCTCGCCTGCTCGATGGTCAGGATCGGAAACCTGGCGGGCCGATCGGTACCCTGCATCGCGCCCAGACGCGGCACGGCGGCGAGCAACGCCTTCGTATAAGGATGCGACGGCGCGGCGAAGATCGTGTCCGACTCGCCCTCTTCCACCTTCTCGCCGCGATACATCACCAGCACGCGGTCGGCCACTTCGGCGACCACACCCATGTCGTGCGTGATGAAGATCACGCCCATGTTCATCTCGTCCTGCAAGCCGCGAATCAGTTGCAGGATCTGCGCCTGGATCGTCACGTCGAGCGCGGTGGTCGGTTCGTCGGCAATCAGCAGCGCGGGCTTGCACGACAGCGCCATCGCGATCATCACGCGCTGGCGCATGCCGCCCGACAATTGATGCGGATAACGCGCGGCCACCCGCCGCGCTTCCGGAATCCGCACGAGATCGAGCAGACGCAGCGTTTCGGCGTGCGCGGCGGAACGGCTCTTGCCCTGATGCAAGGCGATCGCTTCGCCGATCTGATCGCCCACGGTGAAGACCGGATTGAGCGAGGTCATCGGCTCCTGAAAGATCATCGCGATGTCGGCGCCGCGAATCGAGCGCATCGTGCCGGACGACGCTGTCGCGAGGTCGAGCACGCTGCCGTCGCGGCGCCGGAATGCGATGCTGCCGCCGGCAAGGCGCCCACCGCCATGCTCGATCAGCCGCATCAACGCGAGCGAGGTCACCGATTTACCCGAACCCGATTCGCCGACGATCGCGAGCGTTTCGCCGCGCTCGACGGTCAGCGACAGGTTGCGCACCGCGTTGAAGGCCAGTTCGCCGCGGCGAAACGCGACCGACAGATCGTCGACCGCGAGCACGCGTTGCGGCGGCAGGGTTTCGATAAGCGGACGGGCAGTGTGCAATGAAGTCGGCACGGTGGTTCCTTTGAATTCGAACGCGACTAGCCGGAACGCAAGCGCGCGCAGGCGCGAGCGTTCGACCCATGATTCAGTAGATCCGGCGAGGCCTGCTAGCGATAGATCGCCGTCACCGGCGTTTCGCCGAGACGCGCGAAGCCGCGATACATGCCTTCGGTGTTGAACGGCAGCGTGACGTTGCCGCGCGCGTCGACGGCGATCAGACCGCCACGGCCGTCGATCTTCGGCAAACGGTTCATCACCACGTCGTCGGCCGCTTCCTGCAGCGACACCTGGCGATAAGCCATTTGCGCGGCGACGTCGTAGGCCGCGACCATGCGCATGAACATCTCGCCGGAGCCGGTCGTGGAGACCGCGCAGGTGGCGTCGTCCGCATAGCAGCCCGCGCCGATCAGCGGCGTGTCGCCGACCCGGCCGACCTGTTTGTTGGTGACGCCACCCGTCGAGGTCGCCGCGGCCACGTGGCCATGCCGATCGAGTGCGACCGCGCCGACGGTGCCGAACTTGCGGTTCGGGTCGATCGGTTCGTGCGGCGTGGGGTCGTCGTTGCCGCTGGCCCCGGACTCCGCCGACGGCGTGGCGGCAAGCGACGCGCCGTCGTGATCCAGCATCGCGCGGTGCTGATCGCGCGCGAGCAGCCACTGACGATGACGCGCGTCGGTATGGAAATAGTCGGGTTCGGCGAATTCGAGTCCCTGCGCGGCCGCGAACGCTTCGGCACCTTCGCCGGTGAACAGCACGTGCTCGCTGCGTTCCAGTACCTTGCGCGCCGCCAGGATCGGATTGCGCACGCGTTTCACGCAGCAGATCGCGCCGGCTTCGAGCGTGCTGCCGTCCATGATGGCGGCGTCCATTTCATGCGTGCCGGCCGCCGTGTACACCGCGCCGCGGCCCGCATTGAACAGCGGGCAGTCTTCGAGCAGACGCACCGCTTCGCTCACCGCGTCGAGCGCGCTGCCGCCGTCGGCCAGCACGCGCTGGCCGGCGCTCAGCACCGCATGCAAGGCAGCGTGATAGTCGGCTTCGGCGCTGGCCGACATCGACGCGCGCAGGATCGTCCCGGCGCCGCCATGAATGGCAATGACTGCGTTGGAGTTCATCGTTTAGCCTGGGTCTTGCTGGAAGTTCGGGTGGATCGGGGCGTGGCCGTAGCGGCCGGCTCACCGGGCTTGCCGGGCTTGCCTGGTTTGCCGGCAGCGCTCGCGGCACGGCTCACGACGCGCGCGGGCCGCTCGTTCGGGCCGGCGTTCTCGGCGTGCGGATCGACCAGCCACGGCAGCACGAATTCGCTGACTTCGGCGGCGGCCTTGACCGAGCGCTTCGCCCGATAGGCAACCGCGTCGCATAGTGCCTCGATCACGGCCAGCACGGCCGAATCGGCATTGGCCGCGAGCCGCCGGTCGGCGCGAATGTAGAGCGAGAGATCGGCGAATTGCGCGAGCGGTGAACGCGGACTGTCGGTCAGCGCGAGCACGCGAGCACCCCGGCTTGCGGCGCGGCGCGCGAGTTCGATCGTGTCTTCGACGTAACGCGGAAACGCGAGGCCGATCACGAGATCGTCCTCGTTGGAGGCGAACAGACGCCGCGCGGCATGCGACGGGCCGCCCATCAGCGCGAGCGACTGCACGTTGTCGTGATACGGCATCAGGCCGTGCTCCATCAGCCCGGCGAGAAACGCGCTGGCGCCGTAGCCGAGCACGAACACACGACGCGCCGCGATGATCGCTTCGACGGCGGCTTCAGCCGCGTTCCGGTCGATCGCCGTGCGGGTGGCGTGCAGATTATTGGCGGCTTGTTCCAGCGACGCGTCGAGTACGTCGTCGCCGGCCGCGAGCGATTCCTGGGCGCTGCGCAAGCGCTCGACCGGCGCGAGCGTCGCCTCGAAACCGCGCACCAGCGCCTCGCGAAACTGCGGATAACCGTCGAAGCCGAGCGCACGAGCGAAGCGATTCGCCGTCGCCACCGACGCGCCCACCACGCTCGCCAGCTCGTCGATCCGCATGGTGGCCGCGCGGAACAGATTGGCCAGCACGTAGTCGCCCATACGCCGGTGGATCGGCGTGAGCGTCGGCATCGCGGCGGCGATGCGCGCCGCGATAGCCTGCTCGGCGGAATTGGGCGCAACGGACGGTTGATGAATCATGCGAGCGGGTTGGCCGGGCCAGTGCCGTAATGAAAATGAATGAAAGTATATTTACATAGAAAACTCGCAGAAAAAAATTCATTTTCATTTCCGAGGGTTTCTCCGGATGATGCGTGTTGGCTCAGGCGGCCCATCCACGCATCGCCGCACGGCACGCAGCGGCCGGATGAAAATTTGTTTTCAGCAGGCGGCGGCGCTTTGTTCGGGAATGCGCTCGAGCCGTGCCGCCGGCGACATGAAGATAATCAGCGCCTGCACGACGAAAGCGGCAGCCGCCGCGACGAGGCACGCGTCCATGCCCCAGCGTGCGCTGATCGCCGCGCCGAGCAACGCACCCAGCGGCCGCGCGCCGTAAGTGGCGGTGCTGTTGAGCGCCGACACGCGGCCCATCATCCGTTCGGGAGTAATCGCCTGGCGCAGCGTGGTCGAGCCGACCACCCACAGAATGGGACCCGCGCCGACCAGGAAGAAGCTCAACATCGCCAGCCAGAAGGACGGCGCGACGAGCGTCGCCACCATCACGAGCGACGCAAGCAGGCCGCACGACGGCCCGATGATCAGCACGCGCCCGAAGGCGAGACGCCGCGCGATCGCGGGCGCAGCCAGCGCGCCGCACACCATGCCGACGCCATAGGCGCCGAGCGTCACACCGACCATCGACGCGCTCAGCCCCAACCGATGCACCGCGTAGGGCACGTACACCGCTTGCAGGATGAAGAAGCCGAGGTTGAAGAACACGGCGGTCGCGAGCATGGGACGCAGCAGCGCATCGCGCAGCACGAAGCGCGTGCCGTCGCGCAACTCCAGCAGGAAGTGGCGCTGCGGCACAGCCGCGCGCGGCGGTTCGCGCAGTCCGGCCAGCAACGCAACGGCCAGCGCCGATAGTCCCGCAGCGCAGCCATACGCCCATCCCGCGCCGATCCAGCCGACCAGCAAACCGCCCAGCGCCGGCCCCGCCGAATACGCGACGCTGCGCGCCAATTCGAGCCGGCCGTTGGCGCTGGCGAACGCCTCGCGCGGCACCAGCGCGGGCACCAGCGACGGCGCCGCGACGTTGTAGGCCACCGTGCCGGTCGCCGCCACGAAGCCGAGCGCGGCGAGCAGCGGTAGGCTCAACGCATGCGTCGACACCAGCAGCAGGACGCACAGCATCGCGATCACGCGCACGCTTTCGGCGAGCGTCATCAGCAACCGGCGCGAGCGACGATCGGCCCAGACGCCGAGCGGGATAGACAGCAACAGGAACGGCAGCGTCTGCGCGGTTTGCAGCAGGCCCGTGTCGCGCGCGTCGGCGCCGAGCATGAACACCGCGACGAGCGGCGCGGCGGCGAGGCTGATCTGTTCGGCCGACTGCGCGACCAGGTTCGACCAGGCGAGCCGCTGGAACGCGGCCGGCAAGCGGGATCGGATGGTGGCAGATGAAGAGGAAGCGGCGGGCATCGAAGCACTCCTTGGGCTGGGTGATGAGGAGCCCATCGTCGTCCGACTCGCGCCGTGAGGCGCTCCGCTTCTTGCGGTGTTATTCTTCGCTC
This sequence comes from Paraburkholderia bryophila, assembly GCF_003269035.1. Lineage (GTDB taxonomy): Bacteria > Pseudomonadota > Gammaproteobacteria > Burkholderiales > Burkholderiaceae > Paraburkholderia > Paraburkholderia bryophila. The sequence continues at coordinate 320,130 of NZ_QLTK01000002.1, read as the reverse complement.
GCCATGAATCTCGAAAGCATTCTCTTTACTCAAGGTTTCGGCTCGCGCCGCCAATGCCGCGCGTTGATCGGCGACGCGCGCGTGAGCATCGACGGCGCCGTGCGCACCGATGCCGACGCCGATTTCCCCGTCACCGGCAACGCCTTCCACTTCAGCGTGGACGGCGTCGTCTGGCCGTATCGCGAGCACGCCTATCTGCTGCTGAACAAGCCGGCCGGCTACGAATGTTCGCGCGACCCGCAGCATCATCCGAGCGTATTCAGCCTGTTGCCGCCGCAATTCGCGGAGCGCGGCGTGCAATGCGTGGGGCGGCTCGACCAGGACACCACCGGCCTGCTGCTGCTCTCCGACGACGGCAAGTTCGTGCATCTGTTCACGTCGCCGAAACGCAAGGTGCCGAAGTTGTATGTCGCGACCACGCGCCATCCGCTCGACGATACGCAACTGGGCGCGTTGCGCGAAGGCGTGTTGTTGCACGGCGAACCGAGACCGATCGCCGCGGTCGACGCGGTAGCGCGCGGCGAGCACGCGCTCGCGCTCACGGTCATGGAAGGCAAATACCACCAGGTCAAGCGGATGATCGCCGCCGCCGGCAACCGTTGCGAGGCGCTGCATCGCGAGCGGATCGGCGGACTTACGCTGCCCGCGACGCTTGCGCCGGGCGCATGGCAATGGCTCGACGAAACCGACCTCGGATCTTTACGGAGCGGGTAAACCGGTAGCCGCGCATCAAGGCCTTGAAGCGGCAGGAAAAAGCCTGTGCGCGGCCGCACACAGGCGCTCACGGACGGCGTTCATGCGCTGCGCCGCAGCATGCTCTTCCTTACAGCTCGCCCTATACTCCTTTAAACAAAGACAACAAAGGGTTCAAGGAGGCGCGCCATGATGATCCACGACACTATCCGGATCTCGCCCGTGATGATTGCTTTTATGTGTCTCGGGCTGGTTCTGATCGGCGGACTGCTGATCGCGATGCGGCTGCGGCATTCCTATCATCCGAATCTGATCGGCGCGTTGATCGGCGCGATGCTGTGTTTCCTGCTGCTGGAGGCATTGCCGGCGCTGACTTGAGGCTTCGGGGCAACGAGACGCTCGCGGCTGGGTGCGGCGTCGCGCCTTCACGCTCGACGCGTTTTACCCCTTCGTCAGGGCCTCGCGGAGAAAATCCTGCACGCTCGGGTAGCGCAATCGCACGCGTAACTCCCTCTTGAGGCGCCGGTTCATCAGCCGCCGCGATTCACGCATGAACGACAGCATGGTCGGCTCGATCGCCTGCTCGGCCTGGGCACGCGTGATACGCGGCGCACGCTCGACACCGAAGGCATCGGCAACCGCGTCGAAGTACTCCCCCATTTTCAACGACGAGTCGTCCGACGCGTGAATCACGCGCGCCGGCCGGCCGTGTGTCGCGAGCCGCACGAGGATCGCGGCGAGATCGTCGGCGTGGATATGGTTGGTGTAGACATCGTCGGCATCGATCAGAGCCGGCGTGCGTTTTTCGAGCCGCGCGAGCGGCAGACGGTTACCCGCATAGATGCCGGGAATCCGCGCGATGCTGGCGCGGACCGCGCCGCGAGCGGTTGCCCGCCGCATTTGCCGCTCGGCCGACACGCGGCGTTTGGCACGCGCATTGGTGGCCTGCGTCACGCGCGTCTCGTCGATCCAGGCGCCGCCGCAATCGCCGTAGACGCCCGTCGTGCTGGCGTACACGAGGCGGATCGGCGCGCGCGAAGCGGCGGCACGGCCGACCCCGTCGGGTACAATATCGGCTGTCCCGGATCCGCCTTGCAAGGCAAACCCGGCCACACCGGCACGCGCAACCTGTTCGCGGCGCAGCCGTCCAACCGGCGCCACGGCAGGCGTCGCCGCGGCGCGCAGCGCGCGGGCGCCACGAGCGCCGAGCGTCGCGAGCAACGCGCGGGTACGCAGATCGTCGTCGCCATTTTTTTGCGGCGGAGCAAGGTGCAGCACCGTCGGCGCGAGTCTCGCGACCCGTTTCAGGCTGCGGCGCTGATCCAGATCGCCGACCAGCGGCGTGACGCCTGCGGCGCGCAGTTCGGCGCAACGCCCGGCGTGGCTGGTCAGTGCGAAGACGTGTGCACGGGGTTGCAGCAAGGGCACGCAGCGCATGCCGACATCGCCGCACCCTACGATCAACACGCGCGGCCGGCGGAAGTTTCGTGTCGCTTTCATGGTGGACGCATTGTAGCCGTCGGCCGCGAACGCGGCGGGTCCGATAACGATTACCGACTTTTCGATTTCCCCACACTTTATGGCATTCAACGTCACGCTCCGGCAAAGCGGCCGGCAGTTTCAGGTAGAACAGGACGAACCGGTGCTGAGCGCCGCGTTGCGCCAGGGCATCGGCCTGCCGTACGGCTGCAAGAACGGCGCATGCGGCTCGTGCAAGGGCGCTGTACTCAGCGGCCAGGTCGAACAGCGCGCGCATTCGTCGTCGGCGTTGTCGAACGACGAAAAGACTCGCGGCATGGCGCTGTTGTGCTGCGCGACCGCCTGCTCCGATCTCGAAGTGGACATTCGCGAAGTGGCCGGGGTCGGCGACGTGCAGGTCAAAAAGCTGCCGTGCCGCGTCAACGCGATCGAACGCAAGGCCGACGACGTCGTCGTGCTGAAGCTGCAACTGCCCGCCAACGAACGTCTGCAATATCTGGCCGGTCAGTACCTCGAATTCATCCTGAAGGACGGCAAGCGCCGCAGCTATTCGATGGCGAGCGCGCCGCACACCGAAGGCCCGATCGAGCTGCATCTGCGCCACATGCCCGGCGGCGCATTCACGGATCACGTGTTCAACACGCTGAAAGAGCGCGACATCCTGCGCTTCGAAGCGCCGCTCGGCACGTTCTTCCTGCGTGAAGATTCCGACCGGCCAATCGTGCTGCTGGCTTCGGGCACGGGCTTCGCGCCGCTGAAGGCGATCGTCGAGCATGCGGTGTTCAAGAACCTGAATCGTCCCATGACGCTTTACTGGGGCGCACGCCGCAAGAAAGACCTGTATCTGCTCGAACTCGCCGAGCAATGGGCGCGCGAGATTCCGAACTTCAAGTTCGTGCCGGTGCTGTCGGAGCCGGACGCGCAAGACGCGTGGACGGGCCGCGTCGGCTTCGTGCATCGCGCGGTGATCGAAGACTTGCCGGATCTGTCGGCGTACCAGGTGTATGCCTGCGGCGCACCGGTCATGGTCGAATCGGCCCAGCGCGATTTCACCCAGCATCACGGGCTGCCGCAAGATGAGTTCTATGCGGACTCGTTCACGAGCGCCGCGGATCTGGCGAACGCGGTTTGAACCACGCGATTTAACGCTACACGCCAGGCCCCGAACGGCGCGACTGGTTAGCCATCGCGCCGTTCATCAAATGGAAACATGCCCGCTGGCAGACTCATCCAGAATCCATTTCGCAGGCCCTCGTACAAATTCATGGTTTACACCAGCGCTTTCCTTGTCGTATTCTTTCGCGCATGAACCGCATCCAATCCGAACTCCGACGTCGCCGCTCGCCGCTCCCTTAGGGACGCCGCTGGCTTCGTCACGGATTCGCGCCACACCCAGGCGCACGCAGTTCGAATCATGAAAGCCACGGCATGCCGTGGCTTTTTTGTTTTTGCCGTTCCGTTCCATCCCCGGCCGCTCTGTTGCGTATCCGGTCAACTTTCATTCACCCTTCATCCGTTGTCTGGAGCCTGCCGTCATGAATTTCACTGAGTACCCGATCGAGTCGCTGATGTACATCACGAACCGGCCCGAAATCGTTTTCACGCACGGCAAGGGCTCGTGGCTCTACGACAATACCGGCAAGCGATATCTGGACTTCATCCAGGGCTGGGCGGTGAACAGCCTCGGACATTGCAACGAAGGCATGATCGAAGCGCTGAACAAACAGGCCAGGCTGCTGTTCAATCCGTCGCCGGCTTTCTACAACGAGCCGATGGCGCAACTCGCCGGCCTGCTCACGCAACACAGCTGCTTCGACAAGGTGTTCTTCACCAACAGTGGCGCCGAAGCCAACGAAGGCGCGATCAAGCTCGCGCGCAAGTGGGGCAAGAAGTTCAAGGACGGCGCGTTCGAGATCATCACGTTCGACCACAGCTTCCACGGCCGTACGCTGGCCACCATGTCGGCCAGCGGCAAGCCGGGCTGGGACACGATCTACGCACCGCAAGTGCCGGGCTTCCCGAAAGCGGACCTGAACGACATCGCGTCGGTGGAAAAGCTCATCAACGCGAAGACCGTTGCCGTGATGCTCGAACCGATTCAGGGCGAAGGTGGCGTGATTCCGGCTACCCCCGAATTCATGAAGCAATTGCGCGCGCTGACCCAACAGCACAACCTGCTGCTGATCGTCGACGAAGTGCAAAGCGGTTGCGGCCGCGCCGGCACGCTGTTCGCCTACGAACTGTCGGGTATCGAGCCGGACATCATGACGCTCGGCAAGGGCATCGGCGGCGGCGTGCCGCTCGCGGCGCTGCTGTCGAAGGCGAATGTCGCCGTGTTCGAAGCCGGCGACCAGGGCGGCACCTACAACGGCAATCCGCTGATGACCGCGGTCGGCTATTCGGTGATCTCGCAACTGGTGGCGCCGGGTTTCCTCGAGGGCGTGCGCGAGCGCGGCGAGTATCTGCGCGCGAAGCTGCTGGAGTTGTCGGCGGAGCGCGGCTTCGAAGGCGAGCGCGGTGAAGGTCTGCTGCGCGCCCTGCTGCTCGGCAAGGACATCGGCAACCAGATCGTCGAGAAGGCCCGTGTGATGCAGCCCGACGGTCTGCTGCTCAACGCGGCGCGCCCGAACCTGCTGCGCTTCATGCCGGCACTGAACGTGACGAACGAGGAAATCGACCAGATGATGGCCATGCTGCGTTCGATTCTCGACACGCTGTAACGACCAGGAACGCACTTATGACGACGACCTCCACGCTATCGATCCGCCGCTTCGACGCGCGCGACACCGATGTCGTGGTCGCGCTGTGGCAAGAAGCCTTCCCCGAGTACCGGGACGTGACAAGGCCGCAGCGCAACCCGCATCTGTCGATCGCCAACAAGCTGGCGACACAACCGGAACTGTTCTTCGTCGCGACGCTCGACGAGCGCATCGTCGGCACGGTGATGGGCGGCTACGACGGTCACCGGGGCTGGCTCTATTCGCTCGCCGTCGACGAGTCGGTGCGACGTCACGGGATCGGTACGCGGCTGGTCGCGCACGTCGAACAGGTGTTGACCGGGCTGGGTTGCCCGAAGCTGAATCTGCAGGTGTTGTCCGCGAAGACCGAGATCCGCGAGTTTTACGAAGCGCTCGGGTATCGCGCCGACGCGGTGATCAGTTTGGGCAAACGCCTCGGCGAGCTCGCGGAACCCGTGGCGGCGGCAAGCTGAAGCGTCGCGCGTCGGAATAAAAAAAGCTGCATGCGTTTTGCGCATGCAGCCTTTCTTATCGGTCTCGTCCGGCTAAGCCAGGTTATTCACCCAGATAAGCCGCCCGCACCTTCGGATCGTCCAGCATCTGTTTCGCGTCGCCGGACATCGTGACCAGACCCGAGTCCATCACATAGCCGCGGTTCGCCGCCTGCAGCGCGAGACGCGCGTTCTGCTCGACCAGCAGCACGGTCATGCCTTCCGCCGAGATCGCTCGCACCACTTCGAAGATCTTCTCGACCATGATCGGCGACAGACCCATCGACGGTTCATCCAGCAACAACAGCTTCGGCTTGCTGATGATCGCGCGCGCCATGGCCAGCATTTGCTGTTCGCCGCCGGAGAGCGTGCCTGCGTACTGCGTGGCCCGTTCCTTCAGACGCGGGAAGAAGCCGAACATGCGATCGACGTCTGCCTTGATGCCGTCGGTGTCGGTCCGCAGATAAGCGCCCATCTGCATGTTCTCGACGATCGACATGCGCGCGAAGATACCGCGCCCTTCCGGCACCATCGCCAGACCGCGCTTGAGCAGCAGATGCGGCGGCACGCCCTTGATCGATTCGCCCATGTACTCGATGTCGCCGATCGTGTACGGCTTCAGACCCGTGATCGCCTTCATCGTCGTGGTCTTGCCTGCACCGTTCGCGCCGATCAGCGTGACCAGTTCGCCCTGCTGGACTTCGAGGTCGATGCCCTTGACTGCCTGGATGCCGCCGTAATTGACCTGCAGGCCCTTGATTTTCAACATTGCTTGCGTTGTGGACATCAGTGGACTCCCGCACCCAGATAAGCTTCGATCACCTTCGGATCCTTCTGCACGTCTGACGGCAGACCTTGCGCAATCACCTTGCCGTAGTCGAGCACCGTCATCTGGTTGCACAGACCCATCACGAGTTTCACGTCGTGCTCGATCAGCAGGATCGTCTTGCCGTCGCTGCGGATCTTGTCGAGCAGCTTGGTCAGCTCGACCTTTTCCGTCGCATTCATGCCGGCCGCCGGTTCGTCCAGTGCGAGCAGCTTCGGATCGGTCGCCAATGCGCGGGCAATTTCCAGACGGCGCTGGTGGCCGTACGACAGGTTGCGCGACGTGTAGTCCGCGTACTGCGCAATGCCGACGTACTCGAGCAGTTCGATCGCGCGTTCCTTGATCTCGCGCTCTTCCTTGCGTTCGGCCGGGGTCTGGAACACCGCGCCGAGCAGGCCGTGTTTGGTACGCACGTGACGGCCGACCATCACGTTTTCCAGCGCGGTCATGCCGCCGAACAGACGGATGTTCTGGAACGTACGCGCGATACCGGCTTTCGCCACCTGATACACCGCGGTCGGCGTGTAGTTCTCGCCGTCGAGCTTGAACTCGCCCGAATCCGGTGTGTACAGGCCCGTGATCACGTTGAAGAAGGTCGTCTTGCCGGCGCCGTTCGGGCCGATCAAACCGTAAATCTGGCCGGACTTGATTTCAAGCCCGACGTCGGACAGCGCCTGCAAGCCGCCGAAGCGCTTGTTGACGCCTTTCACCGACAGTCGAATGTTGTCGCTCATTATTTTCTCTCCCCGGCTTAGGCGCGAACGGGCTTCTTGCCGCCACGCTTCGTCAGTTTCGCAATCTTGTCTTCATGCTTGGGCGACGGCCACAAGCCTTCCGAGCGATACAGCATGATCAGCACCATGGCGAGTGCGTAGACCAGCTGACGGATCACTTCCGTGTCGACGATTTCGTGACCGAAGACCATGTTCTGCAGCGGACCCATCGTGGAGCGCAGGAATTCCGGCAGCACCGCGAGCAGCACCGCGCCGAGAATCACGCCCGGGATATGGCCCATACCGCCCAGCACCACGCACGCCAGCACCACGATCGATTCCGGCAGCGTGAACGATTCCGGCGACACGAAGCCCTGGAACGAGCCGAACATCGCGCCCGACAGGCCGCCGAACGACGCGCCCATCGCGAACGCCAGCAACTTCACGTTGCGGGTGTTGATGCCCATCGCCTTGGCGGCGATTTCGTCTTCGCGGATCGCGGCCCATGCGCGGCCGATACGCGAGTGCTGCAAGCGCGTACACACCCAGATCACGGCCAACGCTGCGACCACGAACAGGTAGTAGTACGAGTACACCGTGGGGAACTGGAAGCCGAACAGCGAGTGCGTCTGCGCGAGGCTGAAGTCGCCGAAGTGAACCGGGTCGATCGCCGTGATGCCCTTCGGGCCGTTGGTGATGTTCACCGGACGGTCGAGGTTGTTCAGGAAGATCCGCACGATTTCTCCGAAGCCCAACGTCACGATGGCGAGGTAGTCGCCACGCAGACGCAGCGTCGGTGCGCCGAGCAGCACGCCGAACAGCGCGGCCACCGCCATCGCGCACGGCACGATGATCAGGAACGGCACATGCAGCCCGTTCGGCGCGAGGTGCGCGATCCATTCGAATTGCGACGCCAGATGCGGCGAACTCAGCAGCGCGGACGTGTAGGCGCCGACCGCGTAGAACGCGATGTAGCCCAAGTCCAGCAGGCCGGCGAAGCCGACCACCACGTTGAGGCCGAGCGCGAGCATCACGTACAGCATCGCGAAGTCGAGCACGCGGACCCAGTAGTTGCCGCCGGCCGTGCCGATGATCATCGGCGCGGCGATCACGAAGATCGCGGTGATGATGCCGACCGTCAGCGTCTTGGTGCGGTTCTTTTCAGGGATGAGCGTCGTGGACGGCTCGATCGGTTGAATTGAGGTCATGTTTATTTACTCCCAGAATCAGGCGCGATCCGCAACGCGTTCGCCGAGCAGACCCGACGGACGGAACACCAGCACAACGATCAGCACGATGAAAGCGAACACGTCCTGATAATTACTGCCGAACACACCACCGGTGAGGTTGCCGATATAGCCGGCGCCCAACTGCTCGATCAGGCCAAGGATCACCCCGCCCACCATCGCGCCGCCGAGATTGCCGATACCGCCCAGTACCGCTGCCGTAAAGGCCTTCAGACCGGGGATGAAGCCCATGTAGAAGTGCGCGTTGCCGTATTCGGACGCGATCATCACGCCGGCCAGAGCGGCGAGCGCCGAGCCGATCATGAAGGTCGCCGAAATCACGAAGTTCGGGTTCACGCCCATCAGGCTGGCATTGCCCGGGTTCTCGGCGATCGCACGCATCGCGCGGCCGAGCTTGGTTTTGTGCACCAGCAGCAGCAGGCCGGCCATCACGAGGAAGGCCACCACGATGATCACGATTTCAGTCATCGAGATCACGGCGCCCGGCGTCGTGTCGGTGGCCTTGATCACGTTGATCGGGTCGGTGGGCAACAGTTGCGGGAACGGCAACGGGTTGCGCGACCAGATCATCATGGCCAGCGTCTGCAGCAGGATCGACACGCCGATCGCGGTGATCAGCGGAGCGAGACGCGGTGCTTTACGCAACGGCCGGTAGGCCACCCGCTCGATCGTATAGCCGACGGCCGCGCACACAATAGCGGCGATGATCAGCGCGATGACGAGCGTCGGCACATTGCCGAGGCCGGGGAAGTGGTTCTGAAGCACGCCTATGGCTGAGAGCGCAACCATCGCGCCCACCATCAACACGTCGCCGTGAGCGAAGTTGATGATGCCCAAGATGCCGTAAACCATCGTATAGCCCAGTGCGATGATGGCGTAAACGCTGCCAAGCACCAGCCCGTTGAGGACCTGCTGGATGAAGATATCCATTTAATGCTCCTTAGCCCGTGCGACTGGATTCGCGCTCTTCATCAGCCGGTGGGCGGTGATGCGTCACGGAATCTCAACGGCACTGCGGGTACTGATGTAAAAGACCGGTAAGGGTTATCCGCCGCCGGTTTGCCATGACGACCGGGATGCGGTTGCAGGCTCGCCTTGAGCGGATGCAAAAACGGCACCGTTGGGTGGTTTCGGTGCCGTCAGGCTGAACGTCCCGTCATCACATCTTCACGACGTCGAGAACCGCTTTCTTGCCGTCCTTGAAGTCGTAAAGCGTAATGGCGCCCTCTTTCAAATCACCCTTGTCGTCGAACGCGATGTGGCCGATTACACCGTTGTAATCGGTGGACGGCATCGCAGCCAGCACCTTGGGCGCCTCGATCGAATTAGCGCGCTTCATTGCATCGACAATCACGTACACAGCGTCATACGTGAACGGTGCGTAAATCTGCACCGGTGTGTGGAAGCGGTCCACGTACTTCTTTTCGAAGTCCGCTCCCTTGTCCATCTTCGAAAGCGCGAGTCCCGCCTCCGAGCAGACCAGGTTTTGCACGGCGGATCCCGCCAGCTCCCCCACCTTGTCGGTACACACACCGTCGCCGCCAAGGATTTTTGCCCTGATACCGAGCGCCGCCGCCTGTTTGGTAAACGGCCCGCCCGTCGCGTCCATGCCGCCGAACATAATCACGTCCGGCTGAACACTCTTGATCTTTGTGAGGATGGCCCGGAAATCCGTGGCCCGGTCGTTCGTCGCTTCCCGCGCGACGATCTTCGCTCCGCTCGCCTGTACGGTCTTCGCGAATTCGTCCGCGAGCCCCTTACCGTAGGCGGTTGCATCGTCCACTACCGCGATGCGTTTGGCGCCCAACGCCTTCGTGGCGTAATCGGCGAGCGCCGGACCTTGTTGCGCGTCCGTGGCGACGACCCGATAGGTCGTCTTGAAACCCTGCTGCGTGTAGGCCGGATTGGTCGACGACGGCGAGATCTGCACGATGCTCGCATCGCTATAGATCTTCGAAGCCGGAATCGACACCCCGGAATTCAGATGCCCCACCACCGCGACCACGTGATCGTCGACCAGCTTCTGCGCGACGGCGGTGCCCGTTTTCGGGTCCGCTGCATCGTCCTGCGCGTCGAGCTCCAACTGGATCTTGTGGCCGTCGATCGTTAAACCCTGTGTGTTGATTTCCTCGACCGCCAGACGCGCGCCGTTCTCATTGTCTTTGCCAAGGTGCGCAATGCCACCCGTCAATGGGGCCGCATGACCGATTTTCACGACCGTCGCTTCGCTCGCCGGTGCCGCCGCCGTTACGGCCGCCGATGCACCTGCTCCCGCCTCGCCATCCTGTTTCTTGCCGCACGCGGTCAGCATCGCAACCGCGGCCGCGATGGACACGGCGTAAGCAAATTTGACTCGCATTAAGTAGGTCTCCTGCGCCTTGCAAAATCTCGTGTTCGGGACCCGGAGGCCTTGAGAACGCGCGCATTGTAACTCCAATTTTGCGACGGGCAATATTGTTGAACCGGCAGGGTTTTCCTGCATTGCAACCTTATTTTGAGAGCAAAATTCACTAAAAGGCGCAACCCGGTTGCGACTATTTTTCGTGCATCAGTTGCACCAGCGTCGCACCCCGTGGCATCAAGTGTTGCGGCGAATTGGCTCAAGCCCCGATTGCAGCGCGTTTCGCGTTAGGTATTACGTTTCTCTTGATATCCCTGATCACGCACTATTTTAGTGCGTCAAAAATCCGCGCAAGCGCTTTTGCTGATAATAAACGGGGCCATATCGACAAAGATGAGTTTAAAAACCAGATTGGTTTTCAAAAGAATTTGTGCGCAAGGCCACTAAAACGAGCTGTAACTCATGATCTGGCACTTTATTCATTCTGAGATCGTCTGATCGATAGGCGTAAAAAAAGCGCACCCTCGGGTGCGCTTCCTTTCATGGTCAGCTAATTGTCAGGCAGGCAGACCTAGCCCGCGCGGCAGCGGAAACGCGATGTTTTCCTCGATGCCCTCGAGCGCGCGCACGTTGCGCACGCCCAGTTCGCGCAAGCGGGCGATCACCGCCTGAGCCAGCACTTCCGGCGCCGAGGCGCCCGCGGTCACGCCGATGCGGCGCTTGCCTTCTACCCAGATCGGGTCGATCTGATCGGGCGAATCCACCATATAGGCGGGTACGCCGAGCTTTTCGGCCAGCTCGCGCAAGCGGTTGGAGTTCGAACTGTTCGGGCTGCCGACCACGATCACAACGTCGCACTGCGGCGCCATGAATTTCACCGCGTCCTGGCGGTTTTGCGTGGCGTAGCAGATGTCCTGCTTCTTCGGCTCACGGATAGACGGATATTTGGTCTTCAGCGCACGGATGATCTCGGCGGCGTCGTCGACCGACAGCGTGGTTTGCGTGACAAACGCAATCCGTTCGGGGTCGTCGAGCTGCAAGGCTTGCACGTCCTCGATGTCTTCGACCAGGTGCATGCCCTCGCCGGCCTGGCCCATGGTGCCCTCGACCTCAGGATGCCCCTTGTGGCCGATCATGACGATGTCGAAACCGTCCTGGCGCATCTTCGCCACTTCGATATGCACCTTGGTCACGAGCGGACACGTGGCGTCGTACACCCGCAGCCCGCGCGACTCGGCCTCGGAACGCACGGCTTTAGATACGCCGTGCGCGCTGAAGATCACCGTGTTGCCGGCCGGCACCTCTTCCAGCCGCTCGATGAAAATCGCGCCCTTCTTGCGCAGATCTTCGACGACATAGGCGTTGTGGACGATTTCGTGACGCACGTAGATCGGCGAGCCGTGCAGCTTGATGGCCCGCTCGACGATCTCGATCGCCCGGTCGACGCCGGCACAGAACCCGCGCGGCTGCGCCAGCAGGATCTCGGTTTCGGCAAGAGTCGTATCCGTGATGCTCATGTTTACAAAATCCCGATGATTTTCACTTCGAACGCCAGCGCCTGGCCGGCAAGCGGGTGGTTGAAATCGAACAGGGCCGAGGTTTCGCCGACCTCCTTCAGAACGCCAGCGTACCGGCCGCCACCCGGCGCGTTGAATTCGACCAGATCACCGGGCGAAAAATCCTCACCGATCATGCTGTTTTCTCGCAGCGTGGCCAGCGACACGCGCTGGATCAATTCCGGATTGCGAGGACCGAAGGCCTGACCGGGCATTAGCTGAAAGGTCGAATGGTGGCCCACCTTCAAACCCAGCAAAATAGCTTCCAGCGGCGGCGCCAGTTGACCGGCGCCGAGCAGCAGCGTGGCCGGCTTCTCGGTAAACGTGTTGATGACTTCGGCGCCATCGGCAAGGGAAAGCCGGTAGTGAAGCGTGACGTGTGAACCGGGTTTCACTTCGGAAATGTCGATGATGCTCATGCAATGCTCGCTCAGTCGAAGCGCGCTGCACGCGTGCGCCGCGGGTGCAGTCGACGCAGCAGTACGCGTGTGGCAAACCGTCGGAGGTGCCGTGCGCAAAGCGCTTATTGTAAGCCACATAGCCTGCGCTGGCTTGGCTGCGTCGCAGAGCGGCGCGGCATGGGCGCCGCCCTCAAACCGAACCGGAGGACTCTCTATATATGGCCGATTACGCCAGCCTGATTGACGAAACCCCGTTGCGAGCCGTGCTCCCGGCGCCGGCGGCACGCGGCAAACGGCCACGCCCGCGGCTTATCGGCGGCAAGTGGCCGAAGCAGGACATGCCGCGCGAACGCCTGATCGACCACGGGCCAGAGGTGTTGTCGGACACCGAGATGATCGTGCTGGTGCTGGGTTCGGGCTTGCCCGGACACGATGTGTTCAGCGTCGCGCGCGCATTGCTGGAGCGCTTCGGCTCGTTACGCGCGATGCTCGACGCAACCTACCCGGACTTCGAGGGCATCCGCGGCATCGGACCGGCGAAAATCGCCCAGTTGCTGGCCATCATGGAAATGGCGCGCCGCTCGCTGGTTGCCCGCATGCGCGAACGCTCGCTGATGAACTCGCCTGAAGCCGTGGAGAATTTCCTGCGCCTGCGGATCGGCTCGCTTCAACAGGAAGTGTTCATGTCGCTCTATCTCGATGCCCGTCATCGGTTGATCAAATGCGAAAAAAGTGCGCAAGGCACGCTCACACGGATGGCGGTGTATCCGCGCGAAATCGCCCGTCGCGCGTTAAGTTTGAATGCAGCCAGCCTGATCGTCGCGCATAATCACCCCTCCGGCGTCGTCGAGCCAAGCGCGAGCGATTACCGCCTGACGCGCGCACTGCGTGACACCCTCTCGCTGATCGACGTGCAACTGATCGATCATCTGGTGATCGGCACCGACCAGGTTTACTCGTTCGCCCGCGCCGGCTGGCCGTGACAGGGCTTGACTCCCGGCCGAATCCAGCCGGAACCTGGACCGCACGGGCGTTGCGCGGAGTCGGGCATCGCAAATAAGGTTTGATTTTGCGGCTTTTTTTCCGCTATAATTCCGGTTTGCCTATTTCCAACCCCCTGTTCCGAAGCCACCGAGGCGTTCCGGAAAGGACCAAGCGCCTCTAGTTTCATAACTTAAGCGTGGCTCTTTTCGGGAAACTTTCACGGCGTTCGAACTCAGAATTAGCGTATTAGGAGTGCTCTCATGGCACGCGTATGCCAAGTAACTGGGAAAGCGCCGATGAGCGGCAACAACGTTTCCCACGCGAACAACAAAACCAAGCGCCGGTTCCTGCCGAACCTGCAAAACCGCCGTATTTGGGTGGAAAGCGAAAACCGTTGGGTGCGTCTGCGCGTTTCGAACGCCGGCCTGCGCCTGATCGACAAAAACGGTATTGACGCTGTGCTCGCAGATCTGCGCGCACGCGGCCAAGCCTAAGGAGTAAGTCATGGCGAAAGGCGCACGCGACAAGATCAAGCTGGAATCGACCGCAGGCACGGGTCACTTCTACACGACCACGAAGAACAAACGCAACATGCCGGAAAAGATGCTGATCAAGAAATTTGATCCGGTCGTCCGTAAGCACGTTGACTACAAGGAAACCAAGATTAAATAAATCTTGGTTTCCGCCTGACGAAGGCAAAGACAGGCGCAAAAAGCCTCGCATTCATGCGAGGCTTTTTTGTTTTCTACGGGCCTGTTTTCCACTGCTCCAATCTCAGCGACCACGCCACCGCATTCCATTCGCGCACTGAGATAGTCCTAACCCGTTCGGCTAGCTTTCCCTACTCCATCGCGACGCGTATCCTTTCTCGTTTTAGCGGCGAACGAATGTTTCGCCGTCATGGCAAAACGACAGTAGGAGATGCGGGCAATGGAATTCGATGTGGCGATTGTCGGTAGCGGTCTGGCTGGTTTGAGCGTCGCGCTCAATCTCGCCGAGACGCGGCGGGTTGCGGTGGTCGCCAAGCGATCGATGACCGAAGGCGCGAGCGATTGGGCGCAAGGCGGCATCGCCGCCGTGCTGGACTCGGCAGACAGCATCGAAAACCACGTGCGCGATACGCTGATTGCCGGCGGCGGCTTGTGCGACGAAGCGGCGACACGCTTTATCGTCGAACACGGGCGTGCCGCGATCGAATGGCTGATCGAGCAAGGTGTCCCGTTCACCAAAGACGACGCCGCGGAACTCGGCTTTCATTTGACGCGCGAAGGCGGCCATAGCCATCGGCGCATCATTCACGCCGCGGACGCAACCGGTCACGCCGTGGTCGCCACGCTCAGCGAGCGCGTGCGCCATCACCCGAACATCACGCTGCTCGAAGATCACTACGCGATCGATCTGATCACCTCCGACCGCCTCGGCTTGCCGGGTCGTCGGTGTCACGGCCTGTACGCGCTCGATCTGCAGAGCGGACGCACCGTCACGATCGAAGCGCCGCACACCGTGCTCGCCACCGGCGGCGCCGGCAAGGTCTACCTGTACACGACGAACCCCGATACCGCGACGGGCGACGGCATCGCGATGGCGTGGCGCGCGGGCTGCCGCGTGTCGAATATGGAATTCATCCAGTTCCATCCGACCTGTCTGTTCCATCCCTACGCGAAGTCGTTCCTGATCTCGGAGGCCGTGCGCGGCGAAGGCGGCATTCTGAAGCTGCCGGACGGCACCCGCTTCATGCCGAACCACGACGAGCGCGCCGAACTCGCGCCACGCGATATCGTCGCGCGTGCGATCGACTTCGAAATCAAGAAGCGCGGCATCGATTGTGTGTATCTCGACATCAGCCATCAATCGCCTGAATTTCTGCGCGAGCATTTCCCGACGATCCTGGCGCGCTGCCTGGAATTCGGCATCGATATCACCAAAGAAGGAATTCCGGTCGTGCCGGCCGCGCACTACACATGCGGCGGCGTCGTGACGGATCTGGCGGGCCGCACCGATCTCGAGGGCCTGTATGCGGTCGGCGAAACGTCCTGCACGGGGCTGCACGGAGCGAACCGGCTGGCCAGCAATTCGCTGCTCGAGTGCCTCGTGATCGGGCGCTCCGCCGCGCAGGCTATCGAGGCCGAGGGCTTCAGCGCCGCCGTCCATGCGCCGCTGCCCGACTGGGACGAGAGCCGCGTCTCCGATCCGGATGAGGAAGTGGTGGTCGCACACAACTGGGACGAACTACGCCGGCTGATGTGGAATTACGTCGGGATTGTGCGCACCGACAAGCGCCTGATGCGCGCCAAACATCGGCTCGCGCTGCTTCGCGACGAAATCCACGAGTACTACGCGAACTTCAAGGTCAGCCGCGACCTGCTCGAGCTGCGCAACCTGGTGGATGTGGGCTCGCTTATCGTGGAAGGCGCGCGGTCGCGGCGCGAGAGTCGCGGCCTGCATTTCAGCCGCGACTGGCCCGCCACATTGCCGAAGGCGTTGCCGTCAGTTCTATCGCCGGAGCACGTGCGCAACCGCAACGTGTGATTGAACGAGAGTCGAAACGAAAAGGCCATCGCCGGTGAGCACACTGGCGATGGCCTTTTCTCTGGCACAGCAGACGCTTCAACGCGTAAGCACTTGTCTCAAACAATCCGCATCGAGTAGTCGGTTGCGCGGACGTCTTTAGTCAGCGCGCCGATCGACACCCGGTCGACACCCGTCTCCGCAATCGTCTGTACCGTGTCGAAGTTCACGCCGCCCGACACTTCCAGCACCGCTCGTCCAGCCGTCACGCGAACCGCCTCGCGCATTGCGTCGAACGAGAAGTTGTCCAGCAGAACGGATTGTGCGCGATGCGCCAATGCCGCTTCCAGCTGCTCGAGGGTCTCGACCTCGATCTGGATGGAGATGCCCGCGTTCAACGCAAGCGCCGCGTCCATTGCCGCGCCCACGCCGCCGGCTGCGGCAATGTGGTTTTCCTTGATCAGAATGCCGTCGTACAGTGCGAGCCGCTGATTCGCGCCGCCACCCACACGCACCGCGTATTTCTGCGCGAGCCGCAAGCCGGGCAGCGTCTTGCGGGTGTCCAGAATGCGCGTTCGCGTGTGCGCGATTGCGTCGACATAACGGCGCGTTGCGCTCGCCACGCCAGACAGCAATTGCAAAAAGTTCAGCGCGTTGCGTTCGGCCGTCAACAACGCGCGCACCGGTCCGCGCAGTTCGCAAACCGGCGTGTCGGCTTTCATACGGTCACCCTCGCGGTAGAACCATCGCACTTCGATGCGGGCATCCACCGCGTGCATCACCGCGTTGAACCATGGCACGCCGCACAGCACGGCATCTTCGCGCACGATAATGCGCGCGTTGCGGATCTCGTCCGCGGGCACCAGGCGTCCAGTCTGATCGCCTGTGCCGACGTCTTCCGCCAGCGCATCGGCAACGTTGCGTGCGAGCGCCGCGTCGAACGCCGCGCCGTATTGCTCGTGAATTTCAGCAAACAGCGGCGACACCGCCTCACCCGGATCGCGCTCGATCATGCCCTCAACCGCCCCCATCACGCTGCTCCCACATTCGAATACAGTTGCGCGTCGCGCGCGAGATCGCCACTTGCCTGCACGCGCTTTTTCTGACGCGCGGCGAAGTCCAGCATCCGGTCGATCGGCAGACGCGCCCGCTCGCCGATCGCACGGTCGACGAAAATCTCGTTATGCCCGCGCTCCAGCACGTCGGCCAGATTCGCGAGGCCATTCATTGCCATCCACGGGCAATGCGCGCAACTCTTGCAGGTCGCGCTGTTGCCGGCCGTGGGCGCGGCAATCAGGGTCTTGCCGGGCGCGGCGAGTTGCATCTTGTGCAAAATGCCGAGATCGGTCGCGACGATGAAATGCGTGGCATCGAGTTTTTGCGCGGCGTCGATCAATTGCGTGGTCGACCCCACCACGTCTGCTTGCGCGACCACGTTAGCCGGCGACTCCGGATGCACCAGCACTTTCGCGCCCGGATACTCCGCGCGCAGCAGGTCGAGTTCGATGCCTTTGAATTCGTCGTGCACGAGACACGAGCCTTGCCACAGCAACATGTCCGCGCCGGTCTTGCTCTGGATGTAGCTGCCGAGGTGCCGGTCCGGCGCCCAGATGATCTTTTCGCCGCGCGCATGCAGATCGGCGACGATCTCCAGACCGATCGACGACGTCACCATCCAGTCCGCGCGCGCCTTCACCGCCGCGCTGGTATTCGCGTACACGACGACCGTGCGGTCAGGATGCGCGTCGCAGAACGCCGAAAAATCGTCCACCGGGCACCCCAGATCGAGCGAGCAGGTCGCGTCGAGATCGGGCATCAGGATGCGCTTGTCGGGGCTCAGAATTTTGGCCGTCTCGCCCATGAAGCGCACCCCCGCCACCACCAGCGTCTGCGCATCATGATCGCGGCCGAAACGCGCCATTTCCAGCGAATCGGCCACGCAGCCGCCGGTCTCATCGGCGAGTTCCTGCAACTCCGCGTCGACGTAGTAATGTGCGACGAGCACCGCTTTCTCGCGCTCAAGCAACGCGCGAATGCTTGTCTTCAACGCCGCTTTTTCCTGCGCTGAGGGCGTGTCGGGCACCTTCGCCCAAGCCTGCCCGATTCCGCAGGTCATGCCCTGCGCTTGCGGCCGATCGTATTCGACGGTCCTGATCGCCTGCTGATCCATGATCTCCTCTGCCCTCGCTCTGCCGCCGCGGACGGTCAACGACGTGTCGTTGCAGTTTCCGCGGCCCAAAAAGCAAAACCCCGCCAACGCGGGGTTTTGTGACGTAACAAGATTTTAATGGATTTCGGAATCAGGCATAACGACGCAGTCGCAAGGCAAATTCCTGCAGCGCCTTGATGCCACTCTGCTCAGCACGATGGCACCAGTCCTGCAACTGAACCAGCAACTGGTCGCGCGACGCATTGGAGCGCTCCCACATAGCCGCGAGTTCATTGCGCATGTCGATGTAGGTCTTCAGCTTCTGACTGTTCGCGAAGATTTGCGGCAATTGACGCTTCTGCGGCTCGTTCAGACCGGCTTCTTCCTTGTGGAACCAGCTGCGGGCACCGCGCATGACCTGATACTTCTCGCGCGCGCCGACCTCTTTCAGATGAGCCAATTCCTGGCGATAGGCGCGCTTGAGCGCCTTGCCGTAACGCGCCATGACTTCGTATCGGTTCGCCAACACAGCCTGCAGCGTGTCCTGATCGAGCACCAGCTTGCCGGTGGTCAAGCGCGGCGTCGGCGCGACCTTCTTCACCTTGGCAAGACGGAACGCCGACATGATGCGGATGTACATCCAGCCGATATCGAACTCGTACCACTTGTTCGACAGCTTGGCCGACGTCGCATACGTGTGGTGATTGTTATGCAGCTCTTCGCCGCCGATGATGATGCCCCACGGGAAGATGTTGGTGCTCGCATCCGACGAATTGAAGTTGCGATAGCCCCAGAAGTGCGCAAGGCCATTGACCACGCCGGCAGCCCAGAACGGAATCCACACCATCTGCACAGCCCAGATGGTCAGGCCGGCCACGCCGAACAGCGCGATGTTCAGCACCATCATCAGGCTGACGCCGAGGATCGGGTACTTCGTGTAGACGTTGCGTTCCATCCAGTCGTTCGGCGTGCCGTGACTGAACTTGCGCATGGTTTCTTCGTTCTTTGCCTCGGTGCGGTACAACTCCGCGCCTTCGAGCAACACCTTCCAGATGCCACGCGTTTGCGGGCTGTGCGGATCTTCTTCGGTCTCGCACTTGGCGTGGTGCTTACGGTGAATCGCGGCCCATTGGCCGGTCAACATGCCCGTGGTCATCCACAGCCAGAAACGGAAAAAATGACTGACGACCGGATGCAGCTCCAGCGCGCGGTGCGCCTGGCAGCGATGCAGATAGACCGTCACGCCGATAATCGTGATGTGCGTCGCGATCAGCGTGTACAGCACGAGTTGCCACCACGAGAAGTGCAGCAGACCGTGGGCAAGGAAATCGAGCAAGGAATTCAACAAGGCAATTTACCTGTGGAACGAGAGACACGAGACACACGCAACATGCGCATGTCAAGAAAGTGAAAGCATACAACTGGATTGGACGTCATTCTACTTGAACCGTTCCAAGTGTTTGTAACAAATGGGGATTTTTTGTGGGATATCAATGGGATGGAAAACGCCGACAGGGTTTTTACCGCTGTCGGCGGGTTCTAAACACCGTCAGAGGGCGGCGTCCGCCTGATTGGCCGCTGGAGCAGTCATTGTTACCGGTTGCGGCATGGCCGCACTGACATTGCCCACGATTCGCACTTCGCGTTGCGCGAACGGAATCGAGATGTCGTGCTCCGAGAACAGACGCCAGATATTGCGGTTCACGGCTGAGCGCACGCTTGCCGTGCCGGTCGCCGCGTCTTCGATCCAGAAGCCCAGTTCGAGATTGATACCGTCGGTGCCGAAGCTCGCCAGATACGGCGTGGGCGCAGGCTCCTTCAATACGCGCGGCACACCTTCGGCCGCTTGCACGAGCAGGCCCATGGCCTGCTCGACGTCAGACGTATACGCGACCTGCACAGCCACCTTCGCATACCCGCGCGTCAGGAAAGACGACTGATTCTGCACCACGTCCGTGATCAGTTTTTCGTTCGGAATCAGCGTTTCGATGCCGTCGAGCCCACGCACCACGGTGTAGCGCGTGCGGATCTGCGTGACCATGCCCTGCAGGCCGCTCACGTTGATCGTGTCGCCGATCCGCAGCGAGCGGTCGATCAGGATGATGAAGCCCGACACGTAGTTGCTGGCGATCTTCTGCAGCCCGAACCCCAGCCCGACGCCCAACGCGCCACCGAACACGCCGAGCACGGTAATGTCGATGCCGACCAGCGACAGGCTGATCAGAATCGCCGCCAGCATCAACGCGGCCCGGCCGACACGCGCCACCACCACCTTCAGATTCGCGTCGAGCGTGGTCGAGCGGATCAGGCGATCCTCGAACGTGGAGCCGAGCCACATCGCGACGATCATCGTCACGCAGACCCACAGCAGGCCCGTGGTGAGCGACAGCAGCGTCATGTGCGCATTGGCGACACGGAAATGGACGCTGCCCATCCACGCGATCACGTCGTCCTGAATGCCCATCACGGTCAGCACCATGGCGAGCCAGACCACCAGCGAAACCAGTTTTTCGACCAGGAACAGCCACGGATGCGTCACGCCGTCGTGACTGAAAACCCGCCGCGCGATGAAAAACACAATGTAGATCAGTCCGATGCCGAACAGCGGCACCAACGCCAGATCGAGCAGTGCCGTATGCATGAACGGCCCGGCGAGCGTGCGCGCGAGCCACACGAGTGCCGCGCCGATCAGCGGGAAAAACGCGCGGTTCAGGCTTTCCGCGCCGAAACGCAGCGTCTGGTAACGCGTTTGCCGGCGCAGATCGAGCGTGCGCCGCAACAGGCGCGCGAGCAGCCACGCGAGCGCGAGCGTGCCCAGCAGAACGCCGACCTGCCAGAGCATGACGGGCTGGCCGAAGTCGCGCGCGAGGTCGCCGAACATATGAGAAAAAATACGGTTTTGCATGATGTCGCCGAAATCGCCGGCGTGCCGCGGGTCCACTACTTAACCCACGGTACGCCGGCAAAAAAGCCTGTCGCGTTGCTTAGCTCTGGCGTTCCAGCACGGCGGCGAAGAAGCCGTCGGTTGCGTGGCGGTGCGGCCACAGCGACAGGTAGTCGCCCATTTCCAGCTCGATACGCTGCTCGGCCAGCACGTCGCGCGCGGGCACCAGCGCGAAGTCCGGATGGTCGGCGAGGAACTGCTGCACCACCGCTTCGTTTTCCGCTTCCAGAATCGAGCAGGTCGCGTAGACGAGGCGGCCGCCCTTCTTCACCAGACGCGAAGCGCTCGCCAGAATCGACAACTGCTTCGGCGCCAGCTCGGCCACCGATTCCGGCGACTGACGCCACTTCAAGTCAGGGTTACGGCGCAGCGTGCCCAGCCCGCTGCACGGCGCGTCGACCAGCACGCGGTCGATCTTGCCGGCCAGACGCTTGATCTTGGCGTCGTGTTCGCTATCGATCAGCACCGGATTCACGTTCGACAGCCCGCTGCGCGCAAGGCGCGGCTTGAGCTTGGCGAGACGCCGTTCGGAGATGTCGAACGCGTACAAACGGCCGGTGGAGCGCATCGCCGCGCCGAGCGCCAGCGTCTTGCCGCCCGCGCCCGCGCAGAAGTCGACGATCATCTCGCCGCGCTTGGGCGCGACCAGCGAACACAGCAACTGGCTGCCTTCGTCCTGCACTTCGACCCAGCCGTGCTGGAACGCGTCGAGCTTGGTGAGCGGCGGTTTGCCGACCACCCGCACGCCGAACGGCGCGAACGGTGTTTCGCCGGCCTCGATGCCCGCCTTCGACAGCGCGTTCAGCACGTCTTCGCGGCTCGCCTTGATCGGATTCGCGCGCAGGTCCAGCGGTGCCGGATAGTTCAGCGCGGCGGCCAGTTGCGCCAGTTCGGCGGCCTCGAAACGCTTGGCCAGTGCCTGATAGATCCAGTCGGGCAGGTTCAGGCGAATCCGCAACGGCAGGCTTTCCGGGTCGATCTTCGAGACGTGTTCGAGCCAGCTCAATTCCTGTTCCGTCACGAACGGCTTGAGGGCATTACGCCCCGCCGTCTGCATCAGGCCGAGCAAAGCCATCCGGCGGGCCGGGCTGCCGGCGCCGCTTTCCGCCAGATGGGCGAATTCCATCCGGCGACGCAGCACCGCGAACACCGCTTCCGCGATCACGCCGCGCTCGCCGTGCCCGAGCTTCGGATGGGCGCGGAAAAAGCGGCTGGTGGTGGCATCGGCCGGGCCGGTGAGTTTCAAGACTTCAGCCAGCAAAGTCTCGGTTTGTCCAATCAAAAAACCATGTAATCTCATGCGCCCTCTCCGGCGGTGTGACCGGCAAAGAGCCATTGCGGCTCTGACGGCGTTAGCGTGACACGCAGGCCGTCCAGAGCGAGACGCCCTTCGACGAACCAGCGCACCGCGCGTGGATAAATGATGTGTTCGATCGCCAGCACGCGTTCGGCGAGCATGGCGGGGGTGTCGCCGTTTTCCACGGGAACCGCCGCCTGCGCGACGATGGGCCCGTGATCCAGTTGCGACGTGACAAAGTGCACCGACGCGCCGTGCAGCCGTACGCCCGCGTCCAGTGCCTGTTGATGGGTTTTCAGGCCGGGAAAGCTCGGCAGCAGCGACGGGTGCACGTTCAGCATGCGCCCGGCGTAACGGTCGACGAAACCCGCCGTGAGCACGCGCATGAAACCGGCCAGCACGACGAGATCCGGCGCGAAGCCGTCGATCTGCCGGGCCAGCGCCGCGTCGAAACTATCGCGGTCCGGATACTGGCGGTGGTCGACCACCGCCGTGGCAATACCGTGCGACGCCGCGAACGCAAGGCCCGCGGCGTCAGGACGGTTGGCAATCACGGCGGCGACTTGCGCGGCCCAAGCCTCGTCGGAGCAGGCTCGAACGATGGCTTCCATGTTGCTTCCCCGCCCCGAAATCAGGATGACGAGTTTTTTCATCCGCGGATTTTATCATTTGGGGAACCCTGAAACCGCGACGCGCCGCCGTCTCGCGCGCCGAGCGTTTATAATCGTTTGTTTTGCGGCACCCCGCCCGCCCTATTCCAACGCGCTATCGTGAGAGTCTTCCGCGGTCTTCCCAATGCTGAAAGCCGTGCGCCCTGCGCACTGACCATCGGCAACTTCGACGGTGTCCACCGCGGCCATCAGGCTCTGCTCGCGCACGTGCGCGCAGCGGCCGACGCGCGCGGCCTGCCCGTCTGCGTGATGACCTTCGAGCCGCACCCGCGCGAGTTCTTCAACCCCGCCGGCGCGCCGCCGCGTATCGCCATGCTGCGCGACAAGCTCGAGGCGCTGCGTACCCACGGCGTCGATCGCGTGGTGGTCGAGCATTTCAACCACACGTTCGCGAGCCAGTCGCCGGATACGTTCGTCGAACGGATCATCGTCAATGGCCTGCACGCGCGTTGGGTGATGATCGGCGACGACTTCCGCTACGGCGCCAAACGCGCGGGCGATTTCGCATCGCTCAAGGCCGCGGGCCAGCAGTACGGTTTCGAAGTCGAGCAGATGGCCACCGTCGCCGATCCGTCCGGCGCGCGCATTTCCAGCTCGGGCGTACGCGCCGCGCTGGTGGCGGGCGACCTCGATTCGGCACGGGCCGCGCTGGGCCGCGATTATCTGATCAGCGGCCACGTCGTGCACGGCATGAAGCTCGGCCGCGATCTCGGTTTCCCCACGTTGAATCTGCCGATCGCTCACAAGCGGCCGGCGCTCGCGGGCATTTTCGTGGTGCGCGTGCACGGCGTGGCGGACGAGCCGCTGCCGGGCGTCGCGAGCCTCGGACTGCGCCCCACCGTCGACGATTCCGGCCGCGTGCTGCTCGAAGTGCATCTGCTCGACTGGCACGGCGACGCGTATGGCAAACTCGTGCGCGTCGAATTCCTGAAGAAGCTGCGTGACGAGGAAAAGTACGTCGACCTCGAAACGCTGACCGCCGCGATCGCGCGCGACGTCGCCAACGCCCGCGCCTGGTTCGCGGCTGTCGGCGCCGGCACGCCGGGCAGCGGGTCCACCGGCTTCGCCACCTCGGCCACCGACCGAATTAGATAGCCGCCGCGGTCCATGCGCGCGTGTTGAACGCCGCCTGGGCCCTCGCCGCGCGCATCGAAGGGCGTCCGTGGATCACGCGACATGCCTGCCGGGCGCGCCCCACGCCCACGCACAACGTGCGCATTCCGCGCCCCGCTGTGCACAGAACGAATTCACCGCGACCACATCATGAGCAACAAGAAAGCCGATTCGAAACCGCAATCACGCTATCCCGTGAACCTGCTCGACACGCCGTTCCCGATGCGCGGCGACCTGCCCAAGCGCGAGCCGCAATGGGTCAAGGAATGGCAGGAAGGCAAGATCTACGAAAAGATCCGCGCCGCCAGCAAGGGCCGCAAGAAGTTCATCCTGCACGACGGGCCGCCATATGCGAACGGCGACATCCACCTCGGCCACGCGGTGAACAAGATCCTCAAGGACATGATCGTCAAGGCGCGCAATCTGGCGGGCTTCGACGCGGTCTACGTGCCGGGCTGGGACTGCCACGGCATGCCGATCGAAATCCAGATCGAAAAGCAGTTCGGCAAATCGCTGCCGGCCGCTGAAGTGATGCAGAAGGCGCGTGCCTACGCGACCGAACAGATCGAGAAGCAGAAGGTCGGCTTCCGTCGTCTGGGGGTGCTCGGCGACTGGGACAATCCGTACAAGACCATGAACTTCACGAACGAAGCCGGCGAAATCCGCGCGCTCGCGAAGATCCTGGAAAAGGGCTACGTGTTCCGCGGCCTGAAGCCGGTCAACTGGTGTTTCGACTGCGGCTCGGCGCTGGCTGAAGCGGAAGTCGAATACGCGGACAAGAACGATCCGACCATCGACGTGCTGTTCAGCTTCGCCGAACCGGAAAAGACCGCGCACGCCTTCGGCCTGAACGCACTGCCGCGCGAAGAAGGCGGCATCGTGATCTGGACCACCACGCCGTGGACCATCCCCGCCAACCAGGCGCTGAACCTGCATCCGGAAATCGTCTACGCGCTGGTGGATACGCCGCGCGGTCTGCTGATCCTCGCGGAAGAGCGGGTCGAAGCGTGCCTGAAGCAATACGGTCTGGAAGGCACGATCGTCGCCAAGGCGCCGGGCGCGAAGCTCGTCAACCTGCGCTTCAATCACCCGCTGGCGGCCGCGCATCCGGCTTACAAGCGCACCGCGCCGGTCTATCTCGGCGACTACGTGACGACCGAAACCGGTACGGGTGTCGTGCACTCCTCGCCGGCCTATGGCGTGGAAGACTTCGTGTCGTGCAAGGCGCACGGCATGGCCGATTCCGACATCATCAGCCCAGTGATGGGCGACGGCCGCTATATCGAGTCGCTCGCGCTGTTCGGCGGCCTGTCGATCTGGGCGGCCAATCCGCAGATCGTCGAGGCGCTGCAAAACGCCGGCTCGCTGATGCGCACCGAACGGTACACGCACAGCTACATGCACTGCTGGCGCCACAAGACGCCGATCATCTACCGCGCGACCTCGCAATGGTTCGCCGGCATGGACGTGAAGCCGAACGACAGCGACAAGACCCTGCGTGAAACCGCGCTCGAAGGTATCGAAAACACCGCGTTCTATCCGGCGTGGGGCAAGCAACGTCTGTTCAGCATGATCGCCAACCGCCCGGACTGGACGCTGTCGCGTCAACGCCAATGGGGCGTGCCGATGGCGTTCTTCGTCCACAAGGAAACCGGCGAACTGCATCCGCGCACCGTGGAATTGCTCGAACAGGTCGCGCAACGCGTCGAGCAGGCCGGTATCGAAGCGTGGCAAACACTCGACCCGCGCGAACTGCTCGGCGACGAAGCCAACCTGTACGAAAAGAACCGCGACACGCTGGATGTCTGGTTCGATTCCGGCACCACGCACTGGCATGTGCTGCGCGGCTCGCATAAAGACGAACTCCAATTCCCGGCCGACCTGTATCTGGAAGGCTCGGATCAACACCGCGGCTGGTTCCACTCGTCGCTGCTGACCGCCTCGATGCTCGACGGCCGCCCGCCCTACAACGCGCTGCTAACTCATGGCTTCACGGTCGACGGCGAAGGCCGCAAGATGAGCAAGTCGCTCGGCAACGGGATCGACCCGCATGAAGTGGCGAACCGTCTGGGCGCGGAAATCATCCGCTTGTGGATCGCGTCGACCGACTACTCGGGCGAACTGGCGATCTCGGAAGAAATCCTGAAGCGCGTCACGGAAAGCTATCGCCGGATCCGCAACACGCTGCGCTTCCTGCTCGCGAACCTGTCCGACTTCGACTTCGCGCAGCACGCGCGTCCGGTCGAAGACTGGCTCGAGATCGATCGCTACGCGGTCGCGCTGTCGGCGAACCTGCAGAACGACATCCTCGCGCACTACGACAAGTACGAGTTCCATCCGGTGGTCGCCAAGCTGCAGACGTTCTGCTCGGAAGACCTCGGCGGTTTCTACCTCGACGTGCTGAAGGATCGCCTGTACACCACGGCGGCGGATTCGGTCGCGCGCCGTTCGGCGCAGACCGCGCTGTATCACATCGCGCATGGTCTGCTGCGTCTGATGGCGCCGTTCATGTCGTTCACGGCCGAAGAAGCCTGGAAGGTGTTCCAGCCGAACAGCGAAACCATCTTCACCGAGACGTATCACGCATTCCCGGCCGTGCCGCAAGCGGGCGAACTGCTCGACAAGTGGACACTGCTGCGCGCGGCGCGCGGCGACGTGACCAAGGCGCTGGAAGAAGCGCGCGGCGCGAATCTGATCGGTTCGTCGCTGCAGGCGGAAGTCGAGATCCGCGCGAGCGGCGCGCGTTACGATGCGCTCGCGAGCCTCGGCGAAGACCTGAAGTTCGTGCTGATCACCTCGGCGGCGAATGTCGTGAAGGTCGCGAGCGAAGCGGAAGAAGGCGTCGAAGTGATCGCGTCGAAGTATCTGAAATGCGAACGCTGCTGGCACTACCGCGAGGACGTCGGCGCACACGCCGATCACCCCACCCTGTGCGGCCGCTGCTTCAGCAATCTGTTCGGCAACGGCGAAACCCGGAGCGCGGCATAATGGCACGAACCCTGTCCAAAGCATCGAGCGGCAATAGTTCGCTGGCGCCCTGGCTGGGCGTCGCACTGATCGTGATCCTGTTCGATCAGTTGACCAAGATCGCGATCCAGAAGGTGTTCGCGTACGGTGTCCCGCATGAGATCACGCCGTTTTTCAACCTGATTCTCGTGTACAACCGCGGTGCGGCGTTCAGCTTCCTCGCCATGGCCGGCGGCTGGCAGCGCTGGGCGTTCACGGCGCTCGGCGTGATCGCGGCACTCGTGATCTGCTATCTGCTCAAGCGCCACGGCGGGCAGAAAATGTTCTGCACAGCGCTTTCGCTGATTCTCGGCGGCGCGCTCGGCAATGTGATCGACCGGCTCGCCTACGGCCACGTGATCGACTTCCTCGATTTTCACGTGCGCACGTGGCACTGGCCGGCGTTCAATCTCGCCGACAGCGCGATTACCGTCGGCGCGATCCTGCTGGTGCTCGACGAGTTGCGGCGCGTCCGCGGCGCGTCACGCTAACGCCGCAGACGCCGGCGCCCGGGTTCGTCTGGATTCGCGCGCCGGGGTCCAGTTCGAAAGACGCGGCGGCCCGGGGCGCAATGCCCCACCGCGCCGCCCGCCACCACGCTTTGTCGGAGGCTTCGTTGGCAACCGCAGAACTCGCAGGAAAACACCTCGTCCTCGGCATGACGGGCGGCATTGCCTGCTACAAGATCGCCGAACTCACGCGTCTGCTGACCAAGGCCGGCGCAACCGTGCAGGTCGTCATGACCGAAGCGGCCACGCAGTTCATCACTCCCGTCACCATGCAGGCGCTCTCGGGCCGTCCGGTCTACACGAGCCAATGGGACGCGCGCATGGCGAACAACATGGCGCACATCGATCTGTCGCGTGAAGCGGATGCGATCGTGATCGCGCCCGCCTCCACCGACTTCCTCGCCAAGCTCGCGCACGGCATGGCCGACGATCTGCTGTCCACGCTGTGCGTGGCGCGCGATTGTCCGCTGCTGGTCGTGCCGGCGATGAACCGGCAGATGTGGCAAAACCCGGCCACGCAGCGCAACGTCACGCAACTGCGCGAAGACGGCGTGCAGGTGCTCGGCCCCGACTCCGGCCCGCAGGCGTGCGGCGAAATCGGCGACGGGCGCATGCTCGAAGCGGCCGCCACGTATGAAGCGATCGCGTCGTTTTTCTCGCCCAAGATTCTGGCCGGCCGGCGCGTGTTGCTGACCGCCGGCCCCACCTTCGAACCACTCGATCCGGTGCGCGGCATCACCAACCGATCGAGCGGCAAGATGGGTTTCGCGCTCGCGCGCGCCGCGCAGCAGGCCGGCGCCGAAGTGCATCTGGTGGCCGGCCCGGTCGCACTGGAAACGCCGTGGGGCGTGTTCCGCGAAGACGTGCAGACCGCGCAGCAAATGCACGACGCGGTAATGCGCTCGGTCGCGGATGCCGACATCTTTATCGGCGTGGCCGCCGTGGCCGACTGGCGCGCCGATCACGCGAGCGAGCACAAGATCAAGAAGACCGCCGAGCGCACGCTGCCCACCTTCACGTTCGTCGAGAATCCGGACATTCTGGCCACCGTCGCGAAACTGCCGCATCCGCCGTTCGCGGTCGGCTTCGCGGCGGAAAGCGGCGATCTCGAAGTGCATGGCGAAGAAAAGCGCGCGCGCAAGAAGGTGCCGCTGCTGATCGGCAATCTCGGCCCGCTGACTTTCGGCCTCGACGACAACGAAGTGATCCTGTTCGCAGCCGGCGGCGCCACGAAGCTGCCGCGCGCCGACAAGCAGACGCTCGCGCGCACGCTGATCGCGGAGATCGCGAAGCGCTTGCCCGATTCAAGTCTGATTCGCTGAACGCTGCTCGCGTTTGACCTCACGGCAAGTTTGCCATCACGAGGTCAACGCGCAGCGACGTGACTCATCTGGAGCCGTGCCGACATGACGCTACTATCCATGCTCGATCAAACGCCCGTGATCGCCGGGCACTCGGTGGCGGACGCGATCGCCGCCACCGTCGAACTCGCGCAACTCGCCGACGACCTCGGCTACACGCGCTACTGGTGCGCCGAACATCATGGCTTGCGCGGCGTATCGAATCCTTGCCCGGAAGTGCTGCTGGCGCGCCTCGGCAGTGTGACCAGGCGGATTCGCCTCGGCTCCGGCGGCGTGATGCTGCCGTACTACAGCCCGTTCAAAGTCGCCGAGCAATTCATGATGCTCGAGGCGCTGTTTCCGAACCGGATCGACCTCGGCGTAGGGCGCGCGCCGGGCGGCGACATGCGCACCGCGCAAGCGGTCGCGGCGGGCGACTACAACCGCGGCGATATTTTCCCGCAGCAGGTCGCGGATCTGGTCGGGTTGATGCACGGCACGCTGCCCGACGATCACGTCGCGCATGGCGTGCTGCTGCAACCGCAGATCGCGACGCGTCCGCAACTGTGGATGCTCGGCTCGAGCGAATTCGGCGGCTTGCTCGCTGCGCAACTCGGCATTCGCTTCGCGTTCGCGCATTTCATCAACGCGCATTTCGGGCATCAGGTGGCGCAGGCTTATCGCGAGCGTTTCAAGGCCAGTCAGGAAGCGCAACAGGCGTATCTTGCCGCCGCGGTTTTCGTGATCTGCGCGGATACCGAACAGGAAGCGGCCGATCTGGAAAAGGCCGTCGATCTGCGCCGTGTGCAAATGGCGTACGGCCTGAACGAACCCATTCCGACGATCGAACAAGGCATCGCGCAGGAGTATGGCGAGCGCGAGCAACTGGTGATCGCGCGGGAACGGCCGCGTAGCATTGTCGGTACGCCGGAGACCGTCACTGAACGCCTGCATGCGCTGCAGGAACAGTTCCAGGCCGACGAGCTGATCGTGCTGACCGTGGCGGGCAGTTATCGCGCCCGCCTGCGCTCTTATGAATTACTGGCCGATGCGTTCCAATTGGCGCATTGAGTGCACACCTCTACTTTCCACACTCTCCAACCTTTCCGACCTGCATGAAACTCGACCTCAAGATTCTCGATGCGCGCATGCGCGATCAACTCCCGGCCTACGCCACCACCGGCAGCGCCGGCCTCGATCTGCGCGCGTGCCTCGACGAACCGCTGACGCTCGAACCCGGCCAGACAGCACTGGTGCCGACCGGGCTGGCGATCCACGTCGGCGATCCGGGTTATGCGGCGTTGATTCTGCCGCGTTCGGGATTGGGACATAAGCACGGTATCGTGCTGGGCAATCTGGTCGGCCTGATCGATTCGGATTACCAGGGTCAGCTGATGATCTCGACGTGGAATCGCGGCGAGACCACGTTCGTGCTGAATCCAATGGAACGCCTCGCGCAACTGGTCATCGTGCCGGTCGTGCAAGCCGAGTTCAATATCGTCGACGACTTCGAGACGAGCGATCGGGGTGCGGGCGGGTTTGGCAGCACGGGCAAGCATTGAGCTTGAGCGCGGAGTTGGCTGCGGGGCGCGGCGTGCCGCACCGAGCCGAACCTAGCCAGACGGAACGCACATAAAAAAACGGCGCGGGTTAAAAACCCGCGCCGTTTCTTTGCCTGGCTAAGCCTTGGCGTGCACCGCCTGAACCTTACTCGACTTCGACCGCTTCCGGATTCGGATTGCGCGGCGCCGGATGCTCGTCGAAGGTCAACTGCACCTTGTCCTCCGCATCGACGTCGACCGATACGCGGCCGCCGTTCATCAGCTTGCCGAACAGCAGTTCGTCGGCCAGCGCACGACGGATCGTGTCCTGGATCAGACGCTGCATCGGCCTTGCGCCCATCAACGGATCGAAACCGTGCTTGGCGAGATGCGCGCGCAACGCGTCGGTGAAGAGCGCGTCGACCTTCTTCTCGTGCAACTGATCTTCCAGTTGCATCAGGAACTTGTCGACCACACGCATGATGATTTCTTCATCGAGCGAACGGAAGCTAATGGTTGCGTCCAGACGGTTACGGAACTCCGGCGTGAACATGCGCTTGATGTCGACCATTTCGTCGCCGGTTTCCCGACGATTCGTGAAGCCGATCACCGACTTGCCCATTGCCTCGGCGCCCGCGTTGGTCGTCATGATGATGATGACGTTGCGGAAATCCGCCTTGCGGCCGTTGTTGTCCGTCAGCGTGCCGTGGTCCATGACCTGCAGCAGCACGTTGTAGATGTCCGGATGCGCCTTCTCGATTTCGTCGAGCAGCAGCACGCAATGCGGCTTCTTCGTGACGGCTTCGGTCAACAGACCGCCCTGATCGAAACCGACATAGCCCGGCGGCGCGCCGATCAACCGGCTGACCGCATGACGCTCCATGTATTCCGACATGTCGAAGCGAATCAGTTCGATACCCAGCGTGAACGCCAGCTGCTTCGCCACTTCCGTCTTGCCGACGCCCGTGGGGCCGGAGAACAGGAACGCGCCGATCGGCTTGTCCAGCTTGCCGAGGCCCGCACGCGCCATCTTGATCGCGGCCGACAGCGCGTCGATAGCCGGGTCCTGCCCGAATACCACGCTCTTCAGATCGCGATCTAGCGTTTGCAGCTTGCTGCGATCGTCTTGCGACACGCTTTGCGGCGGGACGCGAGCGATCTTCGAAATGATCTCTTCGATCTCGTTCTTGCCGATGGTCTTCTTCTGCTTCGACTTCGGCAGGATGCGTTGCGCGGCGCCGGCTTCGTCGATCACGTCGATTGCCTTGTCCGGCAAGTGACGATCCGTAATGAAGCGTGCCGACAACTCAGCCGCCGCCGACAGCGCACCCGACGAATACTTCACGCCGTGGTGCTCTTCGAAACGCGACTTCAGGCCACGCAGAATCGCCACCGTCTGCTCGACGGTCGGCTCGGTCACGTCGACCTTCTGGAAACGACGCGACAGTGCCGCGTCTTTTTCGAAGATGCCGCGATATTCCGTGAACGTGGTCGCGCCGATGCACTTTAGCGTGCCCGACGACAACGCCGGCTTCAGCAGATTCGACGCGTCCAGCGTGCCGCCCGATGCGGCGCCCGCGCCGATCAGCGTATGAATTTCGTCGATGAACAGGATTGCATGCGGACGTTCCTTCAATTCCTTGAGGACCGTCTTCAGACGCTGTTCGAAGTCGCCACGATATTTGGTACCGGCCAGCAGCGCGCCCATGTCGAGCGAGTACACCTGCGCATCCGCGAGAATGTCGGGCACTTCGCCGCGCGTAATGCGCCACGCCAAGCCTTCGGCGATCGCGGTCTTGCCGACCCCGGCCTCGCCGACCAGCAGCGGATTATTCTTGCGCCGGCGGCACAGCACCTGCACCACACGCTCGACTTCCGACTCGCGCCCGATCAGCGGATCGATGCGGCCGTCTTTCGCCATCTGGTTCAGGTTCTGCGTGAACTGCGCGAGCGGCGTTTCCTTCTGCGCGGCGGCTTCGTCGGACTCGGCATTCGCGTCGCTCGCTTTCGCGGCGTCCGTGCTGCTCGTCTTGGCGATGCCGTGCGAGATGAAATTGACCACGTCCAGACGCGTCACGCCCTGCTGTTGCAGGTAGTACACCGCGTGCGAATCCTTCTCGCCGAAGATCGCAACCAGCACGTTCGCGCCGGTCACTTCCTTCTTGCCATTCGAGGTGGACTGCACATGCATGATCGCGCGCTGAATCACACGCTGGAAACCCAGCGTGGGCTGCGTGTCGACGTCGTCCGTGCCAGGCACGGTCGGCGTGTTGTCATGTATGAAGTTGCGCAGGTTCTGGCGCAGATCCTCGATATTGGCCGCGCATGCACGCAACACCTCCGCCGCTGTCGGATTGTCCAACAGTGCCAGCAAAAGATGTTCGACCGTTATGAACTCGTGCCGCGCCTGGCGTGCTTCCATGAACGCCATGTGCAGGCTGACTTCCAGTTCCTGGGCAATCATGCTTCCTCCATCACACACTGCAGCGGATGCCCGGCCTGCCGTGCGTGGGTAACGACTTGCTCGACTTTGGTCGACGCGATGTCCCGCGTATAGACCCCACAAACTCCCCTGCCCTCGCGATGCACCTTCAACATTACCTGTGTTGCGGTTTCACGATCTTTATTGAAGTATTCCTGCACGACCATCACGACAAATTCCATTGGCGTGAAGTCGTCATTCAGCAGCACCACTTTGTACATGGACGGCGGCTTGAGTTTCTTCTCCTGCCGCTCCAGTACGGTGCCGTCCTGCTTGTCCGGGATAATCGCCATACACCCATTCTAAACAACTAGGACAGGCCCGCAATCCTGTCAAAACCCGGCCGACCGGCCGGTGAGCCCGTTCGCTACCGCCTGATGAGTAACTACCCGCCATGCGTGCGCCATTCGACGAGCCGTTTGCGGAGCCGGCCCCTATCCTGATGCTTCGCGGCCTTGCTGCACCGCAGTCGGATCGAGTATCGCACAACCTGCCGGAGCTGGCTGGAAGGCTCGCCCCGTGCCTATCGGCGGCGGGCGACCCGCAGAACAGCATGTGAGTCGATTATGCGACTTTTCAAGACAGCCCGCTTGCGCAACCGCACATAACGAAAGCGGGAAAAACCCTGGAAAGCGCCTGTTTGCAACGCGTCGACTAGCGTCTCAAAATTTTCTTGACACCCGAATAAAGAGCCTCAACAATCAAGCTGGCACTTTTTTCACTGAGCCATAAATCGAAAAAATGCCGATGGTGAGCTTGTGAGGAGGGAGCGGCTGCTCGCGTGGTCGCCGAGCTTTTCGAGGGCTCGTGGTAGTGACATGAGTTACAGGGGAAGTTGGAATGGCAACTGGTACGGTCAAATGGTTCAATGACGCAAAAGGTTTCGGATTCATCACGCCTGATGAAGGTGGTGAGGATCTGTTTGCACACTTCTCGGCCATCCAGATGAATGGGTTTAAAACCCTCAAGGAAGGCCAAAAGGTGACGTTCGAGGTCGTGCAAGGCCCGAAAGGCAAACAGGCATCGAACATCCAGGCACCTGCCTGATACGGTTCGTTACCCGTCCTTTGAAACCCGGCTTCGTGCCGGGTTTCTTTTTTGGGGCTTACGCGTGAGTCGCAGGCGTCCCAACTATCGGACGACTGATCGTTTTGATGCGAAGTGCATCTTTAGAGTTTCCCTTCTCGCCGCGCCGCTCCCTGAAAAACAAAAACCCCGACGGCACATCGTGCCCATCGGGGTTCGCCGGACCGCCGCGGAACGCGCGAGGCGCTCCCACCGCGCTTACATATTCTCGATCAACACCTGACCGAAACCCGAGCACGACACCTGCGTCGCGCCTTCCATCAAGCGCGCGAAGTCGTACGTGACGCGTTTTTGCAGAATGGATTTTTCCATCGACTTGATGATCAGTTCCGCCGCCTCGAACCAGCCGAGGTGACGCAGCATCATTTCCGCCGAGAGAATTTCCGAACCCGGATTCACGTAGTCCTTGCCCGCGTACTTCGGCGCGGTGCCGTGCGTGGCTTCGAACATCGCGACCGAATCCGACATATTCGCGCCCGGCGCGATACCGATTCCGCCGACTTGCGCGGCCAACGCATCCGACACGTAGTCGCCGTTCAGATTCAGCGTGGCGATCACGTCGTATTCGGCCGGACGCAACAGAATCTGCTGCAGGAACGCATCTGCAATCACGTCTTTAACGACGATATCGCTACCGGTCTTCGGATTCTTGATCTTCATCCACGGACCACCGTCGATCAGTTCCGCAGCGAACTCTTTCTGCGCCAGTCCATAACCGTAGTCGCGGAACGCGCCTTCGGTGAACTTCATGATGTTGCCCTTGTGCACCAGCGTGACCGAGCGGCGATCGTTGTCGATCGCGTACTGGATCGCCTTGCGCACCAGACGCTCGGTGCCTTCACGCGACACCGGCTTGATACCGATCCCCGACGTATCCGGGAAGCGGATCTTCTTCACGCCCATCTCTTCCTGCAGGAACTTGATGACCTTTTTCGCCTGCTCCGACTCAGCGGGCCACTCGATACCGGCGTAGATGTCTTCCGAGTTCTCGCGGAAGATCACCATGTTGGTTTTTTCAGGCTCGCGCACCGGCGAAGGCACGCCCTTGAAATACTGCACCGGCCGCAGGCACACATACAGATCCAGTTCCTGGCGCAACGCGACGTTCAGCGAACGGATACCGCCGCCGACCGGCGTGGTGAGCGGCCCCTTGATCGACACGACGTATTCCTTGAGCACCTGCAGCGTTTCTTCCGGCAGCCACACGTCCGGACCGTACACCTTGGTCGACTTCTCGCCGGCATAGATTTCCATCCAGTGGATTTTCTTCTTGCCTGCGTACGCTTTTTCTACCGCGGCATCCACCACCTTGATCATCACCGGCGTGATGTCGAGACCCGTGCCGTCGCCTTCGATAAACGGAATGATCGGCTGGTCGGAAACGTTGAGCGAGAAATCGGCGTTGACGGTGATTTTGTCACCGTCGGTGGGGACCTTGATGTGCTGATACGGCATGATCGGACTCCAGTGAAGGCTAGGCTGAAAGCTGATGGGAGACTGCGAAAATGGGCGCTTCCTCGCTACGCGCAATGCCGGACGCCTGCAAGCGGCCTGGCCGTTATTCTAGCCCACGCGGCCGGCGCAACACGGCCGCCGCAGCTCGGGGTTTTCCAACATGACGGCACGTCGGCCGCGCGTTCGCGACATGCTAATCCGCGACCCACAAGTCTTATATCTTATATAAGACAAGAGGCTTATCGGCGCGCATTATGCATTATCATCCCGCCATTGACTATCCGGCCCAACGCCCTGCCGGCGCCAAGCGGCACGGCCTGCCGTTCACCCGCGCCGCGCGACTCCGCACCACTTTCACCCAGCCCTCTCCATGCGTCTGCTCGCTCTGAACAAACCGTTCGGCACCATCTGCCAGTTTTCCCCTCACGAGACGCGCGCGTCGCTGGCCGACTGGGTCAAGGTGCCGGGCGTCTATCCGGCGGGCCGGCTCGATTCCGATAGCGAAGGCCTGCTGCTCCTGACCGACGACGGCGCCTTGCAAGCGCGTATCGCCGAACCACGCCACAAGCTCGTCAAACGTTATTGGGCGCAGGTGGAAGGCGCGGTGGATAGTGTCGCGTTGAAGCAACTCGCGCGCGGTGTCGACCTCGGCGATTACGTGACGCAGCCCTGCCGCGCCGACTACGTGGAACCGACCGACACGCTGTGGACCCGCACGCCACCGATTCGCCATCGCGCCGCGATCCCCACCACGTGGATCGAGTTGTCGATCACCGAAGGCAAGAACCGCCAGGTGCGCCGCATGACGGCCGCGGTCGGCTTCCCGACACTGCGTCTCGTGCGCGTGGGCATCGGCGCGCTCGACATTCTTTCACTCGGACTCCAACCGGGGCAAAGCGTCGAATTGCCGCTGAAGGCGCCATGGGAAGGTGTCGCCTGACGCATCGAACGCGGAGATCGAATCCGCGCATCGAAGCCGCTGCACCGGGCCTGACTCGAACGCTGTGGATAAGCCGACTAACCCGTTGTATTCGCAAACAAATAATTGCGTGAAACCGCCAATAAAAAAGCGTGAAACAAGTGGGCACGCGACACCCTCGCACTATTCCATTTGCTTTAGCTCGACGGCCTATAAATTTTTCAGAAAAATTACGTCAACCGCGTTGCGAGCTCACGCGTTATTCGACGCAGATGCCGCCCGAAGCTATCCGGCATTCAGCCTTAAGGGCCTTTGCACAAGCCGCTCACGCGGTCGACGCGGGGAGTCTGAGCGCTAAACAGACGCGTCGAAAAATTTGTTCGATGCGCTGTCAACCGAAAGGTGGATGGCACGTTTACCGACATGACTCTTACATAACCGGGTCATTTGGTTAATTAACTAAAGCTGAGGATTCTCAAAATGAACAAACTGATCGCCGCTCTGGTCGCTGGCCTCTTCGCAACGGCAGCATTCGCACAAGCATCGGCACCGGTCGCAGCAGCGTCGGCACCGGCAGCAGCTTCGTCGGCAAAGAAGACCACGAAGAAGGCAGCACACAAGAAGTCGCACAAGAAGGCAGCTGCAGCAGCAGCAGCTTCGGGCGCTTCGGAATAAGTTTGTAAAAACGCAGTCAAGAACTAGCTTCATTGCCGTTCTTTACGGCGTTGAAAGGCAGATCACCGCAAGGCGATCTGCCTTTTTGTTTTTGACGCGCTCGCGTAACATTCGCGGGTTAATTTCCAGCAAGGAGTCATGCCGTGCGATTTCCCATGCGCTCGTTGATTGCGCGCTTCGCCGTTGCCGTTGCACTGCCGCTCGCCGCGCTCTCGTTCGCCGCCAGCACCGCCGCCCCTGCTCATGCGCAGGACATGCCGCCCGGTGCGAAGCAGCCCAGTGAATTTCCGCGCGCCAAGCTGACCGCCGGCATGTTCGTGATCGACGCGGCAGTCGCCTCGAACGACGCGGACCGCGAACAAGGTTTGATGTATCGCACGACCCTCGCGCCGAACGAAGGCATGCTGTTCGTCTTCAACGAACGGGCGGTGCATTGCTTCTGGATGAAGAACACGTTGATCCCGCTGTCGATCGCGTTCATGCGCGCCGACGGCACGGTCACCGACATCGACGAAATGCAGGCCGAGACCACCGACAATCACTGCCCGAAAAACAACGGCATGTACGCGTTGGAAATGAGCAAAGGCTGGTTCACGTCGAAGGGCATCAAACCGGGGATGAAGATCCAGGGTTTGCCGGCCGCGCAATAAGCCGCGAGTCGATCCATCTCGATCGCGGCGGCCAGCGCCGCCCGCCGATCCCACCGCTTCATCCCGCCGCTTTCGAAAAGCCGGTGCCTGCCAAACAGGCGCCGGCTTTTTTATCGGCTACATGTCCCCATATCGTAGCCAGCGCGCGGACGGCAACCGCCGGAACCCCGCCGGCAGGCCACTGACCTGCCTGGCAAGATTCCTGCAAAAGCCGGGCCGACGCGCTATCCTAGTAATCTTAGTAAAGCAGCACCCAGCTCCCCGGGTAGCACAAGACTGCCGCCCGGCAAGCGTTTCTGGCGCGCCATTCCAAGGAGGTTCACGTGCCCCGCAAGACTCCCATCGAGCGCTACCGGAATATCGGCATCAGCGCTCACATCGACGCCGGCAAAACCACCACCACTGAACGCATCCTGTTCTACACAGGCGTGACCCACAAGATCGGCGAGGTTCACGACGGTGCGGCAACGATGGACTGGATGGAACAGGAGCAGGAGCGCGGCATCACCATCACGTCGGCGGCGACCACTGCTTTCTGGAAAGGCATGGCCGGCAACTACCCCGAACATCGGATCAACATCATCGACACGCCGGGACACGTCGACTTCACGATTGAAGTCGAGCGTTCCATGCGCGTGCTCGACGGCGCCTGCATGGTGTACGACTCGGTCGGCGGCGTGCAGCCGCAGTCCGAAACCGTCTGGCGTCAGGCGAACAAGTACAAGGTGCCGCGCATTGCGTTCGTCAACAAGATGGACCGCGTCGGCGCGGACTTCTTTCGCGTGCAGCGGCAGATCGGCGATCGTCTGAAGGGCGTCGCGGTGCCGCTCCAGATTCCGGTCGGCGCGGAAGAGCACTTCCAGGGCGTGGTCGATCTCGTCAAGATGAAGGCGATCTACTGGGAAGAAGAGAACCAGGGCATCAAGTTCGAGTACCGCGATATTCCGGCGGAGCTCGCGGACACCGCGAAGGAATGGCACGACAAGATGGTCGAAGCTGCGGCGGAAGCCAGCGAGGAACTGCTCGAGAAGTACCTCGGCGGCGAGACGCTGACCGAAGAGGAAATCAAGTTCGGGATTCGCACCCGCTGTATCGCCAATGAAATCGTGCCGATGCTGTGCGGCAGCGCGTTCAAGAACAAGGGCGTGCAGGCCATGCTCGACGCGGTGATCGACTATCTGCCGTCGCCGGTCGACGTGCCCGCCATCAAGGGCCACGACGAGTACGACAAGGAAATCGAGCGTCATCCGACCGATACCGATCCGTTCTCGGCACTCGCCTTCAAGATCATGACCGACCCGTTCGTCGGCCAGCTGATTTTCTTCCGCGTCTATTCCGGCGTGGTGAATTCGGGCGACACGGTCTACAACGCGATCAAGGAAAAGAAGGAACGCCTTGGCCGGATCCTGCAGATGCACGCCAACGAGCGCAAGGAAATCAAAGAGGTGTACGCGGGCGACATCGCCGCGGCCGTCGGCCTGAAAGAAGCGACCACGGGCGACACGCTGTGCGATCCGAACAACGTGATCATCCTTGAAAAGATGATTTTCCCGGAACCGGTGATCTCGCAGGCCGTCGAGCCGAAGACCAAGGTCGACCAGGAAAAGATGGGCATTGCGCTGAACCGTCTGGCCCAGGAAGACCCGTCGTTCCGCGTGCAGACCGACGAGGAATCCGGCCAGACGATCATCTCCGGGATGGGTGAGCTGCACCTGGAAATTCTGGTCGACCGGATGAAGCGCGAGTTCGGCGTGGAAGCCACGGTCGGCAAGCCGCAGGTCGCGTATCGCGAAACGGTGCGCAACAAGGTCGAAGACGTCGAAGGCAAGTTCGTCAAGCAGTCGGGCGGTCGCGGTCAGTACGGCCATGCGGTGGTGACGCTCGAACCGGCGGCGCAGGGCAAGGGCTACGAATTCGTCGACGCGATCAAGGGCGGCGTGATTCCGCGCGAGTACATTCCGGCGGTGGACAAGGGCATTCAGGAAACGCTGAAGGCCGGTGTGCTGGCGGGCTATCCGGTGGTCGACGTGAAGGTGACGCTGACCTTCGGTTCGTACCACGACGTCGACTCGAACGAAAACGCATTCCGTATGGCCGGTTCCATGGCCTTCAAGGAAGCCATGCGTAAAGCCAAACCGGTGTTGCTCGAACCGATGATGGCCGTCGAAGTGGAAACGCCGGAAGACTTCATGGGCAACGTGATGGGCGACCTGTCGAGCCGTCGCGGCCTGGTGCAAGGCATGGAAGACATCGCCGGTGGTGGCGGCAAGCTGGTGCGCGCCGAAGTGCCGCTCGCGGAGATGTTCGGTTACTCCACGTCGCTGCGTTCGGCCACCCAGGGCCGCGCCACCTACACGATGGAGTTCAAGCACTACGCCGAAACGCCGAACAACGTCGCCGAAGCCGTGATCAACGCGAAGCAGAAGTAAGCGCTGCGGTAGCAGGCACGCGTCGTGCGCCATGAGTTCCGTCTCGCGTAAGCGGGCAGCTCACAGGCGCACGACTCGAACGAGCCCGTCCCCTGTGGACGGGCTTTTTTCATTCACGGTTCATTCACGGCAGCACGTTCACCCACCCGTTTCCCAACGTTGGCGAACGTGCAAAAATGCAGGACGGCGCCATGCCGATCGGCGGGATCGACGCCCACGAGGAGACACATCATGAGCCAGGATCACGAACATCCGCATTACAAGGCCGAGCAACCGGCGGCGCCGGTCGATTGGCGCGAGCACGGCGTGAAGGTCATCAAGGGCGATCAGCTCGACAGCAACACCGCGCAGACGCCGGGCATGAATCGCGCGGCCGCGATCAACGCCGCGCGGGTCGGCGCGCAAAAAATCTGGGCCGGCACGGTGACGATTCATCCGAATGCGAAGACCGGTGCGCATCATCACGGCGCGCTCGAAAGCGTGATCTACGTGGTGCGCGGCCAGGCGCGCATGCGCTGGGGCGAACATCTCGAGTTCACCGCCGAAGCCGGTCCCGGCGACTTCATCTTCGTGCCGCCGTACGTGCCGCATCAGGAGATCAACGCGAGCACCGACGACCCGCTCGAATGCGTGCTGGTGCGCAGCGACAACGAGGCGGTGGTGGTCAATCTGAACATCGACGCGGTAGAGGCGCCGGAGACCGTGTTCTGGGTCGATCCGATTCACAAGCATCCGCACGATCATTGACTTGCGGCCGCCGTCGCGAGGCGGCTTCGCAGAACGTTGTGATGGCGATACACACCCGCCCTTTTATCCGCCAATCGACAACCCGGCAGCGCGGCAAGCGCGCCGGATCGCAGGGCAATCGCTTACACTGAAGCCGTCTCACGCAGCTTTTCGCTACCCCGCGTACGCCGCTGCGCTTTTTTCACCGCTCAAACGTCGCCGCTCGCGCGCGTCACGTGCGGTCCTTCAGAACCGGCAGCAGAAACGGACTGGACACTCCATCGATGAAGACTCCCACGGACCGATTCCCCGACCTCGACGCAGCCCGCCTCAGCGCCGACGCGTACGGCCACCACGCTCTCGACGAATTCGCCGCCGGCCGCCTCACGCGCCGCGAACTGCTGCGCTATGCGAGCGTGATCGGTTTGTCGCTGGTGGGTGGCGGCGTGCTGAACGCACCGCGTGCCCGTGCCCAAGGCAATGCCGCCGCGTCTGATCAGACGATCCGTGTGGCCCACCTGACGCCCGCGGGCGCGGTCGATCCGCTCACCGTCACGGACGCCGCGAGCCTCGCGCTGCTGAACCAGACCGGCGAATTCCTGATCGACGACGACGGCGAAAAACTCGTGCTGAAGCCGGCGCTCGCGTTGTCGTGGAAGCCGAACGACAAGGGCGACGTGTGGACCTTCAAGCTGCGCCCGAACGTCAAGTTCCACGACGGCCAGGTGTTCGGCGCCAAAGACGTGGTCGCCACCTTCGACCGCCTCGCCGATCCGGCGAGCGGCTCGGCGGCGCTCTCGGTGTTGAAGGGCGTGCTGTCGAAGGGCGGCGCGAAAGTGGTCGACGATCACACGGTCGCGTTTCATCTCGATGCGCCGAACGGCAACTTCCCGTACTACGTATCCTCGGACAATTACAACGCCGTGATCCTGCCCGCCAACTACGCGGGCGGTTACGAAAAAAGCTTTATCGGCACCGGTCCATTCAAGCTCGAAAAGTATCAGGCCAAGGTCGGCGCGTCGTTCGTGCGCAACCCGGACTACTGGGGCGATAAAGCGTTACCGCAACGCGTACAGTTTTCTTTCTACGCCGACGAACAGGCGCAGTTGCTCGCCCTGCAAGGCCACCAGGCGGACGTGATGGGCACCTTCACCGTGCAGGGCGGCGCCAGCATTCTGAACAATCCGGCGTACAAGGCCGTCGGCGTGAAGTCGAGCGCGCACCGCCAGATTCACATGCGCAACGACAGTCCGCTGTTCAAGGACAAGCGCGTGCGCCAGGCGCTGGCGTTGTCGCTCGATCGCGACGTACTGGTGCGCGGGCTCTTCAAGGGTCGCGCGCAACTCGGCAACGACAGTCCGTTCGCGCCGGTTTTTCCGTCGTCGGATGCGGGCGTTCCACAACGCAGGCTCGACGTCGCGAAGGCGAAGCAACTGCTCGCGCAGGCCGGCGTGCCGAACGGCTTCGACGTGACGCTGACCACCGAAAAGTACATGGAGATTCCCGATCTCGCGGTGGTCGTGCAGAACGCGGCGAAAGCGATCGGCGTGCGCATCAACCTGAAGGTCGAGAGCCAGTCGCTGTATTACGGCGCCGGCACGCCGGGCAAATCGGACTGGCTCGACTCGCCGCTCGGCATCACCGACTATGGTCATCGCGGCGTGCCAAACGTGTTCCTGAATGCGCCGCTCACCAGCACCGGCACATGGAACGCCGCCCACTTCAAGAACCCGCAATACGATCAGCTGGTCGCGCAATTCGTCGCCGCGGTCGATCTCGGCACGCAGAAGAAAATCTCCGGTCAGATCCAGACGCTGCTGCTCGACGAGACGCCCGTCGTCATTCCGTTCTTCTACGATCAACTGATCGCGATGCGTAAGGGCGTGAACGGTGTGCGCTTCACCGCGCTCGCGCAACTGTATTTCGACCGCACGGTGTTGAGCGCGTAAGCGCCGGCGCGTCTTCGGCAGGAACTCACGATGTCGACCACGGTGACCCCGCCCAGCTCGCCCACCCCGGCCACCCCGCCCACGCGTTCGGCCTCCAGCGGCAACGCGGCGCGCGTGGTGCGGTTTCTCGCGACGCGCGTGGGTTTGTCGCTGATCACGCTGTGGTTGCTGTCGGTGATCGTGTTCGCGGGCGGCCAGTTGCTGCCCGGCGATATCGGCCGCGCGGTGCTCGGGCCGCTCGCCGATGCGCGCGCGGTTGCCGCGCTCAATCATCAGCTCGGCGCGGACCGGCCGCTGCTCACGCAATACGTCGAGTGGATTTCGCATTTCGTGCGCGGCGACATGGGGCTGTCGTACGCGTATCGTGAACCGGTCGGGCCGTTTATCGCCGACGCGCTCGCGCATTCGGCCAGGCTCGGTCTGCTCGCCTTTATCGTGGTCGTGCCGCTCGGTATCGCGGGAGGTGTGTGGTCCGCCATGCACGCGGGGCGTTGGCTCGATCGCACGATCAGCATTGCCGGTTTGTCGGCCACCGTGGTGCCGGAGTTCGTTTCGTCGATCGTGCTGATTCTGGTGTTCGGCATCTGGCTGCAATGGTTGCCGATCGAAGCGTCGTATCCGCCCGATGCGAGCGTGCTCGAACAACTGCGCCATCTGATTCTGCCGGTGCTGCCGCTGGTACTGGTGTTCTTCGGCTACATCGCGCGCATGGCGCGGGCGGGCACCGTCGAGGCGCTCGACGCCGACTACACCCGC
Organism: Paraburkholderia bryophila; assembly: GCF_003269035.1. Classification (GTDB taxonomy): domain Bacteria; phylum Pseudomonadota; class Gammaproteobacteria; order Burkholderiales; family Burkholderiaceae; genus Paraburkholderia; species Paraburkholderia bryophila. Next base: position 276,456 of record NZ_QLTK01000002.1, on the reverse strand, counting down.
ACCGCGATTCTCAAGGGCTTGCCGCGCCGTGTCGTGATCTGGCGGCACGTGTTGCGCAACGCGCTGCTGCCCACCATTACCGTGGCCGCGACGCAGCTCGGCTACATGATCGGCGGGCTGGTGGTGGTGGAGACGCTGTTCCACTACCAGGGCATCGGCTCGCTGATCTACAACGCCGCCAAGGCCAAGGACTTTCCGATGCTCGAAGCGGGTGTGCTGACCATCGGCGTGGTGTACACGGTGGCCAATCTCGTCGCCGATGCGCTGCACGTGCTGCTCAATCCGCGCTTGCGCGTGAGGAGCGCCGAATGAGCACCCTCGTCCCACCGTCACCGTCTACCCCACGCGCGCTCGCCGAGCCGCGCTTCGATCAATTGCGCGTGCTGCTGCGCTCGCCGACCTTCGTGGTGGGCGTGGTGATCGTCGCGTGGTGGATCGTCTGTGCGCTCGCCGGGCAATGGATCGTGCGGATCGATCCGTATGCGTCCGATCCGCTCAATTCGCTGATGCCGCCCGATCGCACCCACTGGTTCGGCACCGACCAGCTCGGCCGCGACGTGTTCTCGCGCGTGATCGTCGGCGCGCGCGACATTCTGACCATCGCGCCGCTGGCCACGCTGCTCGGCACCGTGGCGGGCACCACCCTGGGCCTGATCGTCGGCTATTTCGAAGGCTGGGTCGACAACGTGGTGGGCCGCGCGATCGACGCCGTGCTCGCGCTGCCGCTCGTGATCGTCGCGCTGCTCGCGCTGGCCGCGGTCGGCGCGTCGAACTTCACGGTGATCCTCGTGATCGGCATCACCTTCACGCCGATCACCGCGCGCACCGTGCGCGCCGCCGTATTCGCCGAACGCCATCTCGACTACGTGGCCGCCGCGCAACTGCGTGGCGAGCGCGCGCCGTACATCATGTTCGCGGAGATTCTGCCGAACGTGCTGCCGCCGATCATCGTCGAGGCCACCGTGCGGCTCGGCTACGCGATCTTCGCGGTTGCCACGCTGTCGTTTCTCGGCTTCGGCATTCAGCCGCCTTCCGCCGACTGGGGCCTCGCGCTCTCCGAGTCGTACACGCTGATGGCCGGCGGCGCCTGGTGGACCGTGGTGTTTGCGGCGGGTGCGATCGCCTCGCTGGTGGTCGGCGTGAATCTGATCGCCGACAGCGTGCAAGGCGTGCTCGACCGATGAACGGACCGCCGCCCTCCTCGTTCCCCGCCTTCGACGTGTCGAAGAGCGACCGCACCGACGCGCTGACCGTCGTCGGCCTGACCGTGACGTACCGGATGCGCGGACGCGATCGCGAAGTGCTGCAGGACGTATCGTTTCGCGTGCGGCGCGGCGAAGCGTATGGGCTCGTCGGCGAATCGGGCTGCGGCAAGTCGACGGTGGCGATGGCCACGCTGCGCTATCTGCCGCGCAACGGCAAGGTCAAGGCGGGCAAGATCGTGATTGCCGGCGAAGACGTGCAGAAGCTCGACGCCGACGCGCTGCGCCATCTGCGTGCGAACGCGATTTCGATCGTCTATCAGGACCCGGGGCGCGCGCTGAATCCGTCGCTGACGATCGCGCGGCAAGTCTCCGAAGCGTTCGAGGCGGCCGGCGTCGCGCGCGACGAAGCGCTGCAGCGCACGCGCGAGATGCTGCAGCGCGTGCGCATCGCGGCGCCCGAGCGGGTGATGGAGAGCTATCCGCATCAGCTGTCGGGCGGCATGCAACAGCGCGTGGTGATCGCCATGGCGCTCGCCTCGAACCCCGCGCTGCTGATTCTCGACGAACCGACCACCGGGCTCGACGCCACGGTCGAAGCCGAAGTGCTCGACCTCGTCGCGCAGTTGCGCGAGGAACTCGGCACCGCCGTGCTGTTCATCAGCCACAACCTCGCGGTGATCGGGCGGATGTGCGAGCGCGTCGGCGTGCTGTACGCCGGCAAGCTGGTCGAGGAAGGCGCCACGCAGGACGTCTTCACGCGGCCACGCCATCCTTACACTGTCGGGCTATTGCGTTGCTTGCCCACCGCCGGGCGCAGCAAGGACAGCGAGCGGCTCGACACGATCGCGGGCAGCCTGCCGCTGCCGGGCTCGGTCACGCAGGGCTGCATCTACGCGGAGCGCTGCCGTCTCGCCGACGACCGCTGCCGCCGCGAAGCGCCGCCGCCGTACCGGGTGAGCGCCGCGCATGGCGATCAGATGTCGCGCTGCCACTACCACGAACGCGCGCTTGAATTGCCGCGCGCTGTCGCTGAGGTCGCCGAGGCCGACGAGGCCACGTTGCAGGAACGCCGTCTCGAATCGCGCGAAGGCGACGCGCGTCCGCTCGTGCTGCGCACCGACAAACTCTCGAAAACGTTTCATGTAGGCGGCGCCCCGTTGCGCGCGGTCGACGACGTTTCAATCGACCTCGCGAGCGGCGAGACGCTCGGCCTCGTCGGCGAATCGGGCAGCGGCAAGACGACGCTCGCCAAGCTGATGCTCGGCCTGCTCACGCCGGACGCCGGCAGCGTGCTCGAACTCGACGGCGCGCCGCTCGCCGCGCGCGTGACGCGGCGCAACGACGAACAGGTCAAGTCGCTACAGATCGTGTTTCAGAACCCGGACTCGGCGCTCAATCGCGCGCATTCGGTCAAGCGTTTGATCGGCCGCGCGCTGTCGCGGCTCACGCCGTTGCGCGGGCCCGCCATCGACGAACGGCTCGCCACGCTGACGGCCGCCGTGCGTTTGCCGGAGCGCTATCTCGGCTCGCGCACGCGCCAACTGTCCGGCGGACTCAAACAACGCGTGGCGATTGCCCGCGCGTTTGCCGGCGAACCGCGCGTGGTGGTCTGCGACGAACCGACCTCCGCGCTCGACGTCTCCGTGCAGGCCGCGATCCTCAACCTGCTCGCCGATCTGCAGCGCGAGCGCGGCGTGAGTTACGTTTTTATCTCACACGATCTGCACGTGGTGCGCTATCTGGCGGATCGCATCGCCGTGCTGTATCTCGGCCGGCTGCTGGAAATCGGACCGGCGGCCGCGGTGTTCGGCGGGCCGCATCATCCTTATACCGAGGCGTTGCTGTCTTCCGTGCCGACGCTCGACACCACCCATGACGGTGGGGCCGACGGCGGCGGCCGCCCCGCTCGCGCGCGTATCCGCCTGTCCGGCGATCTGCCGGGCGCGGCTTCGCCGCCGTCCGGCTGTGTGTTCCACACACGCTGCCCGCGCAAGCTCGGCGCGATCTGCGAACAGCAGGACCCGCCGTTCGCCGATGCCGGCGGCTTCGATGCGAACGGTGGGCAAGCGGCCGCGCATCGCATCCGCTGCCATATCCCTATCGATCAACTACGCACCCTGCAAGCCGCCTCGCGCGACGACGCAGGCACGCTCCCGGACATCGGCGCCGACAGCGCGCCCGAAAGCGCCGGACGCAGCGAATAACGCGGCATCGCGCAGTGCCCCTGAAGATCGGGGCCGCGCGTTTCATCGCCGAAACGTTTTCCGGTGTTTTTTCGACGCCGGCATCGCACACCCCGATTCGACGCCTGTCGCCGCAAGGCTTTGCGGTCAGTGGCATGGATATCGCTAAGTAGTGTCCAGACATTGGAACGCAAGCGCCCCGGCGACGAGGCGCGGCAACCGGTGGGCATTCAGATGAAAAGACCGGCGAGCGCATCTCGGCGTAATGACTGCGCTCGCGCGGTTCAAACAACAACAACAACAACAACAACAACAACAACAACAACGAGCGATCGACGAGTATCGGCAAAACAGACTCGGGGGCGCGGCGCAGCCCGCAACAGACAGGTCCGCCGCCGCGGAATCAGCATGAGAGATGGCGGCAGCGAGGCGCCGGCGTTCCCTCGGGAGAGATGTGATGAAGACCATCAGATATAACCGGTATTACTTCGGGATCCTGCGGAGCGCGGCGATCGTCGCAGGCGTCACCGCGTTGGCTACTCAACTCGCTTATCCGGCATCGACCGATGTGATCCCGAAGTGGATCGTACTCGCCGATGCGCCGCTGCCGGCCAGCGACACGCACGGCACGACGCGCTCGCTCGCGCAAGCGGACGGCGCGATGGCGGGTGAAGCGACGGCGGGTGTGACGGCGGGCGAATCGGCAACGGGCGCCGCGCCCGGCGACACGACCGCCGCCGACGATGCGGCCGCGATCTTCCAGCCGCAAGGCTGCGAGAACGCCAATATTGCCGGCTGCGGCCATCACGGCGGTGGCAGCGGCAGCAACGGCGCGGCGAGCGGCGGCAACAGCGGCGCGGGTGCGAATGGTAGTGGCGCCGCGGGCGGTGCAGCGGGCGGCGCCGCTGGAGCGGGCAGCGGCGGCGGAAGTTCTTCGGGTACGGGTGGTAAAGGCAATAGCGGCGGAAGCAGCGGTGGTGGTGGTAGCAGCGGCGGCGGTAGCAGCGGTGGCGGAAGTAGTGGCGGTGGAAGTAGCGGCGGTGGAAGTAGCGGCGGCGGAAGTAGCGGCGGCGGAAGCAGCGGCGGCGGAAGCAGCGGCGGTGGAAGCAGCGGCGGTGGAAGTAGTGGCGGCGGAAGCAGCGGCGGTGGAAGCAGTGGCGGTGGAAGCAGCAGCGGTGGCGGCAGCAGCGGCAGCAGCGGGAGCGCAGGCTGTGGTTGCGGCGGCTCCAGCGGCGGCCCAAGCGGTGGCAAAGGCGGTGGTTTCGGTGGTGGCTTTGGCGGTGGCTTCGGTGGCGGTTTCGGCGGAGGCTTTGGCGGAGGCTTCGGCGGCGGTCACGGAGGCAAGGGTGGCAGCGGTAACGGCGGTGGCAACGGCGGAGGAAGCGGGCACTAGCAATCGCCCGTTTCATGGGTAGGGGGCCCCCGCGCCCTACCCTCGCCGACGACACAGCCGGCTACCGTGCGCTGTCCGCTGGCATCGGCGGTGATGTCTCGATCCCCCGGTCGAGCGTCACCGCACGAGGCCGGTTCGATCAGACGGCATAGTCATGCATGCCAACCGGCCGGCAATCCGCTACGGCACGCCCAGCACGGCACGTCGACAGGCGCGCCGGCAAGGTCGACCCGAACCGGTGATCTCGGTATCCGCCCGGAACCAAACCGCATCGATCGCCTCATATCAGATTCAACGTTCGATATGAGGGCACCACAACATGCAACGAAACGTCCCCCCCTTCGCAACACGCGTGGCGACCGGCCTGCTGGTAACCGCCGCGCTGGGCCTCGCATCGCTCGCTCATGCGCAAACACCGGCGCAAACCCCGGCGCAACCCGCGCCGCTATCACCCACGCTGTCACAAGCCGCGCCGCCGGTCGACCCCAGTTTTTCCGCCTACTCGCTCGCGCAAACCTGCAAGCAGAAGAACGACAACGTCGCGCAGGGTCAATGTGTCGGCGCGATCCGCGGCATCATCCACGGTTATCAGTACGGCGTGCTGTTCCTCGGTCAACGTTCGGCGTTGCCAGCCAATGAAACGCAGCGCGTGTCGCTATGCCTGCGCAACACGCAGGTGTCGTCGATCGTCGACGATTTCATCGCCGACGCCGCGCAGGTGAGCGACGATTCGCTCAGGCACACGCCCGCGGAAGTCGCGGTGCTGGGCTCCGTGCACCTGCACCACGGTTGCGATTGATAGCGCTCGCGCTCACAGCATTTCGAGCGCGCGCTTGCTACGCGGCGGCTTGAAGTAAGCGTCGATAGCCGCGAGTTCGTCGGTGCCGAGCCGCAGTTGCGACGCGCGATGGTTGTCCCGCACATGCTCGACGCGCCCCGCCTTGGGAATCGCGAACACGCCCGGCTCGCGCAACACCCACGCGAGCGCCACCTGAAACACCGAGACGCCGCGCGCGTCGGCGATATCGTCGAGCGGCGAGCGTTTGGGCAAGCGCGCGTGATCGACCGGGCTGTACGCCATCGCCGGCATCTTGTGCGCGGCGAGCCACGGCAACAGGTCGAACGCCGGCCCGCGACGCGCCACGTTATACAGAATCTGGTTGGTCGCGCAGGCGTCGCCGCCGGGTGTCGCGATGAGTTCTTCCATATCGTCGGTGTCGAAATTGCTGACGCCCCAATGGCGAATCTTGCCCGCCCGGCGCAACGCCTCGAAGCCTTCAACGGTTTCGGCAAGCGGCACCGAGCCGCGCCAATGCAGCAGATACAGGTCGAGCCGATCGGTCTTCAGTCGCTTGAGGCTCTGTTCGCAGGCCGCGATCACGCCGCGCCGGCTGGCGTTATGCGGATACACCTTGCTGACCAGAAACACCTGATCGCGCAAGCCCGCGAGCGCCTCGCCGAGCAGCTGTTCGGTCGCGCCGTCGCCGTACATTTCCGCGGTATCGATCAGCGTCATGCCGAGTTCGATCCCGCAGCGCAGTGCGGCGATTTCGGCGGCGCGCCGGGTCGGCGCTTCGCCCATCTCCCATGTGCCCTGCCCCAGTTGTGGAATGCGTTCGCCGTCCGGCAGGCTCACGCTTGCGATATCGCTCGTCATGCTGACTCCTCGAAGTGGCTCAATGGTGCGTGACGCACGCGACGAGTTTAGCGGCTGAACGGGCATTCGATCGGGCACCAGGCAAAAGCCCGCTATAACGCAGCGCGCCGATGTCATAGAATTGCCGCTTGCCCTTCTTGCGTGAGCCCCATGACCTCTGCCTCGGAAGACCGCTGGCGCGATCTGCGCCCGGACCCGGAAAACGACACGCCGCTGTATCTGCAGCTCGCCCGCAAGCTCGGCACCGCGATTCACGAAAACCGCTGGAACGCCGGTGAAGCACTACCCTCGGAACGGGTGCTCTCCGAGGCACTCGGCGTATCGCGCATCACGTCGCGCAAGGCGATCGCGTTGCTGGTCGAGCAGGGCCTGATCCGGCGCACGCAGGGCGCGGGCAGCTTCATCACACCGCGCTATGAAGATCCGCTGTCGCGTCTGTCGAGCTTTAGCGAAATGTTGCGGCGGCGCGGTTTCACGCCGAGTTCGAAGTGGCTGTCGCGCGAAATCCTGCCGGCCAATCGCGACGAAGTGATTCAACTCGGTTTGTCGCCGGCTGCAGCGGTCACGCGTTTGCGGCGTTTGCGGCTGGCCGACGGCATCGTGATGGCGGTGGAAAACTCCACCTTTCCTTCCGCGGTGATTCCCGATCCGCAGGCGATCGGCGATTCGTTGTACACGTACCTGGAACAGCGCGGGCTGACGATCGTGCGTGCGCTGCAGCACTTCCGCGCAGTGAATGCGAGCGACGAAATCGCGCAGCAGATGAGCATCGCGCCGAACGACGCGCTGCTGCTGATCACCCGCGTGGGCTACACCGCCGACCAGCGGGCCATCGAGTTGACCGACACGTATTGCCGCAACGATTACTACGACTTCGTCGCGGAGTTGCGGAAGTAGGCAGCGCGACACGAACGCCGGTCGAGACCGCTACCAGCTGGCGTCGTGCGCGCCCAGGCGGGCCGGCGGCAACGCGAAAAACACCGGCGTTTCGTCCAGCTCTTCGGCGGGCAACACGCCCAGCACACGGCCGAAGTCCGAAGCCACCGTCGCCAGACAATCCGACACCTCGTCGATCGACACATCAGGCGCTTTCCAGCCGTCGGCAATCTGCCCGATCGACTGCAACCAACGTCCCGTTTGCGCCAGGGAGACCCGCACGTGCCAGCTTCCGCCCTCGGTCGCGCGCCGCGCCAATGCGACCATCGCACCGAACGCGGCGAGGTAGCCGGTCGCGTGATCCAGCGCCTGACACGGCAGATGTTTCGGCTCGGCCCAACCCGCCGCCCGCTGCTCGGTCCAGGCAATGCCGCTCGCCGACTGCACCAGGCTATCGAAGCCGCGTCGTTGCGACCACGGGCCTGCGTGCCCGTACGCGGACACCGACACGTACACGATGCCCGGCCGGATCCGCGCCAACTCGTCGGGACCGAAGCCGCGCGCCGCCAGCGCACCGGGTCGATACGCTTGCAGAAACACGTCGGCGCCGCCGGCAAGGCCGCGTAAGGTCTCGCGGCCGGCCGCCTCGCGCAGATCGACCAGCGCCGAGCGCTTGCCGCGTCCGTTGTCGATCACCAGCGGCGCGATGTTGGGCAGATGCGGGCCGTTGATCATCAGCACGTCCGCGCCGTGCTGCGCGAGCGCGCGCCCCGCCACCGGACCCGCGATGATGCGCGACAAATCCAGCACCCGCACGCGCGCCAACGCCCGCTTCGCGTCGCCGGGGCGCGGCGATTCGACCGGCGCGTCGCCAATGCGCTCGATCTCGAACAGCGGCAAGCCGGCGATCGCCTGCGCCTGGTCGAGCGTGGCCCACTCCTCGGGCGTGCGAATCAGCGCGGCGCAGAGGCCCGCATCCGCGAGCGTCTGGTCGAGCGTTGCGCCGTCCCACTTGCGGATCGCGGCAGCCACAGCCGCTGGACTGTTCTCGCAGCCGAGCACCGTCAACACGCCTTGCAGGTGATGCGGGAAATTCGTGTGCAGTTGAATCCAGCGGCCGTCTCGCGTCTCGTAGAAACCCATCACCGGATCGCGCAACGCGGGCGGCGGCCCATCGTCGATACGCAAATACCGTTCGCTGCGAAACGACGCGAGCGCGCGCCGCATCTGCACCGCGACCCGCTGCCGGTGGCCCGTGCGCAAGCGGTGATAGTCGGCTGCCGCCAGGCCGGTCGCGGCGATGGTCGCCGACGCCAGACTGCCGACCCGGAAGACCGACGGCAAGCCCGGATCGGCGCCGCTCAGCGTGACGGCGTGCAGCGCGGTCGGGTCGCAGCCCGCTAGCGTCCAGATCTGTTTGAGAGCGAGTTCAGGCGTCATGTCGTTCGTACCGAAGCGAAAGAAAGTGAAACCGAGTCTAGAATCCCCACCCTTCGCAATCAACCTTGATTATGATAATCAATATATATTGATTTCTTCGGTTCTTCTCGGCTTTCATGCTCACCCCGATGCCCGCCCCCATGCCCGACTCGAATTTTCTGACCGCACCGGAAGCCGCCGCCGCGCTCGGCATCAGCCTGCCCACGCTATACGCGTACGTGAGCCGCGGCATGCTTCAATCCACGCCGGATGCGCAAAGCAGGCACCGCCTCTACGACGCCGCCGAAGTGCGGCGCCTCGCCAAACGCAAGGAAGACGGCAAGCGCGCCGGCAAGGTCGCGCAGAAGGTGCTGGACTGGGGCGTGCCGGTGCTCGAATCGTCGATCACGCTGGTGGCCGACGGCCGCTTGCTGTATCGCGGGCGCGATGCGATGGAACTGGCGGGCAGCGCCTCGCTCGAGGACATCGCCGCCTTGCTATGGGAATGCAGCGAGCGCCGCATTGCTCAGGCGCCGTCGGTGCCGTTCGCCGCCGCACAGTGGAATGCGTGGCTAAAGTTGTGGAGCGACAGCACGCCGCTCGACCGCGCGCTCGTGCTGCTGCCAGCCGCCGCGGCGCAGATGCCGCGGGTGTGGGCGCTCGGCCGCGACGCGCAACTCGATACCGCGTGCGCCGTGATGCGGCTACTGGGCGCCGCGATGATCTCGGCGGCGCCGTCGAACGAGCCGCTGCACCGGCAACTGGCGGCAGCATGGCAAGTGCGCAACCGTCAGCAGGCCGGGTTATTGAGGGCGGCTCTCGTGGCCTGCGCGGATCATGAACTGAATGCGTCGACGTTCACGGTGCGCTGTATCACGTCGACCGGAACGCATTTGTTCGGCGCGGTGGCGGGCGGACTCGCCGCGCTATCCGGGCCGCGACATGGCGGCGAGACCGTGCGGATCGCCGCGTTGCTCGACGAGGCCTCGCGCGCGCCCGATCTCGACCGTTTTCTGGCGAACCGTTTCGCGCGCCTCGAACACGGCGCGCACGGGCCGACGCTGTCGGGCTTCGGGCACCCGCTTTATCCGGATGGCGATCCGCGCGGCCGCCTCCTGCTGAACCTGCTCGCCGATTGCGCGCCGGCCCGCTCGCCGCTCGGCGACGTGCTCGCGCTGGCGCGCACGGTGCACGACACGACCGGCGCGCAACCGAACGTGGACTATGCGCTGGTTGCGATCGAACGCGTGCTCGGCTTGCCGGCCGGCGCGGCATTCACGTTATTTGCGGTGGGCCGGGTGGTCGGCTGGATCGCGCACGCCATGGAACAGGCGCGCGACGGCCGCTTGATCCGGCCACGCGCGCGCTACGTTGGAGACTATTAGGCTGGATCAGGCTGTATTGGGCTGGCTCAGGCTATCAAGCCGCGCTCAACCAGCGCGGCAGCCAGCCAAACATCGACAAGCCCGGAATCAGCTTGGCCGCCACGTGTTCCGAGCCGCTCGCCACCGCGAAACGCGCCCCGGCCTGTCCGGCGCTGATCCACGCCACCGCATGCCGCGGCAACTCGACCGACTCGCCGGTGGCAAGCCAATGATCCATGGTTTCGCCTTCGACGGTCAGCCAGATCTCGCCCGAGATCACCTTGAAGATCGACGGCCGCGCGACACGCCAGGCCGCCACGGGTTCGCCCTGTTCCAATTCAAAAATCCGGACTTCACGCATCGCCGTTCTCCTTCAAAGAACTTTTCTGTTGTACCGATTATTGACGTAGGATCATCGGATACCCATGCACAGTTCCGAACACTTTCGGCGGAACTGTTCAGTCAAAAAACCGTACAGTTGTCAGGGCAAGCGCTCGGCTCGCCCCACGGTGAAGGAGAGAACCGCATGAAACTCGACATTCAACTCGACCGGGATAACGGCGTGCCGCTGACCGAGCAGATCTTCACCGGCGTTACCGGCTGGATCCGGGCGCGCACCGCGCATCCCGGCTCGAAGCTGCCGTCGATCCGCCAGTTCGCCGCCGATTACGGCGTGAGCCGCTTTCCCGTGATCGAGGCGTATGACCGGCTGGTGTCGCTCGGCTATGTCGACTCGCGCCACGGCTCGGGCTTCTATGTCGCCGACCGGCAACCGGTGGGCATGCCTTGCCAGGGCACCTCGGATCCACGCCGCGCCGAAGAAGAATCGGACCACCTGCTGCAGCAGTTCAACCACCCCGGCGAAACGCTCAAGCTCGGCAGCGGTTTCATTCCGGAAGCGTGGCGCGACACGGACAGCATTGCGCAGGCGATCCGCCACGTCTCGCGCACCGACCCCGCGAGCATGGTCGACTACGCCACCCCGTTCGGCAACATGGCCTTGCGCGAGCATCTGCAGGCGCGCATCGGCCAGTTGGGGATTCAGGCGGACACGTCGCAGATCGTCATCACCAACGGCGCGAGCCAGGCGTTCGATCTGCTGATGCGCTATATGCTCAAGGCCGGCGACACGATCTTTGTCGAAGACCCCGGTTACTACAATCTCTACGGTCTGTTGAAGCTGCACGGCGTGAAACTGATCGGCATTCCGCGCACCCGCAACGGGCCCGACCTCGACGTCATGCAGGTGCAGTTGAAGCTGCACCGGCCCAAGCTGCTGTTCATCAACACCGTGTTCCACAACCCGACCGGCACCACGGTCGCGCCGCCGGTCGCCTTCCGGCTGCTGCAACTCGCGCGCGAACACGGCTTCTCGATTATCGAAGACGATATCTACGCCGATCTGCAGACCGATATCACCGACCGGCTCGCCACGCTCGACCAGCTCGAACATGTGATCTACGTGGGCGGTTTGTCGAAGACGCTGTCGTCGTCGTTGCGGATCGGCTGCGTGGTGGCGAGCCCGGCGATCATCAAGGACCTGGTCGACATCAAGATGCTGACGAGCATCGGCGGCTCGCGCTTTGCCGAAGCGGTCGCGGCCACGCTGCTGGAACGCGGCGCCTACCGCAAGTACCTGGAGCGGCTGCGCCGGCGCATGCGCGAAGCGCTCGGCTCGACCATCCAGACGCTCGAAAGCGCCGGCTGGGAGTTGTTCGATAAGCCCGTGGGCGGCAAGTTCGTCTGGGCCAGGGTGCCACATGTCGGCAATGCGCAGCGGCTGGTGGAGTGCGGCGCGACGATGGGCGTGACGGTCGCACCGGGCCACTATTTCCGCCCGGGCATGGAAGTGAGTCCGTGGACGCGAATCCATATCGCGTTCGGCAACGACCCGCTCGCGCAGGCGTTTTTTCGCGCGGCGGCGGCGTTACCGGCGTCGGAGTGAGGCGGTGGGCGGTGGGCGGTGGAGTTGGCTTGCGTTTTTCCCTAAACTAGCGACTCCCTGCCCATTCCGGGTCTCCGCGTTCCCAGCCGCTCTCCATGACCACGCCGCCGACCCTGCCCACCTCTGCCTCCAACGCAGCCCCGTCGCCCTCGCCGCGCTCGCTCACCGTGATGCTGTGGCTGGTGGCCACCGGCTTCTTCATGCAGACGCTGGACTCGACCATCGTCAACACCGCGCTGCCCGCCATGGCGACGAGTCTCGGCGAATTGCCGCTGCGCATGCAGTCGGTGGTGATTGCCTATTCGCTGACGATGGCAGTGATGATCCCGGTGTCCGGCTGGCTCGCGGACAAGCTCGGCACGCGGCGCGTGTTCTTCAGCGCGATCCTCGTGTTCGCGATCGGCTCGCTGCTGTGCGCGAACGCGCATACGCTGAACCAGTTGGTGATCTTCCGGATCGTGCAAGGCGTGGGCGGCGCGATGCTGCTGCCGGTCGGACGGCTCGCGGTGCTGCGCACCTTTCCGGCGGAACGCTATCTAGCGGCGTTGTCGTTCGTGGCGATTCCTGGTTTGATCGGACCGCTAATCGGCCCGACGCTCGGCGGCTGGCTCGTGAAAATCGCCTCATGGCACTGGATCTTTCTGATCAACGTGCCGGTGGGGATAGTCGGCTGCATCACCACGTTCATCTTCATGCCGGACAGCCGCAACGAACACGTCGGCAAGTTCGACATGAAAGGGTACCTGCTACTGGTGGTGGGCATGGTCGCCATCTCGTTCGCGCTCGACGGCCGCACCGAGTTCGGCATTCAGCACGCCACGGTGCTGGTGTTGCTGATTCTGAGTCTCGCCGCATTCGTCGCCTACGGCCTGCATGCCGTGCGCGAACCCACGCCGATCTTCTCGCTCGACCTCTTCAGAATTCACACGTTCAGCGTCGGCCTGCTCGGCAATCTGTTCGCGCGGATCGGCAGCGGCGCGATGCCTTATCTGATTCCGCTGCTGCTGCAGGTGAGTCTCGGCTATAGCGCGTTCGAAGCCGGCATGATGATGCTGCCGGTGGCGGCTGCGGGCATGGCATCCAAACGGCTCGTCACGAAGCTGATCGTGAAATACAGCTATCGCAGCGTCCTGATCGTCAACACCGTGCTGGTCGGCCTGACCATGGCGAGCTTCGCGCTCACTAGCGCGGACCAGCCGCTCTGGCTGCGGCTCGTGCAACTGGCGTTCTTCGGCGGCGTCAACTCGATGCAGTTCACCGCGATGAACACGTTGACGCTCAAAGACCTCGGCACCGGCGGCGCGAGCAGCGGCAACAGCTTGTTTTCGCTGGTCCAGATGCTGTCGATGAGCCTCGGCGTGACGGTGGCCGGCGCCCTGCTCGCAACTTTCACCGGCCTGTTGCCGCGCGTGACGGCGGCCAATTCGCTGCCCGCGTTTCACGCGACCTTTCTGTGCGTGGGGATCATTACGGCGGGCTCGTCGTGGATTTTCGCGCAACTGGCGCCGGACATCCGCACGCCGGCGAAAAAGACGGATCCTTCGGAACGGACTTGAAGGAGTGGCCCGCTACCGACCCGCAACAGGGCGCGGGCCGCACCAGCGGAGTGCGAAACGTGGCCTTCGCGCCCGCGCTGGCGCACAATCGCCGGTGGAGACCGTGGTCTGCGAGCACGCGCAATGTGTTTCCGCGCGCGCATAGTTCTTGCTCGCCTATCCTGTAAACTCCCGTTTAGCGCGTGCGGACTCGTGTTGATCATGCAGGCGCACCGCCACCTCCACACGACTGACAAGATGAGCATGATCGAACTCGATCCTCCCGGCTTCCAGCCCCCTCGCCCGATGGCCGGCGACGAAGGCTCCCGGCGCACCGTTCTGTACGGCGGCTACACCGTCTTCAGCGTGTTTCAGCCCGTTTTCTCGGTGTCGCACCGGCGCGCTATCGGCTACCACGCTTCGCTGCGCGCGCACGACGAGCACGCGAAGCAAGTGCCCTCGCACGAAGTCTTTACGCAGGCCGCGCGGCGCGGTGACCTGCTGGAGCTCGGGCGGCTCGCCGAATCGCTGCATCTGGGCAACTTCAATGCATTCGACAGTCACGACGAATGGCTCTTTCTGAGCCTGCACCCGGCCGCGCTGATGGACACCAGTTACGGCGACGCACTGCTCGCCGGCCTCAAGGCGCTCGGGCTGCCGCCGCAACGCGTCGTGCTGGAAGTCTCGGAGCAGGCGGGCGGCGAAACCACGCGCTTTGCCGAAATCGTCGACTCGCTGCGCAAATCCGGCTTCCTGATCGCGCTGGACGGCTTCGGCGCCAAGCACTCCAACATTGACCGCGTGTGGAATCTGCGGCCGGACATCGTCACGCTCGACCGCTGCATCCTCGCGCAAGCCAGCGAACACTCGCACATTGAGCGGGTGCTGCCGGGCCTCGTCTCGCTGCTGCATGAATCCGGGCAATTGGTACTGATGGGCGGCCTCAGCACCGAACGCGACGCGCTGATCGCGCTCGAATGCAACGTGGACTTCGTGCAAGGCGCGTTCTTCGCGGGCGCGAGCGTCGACCCGGTCAAACCGCAGGCTGCGGCCGGCCTGATGGACTCGCTCTCCGCTGCGCTGCGCGAACGCGTCGCGGCACGCGAGCGCGCCCAGTCGGCACGACTCGCTCCTTATGTCACGGCGCTGGAAACCGCAGCCGCGCAACTGGTTGCCGGCGAGTCGGTTGCGCAGGCCACGGCCCCGCTGCTCACGCTCGGCGAGACGGCACGTTGTTTCGTGCTGGACGGCTCAGGCAGGCAGATCGGCGACAACGTGCTGCCGCCGGGTCGCGCGTCGCAACGCGCGAAACGATTCCGGCCGCTGCTGCATTCGGAAGGCGCGAGCTGGGAGCGCCGGCCTTACTTCATCCAGGCGATGCGCGCACCCGGCCGCGTGCATCTGACTCCGCCCTACCTGTCGATCAACGAAGCCCACCTCTGCGTGACCGCCTCGATCGCCGCGCACACGCCGAACGGCACGCAGGTGCTATGCGTGGACATCAACTGGGAAGTCGCGGCGCACCGCAACTGACACCACCGCTTCCCGCTGGATTCGCGCGAGCAGTTGAATGATCGCCGCGCGGCCCAGGGCGCGGTTGGCCGATTGCAAACGCGCGGCGCCGGTCACCGCGCGCAATGCGACGATCTTCGGGGAATCGCTCGGCAGACCGCCCGTGGAGACGTCGATCACGCCGACGACCTCGCCCTCGCAGATCAGCGCAATGCAGGTGGCACCGCCCACCGACACGATCTCCGCATGGCGTGCGTGCCGCGCCAGCGACGTGACTTTCTCGATCCAACCCGCCGCTGCGGGTTCGTGCGTTGCGAATACCGGAGTTGCGATGGGTGTGGGCAGGGCTTGGGGTGCGGAGGCGGATGCCTGTGCTTGCACCCGCGCCTGTGCTGATTGCAACGCCGACGCCTGCGCCGACGCTGATATCAGTGCCTGTGCCTTTGCCCGTGCGGACACTGACGCCTGTGCGGACGCCGACGCCGATACCAATACCTGTGCTTGCGCCAACGCTTGGGTCGGTTCGAATGCACTCCGTGCCACGTCGCTGACCACTTCCGGCGCTTCGCTGAAGAGCCGCAGCAGGCCGGCGCGATCTTGCGCCTCCAGCGCGCAACGCAGCCGCTCGACGATCCGCGCGTGGGCGGCCGGGTCGGCTCGCTCAAGCGGCGCGCCGGCACGCCGCAGACGCTCCTTCGCCCGATGCACGATCTGCCGGCAGGCCCCTGGCGTGCGCTCGAGAATCTTCGCGATCTCCGCGTAATCGCAGTCGAACGCCTCGTGCAATACGAAGGCCGCGCGCTCGTCGGGTTTTAGCCGTTCGAGCAGCAACATCACGCCATACGACATCTCCCCGGCACGCAAGGCCAGTTCCTCCGCCGACGGCGCCACGTCGTCGAGCCAGGGCTCCGGCAACCAGCCGGCAGCTTGCGACGCCCGCTCGCGCTGCACGTGCCGCAACCGGTCGATCGCCGTGCGCGTGGTGAGCGTGGTGAGCCAGGCCGCCGGCGTCTGCACTTCTTGCGTGGCGGCGAGATGCCACTTGAGCCAGACGTCCTGGACCACGTCTTCCGCTTCCGCACGGCTGCCGAGCATTCGGTACGCCAGCGCGAACAGGCGGGCGCGGGCGGCCTGAAAGCTGGATGCCTTGTCGATTACTTGTTCCGTCATGCGTGGACCTCCGGATCGTGTTTGGTGATGAGCGCGCGGCGCCTGTGTGGCTGCCTGCGGGATTTCAGACGCGCGCTGCAAATCGGCATCCTTTTCAGCTTGACGTCCCAGCTAACCCCTGTGTGACAGCGGCACGTAAAAATATTCCTGTCACGCTGCCGGCCGCGCCGTCGTCATATGAGCAGAAACCGGCGCATTGGGCGCGCGGTTCGACGAATCAGTCGCCGCGCTACCGGACCAGGGTGCCGCGCCGCTTATCACGAGGCACTTATGCAACCCAGCTACCCGTCCATCACCGGTCTCGGCCTTGTGCCCACCGTCATCGAACAGTCCGGGCGCGGCGAGCGCGCGTACGACATCTACTCCCGTCTGCTGCGCGAGCGAATTGTGTTTCTGGTCGGGCCGGTAAACGAGCAGTCGGCCAGCCTGATCGTCGCCCAGCTGCTTTTTCTGGAATCCGAGAATCCCGACAAGGATATTTCTTTTTACATCAATTCGCCGGGCGGCTCGGTGTACGACGGCATGGCGATATACGACACCATGCAATTCATCAAGCCGGAGGTCTCAACGTTGTGCACAGGCTTTGCCGCGAGCATGGGCACCTTTTTGCTAACTGCGGGGCAACGTGGCAAGCGCTACGCCCTGCCGAACGCGCGCATCATGATCCACCAGCCGTCCGGCGGCAGCCAGGGCACGGCGGCGGACGTCGAGATTCAGGCCCGGGAGGTGCTCTATCAGCGCGGTCGCCTGAATGCCATGATGGCCGAACGCACCGGGCGCAGCGTGGAGGAAATCGAACACGACACCGACCGTGACAACTTCATGTCGGCACACGACGCGAAGGCATATGGGCTCGTCGACGAAGTGCTGGAAACGCGTGCGGCGCTCGGTAGTCCGACCCGGCATCAGGACATGTAGCCCGGCACCTGATACGGCTCGCACGGTCGTCATGCGCAGCGTGGCGCCCGGCATGTCACTGTGGCCCGGCACGCCGCCGCACCTCCGCGCAGCGCGAAGCGACGCTGGGCACACCGCCGAAAATCCCGATTCGCCCGCGCATTTTCCCGCTCCGGATCGGTGCGCCACGAACACAAAAGCTGATCACCTCCGCTGGAATCGCTATCATGGTCGCGATTCGTCGAATTCGACGAATCGCTTCAATGGAGATATACATGGCGTCATCCAACGAAACCGTCAGCATGGCGCTATTCTGCGACTTCGAAAATGTCGCGCTCGGCGTGCGCGACGCGAAGTACGACAAGTTCGATATCAAGCTGGTGCTCGAGCGTCTGCTGCTCAAGGGCAGCATTGTCGTGAAGAAGGCCTATTGCGACTGGGATCGCTACAAGAGTTTCAAAGGCGCAATGCATGAAGCCAATTTCGAATTGATCGAAATTCCGCACGTGCGCCAATCGGGCAAGAATTCCGCCGACATCCGGCTCGTGGTCGACGCGCTCGACCTCTGCTACACCAAATCGCACGTCAACACGTTCGTGATCATCAGCGGCGATTCGGATTTCTCGCCGCTGGTATCCAAGCTGCGCGAGAACGCGAAGCAGGTGATCGGTGTCGGTGTGCAGCAGTCCACGTCCGACCTGCTGATCGCGAACTGCGACGAGTTTTTCTTTTACGACGACCTCGTGCGCGAGAGTCAGCGCACGGTCGCCAAACGCGAATCGTCGCGCCCCCAGCAGGCTGCGCAGCCGGCAGCCAAACGCGCGCCCGACGAGGAGAAATCCCGTAACAAGGACGACCTCGAAAAACGCCGCACGAAAGCGGTCGAAATCGCGGTGCAAACGTTCGACGCGCTCGCTTCCGAACGCGGCGACAGCGGCAAGATCTGGGCGTCGGTGTTGAAGAATGCGATCAAGCGTCGCAAGCCGGATTTCAACGAGACTTACTACGGTTTTCGCGCCTTCGGCAACCTGCTGGAAGAAGCCCATGCGCGCGGTCTGCTCGAATTCGGCCGCGACGAGAAGTCCGGCGCGTATGTGTATCGGAGCACGGGTGCGAACGCGGCCGGCGACAACGCACAGGAATCGGCTGAGATCGTCGAATCCGTCGAGCAGGTGGATGAAACCCAGGTCGCCGAAACGGCACCGGCCGAGTCGGGTGTAAAACACGAATCGCGTCGTCGAGGCCGCGGCAATCGCAAGCAAGGCCGGGGTCAGCAGGAAGGCAGCCACGAAGAGCGCGCGAACGTCGAAGCCCCCGTCGCCGTGCAAACTCAAACGGACAATGCGGACAGCGCAGACGACTACGCTCTCTCCGCAGGCGAGCCCGCCTCCTTCGAGCAGCCGGTATTCCCGTGGCCCGGCCCGCAGAATTTTGAGCCTGCCCCGATCGCCATA
Source organism: Paraburkholderia bryophila (assembly GCF_003269035.1). Classification (GTDB taxonomy): domain Bacteria; phylum Pseudomonadota; class Gammaproteobacteria; order Burkholderiales; family Burkholderiaceae; genus Paraburkholderia; species Paraburkholderia bryophila. Next base: position 257,846 of record NZ_QLTK01000002.1, on the reverse strand, counting down.
GACGACGAAGAGCAAGAAGCAGAGGAAAACGGCAAGGAACCAGCCGGCAAGCCGACCGAGCGTCGCAAGGGTCGCGCGCCGCGCAAGACTGCCGCGAAGAAAGCGAAGAAGAGCATGCCGCGAACGATCGACGACGTACCGGCGATCGCCGCGCCTGCTGAAGCATCGGCGGCGCCCGTTGAACGCGTCGAGCCCGTTGAAGCGGACGAAGCGTCTGAAGCCACGAAACAGGCGGCCAAACCCGCCGCGAAGAAAGCCGCGCGCAAAGCGGCACCGCGTAGCCGTCGTCCACGCAAAGCTGCCGCGAGCGACGCCGAGTAAACGCATCGTGTCAGGGTCCGCGCATGAAATCCCAATGCGCTACCCACCGTAACCGGAGCGCGCAATAGCGGCGCTACGGCAACAGCGGCAACAGCGGCAACAGCGACAACAGCGACAAAAAACCCTGCTCACGCAATGAACATGCAATGAGCAGGGGTTTTTCTATTCCGGGTCACCCCACGAAGCCAACCACGAACCATCGTTCATTCGCGCCGAAGCCACCACCCAAAAAACCACTACCCAAAACCACCCTTTCACAACAACCCAAACACCGCCACTCCATTCGTCGCCCCGACATAAACCTTCCCACGCGCGATCATCGGCGTGATGAACTTGTTTCCAGCGCCCCATTGATCGCGCGTCCCCGCCTGATTGCTGTTGTACAACTCGTTTGCAAGATTACTGGCGCTGTAGGCATGCAACGCGCCAACGGTCCCGTTCTCCGCCGCCCACACGATCGCATTGCTCGACCCGTTGGCCGACACTGCCGGCGTCGCGCCAGGATAAGCGAACGTAGTCGCACTCTTCGAGGCCGCCGTCGTCGCGAGATACGCGCCCGTGATCGGCAACGCCTTCAGGCTATCGTTCCATCCGCCGTAGTACACCACGCCGCCGTAATAAGCCGGTGACCCCCAGATTCCACCCGCCAGCGTCCCGACCAACTCCTGCCAGATATTGTTCGCGGTCGGACTGAATCGGCCCATCGAATCGCGATCGAGAATATAGATGTTGTTGTCCTTGCCCGCCGTCACCGCGAGGTGCTTCACGACGCCGGCCGTCGTGGTCTGATCCGGCAACAGCATCACGCCGCCCGAGCCGTAATCGTTGTCCGCGTTCGACTCGGCGACGACGTTGTCCATCGCGAAGTAGTCGGTAATCTGCAGCGTGCCCAAGGTCATCTTGATCGCCGAGTCGCCATAGTCGCCGTCCACCGGAAAGCCCTGCGCGTTCAGCGTGGTGCCGAACGTACCGTTGGCGCCCACGGCGTATAGCGACGTGCCGTCCGACGACATCCCCGAACCCGCCATCCAGAACGAGCCCTGACTGCCGTTAGGTGTCACGTCGAGCGAGGCGGTTTGCTGCAGCGTGTCGGCGTTATAGGCCATGATCCAGCCGGTATAAGCACCCGACATGCAGTGCGAAGTCCAGCCCATATAGATGTTGCCGCCCACCAGCGTGAGCGCCGCGCGCTCCGTGTACATCGACGCGCTAAAGGTGATGACGCCGTTGACACTGCCCGCGCCGTTGCCCGGGAAACTCGCCGCGATCTCCGTCGGGCCGCCGAACAATTCCGCGCCGGTCGCCAGATCGATTGCATGCAGACGATGGTGATAGTTGCCGCTTGCGTCTTTCGTCATCGCCACTGCATACAGCACGCCGTTCGGCCCACGGTTGCGGTCGATGACCGGCGTCGAGGTGATGCCGATTTCCGGCGTGAAGTCCTGGCAACTGAAATTGTCGCTGGCGGTTTCGCCCTTGCCGGTCAGCGAGACCTGCCACAGTAGCGCGAAGGTATTGGCGTCGTACGCGTAGAGACTGTCGTGCTCGGACGCAACGTAGACCACGTCGTGCGACGTGCCGCCGATCGACAGGCTGGTGACGAAGAGCGGCTGCGCGTCGACTTTGCCGTCGGCGGCAAGAAACGCGACCTTGCCGAAGCTCGTGGAGTTGACGTTGGCAGGCGTGAGCGCGGTTTCGGCGAGCATCTGACCGGTGCGGCCGAGGTCGTTGTGATGCATCAGCACGTCGGTTGCGAAGGCAATCGTGGTGGTCGTCGCGGGGGTGGGCGTGCTGCTCGGGCCGCTTCCCGTGCCGGTGCTGCCCGACCCCGACCCGGTACCGCCTGTCGTGCCGCTACCACTGCCGCTCGCCGAGCCCGACGCCACCGTCGACGAGCCGCCCGAACCGCCGCCGCACGAAACGAAGCAGGCCGTGACAAACGCCATGGCCAGCCACGCGCGCACGCGCGACCACGCACTCGGATTGACCCGCCCGGTTTGCAGTCGCCGCATATTCGCCTCGTTCGCGCGAAATCCGGCTCTCTCCGCACCGACGGTAACGAAGTCAACAAGCTGATGGGCCGGCCAGAAAGGACTGAGGGTGCTGACTATGCGGAACCGTCAGACCACCGGCGGCCGCGAAAGCTCCTTTCAAACCTAGGCGTTCCGGCGGCCGCCTTGCGGCCATCCTTTCGCGCCTTTCCGCCAGATCGGCCAAATTTCCGGCAGCAATAAACCGGCCCGCTTTTCCGCGCGGACTACGCGATTGGGCAGGGCCGGCATCCCGACCCAGTCGTTCGCAGCGCCCGGCCGCTCAGTAATACGGATACGGCGCGTACATCACCGGCGGCGGTGCGTAATACCGTGGCGGCGGCGCGTAGTAGTACGGCTGCGGCTGCACATAAACCGGCTGATAGGCCGGCTGCGGCTGAGAAATCGTATTGCCCTTCGACGTCATGCACTGGGCGTAGGCGGCGTCGTAGCGTGCCTGCAAGCCCGCTGCGGAATATTGCGCGCTGTTCGCGCCATTCGCGCCGCCGAGCAGCAGACCGCTGCCCGCCCCGATCGCCGCGCCCGCGCCCGCATTGCCAGCCGCCGCACCGATCAGTGCGCCGACTGCGGCGCCGCCAAGCGTACCGATCGCCGCGCTGTTCACGCTATTCGTCGTGGCGGCCTGCGAGGCCGAGCCATTGGGGTCCGTGGACCGGTTCGCGTAGTCGCGGCAGGCGTAGTCGTCCTGCTGGAACTGGCCGAGCGGTTCACCGCTGCGCGGCATCGCGACCACGCTCGGGCCGCTCGGCGGCATCACCGCGCATCCGCCGAGCGCGAGCGCAACGATGGCGACCGGGATCGCGATGCCAATCGATTTAGTGCTGGAGATCATCTTGGGGTGCTTCAGAAGCCATGGGAATTTAAACGTTAGGCCAATAGCCGGAACGCTTGGTTACGGGATCGTTACAGATCGTTTTTCCGCTTACAAACTGGCGACGTCCCGCACCGGCCGGGCGTCGCGGCACGGCGCGGTTCGTTACACGTGTGCAGCGCGGACATATCGGGTAACGCTTGTAAGCGCATCCGCAACCTGTTCGCGGCGCGAGCGGCCTACACTGGCCTCCGCCGTGGCGCGCAATGGCGTGGCCACGGCAGCCCGGCATGACGCGTTCGGAATAGCGTCCGGGCAGCGTCATGCGGAGTGTGGGTGCGTCGCGCGCAGCGGTGTGCACACGACTCGGGCTCGGCGAAAACCCGTCAACGACACCTCGGGAACGACACGATGAAGCGGCTTGTTTTCCTACTGGGTATGGCTTGCGCGGCCTTTATTCCGTCTGCTTTCGCGCAGTCGAATCCGGCATTGCAGAACTCGGTGTTCGCACAACCGGCAACGACCACGACGTTCCCCAGCGCCTCGGTCGCACAGAACTTCCAGTACATCAATCATCCGCCGGCGCCCGCGCCGGCTAGCGCGGTTGCACCGAGCGGCGGCGGTCGCGGCGGCCATCGGCGCCGGCAAACGTCGACGGATGCCAGCACCGACAGCAGCGGATCGACGCAGCCGTAACTCGCGGCGCGCGTGCGTATGTGTCGGATTTTAGGAGGCTCACACGCGCTCGCGCAGCCGTCCAAGCGTCGCGCCGCAGTTACCAACTGTGACAAAGCTTGCATCTCAAAACGGTCCGGCACACGCGAACCGGGAGATTTCGCGAACGAGCAAGGGAGCAACGGAACAAGCGGGCAAATCAGCCAGTTCAATGACTGACATGCCGTCAGCGCCCAGTACGACGACGCCCGTTTCACCACGCGCAGCGGCCAGCATCGCGCGCGCCTCAAGCCTCGCGCTAAACACGGACGCCGCCCGCCCCTCAATACGGACGGTTAATCCCGACGCCCGGCAGCGACCACGCCTCACCACCGGCCTCGACGCCGCCCACCCGCTCCCGCCTGCTTCGCGCGAGACGGCGCGACTGATCGCACCAATCCCGCCAGACTTTGACGTACACCGCTTCGACGTGCGCCGCGAAACGCGCGCCGTCCATCAACGGCGACGCCGCAAGACGCGCCCGCAAATCCGCGCGAATACCGCCCAAACGCGGCAGATCGCGAGCCAGTTGGGCAGCGACATCGACGAATTGCGCGTCGGTGTCCGCCACCAGTTCGCGCAGTCCTAGGTTAGTCGACTGGCTCAGGCCCGCACGCCCCACGGCCGTGTCGCCGACCCGCGTGACGACCGGCACGCCCATCCAGTACGAATCGAGACTCGTCGTGTGGCCGTTATACGGAAACGTGTCGAGGCCGACGTCGATCTGGTGATACGTGCGCAGGTAGTCCGCGCGTGGCCGGAACGGCGTGAAGGCGATCCGTTCCGCGGCGACGTCCTGCCGCCCGAGCCGCTCGATCAGACTCGCGCGCGCCGCCCCCTCCGGCGCCATCAGCAGCAAACGGGCGTCGGCCACTTCGCGCATCACGCTGCCCCACATCGCGAAAGTCGTGTCGCTTAGTTTGCACGGATTGTTCAGGCAGCCGAACGTCGGATAACCGTTCGACAGCGCGGGCAGCGCGTTGACATCCGGCGTATCCGTCAACGGGTCGTAGCACCAGAACGAGTCGGGCAGACGGATCGAACGTTCGCTGTACATCGTGTCGGCGCCGGCCGGATCGAGCCACGGATCGGTCAGGCGGTAGTCGATTGCGCCGATGCCGGTCGTCCCCGGATAAGCGAGCCACGCGATCTGCACCGGCGCGGGTTTGCGTGCGAACAGCAGCGGCCGGCCATCCGCCATATGCATGGTCAGGTCGATCAGAATGTCGATGCGGTCGTCGCGGATGGTCTGCGCGAGCTGTTCGTCGTCGAGACTGCGGACGTCGCGCCAGACATCGGCGTGAGCCGCCACGCGTTGCGTCAGCGCGTCGGGCCGCGCAACGCTCGCGTAACAGAAAATCTCGAAGCGTTCGTGATCGTGATGGGACAGCAGCGGCAACGTGAACAGCGTCTGGCAATGATCGCGAAAGTCCGGCGAGACGTAGCCGATCCGCAAGCGGCGCGACGCTGTCGGATCGTTCGGATGCGGCCGATGCGCGCCGCGAAACGGCGCTTCATGACGCGCCGACCAGCGACGGCATTCGTGCAGCAGCGGCGGCGCGTGTTCCGCCTGAAACGTGAGCGCGTAGGCCAGATTGCTGTGCGCGACGACATTGCAGGGATCGCAGGTCAACGCGCGGCGATAGCTGTCGATGCCATCGGCGAGACGCCCCTGGTCCTTCAGCACATTGCCGAGATTGTTATGGGTGACCGAATGATGCGGCTCGACCGCCAGCGCCTCGCGCAGATGGGCTTCGGCATCGGCGAAACGGCCGAGCGTGCGCATCAGCGTCGCGGCGTTATTGAGCGCGGCCACGAAGCCCGGGCGCAGGCGAATCGCGGTAAGGAACGCGTTCGCGGCTTCGGCGCGCGACCCGGCTTCCTGATAGACGATGCCCAGGTTGTTGTACGCGTCCGCATGCGCGGGCGCTTGCGCGATGGCGCGTTGATAGTGGATCACCGCTTCGCGCTTCTTGCCGAGCGCGTGCAGCGCATTGGCGAGGTTATACGACGCTTCCGGGAACACCGGGTCGATCTCGATCGCGCTCGTCAGCAAAGCCACCGCGCGCGTGAAGTCGCCGCGCCGATGCAGCGCGACGCCGAGATTCACGAGTCCGTGTAGCGACGTCGGTGCGGCCTGCACCGCCGCTTCGAGCAGCACGAGCGCTTCGTCGAGACGGCCGAGCGCTTCGAGCAGCGTGCCGAGATTGGTGAGCGCGTTGGCGTCGCCGGGCTGCACGTCGATAGCGCGCCGGTAAGCGGCTTCCGCGTGCTCCGCGTCGCCGCGTTGACGGTGACAGTTGCCGAGGTTGTTGAGCGCGTCGGCGTGCGTGGGTTCGAGGGCAAGTACGGATGCGTATGTGTCGATCGCCGCAGGGTAATCGGCGGTAGCTTGCTGGGCGCCCGCCAGCGCGAACAGTACGTCGGCGGAAGCGGTTGGTTCGAGCGCCAGCGCTTGACGGTAGGCCGAAATCGCAGCCCCGAACTGCTGCGCGCCGGCGAGCACCTGAGCGCGCACGAAGTGGTAACGCGGGTTGTCTGGCGCCAGGCTTAACGCCTTATCGAGCCAGCCAAGCGCCGCGTCATAAGCCGCGCATTGCATGTCGAGCACGCCGAGCCGGACCATCCAGTTCGCGTTGCCGGGCTCGATGGCGAGCCCGCTTTCGTATAACTGGCGCGCGGGACCGAACTCACCCGCGACGTGGTGTGCTGTCGCGAGTTCCAGAATCTGCTTGCTGTCCATCGTGCCCCCGGGCGTAACGCTTTTTCATCGATTTCGCGTCGACCCGGACGGTTATCCGGATGGCCTCCCCGTCATGCCGCCGGAGAGATACACCGATGACGACGCGACGGGGGACGAACGCTCGGGAACGATAGCGAGCCGGCTCTTACCGATGTTTACCGGTTCGCACTGGCGGGAACATCGTGAAACAGGTTGGCGGTGCGGGAAGACGGCAGGCGCAGGCGCGCGGCAGTCGGGCCCGATCGGAGATCGCGGGCAATTGCAAGCAAGCCACGGCAGGCGCTGCGGACATAGCCAGCACGGCGCAAGCCTCGCTCAACCGATGGAGTAGGAAGCAACAAATCTTTCGATGCTGCAACGCGGGGCTTTCGGCAAGAGACGCCCCATGATGCGATCGCCTGACGAAGCTTGCCCTTTGGAAGAAATACCCGGTAACCCGTAAGTAATAGTGCGCGGCGATAGTGCGGGCGAAGCGTTGAAACTGAGGCGGGAATACGACGGGGAAGCTGCAAAAACAAAAAAGCCCTCACTGCGGAGGGCTTTCTTTCTTGCGAGCGTGACCAACTAGTTACTCACGCCACAACCGGCAATCTCACGCGAAGTTCTTCGACGCGAATTCCCAGTTGGCGATGTTCCAGAATGCTTCGACGAACTTCGGACGCGCATTGCGGTAGTCGATGTAGTACGCGTGTTCCCACACGTCGATCGTCAGCAGTGCCTTCGCGTCGGTGGTGAGCGGCGTGGCGGCGTTGCTGGTCGACACGAGGTCGAGCGAACCGTCGGCCTTCTTCACGAGCCATGCCCAACCCGAGCCGAACGTGCCGACTGCGGTCTTGGCGAACTCTTCCTTGAACTTGTCGAACGAACCCCACTTGGCATTGATTGCGTCGGCCAGTGCGCCGCTCGGAGCACCGCCACCTTGCGGCGACAGGCTGTTCCAGAAGAACGTGTGGTTCCACACTTGAGCGGCGTTGTTGAACAGGCCACCCGATGCCTTCTTGACGATCTCTTCAAGCGACAGGTTCTCGAACTCCGTGCCCTTGATCAGATTGTTCAGGTTGGTGACATAGGTCTGGTGATGCTTGCCGTAGTGGAACTCCAGCGTCTCTTCCGACATATGCGGGACGAGAGCGTTTTTCGCGAACGGCAGCGGCGGGAGCGTATGTTCCATGGTGCTTTCCTTTGTCTGTATCTGTTGTGGGGGAGTCTGCGGGCTACACTTTTGAGCACTCGATTGTAGGCGAGTTGGAATAACCCCGCAAACCAACGGACTTTATGCCCGGCATCGGCAAAGATGCTGCACATATGGCGTAATTAGTGCTGTCGCATGCGATGTGCCCGCCCTTCGAGGCAGTCAAAAATGCAGCGTTCGGGGACGTTCGGCGACGGCTCAGAAACCGTCGGTGAGCCGGGCTTGCACGTCGGCCAGCGCGATATCCGCGGACCCTTCCGCGAGATGCACGGTGAGGCGCCGCCCCGGCTTCAACGACGACGGCGCGCGCACCGCGCGACCGTTCTGCGCGTCGAGCACCGCCGCATAGCCGCGCTCCAGCGTGCGCTGCGGACTCAGCACTTCGAGCCGCGCGGCAAGCGTGCCGATCTTCGCGCTTTGACGTTCATGCTGACGTAACAATGCCGCGTCCAGACGTTGCGTGAGATTGCCGAGCTTCGCCCGATGCGCGGCGAGATCGGGACGCCAGCGCTGCCAGCGCATCTGCAACAGCGAAAACCGCGCTCGTGCGTCACGCACGGGGCGCGCTCCCGCCGACGCGAGCCGCACGCTCAATTGCTGCAAATGCGTGCGTTGCCGCGCCAGACGCTCGGCCGGCGACACGAGCCGGCGCGCCAGCCAGTCGAGTTGCTGCGCGCGCCGCTCCATCATGCGGCCGAAGCCGCGCGCGAGCGTGGCATGCCGCTGATCCAGGTCGCGCAGCAACAGCACGCGTTGCGGACTGACGAGTTCGGCGGCGCCGGTCGGGGTCGGCGCGCGCACGTCGGCGGCGAAATCGGCGATCGTGAAATCGGTTTCGTGACCGACACCGCTCACCACCGGTATCGCGCTTTCGGCAATCGCGCGCGCCAGCACTTCTTCGTTGAACGCCCAGAGATCTTCGATCGAGCCGCCGCCGCGGCAGACGATCAGCACGTCGACTTCGCGACGCGCATTGGCGGCGTCGACCATCGCCGCGAGTTTGGCGCTGACGCCCACGCCCTGCACCGGCGCCGGATAAACGATCACCGGAATATGCGGCGCGCGGCGCGACAGCGTGGTCAGCACGTCGCGCAGCGCCGCGGCCTGCAACGACGTGACGATGCCGATCGCCCGCGGATGCGACGGCAGCGCGCGCTTGCGTTCGGCGGCAAAGAGCCCTTCCGCTTCGAGCTGCGCCTTGAGCCGCAGGAACGCTTCGTAAAGCCGCCCTTGTCCGGTGCGGCGCACCGCTTCGACATTCAGTTGCAACTCGCCGCGCGGTTCGTACATCGTCACGAGCGCGCGCACTTCGATGCGGTCGCCTTCGCGCGGCGTGAACTCGGCGTATTGCGCGCGGCCGCGGAACATCACGCAGCGCATCTGCGCTTGCGCGTCCTTGATCGAGAAATACCAGTGGCCGCTTGCGGCGCGCGTGAAGTTCGACACTTCGCCCGCCACCCAGACGAGCGGAAACGAGCGTTCGAGCATCGTGCCGATCGCGCGATTGAGCGCGGAAACGGGAACGACGACCTCACCGCCGGGCGCAGCGGACGAAGAAAAAGGGCTTTCGGGATTCATGCGAGGAATGTCTGTGACTGGCCGGACAGACGATAGACCGAGCGGCCATCCGCGTCCAGCGCGGCGGCTGAATTGTTAAAAGTGTCCACATGGCGGGAAACGCCTGACGAATCCCGCCATAGTGCCCGCCAGAGCGCGAAAATTCGAAGCATCCCGTTGATTTATATGGCTTTTATATCTCGTTAAAGAGAATCATTGCCGATGCGGAGCGCTCCGAACGGCCTTCTCCGCCGGTTGGACGGCAGGTTCTCCACAAAGTTATCCACAGGCTGAGAAGCGCGCCGGAACGGCCGAATTCGCTGCTTTGTCAAGGCGCGCGACTTGCCGGGCTGGACGCTCGCGCGCTAGAGTGGCGGGTTCTGACGGCAAACCGTAAGTCCGGCGAAGCGCGATGCGCTAGCGTTGACAAGCAGGGCTCAGCCGCTCGCCGTCTCCGTTGTGACCTGGTTACCGCGACTGCTGCGGGATCGTTTCCGCCTCACTTTTTGACTGTCCGGAGAACCGCGTTGATGCTGACCCCGCGTAGTATGTCCGGCCCGGCGTCCCGTCTTGCGGCCAACGCCGTCATGCCGTCGCGCCGGCCCGCCTCGGCCGACCGCGCGTCGTTCGCCCACACCACTTGCCCATGAGCGATTTCAACCACCGTCTCGAAGCACGCCTCGCGCGCGAATGGCAGCAACGCGGCCCGTTCGCGTGGGCGCTGACGCCCTTCGCCTGCGTGTTCGGCGCCATTGCCGCCGCGCGCCGCGCCGCGTTTTCCCTCGGCTGGCTCAAATCCGTGCGCATCGGCGTGCCGGTCGTGGTGGTCGGCAATGTGACCGTCGGCGGCACCGGCAAGACGCCGACCGTGATCGCGCTGGTGGAAGCGTTACGCGCTGCGGGCTTCACGCCCGGCGTGGTGTCGCGCGGTTACGGCGCGCGCGTGAAAGCGCCGACGCAAGTCACGCCGGCTTCGGCGGCGAGCGTGGGCGGCGACGAACCGTTGCTGATCGCACGCCGCACCGGTGCGCCGGTGTGGGTCTGTCCGGACCGCGTGGCCGCCGCGCAGGCGCTGTGCGCCGCGCATCGCGAAGTCGATGTGATCGTCAGCGACGACGGCTTGCAGCATTACCGCCTGAAGCGCGACGCCGAACTGGTGGTGTTCGACCACCGCCTCGGCGGCAACGGCTTTCTGCTGCCGGCCGGTCCGTTGCGCGAGCCGTTGTCGCGCCGCCGCGATGCGACGCTCGTCAACGATCCGTATGCGCGCACCTTGCCCGCGTGGCCGAACACCTTCGCGCTGCCCCTCGCCCCCGCCGACGCCTGGCATCTCGACAATCCGGCGCTGCGCCGTCCGCTTGCGCAATTCAGCGGCGAGCGCGTGCTGGCCGCGGCCGGCATCGGCGCGCCCGAACGCTTTTTCGCGACCTTGCGCGCCGCCGGCCTCACGCCGGCGACCCGCGCACTGCCCGATCACTACGCGTTCGAGCGCAATCCCTTTACCGACGTCGACGCCGACACGATCCTGATAACCGAAAAGGATGCGGTAAAATTGGGGTCCTGGCACGATGCGCGCATCTGGGTTGTCCCGGTCGAAGCCGCGCTCGATCATCGCCTCATTGCATTAGTTGTGGAGAAAGTCCGTGGACGCTCGCCTGCTTGAAATTCTCGTCTGCCCGATCTGCAAGGGCCCGCTCAGCTACGACCGCGCCGCGCAGGAACTGATCTGCAACGCGGACAAGCTGGCCTATCCGATCCGCGACGGCATTCCCGTCATGCTGGTCGACGAAGCGCGCCAGACCGTGGAAGGCACGCCGGTCGATCTGAATCCGGGCTCGGTGGCGTAACCCATCCCACACGTCGCTCTCCCGATGACTCAAGCCAACGTCACCACTCCCCCGTTCATCGCCGTCGTGCCGGCCCGGCTCGCTTCGACGCGTCTGCCCAACAAGCCGCTTGCCGACATCGGCGGTAAGCCGATGGTGGTGCGAGTCGCCGAACGCGCTCGCGAATCGGGCGCCCAGCAGGTGCTGGTCGCGTCCGACGCGCAAGCGGTGCTCGACGCGGCTCGCGAACACGGTTTCGAGGCCGTGCTCACGCGCGCCGATCATCCGTCGGGCACGGACCGGCTGGCGGAAGTCGCCGCGCAGTTCGGCTGGAGCGACGACACGATCGTGGTCAACGTGCAGGGCGACGAACCGCTGATCGACCCGGCGCTGGTGTGCGGCGTTGCGTCGCACCTCGCGGCGAGTCAAGGCTGCGCGATCGCCACCGCGGCCCATCCGATCACCGAGGCCGCCGAAATTTTCAACCCGAACGTCGTCAAGGTCGTTCTCGACGCGCGCGGCGTGGCGCTGTACTTCTCGCGCGCGCCGATTCCCTGGTCGCGCGACGCCTACCAGCCGCATTGGCCGGACGTCGCGTCGATGCCCACACCGCCGGCCCCCGCAGTCGTCTACCGGCATATCGGGCTGTATGCGTACCGTGCGCAATTCCTGCGCACCTATCCCACGCTCGCGATCTCGCCGATCGAGCAGGTCGAAGCGCTCGAACAATTGCGCGCCATGTGGCATGGCGAGCGCATTGCGGTGCGCGTCACCGACAACGCGCCGCTGCCCGGCGTCGACACACCGGCGGATCTCGCACGCGTGCAGGCTTTATTCGGGTCTTGAGCAGAAAAACCCATGGCATAATCGGACGGTTGTGCGCGCCTCCCGTTACAAGCGAGAGTCAGGGATTTGCACGGTCGCGCCATGGTCGTCTTTGCAGCGCCGTCGTCTGGACGCGCAGCGCAAGATGCATCACGGTAGTCGACGCGGCCCCCTCGATCCCTCGTGGGATGACTGCAGCGCCCCCAAGAATTCACATAGATCTGGAGATATCACATGCGTTTGATCCTTTTGGGTGCGCCCGGTGCGGGTAAGGGCACTCAGGCCACCTTCATCAAGGAAAAATTCGGCATTCCGCAGATTTCCACCGGCGACATGCTGCGCGCCGCCGTCAAGGCCGGCACGCCGCTCGGCATCGAAGCCAAGCGTTTCATGGACGCAGGCGAGCTGGTCACAGACGAACTGATCATCAATCTGGTGAAGGAACGTCTGCAGCAGGCAGACTGCGCGAACGGCTATCTGTTCGACGGTTTTCCGCGCACCATTCCGCAAGCGGAGGCCATGAAGCAGGCCGGCGTCGCGATCGACTACGTGCTGGAGATCGACGTGCCGTTCGACGAGATCATCGTGCGCATGAGCGGCCGTCGCTCGCACGCCGCGTCGGGTCGTACATACCACGTCAAGTTCAATCCGCCGAAGGTCGAAGGCGTGGACGACGTGACCGGCGAACCGCTGATCCAGCGCGACGACGACAAGGAAGAAACAGTCAAGAAGCGCCTGGAAGTTTATGAAGCGCAAACCAAGCCGCTGATCGAGTACTACACCACGTGGGCCAATAACGGCGACGCGTCGACCTCTCTGAAGGCGCCGCAATACCGCCGCATTTCGGGCCTCGGCAGCGTCGACGAAATTCGTGGCCGCGCGTTCGAAGCGCTGAAGTAAGCGCGCCTCGCACCGAGTTTGTCCGATGAAAAACCCGCCCTTGCCGGCGGGTTTTTTCGTTATGCGGTGTGACGTTTAGCAAATGCCCTCTGGGCTGTCGGGATGAGGATTAATTAGCCATCCGTAGTGGTTTCCGATGCAACGGCAACCGACCTGCCGACGCAGCCGCTGCGCTTTCCGCAATGCAGCATAGCCGTTACAATCGATTATCGAAAAGATATTCGATCCAGACACAACTGAACAAACCGTAGCAAAGGAGAAGACATGGAGATTCGTGACAACGTATTCCTGATCACCGGCGGTGCATCGGGTCTCGGCGCCGCAACCGCGCGCCTGTTCGTCGAAAACGGCGGCAAGGTGGTGCTCGCCGACCTGAACGAGGCGGCCGGTCAGACGCTCGCGCAGGAACTCGGCGGCGTGTTCGTCAAATGCGACGTGAGCCGCGAAGACGACGCAACGCAAGCTGTCGAAGCCGCCACGAAGCTCGGCACGCTGCGCGGCCTGATCAATTGCGCGGGTGTCGCGCCGGCCGTCAAGACGGTGGGCAAAGACGGCCCGCATCCGCTCGAGTCGTTCTCGCGCACCATCTCGATCAACCTGATCGGCACCTTCAACATGGTCCGGCTCGCGGCCGCGGCCATGTCGAAGAACGAGCCGAACGCGAATGGCGAGCGTGGCGTGATCGTCAACACGGCGTCGGTGGCGGCATTCGACGGCCAGATCGGTCAGGCGGCTTATGCGGCGTCGAAGGCCGGCGTGGCCGGCATGACGCTGCCGATCGCCCGCGACCTGTCGCGCAACGCGATCCGTGTAATGACGATCGCACCGGGCATCTTCGAAACGCCCATGCTGCTCGGCATGCCGCAAGAAGTGCAGGACGCGCTCGGCGCGATGGTGCCGTTCCCGCCGCGCCTCGGCAAGCCGATCGAATACGCCATGCTGGCCAAGCAGATCTTCGACAATCCGATGCTCAATGGCGAAGTCATTCGTCTGGACGGCGCGATCCGCATGCAACCGAAGTAACTTGCTTCCACCGCCGTGCGCCGCCCCGTTCGTGCGGGCAGCGCGCGCGACCACATGCAAAAAGCCTGTGCATGAATATGAATCATGCACAGGCTTTTTTATAGCGTTGGGCGTGGATCGGCGAGGCTAATCGCCGTCGTTGTGCTGCGTGCGTTGCCGCAACTCATGCAACTGCGATTCCACGACGGTCGCGTCTTCGGCATCCGGACAATCGCCGAGATAGCGTTCGAGGTCTTCGAGCGCGGGGCGCAAATAATCGAGCCGCGCATAGGCAAAGCCGCGATCCCGCACCTCTTCGATACTGTTCGGCAACAGGATCACCAGACGCTGCTGCACCGCCAGCAGACGCTGCCAACGTTCAGTCTGAAGATACGTGGACTTCAGGTTGCGCAGCATACGCGCGATGATCTCGCGCCGCGTGGCCGGTTGCAGCAGCATGCGCAGCGCCCGGCTCACCGAGTCGCTGGCCGATGCCACATACGGCTCCAGCATCTCCACCATCTGCGACTCGGACAGCGAATGTCCGTTGGTCGGATCGAGCATCACGTCGCCGTCGGGCGTGGTAACGCGCAGCAGGAAGTGCCCCGGAAACGACACGCCGCGCGCCGGAATGCCGATCTGCTCGGCCATTTCCAGATACAGCACCGCGAGCGAGATCGGAATGCCGCGGCGACGCTTGAGCACGGCGTTCAGATGACTGTTGTCGGGGTCTTCGTAATCGTTGAGGTTTCGGGCGAAACCCAACTCGCGGAAGAAAAAGCGATTCAGAATGCCGACCTTCTGGCGAATGTCGGCGTCGTCCGGCATGCGGCGCTGCAGGCGCACCACCAACTCGTCGATCTCGGCGAGCGTGCCTTGCAGATCGAGGTCCGGATACGCGTCCTGCGCGAGCGAGAGCGCCGCCTCGGTGAGTGGCAGGCTATCGTCTTCGGCAACGAGCGTGCTGAAATAGTCGAGAACTCGCGTCATCGTGATCACTTCACTCGTCTTTTGAAATACGCGTACTTGAAGCCCATCAGCCAAAGCATACCGAAATATAGCGCGGCGAACAGAACGAGACACGCCGCCAGCAACGCAATCCGGTCGACCGGCTGGTTATGCATGCCGATCCAGTCGAAACTGATGGCCAGCCAGTGCATCACGCCCGCCAGCACCAGACAGGCGCCGAGCAATTGGACGAAAAATTTGAGCCAGCCGCTCGACGGCATATAAATGCCACGCTTGCGCAGACCCAGAAACAGCAGCAACGCATTGCCGCAAGCACCGAGCCCGACGCTCAACGTGAGGCCGGCATGCGCGAAAATCGGCACGAACACATAGTTGCTGAGCTGCGTCAGTACCAGCACGACCACACCGATCTTCACCGGCGTCTTGATGTCCTGCTTGGCGTAAAAACCCGGCGCAAGGATCTTGATCAGGATCAGCCCGATCAGGCCGACGCCGTACGCGGCGAGCGCGCGGCTCACCATCACGACCGAATTGCCGTCGAACTTGCCATAGTGGAACAGCACGGCAGTCAGCGGTTCGGCGAAGAAAAACAGCGCGATCGCGCTCGGCGCGGCCAGCAGGAACGTCACGCGCAGGCCCCAGTCGAGCAGCGACGAATACTCGTGCGGATCGGCGTCGACGTGCGCCTTCGACAGGCTCGGCAGCAAAATCGTCCCGAGCGCGACGCCCAGCAGCGCGGTCGGAAACTCCATCAGCCGATCGGCGTAATTGATCCACGAGACGGCGCCCGGGCCGATACGCGACGCGATGTTCGTGTTGATGATCAGACTGATCTGCGCGACCGAGACGGCGAACATGGCGGGCACCATCTTCGCCAGCACACGCTTCACGCCGCGATGCGCGAGCGCTTTCAGCGGATTCAGGCCGATGCGCGGGATCATGTCGATCTTTTTCAGACCCGGCAGTTGCACGACGAACTGCAACACCCCGCCGACGATCACCGCCCACGCGAGCGCGTAGACCGGCGTTTGCATACGCGGCGCGACGAACACAGCCGCGCCGATGAACGCGACGTTCAGCAGCACCGGCGCGAACGCGGGCAGCGAGAAGTTCTTGTACGTATTCAGCACGCCCGACGCCAGCGACGTCAGCGAGATGAAGATGATGTACGGGAACATGATGCGGGTCATGGTGACCGCGAGCGTGTAGGCGTGGCCTTCGTGCGCCAGACCCGACGCCACGACGAACACCACGCCGGACGCGAACACTACGCCGAGAATCGACATGACCGCCAACGCCCACGCCAGCACGGTCGACGTGGCGTCGACCAGCGCCTTGGTGGCGTCGTGCCCCTGGCTGTTTTTGAACTCGGCGAGGATCGGCACGAAGGCTTGCGAAAACGCGCCTTCGGCCGAAATACGCCGCAACAGGTTCGGAATGCGGAAGGCGACGTAGAACGCGTCAGTGTATTGACTGGCACCGAACGCGCGTGCGATCAGCGTTTCGCGGGCCAGACCGGTCACGCGCGACAGCAGCGTGAAGCCGCTGACCGTCAGCAGGGCTCGGAATAGATTCATGGGGCGCTTATTATACGGGTGCCGCAGGAGCGGACGACGAGCCGGAACGCGAATTGGATCCGAATTGGACCGATTGGATCGCGCAGACCGCAAATCGGACAGATTTGTCGCGCGGACGTTCGATCCGATCTCGATCTAATCGGCATTCCGAGCGGCCTGCCCGAACGCGACGGCACATTCCCCGTTGCCACGTGCCTGATTTTGTTGCTATAATCGCCGGTTTCGAAGCTCGCTCAACTTTCGGACGGGGTTCAGGTCGGCACCACGCCACCTGCTCAAAGCCTCACATCCTCCGAAACACGGCCCGCCTTCGCGTCGTACGATCGAATTTTTTCGACACTTTTGCGCTCTTGGGCAATCGCTTCCAGGAGTTCGGATTAAAAGCAGCACCTCACCACTTGAAGGTCGGGTACTGGAAACAGGAACAGGATAAGGAACCGTCATGGCTAATACCGCACAAGCACGTAAGCGCGCCCGCCAGGCCGCCAAGGCAAACTCGCACAATTCGGCACTGCGCTCGAAGTTCCGCACGGCCATCAAGGCTGTCCGCAAGGCGATCGACGCCGGCGACAAGGCTAAGGCCGCAGAAATCTTCCAGGCATCGTCGAAGACCATCGACATCATCGCCGACAAGAAAATCGTTCACAAGAACAAGGCTGCTCGCCATAAGAGCCGTCTCGCTGCAGCCATCAAGGGTCTGCAAGCGTCCGCAGCGCAGTAATTCCGGTCGACCCGCTTCGGCGGGCTACCTCCTGTTTCCGCTGCACAAAAAAGCTCGCTCCGGCGGGCTTTTTTGCTTGGGGCTTGGCATTTAGCAGTTTTGCGCTGAGGTTGGCGCACCGGGATCGGCCGCGCATTTTGCGCGCTTTCCCGACTGACCATTCGCGCAACCACCCGCCCGCTTGCCAAGGCCGCTGCTTCAGACACAAAAAAACCCGCTACTGGCGGGTTTTTGTTTTTGCCGATCCGGCTGACTCGCGCTAAATCACGTGTCTTTTTTCTTGCGGCGTAGCGTGCTCGAGTTGCAATTCACACGCCTCGGTCACGAGAAGGTCATTGTCTTTCGCGAAGTTGAGCACGAAATCGAAGGCCATGGGTTCGATATCCCGCAAGCGCGAATCGAGAATCACGCACTTGAGGTCGCCGATCATGGTCGGCCGGACGTAGGGCGAATACTGCATGTAGGCGTTCGGCCCTTTTTTCGCCCCGGGGCCGAAGCATGCCATCACGCCCGCAAGCCGCTCCGACCAGTCGCTCGGTCGGAACCGCTTTCCCTTCGACGTGATGCCCTGAATGAAAAATTCGGTTGGAGCTTCTTCGGCCATGTAGGAATACCTGTGTAACTGCCCAGCGGAATGACAGCAAAGCGGACGGCACGGCGACATGCACTGCGTGAGTTCGTCATGCCGACGAGTCGCGCCACCAGAAACCGCCAGGGGCCGCTGAACTGCCTCGGCGCTGGTCATGCCGGCGCACCGCGTGAGGGCTTTCTGAGCCGCGAGAGCCGTGTCCCGCAAGCGAAATATGGGCTCGCTGGGCTTTGGGATAACCGCAAGATTATAGCGCAGCGGACCTTTTTCCGCAGCGCACACAAGACTTGTCTGACACTTGCGAGCGGCTTTCAGACAGCTTGCCCGGCCTTTTAGCCGACTCGTCAAACGGGGCGAAATCCTTTATGCTGCATTGAGTTACCACAAACGACGGCGGCGCCGTCCGGCAATCCTGCCGGGTGAGACCGCCGTATTTGTTTCATGACCGCCAAGAAAATTCGCCACTATCTGCAGTTCAAGGATTTCTCGCTGGACGACTACGAGTACGTGCTCGAACGCGCACGCATTCTGAAGCGCAAATTCAAGAGCTACGAGACTTACCACCCGCTGCACGATCGCACGCTGGCCATGATCTTCGAAAAGAATTCGACTCGCACGCGCCTGTCGTTCGAAGCCGGCATTTTCCAGCTCGGCGGCCACGCGGTCTTCATGAGCACGCGCGACACCCAACTCGGCCGCGGCGAACCGATCGAAGACGCCGCGCAAGTCATTTCGCGCATGGTCGACATCATCATGATCCGCACGTTCGGCCAGGACATTCTCAAGCGCTTCGCCGAGAATTCGCGCGTGCCGGTGATCAACGGGCTGACCAACGAATATCACCCGTGCCAGGTGCTGGCGGACATTTTCACGTACTTCGAGCACCGTGGCCCGATTCGCGGCAAAACGGTTGCCTGGATCGGCGACGCTAACAACATGCTGTACACATGGATTGAAGCCGCGCAGATTCTCGGCTTCAAACTGCGCCTGTCCACGCCGCCGGGCTACAAGCTCGACCACACCATGGTCGCCGCGGAAAGCGCGCCGTTTTACGAAGAATTCGACGACCCGAACGAGGCCTGCGCGGGCGCCGATCTCGTCACGACCGACGTCTGGACCAGCATGGGCTTCGAAGCCGAAAACGAAGCGCGTAAGAAAGCCTTCGCCGACTGGTGCGTCGACGCCGACATGATGGCGCGCGCCAACGCCGACGCGTTGTTCATGCACTGCCTGCCGGCCCACCGCGGCGAGGAAGTCAGCGCCGAAGTGATCGACGGCCCGCAAAGCGTCGTGTGGGACGAAGCGGAAAACCGTCTGCACGTGCAAAAAGCGTTGATGGAATACCTGCTGCTCGGCAAGCTGAATCACTAAGCGAGCCGCTGCCCAGCACGTTGAGCAGCAACTGCGTGAAGCGCGACGGGGCCTTGAATACGAGGCAAGGCATCCACGTCGGCGCCACGCATCCGGCCAAAATTCTGGGCTTCATGAGAGCCCGGCCGAACCGCCGCGCAGCCCCAAAACCGCGGGCGCCTGGCGGTTTAGTGTCAAAATAGTGCTTTTTCCGCGCTCCGGAACCGCCGGCGCGCCTTGTTTTCCCGCTTTTTCCAGCTACGAGTTCACCATGAGCGATATCAAGAAAGTCGTGCTCGCCTATTCGGGCGGCCTCGACACCTCCGTCATCCT
Organism: Paraburkholderia bryophila; assembly: GCF_003269035.1. Lineage (GTDB taxonomy): Bacteria > Pseudomonadota > Gammaproteobacteria > Burkholderiales > Burkholderiaceae > Paraburkholderia > Paraburkholderia bryophila. The sequence continues at coordinate 238,365 of NZ_QLTK01000002.1, read as the reverse complement.
GAAGTGGTTGCAGGACAATTACGACGCCGAAGTCGTCACGTTCACGGCCGACATCGGCCAGGGCGAAGAGCTGGAACCGGCGCGCAAGAAAGCCCTGCAACTCGGCATCAAGCAGGACAACATCTTCATCGAAGACCTGCGCGAAGAATTCGTGCGCGACTACGTGTTCCCGATGTTCCGCGCCAACACGATCTATGAAGGCGAGTACCTGCTGGGCACGTCGATCGCACGTCCGCTGATCGCCAAGCGTCAGATCGAGATCGCGCGTGCCACCGGCGCGCAAGCGGTGTCGCACGGCGCAACCGGCAAGGGCAACGACCAGGTTCGCTTCGAACTCGGCTACTACGCGCTCGAACCGGGCATCAAGGTGATCGCACCGTGGCGTGAATGGGATCTGCTGTCGCGCGAAAAGCTGCTCGCTTACGCGGAAAAGGCCGGCATTCCGATCGAAATGAAGCACAAACAAGGCGGCGCGCCGTATTCGATGGACGCGAACCTGCTGCACATCTCGTTCGAAGGCCGTCACCTGGAAGATCCGAAAGCGGAAGCCGAAGCCGATATGTGGCGTTGGACCGTGTCGCCGGAACAAGCGCCGGAACAGGCTGAATTCCTCGATATCGAATACGAACACGGCGACCCGGTCGCGATCAACGGCAAGCGTCTGTCGGCAGCGGAAATGCTGACCGAGCTGAACCGCCTGGGCGGCAAGCACGGCATCGGCCGTCTGGATCTGGTGGAAAACCGTTACGTCGGCATGAAGTCGCGCGGCTGCTATGAAACGCCGGGCGGCACGATCATGCTGAAGGCACACCGCGGCATCGAGTCGATCACGCTCGACCGTGAAGTCGCGCACCTGAAAGACGATCTGATGGCCCGTTACGCGTCGCTGATTTATAACGGCTACTGGTGGAGCCCGGAGCGCCACGCGATCCAGGTGCTGATCGACCATACGCAAGAAAAGGTCAACGGCTGGGTACGCGTGAAGCTGTACAAGGGCAGCGTGTCGGTCGTCGCGCGCGATTCGAAGGAAACGCTGTTCGACAAGACCATCGCCACGTTCGACGACGACGGCGGCGCATACAACCAGGCAGACGCCGGCGGCTTCATCAAGCTGAACGCGCTGCGTATGCGGATCGCGGAAAATGCACGCCGTCAGCGTGACTGAGGGTGAGCATGCCGGCGCAGGCTAACTTCGCGTCGGCGAGGTTACGCGCCGGGAGGCAAACGCAAAAAAAAGCGCCGGGAGCGATATCCCGGCGCTTTTTTATTTTCAGCCGCCGCTCCGAACCGGCGACAACCTTATAGTCGCCCATCCAATCACAAACAAACCGGCTCCGCCTCCAGTTCCACACCGAATCTCACGAGCACATCGCGCTGCACCGCCTTCGCGAGCGCCAGCACCTCTGCCCCGGTCGCGCCGCCGCGATTCACCAGCACCAGCGCCTGCCTTTCATGCACCGCCGCGGCGCCCATCACGCGCCCTTTCCAGCCGCATTGATCGATCAACCAGCCGGCCGCGAGCTTCACCCGCCCATCCGCCTGGGGATAGGACACAAGCTCCGGCGCCTTGAGCTTCAACGCCTCGAATTGCTGCGCTTCCACCACCGGATTCTTGAAGAAACTGCCGGCGTTGCCGAGTTCGAGCGGATCCGGCAGCTTCGCACGGCGCACCGCGACCACCGCATCGAAAATAGCCTGCGCGGTGGGCGACACGTCGGCGTGACCGTTCGCAGCCAACGCCCGTGCCAGGTCGGCATAAGCGGCGCGCGGCTGCCAGGCTTTCGGCAGACGGAACGTGACCGACGTGATCACGAAGCGGTCGCGCCCTTCCCGCTTGAAAAAACTGTCGCGGTAACCGAACCGGCAAGCCTCGGCGTCGAGTTCGACCGCCTCGCCCGTGGCCAGCTCCACGGCGCGCAGCGACGCGAAACGCTCGCACATCTCCAGGCCATAGGCGCCGATGTTCTGAATCGGCGCCGCCCCAACCGTGCCGGGAATAAGCGCGAGGTTTTCAAGTCCGGGCAGCCCTTGTGACAAGGTCCACGCGACGAACTCGTGCCACGGCTCGCCGCCGGCCGCTTCGACATACCACGCCGCGTCGTCCTCACGCACGACACGGCGGCCGCGCAGCGCCACCAGCAACACCAGTCCGCCGAAATCCCCGCTCAGCACCACATTGCTGCCGCCGCCCAGCACCAGCCGTGGCAAGCCGGCCGCGCGCAGGTCGCGCACCGCCGGCATCAGTTGCGCCTCGCGCTCGATCCGGCACGCAAACTGCGCGCGAACGTCGAAGCCGAAGGTGTTGTGCGCCTTCAGCGAGTAGCCGGCCATGAACTCGGGGGATTCGGATTGGGACATCGGAATGAACAGTGTGAAACGACGCACGAAACGCTGAATGAGCGTCGAATGAAACGACTTCGGGCCCGGTACGCGCGACAATGCACGGCAGCCTTGGGGAAAAGGGACCGGCATCGGTAAAATGACGATCGGTCCGTGATTATAGCGAGTGCCCCGTGAGCAGCCGACCGGCCGCCTCACGCACCGCAGCACTATTGGGAGAATGCAATGCCATCGTTTGACGTCGTCTGTGAAGCAGACATGATCGAAGTGAAGAACGCGATCGAGCAGTCCAACAAGGAAATCTCAACCCGCTTTGACTTCAAGGGATCGGACGCGCGCGTCGAACAGAAGGAAAGCGAAATCACCGCCTACGCGGACGACGACTTCAAGCTCGGCCAGGTGACCGACGTGCTGCTGTCCAAAATGGCCAAGCGCAACGTGGACGTGCGCTTCCTCGACTACGGCAAGACCGAGAAGATCGGCGGCGACAAGGTCAAGCAGGTCATCAAGATCAAGAAGGGCGTGTCCGGCGACCTGTCGAAGAAAATCGTGCGCCTCGTCAAGGACAGCAAGATCAAGGTCCAGGCGAGCATCCAGGGCGACGCGGTGCGCATTACCGGCGGCAAGCGCGACGATCTGCAAAGCGTGATCGCGCTGCTGCGCAAGGACGTGACCGATACGCCGCTCGACTTCAACAACTTCCGCGACTGAGCTTCAGTTGCAAGGATAGGCGGCCGGGCGGCCGGGCGCCTGCATGACGCTGAGGGCGCGCTTGTGCAGGCGCCGCGCGACCCTGCGCGGCAGTGTCTCAAGCGCGAACCCACCGCCAACGCATCACCCCAAGCCCCGGAGGAGAACGCGGAGAGTGCAAACCACTCAACCCACCCGCCACGCCTCCCGGTCTGCGCCGCGAAGATCATTCATTCCCCGCCGCCGGACTCGCGCCCGCTTCCGCCTTCTTCTTATCGCCGATCCGGCTTTCCTGACCGCGCATCAGCTTGGCGATATTGCCGCGATGGCGCCACACCAGCAGCGTGCTCATCACCACGATCGCCAGCGCGATAATGTGCGGCCCGAACAGAAAACCGTCGAACAGCGGCGCGAACACCGCCGCCGCCAACGCAGCCAGCGACGAATAGCGCGTAAAGAACGCCACGATCAGCCACGTGAGCAGCGTGGCGATGCCGAGAATCGGATTGATCGCGAGCAGCACGCCCGCCGCGGTGGCCACGCCCTTGCCGCCCTTGAAGCGGAAGAAAACCGGATACAGGTGGCCGAGAAACACCGCGATCGACGCGATCGCCACCGACGTGTCGTCGAGTCCGAAACGCGCACCGAAGTGCACGACGACCCACACCGGCAGCCAGCCCTTGAAGGCGTCGCCGATCAGCGTGAGAATCGCGGCCTTCTTGCTGCCGCTGCGCAGCACGTTGGTGGCGCCCGGATTGCCCGAGCCGTACGAGCGCGGGTCGTCGAGGCCCATCGCTTTGCTCACGATCACGGCAAACGACAGCGAACCGATCAGGTAGGCAACGACAGCAACGATCAGGTTTTGCATCAAGGGACTCTTATAAGGATCGGCGGTCTGAAACTCGATACCCCAACCGCAACAGGGCATGCAACGAGGCGCACACCAGCGCACCCACCTGCAAACGCACATACAGACGCACATGCCGCGGACGACAAAGCGGCGCACATTCTACCCAACCCGCCCGCCCGAAAAACATTCAGGCAAACGTCAATCGACGCTTGCGCACTGAACCGCCTTCGCGGCCAGCAGATCGGTCAGCACCTTCGGCTCGATACTGACCAGAAATCCGCGCCGGCCGCCGTTCAGCCAGATCGTGTCCATCTCGAGAATGCTCGACTCGACGTACACGGGCATCGCCTTGCGCGTCCCGAACGGCGAGGTGCCGCCGATCAGGTAGCCGGAGTGCCGGTTCGCCACCTCGGGCTTGCACGGCTCGACGCGCTTCGCGCCGATCTGCCGTGCGAGGTTCTTGGTGCTGACGGTACGGTCGCCGTGCATCAGCACGATCAGCGGCTTGGCGTGCTCGTCTTCCATGACCAGCGTCTTCACGACATGATGTTCGTCCACGCCGAGCTGGCGCGCCGATTCGCCGGTGCCGCCGTGCTCGACATAATCGTAAGGATGTTCGCCGAACGCGACGCCATGGCGGCGCAGAAACTGCGTGGCCGGCGTTTCGGAAACGTGTCTGGATTTGCTCATCGGCGCATTGTAATGGCGAGTTTGCACAACGGCTATTTGCCGAACGGCCAATTGTGCGGGTCCGGCGATTGTGGCACGATCGTTCGCAAATGGTCCGACGCACCGCACGTCGAGCACCGAATCGCTAACCGCAACCATGTTGCACGGAGACAGCGTTGAGCCTCGAGTCCTCCCCCCGTTCCACGATCGACATCCCCGCCTTGCTCGCCGCCCTGCCCGCGCGCATCGCCGAAATTCCGGCGCTTGCCGCGGCCCGCGATCCGCAGCACGTCGCACTGATCGAAGATGCGCGCCGTCTCACCAGCGCACAATTGCTGGCGGCCGTCGAAGCCGCCGCCGCGCTGCTGCGCGAATGGGGCGTGCGCGGCGGCGATCGCGTGATGATCGTCGCGGAAAACAGCATCGCGCAGATCGTGCTGCTGTTCGCCACGGCGAAACTTGACGCGTGGGCACTGGTGTCGAACGCACGCCTGTCCGCCGCGGAACTCGACGCGATCCGCGCGCACGCGCAACCCCGCGTGGTCGCGTATGCGGTGGAAAGTTCGGCGGATGCCCAGCAGCATGCCCTGCGTCATCAGGCGCTCGCAGCGCCGGCATTCACGCCGGACATCGGCGTGTGGTCGTATACGGTGGACGCCGACGTGCAAGCGGAACCCGTGGAGGCTGCCAACGAGCGCCAATGCGCCGCGCTGATCTACACCACCGGCACCACCGGCGCGCCGAAGGGCGTGATGCTGTCGCATCGCAATTTACTGTTCATCGCGGCCGTGTCGAGCCGTCTGCGCAACGTCGGCCCCGACGACGTGGTCTACGCCGTGTTGCCCATCTCGCACGTGTACGGTTTCGCGTCGGTGTGTCTCGGCAGCCTGCACGCCGGCGCGACCTTGCGGCTCGTGCCGCGCTTCGCGCCGGAGGCGGTGCGCCGCGCGCTCGCCGAGGAACGCGTATCGATCTTTCAGGGCGTGCCGGCCATGCACGCCAAACTGCTCGAACATCTGCGGACGCACGGCCATGCCTGGTCCGCGCCACATCTGCGCTTCGCCTACTCGGGCGGCTCGCCGCTCGACGCCGCGCTGAAGTCGCAGGTCGAAGCCGTTTACGGCTTGCCGCTGCACAACGGCTACGGCATGACCGAAAGCAGCCCGACCGTCTCGCACACCATGCTCGAGCGGCCGCGTAGCGACTGCTCGGTCGGCGAAGTCATTCCGGGCGTCGACGTGCGGTTCGTCGGACTCGACGGTGTCGAGGCCGCCCCCGGCGAGATCGGCGAATTGTGGGTGCGTGGCCCGAACGTGATGCTCGGCTATTACCGCAATCCGGAGCAAACGCGCGTCGCCGTGACCGAAGACGGCTGGCTCAGGACCGGCGATCTCGCGCGCCAGGACGCGGACGGCGCCTTGCATATCGTCGGGCGTAGCAAGGAGTTGATCATCCGCTCGGGCTTCAACGTGTATCCGGCCGAGGTCGAGCATGTGTTGAACGCCCATCCGCAGGTCGTGCAGTCGGCGGTGATCGGACGCGCGGTCGAGGGTAACGAGGAAGTGGTCGCGTTCGTCGAATTGACTGCAGGTGCGAAGGTGACGGCGGCCGAACTGATCGCGTGGTGCGGCGAGCGGCTCGCGCCGTATAAGCGCCCTGCCGAAGTGAAAGTGCTTGCGGCGTTACCGGCCGCTTCGACCGGCAAGATTCTCAAGCACCGGTTGCGCGAATCTCTCTGAAGCGAAAGCCGCCGTGCCACTGCGAGCACCGCACCGCCTCACCCGCGCGGATGGTGCTCCGCGTGCAGCGACTTCAACCGCTCACGCGCCACGTGCGTGTAAATCTGCGTGGTCGAGATGTCGGTATGCCCGAGCAGCAATTGCACCACGCGCAGATCGGCGCCATGGTTAAGCAGGTGCGTCGCGAACGCATGCCGCAGCGTATGCGGCGACAACGGCGCATGCACGTTCGCCGCCACCGCATGCCGCTTGATGATGTTCCAGAACTGTTGACGCGTCATGCCCTCCGCGCGGCTCGTCACGAACAGCGCGTCCGTGGCGCGCGCGCCGAGCAGCGCCGGCCGCGCCTCGCGCAGATAGCGTTCAATCCACCCGTGCGCCTCCTGGCCGAACGGGATCAGCCGCTCCTTCGAGCCCTTGCCCATCACGCGGACCACGCCTTCGTTCAGGCCGACTTCAACCGTCTTTAGCGTGACGAGTTCAGTGACGCGCAAGCCGCTCGCGTACATCAGTTCCAGCATGGTGCGGTCGCGCAGACCTAACGGCGTGGCGACATCGGGCGCGCCTAGCAGCGCTTCGACCTGGGCTTCGCTCAACGTCGACGGAAAACGCGGCGGCTGTTTCGCCGACCGGATGCGCAGTGTCGGATCGACCTTCGCGCGATGTTCACGCACCGCCCACGCGTAATAACGCCGAAACACCGACAGCCGGCGGTTCGCCGACGTCGATTTGTCCTTCTGACGCGCGGCGCTATACGCATTGAGATCGGCTTCGCCGGCAATATCGAGCGACGTGTTGCGGGTCTGCGCGAGCCACTCGCAGAACAGGCGCAGATCGCGGCGATACGCGTCGAGCGTGTTGCGCGACAGGCCGTGTTCGAGCCACAGCGCGTCGCAGAATGCATCGATCGAGGCGGAACTCGCCACGAATAGAGGCGACGCGAGGATCGCGTCGTCAGCCAGGGTATCGCTCATGCGTAGGGAATGCCTTCATGCTTGAGAAGCCAGCGTTTGACGTTGCGAAAGAAACCGTCGCCGGCATGATGCGCGAAGCCGCCGATGTCGCCCGCGCCGACCACCCGATGACACGGAATCACGATCGGAAAATAATTCGACCCGCAGGCCTGCCCGACCGCGCGCGGCACGCTGCCGACCTGCTTCGCCAGTTGCCCGTAGGTCAGCACGACGCCCGGCGCAATCGCGCTGATCGCCTGCCAGACGCGCTGCTGGAACGCGGTGCCGACCGGCGCGAGCGGCAAGTCGAAAGTGGCGGACGCCTGCTCGAAATACCGTTCGATCTGCCCGGCCGCCTGGCGCGCCAACGGCGTGTCCGGCACGACGTTTTCGATCGACGCCGGCAGATAGACGATCTCGCGCACGGCGTCGCCTTCGAGGCGAATACCGACCTTGCCGAACGGCGCATCGATCACTGCGTTGAACATGATTGCCTGCTCCCTGACTGGCGCGCGATGCCGCTACTTTACGCCGCTTCCAACGCCCACTCCACATGCTCGCGCACCACTGCGGATGGGTCGTCGGCACGCAGCCGCAACGATTCGACAATGCGCTCGCGCGCCTCTTCGCTCAAGCTGTCCGGCGACGCCGCGCGCAACGCATTGCCCATTCCCACCGCGAGATTGCGCAGCCAGCTTTCGTAACCGATGCGGCGAATCGCGCTGCCTTGCATGCGCGTGTCGAAGTCGTCCGCGCTCCACGCAAACAGCTCGACGAGCGACGCGCGATCCAACCCATGCCGCACGTCGAAATCGGCGACCGGCGCCGCCTGCGCGAACTTGTTCCACGGACACACGAGCTGGCAATCGTCGCAGCCATACACGCGGTTGCCGATCAGCGGCCGCATCTCCACCGGAATACTGCCTTTCAATTCGATCGTGAGATAGGAGATGCACAGCCGCGCGTCGACCTTATACGGCGCCACGATCGCGCCGGTCGGACAGGCGCCGATGCAGCGCGTGCAACTGCCGCAATGCGCACCGGGCGTTTGCGGCGCGAGCTCGGGCGCGATTTCGGCGTCGGTCGGCAACGGCACGTCGACATAAATTTCGCCGAGGAAAAACAGCGAGCCAGCGTCGCGTTGCAGCAGCAGCGTGTGCTTGCCGCGCCAGCCGATACCGGCCTTCTGCGCAAGTTCTACCTCGAGCACGGGCGCCGAATCGGTAAATACGCGGTAACCGAACGCGCCGATCCCGGCTTCGATTTTTTCGGCAAGTTGTTGCAGACGGTTACGCATGACCTTGTGATAATCGCGGCCGCGCGCATAGATCGACACCACCGCCGCAGCGGGATCCGCAAGCCGCGCCGTCTCGGCCGCGCGCCAGTCCTGCGTAAGTGGCGTCATAAGCGGCGCATTGAGTGGCGCGTCCTGCAAAGCGCTTTCTTGCGCCTTTCCGGTCAATGTCTGCGCGGGCAAATAGGCGATGCGCGCGGTAATCACACGTCGCGTACCGGCCACAAGCTCGGCGGGGCGCGCGCGTTTCATACCGTGTTTCGCCATATAATCCATCTCGCCGTGACAACCCGCTTCCAGCCAGGCTGCCAGCGGCGCTTCGGCAGCGGAGAGGTCGGTGTCGCTAATACCGATCGCCCCGAAACCCAGTTCACGGCCCCAACTTTTGATGTCGAGCGCGAGCGCATTCAGCGCCGCTTCATCGAATGGACGCTCGGCACCCGCGTCGTGACTAGACGCTGGCGTGCTGGAAACAGGGGACTCCGGACTTCGGTTCATCACGCCATTTTACGAGAATGCCTGTCAATCCCGATCACGCGATCCAACCGCCCGCTGCTGTCCTGCTCGAACGCACCTTCGCGCTCGCGGACGAAGCCGCCACGCTCGCCTTTGGCGCGCGCTTCGCGCAAGCGATCGAAAGCCTGCGCGGCACGCCGGGCGAAATACGGCAAGCGGCGCCGGGCGCCAATGGCGACACGGCATTTCATGGGCTGCAAGTGCAACTCGTCGGCGATCTCGGCGCCGGCAAAACCACGCTCGTGCGTTCCACCTTGCGCGGCCTCGGCCACACCGGCCGCGTGCGCAGTCCCACCTACACGCTCGTCGAACCGTACGAGCTCGAGCGTCCCGCTGGGGAACTCACGCTCTATCACTTCGATCTGTACAGATTCACCGATCCGGCCGAATGGGCCGATGCGGGCTTTCGGGAATACTTCGACAGCGGCGCCGTATGCCTCGTCGAATGGCCGCAACGCGCGGGGCGTCTGCTGGGCGTGCCGGATCTGGTCTTCACGCTCGAGTTGGACCACACGGGCGAAGGCCGCGTACTCGTCGCACGCGCATATAGCGAATCAGGAAAGGCATGTCTCGAAAGATGTTGATCAAACCGTTCCGCTCGATCGAATCGGCGGCTACCGCCACGCATAACTGGCGGCGGCGGCAGATTCTCTGCGCGGGCGCGTCCACGCTGATGCTCGGCCTCGTCGCGCCGCGTCTCGCGTGGGCCAGCTCGGTGCTCGGCGTGCGGGTCTGGCCGGCGCGCGACTACACCCGCGTGACGATCGAATCCGACCAGCCGTTGCAGAACGCCCAGCAACTGCTGCAGGCACCGGACCGGCTGGTGGTCGACCTGAGCGGCCTGGACCTCGATCAGGCGTTGAAGGATCTGGTGTCGAAGATCACGCCGAACGATCCGCAGATTTCGTCGGTGCGGGTTGGGCAATATCAGCCGCACGTGGTGCGCATGGTGTTCGACCTGAAGGGTTCGGTGAAGCCGCAGGTGTTCACGCTGCCGCCGGTCGGCGCGTACAAGTACCGGCTGGTGTTCGACCTGTATCCGGCGGTCGCGCCCGATCCATTGATGGATCTGCTCGCGCAAACCGAACACAAACAGCAGACGCTGAACGAAAACAGCGCGCCGCCGGCCACGCTGAGCGGCCCCGGCACCACGCCGCCCACGGCCGACAACAGCGAGGCGTTCTTCGAACGCTATGCGCAGAACGGTGGCGCAGGTTCGTCGAACGGCGTGCCGCGTCCGCCGGCGCATGTCGCGCCTACGCCCATGCCGCCGATCATCGCGAAGCCGGCCACGCCCACCGCGCCGGTCGCGCCGCCTGCCGCGATCGCTCGCAACAAAGGCGGCAACGGCGCAGGCAACCTGGGCGGTGACGACGACACCAGCGGCGACGACAACTACGCGTTCACCGCGCCGAAATCGGGCAAGAGCAACACGGTGCGTCTGCTGACCGTCGCGATCGATCCGGGTCACGGCGGCGAAGATCCGGGCGCGATCGGCAGTTCGGGCACGTACGAGAAACACGTCGCGCTCGACATCGCGAAGAAGTTGCGCGCCAAGATCGACGCGCAGCCGAACATGCGTTCCATGATGACGCGCGACGCCGACTTCTTCGTGCCGCTGAACGTACGCGTGCAGAAGGCGCGGCGCGTCGGCGCGGACCTGTTCGTGTCGATTCACGCCGACGCATTCACCACGCCCGAGGCAAAGGGCTCGTCGGTGTTCGCGCTGTCCGACCATGGCGCGTCGAGCGCCGCGGCACGCTGGATGGCGAACAAGGAGAACTCGTCGGATCAGATCGGCGGGATCAACATCAAGAACGCCGACGCCAGCGTCAATCGCGCGCTGTTCGATATGTCGACCACCGCGCAGATTCGCGACTCGATGCGCTACGGCAACTTCGTGCTGAAGGAAATCGGCGGCATCAACAAGCTGCACAAGGGCTCGGTCGAACAGGCGGGTTTCGCCGTGCTGAAGGCGCCGGACATTCCGTCGATCCTGGTGGAGACGGCCTTCATCAGCAACCCCGATGAAGAGCGTCGCCTGAACGACGACGCCTATCGCGACAAGATGGCGGATGCGATCATGAACGGCATCAAGCGGTATTTCGCGGCCAATCCGCCGCTGGCGAAGAACCGCATGACGTGATGATGTGAGCCGGTCCATCGGTTCACCATCCGGCCACCTGCCCGTCGAATCGCCTCGCGCTCAACACGCAAGCCAAACGGCCGCTCTCCGACGAGGCGGCCGTTTTCTTTTGCACGAGACAAACGCCGCTTGCTACGAATTCCCGGAGCGCCAACCGGCAACAGCCTGCGGCAAGGTGCGCCGAACCGTCGTCGTCACGCCCTCCGCAGTAGAATCATCCATCAAGCAAATCCCCACACACTATTCCTGCCGAGCCTGCCCATGTCTTCCTCGATCAAAGCAGTCCTGAAACCGCATCTGCGCGACGTCGGCAGTCTGACCGTGCGGCGTGTGCTGCCCGCCATGGCCGCGCGTCTGATCGGTCCGTTCATCTTCTTCGATCACATGGGTCCGGCCACGCTCGAACCCGGCGTCGGTCTCGACGTGCGACCGCATCCGCATATCGGCCTCGCGACCGTGACCTATCTGTTCGAAGGCTCGATCATGCATCGCGACAGTCTCGGCTCGGCGCAGAAGATCGTCCCCGGCGACGTCAACTGGATGACCGCGGGCCGCGGCATCGTCCATTCCGAGCGCACGCCGGAAGAAGACCGCGCCACCGGCCTGACCATGCACGGCATCCAGACCTGGGTCGCGCTGCCGCTGGAAGACGAAGACATCGAGCCGTCGTTCTCGCATCATGCCGCCAGCACGCTGCCGGTCGTCGAGCGTAACGGCGTGACGCTGCGGGTGATCGCGGGCAACGCGTTCGGCGAGACCTCGCCGGTCGTCACGTTCTCCGGCACGCTGTACGTGGCCGGTGAGTTCGCGCCGGGCGGCGCCTTCGCACTGGAACCGGAACACGAGGAACGTGGCGTCTATCTGGTGGAGGGCGATCTGGAGATCGACGGCACGCCGCTCGAAGTCGGCCAGATGGCCGTGCTCGCGCTCGACGAAACCGTCACGCTCGCCAGCACGCATGGCGCGCGAGTCATGCTGCTCGGCGGTGAGAAGCTGGACGGCGAGCGCTTTATCGAGTGGAATTTCGTTGCCAGTTCGCGCGAGAAGATCGAAGCCGCGAAGCTCGCGTGGACGAATCAGGAGATGGGCAAGGTGCCGGGCGAGACGGAATGGATTCCGCTGCCGGAACGCAAAGGCGCCTGATCCGCGAAAGCGACGCGTGAACATGCGCCGTATTGAATACGCGCCGACCGGCCCCATTTAATAACAAACCGTTTTATCGACGAGGACGCAATGGACACGACTCTGGCCACTTTCGAACAGGACGTCATCACGGCGTCGACGCTGGCCCCCGTGCTGGTCGATTTCTGGGCGCCCTGGTGCGGCCCGTGCAAGACGCTCGGCCCGATGCTCGAAAAGCTCGAAGCCGAAGCCGCCGGCAAATGGAAGCTGGTGAAGGTAAATGTGGACGAGAACCAGGAGCTGGCCGCGCACTTCCAGGTGCGCAGCATTCCGCACGTCATGGCATTTGCCGACGGACGACCGGTCGATCAGTTCGTCGGCGTACTGCCTGAAGGTCAGTTGCGCGAGTTTATCGAGCGGCTGGTGCCGCAAGGCGCGGACGCGGCGCGTCTCGAAGCCCAAACCGCGCTGGCCGAAGGCCGCCGCGACGACGCGTACGACGCGCTGCAAGCCGCCCTCGCCTACGATCCGGGTTTCGACGAAGCGCGCATGGACCGCATCGAGATGCTGCTCGAAGACAACCTGATCGACGAGGCCCGCAACGAGGTCGACCTGCTGTCGCCGAAAACCACGCAAGGCATCGACGCGCGTTTCAACGCGATCAAGACGCGGCTCGACGCCGTGGATGCCGCCGCGGACCTGCCGCCCACGGACGCGCTCGAAGCCAAAGTGGCCGCCGATCCCACAGATCTCGAAGCGCGCTTCGATCTGGCCAGCGCGCTGATTGCGCATCGTAAGTACGAAGGCGCACTGGAACACCTGCTGGCAATCGTGCAACGCGATCGCACCTTCCGTGACGATATTGGCCGCAAGACGATGCTATCGGTGTTCGATCTGGCCGCGCATCAGCCGGAGCTGGTGTCGCAATGGCGGCGCAAGTTGAGCGCGTCGTTGTTTTAAACGAACTGCGCGATGCTCGAATGCAGTGGCGGCCCCGGCGGCAGCCACTGCATGTTTCTTCAAGCCGCGGCCTGCTGGCCCAACGCCCGCAACACATGCGCGGCGGCGGCAAATCCAAAGCTCGCGGTCACGCACACGCTCGAGCCGAACCCCGCGCAATTCAAACCGACCGGACCCGTGGGCGCCGTGTTCACCTGCTCGGCTTCTTCGTCGCCATCGACAGCGGCCACTTCCGGATAGATCAGCGGTTCGTCCGAATACACCGCGCTCACCTTGAACTTCGCTTTCGGCCCGCGCGGGAAACCATGCTGTTTGCGCAATTGCGCGCGCACCTTCGACAGCAACGGGTCCTGAATCGTCAACGCCAGATCGTCGATGCGGATGCGCGTCGGATCGAGTTGCCCACCCGCGCCGCCCACGGTGATCAACGGCTGTTTCCGCTCGACACACCACGCGATTAACGCGGTCTTGGTGCGCACGCTGTCGATCGCATCGATCACGTAATCGAAGCCACCGCCAAGCGTCGCGGCGAAATTATCCGGCTCGACGAAGTCTTCGATCAGGCGCACATCGCAATACGGATTGATCGCCGCGATGCGTTCGGCCATGGCTTCGACCTTCGGTTTCCCGTAGTTGCCGTCGAGCGCATGGATCTGCCGGTTAGTGTTGCTCTCGGCCACGTTGTCGAGATCGATCAGCGTCAGCGTGCCGACCGCGCTGCGCGCGAGGGCCTCGGCTACCCACGACCCCACGCCACCGATACCGATCACCGCGACATGCGCCGCTTCGAACGCAGCCAACGCCGGCGCCCCATACAGACGGGCAATGCCGCCGAAGCGCCGGGCGCGGTCGGCGGTTTCGCTCCCGTCGAGGCTGGTAGTAAGATCGGAATGCGCGGTGGGGCTGGACATGATGGCGGGGCTCGTTGGATCAGGCGAAATCAGGCGAAACAGATAAAGCGGAAACGCGCGGCGTTGGCGCGCTCGCAGCCGGTATTCTGCCTGATCGCGTCAATCCATATTGGCGCAAGGGTGACTCAGCGCAAGCGGTCAGGAATGTGGCGCAATACACTGGTGTACCGCGCGAAGCCTTGGCCTGGTCGCGCGCAAAGATTTTTCTCCTTAGCTATACTGGACTGACTGTAGCGTTCGCATAAGAACATGACCTCACTCGCCGATCTTCGAAACAACTATTCGCTCGGTTCTCTCGACGTTGCCGATGTCGACCGCAACCCGTTTCGTCAATTCGATACGTGGTTTGAACAGGCCGTCAACGCCCAGCTCCCCGAGCCGAATACCATGACGCTCGCCACGGTCGACTCGCGCGGCCGGCCGTCGGCGCGCATTGTGCTGATCAAAGGCGTCGACGAACGCGGCTTCGTGTTCTTCACCAATTACGAAAGCCGCAAAGGCCGCGAAATGGCGGCGAATCCCTACGCGAGCCTGCTGTTTTACTGGATCGAACTCGAGCGCCAGGTGCGCATCGAGGGCAGCATTATCAAAACCAGTGCGGAAGAAAGCGACAAGTATTTCGCGTCGCGTCCGCTCGGTTCACGCATCGGTGCATGGGCATCCAATCAGAGTCAGGTAATTGAAAGCCGCTCGCAACTCGAAACACGCGAACGCGAAATCAGCCTGCTCTACGGCGACCAGCCGCCGCGTCCGCCGCATTGGGGCGGCTATCGTTTGGTACCCGAAGCAATCGAATTCTGGCAGGGCCGACCGTCGCGTCTGCACGATCGTCTGCTCTACACGCGTTCAAGCGAACACAGCGACTGGCAAATCTCCCGTCTGTCGCCCTGAATCGGAATACAACGCCGTCGCGTGCGCCGCCAACGTAGCAGCGCACGCCGGCCGGATGGCATCTCGCGGCAAGGGAGTTGCGCCGCACCGGGCTGCGATCCACACAAGCTTTGCTCTAATTCAACGGACACGGAGAGATCACATGTTCTGGGAGAAGAAGCTGGCGCAGTGGGTGGAAGACGTAAAAACCAAGGCTAACCTGCCCGCACGCCTCGTGCTGTGGGACGGTCAGCAACACGACTTCGGGCAGTTCGCGGCGCCTCAGGTCACCCTTCATGTCAAAAGCGCCACGGCGCTGCCGTATCTGCTCGAACCGAGTCTCGACAATCTCGGCGAGGCTTACGTGAAGGGCAAGATCGATATAGAAGGCAAGCTGTCCGACATCATCAATATCGGCTACCAGCTCGCGCGTAATACGGTCAACAGCGCGAGCAAGCTGGCGCGCGTGCGGCGCTATTTCCATCACTCGAAGGCGTCGGACAAGAAGGCGATCCAGTATCACTACGACGTCTCGAACGAGTTCTACAAGCTGTGGCTCGACGAGAACATGGTGTACTCGTGTGCGTACTTCGAGAATGGCGACGAAGATCTCGCCACCGCGCAGATCAAGAAGATCGACCACATCCTCACCAAGATCCAGTTGCAGCCCGGGCAGCGTCTGCTCGATATCGGCTGCGGCTGGGGCGCGCTCGTGTTGCGCGCGGCGCAGAAGTTCGGCGCGAAGTGCGTGGGCGTGACGCTCTCGCAGAACCAGTTCGATCTCGCCACCGCGCGCGTGAAAGCCGCCGGGCTGGAAGACCGGATCGACATTCGTCTGCAGGATTATCGCGACATCGAAGGACAGTTCGACCGGATTACCAGCGTCGGCATGTTCGAGCACGTGGGTCGCAAGAATCTGCCGGGCTACTTCCAGAAGATTCACGATCTGCTGGTCGACGACGGCGTGGCGATGAACCATGGCATTACGTCGAGCGATTCCGACAGTGGCGAGACCGCGCTGGGCGGCGGCGAGTTTATCGATCGTTATGTGTTCCCGGACGGCGAGCTGCCGCATATCAGCCTCGCGCTCGAAGCGATGCAGCGCGGCGGGCTCGAAGCGGTTGACGTCGAAAGCCTGCGCCGTCACTATGCGCACACGCTGGATCTGTGGGCGGAAGCTTTCGAAGCGCATGCGGACGAAGCCCGCAAGCTGGTCGACGACGAAAAATTCCGCATCTGGCGCGTGTACCTCGCCGGTTGCGCGTATGCGTTCGAAACCGACGACGTCTCGATCTACCAGGTGGTGTGCCGCAAAGCCGGCCGCAGCGCGAAAACCTTGCCGTGGTCGCGCCGCTATATGTACGACAAAGCCCCGTGATGCGCTTGCGCCGCGGCGTCGTGCAGTAGCGGCCCGGCGCGGCGCAACCTTTGAACGGCAGGTCGACGATCGATGGGTCAGAGTGGGACAAGTCAAGTTGAGCAGGCGGTGAATGGCGCGGTGGACGCCGACGGCGAAGCCGCGCAGTTCGATCTGTTCGGGATGCCGGTGGCGCAGGCGGTGGCGGCTACGGAAAATGACGGGGTCGGGAAGGCGTCGCGCGGGCGACAGCCTCGCGCCCAAACCACCGCCGCCGCCTCCCTTTGGCACGAAGACGAAGCGCCTTCCGAAGAGGCAACGCGACCCGATCCTGAACTCACCGCGGCCCCACCCGCTCCAGCAGAACCGAAGAAAAAACGCCGCGCTCGCGACGTTATCGCCGCCCCGCCTTCGCCTGAACTCATCGCGCTCGCCGCCGGCCTTCCGCCGCAGATCCACCTCGGCACCTCCACCTGGTCGTTTCCGGGCTGGAACGGCATCGTCTACGGCGACGAATACAGCAACAGCAAACTCTCGCGTGAGGGTCTCACGGCCTATGGCGCGCATCCGCTGCTAAAGACGGTCAGCATCGACCGCTCGTTCTATCAGGCGCTCACGGTCACCGAATACTTGCGCTATGCGCAGCAAGTACCCGAGCATTTCCGCTTTATCGTCAAAGCGCCGATGACGATCACCGACGCCACGGTGCGCGCCGAACGCGGCGAGCCGGTCTCGCTGAACCCCTGTTTTCTGAACCCGCAAATGGCGATCGACGACTTCGTCACGCCGTGCGTCGAAGGACTCGGCGCGAAAGCCGGCGCCCTGGTGTTCCAGCTTTCGCCGCTGCCGGATCAGATGCTCGCGCAGCCGGCGGTGTTCATCGAACGTCTGGCCGAATTTTTGACGGCGTTGCCCACGCTGCCCGCCGGCACCTGCTACGCGATCGAAATCCGCGACGCGAGCCTGCTGACCCCACGCTTCATCCGTACGCTGAAGACAGCGGGCGTGCGCTATTGCGTGGGGATTCATGCGCGCATGCCGGACCCCTTGCGGCAGGCAGCGGCGCTCGCGCTGCTGGACGGCGAACCGGCCGGGCCGCTGATCGTGCGCTGGAGTTTGCACGGCGGCTTCAAATACGAACAGGCGAAGGCCAAGTACGAACCGTTCAACCAGTTGGTCGATCACGACCCGGCAACCCGCGCGTCGCTCGCCGAACTGGCCGCGCGCTACGCGCTGGCCGGCCAGCCGGTGGTGATTGCGATCAACAATAAGGCCGAAGGCTCCGCGCCGCTGAGTTGCGTGGAATTGGCGCGCGAGATTATCGAAGCGTACGCGCGGCAAGCTCACGAGCATGAGCATGACGCCGGGAGCCGGGAGCACGAGACTGAGCGTGAGGACCCGGCGCCGCAGCAGGGTGAACCGTAACGCAACGAGCGTCAGGCGCTAACCCGACAAACCCCGGGCGACACCCCCCGCGCGACAAGAAAAAAGCGGCCATCGCTGGCCGCTTTCCTTCACCCCGCCTTGATCCGATGCGCGAACTTCTGCCGAAACTTGGCGACCTTCGGCGCCACCACGAACGAGCAGTAGCCCTGATTCGGATGCTGCGCGAAATAGTTCTGATGATAGGCCTCGGCCGGCCAGTAGTTGCCGTCCAGCGGCAGCACCTGGGTGACGATCTGGTCGTCGTCAATCCGCTGCTCGCCGATCTCGCGAATCGCCTGCAACGCCGTCTCGCGTTGCGCTTCCGAGTGCGTGAAAATCACCGACCGGTATTGCGTGCCGACGTCGTTACCCTGCCGGTTCAACTGCGTCGGATCGTGGATCGCGAAGAAAATATCCAGAATCTCGCGATAGCCGATCTTCGCCGGATCGAAATCGACGTTCACCACTTCAGCGTGACCAGTCACGCCGTCGCAGACCTGTTCATAGGTCGGATGCGGCGTCTGGCCGCCCGCATAGCCCGACTCCACCGCATTCACACCGTCGACGCCCAGATACACCGCTTCGAGGCACCAGAAACACCCGCCACCGAGGGTGGCGACTTCGCCTGTCTGACTCATGCTGCACACTCCTGGATATGCATAAACGGCCGATGCCGGTTCCACGATCCCGCAACGCTCATGCCACCACCGGGTCTTTCCCGTTTAGTGTGCTTAGCCACATGTCGGCTGGGGTCGCGGCCAATTCGCTGCGATTGCAGTTAAAATTGGGATAAATCGACGATTTTCACTATGACTTTCGAATCATTTGTTTTCGGCCGCGCGTGCGACGGGTTCAACTTGGGGTGGGTCCCGTTTGCACGAGGGACATCCTGCCGATGAAGCACGCCAGTCCGCCCAACTTCGACCAGAGCGCGTTCAAACAGGCGCTCGGCCAATTTGCCACCGGCGTCACCGTCATTACAACGCGTGCGGCGTCCGGCCAATTGATCGGCATCACGGCCAGTTCGTTTAATTCGGTTTCGCTCGACCCGCCGCTGGTGCTGTGGAGTCTGGCCACGCGCTCGGCCTCGATGCCGGTGTTTCGCTCTAATAGCCACTACGTGGTGAACGTGCTGGCCGCGTCGCAGATCGATCTGTGCAAACGCTTCGCGACCGTCAAGGGCGACCGCTTCGAAGGTGTGTCCCATGCGGCGGGCGACTCCGGCATGCCGGTGCTCGACGGCGCGCTAGCGTGGTTCGAATGCCATAACCGTAGCCGCTACGAGGAAGGCGACCACGTGATTTTCGTCGGCGAAGTGGAGCGCTGCGGCGTGCATGAGCATGCCGCGGAAATCTCGCCGCTGGTGTTTCAGAGCGGTCAGTTCCACGGGCTCAAATCGATCTGAAGCGCGGCGGCCCGGCAGCGCCGTGGCTCGTTGGCCGACGGCGCTTTCACCCGATCAGCGGTCGTTATGCGCGGTGCCGTGGCTGGTGGTTTTGGTCACCAGCGCCACCGGTACGCCGGAATCTTCCTTCAACGTCTGCAGCACGATATTCGAACGAATATCCATCACGCCTGGCGCCTTGTAGAGGCGTTGCAGCACGAAATCCGAATAGTGTTTGAGGTTGTGCGCGAGAACCCGCAGCAGGTAATGGGTCTCGCCGGTCACGACGAACGCGCCGACCACTTCCGGCCAGTCCCGCACCGCTTCGGCAAAGCGCTCGTGCCAGTTCTCCTGGTCGTTGCGCATGGACACCTGCACGAACGCTTCCAGTTCGAAACCCAGTACTTCGCGGTTCAGACACGCACGGTAATGTTCGATGACGCCCTGCTCCTCCAGGAGGCGCAGACGTCGTAGACAGGCCGAGGGCGAGAGCGAAATGCGCTCCGCCAGGTCGAGATTGCTGATCCGTCCTTCTTGCTGAAGCACCGTCAAGATACGGCAATCGGTGGCGTCGAGCGAGATCGCGTTCATATTCGGTCTCCCTTTCCCATTTATGCCAAATTATGTTCCAAGACACGACGCAGAAGGAGATTTTTTCGCAATCACATTTCGCGGCAAGCCACCTATCATTTCGAGATAGACACGATCCGCCGTTGGAGACATGCAAACAATCTGGGACATCACCCCCGCCGTCGACACCGCGACGCCCGTCTGGCCGGGCGATACGCCGGTCGGCATAGAGCGCGTGTGGCGCATGGAGGCGGGTTCGCCCGTCAACGTCGCGCGCCTGACGATCTCGCCGCACACCGGCGCCCACACCGACGCGCCGCTGCACTATGACGCGCAAGGCGCCGCAATCGGCGACGTGCCGCTCGACGCCTACCTCGGCCGATGCCGCGTGATTCATTGCATCGGCGCCGCGCCTGTTGTGACGCCACAACACCTGACCGGCTCACTCGACGACCTGCCGCCGCGAGTCTTACTGCGCACTTACAAAAACGCGCCCACCGCCGCATGGGACAGTGCGTTTTGCGCGGTCGCGCCGGAAACGATCGATCTGCTCGCCGCGCGCGGCGTGCAGCTGATTGGCATCGATACACCGTCGCTCGATCCGCAAGAATCGAAGACGATGGATGCGCACCACCGAATCCGCGCGCACCGCATGGCGATTCTCGAAGGCATCGTGCTGGATGCCGTCGCGCCCGGCGACTACGAGTTGATCGCGCTGCCGCTCAAGCTGACCACGCTCGACGCGAGCCCGGTGCGCGCGATCCTGCGTGCGCTGCCGACGGCGAACGGCGACGCCCGCTGAACGCCGAGCACCGGTTGGCGCCGAACCCCCACTATCCCGCTCCCGATCCGACTGACGGAACCACCATGAACCACCGTGAAGAAGCCCTCGCGCTCGACAGCGCCGACCCGCTCGCCTTACTGCGCGACCAGTTCGCGCTGTCGCCGACCACCATCTATCTCGACGGCAATTCGCTCGGCGTGCCGCCGGCCGCCGCCGCGCAACGCGCGCAGACCGTGATCGCCGCCGAATGGGGCGAAGGCCTGATCCGTAGCTGGAACAGCGCCGGCTGGTTCGCGCTGCCGCGCCGCCTCGGCAACAAGCTCGCGCCGCTGATCGGCGCGGCGGACGACGAAGTCGTCGTCACCGATACGATTTCGGTCAACCTGTTCAAGCTGCTCTCCGCAGCGCTGCGCGTGGCGAATGCGCGCGACCCCAAGCGTCGTGTGATCGTGTCCGAGCGCTCGAATTTCCCGACCGATCTGTACATCGCGCAAGGTTTGATCGAACAGCTCGATCGCGGTTATGAACTGCGCCTGGTCGACGATCCGTCCGAACTGCCTGCCGCGATCGGCGACGACACCGCCATTGCGATGATCACGCATGTGAACTACCGCACCGGCTACATGCACGACATGGCTGCGCTGACGAAGCTGATTCACGACAAAGGCGCGCTCGCGTTGTGGGACCTCGCGCATTCGGCGGGCGCTGTGCCGGTCGATCTGAATGGCGTCGGCGCCGACTATGCGGTGGGTTGCACGTACAAGTATTTGAACGGCGGGCCGGGTTCGCCGGCATTCGCGTGGGTGCCCAAGCGTCATCAAAACGATTTCACGCAGCCGCTGTCCGGCTGGTGGGGTCATCGCGCGCCGTTCGAGATGGACCCGGCGTATCGGCCGGATGACGGCATCGGCCGGTTTTTGTGCGGCACGCAGCCGATGGTCTCGATGTCGCTGGTCGAGTGCGGACTCGATGTGTTTCTGCAAACCGATATGCAGGCGATTCGCCGCAAGTCGCTGGCGCTGACCGATCTGTTCATCGAACTGGTCGAAGCGCGTTGCGCCGAGTTCCCGTTGACGCTGGTCACGCCGCGCGAACATGCGCAGCGGGGTTCGCATGCGAGCTTCGAGCATCCGCATGGGTATGAGGTGATGCAGGCGTTGATCGCGCGTGGCGTGATTGGCGATTATCGCGAGCCGCGCGTGTTGCGGTTTGGTTTTACGCCTCTGTATACGCGTTTCGTGGATGTGTGGGATGCCGTGGAGACGCTGCGCGACGTGCTCGTGCATGAGACCTGGCGGGCGCCCGAATTTGCCGCTCGCGGCGCGGTGACCTGAGGAGCGGGCGATGAACGATCATATGGAAACGCCGGGGCTGCCGGAAGAGAAGCCCGCGCAGGGGTGCCCGTTTGGGCATGGGGCGATTTCTGCGACGTCCGCAGGCGATGGCTGGCATGATGCGCAGCTCGATTTTTCGGACTCGATGAGTTATGGCGACTATCTGTCGCTTGGGTCGGTGCTCGAAGCGCAGCATCCGTTGTCGCCGGATCACAATGAGATGCTGTTTATCATCCAGCACCAGACGAGTGAGCTGTGGATGAAGCTTGCCTTGTACGAACTGCGCGCGGCGCTGCAGGCCGTGCATCGCGATGAATTGCCGCCGGCGTTCAAGATGCTTGCTCGCGTGTCGCGCATCATGGAGCAGCTCGTCCAGGCGTGGAGCGTTCTTGCCACCATGACGCCGTCTGAATACACCGCTATGCGGCCGTTTCTCGGGAGTTCTTCCGGGTTTCAGTCTTATCAGTATCGGCAGATCGAGTTTTTGCTCGGCAACAAGAATGAGCAGATGCTGAAGCCGCATGCGCATCGGGCTGACGTTTTTGCTGAGGTTAAAGCTTCGCTCGAGGCGCCTTCTTTCTACGATGAAGTGGTCCGGTTGCTGGCGCGGCGAGGGTTTCCTATTTCAGCTTCGCGGTTGGAGCGGGATTGGACTCAGCCTACTGTGCACGATGCTTCGGTCGAAGCTGCGTGGCTGGAGGTTTATCGGAATCCTTCTCAGCATTGGGAACTGTATGAGATGGCCGAGGAACTTGTCGATCTTGAAGACGCGTTTCGGCAATGGCGGTTTCGGCATGTGACTACCGTCGAGCGGATTATTGGGTTCAAGCAGGGGACCGGTGGGACGAGTGGGGCGACCTATCTGCGGAAGATGCTGGATGTGGTTTTGTTTCCTGAGCTTTGGCATGTGCGGACCATGCTTTAGGGGCCTGCTCGGCGGGTTGGGGTTTGGGGTTGGTGTTGGCCTTTACTTGAATTGTTAGTGGTCTATTAGCGTTGCCCCTGTGCGGGGCGGCACCTACTTCTCTTTGCCGCGGCAAAGAGAAGTAGGCAAGAGAAAGCCGCTCACACCGCCAGCTCATAAGCGGGTCCCCCGCGCAGTCACGGTAGTGGCTCATCTGGAATCCGGGTTCTCGCGCACTCCGCGTTCGTGGTTCAGCAGTCATTCTTCCGGCGGCGCTTCGCGCGCCGTCGCGGCCATTCTTCAAACCATTTGGTGGTTGCGGCGCTCACGGCATTTTGTCGCGCCACGCCCGAGCCCGCCCCTCGTTTTTAAGCGCACCGTTCCGGCGAGCGCGCAGCGCGAGGCGGGATGCATGACTGCTGTACCGCTTCCGTCAAATGCGCGAGAACCCGGATTCCAGATGAGCCACTACCGTGACTGCGCGGGGGGCCCACTTATGGGCTGGCGGTGTGAGCCCGCTTTCTTTGCTTACTTTCTTTGCGGCGGCAAAGAAAGTGAGTGCCGCCCCGCACAGGGGCAACGCTAGCAGACCACTACCAAAGCAAGAAAAGGCCAACACAGCAATCGCCAAGCAGACAAAAACCCCAAGAACTACCGAGCCGTATACCCCCCATCGACAGCCAAACAAACCCCACTAACCATAGAAGCAGCCTCGCTGAGCAGAAACAGCACCGGCGCAGCAACTTCGCGAGACTCAGCAAAGCGCCCCAAAGGAATAGCCTTCAAAGCAGGCCCCCGCTTAGCGGGATCACTCCAGGCCTGCACCGCCATCGGCGTCAAAGTAACCGTAGGATTCACACTATTCACCCGAATCCCAAACGCCCCCAACTCAACACACAAAGCCCGAGTAACCGCATCAAGCGCAGCTTTAGAAGCCGAATAACTCAAATGATCATCCAGAGCCACGAGCGCAGCCTGACTCGAGACGTTGACGATACTGCCCGCGCGCCTGGCCCCGATCATTCCTCGCGCCACATGCTTGGCCACCAGCACAGCCCCCCGTGCATTCACCGCCATCACCCGATCGAAACTCGCCGCCGTGGTGTCCACTGCCCGCTCGAGCAAAGCAATCCCGGCACAATTAACCAGCCCATCGAACACCCCAAGCGACGCGAACGCCTCGTCGATAGCGGCCTCATCGCTCACGTCGAGCACCAACGGCTCACACCCCGTCTCTTCAGCCAACCGCGCCAGTTCATTCACATTCCGGGCAGCGGCGACAACATGCGCACCCGAGGCACACAACGCCTCGACGATAGCCAGGCCAATCCCGCTAGAAGCGCCCGTCACCAGAACCGACCGACCGGAGAAATCAAAAGTAGCATTCATGATGTCTGCAACCGATGCATGACCGGCTTCAACGCCGGATACAAATCCGTATAAACGCCGAAGCGCTGTTCGTACAGCGCCATCCGCACCGCGTCCGGCTGCGCCCGTTCGACCAGCGTCACCCACCCGCCCTGCGCCTCTTCGCGCGACACCAGGCCGACACCCACAGCCGCCAGCAACGCCGCACCCATCGCCGCTTCGACATCCTGCTCGATCGTATAGACCGGATAACCGGTCACGTCCGCGATAATCTGCATCCACAAATCCGAATGCGCGGCGCCGCCCACCACGATCAATTTGTCATCCAGCGACAATGCGCCCTGACGCCCCGCCTCGATGTTGTGCTTCAACGCAAAAGACACGCCTTCCAACACCGCGCGATACAAATGCCCGCGCGTATGAAAGAGACTGAGTCCGACAAACGCGCCGCTCGCTTTCGCATCCCACACCGGGCTGCGCTCGCCCATCAGATACGGCAGGAACATCACACCATCGGACCCAGCCGGCACGTTCGCCGCCGACTCCTCCAGCAACCGATGCGGATCGCCATGCGGCGTCGCCCGCGCCGCCTCGATCTCGGCGTGACAGAACTGCTCGCGATACCACGTCACCGACGCCCCCGCCGTAATCGCGCCGCCGAACACATAAATATCGTGCTGCCCGTTGAACACATGCGGCATGCTGATCAACCCATGCCGCGCATCGACGCGCTGATTGATATAACCCCAGCACATACTGGTGCCGATCATCGCCACATGCTGTCCCGCACGCGTGACGCCGGCGGCGAACGTCGCCATCGCCGCATCGACACCGCCGGCCACGATTGCCGTACCCGCTTCGAGCCCGAGCGTTTCGGTCCATTGCGATAGCAAGCCGCCCACCACGTCGGACGATTCGACCAGTCGCTCCGGCATCATGGTCGCGGGAATGCCGAGCATGTCCAGAGCCTCGTCCGACCAGTCGCGTTTCGCTATATCGTAGATACCGCCGATATTGCCGGCCGAACTATGATCGACCGCCACCTCGCCGGTCAGCATGTAGATCACGTAGGCATTCGGCGGCAGGAAGTAACGCGTATGCGCCCACACTTCCGGCTCGTTATCGCGCAGCCACAACATCTTCGTATAACCGTAATAGCTGTCCACACCATTACCGGTAATCGTGTAGAGCCGTTCGAGATCGACGTTCGCGCGCACCGATTCCACCTGCGCCGTGGCGCGGCGATCCATCCAGATCAGACACGGATAAAGCGGCCGCATTTCGCTATCCACCGGAATGCCCGATCCGCCGTACAGACTGCTCACGCAGACCGCCTTGATCGACTTCGTCGCGATGCCGGCCTCTTTCGCCTTCGCGACGCACGCGGCAATGCACTCCACGACCGCTTTGAACCATACTGCGGGCCATTGTTCGGCCCACAGCGGTTTGGGCGTGTCCGGCTGATAGCTCGACGCGTGTTGCGCGACGATCGCGCCGTGCCGATCGACGAGCACTGCCTTGGTGCTCTGCGTACCGATATCGACGCCGATGACGTAATCCATACAGTCTCCGTTTTATAGGCCGCTTGTCCCGTCCCGCCGACGAGGCTCAGGCGCGCGGCTTCAGCAACACCTTGATCGAATCGAGCGAGTTCGCGACCTTGATCGCCTCGTCCCATTCTTCCAGCGAAAAGCCGTGCGTCACGATGCCTTTCGACGTCACCAGTCCGCGCGCCAGCAGATCGATCGCGATCGGATAGCAGTAAGGTCCGAGATGCGCGCCACGCACGTCGAGCTCCTTGCGGTCGCCGATCACCGACCAGTCGAGCGTCGTATCCGCGCCAAACACGGAGAACTCGACGAAACGCCCGAGCTTGCGAATCAGGTCCATGCCCTGATTGACGCCGATCGGCGCGCCGGTGGTTTCAATATACACATCGCAACCGTAGCCGTCAGTGAGCGAATGAACGATGGCCAACGCGTCGTCCTGTTTCGGATTGATCGTCACGTCGGCGCCGTATTCGCGTGCGAGCGCAAGCCGTTCTTCCACCAGATCGATCACCACCAGTTTCTTCGGCGTTTTCAGATGCGCGATCTGCGTCATCATGAGACCCAGCGGCCCGGCACCGGCGATCACGACGACGTCGTCGAGCTGCACTTCACCGCGATTGACGGTGTGAATCGCACACGCCAATGGTTCGATGATCGCGGCGTCTTCGAGCGAAATGCCGTCGGGAATCTTGTGGACGATCGCCGTCGGCGGAATCCGCATGTATTCGGCCATGCCGCCGTCCGCGACTTCACGCTGAAAGCCGAAGATGTTGTGCACCTCGCACATCCAGTACTGACCGGATTTGCAATACCGGCATTTACCGCACGGCACGATCTGTTCTGCGATCACCCGGTCGCCGAGCTTCACGCCGAAATGGTCCGCCGCGCCCTCGCCTATCTGCTCGACGAAACCAAAAAACTCGTGCCCCGGAATCACCGGCGCTTTTACCCATGGACTCGGGCCGCCCCAGAACATCTTCGCGCCGGAATGGCATTTGCAATCGCTCGCGCAGATGCCGCACGCGGCAATGCGGATCACCAGTTCATGCGCGCGCGCAGTGGGTTTCGACACCTGTTCCACGCGATAGTCTTTCGGTGCATGACAGACAATCGCTGTCATGTTCTGCTTGTCGGTTTGAGTCGTCATTGCCGTGGTCCTGCTTTAAATGGGAAGTCGGTGGGGAGTTACTTTCTACGGTCGCGGCTGATATAGATCGCCAGCAAAATGATTCCGCCCTTGATCACGTTCTGCACATAC
Organism: Paraburkholderia bryophila; assembly: GCF_003269035.1. Taxonomy (GTDB): domain Bacteria; phylum Pseudomonadota; class Gammaproteobacteria; order Burkholderiales; family Burkholderiaceae; genus Paraburkholderia; species Paraburkholderia bryophila. Next base: position 211,371 of record NZ_QLTK01000002.1, on the reverse strand, counting down.
GGATTCACGCCGACCATGTTCAGACCGTTGTTCAGCACACCGAGCAGCAACGCGCCGATCAGCGTGCCGATGATCGAGCCGCGTCCGCCCGAAATCGACGTGCCGCCCATCACCACGGCGGCGATCGCGTCGAGTTCGAAGCCGACGCCAGCGTTCGGCTGGCCGCTCATCAGGCGCGCGGTCAGCACGATCGCAGCGAACGCCGAGGTCAGGCCGGCAATCGTGTAGACGATCAGCTTGACGCGCGCCACGCGCACGCCGGACAAACGCGTCGCCTGTTCGTTGCCGCCGATCGCGTACACGTAGCGACCGAACGGCATGCGTTCGAGCAGCACCCACGCGATCGCGTAGATCACCACCATGATCACGACCGGCGCCTGCACGCCGAGAATCTTGCCGCTGCCGAAGAACGCGACCCAATCGGGCAAACCGTCGATCGGATAGCCGCCGGTGTAGATCAGCGCGAGACCACGGGCGATGCCCATGGTCGCCAGCGTGACGATGATGGGCGGCATGCCGGCAAACGCGACGAAAAAGCCGTTCGCCGCGCCGAAGCCGAGGCCAACGGCAATGCCGATCGCCAACGCGGCCACGGCATTCATACCGGCCACCATCAAGCCTGCCGCGAGCGTGCCGGCCAAAGCCATCACCGAGCCCACCGACAGATCGATCCCGCCGGTCAGAATCACGCACGTCATCCCCACGGCGATGATCGCGTTGATCGACACCTGACGCAGCACGTTTTCGATGTTGGCGGCGGAGAGGAAACTGTCGCTCGCGAACACCATCACGATGCAGACCACCAGCAGTCCAATGAACGGATAGAACAGGGTGGAGCGTTTCAATGCGGCCCACGTGAAGCGCACCGGCGCGCCCGGCGTGTCGCCGCTGACGGTAGAGGTTTTCGGTGAGGAAGAAGGATTAGGCGTGTTCATGTTTTGCTCCCAGCGAGCCGGCGGTGGCATAGGTCATCACGGCATTCGCGTCGATCGCTTCGCCTTCGAGCATCGCTTCGATGCGGCCCTGGCGGAACACGGCGACGCGATCGCACATGCCGACGATCTCCGGCAGTTCGGACGAGATCATGATGATCGAGTAGCCGCGCGCGGTGAGTTCGCGCATCAGCAGATAGATTTCGGCTTTGGCGCCGACGTCGATGCCGCGTGTCGGTTCGTCGAAGATCAGGATGTTGGTGTGATGGTTCAGCCAGCGCGCGATCACCACTTTCTGCTGGTTACCGCCCGACAGCGTCGCGACTTCGGTGTGCATGGTCGGCGCCTTGACGCCCACGCGTTTCATGATGTCGGCGGTGGCGCGTGCTTCGCTGCGCTGGTCGATGAAGAAACGCAACGAGCGATACTTGCCGAGGTTGTTGATCGAGATGTTCTGCTTGATCGAGAAGTCGGTAATCAGACCTTCGGTCTTGCGGCTCTCCGGCAAAATGCCGACGCCGGCGCGCAGCGCATCGGCGGGATCGGACAGTTTCGCCGCCTCGCCGTTGATGCGGATCTCCTTCACGTAGGCCGGATCCGCACCGATCACGGCGAGCGCGGTTTCCGTGCGGCCTGAACCGACCAGTCCCGCGAAACCGAGAATCTCGCCTTCACGCAGCGCGAAACTCAGCACGGGGCTGTCCTTCAGCAATTGCAGCTTCTGAACCTCCAGCACGATTTTCGCGTCGGCACGTAACGGCGGCTTCGGCGGAAAACTGCTTTCTATGCGGCGGCCCACCATCATTTCCACGAGGCGGCCCACGTCGGATTCGGCCACTTCCATCATGCCGACGTATTGCCCATCGCGTAGCACGGTGATGCGGTCGCACACTTCGAAGATTTCTTCGAGGTGATGCGAGATGAAAATCATCGCCACGCCCTGCTGTTTCAGATCGCGCATGATCGTGAACAGATGCTCGGCCTCGGCGGGCGTGAGCGTCGCGGTCGGCTCGTCCAGAATCAGAATGCGCGCTTCGAGCGACAAGGCCTTGCCGATTTCGACGAACTGCTGCTGCGCGACAGAGAGCTCGCGAATCGGCACCGACAGATCGATCGCCACGCCGAGCCGCTGAAAAATCGCCGCTGCCGCGCGTCGCATCCGGCCGCGTTCGAGCAGGCCCAAACCGTTCTTCAATTCGCGGCCGAGAAACATGTTCTCCACCGCGTTCAGATACGGAATCAGGCTGAATTCCTGAAACACGATGCCGACGCCCGCCGCCACCGCGTCGTGATAGTTCGTGAAATGGCGCGCCTCGCCCGCGATCGTGATCGTGCCTTCATCCGGCTGATAAATACCGCTGAGAATCTTCATCAGCGTCGACTTGCCGGCGCCGTTTTCGCCGAGCAACGCGTGGATCTCGCCACGCGCGATCTCGAGATGAATGCCTTGCAGCGCTTTCACGCCGGGAAAGCTCTTGGTGATGTTGTCGAGTCTGAGAATGGTGTTCATCGGGTACTCCTCTGCGGCGCGCCGCCGTGTCGTGTGCCGCGTGTCAGGCAACGCGAGCACGGCGTGACGCGCCTGTCGTCTTACCAGCTGAAACCCTTGGCATTGCTCTTGTCGATCATCTTCACGTCGACCGGAATCGTTTTCGGCACATTGGCGCCCCACTTCTTCGCGAGTGCAATGCCGAGCGCGATCCGCACCTGGTCGGCCGGGAATTGCGCGGAGGTTTCGATGAACTTCGAGTTCGGCTTCTGGATCGCGGCAATCGCTTCCGGCGCACCGTCGACGCTGGTCAGCTTGATGTCCTTGCCCGACGATTCGATCGCCGACAACGCGCCCATCGAGCCACCGTCGTTCACACTGAACACGCCCTTCAGATTCGGATGCGCCTGAATCATGTTCTCGGTGACCGACAGCGCGGTGGCGCGTTCCTGTTTGCCGTTCTGCGTATCGACGACTTTGATGCCCGGCACTTTCGCGAGCGCCGCCTTGCAGCCCCGCACGCGTTCGAGAATCGGCACGACCGGAATGCCGTCGAGAATCGCCACCTCGCCGCTGCCGCCAATCGCCTTCGCCAGGTAGTCGCAAGCCATTTCGCCGGCGTCGTAGTTCTTCGAACCGACGAACGAATCGACCGGACCATTGGCGTTCGCATCGACCGCGACCACAACCACACCCGCCTTTTTCGCCGACGTCACCGCCGACTGAATCCCGGTCGAGTCGGTCGGATTCACCAGCAGAATGTCGATCTTCTTCTGCAGCATGTCTTCGACGTCACTGACCTGTTTGCTGACGTCGTGATGCGCGTCGGTCACGACCACGGTCGCGCCGATCGAGGCGGCCGCGTCGTTGAGCGCCTTCTGCATCGTCACGAAATACGGGTTGTTCAGCTCCTGAAACGTCATGCCGATTTTCAGCGGCGCGGCCTGCGCGGCGGGCGCGGCGATAAACGACAGACCGAAGGCGAGCGCGGCCATGGCCGCGGCGTGGCGAGAGCAGTTCTTCAACGAGGCCGGCTTCGAAAGGGATTGCGTCATGGTTGTCTCCGTTATTAAAAGTAAGCACGTCCCTCACGCTGTCGTCGGACAGCGCGATACGTGTTGCAACGCGGGTGAAGTGAAACGCTTCGGCCAGGACGTCAGGTCGGCGTCGGCGGGAAACTACGTCGGTGGATAAGCGGCGGCGGCCGGGCGCGGCAGCCCCGGCGCGAGCACGATGGCAGGCGCGTCGTCGATGCCCACGCCGCGCGCGGCGGCCTGTTCGGAGGCGTCGCGGCTCGCGTCGTTGAGTTGCTGATAGCGGCGGAATTTCGAAGGCGCCATGCCCTTCACCGCGAGGAACTGCCGGTTGAAATTCGACAGGTTGTTGAAACCCGCCTTGAAACAGATATCGGTCACGCTGAGTTCGCCGTCGGTCAGCAACTGACACGCGAGATTGATCCGCATCCGGTTCACGTATTGCACGAACGGCAGCCCGGTATGACGGCGGAAGTAGCGCGAGAACGCGCTGACGCTCTGGCCGGCGAGCTGCGCCAGATCCGATTCACGCAGATCGTTCGCGAGGTTCTTGCCGATATACGACAGCGCATGATTGATCCGGGTCGACGCGAAACCGGTCGAGTCGGCCTGATACGCCGGGCTCGCGAGCGCTTCGCGGTCTTCGGCGTTCATCAGCATTTCGAGCATGGACATGAACAGGACCAGACGCCGCAAGCCGCGCGCGCTCAGCAGTTCGAGGAACAGCGGCTTGACCGCCTCGCTGGTCTGCGCGCCGAACGACACGCCACGACGCGAGTCGGCAAGCAATGCCTCGACTTGACGCCACTCCGGAAAACTGTCCACGCAGCTCGACACGAACTCCTGACCAAACTGCACGACCAGATTGCGCTGCGCGATGGTCTCGCCTTCCGGCACGTCGCTGACCCAGTTGTGCGGCAGGTTCGGCCCCATCAGCACGAGATTGCCCGGCGTATAGCTGCTGATGTGATCGCCGACGAACATCTTCCCGGTCGTCGCGACGATCAGGTGAATCTCGTACTCCGGGTGGAAATGCCAGCGCACCGTGCGATACGGATAGCCATGCGACCACACTTTGAACGATTCGTCGCGGCGCACGGCCACGAGTTCGAGATCGGGTTGCACTGTCTGCCTCCATGAAGCGGCTCGCCGGGAGGCGTCGCCCATGCTTCGTCTTGTTGTCTTCTATAGCGAAAAGTAGCGCTCAAACGCGGCCGCCACCACTAAAAATGAAACCAACAACCGATACTTTTTTGCATTCGGGTTAGTCCTGGACCGGAAAACGTCAAATTTGATGCAATGCAATACGCGCCGCCGCGCACGGCAAAGCACGTCCGCATTGCAGCCATAGCCCGTGAGAGTGGCTCGCAAGCCCCGTCACGCCGCGCTGCGCCACGAAAACCCGACCGCCTCGCCTTGACATTCGTTTCGCCCGGTACGATCATTCGCTCACACGCAGAGCAAATGCTCCACCAGACAATAAACGCCGGCTCCGAGCCGTGCGGGCCAAGGACATTCAGGAGACGTACATGAACAGCGGGCAAGGCAGCGGCGCGGCCGCACACGTGATCCTGCACATCGGCGCGGGATCGTTTCATCGCGCGCATCAGGCGTGGTATCTGCACCGGTTGAACGAGGCGAAGGTGCCCGGCGAGCCGCACTGGTCGCTCACCGTCGGCAATATTCGCAGCGACATGAACGCGGTGCTCGACGCGCTTGCCGCACAGAACGGCGTGTACACGCTCGAAACCGTCACACCGCAAGGCGAACGCGCGTACGAGACGATCCGTTCGATCGAGCGCGTGCTGCCCTGGACCGAGAGCCTCGACGGCCTGATCGAAGCGGGCGCCGATCCGGCCTGCAAGATCATCGCGTTCACGGTGACCGAAGGCGGCTACTACCTCGACGAAGAGGACGAACTCGATACCGCGAACGCCGATCTCGCGGCCGACCTCAATGGCGGCCACACCACGATTTACGGCGCACTCGCGGCGATTCTCGACGCGCGCATGAAGCGCGGCGCGGGCCCGGTCACGCTGCAAACCTGCGACAACCTGCGCAGCAACGGCGAGCGCTTTCACGCAGGCATGAGCGAGTTTCTCGAACGACGCGGCGCGAACGAACTCGCGCAATGGTTCGACGACAACACCGCGTGCCCGAGTTCGATGGTCGATCGCATCACGCCGCGTCCCACGCCGGACGTGAGCGAGCGCGTGAAGGCCGCGACCGGCGTCGACGATGCCTGCCCGGTGATGGGCGAAGCGTTCATTCAATGGGTGATCGAAGACCGCTTCATTGCCGGCCGCCCCGCGTGGGAGAAAGTCGGCGCGGAACTCGTCGATTCAGTGATGCCGTACGAGGAAGCGAAGATCCGTATTCTGAACGCGCCGCATAGCTGCATTGCGTGGGCGGGCACGCTGGTCAGCCTGAACTACATCCACGAAGGCACGCTCGACGCCGACATCAACAAGTTCGCCTTCGACTACGTGACCGAAGACGTGATTCCGTGCCTCACGCCGAGTCCGCTCGATCTGGACCGGTATCGCGACGTGGTGCTCGAACGCTTCAGCAATCCGTATATCCAGGACACCAATCAGCGCGTCGCGGCCGACGGTTTTTCGAAGCTGCCCGGCTTTATCGCGCCGACTCTCGCCGAGTGTTTCGAACGTGGCGTCACACCTGCTGCCACGGCGATGCTGCCCGCACTGTTCTTCCGTTTCCTGCAGCGCTGGCAGGCGGGCGAGTTGCCGTACGCGTATCAGGACGGCGTGATGGACGAGAAGGTCGCGCGCGGTTTCTTCACCGCGCCCGATCCGCTGAAGGCATTCGCCGCCGACCGCCTGCTGTGGGGCAGCATGGCGCAGACGCCGGAACTGGAGTCGGCGCTGGAAGGCGCACTCGCGCGTGTCGACGTGTGGCTGGCCAAACGCGGCGCGGCCTGAAGCGCTGCGGTGTGGAGCGCCGCAGCCTGCAGCGCCGCGCTCCGAACTCAGCACCCGTGGCGACCCTTGCAACGCAACCACGCCGCGCGCCGCTGCCAGGCTTAATGCGCATGGCAGCGCGCGCGGCGTGCGGCTAAAGTAGCGCATCTCCAACGACGAAGGTTCCGCGCCCATGTATCTCGGCATCGACCTCGGCACGTCCGAAGTGAAAGTCCTGCTGCTCGCCTCCAACGGACGCGTGATCGGCACCGCAGGTTCCCCCTTTACCGTTTCACGGCCGCATCAGCGTTGGGCCGAGCAGAATCCCGAAGACTGGTGGGCCGGCACGCGCACGGCGCTCGCCGCTTTGCGCGCCAAACATCCGGACGAGTTCGCGCAGATTCGCGGCATCGGCCTGTCGGGGCAAATGCACGGCGCCGTGTTGCTGGACGCGGAAAACCGCGTGCTGCGCCCGGCGATTCTGTGGAACGACATGCGCAGCGACAAGGAATGCGCGGAGCTGACCGAACGCGCGCCCGATCTGCACAGCGTGGCGGGTAACCTGGCCATGCCCGGTTTCACCGCGCCGAAGCTGCTGTGGGTCGCGCGCCACGAGCCGGAAATTTTCGCGCGAACGGCCTGCGTGCTACTGCCGAAGGATTACTTGCGCCTGCAACTGACCGGCGGCAAGGTGTCCGACCCGTCGGACGCGGCCGGCACGCTGTGGCTCGACGTCGCCAAACGCGACTGGTCCGATTCGTTGCTCGAAGCCTGCAACATGACGCGCGCGCAAATGCCGAGCCTTTGCGAAGGCAGCGCCCCGTCCGGCACCTTGCTGCCCGAGGTGGCGCGCGAATTCGGTTTGAGCGACGGCGTGATCGTCGCGGCCGGCGGCGGCGATAACGCCACCAGCGCGATCGGCATCGGCGCGACGCAACCGGGCGACGGCTTCGTGTCGCTCGGCACCTCGGGCGTGCTGTGCGTGGTCGGCGACAGTTTCCGGCCGAACCCGGCCTCCGCCGTGCATGCGTTCTGCCACGCGATCCCGGATCGCTGGCATCAGATGAGCGTGGTGCTGTCGGCCGCGAGTTGCCTGCGCTGGGTCTGCAAATTGACCTCGACCGACGAACCGACGCTGCTCGCCGAAATCGAAGCGCTGTCCGCCGACGCGTTGAACACCGCGCCGCTCTTTCTGCCCTATCTGTCCGGCGAACGCACGCCGCACAACGACCCGTACGCGCAAGGCGTGTTCTTCGGCATGAATCACGCGACCGATCGCGCGCTGCTCGGCTATGCGGTGCTCGAAGGCGTGACGCTCGCGCTCACGGACGGCCTCGACGCACTGCGCGCGGCCGGCACCGAAGCGAAGGCGCTGTCGCTGCTCGGCGGCGGCGCGCGCAGCGATTACTGGGCGCAGTTGCTGGCCGACGCGCTCGACACCGCCACCCGCAAGCACGGCGGCGGCGAAACCGGCGCGGCGCTCGGCGCGGCCCGTCTCGGCTGGCTGGCCGCGGGCGGCGATCCGGCCACGGTGCTGACCAAGCCGCCCATCGAAAAGGAATTCACGCCGAATCCGCGCCGCCATGCCGAACTGCGCGCGCGGCTCGAAGCGTATCGCGCGCTGTATCGCCACGTGCGGCCGCTGTTCGACCCGGCACGCACGCCGCTCGCCTGAGCGACGGCAAACCGCAGCCGCTCTCCGGGGAGACAGGGGAGCCGGCTGCTATCATCGGCGCACTACAAGCGAGCCGTTACCGTGCCCAAGTCCACAGAAAAACTAGATCTAGCTACCCGCGCCGCGTGGCTTTACTACGTCGCCGGCAACACCCAGAACGAGATCGCCGAGAAGCTGCAGGTGTCGCGTCCGGTCGCGCAACGTCTGGTCGCGTTCGCCGTCGAGAAGAACCTGATTCGCGTGCGCGTCGATCATCAACTGGCGGACTGTCTGTCGCTCGCCGATCAACTGTCGAAGCGCTACGGCCTCAGCATGTGCGAAGTCGTGCCGGTGGACAGCGATACGTCCGAGGAAGTCGACCGCAAGCTCGCGGTAGCCGGCGCGCAGGTCATGGAGCGCCATCTGAACGAAGAAAAGCCGATGGTCGTCGCGGTCGGCAGCGGCCGGACGTTGAAGGCGTCGGTCGATCAGATCGCGCAGCTGGACCGTCCGCAGCACCGGTTGGTGTCGTTGGTCGGGGCGATCGCCCAGGACGGCTCCTCGAACCGCTACGACGTCGCGCTGCACATTTCCGAGAAGACGGGTGGCAAGCATTTTCTGCTGCCGGCTCCGTTGCTCGCCGATACGGAGGCGGAGCGCTCGCAGTGGTGCAATCACCGCCTGTACCGGATCGTCGAAACGCTGGCGGCCGAGGCGGACGTCGCGTTCGTCGGCGTCGGCAATATCGGGCCGACCTGCCCGCTGCACGAGGACGGCTTCATTACGTTGGCGGAAGTGAAGGAAATGATGCAAGGCGGCGCCGTGGCCGAAATGCTCGGTCTGCCGATCGATGCAACTGGCGCGCACGTCGAGTCGCCGACCGGCCGGCGCGTGACCAGCCTCCCACTCGATTCGCCGCCGCGGCGCCCGACGATCGGCTTCGCCGGCGGCGAGCGCAAGCGGGAAGCGTTGATCGCGGTGCTGAAAGGGGGCTGGTTGTCGGGGTTGGTGACCGACGAGTTGTGCGCGCGAGCGGCGCTTGAGGCTTGAGGCTTGATAGCAGTCAGGGGCCGGGCGGTTTGCTCGGCCACGGTGAATTGATCACGCCCCTCATTAAACCAGCGGCAAACCCTCGGTAATGATGATCCGGTAATCGCCGCCCTGCAGACGCGTCTCGCTGACTGCCTGATACGCCGGGCTGCGATACCACGCGATCGCCTCGTCATAGCCGGCGAATTCGAGAATCAGAATCTCTTCGATCGCGGGCCCTTCCACCACTTCCTTGCGCCCGTGGCTCGCCAGCATGGTGACCGGATGCTGCTCGAAGGTTGCGGGCGCAACCTGCTTGTATTCGTCGAGCTTGGCCTGGTCGAGCGTTTTCTCGCGCGTGATGACAACGTAGGCGGACATGAGCGTTTCCCGGCGTGGTTGAAAGGAAAGCGGCGCGCCCGCCGCTTTCGCCAACATCACGCGGTCAGGCGGCCAGCACTTCGACGATCTTACGCTGGAATGCTTTCCCCGCGCTGTCGAACAGATGGCAGTGCTCCGGCGTCGCGCCCAGCTTCTGCATCTCGCCCTTGGTATGCCGTTCGAGCGGCGGAATCCGCGCGATCAGGCCGTCCGGCGAGACACTGGATTCCGCGTACAGATACGCCGCGTCGCCGAGCGATTCGAGTGCCATGGTGCGGGCGGAAATGCCGTCATCGCTATTGCCCACGTGCAGATGCTCGGGGCGAATGCCGACCGTCACCTTGTCGCCCTGCTTCACCGCGCCCGGTTCCACCGCGACGCGCTGCGTCTCGCCGGTTTCGTAGCGCACCGTCACGCCGTCGTGCGTGACCGACTGCACCACGCCTTCCATGAAGTTCATTTTCGGCGAGCCGATAAACCCGGCCACGAACCGGTTGGCGGGCGCGTGATACAGCATGGTCGGACTGCCGACCTGCTCCAGATTGCCCGCCGACAGTACGACGATCTTGTCGGCCAGCGTCATGGCTTCGACCTGATCGTGCGTCACGTAGATCATCGTGGTTTTCAGTTCGTCGTGCAGACGCGCGAATTCGAGGCGCATTTTCACGCGCAGCGCGGCGTCGAGATTCGACAGCGGTTCGTCGAACAGAAAGACTTTCGGCTTGCGCGTGATCGCGCGGCCGATCGCCACGCGCTGACGCTGGCCGCCGGACAACTGCTTCGGCTTGCGATCCAGCAGATGATCGATGTGCAGAATCTTCGCGGCGTTGCGCACGGCCGCGTCGATTTCTGGCTTCTTGGTGCCGGCGAGTTTCAGGCCGAACGCCATGTTGTCGTACAGCGTCATGTGCGGATACAACGCGTACGACTGGAACACCATCGCGATGCCGCGTTTGGCGGGCGCCACGTCGTTCACGCGCACGCTGTCGATGCTGAGGTCGCCGCCGCTGATGTCTTCGAGGCCGGCGATCATGCGCATCAGCGTCGATTTACCGCAACCGCTCGGGCCCACGAACACGACGAACTCGCCGTCTGCGATGTCGAGGTTGATGTCGCGCATCACCTCGTTGTCGTCATAAGCCTTTCTGATGTTGCGCAGAGTTACGCTTGCCATGATGTGTCTCCCTGTAATGCTCTAGATGCTGCTTGTCCGTTGCTTGCGCTGCTTCGTCTGCTTCAGCAGCTCGCTTCTCTATTTCCGGGTTGAACCCGGCACGCCGTTGTATCGTTCAAGGCGGCGTGGCCGCCGTCGCGCTCAGCGTCCATTGCGCGACCAGTTCCGGCAGTTGCTGCATGTCGTCGAACACGTGACGCGCGCCGGCCGCATGCAGCTTGTCGATCTGCGCGTCGCTCGCGTGACCGCCGCCGATAAATCCCAGCACCGTCATGCCCGCCGCGCTCGCCGCCGTCACGCCGGTCACGCTGTCTTCCACCACCAGACACGCCGACGGCGCGAGTCCCAAACCGCGTGCCGCCGCCAGATAGACGTCGGGCGCGGGCTTCGGATTCGGTACCGTGTCGGCGCAGAACAGGCGGTCGCCGAAGAACTTCACCAGCCCCGTGCGCGCCAGCACCGATTCCACATACGGCCGGAAACTGTTGCTCGCGCACCCTTTGGTGAGCGGCACCTGCGCGAGCGCCGCCTCGATGCCTTCCACCGCCGGCGCCTGCATCGCCGCCGCTTCGACCGCGCGGCGAATCGCGTCGATATCGTCGACAGATAGACGCTTGCCGAGCTGCGTCGCGGTGCCCTGCAACACCGCTTCGATGCGCAGACCGAGTAGCGGCAGCACCACCGGTTCGACGTCGGTATCGGGCCAGCGCGCCTCGAGTTCGTGCACCAGCATGCGCGCCGCCACGGCTTCGCTGTCGATCAGCACGCCGTCGCAATCGCAGATCAGCGCGAACTGGCCCACACCCGAACCCCTCTCCGAACCTGCCGTCATTTGACCGCCCCGAACGTGAGGCCGCGCACCAGTTGCTTCTGCGACAGCCAGCCGACGATCAGGATCGGCGCGACCGCCAGCAGCGAAGCGGCCGACAGCTTGGCCCAGAACAGGCCTTCAGGACTCGAATACGACGCGATGAACACGGTGAGCGGCGCGGCATTCGAGCTCGACAGGTTGATGCTCCAGAACGCCTCGTTCCACGACAGGATCACGAGCAGCAGCGCGGTCGAGGCAAGCCCTGGCAGCGACATGGGCATCAGCAGATAAACGATTTCCTGCCACGTCCGCGCGCCGTCGATCCGCCCGGCTTCGAGAATGTCGCGTGGAATTTCGGCGAAGTACGTGAACGACATCCATACCGCGATCGGCAGATTGATCAGCGTGTAGACGATCACCAGACCCGACACGGAATCGAGCAGGCCGGTGTTCTTCCACAGCAGATAGATCGGCACCAGCACGCCGACCGACGGCATCATCTTGGTGGACAGCATCCACAGCAGCACCTTCTGCGTGCGGCGGGTCGGGAAGAACGCCATCGCATACGCGGCCGGCACGGCGAGAATCAGGCACAGCACCGTGACGCCCGCCGAGATCAGCACCGAATTCCATGCGAACGAAAAGTAATTGCTGCGCGCGAACACCTCGCGGAAGCTATCGAGCGTCGGCATGAAAAACAGCGACGACGAATAAGCCTGCTGTTCCGTCTTGAACGCGGTGATCGTCATCCAGAAGATCGGGAAGAACAGCAGCAACGCGACCAGCCAGGCGATCACGCCGGGAATGGTGCGGCGAATCGCGGCGAACGGCGACTTCGCCGGCACGGTCATGGGTGTCGAGCTCGACACCGGAGTGGAGGCAACCTGGCTCATTTTTCGTACTCCCCTTTCAGGTTCTTCGCGAGCATGCGCACGAGGAAGAACGACACGACATTTGCCAGCACGACCGCCAGAATGCCGCCGGCGGAAGCAAGCCCGACGTCGAACTGTTGCAGGCCGAGCGAATAGATCAGGTACGACAGATTGGTGGTCGCGGTGCCCGGACCGCCGCCCGTGGTCGTATAGATTTCGGCGAAGATCGACAGCAGGAAAATCGTCTCCATCATCACCACCACCGCGATCGCCCGTTTCAGGTGAGGCAGCGTGATGTAGAAGAACATCGAGAATGGACCCGCGCCGTCGATCTTGGCGGCTTCCTTCTGCTCCTGATCGAGCGACTGGATCGCGGTGAACAGAATCAGGAACGCGAACGGCAACCACTGCCACGCGACGATCATGATCACGGCGGTGAGCGGATAGTCGGCGAACCAGTCGATCGGTTGCATGCCCATCGCGCGCATGCCCTGCGCGATCAGGCCGTACACCGGGTGCAGGATCATGTTCTTCCAGATCAGCGCGCTGACCGTCGGCATCACGAAGAACGGGCCGATGGCGAGCAGCCGCGCAATGCCCTGGCCGTAGAACTTGCGGTCGAACAGGATTGCCATCAACACGCCGCCGACCACGGTGATCACCAGCACCGAGATAATCAGCTCGAGCGTGTGGCCGATCGAGGGGCCGAACGACGGATCGGTGGCGAGGTATTTGTAATTGTCGAAACCGGCGAAACCTTTGAGGTCCGGATTCAACAGGTTGTAGCGCGAGAACGAAAACCAGATCGTCATGGCGAGCGGAATCGCCATCCACAGCACGAGGACCGCGACCGAGGGCGTGACCAGCCAGCGGGCGGAATTGGCTTTGCGGATTTCGCGTTCTTTTTCTGTCTGGGGATGAGCTTGCATGAGAGGTAGGCGCAGAGGACGCATGGTGGACCACCTGTTCGGTAATGCGCGGACTGTCCGCTGGAAACGGCTCGAAACTCGAAGCCTGAAGCGCGCCGGCCGGCGCGACCCCTTGCGGGTATCGCGGCGCACCGTGCGATCCAGGACAGCCCGCTGTGCTGCGTGAGCCGGCTGACGGGCGTCAGCCGGCGCGTGCCACATGCTTCAGGTGGCGTATTACCGCGTAGCTTCGATCGTGACTTCCGACCGTTACTTCTGATACCCGGCCTGTTGCACCGCGCGATTCGCGGTCGCATTGCCGGCGGCCAGCGCCTGGTCGACCGTCATCTGACCGGCTACCGCGCCGGAAATACTTTGACCGACCACCGTGCCGAACGACTGGAACTCAGGAATACCCACGAACTGCACACCGGTGTACGGCACCGGCTTCAGCGTCGGGTGATCCGGGTCCGCCGATTCGATCGCCTTCAGCACGAAGTCGCCGAACGGGGCAGCCTGTTTGTACTCGGGGCGAGCGTAGGTGGATTGACGCGTGCCCGGCGGCACCGAGGCCCAGCCTTCGTCCTTCGCGACCAGTTCGATGTATTGCTTCGAAGTCGCCCACGCGATGAACTTCTTCGCCGCGTCAGTCTGCTTCGACGACTTCGGAATCGCCAGCGCCCACGCCCACAACCAGTGCGAACCCTTCGGCGTGACAGCGACCGGGGCCGCTGCGAAACCGACCTTGTCGGCAATCTGCGATTGCTGCTTGTTGTACAGCATGCCGGCCGCGACCGTCGCGTCGATCCACATCGCGCACTTGCCCGAGGACATCAGCGTGAGGTTTTCGTTGAAGCCGTTCGAGCTCGCTCCCGGAGGGCCGTCTTTCTTCAGCAGATCGACGTAGAAGCCGATCGCCTTCTTCCATTCCGGCGAGGTGAGCTGCGCGTTCCACTTCTCGTCGAACCAGCGGCCGCCGAAGGTATTCACCACCGTCGTCGCGTACGCCATGTTTTCGCCCCAGCCCGCCTTGCCGCGCAGGCAGATGCCGTACATGCCGTTGGCCTTGTCGGTCAGCTTGTCGGCGAATTGCGCGATCTGATCGTAGGTCGGCTGGTCGGGCATTTTCAGACCCTTGGCTGCGAACAGGTCCTTGCGGTAATACGTCATGGAGCTTTCGACGTAGAACGGCAGCGCGTACAACTGGCCGCCGCTGGACAACCCGTCGCGGGCCGTCTTCACCACGTCGTTCAGATCGTAATCGGCGGGCAGGTTGGTGAGCGGCGTGAGCCAGCCGCGCTTGCCCCATTGCGGCGTTTCATAGGCGCCGATCGTCATCACGTCGAACTGGCCGCTGCCGGTCGTGATGTCGGTCGTGGCGCGCTGACGCAGCACGTTTTCCTCGAGAATCACCCAGTTCAGCTTGATGTCCGGATTCGCCTGCTCGAAAGCGGGCGAGAGCTTCTTCAGCTCGATCATGTCCGGATTGTTCAACGTGGCGATCGTCACCGTGGCCGCCGACGCGCTCAGCGCGAAGCACGCCATGGCGCCGACGCTGGCCGCTTTCAGCGCGGATTTGAGGACTGGCTTCATGTGTTGTCTCCTTTCTCGTACGTTATGTGGTGCTGCGTTTGTTTTACGAAAATGACGGGGATGATGCGCACGTACGTATCGCTGTGACGTGCCTCGTTCTTCAACTCATCCAGTTGCCGCCGTCGACGTTCAGCGTTTGCGCGGTAATGTAGTCGGCATCCGCCGACGCGAGAAACAGGGCGGCGCCGGTCAGGTCGTCCGGCACGCCCATGCGGCCGAGCGGCACCGCTTCGCCGACCAGGCGCTTCTTCTCGCCGAGCGGACGGTTTTCATAACGGGCGAAGAGCGCGTCGACTTCCTTCCACATCGGCGTGTCGACGACGCCCGGCGCGATGCCGTTGACATTGATCTTGTGCGGCGCGAGCGCAAGCGCCGCCGATTGCGTGTAGCTGAGCACCGCCGCCTTGGTCGCGCAGTAATGCGACACCAGCGCCTCGCCACGCCGCCCCGCTTGCGACGACATATTGACGATCTTGCCGCCGTGGCCCTGCTCGACCATTTGTTGCGCGACGGCTTGCATCAGGAAAAACAGACCCTTCACGTTGACCGCGAACAGGCGGTCGAACACGTCCCAGGATTCGTCGAGGAGCGGGCGCATATCGAACAGCGCCGCGTTATTGAACAGAATGTCGACCTGGCCGAAACGCTCGAGCGTGCTCGCCACGATACGGTCGATATCTTCGCGGCGCGTGACGTCGGCGCTGACGCTCAGCACACGGTCGCCATGGTCGGCGCGCAACGTGTCGCCGAAACTGTCGGCCGGCTTCATGTCCACCAGCACGCAGCGCGCGCCTTCGTCCAGATAGCGGCGCGCCACGGCCTCGCCGATTCCGCTTGCCGCGCCCGTCAGAATGGCCACCTTGTCTTGCAATCGTGCCGCCACTGCCTGTCTCCGGTTCATTGCGTTTTGTTTCGCACTGAGCGAACGCTCATTGCGCGAACAATTGCTCTGTTAGTGATCGAATGATCGGATACGGACCGGGTCATGTCAAGGCACCCGCGCAGATTTCGATGGTGCAGCGCGGCAGGACGTGCGCACTTCCGTCCAGGCCCTGAACAACACTAATACGAGAAATCAGGCAAGGCCAAGTCGCTTTCTGCATAAGGCGCTGACAATTATTTGAGATACGTTATATCATTTCGACCGCGCTTCATTGGCGGGTCGCAGTTGCCTGCGGCCGGCCGCAAGACCCTCTCCTAACGTTAGTGACTCACCCACCTCTCACGCAGCAGGAAACGACGATGAACAAACTCGGCTCGATGTTGAACGGAGCGCACCGCGCGCTGAAGCTGTCGAAATACGTTGCGGCGGCCACGGCCGCGTTCGCGATCGGTCACAGCGCCTTCGCCGCCGATGCGAAAATCCCGGTGGTCGCGGCGGAGAATTTTTACGGCGACGTGGTGCAGCAGTTGGGCGGCGATCGCGTCGACGTGACCAGCATTCTCAGCAACCCGGACCAGGACCCGCACCTGTTCGAAGCCAGCCCGAAGACGGCGCGCGCGTTGCAGCATGCGAGCCTCGTGGTGTACAACGGCGCCGACTACGATCCGTGGATGGCAAAATTGCTGGCCGCGTCGAAGGGGTCGAAGCGTGTGACGATCGTCGCCGCCGACCTCACCGGCAAGAAAGGCGGCGATAATCCGCACCTCTGGTACGACCCGGCCACCATGCCGAAGGTCGCGCGCGCGGTGAGCGAAGCGCTCGTCGCGGCTGACCCGGCGCACAAGTCGGCGTACGATGCGAACCTCGCGAAGTTTCTCGATTCGCTGAAGCCGATCGACGCCAAGGTCGCCGACCTGCGTGGCCGTTACGCGGGCGTGCCGGTCACGGCGACCGAGCCGGTGTTCGGTTATATGTCGGACGCGATCGGGCTGAGTATGCGCAATCTGCGCTTCCAGCTCGCCACGATGAACGACACCGAAGCCAGCGCGGCCGATATCGCCGCGTTCGAACGCGACCTGCGCGAAAAGCGCGTGCGCGTTCTGATCTATAACAGCCAGGCAACCGAGGCCCTGACCAAACGCATGTTGAAGCTCGCGCAGCAATCGAAGGTGCCGTCCATGAGCGTCACCGAGACCGAACCGGCCGGCAAGACCTATCAGACGTGGATGCTGACGCAGCTCGACGCGCTGAACGCCGCGCTGATCGCGGGCGAAGCGAACGGTGCGGGCGCGGTGGCGGCTTCCGGCGGCAAAGGAACGACACCATGACTTTGACTGGCCGCAACACGCCGGCCCCTGCAGCAAGTGCGCCCACGGGCGCACCGTCCACCGCGCCCGTGCTCGAACTCGACCAGGTCACGCTCGAACTCGGCGACCGCACGATCCTGCGCGACACCGGCTTCGTGGTGAACCAGGGTGAATTCATCGGCGTGCTCGGGCCGAACGGCGCGGGCAAGACCACCTTGATGCGCGCGGTACTCGGCCTCGTGCCGGCCGCGAGCGGCACGATCCGCGTGCTGGGGCAGCCGGTGGAGCGCGGCAATGCGTCGATCGGCTATATGCCGCAGACGCGCAGTGCGCTCGCCGGACGGCGTGTGCGCGGCCGCGATTTCGTCGCGATGGCCGCCGACGGTCATCGCTGGGGCTTGCCGCATGCGGACGCTCACACCCGCGCGGATGTCGAGCGCGTGCTGGATCTGGTGGGCGGTCGCAAGCTGGCCGAGCGGCCGTTGTCGGAACTGTCGGGCGGCGAGCGGCAGCGCCTGCTGCTCGCGCAATGCCTGCTCGGCAATCCGAAACTGCTGTTGCTCGACGAACCGCTGATCAGTCTCGACCCGCATCATCAGAAGAGCGTGGTCGAACTGGTGCGGCGCGTGCAGCAGGAACTCGGCATTGCCGTGCTGTTTTCGGCGCACGAATTGAATCCGCTGCTCAACTCGATCGATCGCGTGCTGTACCTCGGCAGCGGCGTGGCCGCGCTCGGCACCGTCGACGAGGTCATCACCCGCCCGGTCCTGTCGCGCCTGTACGGCTCGCCGATCGACGTGATGCGGGTGAACGGCCGCATCTTCGTGATGTCGGGCGACGTCGAAGTCGAAAAGCACGATCACGAGCACGAACACGACGAAAACGGCGGCCATTCACACGGCCACTCACACCCGCACGACTCACGCGACGGACACACGCACGATGTTTGAATACGATTTCATGGTCAACGCGTTCGCGGCGTCGGGGATCGTCGCGGTGCTGGCGGGTATCGTGGGCTATTTTCTGGTGATGCGCGGCCAGACCTTCGCGGGCCACGCGCTGTCGCACGTCGGCTTCACCGGCGCGACCGGCGCGGTGCTGATCGGCATCTCGCCGATCTGGGGGATGATCGGCTTCACGCTCGCGGCGGGCGTCGGCATGGGCGCGCTTGGCGAACGCCTCGCCGGGCGCGACGTGGCGATCGGCGTGATCCTGTCGCTGTCGCTCGGTTTCGGTTTGCTGTTTCTGCACTTCTTCACCGCGTACGCGACGCAGGTCACCGCGCTGCTGTTCGGTAATGTGCTCGGCGTGAATACGTCGACGCTCGGCGTGCTGGCGGCGTTGGGCGTGGTCAGTTTGCTGGCGCTGGCCGCCATCATGCGGCCGCTGCTGTTTGCTTCGTTGCAGCCTGAACTGGCCGAAGCCAAGGGTGTCTCGCTGCGGCTCGTGTCGGTGCTGTTTCTGGCGATCGCCGCGCTGGCGGTGGCCGCGTGTACGCAGATCGTCGGTGTGCTGCTGGTGTTCACGCTGATGGTCGGCCCAGCCGCCGCCGCGCAAAACATGACGACGCGTTTGTCGACCGGACTCGTGCTGGCCGCGCTGTTCGCGCTGCTGCAGGCGTGGCTCGGCCTGACGCTGGCGTTCTATACCGATTGGCCCACGAGCTTCTGGATCACCGTGCTGTCGGCGGTGGTGTATGGCGGGAGTCTGTTGAAGCGGCGTTGAGTGAAGAGCGATGACGGCGGCCGTTTTGACGCGCTACCGTCATCGCCATGCGACGACAGGTTCAGCCGAGCAACACCCTCGCGTGATGCGCGAGATGGTCCTCGATAAACGTCGAGATGAAGTAATACCCATGGTCGTAACCCGCGTGACGGCGTAACGTCAGCAGCTGACCCGCCGCCTGGCAGGCGGCTTCGAACACGTCCGGGTTCAGCTGTTCCGCGAGGAACTGATCCGCCAGCCCCTGATCCACCAGGATCCCCGCCGCGAACTTGCGCGACGCATGCGCGACCAACTCGCTCGCGTCGTACTGCTTCCACGCCTCGCGAGCGTCGCCGAGATACCCGCCGAACGCTTTCTCGCCCCACGGGCAACGCGTGGGCGCGGCGATCGGCGCGAACGCCGACACCGAGCGATAAATCTCCGGATTGCGCAGCGCCAGCATCAATGCGCCGTGACCGCCCATCGAGTGCCCGAAGATGCCGAGGCGCGCGCCGTCCAGCGGCAGGTTCGCCAGCACCGTTTCACGCAGCTCGTCGCGCACGTACGAGTACATCCGATAGTGCTGCGCCCACGGTTGCTGGGTCGCGTCGACGTAAAAGCCCGCACCCACGCCGAAATCCCACGCCGCGCTTTCGCCCGGCACGCCCGCGCCGCGCGGACTTGTATCCGGCGAAATCAGCGCGATGCCGTGCTGGGCCGCGAAACGCTGCGCGCCGGCCTTGATCGGAAAGGTTTCTTCCGTGCAGGTGAGACCTGCGAGATAGAACAGCGCCGGCACGTTCGCGTTCGCCAGCAAGGCCTGCGGCGGCAGATAGACGGAGAAGCGCATCGGCAGACCGATGGTCTGCGAATCGTGCCGGTAGATACGCTGCTCGCCGCCATGGCAGGCATGCGACGACAGGAGTTCAAGCATCGCCCTGCTCCTTGCGATAGGTTGCGTGGGTTGCGTGGGTTGCGTGGGTTGCATCCATTACGTTCGACATCAGTACAGCACGACCGAGCGGATCGACTCGCCCTTCTTCATCAGGTCGAAGCCTTCGTTGATGCGTTCGAGCGGCAGACGGTGCGTGATCAGATCGTCGATATTGATCTTGCCTTCCATGTAACAGTCGACGATCTTCGGCACGTCCGTGCGGCCGCGCGCGCCGCCGAACGCCGAGCCCTTCCACTCGCGGCCCGTCACCAGCTGGAACGGACGCGTGCTGATCTCCTCGCCCGCCGCCGCCACGCCGATGATGAACGACTGGCCCCAGCCCTTGTGCGTGCATTCGAGCGCCTGACGCATCACCTTGGTATTGCCGATGCATTCAAACGAATAGTCCGCGCCGCCGTCGGTGAGTTGCACGATGTGGTCGACCACGTTCCCGACTTCGTTCGGGTTGATGAAGTGCGTCATGCCGAACTTCTTCGCCAGTTCCACGCGACCCGGGTTGATGTCGACGCCGATGATCTTGTCCGCGCCGACCATCTTCGCGCCCTGAATCACATTCAGGCCGATACCGCCGAGGCCGAACACGACCACGTTCGCGCCCGCTTCGACCTTCGCCGAATACACCACCGCGCCGACGCCCGTCGTCACGCCGCAGCCGATGTAGCAGATCTTGTCGAACGGCGCGTCTTCACGCACCTTCGCGACCGCGATTTCCGGCACGACGATGTAGTTCGAGAACGTGGACGTGCCCATGTAGTGAAACAGCGGCTTGCCGTCCAGCGAGAAGCGCGAGGTGGCGTCGGGCATCAAGCCGCGGCCTTGCGTCGAACGGATCGCCTGACACAGGTTGGTCTTGCGCGACAGACAGAACTTGCACTGACGGCATTCCGGCGTGTACAGCGGAATCACGTGATCGCCCTTCTTCAGCGTGCCGACGCCCGGCCCCGTATCGACGATCACGCCTGCGCCTTCGTGGCCGAGAATCGCCGGGAAGATGCCTTCCGGGTCCGCGCCGGAGAGCGTGTAGTAGTCGGTGTGGCAGATGCCCGTCGCTTTCACTTCGATCAGGACTTCGCCGGCGCGCGGGCCTTCCAGGTCCACTTCCTCGATCGTCAACGGGGCGCCGGCTTTCCATGCAATGGCGGCTTTGGTCTTCATCTGAATGCTCCTTGAGGTCTGTGAGTGCGACGCGCGTCCGGCATGATGTGCCGCGCTCTAACTTAGCGCGCGAAAAGCGTAATGGTATTGCAAAGTGCGTCACGGCATTGTCCGTAGCGGACATCGGCGCGGCCGTTTTCGGCCAGCGCCGGCAGCGTCACCGTTGTGTCGTACCGTCGAACCAGCTTTCGACCCGGCCGTAGAGATCGAGAAAGCGCGCGTAGCGTTGGGCCAGCGCCGCATCGCCTTGCGGACCGGCTACCCGCGTCGCGCCCGGCGCCAGCGCGGCGAGATCGTGCGCGTGCCAATGGCCGCTCGCCAGACCGCCGAGCATCGCCGCGCCACGCGGCGCCGCGTTGGGGCAATCGACCGCATACAGCTCGACGTCCAGCGCAACGGCTAACAATTGCCGCCAGCGCGCGTCGACCGAGCCGCCGCCCGCGAGCTTCAGCGTCGTGACCGTTGCGCCGCTCGCGCGAATCGCGTCGAGCCCGGCGCGCAGCGAGAACGCGACGCCTTCGAACGCGGCGCGCATCATCGTGCCGCGCGTGTGGTCGAGCGCGAGGCCGAGCCAGCCGCCGCGCGCCGATGGGTTCAGCCACGGTGTGCGTTCGCCGGTGAGGTAAGGGAGAAAGGTTAGGCCGGTTGCGGGCGCTGCGGTGCCGGGGGTATGCGCTAAGTGGTTGCCGGAGGTTGCGTTGCTTGCGTTGCTTGCGTTGCCTGTGCTGCTTACGCTGCTTGCGCTGCTCATTGCAGCGGCATTAGCGTCACCAGGCACTTCACTGAGCGCAGCGGCATTGATCTCGCCAAACGCATCGCGATAAGCATCAGTCCATTCATACGACAGCCAGCCGCGCACGCGTTCCAGCGCGATGCCCACGTTCTGCATCGCCGCCATCCGGTACCAGTGATCGCTGGCGGCTCGATACCGATGCAAGCCCTTCGCCGCCGTCGGCTCCTGCTCCGCCAGCACGACGATCTGTCCGCCCGTGCCGGTGGTGAGCAATGCGTCGCCATCGCGCGCGAGTCCGCTGCCGAGCGCCGCGCACGGCGTGTCGGCGGCGCCGGTCGCGAGCACGATGCCGGCGCGCAGACCCAATGCCTGCGCCGCATTCCGCGATAAAACACCGCCCGCCGCATACGAAGGCGCCAGCGGCGCGAACCACTCGCGCGGAATCTCCAGCCGCGCCAGCAGCGCCGTATCCCATACGCCGGCCGGATCGGCGAGCGCGGTCGCGCAGGCGTCGGACGGATCGGTGAGCACCTCGCCGCCCAATGCCACGCGTAGCCAGTCTTTCGGTTGCAACGCCCAACGCATTCTACGCACGGACTGCGGTTCGTTCAGCACGATCCAGCGTAGCAACGGGCCGGCCATGCCCGGCGCCACCGGATTCGCTTGCGGTTCGGGCCACGCGTCGAGCAAACCCAGCGCACGCGTATCGGGCCACAGCATGGCGGGCCGCACGGCTTCGCCGGCGGCGTCGATCAGCACGACGCCGTGCATCTGCCCGGAGAAGCCGATGGCGCGCACCTCGCTGCGCAACGC
The DNA here is from genome assembly GCF_003269035.1 of Paraburkholderia bryophila. Classification (GTDB taxonomy): domain Bacteria; phylum Pseudomonadota; class Gammaproteobacteria; order Burkholderiales; family Burkholderiaceae; genus Paraburkholderia; species Paraburkholderia bryophila. Next base: position 189,023 of record NZ_QLTK01000002.1, on the reverse strand, counting down.
CTGCGGCAAACGCGCCGCCGCTTCGCACAGTGCGCGCCACCAGGTCTGCACCGACATCTCCGCCCAGCCCGCGTGCGGTGTCTCCAACGTATAAACGACGCTCGCGACCGCCTGCTCGCGGCCATTTTCATCGACGATTGCGACTTTGAGGGAACCGGTGCCGAGGTCGATACCAAGAAAACTCATGGGCGATTGCACGTTAAAAGAGGGGTAAAAAAGAAGGTCGCGAGGCGCACGCGAAAGCTGCGCCGAAGGCGGTTTTTTCGTCACCGCGACACACCTCGGGCAACGCTGCCGAAAACGCGCCGATTTTGCCGAATCGCGGGTTAACCCCGCCGCGCCGCGAGCCGCATGAAAACAGCACTATGCGTTCAATGAGATACACCTCATTGATTCTCACACATATCAGTCTGGCGATGGCGCGCACGGCCTGACGACCCGCACCGCGGCTGCAAGGGGCTGTCCGCCGATGGGACAGATGCGTAGCTTTAAATTGCCTTTCAAACCGGCTCGACGCATATCGTCACCGGGAATGCCGGAATAGGCCCCAGTGGTCTTGTTGCGCTTTATCGTCCCCGATACCTTGGAGTCATCTCAAAAACTAGATGGTGGAGACAGAAATATGCAATCGAACACGGTTCACCCGTGCGACGAGCGACTGCCCGCGGGCCAGTTGCTGACCCTCGGCATCCAGCACGTGCTGGTGATGTATGCCGGCGCCGTCGCCGTGCCGCTGATCGTCGGCGCAGCACTCAAATTGCCGAAGGATCAGATCGCCTTCCTGATTAGCGCCGATCTGTTCTCCTGCGGCATCGCCACGCTGATTCAAACGCTCGGTCTGTGGATCTTCGGGATCCGCCTGCCGGTCATCATGGGTTGCACGTTCGCGGCCGTCGGTCCGATGCTGGCGATCGGCACCAATCCCTCGCTCGGCATTCTCGACATTTTCGGCTCGACGATCGCGGCCGGCGTGGTCGGCATTCTGCTTGCGCCCGCGGTCGGCAAGTTGCTGCGCTTCTTCCCGCCGGTCGTGATCGGCGTGGTGATTTCGGTGATCGGTCTGTCGCTGATGGAAGTGGGCATCAACTGGGCGGCCGGCGGCGTGGGCAATCCCGACTACGGCAATCCGGTTTATCTCGGCCTGTCGTTTATCGTGCTGACGCTGATTCTGCTGATCAACAAGTTCGCCAAAGGCTTCCTCGCCAACATCTCGGTGCTGCTCGGCATCGTCGCCGGCTTCGTGATCGCGCTGGTGCTCGGCCGCGTCAACATGGACGGCGTCACGCACGCACCGTGGGTCGGCTTCGTAATGCCGTTCCACTTCGGCATGCCGCATTTCGATCCGCTGTCCATCGCGACGATGGTCACCGTGATGTTCGTCACCTTCATCGAATCGACCGGCATGTTTCTCGCGGTCGGCGACATGGTGGATCGCCCGGTCGATCAGAAAGCGCTGGTGCGCGGTCTGCGCGTGGACGGACTGGGCACGTTGATCGGCGGTATCTTCAACTCGTTCCCCCATACGTCGTTCTCGCAGAACGTCGGTCTGATCGGTGTGACCGGCGTGAAGAGCCGCTTCGTCTGCGCGATGGGCGGCGTGATTCTGGTGCTGCTGGGCCTGTTCCCGAAGATGGCGCAAGTGGTCGCCTCGGTGCCGGCCTTCGTGCTCGGCGGCGCGGGCATCGTGATGTTCGGCATGGTGGCGGCAAACGGCATGAAGGTGTTGTCGCGAGTCGATTTCGTGAAGAACCAGCACAACCTGTTCATCGTCGCAGTGAGCGTCGGTCTGGGTCTGGTGCCTGTCGTGTCGCCGCACTTCTTCTCGAAGCTGCCCGCCGCGCTCACGCCGCTGCTGCACAGCGGGATTCTGCTGGCTTCCGTGTCGGCGGTGGTGCTGAACCTGATCTTCAACGGTGTGAAGAGCGAGAAGAAGGCGCAATGCGAGATTCGCCGGGCCGGTCACGATTTCGACGGACGCGGTGGGAAGGACGAGCCGCCGCGCGACGAAATGCTGCGCGCCGCGGATCTGCATTGAGCGACTGAGTTGCAGCAGAGGTAGTCATCGCATCGCGTCCTCTGCGGACAAAAAAAACGCCACGGCATGCCGTGGCGTTTTTGTTTCCAGCTAGCAGGTGTTGCTGTTTGCTGCCGCGTGTTGCCGTGTGCTGCTGTGTCGTTTGCCGGTGCTGGCCGCGTAGAACGGCTCTCGTGACACTGCTGAAAGCCGCCCTCCGCATCACCTCTGCTACACGACGCCGACCTAACCCGCCGTCGCCGCCGAAGCCGCCGCCGGCGCGCTCGCCGCACCGTAATCGACCGGTGCGTCGGCCGGACGCGGCTGATCGCCGTTATGCTCGATCCAGCCACCGCCAAGCGCCTGATACAACGTCACCAGGTTCTGGAGACGCTCCATGCGCGCGGTGATCAGCGACGTTTGCGACGTGTACAGATCGGTCTGCGCGGTCAGCACCGACAGATAGCTGTCGACCCCGTTCGTATAACGCAGATTCGACAGATCCAGACGACGCTGTTCCGCAAACGTATTGCGCTCCAGCGCCTGAATCTGCTGGTCATACGTACCGCGCGCCGCCAGACCGTCCGCCACTTCGCGGAAGGCCGTCTGGATCGCCTTTTCATACGTGGCGATCTGGACGTTCTTCTGGATGTTGGCAAGGTCGAGGTTGGCCTTGTTCTCGCCACCGGCGAAGATCGGCAACGTGATCGTGGGCGAAAAGCCCCACGCCGCCGAACCGGGCTTGAACAACCCGCCGAGCGACGGGCTCAGCGTACCGAAATTGCCGGTGAGCGAGACCTTCGGGAAGAACGCCGCACGCGCCGCGCCGATATTCGCGTTGGCCGCGAGCAGATTCTCCTCGGCCTCCATGATGTCCGGACGACGCGTCAACAGATCCGACGGCAAGCCCGCCGGAATATCCGTCAGCAGATTCTGATCGTTCAGCGTCAGACCCGGCGGCATATCGGTCGGCATCGGCTCGCCCAGCAGCAGCACCAGCGCGTTCTCGCCTTGAGCCCGCAAGCGCGCCTGCGCCTGCAGGTTCGCGTTGGCCGTCTCGACCACCGTCTGCGCCTGGCGCAAATCGAGTTCCGAACCGGTCCCGTTGTCGAACTGCAGCTTGGTGATCCGGTACGACTCCTGCGCGGTCTTCAACGTGTCTTGCGTGACCTTCAGCAAGTCGTCGAGCTCGAGCACCGTCAGATACTGATTCGCCACCTGCGACACCAGCGAGATTTCCGCTGCCTTGCGCGCCTGCGTCGTGGCCAGGTACTGCGCCAACGCCTGGTCCTTCAGGCTCTGCACCCGCCCGAAGAAGTCGATTTCCCACGACGCGTTCAAACCGACCGAGTACGAGTTGGAAATGTTCTGGCCGCCGAACGCCAGGTCCGTCGGCGTACGCGATTTGGTTTGCGAAGCCGCCGCATTCAACGTCGGGAACAGGCCGGCGCGCACGACGCGGAACTGCGCCTGCGACGCCTGCATGTTCAGCACCGACACGCGCAGGTCGCGGTTGTTCTTCAGCGCAATCTCGATCAACCGCTGCATGCGCGGATCGACGAAGAAATTGCGCCAGCCGATGTCCGCAGCCGCCACGCCGTTCGCGCTGCGCGCGCTTTTGGCGTCGGGCTGGGTCGCGCCCGGCTGCGTGGCATACACGCCGCCGGTCGGGAAGCTCGCGTCCACGGGCGGCGCCGGGCGCTGGTAATGCGGCGCCATCGTGCAACCCGCGGCGAACAACGCGACCGCCACTGCAATCAAAGAGTGTTTTTGCATCTCAATGTCCGTCCTTGCCCGAGCCGTTACCGCCCGACGCACCACCTTGCGGATCGTGCGGATGGAGCTGGTTGGAATGTTCGAACGCTGCATCCGGGTCTTCCGTCTCACCGCCGAATTTCGCGCGGATCACGACGAAGAACATCGGGATCATGAAAATCGCGAGGAAGGTTGCCGTCAACATCCCGCCGATCACGCCGGTACCGATTGCGTGCTGGCTGGCCGAACCCGCGCCGTTGCTGATCGCGAGCGGCATCACGCCGAGAATGAACGCGAGCGAGGTCATCAGAATCGGACGCAGCCGCAGACGCGCCGCTTCCAGCGCCGCTTCGACCGGCCCCATGCCTTCACCCTGCTGCAACTCGCGGGCGAATTCCACGATCAGAATCGCGTTCTTCGCCGACAGCCCCACCGTGGTCAACAGACCCACCTGGAAGAACACGTCGTTCTCGAGTCCGCGCAGCGTGGCGGCCAGCAGTGCGCCGATCACGCCGAGCGGCACCACCATGATCACCGAGAACGGGATCGACCAGCTTTCATACAGCGCCGCGAGACACAGGAACACGACGAGGATCGAGATGCCGTACAGGATCGGCGCCTGCGAACCGGACTGGCGTTCCTGCAGCGACAAGCCGGTCCATTCGTAGCCGATACCCGCCGGCAGCTTCGCCACGAGCGCTTCCATTGCCGTCATGGCCTGACCGGTCGACTTGCCCGGCGCAGCCGCGCCCTGGATTTCCACTGCCGAGATACCGTTGTAGCGTTCGAGCTTCGGCGAACCGTAGGTCCACGTGCCGCTGGCGAACGACGAGAACGGCACCATGGTGCCCGCCGAATTGCGCACGTACCAGGCGTTCAGGTCTTCCGGGTTCATACGGAACGGGGCGTCGCCTTGCAGATACACCTTCTTGATCCGGCCGTCGGTATCGAGGAAGTTGTTCACGTACTGCGAGGCCCACGCGATCGAGAACGTCTGGTCGATCGTGGCCAGCGACACGCCGAGCGCCGACGCCTTCTCGTGATCGATATCCACCTTGAACTGCGGCGTATCGTTCAGGCCGTTCGGACGCACCTGGGCCAACGTCGGATCTTTCGCCGCCATGCCGAGCAACATATTGCGTGCTTGCATCAGCTTGTCGTGACCGATACCCGCGCGATCCTGCAACTCGAAGTCGAAGCCCGCGGCGGTGCCGAGTTCGGGAATCGACGGCGGATTCACCGGATACACGAGCGCGTTCTTGTAGCCGCCGAAATGCATGAACAGACGACCGACCAGCGACTGCACCTTCTGGTCCGTATGCTGACGCACCGAATAGTCCTTCATCCGCACGAACACGAGACCCGCGTTCTGGCCGCGACCGGCAAAGCTGAAGCCGTTCACCGTGAAGGTCGATTCGACAATGCTCTTCTCGTCATTCAGCAGATAGTCCGACACGTCCTTCAGCGCGCGCGCCGTGGTTTCCTGGGTCGAGCCCGACGGCGTTTGCACCAGCACGAACATCGTGCCCTGGTCTTCGTCGGGCAGGAACGACTTCGGCAGCTTCACGAACAGCAGGCCGACCGCGAAGATCACTACCATATAGATGATCAGCCAACGGCCCGAGCGCTTGATCACGTGGTGCACGCCCGAGTGATACTTGTCGCGGCTCTTGTTGAAGGTGCGGTTGAACCAGCCGAAGAAACCGGTGGTGCGTTCCTGGTGACCCTTCTCGATCGGCTTGAGAATCGTCGCGCACAGCGCCGGCGTCAGAATCAACGCGACCAGCACGGACAGCACCATGGCCGCCACGATCGTCAACGAGAACTGCCGGTAAATCGCACCGACCGAACCGCCCGAGAACGCCACCGGCACGAACACCGCCGACAGCACGAGCGCCACGCCGACCAGCGCGCCGGTGATCTGGTCCATCGCCTTGCGGGTCGCCTCGCGAGGCGATAACCCCTCCTCCTGCATGACCCGCTCGACGTTTTCCACCACCACGATCGCATCGTCCACCAGCAAGCCAATGGCCAGCACGAGCCCGAACATGGACAGCGTGTTGATCGAGAAGCCCACCAGACCCATGATCGCGAACGTGCCCAGCAGCACCACCGGCACGGCGATCGTCGGGATCAGCGTGGCGCGCAGATTCTGCAGGAACAGGTACATGACCAGGAACACCAGCACGATACCTTCGAGCAGCGTCTTGACCACTTCTTCGATCGACAGACGCACGAACGGCGTGGTGTCGTACGGATACTTCACGACCAGACCATGCGGGAAGTACTTCGACAGATCGTCGATCTTCGCGCGAACGGCCTTGGCCGTGGCCAGCGCGTTAGCGCCGGTCGCGAGCTGAATACCGAAGCCGGCCGTCGGCTGGCCGTTGTACTTGGTGTCGAAGTTATAGTTTTCGCCGCCCAGCTCGATCCGCGCCACGTCCTTGATACGGACTCGCGAACCGTCCGGATTCACCTTCAGCAGCACGTTGCCGAACTGTTCAGGCGTATTCAGCAGCGTGGCTTCCGTGATGGTTGCCTGCAGCACCTGACCCGGCACCGACGGCGTGCCGCCGAGCGAACCGCCCGCGACCTGCACGTTCTGGGCCGTCAACGCGGTTTGCACGTCGACCGGCGTCAAGCCGAAGTTGGTGAGCTTGTTCGCGTCCAGCCAGATCCGCATGGCGTACTGCGAGCCGAACAGCGTCACGGTACCCACACCGTCGATCCGGCTGAGCGGATCTTCGATGTTCGACGCGACGTAGTTCGCCAGGTCGTACTTGTTCATACTGCCGTCTTCGGAGTTGAACGCGAGGACCATCAGGAAGCTGCTGCTCGACTTCGTGACCTTGGTGCCCAACTGTTGCACGGCCTGCGGCAGCAACGGCGTGGCCAGTTGCAGCTTGTTCTGCACCTGCACCTGTGCAATGTCAGGATTGGTGCCGGCCGCGAACGTCAGCGTGATGGTTGCCGTACCCGAGTCGTCCGACGTGGACGACAGGTACAGCAAGTGGTCGAGACCACTCATCTGCTGCTCGATCACCTGCGTGACGGTGTTTTCCACCGTCTTCGCCGAGGCGCCCGGATACGTTGCGCTGATCTGCACGGCCGGCGGCGCGATCGTCGGATACTGCGCGATCGGCAACGTAAAGACCGACGCGATACCCGCGAGCATCAGAATAATGGCGATCACCCATGCAAAAATCGGGCGATCAATGAAGAACTTTGCCATGAGGCGGGCTCCCTGTTATTACGCGCCCGATGCCGCAGAGGCGGGTTGCGCCGTCTGTGCAGCACCGCTGGCGGCCGGCGCAGCCTGAGCGGATGCGTCGGAAGCGGGTGTGGCGGGAAGTTGCGCGGCAACCGGCTTGACCTGCTGACCCGGACGCGCCTTCTCGGTGCCCGCGACGATCACGCGGTCCCCGGGCTTCAGGCCACTCTCGACCACCCAGTTCGAACCGTACGTGCCCGACGTGACGAGCTGACGCAACGCGACCTTGTTGTCGTCGCCGACGACCAGCGCGGTCGGCTGACCCTTCTGGTCATGCGTGACACCGACTTGCGGCACCACCAGCGCGTTGTCGTTGACGCCTTCTTCGATCCGCGCGCGCACGAACATGCCCGGCAACAAGACCTTGTCCGCGTTCTTGAAGAGCGCGCGCACCGTGACCGAGCCGGTGCTCTGGTCGACCGTGACGTCGGTGAACTGCAGCTTGCCCTTTTCCGAATAGGTACGGCCGTCTTCGAGAATCAGCGAGACCTTGGCCGCGTCCGGGCCGCTCGTCTTCAAACGGCCTTCCTGCACTTCGCGACGCAGCTTCAGACCGTCGAGGCTCGATTGCGTCAGGTCTACGTAAACCGGATCGAGTTGCTGGACGGTCGCCAGCAGCGTGGCGGCGCTCGCCTGCACATACGCGCCCGGCGTGACTTGCGACACGCCGATCTGGCCGGTCACCGGCGAAGTCACGTCCGTATAGCCGAGATTGATCTGCGCCGTGTCGACCGCTGCCTTGCCCGCGGCGACGTCTGCCGCGGCCTGGCCTTCCGAGGCGACCGCGTTGTCGTAGTCCTGCTTGCTGACCGCGTTCGCGGCCACCAGCACCTTGTAGCGGTTAGCCTGCGCGGTGGTCGACACGAGGTTGGCTTGCGCCTTGGCCAGCGTGGCCTTCGCGTTGTTCAACGTGGCGATGTACGGCGCCGGATCGATCTTGTACAGACGCTGACCCGCCTTGACTTCGCCGCCTTCCGTGAACTCGCGGCGCAGCACGATGCCGTCGACCCGTGCGCGCACTTGCGCGACGAGGAAGGCGCTGGTGCGGCCGGGCAGTTCGGTGACTACGGGTACCGAAGTCGGTTGAACGGTGATGACGCCCACCTCGGGCGTTTGCTGCGGCGGGGCAGATTGTTTTGGTCCGCACGCTGCCAGCAATACGGCAGCCGTCGCGGCACTGATTAAGCGGAATGGAACCCGTTCGACGCGCATGGAGCGACCTCTGTCAAAGACTGAGAATGAAAAAGTGCGCGCATCCCTACCCCGGGGACGACAGCGCACACATGCGTCTTGCGACGCTTGACCGAAAGCCCGTGAACGCAAACCGAAGCTGCCGGGCACCCTGAGCAAAATGCGCCATACCTGGGAAATGCCGCACGGCGCCGCCCGTCCAGGCGCGGCACAAGAGCGTTTTGAAAGGCAACAGTGACGGATATTAACCGGTCGTCACGGCTTGGGCTATCCGATCGTGGGATGCTATTATATATACATTCACGAATGCATGTATAAGTGCGTTTACTTCTCTTGCGGGCGGGGGCCTGCAGGAACGCTTCGCAATTCGCTTAACTGCAGACAGATTGTCATCCCGCGGACTTAAAAGTGCTCGGGAAAACCCCACAATCACGGTAAGTCACACGAATATGGTCCGAAGAACTAAAGAAGAAGCGCTTGAGACGCGCACCAGCATTCTCGACGCTGCCGAGCGGGTCTTCTTCGAGAAAGGCGTATCGCGCACGTCGCTGGCCGATATCGCGCAGGCGGCGGGCGTCACGCGCGGCGCGATCTACTGGCACTTCGCGCATAAGAGCGATCTGTTTACCGAAATGTTCGACCGCGTGCTGCTGCCGCTGGACGAACTCAAGGCCGCGTCGCTGGACCCGAACGAGCCCGATCCGCTTGGACGTCTGATGGAAATCTGCGTGGTCTGCCTGCGCGACACCGCTAACGACCCGCACCGCCGTCGCGTGTTCGACATCCTGTTCCTGAAATGCGAGCTGGTCGAGGAAATGGGCCCGGTGCGGATCCGCTATCAGACCAACATGCGCGAGGGGCTGATGAAAATCGAAGGCGGTCTGCGCAATGCGATCTCCAAAGGGCAAATGCCGGCGCAACTCGACACGCGGCTGGCGGCGGCCATGGTACATGCGTTCGTCAGCGGGTCGCTGCGCGACATGCTGTTCCTGCCCGACGCCACGGATTTCGGCGCTTACGCGCAGCGCATGGTGGATGGGATGTTCGACGCGTTGCGGATGAGTCCGGCGTTGTTGAAGAGTCCGGTGTAAGGCTTGGCGGATAGGCCGGCTTGTTAACTAGGAAGAACGTATCGGGCCACGCAAAAAAAGCGGACGGGTGAGCAAACCCGGCCGCTTTTTTTACGCCCTCGTGCTTACGCGGCGTTCCGGCGTGCCCGCGCCTTCTGGTTCGACGAATAGATATCGCCTTTCTGAAGCAGCGTGCCGTTCTTCACTGCCGCGAGCCACGCGTCCGTGCTCGCCACTGCCGCGAAGGTGGATTGCAACACCACGCTGAACGCGTGGTGAATGTCTTTCGCGCTGGCAAAACCCGCACTGTTTTCGTACGGCACCGAACCCGTCGCGTCTTCCAGAAATTCGACGGCCAGGCCGGCGTGGACCGCATGGTTGATGGTCGACGCATCGCAGTTGTGCGTCATGTAACCGACGATGGTCAGCGTATCGATCTGCCGCGCGGCCAGCCAGTCGGCGAGATCGGTCCCGGTGAACGCGCTGGCCAGCGACTTTTCCACGAGGTGAGCGCGCGCCCGCGAGGCCACCACCGGATGCAATTCCGCGCCGGCGCTGCCGCGCGCGAACAGCGGCGAGGTCGCCGCCGAAAGGTGCTGGACGACCACGACCGGGATGTCGGCGGCATGCGCGGCATCCATCGCGCGGCCGACGTTGGCGAGCGATGTCTGCACGTCCGGATATTCGATCGGCAGATCGCCGCTCACGTATTCGTTCTGCACGTCGATAACGATCAGCGCACGGCGCGGTGTGGTCATGGTCAGACTCCTGTCGGAAAGGGTTCGATGATTCGATGCGTCGCGTCGCTGGCGCCCGCCCGGACGGGCGGCGCTTCATGCGTGGCCGCGATGACAGCATTGTTGGCCGGCGGCCGGTTCCCTGACAGTGACCCGAATGACACAAATCGATAGAATCGGGCCATTGTTGAATTGTCGAGGTGATCGATGGCAGTCTCCGTGCTCGCGTCCGGTTCGGCTTCGGCCCCGCCCGTCCCACCCCGCCACGTCGTCGCCGTCGTTGCGTTCGACCGCATCAGCCCGTTTCACCTGGCCGTCCCCTGTGTGGTATTCGGCGAAGATCGCAGCGACGGCGGCCTGCCCGATTTCGACTTTCGCGTCTGCGCCGCCGAAACCGGTCCGCTCACCACGACCGCCGGTTTCTCGATCGCCGTCACGCATGGACTCGAAGCGCTTGCCGACGCCGACACGATCATCGTCCCAAGCTGGCGCGATCCGGACGAGACACCGCCCGCCGAACTGCTCGCCGCGTTGCGCGCGGCGCACGCACGCGGCACGCAACTGGTCGGGCTCTGTCTGGGCGCATTCGTGCTGGCGGCCGCCGGGATTCTCGACGGCCGGCCGGCCTCCACCCACTGGGCCTGCGCCGACGACTTCGCGCGCCGTTACCCGCGCGTGCGGCTCGATCCCGACGTGCTCTACGTCGACGACGGCAACGTGCTCACTTCCGCCGGCACGGCTGCCGGACTCGACTGCTGTCTGCACGTGCTGCGCAAGATGTGCGGCGCGGAAGTCGCCAACTATGTGGCGCGCCGGCTGGTGGTATCGCCGCATCGGCAGGGCGGTCAGGCGCAATACGTCCAGCAGCCGATTCCGCCGAACCTGCGCGGCGACCGGCTGTCCGGCCTGCTCGACTGGGTGAGCGGCAATCTGGACGTACCGCACACGCTCGACACGCTGGCCGCGCGCGCATTGATGAGCCGCCGCACCTTCACGCGACGCTTCCGCCTCGCCACCGGTACGACCGTCGGCGCGTGGCTGCTGGCGCAGCGGCTCGCGCGCGCGCAGCAACTGCTGGAAAGCAGCGATGAATCGGTGGAAGCGATCGCGGCGATCGCGGGGTTCGGTTCCACTGCGTCGTTACGACAGCATTTCGCGGAAGCGTTTTGCACGTCGCCTTCCGCCTGGCGGCGGGAGTTTCGGGGAACGTGAAGGCGGGAAGGCGGCGTGCGGAAGCCTATGCCGCCAACGGCGTTTCGTAGTCGGTCGCCAGGATTTCGTAGTCGCATCGACGCGACAATCCAGCTCTCAGCGCTCGCTAATCCAGCGCGCGACATACAGCAACAAGGCGACCAGAAAGATCATCGCCGCCCATGCCCAGTAAGGCAGCGCATGCGGACTGGACTCGTGCCGCGACACCCCGTGCGATGCGCCATGCGACGCACTCGCCGCGCGCCCGGTCAGCTCGTTGTGATCCGCGCGCGCGCGCCGCGCGATGCCGCCAAGGTTGATCGGCCGTAGAAACACATGCTGACGACGCGCCGCCGAACCCCGCGCGCGATTCGGACCTTCACCGTATTTCGCCCGCACCACCGCGTCGAATTCGGCGAAGAAATCATCCGCCAGCTGATGCAGCGCGTTTTCGAGCTGGCGTGTCGGCAGTTCGGCGAGCGGTCCGGACGAAGTCGCCCAGATCGTGTAATCGATCCGTGTGCCGCGCTGTTTGCCCGCGCCGAGCGGGCTTTCGTCCGCCCGCAGACGCACCTCGATCTGCCCGCGCAACGCGCCGATCCCTTCGGCGCGGGCCTTGAAGTTGATAGTGCGGCGCTGCGCGTCGGCCGGTCCGGAATCCTGCCCCGCTACGTGGGCACGCGCTTCGTAACGCGCGCGCAACGGCCCGAGCGGCACCGTCAGCACCAGCTCATATTCGCCGTGAGCGAGACGCGTGAACGACTCGCAGTTGTCCAGGCTGGCGCGCAACAGCGCGAGGTCTTGCAACGCTTCCCAGACGTCGGAGGCGCCAAGCGGAATTCTCAACGCGTCGTTCAATTCCATTGCAGCCTCCCCGGATAAACGCGTGCGGTCGGATCAGGAAGTCTGATCGATCCGATCGACACGCGATGCGTAGAACGCGAGATACCCTTTGATCTGTTGCGCCGGCTCGAGCGGCGTTTCGTAGCTCCAGACGGCGTTCTCGATCAGGCCATCTTCAGTGCGTAGATGGAAGTATGACGCGTCGCCCTTGAACGGGCAGTGCGAAGTATGCGTGGAGCGTTCGAGGCGGGCCATGTTCACGTCCGCGCGCGGGAAATAGAACACGTCCGGCAGACCGGTTTCCGAGAGCGTGAGACCGGCCTGGGTATCGGCCATGGTGACGCCGCCGTGAATCATCCTCACCCGGTGGCTATTGCCGACGATCGAGATGGTGTGTCCGCCCGCGCCCGTGCCTGGGCTTCCGTGAGGTGTCAAGGCATCGCTCATGTCCCGGCTCCGTGATGAGGTGCGATCGTGCGAACGGGTCTACAAACGCGTCGCACAAACGGCTGGTACAAACGGGTCGTACAAACTGAAAAGCCACGGGGGGCGCCCGTGGCTTCATTATCGGCCAAACTCCCGGCAAGTGTGCGCGCTTCCTGACGCGCGCAACAGAAGCCGCTCGGCCCAATTACACGGTCACTGCGTCGTCCAGTAGAAATCCGCCTTGGCGGAGCCCTTGGCCGGGATCGTCACGGTCTTGCTCTGGTCGCGATCCTTGTACTGCGCATGCACCGTATAGCGGCCGGGGCGCAGCTTGACCAGCATGTACGGTCCGCGCGACGTGGCGCTCAGCACCTCGCCGTCATGGGCGTCGACCACTCGCACGTGGACATCCGCGAGAAAGTCGGAGCCGGGGCCCGTGAAGCGCAACGACAACGGCCACTGGCCTTGCGCATGTTGCAGCGCCTTCGATTCGTCCTGGCCGACGCCGCCCGACACGAACGCGACGTCGCCCTTGTGCTGGATTTGCGGCATGCCCCCGCCGTTGGCATTGCCCGCGCTGCTATCGTCGGCGGTCGTGCCGCCGGTGGTGCCGTTCGACTGCTGTGCATACGCGCCGCCCGCCAGACCGAGCGTGAGCGCTGCGCATAGCGCGGCGGCTACGATCCTTCGCTGCTTGCGTTGGGTTTTCATCGGTTCGCTCCTTGTTGAAGTCGTATCCCTTCCGGCACCGTCACTCGACGGCCCGGATCAAGGCAGACGCAACCTGCGTGCCACGAGGCAGATCGCGTCGTCTGAAAACCGCTGTTGCGCCGCGCTGCACGGCGCACAGCACCTTGCTTCGGTATCGCTCGATCGAAAACAGCAATAGAAAGCGGATAAAAAAATGCCGGTTCGCAGGCAGTAAGTGCAAGGACCGGCAAGCGTTACTTCAATTCCCGGGCAAATCGGCCAGGCGCTCCGCCAGTCCGTCGGCAGATCAGCCGGCAGGACCCGGCACAACCGAACCCTGCCCGCTCGACGATCAACCCAGATCCACCGGCACGAAGATCTGCGCGTTGTCGCGCTGGATCAGCAGCGCGATGCTATTGCCGGCGCCGGCGATGATCTGCTTCAACTGATCAACGGTGGTGATCGGCCGGCCGTTGACCGCGAGAATCACGTCGCCCGGCTGGATGCCGGCGCTTTCCGCCGCCCCGCCCGACTGCTGCACCAGCAGACCGTGCGAAATCGAGGCGCCGCTCTTCTCTTCCGGCGTCAGCGGCCGCACCGCCACGCCGAGACGGCCTTGCAACTGGGTCGGCTGATCCACCTTGTCGGAGGCGACCTTCGCATCCGACAACGAACCGATCGTCACCTTCAGATCTTTGGTGGCCTTGTCGCGCCACACTTGCACGGTAGCCGAGCTACCCGGCGTCAGCCCCGCGACCTGCGCCGGCAGATCCGTCGAGTCGCCGACCGTCTCGCCGTTCACCGACAGAATCACGTCGCCCGGTTGCAAGCCGCCCTTCGCGGCGGGGCCACCCGGATCGACCGAGCTGACCAGCGCGCCTTGCGGCTTCTGCAGGCCGAACGAATTGGCCAGCGTCTGGTTCATGCCCTGCACCGCGACGCCGAGACGGCCGCGGCTCACATGACCGGTCTTGACGATGTCGTCCTTGACCTTGATCGCCTCGTTGATCGGGATCGCGAACGACAGCCCCTGGAAGCCGCCGGTCTGCGAGTAAATCATCGAGTTGATGCCGATCACCTCGCCTTGCAGATTGAACAGCGGGCCGCCCGAATTACCCGGGTTCACCGGCACGTCGGTCTGGATGAATGGCGTGTAATTCTCGTTCGGCAGCGAACGCGACTTCGCGCTGATGATGCCCGAGGTCACGGTGTTGTCGAAACCGTACGGCGAGCCGATTGCGACCACCCACTGGCCGACCTTGCTCTGACGCGGATCGCCGATCTTCACGGTCGGCAGATTGCTCGCGTCGATCTTCAGCACGGCGACGTCGGACTGCTTGTCGGCGCCGATCACCTTGGCCTTGAATTCGCGCTTGTCGGTCAGCTTCACGGTGACGACGTTGGCGCCGTCCACCACGTGCGCATTGGTCAGGATGTAACCGTCGCTGCTGACGATAAAGCCGGAGCCCAGGCTCGCGCTCGGCTGATCGGCCGCATCGCCGCCGCCGTCGCCGCCTTGCATGCCCGGCATACCGCCGAAGAAGTGCTTGTAGAACTGGTAGAACGGATCGCTCGGATCGATCGGCAACTGATTGCCGCCGGCGTTACCGCCGTTGCCCTGACTGCGCAGCGCGGTCTGCTTGACCACGTGCTTCGCGCTGATGTTGACGACGGCCGGGCCGTAGGTTTCGACCAGCCCCGAGAAATCGGGAATGCCGGTTTTGGCTGCGGCTTCGGCGGGCATCATGGCGGCTTGCGCCGGCGTGATCACCTGCGGCGCGGGCACGTCGCGATGCCCCGCCACATAGCCGGCGGACAGCGCCAGGGCGACAGCTACTGCAACAGCGCTGCGGGACAAGGTTTTCGCGTTCATCGTGTACTCCTGACTGGGAGAAAGAGGCTACTGGATGACTCGAAGCGTACGGGGCATCGCTTAAAAGAGTCTTAAGCAGCGCCAGATCGCTCCAAGCCTATCGTCAGGGCCGCTTTAAGTCCCGTTCAAGCCGGATTTAAGCCACTTTACGAACGGAAAGCCTCGACTTCCTCAGAAGCGCACGTTGACCTGCAAGCCACCCGCGGGCGACTCGTCGAGCGACACGGCCGCATGGTGTTGCGTCGCGATCCTGCGCACGATCGCCAGCCCCAGGCCGCTGCCCGCGACATCGGTGCGCGCGCGATTCGCACTGGCGCCCGCGCGATAGAAACGGTCGAACACGCGATCCCGTTCGGCCGGCTCGATGCCCGGACCGCTGTCGGCGATGCGCACGATGGGGTGTCCGTCTTCGACATGCAGACTGACGTCCACCCGGCCGCCGCGCGGCGTGTATTTGGTTGCGTTGTCCACGAGGTTGTTGAACATCACGCGCAACGCGTCGGCGTCGCCGATTACCGTGGCGGCTTCGCTCGCGTCGATGCCGAGATCGACGCCGCGATTCTGCGCGAGCGGCAGGTACTTCATCACGCAGTCCTGCAGCAACGCGCGCAGATCGATTGCGTCGGTGGCGGCGAGGCCGTCCGGTTCGGAACGCGCGAGCGCGAGCAGTTGTTCGGCAAGACGCGTGGCACGCGTCACACCCGCCTGCAGATCGGTCAGCGCTTCACTACGGGACGCGTCGTCTTTCGCGCGCGCCACCAGTTGCGCCTGAATCTGCACCGCGGCGAGCGGCGTGCGCAACTCATGCGCGGCATCGGCAACGAACGCTTTCTGAATGTCGAGCGCGGTGGCGAGCCGCTCGAGCAGGCCGTTCAGCGCCCGCACGAGCGGTTGCACTTCGAGCGGCAGACGCTGATCGGGCAACGGATCGAGCGCTTCGGGATGGCGCGTGTCGAGCGCGCTGGTCACCCGCCGCAACGGCTTCAGGCCGCGCCCGACGATCACCCACACCGCCACGCCCATCAACGGCAGCAGCACGATCAGCGGCCACAGCGTGCGCAGCGCGACACTCGCCGCGAGACGGTTGCGCACCGACACCGGCTGCGCCAGTTGCACGACGTTATCGCCGACGATCGCGCCATACACGCGCCAGTCGCCACGCTCGGTGTGCTCGGTCGAAAAACCCAGCTCGGCGCGCGGCGCGAGCGGTGCGCGCGGCCGCGAGTAGTACATCAGCACGCCGTTGCGGTTCCAGATCTGCAGCACGATGCCTTCGTCGCCGGTATCGCGCGAACCGAGCACTTGCGAGAACGGTTCCGACGGCAACGCCGCGGCAATCTGCTCTAACTGGTAATCGAACAGTTCGTTGGCTTCCGCCAGTGCCTGGCGGTAAATCAACCACCCCGCAATGCCGACGCCGAGCAACACCAGCGCCAGCAGCCAAATGAGCAATTGACGACGAATCGAACGCATCGGCTCAGGCGTCCTTCGCGATCATGTAGCCGAGGCCGCGTACGTTGCGAATCAATTCCGCGCCGAGCTTCTTGCGCAGTGCGTGAATGTAGACCTCGACGGTATTGCTGCCGATCTCTTCGCCCCAACCGTACATTTTTTCCTCGAGCTGGCTCTTCGACAGCACCGCGCCGGGGCGCGCGAGCAACGCTTCCAGCAGCGCGAATTCGCGCGCCGACAAGGCGACCGGCGAGCCGTCGAGCGTGACCTGATGCGAGGCGGGATCGAGCGTCAGATTGCCATGGCGAATCGTCGAATCGCTGCGGCCCGATTGACGGCGGATCAGCGCGCGCATGCGGGCGCCGAGTTCGTCGAGATCGAACGGTTTGACAAGGTAATCGTCGGCGCCGGCGTCGAGGCCTTTGACGCGATCGGCCACCGCGTCGCGCGCGGTGACGATCAGCACCGGCAGCGCATGACCGCGCGCGCGCAGTGTGCGTAACACGTCGAGACCGTCGCGTTTGGGCAGGCCGAGATCGAGCAGCAGCAGATCGTAAGGTTGCGAGCCCGCCGCGCTGAGCGCCGCTTCGCCGTCTTCCACCCAGTCGACCGCGAAGCCTTCGCCGCGCAGCGCCTTGCGCACGCCTTCGGCGATCATCCGGTCGTCTTCGACTAGCAAGATGCGCATGGTTATCCGTTCCGAAACGTTGATCGATGCCGCATTCTAGCGCCCGCCATCGCCGCGCACGCCCGTTGACGCTTTTTTCACCGCAGCCTCACGGCATGTCTCTACAATGGGCGCTTTGCGTCGCGCGGCGCCGGATGGCGCGCGCAACGCGCCGTGTATGCGGAACGCGTCGATCGTTCGCAAACGCGTGGGGCCTTTCGATGCTTTCGCCTCTTACAGAGTGGCAACACGATCGGAACGGACACGCTATGCGCTGCGTCGACGCATTCCCGGATTGCCGCGTCTCCACGCCCTGACCTCCTGCTTTTTCGCCCGTCCATGACGCACGCTTTTCTGTCTTCTCTCGCACGCCGCCTGCACCGGGTCGCGCCGCGTTCGCGCTTCTTGTCCTCCCCGGTTTTCGCTACTGCTTCCGCCTCTTCGATGCCGCGCCGCTTCGTGCAGCGGCCAGCGGCCGGCTGGTTGCTCGCCTGCGCCGTGCTCGGCAGCGGCGCCGCTGCCGCGCTGCCGCTCGCCGCGCAGGCGCGTGTCAAGGCGACGCATCCGAGCGTCAACGTCACCACCGTGCTGCCGCAGCCGGTCATGCTCGGCTTGCAGCGCGCGCACGTGCCTTTGTCGTCGATCAGCGTGGTCGTCGAAAAGGTCGGCGACCGCACGCCGATCGTCGCGCTAAATGCCGGCAAACCGATGATGCCCGCCTCGACGATGAAGCTCGTCACCACCTATTCCGGCCTGTCGATTCTCGGCCCCGACTATCGCTGGCGCACCAGTGCGTACGCGGACGGCAACGTCGACGCCAACGGCGTGCTGCACGGCAATCTTTACATTCAGGGCACGGGCGACCCGAAGCTTGTGCCGGAAGAATTGATCGACCTCGTGCAGAAGATCCACAAGGCCGGCATCAACGGAATCGACGGCGCGCTGGTGCTCGACAAGCGCTACTTCGATCCGTCCACGCGCGACCTGCCGCCGTTCGACGACGACGCCACCGCGCCGTACAACGTCGGCCCCGATCCGTTGCTGTATGCCTTCAAATCGCTGTCGTTCACGCTGACGCCGTCGCCCGACGGTAGCGTCGCGATCGACGTGCTGCCCGCCCTCGCGCAATTGCAGATCGACAATCAGATGCATGCGGTCAACGGCCCGTGCCGGGGCGATGCGTCGACGGTCTCGCCGAGCGTCGCGCCGCAGCCGAACGGCACGGTCGTCGCATCGTTCAGCGGCGACTATTCGGTGCGCTGCGGTCCGCGCACGATCAACGTCGCCGTGCTCGATCATTCGACATTTTTCGCGGGCGGCTTTCTCGCGCTGTGGCAACAGACCGGCGGCACCTTCAACGGTGCGACCCGCGAAGGCGCGGTGCCGGTCGGCGCCAAACTGGTCGCCACGCACGAAGGGCCGATGCTGGCCGACATCGTGCGCGACATCAACAAGTTCAGCAACAACACGATGGCGCGCAATCTGTTCCTGACCATCGGCGCCACCGAGGAAAAGCCCCCCGCGACGCCCGCCAAATCCGCGCGCGCGATCCAGGCGTTCCTGCGCCGCGACGCCGTCGACATGGAATACCTGACGCTCGACAACGGCTCGGGCCTGTCGCGCGACGAGCACGTCACCGCGCTCTCGCTTGCCGATCTGTTGCAGCGGGCCAATGCGAGTCCGGTCGCCCAGGTGTTCGTGGAGTCGCTGCCCATCGCGGGCGTGGACGGCACCATGCGCAACCGCCTCACCAACCAGGGCGCGGGCGGCAACGCGCACATCAAGACCGGCACCTTGCGCGACGTGCGGGCGATCGCGGGCTACGTGGCGTCGGCGGACGGCAACAGCTACGTGGTCGTCAGCCTGATCAACGATCCGCATTCGGAAGCCGCGCGCGCGGCTCACGACGCCTTGCTCGAATGGGTCTATCAGGGTCCGTCCCAGGGCTTCACGAAAGTGTCCGATCCGGTCGTGGAACCACGCGGCAGCCGCGCCAGCAAGCCCAGGAAAAACCCGCACCAGCGCGCGGCCCACTGAGGTTTTCTTCTAGCGAAGCCGCGCGCCGCAATGCTCCCAAGCGTGTACGCTGTCGGGCAGTGTTTGAGGTGCGCGTAAAACGCTCCGCGTGGCGCGCAAGCCATGCATCCGTAGCGGTCGCGTGGCCTAATCAAACGATAACGACACGACCCGCTGCGTGCAGCGCAGCGGCCAGGGACCACGGAGGAAGACACCATGCAATTCGATGCGGAATTGCTGCTGCTCGCCATGGCGCCCGTCTTTCTCGCATGCATCGGCTGGGAGGCGTGGCACCTGCGGCGTACACGCCCGGACGCGCAGCTTTATAGCTGGCGCGACACGCTCTGCAACGCCGCACTCGCGCTGATGCAGCAAGCCGCCGACAAGCTCGCGTGGCTCGCCATCATTCCCGTCTACGCGTTCTTCTACGATCACTATCGCGTCACCACCTGGCAGGCCAACTGGGTCTCGTTCGTGGTGCTGTTCATCGCGCAGGATCTGCTCTACTACGTGTTCCATCGCTGCAGCCATCGCGTGCGCTGGTTGTGGGCCGCGCATGTGGTGCATCACTCGTCGGAGCGGATGAATTTTTCGACCGCCTTCCGGCAAAGCCTGATGTATCCGGTCGCCGGCATGTGGCTGTTCTGGATACCGCTCGCCGTATTCGGCTTTCCGCCGAAGCAGATCGTCGCCATCGTGCTGATCAATCTCGGCTTCCAGTTTTTCGTGCACACGCAAGCGATCGGCAAGCTCGGCTGGCTCGAATACGTGTTCAACACACCGTCGATTCATCGCGTGCATCACGCGCGCAACGAGCGCTACATCGACCGCAACTATGCCGGCGTGCTGGTGATCTGGGATCGCCTGTTCGGCAGCTACGTGGAAGAAGATCCGCACGACGCGCCGGTGTACGGCATCGTCGAACCGCTGCACACCTACAACCCGCTGAAGGCGACGTTTCACGAATGGACGTCGATGGCCGCCGACTTTGCGAGCTTGCGCGGCTGGCGCAACAAGTGGCGCGCGCTGTTTGCGCCGCCCGCGTGGGCCGCGGATTATCATGCGCGTCGTGCCGCCGGTTCAAACGCGTCGAGCCGCATGGCGGACGTAGAGGAAAACCATACGACTGCGTTTGAAACGCCGCGCAGGCCGTAGAAGATTCTGTAAGCTGTCGTCACGCCGCCGACGCGGTGGGCGCTGCCTGCAACACATGGCGCAAGGGCCACACATACGAGGAGATGTAGTCAACATGAAACAAACAGCATCGAAAAAACAAGCCTGGTTGCGCGTCACGCAGATCGCCATGGCCAGCACGGCGTTTGCCATGCTCGTCGCTTGCGGCGGCGGCAGCGACAATAACAACAACGCCAGCGCAACCCCGGCGGGCGGCGTGAAACTGCAGGTCGTGTCGTTCGGCGACAGCCTGTCGGACGTCGGCACCTATGCACCGGTGATCCAGTCGAGCTTCGGCGGCGGCCGCTTTACGACCAACCCGGGCGAAGTGTGGACGCAGAAGGTCGCGGAATACTACGGCGGCACGTTGAGCGCCGCGTATCTGGGCGGCTTCGGCAAACCGCTGGTGGCAACCGGCGGCCTCGGCTACGCGCAAGGCGGCTCGGACGTCGTCAACCCGCAAGGCGAAGGCTGGGCGCCGAACAACATGGCGGCCACGACGGTGCCGGTCGTGACCCAGGTGGCCAACTACCTGAGCGCGAACGGAAGCTTCAACGCGAACCAGCTCGTGCTGATCAACGGCGGCGCGAACGACATCTTCCAATTCGCCGGCACCACGGCGAATCTGACGGCGCTCGCCACCGCGCTCGCTACGCAATATCCGCAACTCGTCGCGGCCGGCCAACTGCCGAACACGCCGGCAGGCCAGGTGACGTTCATCGCCGGCTACCTGCAACAGTTGCCGAACCCGCAGATCGCGCAGGCGGCCGCGCAACTCGCCGCGCAGATTCAAACTATCGTCGCCTCGGGCGCGACGCACGTGGTGGTCTCGACCGTGCCGGACATCGGCAATACGCCGCAGGGCGTGCAGGCCAATGCGGCCTCGCCGGGCGCTGCCGCGCTGCTGACGGGCATCACCGCCGCGTATAACGGCATCCTGCTGCAGAACCTGCAGGCGCGCGGTCTGGTGGGTAATGGCAAGGTCATCGTGGCGGACGCGTTCACGTGGCTGGATCAGCAATTGCCGAACTACCAGGCGCTGGGCTTCACGGTGTCCAACACGGGCACGGCATGTAACCTGACGTCGATGGTGGCGAATGCAACCGCGTACGCAACCGCGAACCCGAGCGCCACGAACGGCCTGACGCCGGCTCAATACGGCGCGCAGTTCGGCTCGTCGCTGTTCTGCTCGCCGCAGACTTATACGGTGGCCGGCGCCGACCAGACCTACATGTTCGCGGATCTGGTGCACCCGAGCACGCACCTGCATGCACTGTTCGCGCAGTACGTGACGCAACAGATCGCGGCGACGGGTCTGGGTAAGTAAGGTGGAGGTCGCCGTGTAGCGGCGATGCAGGCAAATGTGAAAACGCCCGGCTTGGTGATCGAGCCGGGCGTTTTTGTTGGTGCGGGTGCGGGCGCTGGGTGCTGGGCGTGGCGTTGGTGTCGCGGTTCGGCCGCCGTTAAGCGGACCACGTTAGGCGCGAAATCTGCAAAATCGCCACGCGCCGCACGCGATCGACACGCATGAACAAGCGGATCGCAACTCGCCGCCGGTTAACCCTGCGCTTCAAACGCCGCGGCGGCTCTTCCCAGCCTGTCATTGACCGCGATCCACTCGATCGTGTCGGGCAGCTTCTCGATCAGAATGCGCGTCACGTTCGCGCGATCCAGCGCTCTGAGCAAGCCATACAACTCACGCGCATAGAGATGCGGATCTTCAGGCGCGGCGATGAAATGCACACCGTCGGTGTCCGCCCAGTGACCGGCGCGCGATGCCCGCGCCACCAGCGCGACCCGCTCGCCCGCCTCGCGGGCAGCCAGCAGGGGTTCGAGCGCGCCGAACGGCAACAACGCCAACGGCGTGCGCGGCGCGTAATGCGCCTTCAACGTACCGGAAGCGCGCGGCGCGGTGGCGTCCGATCCATCCGGCAGACGGGGCGCTTCGCCGAGCACGTCGGCGATATCTTGCGGGGTGACGCGGCCCGGTCTCAACAGCGCCGGAAACCCGCGCGACAGATCGACGATCGTCGATTCGATTCCGACGTCCGACGCGCCGCCGTCCAGCACGTGAATCGCACCGCCGAACTCGTCGCGCACATGCTGCGCGGTGGTCGGGCTGACGTGCCCGAAGCGGTTCGCCGACGGTGCGGCCACGCCGCCATGTCCGCCACGCAATGCGCTGAACGCTTGCAGTAACGCCTGCGCGACCGGATGCGACGGGCAACGCAAGCCCACCGAATCCTGCCCCCCGCTGACCGCTGCGTCGATGTGCGCGGCACGCTTCAGAATCAGCGTGAGCGGGCCCGGCCAGAACGCGTCGATCAGACGTTGCGCGTCGGCGGGTAAATGCTCGACCCAGTAGTTCGGATCGCCATTCGGCGCGAGGTGCACGATCACCGGATGATTCGCCGGCCGGCCCTTCGCCGCGTAAATCCGGCCGACCGCGGCCGGACTCTCGGCGTCGCCGCCGAGGCCGTACACGGTCTCGGTGGGAAACGCGACCAGCCCACCCGCGTCGAGCAACGCGGCCGCGTGCTCGATCTGCGCGGCGCTCACGGGCAAGGCGCTCGCGACGCCTTCGGCTTGAGCGGGTTTCGGTTGATCCGGCATGGTGCGCGCGTCAGCTCGTGAGGATGTGCAGAAGTCGCGCGCAATCGCGCCCGGCGGTGCGGGCTTCTTCAAGCGTCGCCGCGGTGAAGTTCACATGGCCCATCTTGCGGCCGCAGCGCGCTTCTTCCTTGCCGTACAGATGCAGACGCGCCGCCGGCATGGCGGCCACGTCGTGCCACGGCGGCGTGACCGCCGCGCCCTTCGGGCCGTCCGGAAACCACACGTCGCCGAGAATATTCAGCATCACCGCCGGCGAGTGCTGGCGCGTGTCGCCGAGCGGCATGCCGGTCATGGTGCGCACCTGCTGTTCGAACTGGCTGGTCGCGCAGGCGTCCACCGTGTAATGGCCGGAATTGTGCGGGCGCGGCGCCATTTCGTTGGCTACCAGCGAGCCGTCTTCGAGAATGAAGAACTCGACGCACAGCACGCCCACATAGCCGAGCTTGTCGGCGATTTGCAGCGCGGCCTGCTGCGCCTGTTCGACGAGCGTCGGGCTCGCGTCCGGCGCGGGCACGATGGTGTGCGACAGCACGCCGTCGCGATGGGTGTTCTGGGCGAGCGGATAGACCACCGACGCGCCGCTCGCCGCCCGCGCGATCAGCGCGGAGACTTCGAACTTCAGCGGCAAACGCTTCTCGAGCACGCACGGCACGCCGGCGAGCGACGCATACGCCTCGCGCACTTCCTCCGCGTTGCGCACGCGAATCTGGCCCTTGCCGTCGTAGCCCATGCGGGCGGTTTTGAGGATGCCGGGCAGCACGGCTTCGAGCGCGGCGTCGTCGAGCGCGGCGAGCGCGTCCGACGACTCGATCACCACGTGCGGCGCCACCGTCACGCCCGACGACGCGATAAAGCGCTTCTCGGCAATGCGATCTTGCGCCACGGCGACGCAACGGCCGGCCGGGCTGACGAAGGTGGTCTTCGCGAGGAAATCGAGGCTTGCCGCCGGCACGTTCTCGAATTCGGTCGACACGGCCGCGCACAGTCGCGCGAGTTCGGTCAGCGACGCTTCGTCGTCGTAAGCCGCGCGCAGATGGCGGTCGGCGACGGCGCCCGCCGGACTGCTTTCGTCCGGATCGAGCACGGCGACGCGATAGCCCATGGCCTGAGCGGCAAAGCAGAACATGCGGCCGAGCTGGCCGCCACCGACCATGCCAAGCCATGCGCCGGGCAGAATCGGTGAAACCGGTGTGTTGTCTGGGTTCATCTTAGTGGTCGGTCGCGGCCGGGTGGGCTTGCCTTAGGACAGACAGGCAGACACCCGGCCGGGGGTCGGACAGCAACATCGTGTATGGACCAGCGTAAGCGCTACCGCTGGTCGGACAGGGGACGTCTTTTTGGATCAATCCCGGCGCTTACAGCGCCGGCAATACCATCGCATGAGCGGCTTCATTCTGGCGCACGCGGAACGCCGCCAGTTTCTCCGCATACTCGGCGCTCGTGCCGCTCAGAATCGACACCGCGAACAGCGCCGCATTCGCCGCGCCCGCCTCGCCGATCGCGAACGTGGCGACGGGCACGCCCTTGGGCATCTGCACGATCGAATGCAGCGAATCGACGCCTTTCAGGTACTTGCTCGCCACCGGCACGCCGAGCACCGGCACCGTGGTCTTGGCCGCCAGCATGCCCGGCAGATGCGCCGCGCCGCCCGCACCCGCGATGATCGCGCGGATCCCGCGCTCGCGCGCGCTTTCAGCATAGGCGAACATTTCGTCGGGCATGCGGTGCGCGGAGACCACCTTCGCTTCGTACGGTACGCCGAATTCCTGCAGAATCGCCACGGCGTTTTTCATCACTTCCCAGTCGGAACTGGAGCCCATCAGCACGCCGACAACCGGCGCGCCATGCGTATGGGCGGTTTGAACGTCACTCATGTTACGGCTTCCTTGTGTCTCGATCGGTGCAACCCGTAATCAGGCGAGCTTCCGGCCGGTCAGGCGTTCGAGCGCTTCCTGGTATTTTTCGCCCGTCTTCGTGACCACTTCGTCCGGCAGCTTCGGCGCCGGCGGTTCTTTCTTCCACGTTTGCGTTTCGAGCCAGTCGCGCACGAACTGCTTGTCGAACGACGGCGGGTTCGTGCCGACCTGATACTGATCCGCCGGCCAGAAGCGCGACGAGTCTGCGGTCAACGCTTCGTCCATTAGATACAGCTTGCCGTGGTTGTCCAGACCGAACTCGAACTTGGTGTCCGCGATGATGATGCCGCGGGTCGCCGCGTAGTCCGCCGCTTCCTTGTAGAGCTTGATCGAGATGTCGCGGATCGTGGCCGACAGTTCGGTGCCGATGCGGCGTTCCATCTCGTTGTACGTGATGTTTTCGTCGTGATGACCCATTTCGGCCTTGGCGGCCGGCGTGAAGATCGGCTCGGGCAGCTTCTGCGCGTTTTGCAGACCCGCCGGCAGTTCCACGCCGCACACCGAACCGGTGGCCTGGTAGTCTTTCCAGCCGCTGCCGGCCAGATAGCCGCGCACCACCGCTTCGACGAGGATCGGCTCGAGGCGCTTCACCACCACGGCGCGGCCCTTGACCTGCTCGACTTCGTCGGCCGCCACCACGGATTCGGGCGCCACGCCCGTCAGGTGATTCGGCACCACATGCTGGAGTTTGTCGAACCAGAAGTTCGCCATTTCGTTGAGCACGCGTCCCTTATTCGGAATCGGCTCGCCCATGATGACGTCGAACGCCGACAGACGGTCGGTCGTGACGATCAGCAACTGGTCGTTGCCCACCGCATAGTTGTCGCGGACTTTACCGCGGCCGAGCAACGGCAGCGAGCGGAGCGTGGATTCGTAGAGGGTAGACATCGTCGTGGTTCGCTAAAAGTGGGGCAAAAAGTGTGACCGGAACAAAAGGGAAACGCCGTTCCCCGGATGATGCGGGAACGGCGGTCTAACCACAACCTGGCCGGATAGCCAGGCATCAAGCCTGGGCGTCGGGCCAGATATCAGCTTAGCGGACTCAAGGGGCTTAGCGCACCAGTTGCGCGAGCTCGCCCGACTTGTACTTCTCCGCGATTTTATCAAGCGAAACCGGCTTGATCTTGCTCGCCTGGCCTTCGCAGCCGAATTGCGTGTAACGCTCGATACAGATCTTCATGGCGGCGTCGCGCGCCGGCTTCAGGTAATCGCGCGGATCGAACTTGCCCGGATTGGTCGCCATGTAGCGGCGGATCGCGCCGGTGATCGCCAGACGCAGGTCGGTGTCGATGTTGACCTTGCGCACGCCGTTCTTGATACCTTCCTGAATTTCCTCGACCGGCACGCCGTAGGTTTCCTTCATGTCGCCGCCGAATTCGCGGATTTCCGCGAGCAGTTCCTGCGGCACCGACGACGAACCGTGCATCACCAGATGGGTGTTCGGAATGCGCTGGTGGATTTCCTTGATGCGCTGGATCGACAGAATGTCGCCCGTGGGCTTCTTGCTGAACTTGTACGCGCCGTGCGACGTACCGATCGCGATCGCCAAAGCGTCGCATTGCGTCAGCTTGACGAAGTCGGCGGCCTGCTCAGGATCGGTCAGCAGTTGCTCGCGGGTCATCAGGCCTTCGGCGCCGTGACCGTCTTCCTTGTCGCCCTTCATGGTTTCCAGCGAACCGAGCACGCCCAGTTCCGCTTCCACCGTGATGCCGATCGAGTGCGCGGCATCCACCACGCGGCGCGACACTTCGACGTTGTACTCGTACGACGCGACGCTCTTGCCGTCGGCTTCGAGCGAGCCGTCCATCATCACGCTGGTGAAACCGCTGCGGATCGCGGCCATGCAAACCGCCGGCGACTGGCCGTGGTCCTGGTGCATCACGACCGGAATGTGCGGATACGACTCGACCGCGGCTTCGATCAGATGGCGCAGAAACGGCTCGCCCGCGTACTTACGCGCACCGGCGGAAGCCTGCATGATGACCGGCGCGTTGACCTTGTCGGCCGCCATCATGATCGCCTGCACCTGCTCCAGATTGTTCACGTTGAATGCCGGCAGGCCGTAGCCGTTTTCAGCGGCATGGTCCAGCAGTTGACGCATTGATACGAGAGGCATGCTTAACTCCTTAGATTGAAACGAATTCTTGTGCCGTCGGCATCTTTTGGGCGATTTTATCGCGAAGCAAACCGCATACCCGCTGTACACCTGATCACGCCTGCCCTAAAGCGCCGGGCGTTCCTTCACGCCGCCATGCGCGATTGGCGCCTGCGCGCCGCCTCTCGCGGGGCATGCAGTCGCTTCGCTTGAATCATCTCCGTGCCGATCGGGCAGTCTGTCTGCTGTCGACGAGAGTTAGCGCCCCTGGCGCCTGCTCCCGCCCCATGCCGGACAGTGCTGCCAAATCAATTCAATACGGCTCGCCGACTCGCACGATTTTCAGCGTATTCGTGCCGCCGGCCTGACCCATCGGCTCGCCGACGGTCAGCACGACCATATCGCCGTGCGACGCGTAACCCTTGCTCACCACGGTTTCCAGCGCCTGTTGCAACGCGGTGTCGCGGTCGGTGTTGGTGTCCAGGTGCAGCGAGGTCACGTTGCGGTACAGCGCCATGGCGCGTTCGCTGCCGACCCGCGGCGTGAGCGCGAAAATCGGCACGTGGGTCCAGTGACGCGACATCCACAGCGCGGTCGAACCGGATTCGGTCAGCGCCACGATCGCCTTCGCGCCCAGGTGATAGGCGGTGAAGAGCGCGCCCATCGCGATCGACTGGTCGATGCGGGTGAACGTGCGGTCGAGGAAATCCTTATCCAGCTCCGACTGCTCCGACTTCTCGGCTTCGACGCAGATCGCCGCCATCGTTTCGATGGTCTGGACCGGGTACTTGCCCGCCGCCGATTCGGCCGACAGCATGACCGCGTCGGTGCCGTCCAGCACCGCGTTGGCGACGTCCGAGACTTCCGCGCGGGTCGGCACCGGTGCGTAGATCATCGACTCCATCATCTGGGTCGCGGTGATCACGAACTTGTTCGATTCGCGCGCCATCCGGATCATGCGCTTTTGCAGCGCCGGGACTGCGGCATTGCCCACTTCCACGGCCAGATCGCCACGCGCGACCATGATGCCGTCCGACGCGTCGAGAATGCCCTGCAGCGCCGGAATCGCTTCCGCGCGCTCGATCTTGGCGATCATCTTCGGCTTGATGCCGAACGGCGCACCGGCGATGTTCGCCAGCTGGCGAGCCATTTCCATGTCGGTGGCGTTCTTCGGGAACGAGACCGCGACATAGTCGACGCCGAGCGACATGGCCGTGCGGATGTCTTCCATGTCTTTCGCGGTCAGCGCGGGCGCCGACAGGCCGCCGCCCTGGCGGTTGATACCCTTGTTGTTCGACAGCTCGCCGCCGATCTTGACGATCGTATGGATCTCGCTGCCGATCACGCGCGCGACGTCCAGCACGATCAGACCGTCGTTGAGCAACAGCACGTCGCCCGGTTTCAGGTCGCGCGGCAGGTCTTTGTAGTCGAGACCGGCGCGCTGCTCGTTGCCGAGTTCGCATTCGGCGTCGAGGATGAACGGCTCGCCGGCGACCAGCATGATCTTGCCGTTTTCAAACTTACCGACCCGAATCTTCGGGCCTTGCAGGTCGGCCATGATGGCGACTTCACGGCCGGCCTGGCGGGCCGCCTCGCGCACGAATTCGGCGCGCTGGCGGTGGTCGTCGGCGGTGCCGTGCGAGAAATTGAGCCGCACCACGTCCAGTCCTGCCTGAATCATTTTCAGCAGAATTTCGGGCGTGCTGGAAGCCGGTCCGATGGTGGCGACAATCTTGGTGGCGCGATGCATGAGTCTCCTCGTCTGGGTGAGATCGCTGGGAATAGCGCTGCGAGTCGGATGCGGAGGCTGCGCACCGAAAGATGCTGCCGGGGGCTGCGCGCCGGTTGAAACCAGCGTCGCTTTATGGGGTGAAGCGGTGTTCGACACCAGCACGGGGCGTGCTGGCGGTTCGGCGAGCGCGACCTCGTCGTCCGGGAGTTCTGCCTGCGATTGCGCGGCTTGTCCGATGGACAATTCCGCTGCTTCGCCGGTAGTGGTCAACTCCGCGTGCGCGAGGGGCGAGCCGGATTTTTCGGGTTGCGGCGTTTCCGTGGTGTTCACCGCGGTCGGGTCCGCCGCAGCCTGGGTGGCCGCGGAGCGCGTTGCGCGCTCCCCTGCCTGTGCTGCTTCGGTGTTGCGCGGCGACCTGGCGCCACGCGTTTTTGCAGACTTTGTCATGGGGGAGCGCGCCGTCACGTTAAGCCCGCGATTCCAGAATTTCGACAGCGGGCAGTTTCTTGCCCTCGAGGAACTCGAGGAAGGCGCCGCCACCGGTCGAGATATAGCTGATCTTGTCGTGGATGCCGTACTTGGCGATCGCCGCGAGCGTATCGCCGCCGCCTGCGATCGAGAACGCCGACGACTTGGCGATAGCGTCCGCTAGGGTCTTCGTGCCGTTGCCGAACTGGTCGAATTCGAACACGCCGACCGGGCCGTTCCACACGATCGTGCCGGCCTTTTCCAGTTGCAAGGCCAGCACCTTGGCGGTTTCCGGTCCGATGTCGAGGATCAGGTCGTCGTCTTGCACGTCGGCGACGGCTTTCACTTCGGCCCTGGCGGTCGGCGAAAACTCCTTGGCCGTGACCACGTCCATCGGGATCGGCACCGACGCGCCGCGGGCCTTGGCGGCTTCGATGATCACTTTGGCTTCGTCCACCAGATCGGCTTCGGCGAGCGACTTGCCGATCTTCAGGCCGGCGGCCAGCATGAACGTGTTGGCGATACCGCCGCCGACGATCAGTTGATCGACCTTGTCGGCGAGCGATTTCAGAATGGTCAGCTTGGTCGATACCTTCGAACCGGCGACGATCGCCACCAGCGGGCGTTTCGGCGCGCCAAGCGCCTTGCCGAGCGCCTCGAGTTCAGCCGCCAGCAGCGGGCCGGCGCACGCGATGGGCGCGTATCTGGCGATACCGTGGGTGGTCGCTTCGGCGCGGTGTGCGGTGCCGAACGCGTCGTTCACGTAGATGTCGCAGAGCTTCGCCATTTTCTGCGCGAGCTCGTCGGAATCTTTCTTTTCGCCCTTGTTGACGCGGCAGTTTTCCAGCAGCACGACCGAACCCGGCGCGACGTTCACGCCGTTTTCGACCCAGTTGGCGACCAGCGGCACGTCGCGGCCGAGCAGGTCGGCCAGACGCTTCGCGACCGGCGCGAGCGAGTCTTCCGGCTTGAAAGCGCCCTCGGTCGGGCGGCCCAGGTGCGACGTGACCATCACGGCGGCGCCGGCGTCGAGCGCGGCCTTGATAGCCGGCACGGAGGCGCGGATGCGGGTGTCTTCGGTGATGTTGCCTTGATCGTCCTGCGGCACGTTCAGATCGGCGCGGATGAACACGCGTTTGCCGGAAAGCTTGCCTTCGGCGATCAGATCAGAGAGACGCAATACCTTGTTCATGGGCGTTTGTGTGCGAGTTGAGAAGAAGGCGGTGGCGGATGGCGCGCTGTCATTTCCCAGCGCGGCGAACTCCAGCGCTAAGGCACGGCAGCGGCTCCACAGAATCGGGCGCCGGCGGCAAAACCGCGGCTCGCGCGCCTTGCACCAGCGCGGTTATCCCGGAAAAAAGCATTTTAACTGATCCACACTGCCTTCTGACCCGCAAGCGGGCGAATGTCCCGTATTTGGAGAATGCGCGCTGAATGCCGATTGAATGTGGCAATGCAGCATTTTCTTGGTCGCCTGCTACAGCACAAGGCGTAGCAACGTGAACACGAGCATGCCGACGACAATCGTGCCGAGCATGCTGCGCCGCCACAAAAACCAGCCGAGACCCGCCAGCGTCGCGTAGAACTCATGGTTGGAGGGCGCGAACGACAGGCCGGCGGGCATGGCCAGCACGTCGGGCAACACCACTGCCGCCAGCGCCGCGGCGGGCGCGTAGCGCAGCATCTTCTGCACGCGCGGCGGCAACACCGTACGCTCGCCGCCGATTAGAAACATGGCGCGTGTCACCGCGGTGACGAAGGTCATGCCGAAGATGGCGAGCCAGATCTGCGTGGAGGTCATCGGGAATCTCCAGCGCTGCTGCGAATGCGGCGCAAGTCGGCGCGCTCGACCATCAGGTCGGCGGCGCTGCCGGCCACGATCGCGGCGATCACGGCGAGCGGCAGTGCGAGCCGGTAAGGCAGGTCGAACGCGAGCAGCGACACCACGCCGGCAATGCTGACCGCCACCAGCGTGGAACGGCTCGCGATCGCCGACACCATGATCGGCAGCAAGGCGAGCGTGCCCGCCAGTGCGAGCCCCCAGTTGTCCGGAATCAGGCTCGCCAGCAGAATTCCCGCGATCGACGACACCTGCCACGACAGCCAGCTGCACAACGCCATGCCCCAGTAGTAGGCCTCCTTGCCGGGCAGAAAGCCGGCCGGGAAGCTCTTCTTCTGAAACAGCAGGTAGATCACGTCGCCGTTGAAGTAGCCGAGCACGATGCGGCGCCACATGGGCAGATAGGAAAAGTGCGGCGCGAGACCGACGCTGAAGATCACGAAACGCGTATTGACCATGGCCGCGGTGAGCAGCACGGTCCAGATCGGCAGTTTGGCGGCCAGCAGCGGCAGCACCGCCAGTTGCGACGAACCGGCGTAGCACAGTAGCGACATGGTGAGCGCCTGCGGCAGCGTGAGCACCGATTTGCTCATGGCGATACCGGTGACGAGACCCCACGAGAAAATCGCCATCAAGGTCGGCGAATAGTCGCGCGCGCCCTCACGGAAGGCACGGCGATCGGTGTCGGACAGACGAGCGAGCATGAGGCGATACGACGGCGCCAAACAACGCCGCTGTGATGGGAAGTCGGCGCCAGGTCGTCAAGCACCCGCTGGCGCATCCGGATATGAATTATGCGTGCGCTGGATTATAGCGTCCGACATCGGCCCGAATGCCCGTTTCGTGTGCAAAAGACGCTAAAATGACGCTCTTCGCCCCACCCCACGACAAACCGCCGGGCCAACCGCCGGTTGTCTTGCGCCTTCGTGGACCTGCCGCCCGGCGGCGGGTTTGGGGACTCACAACGCACCCGCTGGAGAATCGTATGTCAATGGCCGACCGCGACGGCAAGATCTGGATGGATGGCAAGCTCATCGATTGGCGCGACGCCAAGATCCACGTGCTCACCCACACGCTGCATTACGGCATGGGCGTTTTTGAAGGCGTCCGCGCCTACAAAACGGCGGACGGCGGCACGGCGATTTTCCGCCTGCAGGAACACACCAAGCGTTTGCTGAACTCGGCCAAGATCTTCCAGATGGACGTGCCGTTCGACCACGAAACGCTCGCCGCCGCGCAATGCGAGGTGGTCCGCGAAAACAAACTCGAATCCTGCTATCTGCGCCCGATCATCTGGGTCGGTTCGGAAAAGCTCGGCGTGTCGGCCAAGGGCAACACGATCCACGTGGCGATCGCGGCGTGGCCGTGGGGCGCTTACCTCGGCGAAGACGGCATTGCCAAGGGCATCCGCGTTAAAACCTCGTCGTTCACGCGCCATCACGTGAACGTGTCCATGGTGCGCGCCAAGGCGTCGGGCTGGTACGTCAACTCGATCCTCGCCAACCAGGAAGCGATCGCCGACGGTTACGACGAAGCACTGCTGCTCGACGTGGACGGCTACGTGTCGGAAGGCTCGGGCGAGAACTTCTTCCTCGTGAACAACGGCAAGCTGTACACGCCTGATCTGTCGTCGTGCCTCGACGGCATCACGCGCGACACCGTCATTACGCTGGCGCGCGACGCGGGCATCCAGGTGATCGAAAAGCGCATTACGCGCGACGAGGTCTACACTTGCGACGAAGCGTTCTTCACCGGTACCGCCGCCGAAGTCACGCCGATCCGCGAGCTCGACAACCGCACCATCGGCTCGGGCACGCGCGGCCCGATCACGGAAAAGCTGCAATCGGGCTTCTTCGACATCGTGAACGGCAAGAGCGACAAGTACGCGCACTGGCTCACCAAGATCTAACGCGCGCTGCGCCCGCCTGAGGCGCAACGCACGAACCCTGCATACAACGAGAACGTCCCATGAGCGAAATCAAGGAAATGCCGCTGGTCGAACTGTCGGCGAAAGACCTGCCGGCGTACTGTCCGAACCCGGCCATGCCGCGCTGGAGCGCGCATCCGCGCGTCTTTATCGACGTCACGCACGGCGAAGCGCGCTGCCCGTACTGCAGCACGCGTTACAAGCTGCGCGACGGCGAAGTGGTTCGGGGTCATTGATCCCGCTCTGCTAAGCACGCTCCGCTTGCGGCGCTGCCTGCCGGGTCTGATCGGGCTGCTAGTCGGACTGCGGGTCGGACTGCGGGTCGGACTGGTTAAGCGACAGTCGCAGCGGGTCGCGATTACGCGAACGTACCAGCAGGCACACCGCAACACGGCCGCCACCGCGGCGCGTCCGGCCACGCCGGCAGCGCGCCATGCGGCGAGCGGCCCTTCCCTTTTGACATATCCGAACGCCACGCGCACACCGCGCGCGGCGCTTCGTTTCGACACCGGACACCCACTCTGATGCGTCGCGCGTTGGTTATCGCACCGAACTGGATCGGTGACGCATTGATGGCGCAGCCGCTGTTTGCGCGCCTCGTGAAATTGCATCCGCGCATCGTGATCGATGCGGTCGCGCCCTCGTGGGTTGCGCCCGTACTCGAACGCATGCCGGAAATCCGCGACGTCTACGCCACGGATCTCGCGCACGGCAAGCTGCAAATGCTGCGCCGCTGGCAACTGGCGAGCGATTTGCGCGACGTCGGCTACGACGCGGCCTACGTGCTGCCGAATTCGCTCAAATCCGCGCTGATTCCCTGGCTGGCCGGCGTGCCGCTGCGCATCGGCTATACCGGCGAAAGCCGCTATGGCCTGCTCAACGTGCGTCACGCGAATCCGCGCAAGGACGAGCGTCCGCCGATGGTCGGCCAGTACGCCGCGCTCGCCTACGCGCCCGGCGCCAAGGTACCCGACGACCTGCCCATGCCGCGCCTCGACGCCGACCTGAACGAAGCGTCGCGGGTCTCGGCGCGCTTCAATCTGGATACGCGCGTGCCGCTGCTGGTGTTCTGCCCCGGCGCCGAGTACGGTCCCGCCAAACGCTGGCCGCCCGAGCATTTCGCCGCGCTCGCGCAAATGGTCGGCCAGTCGTTCCCGTACACGCAGATCGTCGCGCTCGGTTCGCCGAAAGACGCGCCGCTCGCCCAGGCCATTGCCGAACGCGCGCCGAACGTGCGCAACCTGTGCGGCCAGACCGCGCTGGGCGAGGCTTGCGCGCTGATCTCGCGGGCCAACGCGGTCGTCACCAACGATTCCGGCCTGATGCACGTGGCCGCCGCGCTGCGTCGGCCGCTGGTGGCCGTGTACGGTTCGACCGATCCGCGCCATACGCCGCCCTTGTCCGAGCTCGCGAAGGTACAATGGCTTCATCTCGAATGCAGCCCCTGTTTTGAGCGCGAGTGTCCGCTCGGTCATCTGAACTGCCTGAAGCAGTTGAGCGCCGAGCAGGTCTTCAGCGATTTGCGCGGCATGCTGCTCACGCAGCGCTGAGGCGATTGACACTTGCACGCAACACCGCACGCCCCTGAGCGCGTCGCGTCATGTTCGCGCCTTGCAGCGCGGGCAATCTGGCGCTCGGGTGAGACGGTCCGGTGCCCCGGACCGTCCCGCTGACCGCTGCCCCGCAACCGCGCGCCGCGCACAAGAGACTGACGAGCCATGCCACGTTTTGCCCATATCTTCGAAGCCGCCGCCGATACCCTCAACGCCTACTATCAGGCCATTTCCGAGGTCAATATCGACAGCTTGATGGGCCTGTGGATCGATGAGGAGTTCGTCAGTTGCATCTGTGCCGACGGCTCCCACCTGCACGGCCTCGACAGTATTCGCGCCGGCTTGCAGATCCAGCTCGAAACCACGCGCGTAACGATCGAACCGCTCGACATTCGCGTGTACGACAGCCTCGGCACCGTCGTCTACGCAATTGCCGAAGCGCACCGTCCCGCCGACCCGAAGGCGACGCCCGCCATGGTGTTCACGACCTACGTGATGGTTCACGAACGCGGGGAGTGGCGCATCGCGCACATTCATGCGAGCCCCATGCCGAACGAAGCCGCCAGCCAGTTCGCCACCAAGATGCGGCACGGCCACCAGGGGTCGCTGCACTGAGGTGCGGCTCGGCTTGACTCTCTTGTCTTCGCAGCCGGTATGAGCACGCTCCGCAAGCATTCTCCCGATCCCGAGCCGGCGGAAGCCCTGGTTAATTC
Organism: Paraburkholderia bryophila; assembly: GCF_003269035.1. GTDB lineage: Bacteria > Pseudomonadota > Gammaproteobacteria > Burkholderiales > Burkholderiaceae > Paraburkholderia > Paraburkholderia bryophila. Next base: position 153,797 of record NZ_QLTK01000002.1, on the reverse strand, counting down.
AGCGCCCGCGTCCTCCGGTGCGGCGCGTGCCGTGGCGGCCGCCGTCGAATCGTTGTATCGCGCGCCGCTCTGGCTGCCGAACCGGCATGCGCAAACCATCGTGCCGTCGCTGTTCGCGCGCCGCCCCGCGGTGGCGTTGCGACGCGAGCGCTGGGATACGCCCGACGGCGATTTCATCGACCTCGATTGGGTGGCGCACGACTCGCCGACGGCGCTGTCGGCCGACACCCCGCTCCTCGTGCTATTCCACGGCCTCGAAGGCAGTTCCGCCTCGCACTACGCGATGTCGCTCATGGCGGCGGCGCGCGAGGCCGGCTGGCATGGCGTGGTGCCGCACTTCCGCAGTTGCGGAGGCGAATTGAACCGCTTGCCGCGCTTCTATCATCTCGCCGACAGCAACGAAGTCGATTGGGTGCTGCGCCGTCTGCGCGCCGCGCACGACGGGCCGATCGTGGTGGCGGGCGTGTCGCTCGGCGGCAATGTGCTGCTGCGCTGGCTCGGCGAGCGGCGCGAAGAGGCCGCCGCCATCATCAGCGCGGCCGCGGCGGTGTCGACACCGATCGACGTCCACGCCGGCGGCCGTGCGTTGTCGCAGGGCTTCGGCCTTGTCTACGCCCGCAGCTTTCTGAAAACGCTCAAGCAGAAGGCCACGCAGAAGCTGGTGCAGTATCCCGGCCTGTTCGATCGCGACACGATGCTCGCGAGCCGCAACATGTACGAGTTCGACAACGTCGTCACCGCGCCGCTGCACGGCTTTCGCAATACCGAAGACTACTGGAGCCAGGCGACCACCCGTCCGCTGCTGCCGCATATTCAGGTGCCGACGCTGGTGCTGAATGCGCGCAACGACCCGTTCCTGCCGGCGGAGGCGTTGCCGTCGCGGCACGACGTGTCGGCGGCGGTGGAACTTGAACAACCGAAGCACGGCGGCCACGCCGGCTTCATGACCGGACCGTTCCCAGGCCGCATCGACTGGCTGTCGCGGCGCGTGTTCGGCTACCTGGAGCGGCACGTCGACCATGGATGAGATCGTCAAACAGGCCTTGGCGAAATGGCCGAACGTGCCGAGTTGCACCGGCTGGCTGATGCTCGACCGGCGCGGCACCTGGCGCATGCGCGACGAGGCCGCCCAGGCGAGCGGCTCGCCCGGTACGCCGATCCGGCATGACGCGCTGCTTGGTTTCATCAACCGCAACTACGCCGCCGATGAGCACGGGCAGTGGTTTTTCCAGAACGGTCCGCAGCGGGTTTATGTGGAGCTGGGCTATACGCCGTGGGTGGTCAGATTCGCGGCCGATGCCTCTGCCGATGCCGACCACGACGCGCTCGCGCTCAGGGACCAGGCCGGAGAGAGCTTCGATCCCGCCGCGGTGTTGATCGACGAAGAAGGCGGCATTCTGTTTGCCGATCGCTCGACGCCGCCCAGAGTGGCGGTTCTGCACGATCACGATCTGGACGTGTTCTCCGATCACGCCGAACTCGCCGACGATGCAATGAGCGGTGAATTCCGCTGGAATGACGGTGTGGTGTTGCCGCTGCAAGCGGTGCGTCGTGCCGAAGTCGCCGCGCGGTTCGGGTTCGTGGCGAGTCCCGCGGCAACGGTTTAGGCGTCTGACTTCTTCGAGGCGCTTCTAGCTCTTCTCGTCCAGCCGCTCCTCTTTGTAGCGGCTTTCCATCTCGTGCAATCGAGCGTCGACGGTCGCCAGATCGTAGTAGCCGATCGTCTTCATGTCGCGCGCGTCTTTCAACTGCCGGATCGCCGAAGGCCATGCGCCTTCGAGCGCGAACTTCTCCGCCATCGCCCGATGCTGCGTCAACGCGTCGCCACTACCGGCGCTCGCCTGGGCGAGATACAGCCACCACGCCGGCTGGTCCGGATGCGCGACGGTTTCCCTCTGCGCCAGCGCCTGCGCTTCGGCAAAACGCCGCAATGTCAGCAAGGTGCGGATATGCATGTCGATCGCGGCGTTCGACTGCGGCCAACGCTGCTGCGCGAACCCGGCGAGACGGACGGCTTCGTCGTCGCGGCCGGCGCGCCGCGCGATGTCGGCGGCCAGCACGTCGAGACTCGGTGAACTCCGCGCCGGCTCACCCTCGGTCTGCTCGCCCGTGATAAACGCCGCGCGGCATTGCGCTAACGACGCCGCCGCGTCGTCGTAACGTTCCAGCAGCATTTGCCCATAGGCGATGCCGTACCAGTTCGCCGCCACGTTGACCGCAGTCCGGTCCTCGATTTCGGAACGCAGGCGCGAAATCTCGTCCGTGTACTCGCTGCTCGAATGCTCCTGCAACAAGCGCGAACGCGCGCGCACGAAGCCATATTCGGACGCCTGATGCGGTTGCCGGTACGGCGCGCGACGCGCCCGGTCTTCCATGTCGGCGATCCGTTCGCCGGTCAGCGGATGCGTGCGCGCGTAGGCCGGCACGCCCGCGTCGCTCATCGACGCCCGATCGAGGCGGCCGAAGAAGGTGGTCATCGCGTACGGATCGTAGCCCGCGCCGGCCAGCAGCAGAAAGCCGACCCGGTCCGCCTCGTGCTCGGCCGAACGCGAGAAGCGCAACTGGTTGTCGACCGCATAGGCCTCGCCGCCGATCGCGATCGCACTGCCGAGGTCGCCGCTGTGCGCCAGCACGCCCGCCAGCACGCCGAACAACACGGCGGCGAGCGCCGCATAGCCGCTACGCTCGCCGGTCGTGATCATCCGCGAAATGTGGCGTTGCAGGACGTGGCCCATTTCGTGACCGAGCACGGATGCGAGTTCCGACTCGGTTTGCGTCGTCACGATCAACCCGGTGTTCACGCCAATGAAGCCGCCCGGCAGCGAGAATGCGTTGATCTGCGCGTCACGCACCGCGAACAGATCGAAGTCGGGACGATAGCCGCCAAGGTAGAGCGCGTTGGCCGCCGCGGCGAGTTTCGCGGCAACCGAATTCAGGTAGTCGCGCACCAGCCAGTCGTCGAGATAGTCAGGGTCGCGGCGCAATTCGCGCATGACGCGCTCGCCGAGCTTGCGCTCGGCTTGCGGCGTCAGAGAACCGGCGCCGCCGTTGCCGAGATCGGGCAACTGCTGCGTGACGAGCGGCGCGCGCCAGCTGGTGTTCGCACCGGCCTGGCCGGAAAAGCGGCTCTGCGCGCCGCCGTACACGCCGAATACGCCCTGCGCGATGTCGGGTGGCACGATCGGGTCGACGTAGATGTCGGTTGGGCCGCTGACCAGGGGCGGTTCGGTGGTCTGCGTATTCAGCGACAACAGGCTCGAATCGCCAGGCGATTGCCGGGATTGCGCGAACGCGCCTGGCGGCGCAATCAGCGCAACGGATAACAAGGCAGCGAGAAACCGTTTCGGGCGCATCGCAAGGTCGGTAAGACGGGGTCGAAAGGCAACGCCCGCTGCGCGGAATAAGATAGCGGACAAGTACAGGGTAATTGTAATCATTGAACGCCCGGAACCGGGTGTATCAAGCGTTCGTGTTTCGAACGGTCGCCGCGCCGCTGCTATGATAGGCGCCCTCTGAAGGAGCCCAACCATGCCTGAACTCACTCATTTCGACGCTGCCGGCCAGGCGCATATGGTGGACGTCGGCGGCAAGCAGGAGACCAAGCGCATCGCGGTGGCGCGCGGCTCGATTCGCATGCTGCCGGACACGTTCGCGCTAATCCGCGACGGCAACGCGAAAAAAGGCGACGTGATCGGCATCGCGCGTATTGCCGCCATTCAAGGTGCGAAGCGCACCGCCGATCTGATCCCGCTGTGTCATCCGCTCGCGCTGACGCGCGTAAAGGTGGACCTCGAACTCGATGAAGCGCTGCCGGGCGTGCATTGCACGGTTCAGGTGGAAACGCTCGGGCGCACGGGGGTGGAGATGGAAGCGCTGACCGCCGTGCAGGTGGGACTGCTGACGGTGTACGACATGTGCAAGGCGGTGGATCGGGGGATGACCATCACCGATGTGCGCGTGCTGGAAAAGCACGGCGGGAAGTCAGGGGACTGGGTGGCGGAGTGACGACAGCGCTGCAGTGCGCACGTCGCCCCCCTCTAAAAAGTTAAGACCAACGAACGCGGCGACTCAATCGTCGTCGCTGTCGTCGTCCTGATTGATGTTGCTCGGCGGCACGCCATAGCGCTTCATCAGTTCCGCCTTGAAGCCCGTCAGCGTCTTCTGCTCATCGCACAGTTCGTACAGATAGCCCAACTGCGACGGCCAGTCGTTCAGTTCCAGCGCGAAAATCTTCAGGCGCTCAACCGTGTCGAACGCCGCGACCGTATCGCCGCTCAACGCCTGCAACACCGCATAACGGCGCAGCACCGTTTCACCCGGCAGCAACGCCAACGCCTGACGATGCATCGCCAGTTTGTGCTGCAGATCCATTGCGTTCATCGGCAGCAGCGTCGCGAGACCATATTCGCCCCACGCCTGAAACAGGAACGACGGGTCCGCACGATACTGCTCGGCCGGACGCGAGCCGTAATACAGCACCTCGGCGCGCGCATAGTCGCGATACACCGGATACAGCGCGGCCAGCCCGCCGAACACCACCACGGCAAACGCACCGAACGACAGGCGCGCGGGTACGAACCTCAGCGAGCGGGTTTCCAGCAAGCCGAAGACGAACATGGCCGGCAGCAGGAAGAACATGTACTGCTGCGGATACTCGACCAGCGCGTGCATCACCAGCACGCCGATCAGCGCGATGCCGAACACGCGCGCCGCGCTGTGCGGCGCGCGCACCACACGCACCAGCCAGGTGACCAGGCCGAACAGCACGATCGCGAAACCGATCAAACCGGTTTTCGCCAGCAGGTCGACGAAGATGTCGTGCGAGTTATTGGCGATTTCAACGCCGCCGAGATTCTTCGCCAGTGCGAACTGATAACTCGGGAATTCGCCCCAGCCGACACCCAGCAGCGGATGCGTCTTGAACATCGTCCAGCCGTACTTCCACAGCGCGAGGCGCGGCGCGATCTGGCCGGCGTCCTTGAACCGCTCCGCCGCGGACTGCCCCAGCTCCAGGTGATAGCGCACATTGGCCCAGCGGATCAGCGCATTGACCACGACGAACAACAGCGCCAGCACGATCGGCACGAGCCATTGACGGTTGCTGCGACGAAGCAGCGGTTCGCTGCGCGTCTGCGCGAACGCCATCCAGAAACCCGCGACCACGATCACGCCCATTTGCAGCCACGGCCCGCGCGATACGGTCAGCGCGAGGCCCACGGCGAAAATCGTCGAGACGAGAAACCAGATGCCGACGGCGATTCGCCGCGTCTGCACGAGAAACAGCGCGCCCGCCATCGCGAACGCAATGTACGTGGCGAGGTGGTTCGCCTGCGCCATATTGCCGAACGGCCGACGCTCGACGGTAATGTTGTATGCCACCACGAACGGCGACACGCGCGTCTCGAGGTGAAACAACTGGATCACCTGACAGAACACCGCGAACAGCCCACCGAGAATCAACGCGCCCGCCGCCCAGCGCAGCGCGGTTTCGTCGAGCTTGACGCGCGCGAAGCCGTAGCCGGCATGCACCGCCATGAAGGCCGCCAGCAGGAAGCCGCCGCCGAGCCAGTTCATCGACGGTTGCGTGACCGGCAGCAGCACCGATTGCGCCACGACGACCAGGCCGAACAGCAACGGCACCAGCGCCACGACCGGCGACGCGAACGTGACGCGCGGCCTGGCGCTCGCCACCATCAGCACGACACCCGCACCGGTCAGCAGGTGCAACGCCAGCGCCGTGAATTCGGCATAGAAAGTGGGAATCGGATACGTGTGGTTGACGACTGCATAAGGCAGCATCAACGCAAGGGACAACAATATGAGTGAAAGGTAGCGCGCGAATGGGGTGGGCATCGAGTAACCGGTGGGCGTCAGCAACCGGCGCACTATACAAAAAAATCCTTCTGCTGTGCGCCGGCCGGGCTGAAATATCCCAAAAGTCAGCCTTTTACGTGCGATCGGCGACTCGCCCGACTACTCGCGCCGTCGGTCATGAACGGCACTCGGGCGGTGCAAGATTCGCCGACAAGGTGGACGCTTCTGTCGGGGCCGGTCCCGCGCCCGGTGCGGGCAGCGACGAGGCCGTTTTGCCGCCGGCGAAACATTCCCACGTGAGCGCGCCCGCCTGCATCGAACCCTTGCTCAACCCGATGCGCGCGGTCGGTGCGTCGGCGTTGTCCGGAACCGACGGCACGAGCGTGAGCGTGTTCGATCCTGCCGGCGCCACGCGTGTGGTGAAGGCGACCGTGATCTGACCGGTGTCGCCGTCGACGCGAACCGACTCGACGTTGCGGGTAGCGGGCGGCGATGCATACCCGCCACTGAACGTCGTGCCGCTCGCCGCGTTTTCAGCGACGGCGAGACGCGCGGAAGTGGCCAACGACAAGCCTTCGCCGACGCGACTGCGCGCCAGATAGTCCTGATACGCGGGAATCGCATACGCGGCGATCACACCGACAATCGCCAGCACGATCATCAGTTCGATCAGCGTGAAGCCGAGCCCGAGGCGGCGGCAAGCACGCGCGAGACGCGCGGACCAGCGCGCCCGCTCGAGCGTAAAACGCGGCGGTAGCGAGGATTGGGAATAAGGGGAACACGGCAAGGTAAGGTTCATGGGCAGACTCCTGAAACGAAAAACGCCTGCCCCACGGATCGGGGACAGGCGTTTCCATCGTAGCGAGAGGCGCCCGCGGCTCACAGTCAGCCGAATGGCTAACGTTGCGTGCCGCGCGCTGACGTTATGCGCTATGCACTGGCGCGGTTGGCGTTCCGCCGCCTGAGCAGGTACCCCAGAATCACGACGAACAACGCGCCCGCGATGCTCATGCCGTATTCGGCCGCCGGCGTATCGAGAATCGGCCAACGGTCGCCGGCCGGGTCGTTGACGATCAACCCGCCCGCGATCCACCCGAGCAAAGCCGCGCCGAGCGTGATAACGATCGGAAAACGGTCGAGCAGCTTCAACACTAGCTGGCTGCCCCACACGATCAGCGGAATGCTTACGATCAGGCCGAAGATCACCAGCGCGAGCCGGTGTTCCGGATCGGCCGCTTCCGCCGCGCCGGCAATCGCGATCACGTTGTCGAGGCTCATCACCGCGTCCGCGACGATGATCGTTTTGATCGCCGACAACAGCTTGTCCGCCGGTTTGACGTTCTCGTGCGCGTCGTGCGCGGGCGCCATCAGACGCACGCCGATCCACAACAGCAGCAGCCCGCCCGCGAACTTCAGCAGCGGCACGTCGAGCAGCGCGACCGCGAACGCGATCAACGCAACGCGCAGCACGATCGCGCCGGCCGTGCCCCATAGCACGCCCCTCGTACGCTGGGACGCCGGTAGGTTACGGCAAGCCAATGCGATCACGACCGCGTTATCGCCACCTAGCAGGATGTCGATCACGATGATCTGGATGACGGCGCCCCAATGGAGCGTGGCGAAAAACTCGAGCATGGGCGAAAGGCCGGGAAGTCTGGCGCACGGGCAATAAAAAAGCGGAGGAGTTTGCACTCCCCCGCTTTTTTTGAAACCGTACGCTCACGAAAGGATCCCGTAAGCGTATCAAAAAACGCGCGCTCACAGCGCGCGAATTTTGGTATTACAGCATCGCCTTCAGAAGACGCGCCATTTCCGACGGGTTCTTCGTGACCTTGATACCGCAGGCTTCCATGATTTCCAGCTTCGCTTCGGCCGTATCCGCACCGCCCGAGATCAGCGCGCCGGCGTGGCCCATGCGCTTGCCCGGAGGCGCCGTGACGCCGGCGATGAAGCCAACCACCGGCTTCTTCATGTTGTCCTTGATCCACTCAGCGGCATTCGCTTCGTCCGGACCGCCGATCTCGCCGATCATGATGACGGCGTCCGTTTCCGGATCGTCGTTGAACATCTTCATCACGTCGATGTGCTTCAGACCGTTGATCGGGTCGCCGCCGATACCGACTGCCGACGACTGGCCGAGACCGATCGCCGTCAGTTGACCGACTGCTTCGTACGTCAGCGTGCCCGAACGCGACACGACGCCGATACGACCCTTGCGGTGGATGTGACCCGGCATGATGCCGATCTTCAGTTCGTCCGGCGTGATCGTGCCCGGGCAGTTCGGTCCGAGCAGCAGCGTCTTGCTGTTCTTCGCGCGCATACGTGCCTTGAGCTCGATCATGTCACGGACAGGAATGCCTTCCGTGATACAGATCGCCAGGTCCAGGTCGGCTTCGACCGCTTCCCAGATCGCAGCGGCAGCGCCTGCCGGCGGAACGTAAATCACCGACACGGTCGCGCCCGTTTCAGCCTTGGCTTCAGCGACGCTGGCGTAAATAGGAATGCCTTCGAAATCTTCGCCGGCCTTCTTCGGGTTCACGCCTGCAACGTACGCTTCGCGGCCGTTTGCATATTCACGGCAAGCACGCGTATGGAACTGACCGGTCTTGCCGGTAATGCCCTGCGTGATGACCTTGGTGTCTTTGTTAATCAGAATCGACATGTATTGACCTCTGTTCGTTTGGCGTCGCGCTGTTGCGCCGCGCGGCGGGATGTTCTCCGCCCGCGTCACTCACGCGCCGCCATTCGTAATGCCTGGTTTATCTTGGCAAAAGCCCGTGGCAAAAGCCGCCTTGGGACGAGGCTTACGCCTTGCCCGAGGCAGCCGCGACGACCTTCTGAGCCGCTTCTTCCATGCTGTCCGCCGCAATGATCGGCAGACCGGATTCAGCGAGCATCTTCTTGCCCAGATCTTCGTTCGTGCCCTTCATGCGGACCACGAGCGGCACCTTCAGCGACACGGCCTTCGACGCAGCGATCACGCCTTCGGCGATCACGTCGCAGCGCATGATGCCGCCGAAAATGTTGACCAGGATCGCGGTCAGGTTCGGGTTCTTCAGCATGATCTTGAACGCTTCCGTGACCTTCTCGGTCGTGGCGCCGCCGCCCACGTCCAGGAAGTTCGCCGGTTCGCCGCCGAACAGCTTGATGGTGTCCATCGTTGCCATGGCGAGGCCTGCGCCGTTCACGAGGCAGCCGATGTTGCCGTCGAGCGAGATGTACGCGAGGTCGAACTTCGACGCTTCGACTTCAGCCGGATCTTCTTCGTCCAGATCGCGATACGCGACGATTTCCGGGTGACGGAACAGTGCGTTCGAATCGAAGTTGAACTTGGCGTCCAGCGCGATGACCTTGCCGTCGCCGGTCAGGATCAGCGGGTTGATTTCGGCCAGCGACGCGTCGGTTTCCCAGAATGCCTTGTACAGGCCTTGCAGGATCGAACGGGCTTGCGGCAGCGAAGCGGCGGGCACGCCGATCTTCGTGGCCAGCTCGTCGGCTTCCGCGTCTTTCAGACCGGTTGCCGGATCGACAGCGATCTTGTGGATCAGCTCGGGCGTCTTTTCCGCGACTTCTTCGACGTCCATGCCGCCTTCGCTCGATGCCATCACGACGATCTTCTGCGTAACGCGATCGATCACCAGGCCGACATACAGTTCCTTCTTGATGTCAGCGCCTTCTTCGATCAGCAGGCGATTCACCTTCTGGCCTTCCGGACCGGTCTGGTGCGTGACGAGCTGCATGCCGAGGATCTGTTCCGAATACTCGCGAACCTGTTCCAGCGACTTGGCAACTTTCACGCCACCGCCCTTGCCACGGCCACCCGCGTGGATCTGAGCCTTCACGACCCATACCGGGCCGCCGAGCTCTTCCGCGGCCTTGACCGCATCATCCACCGAGAAGACCGGCTTGCCGCGCGGTACCGCGACGCCGAATTTCCGCAGGATTTCCTTACCCTGGTACTCGTGAATCTTCATGCGTGATTCCCTTCAGTCTGAGAGTTGGATTGAACTTCGTTTCCGCTGCCGTCGTTCATGCCGGACGCGTTGCCGCCCTTACCTGTCTGGCGGTCTGCCCTGTCGCCTGACGATGCCACGCGTTCCGCCGAACGCGGTGCGTGGCCATACCAGCGCGGATAAAACTGCTGCACCGCCTCGCCGTCGAAACGCAGCGCGTGGCAGCGTCCCAACTGGAATGGCGGTTTGTCGTTGGAATGCTCGTGTGAGCCGTCAGGCGCTTCGTTTCCTGAACTGGCTTTCGCGCTGTCACCGGTGCTCCACACCTCGCCGGCGAATGCCTGAATCGCGGCGGTCGGCAGGACTGCGCACAACTCGGTGAGATGGGTGCAACCCTCCGTGCCGCCGAGCAAACGGGCAGCTTCACGGCGGAAGTTCTGGCGTAGATTGAGCCCGATGAGGGCACGATAGGCGGGATTACTGACCTGGCACAACCCTGGATAGGGCACCCAGTCGGACGACGCCTCGGCGTCGACGACATTGAGCTTGCGATCGATGGTGATGCGAAGCCAGAGTTCATGGATCGGCTGACCATTGGGCCGGACGCCCGACGCAAGGACCACGTCGCGCGGTTTTTCGTCGGTCAAGCACGCTTCCACATCCCACAGGCCATCGGCTCGCTCGTAGGCTTCCGCTCGGATTGCGCGACGATGGCGCAACTGACGGGACACTGGCGGGGAGAGCGGCATGCGGGAAGGAAAGGCCGGATTGGAAAACCCCCCAATTTTAGCATACTGGGTATTTGGTACAGGCCGGAATGCGCAGGCCCGCCCGGCGCGCGGCTGAGCGGGTTGGGCGCTATCTCGAAGAGGGTTCTTGCGGCGTGATTTGGCGTGATCCGGCACGATTCGGCGAGCGGATGGCGGCCGATATTGGCGGGTTGCCGCCCTACTCCTCGTCGACGCCCCTGAGGATTTTGCCGATGGTTGCACCCGAAAAACCGCGCGACGCCAGAAAGCGCTGCTGCTTGGCCCGCTCGGCGGGCGTTTCAGGGAGTTCGCCGAATTTTTTCTGCCAAACGGCCTGAGCGCGCGCGAACTCGGTCTCGCGCAATTGCGCCTTGGCGTCTTCGACCAGCGTGGGATCGACCGCGTGCTGCTTCAGTTCACCGAGAATCCGGCTGGCGCCCAGACGCGACGAACGACGGTGAATCAGGCTTTCGGCGAAACGCGAATTGGACAGCCAGTTTTCGGCTTCCAACTGATCGAGCAGCGTGTCGAGCGAATCGGTTTCTTCAACAAACGGTTTGAGCTTGCGCGCGAGTTCCGTGCGGCTGTATTCGCGGCGAGAGAGATAGCCGAGCGCGCGTCCTTTTAGCGAACGGGCTGGGCGTTTCGAGTTTTTGGCTTCGTCCTGCTCCGGCTTCGCCTCGCCTGGTTGGCGACGCGAGCGACTGTAAGTCGCCTCGGTGAATTCGGCGACCTCAGCGGTTTCGGAAGGCTCCGAACCGGCTGACCGGGACGACTGAAGCGGTGTGCGCCGCGAGCCGCGGCCCTCGGCGCGATCATGCGCGTCGAACGGATCGAACCGTTCCGACGAATCGTTCTCTTCATCACGCGGGCCGTCCGCATTGCGTCCAGCATGGGACAACGGCCGGCCCTTGCGTATCACGTGACGGTTACTCTTCTTCGTCCGCGACTTCAGCACCCGCACCTGCGCCAGCCACTGAGTCGGCCATGGCATTTACGCCCAGCGATTCGCGGATACGGTTTTCGATCTCACGAGCGATCTCCGGATTTTCGCGCAGGAATTCGCGCGCGTTGTCCTTGCCCTGACCGATACGTTCGCCGTTGTAGCTATACCAGGCGCCTGCCTTGTCGACGATCTTGGCTGCGACGCCCAGATCGATAACCTCGCCCTGACGCGAAATACCCTCGCCGTACAGAATGTCGAAAATGGCTTCGCGGAACGGTGGCGACACCTTGTTCTTGACGACCTTCACGCGCGTTTCGTTGCCGATCACTTCGTCGTTCTTCTTGATCGAACCGATACGGCGGATGTCCAGACGCACCGACGCGTAGAACTTCAGCGCGTTACCGCCCGTGGTGGTTTCCGGATTGCCGAACATCACGCCGATCTTCATGCGAATCTGGTTGATGAAGATCACGAGGCAGTTCGTGCGCTTGATCGTGCCGGTGAGCTTGCGCAGCGCTTGCGACATCAGACGCGCTTGCAGGCCCGGCAACGAGTCGCCCATCTCGCCTTCGATTTCAGCCTTCGGCACCAGCGCCGCAACCGAGTCGATCACGATCATGTCGATCGAGCCCGAGCGCACCAGCGCGTCGGCGATTTCAAGCGCCTGCTCGCCGGTGTCCGGCTGCGAAACCAGCAGCTCGTTCACGTTCACGCCGAGCTTGCTCGCGTACTGGATGTCCAGCGCGTGCTCCGCGTCGATAAACGCCGCCGTGCCGCCGATCTTCTGCATTTCGGCGATGACTTGCAGCGTCAGCGTGGTTTTACCGGACGATTCCGGGCCATAAATTTCGACCACACGGCCACGCGGCAAACCGCCGACGCCCAAGGCGATGTCGAGACCGAGCGATCCGGTCGAGACCACCTGGATATCTTCGATTACCTCACCTGCGCCGAGCCGCATGACCGACCCTTTGCCGAACTGCTTTTCGATCTGCGCGAGTGCGGCAGCGAGTGCCTTGCTCTTTTCAGCAGTCAGTCCAGCCGAGCCTTTCTTGCTTTCTTCCATGAATCGTCCTTTGCTATGATGAACGGCGTCTGAGGCAGGTGTGCAGTCCACTTTTTGATGGCGACACACGAAACTCAGACACTGTATAAAAAAACAGTAGTTTTGGCAAGCGCGATTCTCATGCGAACACGCATTTTTACCGTCGCGCTGCCCAACTACCCACAATAATTTTCGGAGACCGCTGCGCGCCGGGGCACACCTCACGGTGCCGGCAAGGTGGCTGGCGCATCATGCGAATTCTGATTGCCGAAGACGACAGCATACTCGCGGACGGTCTGGTTCGATCACTCCGCCAATCGGCCTATGCCGTTGATCTGGTGAAGAACGGCGTCGACGCCGATACCGCGCTTTCGGTACAAACTTTCGGCCTGCTGATTCTCGATCTCGGCCTGCCGCGCATGTCCGGACTCGAGGTGCTGCGCCGCCTGCGCGCGCGTAATTCCAACCTGCCGGTGTTGATCCTGACCGCCGCGGACAGCGTGGACGAACGCGTCAAGGGTCTCGATCTGGGCGCCGACGACTACATGGCCAAACCCTTCGTGCTGACCGAACTCGAAGCGCGCGTGCGGGCGCTGACCCGGCGTGGCGCGGGCGGCGGTCCGACCGTGGTGAAGCATGGTTCGCTGTCGTTCGATCAGGTGGGCCGGATCGCTCATGTCAACGACCAGGTGCTCGACCTGTCGGCGCGCGAACTCGGCTTGCTCGAAGTGCTGCTGCAACGGATCGGCCGGCTGGTCTCGAAGGAACAGCTGGTCGATCACCTGTGCGAATGGGGCGAGGAAGTCAGCAATAACGCGATCGAGGTCTACGTACACCGGCTGCGCAAGAAAATCGAGCCGAGCGGCGTGCGCATCATTACCGTGCGTGGACTGGGCTATTGCCTGGAGAAAGCCGCTTCGCCCGTCGACGCAACTCCGCCTGCCGCGCAAGCGCCGGCACGCGCGCAAGCCCCCGCCGCCGCCGAGCCGCCCGCTGCGCCGCCGTCCGGCGCGATGCCGGCGAGTCACCACTTCAAATAGGGCGCGCCCATGTCGGCCCGCGAAGATCGCGCCACGGCGCGCGCGGCGGACCTCGACGAGGCGCGCGACGCCCGTTACGCCAACCCGTTCGCACCGCCCGACGAAACCGAAGCCGCCGCCGAGGCGCGCCCACGCTCGTTATTCGGCGAGATTCTCGACTGGATGCTCGCGCCGCTGCTGCTGCTCTGGCCGATGAGCCTCGCCGTCACCTATCTGGTCGCCAAGTCGATCGCCAACGGCCCGTTCGACCGTGCGCTCGAAACCGACGCCTACGTGCTGGCCCGCCAGATTCATCCGGTGAACGGGGTGGCGGAGCTGACGCTGCCCGACGCCATGCGCGATTTTCTCCGTACCGACAACGTGGACCGCGTGTTCTATCAGGTACTCGGCACACGCGGCGAACTGGTGGGCGGCGAGCGCGACATGCCGCTGCCGCATGAGGAGGACCGGCCGCAGCCGGGCCTCGTCGAGTTCCGCGACGACATGCTGCGCGGCAACGACATCCGCGTCGCTTATACGACCGTCGAATTTCCGCAGACGGCCGGCGCGCAGCCGGTGCTCGTGCAGGTCGCCGAAACGCTCGACAAACGCAGCCAGCTCGCCAACGACATCATCAAGGGCGTGATCCTGCCGCAGTTCGTGATCCTGCCGCTGGCGATCCTGCTGGTGTGGTTCGGCCTGTCGCGCGGCCTCGCGCCGCTGCACGCGCTGCAGGCGCACATCCGCGCGCGCCGGCCGGACGATCTGTCGCCGCTCGAGGCGCGCCGCGCGCCGCCGGAAATCGAGCCGCTGGTGACCTCGTTCAACGATCTGCTGACGCGTCTGCAACAGAACATGGAGCTGCAGAAACGCTTTATCGCCGACGCCGCGCATCAGATGAAAACGCCGCTCGCCGGCCTGCGCACTCAGGCCGAATTGGCGTTGCGCCAGGATGCATCAGCGGAGGTGCATCGTTCGCTCGAGCAGATCGCGACCAGTTCGGAGCAGGCGGCGCGGCTCGTCACGCAGTTGCTGGCGCTGGCGCGCGCGGAAAACCGCCTGTCGGGGCAGATTTTCACGCCGGTCGAAGTGACCGAAGTGGCTCGCAGCGCGGTGCGCGACTGGGTGCAGGCCGCACTCGCCAGGCAGATGGACCTCGGCTACGAAGCGCCCGACGAACCCATCGACGTGGACGGCAATCCGGTCATGCTGCGCGAAATGCTGTCGAACCTGATCGACAACGCGATCCGCTACACCCCGCCGGGCGGCCGCATCACGGTGCGGGTGCGACACGACGCGGCCGCGCGCCGCGTACATCTGGAAGTGGAAGACACCGGACTCGGCATTCCGGTCGCCGAGCGAGCGCGGGTGGTCGAGCGTTTCTACCGGATTCTGGGCCGAGAAGGTGACGGCAGCGGGCTCGGACTGGCGATCGTCCGCGAGATCGCGACCATGCATGGCGGCGAGCTGACGATCGACGACAACGTCTATCAGACCTCGCCCCGACTGGCCGGCACCCTCGTTCGCGTCAGTTTGGCGGTGCTTGAACGGGGGCGGGACTTACCCTAACCGAGCTTAGGCAAGCAAAAATCCCAATGCAATATTGAGATTCAATTGAACGACGTTGGCGATATTTTCAATGATCGTTGGACGATTTTGGCGAAAATTTCACGCCACTTCAAGAATCGCATTCACCCCCTTCCACGTCAGTACGCCGTAAGTTTCCACTCCAATAATCCCAGCACGGGCGCCCTGAGGTCGACGCGCCACGTACATATCAATATTGGAAATTGGAGACGACATATGGCTACCGTTGGCGGGCAAATCTCGCACGTGCCGATGACGCGCGATGAGAAGCGGGTGATCTTCGCATCGTCGCTGGGCACGGTGTTCGAGTGGTACGACTTCTTCCTGGCCGGCTCGCTCGCGGCCTTTATCAGCAAGAGCTTCTTCTCCGGCGTCAATCCGACCGCCGCCTTCGTGTTCACGCTGCTCGGTTTCGCCGCGGGTTTCGCGGTGCGGCCGTTCGGCGCGATCGTGTTCGGCCGTCTGGGCGACATGGTCGGACGCAAGTACACGTTCCTGATCACGATCCTGATCATGGGCTTCTCGACCTTCCTGGTGGGTTTCCTGCCGGGCTATGCGTCGATCGGTTTCGCTTCGCCGGTGATCTTCATCGCGATGCGGATGCTGCAAGGGCTCGCGCTGGGCGGCGAGTACGGCGGCGCGGCCACCTATGTGGCCGAACACGCGCCGCCGGGGCGCCGCGGCTTCTACACCGCGTGGATCCAGGCGACCGCCACGCTCGGCCTGTTCCTGTCCCTGCTGGTGATTCTGGGCGTGCGCACGGCGATCGGCGAAGACGCGTTCGCCGCGTGGGGCTGGCGCGTGCCGTTCGTCGCGTCGATCATCCTGCTGGCCGTGTCGGTGTGGATTCGTCTGCAACTGCACGAATCGCCGGTGTTCGAGCGCATCAAGGCCGAAGGCAAGACCTCCAAGGCGCCGCTGACGGAATCGTTCGCCCAGTGGAAGAACCTGAAGATCGTGATTCTCGCGCTGGTCGGCCTGACCGCCGGCCAGGCTGTGGTCTGGTACACGGGGCAGTTCTACTCGCTGTTCTTCCTGACGCAAACGGTCAAGGTGGACGGCAGCAGCGCCAACATCATGATCGCGATCGCGCTGCTGATCGGCACGCCGTTCTTTCTGTTCTTCGGCTCGCTGTCGGACCGTATCGGCCGCAAGCCGATCATCATGACCGGCCTGCTGATCGCGGCGCTGACCTACTTCCCGCTGTTCAAGGCGTTGACGCACTTCACCAACCCCGCGCTCGAAGCCGCGAACGCGCGCGCGCCGATCGTCGTGGTCGCGAACCCGGACGAGTGCTCGTTCCAGTTCAATCCGGTGGGGACGTCGAAGTTCACGAGCTCGTGCGACATCGCCAAGAGCGCGCTTTCGAAGGCAGGCCTGAACTACGAGAACGTGGCGGCACCGGCGGGCACGCTGGCCGAGATCAAGGTCGGCGATACGGTGGTCAACACGTATGACGGGAAGGCCGCCGACGCCAAGGAGCAAGGCAAGGCGTTCGACAAAACCCTTGCCGGCACGTTGAAGACAGCCGGCTACCCGCCGAAGGCCGATCCATCGCAGATCAACTGGCCGATGAGCGTGGTGATCCTGACGATCCTGATGATCTACGTGACGATGGTCTACGGCCCGATCGCGGCGATGCTGGTGGAGATGTTCCCGACGCGGATCCGCTACACATCGATGTCGCTGCCGTATCACATCGGCAATGGCTGGTTCGGCGGCTTCCTGCCGGCGACCGCGTTCGCGATCGTGGCGGCGAAGGGCAACATTTACTCGGGGCTGTGGTATCCAATCGTGATCGCGCTGATCACCTTCGTGATCGGCATGCTGTTCGTGAAGGAGACCAAGGACTCGGACATCTACGCGCAGGACTGACGCGCAAGATGGACCGCCGACTTGAAAAAGTTGTGCGCCGGGGGTTGACAGCCTCCGGCGTGGTCCGCATAATCTCGCTTCTTTCGGCGAATTAGCTCAGTTGGTTAGAGCGACGGAATCATAATCCGCAGGTCCGGGGTTCGAGTCCCTGATTCGCCACCAGTTGCAAGAAAAAGCCGCTGATCCGCAAGGTTCAGCGGCTTTTTTGTTTTCGCCGTTGAAGCGCACGAGGTCCTGGCGATGAAGCTAAACATCGTTCTCGCCAAACCACGTACTCAAAAAAAGCGCCATCTCTGGCGCCTTCCGATCACAGATCGAGGATCATTTTCACCGCATATTTCGCGGCTTCCATTTCTTCGGCTGTAGCCCGCTCGCCGTTGAACCTGAAGTCTCTAGCCTTGAAAGAAAGCGTGGTGATCTGGTCGACAAGCGCCACGCCCGGCCGCGCGAGACTGGAGAGCGGGATCTCCGTTTCCCACCCTCTCACCGAAGAGGTGATGGGCAGCCCCGTAACGCGTCCGGTCAGCTCATTGAAATCCAGCGGACTAAGCACCAGAACCGCTCGATACCCGTCCTGCTCGTTGCCCTTACTTGGCCCAATGTAGAGCCTGATGATGTCGCCAGCTTCCGGTATGTCGTTCTGCATGCGCTCCTACCATTTGTCGAATCGCGCCGGGTCGTCGGGTCCACCGAGTTCCGAGCCTTGCGGTTCGCCAAAGTCGATCGTTTCGTGCGATACAAGCTTGCTCTCGCGGAGTTGCTGCAGATAACGCTCGCGCGAAAAACGCCTGATTGCCGTGTGGGGACGAATCATCACATTCCCGTCCTGCACTTCGACGTCTACTTCCTGACCTTCCGTGAAGGCCACCTCGCCGGCGACACTCGCGGGGATCCGAACAGCAAGGCTATTTCCCCAACGCTTTAAGGTTTGAATAGCCATAAGGTCCGCACTCCATCATTCAGAAGCCCCGAAGCCCCGGTCAACGCGGCCGGTAACTTCTGACTCTCCGGTTAAAGGGGTCATACGTTGATACTGCGTTGATACAAAAACCATCTTATGCCCCGATCCCCAGTGTGTCAACATTGTTGATACGGCATACGCATGATCCATTCAGGCCGGTTACCTTGTATATCCATACAGTATATCGCCTGTCACGGGTGAACTTCTTCGAATTGCTTGCGGTCTTGAAAGACAGCCTCGCCATACCTGTGGCGTGATCGGCCAATGGCCGTCCAACAGCCCAAAATCGCAACTTCCAGGAGGTTTCTTGATGAAGTCCCGCACCGCCAAGCTCGCCGCAGCCGTCGTGCTCGTCGCCGCAGCATCAGCGCTAGCTGCTCAAGCTCAAGCCCAAACCCCACCCGACTCCCAGTGGCGCGCCACCCCCACCACGCTCTCCACACTCCTGCAAAACGGCTACAAGATCGTCGCCGTCGTCAACAGCGCGCGCGGCAGCGCCGGGGTAGCCGATACGATTTTTGTCCAGCGCGACCAGAGCGCGTTCAAATGCATCGACCCGCAGCAACCGGACGCGAAGACGAGAACGCCCGTCACACCGCCCGCCTGCTTCGAGTTAGTGCCACCGGCCGGCGCGGCTCCCACGTCCGAGTCGAAGTAGGATCCGCGCGCCGCCATCGCCGCCGAGCGCGGTGTACCGGCTGCCATAAACACGCGGCAGCGGCACGCAGTGGCCGCATGGCAAACGAAACCAGTTAGCTAGCACGCCCGGCGCCGCCGACTCACCGCGGACAGGTCAATGCCCTCACACCCACCCCACACCCATCTCACCCGCGCCCCACCTCCAGCCTAAAAAACGCAACCGCCTCATTGAGCTGCCGCCCCTGCCCCTCCAGCGACTGCGAAGCCGCCGCGGCCTCCTCAACCAGTGCGGCGTTCTGCTGCGTGACGGTGTCCATCTGCGTGATCGCCAGGTTCACCTGCTCGATGCCGCGGCTCTGCTCGCCGGTGGCCGCCGCGATCTCGCCCATGATGTCGGTCACGCGCGCCACCGCGTGCGTGACTTCGGCCATGGTGCTGCCCGCTTCCTGCGCGTACGACGAACCGTCGCGAATCTTCTCCACCGAGGCGTTGATCAGATCCTTGATCTCCTTCGCCGCCACCGACGAACGTTGCGCCAGACTGCGCACTTCACTCGCCACCACGGCGAAGCCGCGTCCCTGCTCACCCGCACGCGCCGCCTCGACGGCCGCATTCAGCGCGAGGATATTGGTCTGAAACGCGATGCCTTCGATGATCCCGGTGATATCCGCGATCTTCGCCGAGCTCGCGCTGATGTCGCCCATCGTGCCCACCACGCGGCTCACCACCTCGTTTCCCTTCTGCGCGATCTCCGACGCGTTGGTCGACAGCACGCTCGCCTGCTGCGCGCTATCGGCGTTGTGACGCACGGTCGCCGTCAGCTCTTCCATGCTCGACGCAGTCTGCTGCAACGACGACGCCTGCTGCTCCGTCCGCGACGACAGATCCACATTGCCCGCGGCGATCTGACTCGAGCCGGTCGCGATGCTATCCGCGGCAAAGCGCACCTGACCGATCAGCGTGACGAGGCTCTGCTGCATCGCGCCCATCGACGCCAGCACACTGCCCTCGGGCGCCTGCCGCGCCCCCACCACCGGACTCAGATCGCCCTTGGCGACCCGCTGCGTGACGTCGCTCAAGGCCGCCGGCTCGGCGCCCAACGCCCGCGTCAGACCACGCGTGATCAGCACACCGGCAAGCGCCGCCGCGCCGGTCGCGAACAGGCAGATCGCAATCAGCAGATTGCGCTGCCAGATATTGCGCGCGTCGGCATCCTGCACGCTCTGTTCGGCCTGGCTGCGCGAGTAGTCGACGTAGTCGTTGGTGGCTTTGACAAGCGCGGCCAGCAACGGACGGCATTCGTCGTTGATCTTGGCCACCGCTTCGTCGCGCTTGCCCGCCGTTGCGAGCGCAACGATGCCTTGCGCGACCGGCGTATAAGCCGCCTCGACGCGGCTCATCTCGGCGACCAGCTCGCGCGATTTGCCGGACGCGTCGGCGGCGTCGTCGACCATCTGCCTGAGTTTGGCGAGGCGCGTTTGCACGTCCTGCTGGGCTTGCGCCTCGGCGGTCTTCTCGATCTCGAAGTCTTGCGGCTTCGTCACCAGCGCCATGTTGCGGGCCGCAATCGCGCGGCGATCGACCGCGGTGCGCACGCTTGACGCCAGTTCGGCGCGCGCGCTGATGCCCGAGACGTAGTCCGCGAACCGCCGGTCCGCATCGTTGAGCGATTTGACGGCCAGGCCCGACACGACCAGGACGCTTGCCGCGAGTACCCCGAAGGCCGTCGCAAGCCGGGCTTTGACGGTGAGCTGTTTGTTGTTCATTGGTTTGGTCTTGGATGGACGGTTTGGTATGCGAAAAGAGAGGCCGTCCACTCGCTCCTTCCGTCTAAGGGTAACCACGGGTAGCGCACTGCGCGCCAAGCGTGGCTTGAACATGCAGGCGGCATTATCCACGTGAATATCGCGCACGGAAAAAGTGTTGGAAATCAGATACAAAGCGACGAATCGCGCCGCCGGGTCATATGCAAGTCAGCATCCGCTGGAATAAAAAAAGGGAGTCAGCCCTCGCTGACTCCCTGAAGCGCCACGTTTCGCGCTGCTGCTGTTACTGCCTTTGCTGCTGTTACTGCCGCTGCTGCTCCAGTCCGTTCGCCTAGCTCGTCGCCACGCCCATCGCCGGGTCGCTGATGCTGTCCTTGCCGGTTTCGACGCGGCCGGCGAAGCGCCGCGAGAAGCCGCCCGCCATCGTCAGCGTGAAGTCGTACCAGCCGCCGGCGGCGCCGACCGACCAGTACGGCTCGACCTGCATCCCCGCCGGCACTGCGTAGGTCCATGGACCATCGCTGCGATACGCGTTCGACGTGACCGTCACGTTGGCCACCGCATTGCCGACGTTCATGATCGTCAGATAGACCGCGTTGTTGTTCACGTCGTAGCAAACCCGCACTTCCGGATTCGGCCCAGTCGCAACGCTCGCCACGTTGCCCTGGAACGCGCGATGGAAACCGTTCGGCCCGAGCACCCACAAGCTGTAATTGCCAAGATCGTCGGCGAGCGCGTTCCACGAATCAGACAGTTCCTTGCCGGCTTCGACGGTGTAGCGACGCGGCACACGGTCGAGATGCAACTGGTCGTACACATGAAACACCGCGCCGGCCGTGCCGGTGTTGCTGAAGATCAGCCAGATCAGGCCGTCCTGTGTATCGGCGTTCGCGCTCACGTGCAGCAGATACGGCAAGGCGCGCGACGGCCGCGACATCAGCGCCTGGGTCGGCATCTGCTGGCTCGCCGCCGCCGGCACCGGCACTGCGCCGAGCGCGCTCTGCTGCGCGTTCTGCGCGTCGGCCTGGGCCTTGGTCGGCGCGGGCAGCGCCGCCACCGGCGCGTCGTTCGGATTGCGGAAATTGAACGCCGAGGTCAGGTCGCCGCACACCGCGCGCCGCCACGGGCTGATGTTGGTTTCGGTCACGCCGAAGCGCTGTTCGAGAAAGCGCAGCACGGAGGTATGGTCGAACACCTGCGAATTGACCCAGCCGCCGGTGCTCCACGGCGACACGACGAACATCGGCACGCGCGGCCCCGGCCCGAAGGTCTGGCCATCCGGCACGAGCGGCGACGAATCGCCGGGCGGGTTGGCTTTCGTGAAGTACTCGTACTGCGCGTTCACCGTCGTTTTACCGGCGAAGGTGCCGTCGGCATTTCTGGTCGGCGCGTCCGGCGGCGGCATGTGGTCGAAGAAGCAGTCGTTCTCGTCGTAATTGACGAACAGCACGGTCTTGCTCCACACATCGGGGTTAGCGGTCAGCGTATCGAGCAGCAACTGCAGGTAGTAGCCGCCCTGTCCCGGCGTCGACGCACCCGGATGTTCGCAGTACGCCTGCGGCGACACGATCCAGCTCACCTGCGGCATCTGTCCTGCCGCGATGTCGTCTTTCAGCGACTGCAGGAAGCCGCCATCGGGCATGGTGTTGCCGATGCCCTTGTACAGCGGCGCCACCGCTTCGAGCGACTGCGTGTACGGCAGCAGCGGCGAACCCGGCAGCGTCTCGTTGACCTTGCGAAAGGTCGCGAAGCCGGCGAGCGAGTTGTCGGTGTAGTTGTCCGGCATGTTCTGGTAGACCTTCCAGCTCACGCCCGCCGCCTGCAGACGTTCGGGATACGTCGTCCACGTAAGGCCGGTCGCGGAGGCGCCGAGGCCGTCCCAGCCGTCGTTGTTGACCACCGGGTTGGAGCCCGCGCTCGCGCCGTTGGTGCCGGTCCACAGGAAGATGCGGTTCGAGTTGGTGCCGCCATGCAGCGAGCAGTGATAGGCGTCGCAGATCGTGAACGCGTTCGCCAGCGCCACATGAAATGGCAGGTCGGACTGGTTCAGATAACCCATCGACACATCGCCCTTGGCCTTTGGCCATTGCGTCATGCGGCCGCTGTCCCATGCCGCGTGCGCGTCGGTCCACGAGTGCGGACCGCCCGCGAGCAGCGCGTTGCCCTTGGTGCTGTCCAGATAGAACGGCAGCACGGTGCGCGTGCCGTCGTTCTGCTGGAACACGGTCGTGCCGCCGGGCTGCGGAATCGTGAAGCGATCGCTAAAGCCGCGCACGCCTGGCAGCGTGCCGAAATAGTGGTCGAACGAGCGGTTCTCCTGCATGAAGATCACGACGTGCTGGACGTCGTTGATGGTGCCGGTCGCGTTGTTCGCGGGAATCGCGAGCGCGCGGCGTATCGCGGGCGGAAACAGGCTCAGCGCGGCAGCGCCTGCGGCGCTGCGCAGGAAGGTACGGCGGTCCAATGAGGTCATGTTGGGCGTGTTAGGCGTGTTCGGGTCGTCGTCGGAATGGGGGCGTGCAGGCGGGTCACGGTGCGCAGACGAGTTGCGTGTTCTGCAATGGCTGCACGGCGCTCGCGCCCAACGCGGCGCAGGCGCCGGAAGCGGGCGCGGCAACGATCGGCACCGCCGCGCTCGCACCGCCCGCGCCGGCCGCCGCGCTGTTTGCGGCAGTGGCACCGCCACTCCCGCCGCTCGAACTGCTGCTGCCGTTCGAACTGCCGTCACAACCGGCCAGCGCGACGCAGCACAGCGCGCACAAGGCCGCGGCCGTCAGCAGGCCGCGCTTGCGCGCCGGCCCACGAGGCGTGCCGGCGGCGGACCGCTCACAGACCGCCTGCGCGCCGTGCGTCTCGTGCTGCGGCAATGCGGTCGGGAAAGAACGTGTCGGGTTCATCGCGAGACTCCGGTTAGTGAGTGAGCGTGGACAGCGGCTGACCCGAACCGAACACCGACTGCAACTCGGTCTCGGTGACGACACGGGTCCACAGCGCGAGGTCGCTGAACGCCTGCACGTCCGGCGGCGTAGCCGCGCACTTGCCGACGGTGTACGGCGGCGTGTCGTTACAGGCGTTCATGTAGTAGTGGCCGGTGCCGTCCTCGTTCAGCCCGAACACACCCAGACCGGGCAGCTTGGCGATGTTCACGCTCAACGTCTGCGCCAGCACCTTCTGCTCGCCGAGCACCGGATCGAACACATAGGCGTTGATCTTCTTCGCCGCCGTGTCGATGGCGAGTGCGAGGTAGGTCCACCTGTTCGCACTGACGTTCAGGCTGTTGATGTCGTTACGCGTGCTGCCGTCGCCGAGATTGAAGCGGATATTGCAGCTCGCGCTCGACCCCGGGAACAGACCGATCGCAATGCCGGCATTGCCGCCCGAGTAGTAGTTCTTGTTCGAGAAGATCGGCGTGCCGTTGCCCGTCAGATTCGCGCACGACGTGTAGAACCAGAAGCCGATCGTGAACTGCGCGTGGGTCGTCACGTCGTTGGTCTGCGTCAGCTTGTAGCCGTCGAAGCCGTTGCTGTCGACCGTATGCGTGTCGATCTGCAGACCCTTGCCGCCGAACGGATCGGCGAACAGCGAGCCGCCGTCGGCGTCCGCGGCCCATGGGCCCATCGTGCTGGCGTTCAGCCGATCGACCGGCGGCAGCGCGCCGAACGGGTAGTAGCTGCTCAAACCGGTGGTCAGCGTCGTCGCGAGCGGCGGCGGGGGCGGCGGAGGCGGCGGCGGTTGCACGTAGACGACCTGCGTGATCGTCGCGAGCGGCGCGCTGCCGGCCACGACCGTGTAGTTGAACGGATAGACGCCCGTTGCGCTCAGGCCGAGCTGGTTGTCGGTGTAGGTCGCGGTGCCGGCGGGCAGGCTGGCAATCAGCGTGCCGTTGCGCAGTACGCTGATCGCGCCGGTGGCCGGCGCGCTCCACGTCAGCACGAGGCTGGCGTTGTCGCTGCCGGTCGTGCCGATCAGTTGCGACACGGGCGTCGCGCCGATCAGTTGACCGCCGTCGAGCGCATAGTTCGCGGCGGCCGGCAGCGCGCTTTGGTACGCGAGCAGTGTCGGCGTGACGTCGGCGATGCTGGCGCGCGTGTACAGCGCGGCCATCGTCGACGGCGCGGTCGTGTTGCCCAGCCGTGCGTTCGGCGCCTGATTCAGTCCGATGAAGCTGGTCGATTCGAGCGGCAGCGGCAAACCGTCGGTGCCGCCGGCCGCGTTCAGGCCGTGGCTGCTGGTCACCACGACCAGCCAGTTTTCGTTGCTGCGTTTGGCGGTTTCGGCGACCAGCGTGCCGAGCGCGCTGTCCAGTTGCGTCAGCGTGCTTGCATAGTTCGTCGACGACAGGCCGGCGTTGAGCGCCGCGTCCTGCGCTGAGTGATACTGCGCGACCACCAGCGAATAGCCGTTGTCGATCATGCTCACGCTGTTCTGCGTGACGCAGGCGTCGACGGAGGCGCAGTTCACCAGCGTGTTGAGATTGCCGGCGTTCTGATCCGGCGTCAGCAACGCCGCGAGGCCGCTCGAATCGACGGCCGCGCCCATCGTGCCGAAGCCGGCGGTCTTGAGGAGCTGAAATACGGTGCTGCTGTGCGAGGCCTGATTCGGCGCGTCGGAGTTGATCTGGTGACGATCGGCCCAGGTGCCGGTCAGGATGCTCGCCCAGCCGGGTGTGTCGAGATTCGGTTGCTGCGACAACGTGCCGTTGACGCCGCCGCTATACGCGGGCGCCACGGTCAGCCTGGCGAGATTCGGCAAGCTGCCGCCGGCCACGCCCGCGCTCAGCGCGTTGTAGGTCACGCCATCCAGTTCGACCAGCAGCATCTTCTTTGCCGCGGGACCGGTGGCCGCAGGCGTGCTGGCCGGCGTGCCGGGTTGCGTATTCGCCGCGCCGCTGCCCGAGGTGCCGCCGGACCCGCTGCCGCCCGCTTGCGACACGCCGCCGCCGCCGCAACCGCTCAAGCTCGCCGTAGCGCCGAGCGCGCCGAGCAGCGCTAGTGCGCATGCCAATTGCACGACGGTGTGCCGTCTCATGTTTGTCCCCTCTCCGATGCCGATGTACGCCGGACCATCCGGCGAATCGATGCAACGATAGGGACCGCGGGCGACGCAGGTATGTCGTTCTACGCAAGCTGGCCGATACCGGCATCAGCCATTTTGTGAGGACGGTTTTTTTGCGGGTGATGTCTGAAGCCGGCGGTTCTTTTTAGATTCGTTAAGCGCGTTCAGCCGGTGCGTCGACATTGGCCATGAACGACGTAATCAGCCGCGAGCCCGCACGCGCCTGCAGGTGGTACAGATATTCCTGCAGGATCGGCGCGTCGGATTCGAGCGGAAGCTGCCGCAGATCCGGATGTGCCGGCGCTTCGCCGACCGGCATCAGCGTACAACCCATGTTGTGACGGATCGCTTCGTAGATCGCTTCGCGGCTGCCGATTTCGATCAGCATTGCGGGCTCCAGACCGATGCGTTTGAGCGCGGTTTCGGTCGCCTCGCGGGTACGCGAACCGGGCTCGCGCAACAGCAACGTATGGGCGGCGACGTCGGCGAGCCGCACCACTTTCTGCGCCGCCAGCGGATGCCGGCAATGCGCGACCACGACGAGCGGATCGTCGGCGATCGTACGGCGTGCGAAACGCGGATCGTCGACACGTTGCGAGGACACGGCGAGATCGACGCGGAAGTCGAGCAGCGCGTCGAGAATCTGCTGCGAATTGCCGATCTCGATGTGAATCTTGACGGCCGGATACTGCCGATGAAACGCCGCGATCGCCGGCAGAATATAGTACGGCCCGGTCGCACCGACCCGCAGATTACCGGCCGCCAGTTCGCGTTCGTTGCGCAGCGTGAAATCGATATCGCTTTCGGTTTGCTGCATCCGGTCGATCAACGGCATCAGCGCCGCGCCCGCGTCGGTCAGATCGAAGCGGCTGCCGCGCCGGTGGAACAGTTCGACGCCGTACTGCTTTTCGAGTTGCTGGATGCGCGCGGTGATGGTCGGCTGGCTGACTTCGAGGCGCTTTGCCGCGGCCGTCACGCTGCCCTGCCGGACGGTTTCATAAAAGGCAACCAGAAGCGGAGCGAGCATGGAAGGCCAGAGGGAAAACTTCCAATTTATTACCGGGACGTGGCAATTACGTTACAAACCGCTTTTGTCGTTGTAAGAAAAAATCAGCGTCCCATTCGGCAAATCGCCGCCATGCCACGGCGCTGCATCGGTCAGACCGCCTCCGGCTCATGCAGATTATCGAGTGACAACGCGCGGTTTTGCGGGCAGTCCACTCGCCGTGGCGGCGGTGTGCCATGCAACAGATACTGCGTGACCGGTTCGTCCACGCATGGGTTACCGGATGGATAGCCGCTATGGGAATATTCGTTCTTCTGGTAGAGCAGGCTCGCATTCGGTAGCCCGTCGAACATGCGTACCGCGCCCTCTGCCGCCGTCATGCCGTCGAATTCCGCCTGGATCATCACGATCGACGGCGCGCGCGCCACTTCGTCGAGAGTCGGCTTGATCGCGGCGGCTTGCGGCGGGTTCCAGAACAGACAACTGAAGTTGAGCACGCTGCCACCCAGCACGCCGCTGCCCAGCGGGTAGCGCTGCGCATAGTCGATGTGTTTGTCGATCCAGAATTGCCGATCCGTGCTGAGCGCGGGGGTGTCGTTGCACATGACGGTGAGATCCACGGCCTCCTCGGTATTCACATGCAGCGTGCTTTCCTCACGCGGAGGCTGTTGCATCGCCTCGAAGTACTTCGGGATCAGCGTCTGCGTGGCGATCTCCAGCGCCATCTCGCTCGACGGTGAATGGCTCGAGAAAACGTGATGCCTCGCGAGCGCCAGGGCCCGCTCCTGCGTAGCGCCCGGGTTCTGTTCGAGTATCTGCCGAACCCCCTTCGCCGCCACGAACACCGACACCGCGTCGTCGATATAGCCCGACAACGCGAATCCCCGCGATTCGCCAAGCGCGGCGACGGTCGCGGCTTTCAGTGCCGGTGAGAACGAGCGAAAGAGCTGCCCCGTCGCTGCCGGATCGGTGCCCAGGTTAAAGGTCGTGTCATGGCGTGCCGCATAGGGACCGACGATCTCGTCGGCGATGCGTTGGGTGGCGGGCGGCTGCAGCAGAATGCCGCCTTCCGCCCAGGTGCGGGCGGAAAAGTCCGTGTTGCCGCTCAGCACCATTCGTCCCACCCGATCGGGAAACAGACCTGCGTACCAGGCGCCGAGCCACGAGCCGTACGAGTGGCCGATGTAATTGAGCTTGGCGTCGCCGGAAATCGCCCGGATCAGATCCATGTCCTGCGCCATTTGCGCTGTGTTGATATACGGCGCGAGCGGATTGTCCTGGCAGGCCCGCGATTTGAGTTCGACATTGCGCAACAGCGCATTCACCGTCGACGCGCGCGTGTCGCCGCTCCACAAGACCGCGCTGGGACGTTCGTCCGAGTTGCAGGTCAACTGCGTGCTCGAACCCATGCCGCGTGGCGAGAAACCGATCAGGTCGTACCGGCTGGCCATGTCTCGTTCGGCTGCGATCCCGCCACCGGCTACCTCCACGGAAAACTGCAGGTTGACCAGAAGGCCATCCGCGCCCGGACCGCCCGGATTGAACAGGAGCGAGCCGAGGCGCGTTGCGGGATCTTTCGCGGCGACCCGCGTTAGTGCGAGCGTAATCTCGCCTTTTTCCGGATCGCCCCAATCCATCGGGGCACGAATGTTCGCGCAACGAAAGCGCGGATTGTCGGCCAATGCCGCCCAGGCGACAGGCAACCGGTTCTTGTCGCATGGACGCCAGGCCACCTTCTGATCGAGATACGGTTTCGGTATCGACGCGCGTTTCTGCGCGGCCGAGTGTTGTTGCCCCGACGGCGGCGCATCCTCGCCGCCGCAACCGGCCAACGCCACTGTGGAGACGATCCAGGCAGTTCTCATTGCGACGATTTTCATCCTTCACTTCCCCACGGCGGTGCCGGTCGACTTGCAAGCCGCGTGCAGCGTGCATGACGGTTGGCGACGTTGAGCGTCCCGGGCTAGCGGCAAACGCGCCAGTCCGGCACGGGAACCACACAGCGTGAAAGATCGAGTGACGCCCGCCTGAACATATTGGCAGGTCGAGCGCGATTGCCGGCGTGGTTCAACGTCGCAATGATGGATGCGTGGCGATCGTCGGGAGAAATGGGGGCGGCGAAACGCGGGGGCCGATTCAGCGGTCCACCAGCCGGCTCAGATTGCCGCGCACCCTTTGCAGCAGCGCGATCAACTGCTTCGCTTCGTCGTCGCTGAAACCCTCCAACGCTTCGAGCGCGACCTCGTCGCCGACCTTGCGCGCTTTGCCGAGCGTGCGCTCGGCCTTCGGCGTCATGCCGACCTGGCGCTCGCGACGGTCCTGCGGGTTGGCGGTCCGCTCGATCCAGCCGCCCTCTTCCATCCGGTCGAGCAATCGGCCCGCCGAGATCGGCGCGACTTCGAGCAGGTCCGCGAGGCGCGCCTGATTGATGTCGCCGTAATGTGCGAGGTAAGCCAGCACACGGCACTGCGCGCGCGTCAGATCGACCGATGACTTCGCGAGATCGTCGAAACGCTTGCCGGTCAGGCGGCCGACGTCGGAAATCAGAAAGCCGAAGCGCTCATCGAGTTGGGTTTTCATGCGCGAATTATACGAAGCCGCCGCTGTTTCAGCGATTGAAGCCGCGTAATTCAGGCTCCGCATAACTCCCGATAGCGACGCATTGTCTAGTCGATATACTAAGCATGCTTACTATTTGGCCATGCCACTCACTCATGTCTTTCGACTCCCCGCCGGTCAGCGCCGCCGCGCCGCTCAACCGGCCCATGATCACGATCTCGATCATGCTGGCGACGCTGATTCAAACGCTCGACAGCACGATCGCCAACGTGGCGCTGCCGCATATGCAAGGCACGCTGTCCGCGTCGCAGGACGAGATCACGTGGGTGCTGACCTCGTACATCGTCGCCGCCGCGATCGCCACGCCGCTCACCGGCTGGCTGTCCGACCGGCTGAGCGTGAAGCGGCTGCTGATCGTCGCGATCGGCGGCTTCACGGTGTCGTCGGCGCTGTGCGGGTTGTCCGAAACGCTCACGCAGATCGTCGCGTCGCGTTTGCTGCAAGGGGTGTTCGGCGCGTCGCTGGTGCCGCTGTCTCAGTCCATCCTGCTCGACATCAATCCACGCGACAAGCAGGGCCAGGCGATGGCGGTCTGGGGCATGGGCGTGATGGTCGGACCGATTCTCGGCCCGACGCTCGGCGGCTGGCTCACCGACAGCTACAACTGGCGCTGGGTGTTTTTCATCAACGTGCCGATCGGCGCATTCGCGCTGTTCGGCGTCGCGACCTTCCTGCCCGCGCGTGCGCCGAAACCCGACGCCAGGTTCGACGCCTTCGGTTTCGCCACGCTCGGCCTCGCGATCGGCGGGTTGCAGGCCATGCTCGATCGCGGCGAGCAACTCGACTGGTTCGGCTCGCACGAAATCGTGATCGAGGCAGTGGTCGCGGCGATCGCGTTCGCGTTTTTTCTCGTGCATACCGCCACGGTCGGCAAAAAATCGTTCTTCAAATACGAGTTGCTGAAAGACCCGAACTTCGCCACCGGGACGTTTTTCATTTTCGTGATCGGTGCGGTGATGTACGCCACGCGCGCGTTGCTGCCGCCGATGCTGCAGAACCTGATGAACTATCCGGTCGCGACCACCGGCCTCGTCACCGCGCCGAGCGGCGCCGGCACGATGATCGCGATGCTGTTCGCGGGGCGGCTGCTGAAACGGATCGACGCGCGGCTGTTGCTGCTCGCCGGTTTCCTGATCTCCGCGTTCGCGCTGTGGCAGATGATGCATTACACGATCGTGCTGTCGGAGTCGGACATCGTCTGGCCGGGGGTGATTCAAGGCTTCGGGCTCGGACTCGTGTTCGTGCCGCTGAGCGCGCTGACTTTCTCGACGCTCACGCCCGAACTCCGCGCGGACGGCACCGCGACGTATAGCCTGATGCGCAATATCGGCAGCAGTATCGGAATTTCGATCGTCCAGACGCTGATGACGCGCAACACCCAGGTTTCGCACGCGGATCTCGCGGCCAACGTCACGCCGTTCAATCCCGCCATGCAGCCCATGCTCGCGAGCGGCTCGAACTACGACATCGCGGCGCTGAACGTGTCGATCACGCAGCAGGCGTCGATGATCGCGTATCTGAACGACTTCAAGCTGATGTTCATGGCGACGCTGCTGGTGATTCCGCTGCTGTTGCTGATTCGGCCTTCGCGTAAGGCGCCGGATGCGTCGGTCGCCCATGCGGCGATGGATTGAGCGCTGACGGCGAGCCGAGCCGACTGGCTTGAGTAGTCCAGATGGACGATGTGCGGCGCGGCGGCGACTTCAGAATGAGGCGGTCGCGAGCCACCCACACCATCGTCATCGTTCATGAGTGCTGCCCCGAATCCTCCGAGTCCCTTCAGCCCGCTTCGCATCGGGCCCGTCACGCTGCGCAACCGCCTGATCAAATCAGCCACCAATGAAGGCATGACGCCCGGCGGTGTCCCGTCGCGGATGCTCGTCCAACTGCACGAACGCATCGCGGCGGGCGGTGCCGCGATGACGACCGTCGCGTATTGCGCGGTCAGCGCCGATGGCCGCACGTTCGTCGATCAGGCGCAACTGACGCGCGCGACGGTCGCGCCGTTACGCGCATTGACCGACGCGGTGCATCGTCATGGCGCCGCGGCCTGCGCGCAGATCACGCACGGCGGCTGCTTCACGTTTTTGCCGGAGCTATCGACACGCCGGCCGCTCAGCGCATCGGGCGGCTTCAACAAAGTCGGCCTGATGAGCGGCCGCTTCTTCAAACAGGCAATGACCGAACGCGACATGGACGTCTACGCGCAGCAATTCGCGCAGGCGGCACGCCTTGCGCGCGAAGCGGGTTTCGACGCGGTCGAGATTCATATGGGCCACGGCTATCTGTTGAGCCAGTTCCTGTCGCCGCTTTATAACCATCGACGCGATGCGTACGGCGGCTCGCCCGAAGAGCGCGCCCGCTTTCCGCGCCAGGTGTTGCGCGCGGTGCTCGACGCGGTCGGCCGGCATATGGCGGTGTTGTGCAAGATCGGCGTGACCGAAGGCGTGAAAGGCGGCGGCACCGCCGACGACGCCGCCACGATCGCCCGCCTCCTGGAAGCCGACGGCGCGCACATGCTGGTGCTAAGTGGCGGGATGAACGTCGAATCGGTGTGGCAATTATTCGGCAGCCCGATGCCGGCCGAAGCGCGCGCAAACGTATCGAACCCGATCGTGCGATGCGCGATGTCGCTGCAGAAACTGACCGAGCCGACCTTCGACGGCTTCAGAGAGATGTATTTCCTCGAGCATTCGCGCAAGGTACGGGAAGCGGTGCGGATGCCGCTGGCCTATCTCGGCGGCGTGCGTTCGCTGGCGAACGTCGAACTGGCGATGCGGGAAGGTTTCGACGCGGTCGCGATGGCGCGTGCGCTGGTATTCGATCCGGGGTTTGTCGGGCAGTTGCGCTCGCAAGCGGAACGCGCGGCGGCTCGATCAGATCAAGCGGTACAGGTGGAGCAGGCGGCAACACAGTCGGGCTGCACGTCATGCAATCGCTGCGTGGTGATGATGTACACGCCGGGCGGCACGTCGTGCGCGCTGCAACCGCCCAACGACGCCGAGTTGAACCGCATCGCGGCGGCTTGAAAGCTTGAGCGCGAGCGGGTGGCGGACCCGCGACACCGCTGCCAGTCGCAGCACACCCAACACCCACTGCCCGCGCCAATCGCCGTAAAACTCGGCGCGGCAAACCAATCCCCTAGCCTTCGATCCGCCCTCTCGTCACACCCAGCAAACCTGCCATTGCCGCGCGCGCCGCCTCGGCATCGCGCTCGCGAATCGCTTCGAACACGGCGGTGTGCTCGCCGAGCGACGCGTTGAATACGTCCGCGCGTTTCGCATTCAGCCGCAGTTGCGCTTCCAGCGTTCGCTCGATCAACGTGCCTAACGGAATCAGCAATTCGTTGCTGCACGCGCTCAGCACGCTCAGATGAAACTGCAGGTCGGCACGCACCCATTCGTCGACGTTGCGCGCCGCCACCATCGCGCCATGCGCCGCGGCCAGCACGTAGAACGTGTCTTCCGTATGCGAAGCCGCCGCCAGACCCGCGGCATACGGTTCGATCATCTCGCGCATTTCCTGCAGCTTGAGCGCAAACGTCATCGGCTCGGCAACGCGCGAGTACCAGTCGAGCACGTCGACGTCGAGCAGATTCCACGCCTGTTTGGGCCGCACGCGTGTGCCCACCCGTGGCCGCGATTCGATCAGCCCTTTCGATGTCAGCGTGCGCAGCGCCTCGCGCAGCACCGTGCGGCTCACGCCGAATGTTTCCATCAACGCCGCTTCACGCGGCAGGATCGAATCGGGCGCGTAGTCGCCGCGCAGAATCGCGGTCGCCAGCAGATGGGCGACGCGCCCATGCAGATCGTGCTGAATAGCTTTCTCCCAGCGGCCTCGCGGCGCTATTGATATCGGCACTGAGGCAACCCAGGCCGGAACGAGCGCGATTATCGGGTATCTCAACCTCCAGACCAATGCTTCGGCAGCTTGCCTGCCATGACCGCCATCCGATCACTATATGGCGAATAGTACTATTAATAGTACTTAAACGCGCTTTTGTTGTAGCATGTGAATCCTCGAAATGTTCGCAGGCGCCCAAGCCGCAAGGAGACACGCACCATGAAAATCACCAAGCTCGAAACCTTCATCGTCCCGCCGCGCTGGTGTTTCCTGAAGATCGAGACCGACGAAGGCATCGTCGGCTGGGGCGAGCCGGTGGTCGAAGGGCGCGCACACACGGTCGCGGCGGCGGTGGAAGAACTCGCCGACTATCTGATCGGTAAAGACCCGCTGCTGATCGAAGACCATTGGCAGGTCATGTACCGGGCCGGCTTCTACCGTGGCGGGCCGATCACCATGAGCGCGATCGCCGGCGTCGACCAGGCGCTGTGGGACATCAAGGGCAAGCATCACGGCGTGCCGATTCATGCGCTGCTCGGCGGCCAGGTGCGCGACAAGATCAAGGTGTATTCGTGGATCGGCGGCGACCGTCCGAGCGACGTCGCGAACAATGCGCGCGCCGTGGTCGAACGCGGCTTCAAGGCGGTCAAGATGAACGGCTCGGAAGAGCTGCAGATCATCGACACCTTCGACAAAGTGCAAGGCGTGATCAATAACGTCGCGGCGGTGCGCGAGGCGGTCGGGCCGAACATCGGCATCGGCGTGGACTTCCACGGCCGCGTGCACAAGCCGATGGCGAAGGTGCTGGCGAAAGAACTCGACCCGTACAAGCTGCTCTTCATCGAAGAGCCGGTGCTGTCGGAGAACGCCGAGGCGCTGCGCGACATCGTCAACCAGACCAACACGCCGGTCGCACTCGGCGAGCGCCTGTATTCGCGCTGGGACTTCAAGCATATTCTGTCGGGCGGCTACGTCGACATCATTCAGCCGGACGCGTCGCACGCGGGCGGGATTACCGAGTGCCGCAAGATCGCGTCGATGGCCGAAGCGTACGACGTCGCGCTCGCGCTGCATTGCCCGCTCGGCCCGATCGCGCTGGCCACCTGCCTGCAGATCGACGCGGTGAGCTACAACGCGTTCATCCAGGAACAGAGCCTGGGGATTCACTACAACCAGGGCAACGATCTGCTCGACTACATCAAGAATCCGGAAGTCTTCAGGTACGAAGACGGCTTCGTCTCGATTCCACAGGGCCCGGGTCTGGGCATCGAGGTCAACGAAGAGAAGGTGCGCGAGATGGCGAAGGTCGGCCACCGCTGGCGCAATCCGGTGTGGCGCCATGAAGACGGCAGCGTCGCCGAGTGGTAAATGCGTAGATGAACGCCGCCCGAGGGCGGCGTTTTGCTTTGCGCTGTCGATGCACGATAACAACCAACCCGAGGACACCCTCAGTGGAGACAACCCACATCCAGTCGCGAGCGACCGGCAAACGCCACCGCCTCCTCGCGATGCTGTTCATCACCGTGGTCATCACGTATCTCGATCGCAGCAATCTGTCGATCGCCGCCACGGCGATCGCTCAGGATCTGCAACTCGATCCGGCGCAGATGGGGCTGGTGTTTTCCGCGTTCGGCTGGTCTTACGCGCTGCTGCAGATTCCGGGCGGCATGCTGGTGGACCGCACGCGGCCGCGCCTGCTACTGGCGCTGATCATCGGCCTGTGGTCGATCGCGACGATCCTGCAAGGTTTCGCCGGCGCGTTCGCGGTGCTGCTGTCGTTGCGCGTGCTGCTCGGCGCGCTGGAGGCGCCGGCCTATCCAACGCTCAACCGCGTCGTCACCACCTGGTTTCCCGACAGCGAACGGGCTCGGGCAATCGCCAGTTATACCTCGGGCCAGTACGTCGGCCTCGCGTTCCTGACGCCGGCGCTCGTGCTCACGCAGCAGCATTTCGGCTGGCAGGGCGTGTTCTTTCTGACCGGCGCGATCGGCGTGCTGTGGGCACTGGTGTGGTACGCGTCGTACCGTGAACCGTTGGAGGCGAGCGACATCAACGAAGCCGAACTCGAGACCATCCGTGCGGGTGGCGGCCTCGTGGATCTCGGCGAATCCGACGCATCGGGCGGCTCGGCGAAGCCACGGCGCGCCCGTTACGGCGCCGCCGACTGGCGCGCCGTACTCGGCAACCGCAAGCTGTGGGGCGTGTATATCGGGCAGATCGCGGTAACCTCGACGCTGTGGTTCTTCCTCACCTGGTTCCCCACCTACCTCGTCAAATACCGGCACATGGACTTCCTGAAGGCCGGCTTCATGGCGGCGGTGCCGTTCCTTGCCGCGTTCGTCGGCATTCTGGCCTCGGGCACGCTGTCGGACTGGATGATCCGGCGCGGCGTGTCGGTCACCGTGGCGCGCAAGGCGCCGATCGTGACGGGGCTGCTGCTCTCGACCGCGATCGTCGGTGCGAACTATGTCGAAACGCCCGCGATGGTGATCCTCTTCATGGCGATCGCGTTCTTCGGCAGCGGCTTTGCGTCGATCACGTGGGTGCTGGTGTCGTCGATGGCGAAGAAGGAGTTGCTCGGCCTCACCGGCGGCATGTTCAACCTGATGGGCAATCTGTCGTCGATCTGCGTGCCGGTGGTGATCGGCTTTATCGTCAGGAACAACGACTTCAAACCGGCGCTGGTGTTCATGAGCGCGGTCGGCGCGGTCGGTGCGCTGTCGTACCTGTTCCTCGTGGGGAAGATCGAGCGGATTCGTTGACGCTTCGTCAAGGCCGCTTGCTCGCGCGTTACGGTGACGTGACGCGCGAGCCGTCGCAGTAACGTAACACGCCGGACCAAACCGGCTCGAACAGGCGTTTACGGGCCTTCCCAAGGCCCGCGTGGTTTCCGCTCAAAGCCTTACCCAGTAAGGCTCACCAGCCGATTGTTCGGCATCAGACATACACATGGCCCGGTCCTTGCTCAAATGCATGCAAACACCACATGCATCGGGGACCATCATGGGCGAATTCCTTCCTGACTATCTGATCCGCGAACAGGCCGCCGTCGGCGCACTGGTCATGTTCGGCGTGCTGCGCATCGTCGGCGCGGCGCTCGCCTTCGAACGCGGCTGGCGCATCTCGGTCATCGAGAAATGCTTCATTGGCGCGGCGGTGATCTATTGCCTGCCGCAGCTGTTCGATCTGCTCACGCATCTCTACGGCTCGCGCACGGCGGGCGCCGAACTCGAAGGCAAGGCCGCCGGCTGCGCGATCGCCCTGTTCTGCGCGCCGATCCTCGGCCACCGGCTCGGCTTCGAGTAAGCAGATTTGTTCGACAGGAGCCCACCATGCGATTGACAAGGCGACGCGCGAAACCCGCTTATCGCGCGGGCGAGGTATTGAGGTTGAAGTCGGGCGGGCGTCCGATGACAGCCATCTGGAACGGGCCGGTGCTGTTCGCACCGGGCAACTGGCTGATCTGCCAGTGGTTCAGCGACGCGGGTGAGCTGCGGCAGGAGATGTTTCCGGAGGAGACCCTCGAGCGGGTAAGCCACGCGCTTGCCGCTTAACGAGCAGTAACGGATGTGCTGGCCACCGCCAGGCGACCGTGTGTATTGCGCCGCACGCTTTTTGCCGTGCGGCGCTTTTTTATGTGCTTGAGCTGTCTGCTT
The DNA here is from genome assembly GCF_003269035.1 of Paraburkholderia bryophila. GTDB lineage: Bacteria > Pseudomonadota > Gammaproteobacteria > Burkholderiales > Burkholderiaceae > Paraburkholderia > Paraburkholderia bryophila. The sequence goes on along the minus strand of NZ_QLTK01000002.1, from coordinate 117,264 downwards.
GAGCTGTCTGCTTGAGCTGTCATGTCTGCGGATCGGTGTTGCAGAAGTGGCGCATGACGGACGCGCTCGTTGCGCGACGCAGGGCGTGGGTAGTTGCGGGCGGTGCTTGCCGTGCTTGCCGTGCTTGCGGCGAATGCGATGCTTGCGGTACTTGCGGCGATCGCCATGCCTACCGTGCTTCCCCGATCAGCGGAGCTTGGGCCGCGCCAGCTCAGCCAGCGCGACTCAAGCACACCGCTCAACCCAGCGCCGCGAACGCCGGCACGCTGTGCGACAGCGCCGCCGCCGCGACGAACACGCCGATCATCGCCAGCGCTTCCAGATAGAGCACGTTGACGAAGGTATGCGCGTCCATCGTCGACGCCGTGCGGCGCAGGCGCGGCAATGCCGAGAGGCGATTGAGGCCGCCGAGCACGAGCGCCATGCCGACCAGCGCGAGCTTGAGCATCAGCACGTGGCCCCACGTGCTCAGCTCGATCGCTTCGAACGAACCGCCCGAACCGCGCACCGCGTTGAAGATACCCGACAGCAGCACCAGCCCGACCGCTACCACCGACACGTTCGACACCTGCGTCGCCGTGCGGATCAGCATGCCGCGCGCGGTCGACGTGCCGAGCGCGGGTAGCACAGAAAGCCCGGCCGCCATCGCAAGTCCACCCCACACGCTAGTCACCAGCACGTGCAACGTCTGCATGCCGATCGCCGCCGACGCTACGCCCGCATCGGCCGCGTGACCGAGCGAGGCCTTACCGGCCGCCACCGCGATCACCGCGAGCCACAGCAGCGCATTGCGCAACATCCCGGTATGAGTGGTCATGGCCGTGCCGAGCAACACCAGCGCGCCCGCGAAAGCCACGCTCCAGCCATAGCCGACATGCGTTTGCGTCAGCACCGTCGGCACCACGCCGATGGCCGCCGGCAATGCCACCCCGCTCATCGACGCGGCCTGGTACAGTAGCCAGCCGAGGTCGGCGAGCACCAGCACGACGGTGGCGGTCAGCATGGACCGTTGCGCGCGCAACCAGGCCGGGCGGGCCGGCGAGATCTTGGTCTGCGCGTCTTTGGCGAGCCACGCGCCGAGCAATGCCGAACCGACGGCAAACGCAAACGCGACGTTCATGAGCGCGGCCATGGCGACCTGCCCGATCCACAATCCGTCGAAGCTCATTGGACGACGAACGCGAAGTTGCCCTGGGTCCGATGGCCGTCCGTGGCCACCGCCGTCCAATGCACCGCGTAGCGGCCCGCGCTCAATGGCGGCAGCGGCAGATGCATGATCTTGGCGTCGTCCTTATCGACCACCGAGGCGGCCGAGGCCGCCGGCAACGCGCTCTTGCCGCTCGCGTCGGCCAGCTCGATCCGGCTGAAGGCGGGCTCGAGCGGCTCGGTGAAATGAATCGTCACTTCGGCAGGCGCGGCGACCGCGGCATTGGCCGCCGGCTCGCTCGACACGAGGTGCGCATGCGCGAACGCGCTCGACGCAGTCGACGCGGCCAGCAGCGTTGCAACGCCGAGCGCCAATGCACGCGACGTCGTACGGGAAAATTTGAATAGCTTCATGTAGGGCCGATAGCGGATGATCAGGAAAACGGTGGACGTCGAACCGGGGCACGTCCGGGCCGGACAGCGGCCGGCGAGCCCGGAAGTGTACGCTTCGATGGCTTGCGCGCGCGTCGGTTCAGCCGGGTTTGTTTTCGGCGACGCGACCAACGCGCTGCCGGCGCCTGGCCGCGAGCATCCGACATCGAATGGCAAACAGGCAGCACGAAACCGACGCCGCGTCAAACTGTCGCATCGCGGTGACACACGGAACCTTCTCTAAGGTGTCAAATAGTCAGCATCACCCCTTGATGATAGAATGCTGCGTCGCCGCAGCGCCGGCTGCCCTTCACACCGAGCCGCTCGAAGTTCGGTCAGGTCCCCGATATTGATGGAGTTACGCGTGTCTTCAAGACGCCTTTTCCGCCCGTTGCTCGCCCTTCTGCTGATCGGCTCCGCGGGTGTCTATAGCGCTGCGAAAGCGCAGACTCAACCGAAGGCCCCCGACACGATGGAAGCGCGCGTGCAAGGGTGTACGGCGTGCCATGGCACCCACGGCCAGGGTACGGACAACGACTACTTCCCGCGTCTCGCGGGCAAGCCGGCCGACTATCTCTACAACCAGCTGCAGAATTTCCGCGAAGGGCGTCGCAAGTACCCGCCCATGAACTACCTCGTCACGTATCTCTCCGACGACTACCTTCATCAGATCGCCACTTACTTCTCGCAACAGCGTCCGCCGTATCCGGCGCCGGCCAAGCCGACGGTGTCGCAAACCACGCTCGCGCGCGGCCAGCAGATCGTGCTGAATGGCGACACCACGAAACAGATTCCGGCTTGCGCGGCCTGCCACGGCAAGGGCTTGACCGGCATGGAACCGGCTATCCCGGGGCTGGTCGGCTTGCACGCCGATTACATCAGCGCGCAGCTCGGCGCCTGGCGCTCGGGTTCGCGTCATGCCATCGCGCCCGATTGCATGCACACCATCGCCACGCGCCTCACCGACGAAGATGTGAACGCCGTCGCTTCGTGGCTCGCCACGCAGAAGGCTCCACAAAACCCCGTGCCGGCTCCGGCCCGCTCGATGAAGACTCCGCTTGCCTGCGGCAGCGAACCGCAATAAGGCACCGGGAGAGACACTAAATGAAACGCAAGTCTTTGTTCGCCCTCTCGGCAGTCATCGTCGTAGCCGCTGCCGCGCTCGTCCCCGTCCTGTGGTCGGGCGGCGACAACCTGCACAACGGTTCCGCCATGGCCGCAACGCCCGCCGACCAGGCCGCGTTGATCAAGAAGGGCGAGTACCTTGCCCGGGCCGGCGACTGTATCGCCTGCCACACGGTGCGCGGCGGCAAGCAATTCGCCGGCGGCCTGCCCATGGCCACACCGTTCGGCACGATGTTCACGCCGAACATCACGCCCGACGACCAGTACGGCATCGGCAAGTGGACCCAGGACGACTTCTACCGCGCCATGCACACCGGCCGGTCGAAAGACGGCAGCCTGCTGTATCCGGGCTTCCCGTTCACCAGCTATACGAAGGTCACGCGCGCCGACTCGGACGCGATCTACGCGTATCTGCGTTCGGTCACGCCGGTCAACGTGGCGAGCCGTCCGCACGAACTGAAATTCCCGTTCAACCAGCGCAACATGCTGATCGGCTGGCGCACGCTGTTCTTCCGTGAAGGCGAGTACAAGGCGGATCCGACCAAGTCGGTCGAATGGAATCGCGGTGCTTACCTGATCGAAGGCCTCGGCCACTGCGGCATGTGCCACACGTCGATCAACGCCATGGGCGGCCCGGTCAGCTCGGCGGCCTTTGCCGGCGGCCTGATCCCGCTGCAGAACTGGTACGCGCCGTCGCTGACGTCGAACAAGGAAGCCGGCCTCGGCGACTGGGAAACCAAAGACATCGCCGACCTGCTGAAGAACGGCGTGTCGAACCGCGGCGCGGTGTTCGGTCCGATGGCCGAAGTGGTTCACAACAGCCTGCAGTACATGTCGGATGCGGACATCAACGCGATGGCCACGTATCTGAAGACGATTCCGCAGAAGAGCGAAGCACCGGAATCGCTGCAACTCGAAACGTCGGAAAAGTTCGGCGGCGAACTGTTGAAGCAAGGTCAGAAGATCTACGCTGACAATTGCGCGAAGTGTCACGCGGAAAACGGCCTCGGCATGCCGCCGTCGTTCCCGCCGCTGGCGAATAACCAGTCGATCCAGATGCCGTCGGCGGTCAACCCGATCCGTATGGTGCTGAACGGCGGTTATCCGCCGAGCACGGAAGGCAACCCGCATCCGTACGGCATGCCGCCGTTCGCGCAGGCCCTGTCGAACACGGAAGTGGCGGCTGTCGTGACGTACATCCGTATGTCGTGGGGCAACCACGGCACGGCCGTCTCGCCGCAGCAAGTGTCGGATCTGCGTTCGGCTCCGCTCGACTAAGCAGCGTTCGTCACACCCTGGGCGCGGCCTGCGGAAAACGCGGCCGCGCCCTTCGTTTTTTCAGGACCGGTATCATGTGGGCACTTTTAGTCCGATGAAACCGTGCAGGAGGAAAGAGCCGTGCATGTCGGTGAGCGTTTCAACAGCATTACCCACCTCGTCGGCGCCGTGCTGTCGGTGGCGGGGCTGGCGACGCTCGTCACGATGGGCGCGCTCGACGGCGACGCGTACAAGGTGGTCAGCTTCAGTGTGTACGGTGCGATGCTGATCGTGCTGTATGCTATCTCGACGCTTTACCACAGCGTGCGCAACCCGCGTGTCAAAGCGGTTCTGCAGAAATGCGACCATTCGGCGATCTACCTGCTGATCGCCGGCAGCTACACCCCGTTCACGCTGGTTACCTTGCGTGGGCCGTGGGGCTGGTCGCTATTCGGCGTAAGCTGGGGGCTTGCCGCTCTCGGCATCGTGCAGGAACTGACGCTCGGGCGACGCACCCGCAGCGTTTCGATGGTGCTGTATGTGTTGATGGGATGGCTCGCGCTCGTTGCCGTCCGCCCGCTGGTGCAAGCTTTACCAGCAGCGGGTACCGCCTGGCTCGTGGCCGGCGGGATCATCTACAGCGCCGGCATCTACTTCTTCATCAACGACGAGCGCATCCGGCACGGACATGGTATCTGGCACCTGTTCGTACTGGCGGGCAGTCTGTGTCAATTCGTCAGTGTTGCGCGCTACGTCGCGTGACACGCCACGGCGGCGAAATGCAACTTAAGGCCAGTCAACGTGTCTTGATAGCGCGTTGAAGCATTCGGCATGCGTGTCCCGCGTGCCGCCGATTTCTCTGCGACCGGAACTGGGCTCGGGGCCTCGACCACACCATGCGGGTGTGTCGATGCCGCGTTCATGCCTGTTTGGGCCCCCAGGCGCCGTTCGCGAAACTGCATTGCAAAGATCTTTTATGTCTTTTGATTCCCTCGGCTTGTCCGAACCGCTGGTCCGCGCTGTACACGAACTCGGCTACACCACCCCGACTCCGATCCAGACCCAGGCTATCCCGGCCGTGCTCAACGGCGGCGACCTGCTGGCCGGTGCGCAGACCGGTACCGGCAAGACCGCCGGTTTCACGCTGCCGATCCTGCAGCGTCTGAACACCATGCCGGCCGTCACGACGGGCTCCGGCAAGCGCGCCGTGCGCGCGCTGATCCTCACGCCGACGCGTGAACTGGCCGCGCAGGTCGAAGAAAGCGTGCGCGCGTACGGCAAGTATCTGAAGCTGAAGTCGACCGTGATGTTCGGCGGCGTCGGCATCAATCCGCAGATCGGCGCGCTGCGCAGCGGCGTGGACATCGTCGTGGCGACGCCGGGCCGTCTGCTCGATCACATGCAGCAGAAGACCATCGACCTGTCGCATCTCGAGATTCTCGTGCTCGACGAAGCCGACCGGATGCTCGACATGGGCTTCATCCACGACATCAAGCGCGTGCTCGCGAAGTTGCCGCCCAAGCGTCAAAACCTGCTGTTTTCGGCGACCTTCTCCGACGAGATCAAGACGCTTGCCGACAACCTGCTCGACTCGCCGGCACTGATCGAAGTGGCGCGCCGCAACACCACGGCGGAAACGGTCGCGCAAAAGATTCACCCGGTGGATCGCGACAAGAAGCGCGAGCTGCTCACGCATCTGATCAAGCAGCACAACTGGTTCCAGGTGCTGGTGTTCACGCGCACCAAGCACGGCGCGAATCGTCTGGCCGAGCAATTGACCAAGGACGATATCAGCGCCCTCGCGATTCACGGCAACAAGAGCCAGTCGGCGCGTACGCGCGCGCTGGCCGAGTTCAAGGACGGCACGCTGCAGGTGCTGGTGGCGACGGACATCGCCGCACGCGGTATCGATATCGATCAACTGCCGCACGTGGTCAACTTCGATCTGCCGAACGTGCCGGAAGACTACGTGCACCGCATCGGCCGTACGGGCCGTGCGGGCGCCACGGGCGAAGCGATTTCGCTGGTGTGCGTCGATGAACTGCAATTGCTGAAGGACATCGAGAAGCTGATCAAGCGTCCGGTGCCGCAAGAAGTGATTGCCGGTTTCGAGCCGGATCCGACCGCGAAGCCGGAGCCGATTCTGCGTCGCGGTCAGGGTGGTGGTGGCGGTGGTGGCGGCGGACGTTCGCCGCGTCAGGGTCAAGGCGCGCCGAAGCGCGATGGCGCGGGTGCCGCGAAGCCGGCGCAACGCTCGGGTCAACGTCCGGCCGGTGGCCAGCAACAACCGAAGCCGCAAGGCGCGAAGCCGGCCGGCAACGGCGGCCAGCCGCGCCGCGACGGTCAGCGTCAGGACGACCGTCCGCGCGCGGTCGCGCATGAAGGCAGCGGCGCGCAGCATGCGCCGCGCAAACCGCAGGGCGCCAAGCCGCAGGGCGGTAATCCGGGCGCGTTGCTGGGTGGCGCGAAGCCGCGCAACGACGCGCCGCGTGGCGGCCAGCCGTCGCGCAGCGGTCAGCGCGGGCGTTAGGCGTTAGGCGTTCGGCGCTAGCGCCGAGCTTCACGCAGCGTTAAACGCCAAGGCGGCCGGCCCCGGCCGCCGCTTGCTTCAGGTGCTCGATCTGCCGTTCCCATCGATCGAGCACCGTCTCCCTCTCCCCCACCAGTTCAAACGTAATGCCGCTCGTCAGACGCGCATAACGCACGCTCTGCGCCTCCGCTGTGTCGATCGAACCGATCAGATAGACCAGTCCGCTCGCGTCGCCCGCCACGCTCGCTAAGGGCTTGACGCGCAACTGCACCTGATAAAACGCCTCATCGCACACAAAACTCAGCGCCGCGCGCCCGCTTTGCGTGATCGCGCGCGTCGCCCGTGCCTGCGGCCACAGCGCGATGCACAGCGTGCGCGAATCGGGCGCATACAATTCGCCGACACCGAGCAAAGAGGTACGGATGTGGCCGTTCGCATCGACGCTCAACAGCGAGGCCGTGAAGCCCGCTTTACTCGCCAGCGATGAACCGTCGAACAACGCGCGTACGGCGTCGGGCCACTCGTCGAACACGCTCTGTTCGAGCGGACGTTCGGGTGTAGGGGAATCGCTCATGGTCGTGCCGTTCCGGTAACGAGAAATAGCCAAGTCCGCATCATGCCTCGAAAAGCAAATGGCCCGCGTCAGCGGGCCATTTGCATCGTCAAACGCTTACGTCGATCAGACGATCAGTCGATCAGCGGAAGAAAACATAATGCGTGATCTTCGCCAGCGGGTAATGCACGCCAGGCTGAATACGCGCCGGCAGATCCAGCGGCTTGAGCAGCATCTTCACGCACATATCCGCCGACAGATTGCGCCGCACCAACGAATTGATCCGCGCCGCGCGTTCACGGTTATACGCCGAGTCGTGCACGCGCTCCGGATACCGCACCGCAAACACATGGCGCAGCGCGATTTCCGAGTCTTCGTTCTTCATTTCCATCACACGGCGCATCAGCGCGCCGAGCACCGCGAGCCGACCGTTGCCTTCGATCTTGTTGTACTTTTTGAAGAACCGGAAAAAGTGCTTGTAGTGACGGACTTCGTCGATACGGATGTTGTCCGTGATCTCCTTGAGCACCGGCTCGTCCGAGCATTCGCCGATCGCGCGATAAAGCGTGGCCGTGCCGGTTTCCACGACGCAGCGCGCCACCATTTCGAGTGCGCGAGTCTTCTCGAAGTCCTCCACCGAACAGGTCAACGAATACTCTTCCATGAACTGGCTAAACGCCTTGTCCCAGTCGAACTCGGGCCACACATACGCAATGTAGGTTTTGAGCGCGCGGCCATGCTGCATCTCTTCCGGCTCCCACTCGTTGTTGAGCCAGGCCGACACTTCCGGATCGCCGTCAAAAAAAGTACTCAGATTGCTTGTATAAAGATCGGTGCCGCTTTCAATAAACGAAGCGGCGCACAGCAGCAGCAGCAGATCTTCATTGGCAACCGCCTTCTGCCGGTCGATGCGGGTGAGGTCGATATCCTCGATCCGCCAGGGCATGACGTGGTTCAGCTCTGTGTGCATCTTGTCTTGCTCCGAAAACTGTATCGACTCGTGGAGCATGTCCGCAACCGCCTGCTCTCGTCAGGCCGGCCTCGCCGTGTCAGATACAGCACTTTGAATTAGAGTTAACCCCTTGTATTTTGCATCTTAGCCGGTGTTTCGCAACTCTGCAGATAACCCAGCACAGACCATGCCGAGTCGTCACAGTTCCAATTCGCAGGTAGTCGAACTCTTCGGTCTGACAAAAAATCAGTGTGCATGAAGCAAAAAAAGCCAGCTCGAGGAGCTGGCTTTTGCTTTCGGAGAGGGTCTTCGGAGTGGCTTCGAATCGGCCCGCACCGGGTTGGATGCAAATCGTGGGTCGATGCGCTCAGGCAGGTTGAACGGCCTGCAGCGCGCGCACCCGGCGCATGCGAAACGCCACGACCACCAGCGACAACCCCGACAACATCGCGGCGATCAGCACGTAATAACTTGGCGCGAGTTTGTCGCCGGTCACGTGAATGAACGTCTCGACGATGGTCGGCGCAAAGCCGCCGAAGATCGTCACGCCGATGCTGTAACCAATGGAAAGACCCGTCGAGCGAACCTGCGTCGGAAAGATTTCGGACATCAGCGCGGGCATCGGTCCGGAGTACGCGGCCTTGAAAATGCCGGCCGTGCCTTGCAGCAACAACAACCAGCCGATGGTCGGATGCGACTGCAGCAACGCGAACATCGGATAGATCAGCGCGCCCATCAACACCGACGTGGTCAGCATGATGCGAATCCGGCCGATGCGATCCGACAGCGCGCCCATGACCGGCGACAGCAGGAACTGCAAGCCGCCGTTGAGCACCACCACGCCGAACGACGCCGCCGCCGGCATGTGCAACTGCTTGACTGCGTACATCGGCATGTAGAGTTGCAACACGTACACGCCCACCGTGGATTGCGCGACGATGCCCACCGCGAGCAGCAGATTGACCCACTGGTTGGCGAACGAAGCGCCCTTCGCTTCTTCATCGTTCGCGACGGGGCGAAGGCCGGCGGCCTCGCGGGCTTCACGCGCTTTGTGCAGCGCGAGGAACTCCGGAGTTTCGTCGAGGTGCGAGCGGATGTAGTAGCCCACCGGCCCGACCAGCAGGCCGAACATGAACGGAATACGCCACCCCCAGCTATTGAGTTGCTCGGGCGGCATCCACGCGGTCAGCAGCGAGCCGAAGGCCGCGGCCGTGATCGCCGCGAGCCCCTGGCTCGCGAACTGCCAGCTCGCGTAATAGCCGCGCCGCGACGCGCTGTGCTCGACCATGAAGGCCGTTGCACTGCCGAACTCGCCGCCCACCGCGAATCCTTGCACGAGCCGCGCGAGCAGGATCAGCACCGGCGCCGCCAGACCGATCGACGCATACGGCGGCATCACGGCCATCGTAAAGGTGCCGACCATCATCAGCGCGATGGCGAGCGTCAGCGCCGCCTTGCGGCCCTTGCGGTCGCCGTACAGGCCGAGCACGACCGCGCCCAGCGGCCGCATCAGGAACGAGATGCCGAAGGTGGCGATGGCGAGCAGCGTCGACAGCCACTCGTCCTGCATCGGGAAAAACTGTTTGGCGATGATCGTCGCGAAGTAGCCGTAGACCAGAAAGTCGAACCACTCGAGCGCATTGCCGACCGACGACGAAAACACGATCCGCCGCACCATGGCTTTGGAAAGCGGTGCGGACGCGGCATGAGGAGAAGCGGCCGCCGAAGGCGACGCGGGGGTATGCATGATGTCTCTACCTTGTCCGATACCGGTCAGAACCCAGCGGCCAAGCCATCGCGACGGCTATCGCTCGCCGCCACATAGCCGCGTTCCGGCTCATTGCGATCGAGCTTCCAGATGTACTGGCCGGAGCCGAAATCCATGTACGGATCGTCGACCGACTTGATCGTGTGGCCCAGCTTCTGCAGCGCCTCGGCGGTCTTCGTATCGAGCGTCGATTCGATGTCGATCGTGAAGTCGCGGTTGACCTTCCAGCGCGGTGCGTCGCAGGCGGCCTGCGGCTGCTGGCCATAGTCGAGCATCCGCACGATCGATTGCAGATGGCCTTGCGGCTGCATGTCGCCGCCCATCACGCCGAAGCTCATCACCGCTTCCTGCCGGCCGTCCACCTGCTGCGTGAGGAACGACGGAATAATCGTGTGGAACGGCCGCTTGCCGCCTTCCACGACGTTCGGCGACTTCGGATCCATCGAGAAGCCGCAGCCGCGGTTCTGCATCGCGATGCCGCTGTCCGGCACCACGATGCCCGAGCCGAAGCCCATGTAGTTCGACTGGATGAAGCTGACCATCATGCCGCGCTCGTCCGCCACCGACATGTAGATCGTGCCGCCCGCCTTCGGCATGCCGAAGTCGAACTGCGTGGCGCGCTTGTGATCGATCAGCTTCGCGCGCGACGTGAGGTACGCGTCGTCGAGCATCTGCTCGGGCGTGACGTCCATGGAACGCGGATCGGCGACGTAACGGTAGACGTCGGCGAACGCCAGCTTCATCGCTTCGATCTGCAAGTGCTGCGACTCGACGTTGTCGACCGCCAGCTCCTTCACGTCGAATTTTTCGAGGATGCCCAGCGCGATCAGCGCCGCAATGCCCTGGCCGTTCGGCGGAATCTCATGCACGGTGTGGCCGCGATATGCCTTGCCGATCGGCTCGACCCAATCCGCACGGTAGTTGCGCAGGTCGTCGAGGGTCAGCGCGGCGCCGCCTTCGCGGGCGAACGCGGCGATCTGTTCGGCGATCTCGCCTTCGTAGTACGCACGCGGGCCCTGCTCGGCGAGCTTGCGCAGTGTCTTCGCGTGACCGGGAAAGCGCACCAGTTCGCTGACTTCCGGCGCGCGTCCGCGCGGCATGAAGGTTTGCGCGAAGCCCGGCAGATCCTTCAGTTCCGGCACGGCGGCCGCCCATTTATAGGCGACGATGCTCGCCACCGCATGGCCGCGCTCGGCGATTTCGATTGCCGGTTCCATCAGGTCGGCGAACGGCAGCGTGCCGAACTTCTGATGCAGCGCTTCCCAGCCGGCAATCACGCCGGGCACCGTCACCGCGTCCCAGCCGCGCTTGGGTTGTATCGCCAGGCCGTTTTCCTCGCCGTACTTGCGCTTGAAGTAGTCGACGTTCCAGGCCGCCGGCGACACGCCCGACGCGTTCAGCCCATGCAGCTTCGTGCCGTCCCACACCAGCGCGAAGGCGTCGCCGCCAAGGCCGCACGACACCGGCTCGACCACCGTGATGGCGGCGGCCGCGGCGATCGCCGCGTCGACGGCATTGCCGCCTTTCCACAGCATGCGCAACCCCGCCTGCGCGGCGAGCGGATGCGAAGTCGAAACGATGTTGCGCGCGAACACGGGCAGACGCGGGGTCGGATAAGGGTTTTGCCAGTTGAAGCCAGTCATGTCGAACACTCTCGAAAGCGCGGTCCCGGCTCGTGAAAGCGGCCGGCAACCAGGGGGATTTGAATCAACGTCAGGTCAGATGCGGGTCAAATGCAGGTCAAATGCGGACCACATGCGGATGACATACAGGCAGCGCAGGACCTCGGATTGCATCGCGATCTGTCCCAAAAAACAAATTCATTTATCAAATGAATAAATGCGTAATCTGCCTGAATGATCAAGACTTGGTCGTCCAGTATCTTATGGATGTCGCACGACCTGGCAGACAACCCCGGCGATGGTCTTACAATAGCCCCATCCCTGTTCATGCTTCAGCCGCCTTTCCAGATTAGCTTGCAGCGTCGATGGCGGCCGGCGCCGACAAAAAACCCACGAACCGAGACACATGACCCGAGACCCCCGCCTGACTCTCAATGCCCGGCAACAGGAATTGCTGGAGTGGGTGCAACGCGACGGCTTCGTGACCGTGGACGACCTCGCGGCCCACTTCGACGTGACGCCGCAAACGATCCGCCGCGACGTCAACTGGCTCGCCGATATGAATCTGCTGCGCCGCTATCACGGCGGCGCGAGTCTGCCGACCAGCTCCGAAAACGTCTCCTACACCGCGCGTCAGCGCATGTTCCACGAAGAGAAACGGCGCATCGCGGCGTTGGTGGCCACTCACATTCCCGATCAGGCGTCGCTGTTCATCAACCTCGGCACCACGACCGAGGAAGTGGCTCGCGCGCTGAACCGGCACCGCGGCCTGCGCGTGATTACCAATAATCTGAACGTCGCCAGCATGATGAGCGGCTATCCGGATTGCGAGGTGCTGGTCACGGGCGGAATCGTGCGGCCGTGGGACAAAGGGATCGTGGGCGAACTGGCGATCGATTTCATCCGCCAGTTCAAGGTGGATTTCGCGATCATCGGCACGTCGGCGATCGAAACGGATGGCACGCTGCGCGATTTCGACACCCGCGAAGTGCGTGTGGCCGAGGCGATCATCGAGCATGCGCGCACCGTGTTTCTCGCCGCCGACAACTCCAAATTCGGCCGGCCGGCGCTGGTTCGTCAGGGGCACCTGGACCAGATCGACGCGCTCTTTACGGACGCGGCGCCGCCCGCGGAAATGGCCGAGACGCTGACGGCGGCAAACTGTCAGGTGTATATCGCCGAGTGAGCGGGCCAATTTTCCCCAGTTCCACCCACCCCGCCCAGGCGTTTTCCGCCATGCTGCACCGCACGCGAAACTTCGAGTGAAATCAAGCTTTTAGCCGAGGCTGCAAACCGCCTCGGCAGCACCGGATTGTCAAAGGGAAAATTTACTGGGGCCCCTTTGGTGTTTAACGTGCGGTTGACTACACTCCAGTTCCCCGGCGTCTGTTGCGCAATTCGCGTAGCGACGGCTGCGTGAATCTGTCGTGTGAACCGTACTTCCCGCCTGATCCTCTAGCGGACTTCACTGGCACCTGGCCAGTTGCCGACAAGGCCGTCCGCGCTTGCTTGACATGGAGAGAACGATGCTAAGTCCGCATGAATTCGCCACGTTGTTGCTCGTCAAGGACGCTCCCCACCAAGTCGACATGGAGCGAGAAGAACTCGACGCCCTGCTGGAACGCCAATTGGTACAACTCGAACGGCTCGCATCGGGCAACGAACAATGGCGCGTGACTGAGATCGGCGACAGCGCATTGCGGGCTATCAAACGTTTTTCGTAGCGTCGGTAGGACGGCGGGCTTGCCCTTATTACTTTGAATGAAAGCGGACGTCCATCCGAACGCCCGCTTTTGTTGTGTGTAACGCATTTACACAGTAAATTGACGCGACGGACTTCCACGCCTCGCGCATGCCCAAACCCCTTTCCGACGACGACATCCAGCTATTCCGCGAAGCGATGCGCCGCGTCGCCGAAAACGCGTTCGCCACGCGCGGTGCGCAAGGCGTGACGATGCGCGAGTTGGCGAAAGAGCTGGGCTGCAGCGCGATGACGCCGTACCGCTACTTCCGCGACAAGGACGACATCCTTGCAATGGTCCGCGCCGCCGCGTTCAATCGTTTCGCGGCGCAGCTCGAAGCCGCCGCGCAGAATGCGTCCGGGGACGATCGTCTGGCGGTGAGCGACGCCTACGTCGCGTTCGCCCTCGACGAGCCGCACGCGTACCGTCTGATGTTCGATGTGAATCAGCCGGAAGGCGGCTACCCCGATCTCGCCGCAGCGGCGCTGCGTGCGCAGCAAATGCTGAGCGCGCATTTCGAACGATTGGTCGACGCGGGGCTGCTGGAAGGCGATCCGCAGTTGATCGGCTATGCGTACTGGGCGAGTTTGCACGGGTTCACGATGCTCGCGCTCGCCAATCAGTTGCCGTTGCCCGAGGCGCAGCACCCGGCCGGCCATACGGCACCGACGCGGGAAGCCGTGCTCGCCCAGCTTCGCCGGATGTTATGGCGCGGCGCTCAGCCCCAGCAGTAGCCGTAGCCGCCGCATAGCCCGGTCTTAAGTACCAACCCACGCCAACGAGTAGAGCGACCGGCCAACACCCCAACCATCCCGCCTCAACCGTTGCGCAAAGTCGGATCGACCGCCGCGCGCCAGCTCAACGCCTTGGCCCGCTGGTCGGTAAAGAACGCCACCCACTGATTGCGCACCTGCAGATCCGTGCTCAAACCCTGGCTCGCAAAGCGCTGCGCGATGGAAGCCTGAAATCCGCAAAAATCCTCTTTCGACAGCTTGCCGTGGCGGTTCGCCACGTACGCATCGAACAACGCGGCATAAACGCCTTGCGCGTCGCGGCCGTAATCGACCGTCTGGGCGCTGCACATCTGCTGCAACGACACGAACGACGGTGCGCCCATCGTGCCGCTCAGGCTCGGCGAGCTGACGCATCCGGCGAGCAGGACGGCCGCGCCGATCATCAAAAGTCCACGCATGAATTCACCTCGAAATGGCTGCTGCCGAGAGTATCGTCCGTGGCCGCACGTTGCGCCACCACCTCGACCGCCGAGTTAGAGGTTCCCCTAAGACAAGCGAACTTTACTTTTTCGAATATGTTCATTAAAGTTCGCAAACGAACACTATCGGTTCGATAGTTTTTCCTAACGGCTTTCTGAATACAGACGCAGGGGACACAGCAGGTGACGCAAGGCTCGAGATACGATTTGCTCGTCGTGGGCGGCGGGATCAACGGCGCAGGCATCGCTCGCGACGCGGCGGGCCGCGGCCTGTCGGTGTTGCTCTGCGAACAGGACGATCTGGCGGCGCATACCTCGTCGGCCAGCACCAAGCTGATTCACGGCGGCCTGCGCTACCTCGAATACCGCGAGTTCGGTCTGGTGCGCAAAGCGCTGCAGGAGCGCGAAACGTTGTTGCGCGCGGCGCCGCATATCATGTGGCCGCTGCGTTTCGTGATGCCGCACATGCCCGACCTGCGCCCGGCGTGGATGATCCGCGCCGGCCTGTTCCTGTACGACCACCTCGCCAAACGCGAAATGCTGCCGGGTTCGCGCGGCATCGTGATGCGCAACCATCCGGCCGGCGCGCCGCTGGTCGATTCGATCAAGCGCGGTTTCGTGTATTCGGACGGCTGGGTCAACGACGCGCGCCTCGTCGTGCTGAACGCGTTGGACGCCGAAGAGCGCGGCGCGAAAATTCTCACCCGCACCAAGCTGATCAGCGCGGTGCGCGCCGGCGGCGAATGGCGCGCGCAACTGAAGCGCACGGACGGCACGATTCTCGACGTGCGCGCCGCCTCGATCGCGAACGCCGCGGGCCCGTGGGTCGGCGAACTGCTGCATGGCGCACTCGGCCGCGAAGCGTCGCACAGCGTGCGCCTCGTGAAAGGCAGCCACATCGT
Source organism: Paraburkholderia bryophila (assembly GCF_003269035.1). Taxonomy (GTDB): domain Bacteria; phylum Pseudomonadota; class Gammaproteobacteria; order Burkholderiales; family Burkholderiaceae; genus Paraburkholderia; species Paraburkholderia bryophila. The sequence goes on along the minus strand of NZ_QLTK01000002.1, from coordinate 102,022 downwards.
TACGCGCCGCCTGTTCGACCACGATCACGCGTACATCTTCCAGAATCCGGACAAGCGGATCATCTTCGCGATTCCGTACGAACACGACTACACGCTGATCGGCACGACCGATATCGAATACCGCGGCGACCCGTCGCAAGTGGCGATCACGCCGGACGAAACGCAGTACCTGTGCGATTCGATCAACCGCTACTTCAAGCAGAAGATCTCGCCGGCCGATGTGCGCTGGACCTACTCGGGCGTGCGTCCGCTGCTCGAGGAAGAAGGCGCGGACAATCCGTCGGCGGTCACGCGCGACTACTCGCTCGAACTCGATTCGCCTACGGGCGAGGCGCCGCTGCTGTCGGTGTTCGGCGGCAAGATCACCACCTTCCGCAAGCTCGCGGAAGAAGCCGTCGACAAACTCACGCACGCGCTGCACAAGAGCGCGGCGTCGTGGACGGCCGGCGCGCCGCTGCCCGGCGGCGACATCCCGAACGCGAATTTCGAGCGCTTCCTGACCGACTTCAAGCAGCAGCACGCCTGGCTGCCGGCCGACCTCGCGCACCGTTTGGCCCGCGCGTACGGCACGCGCGTCAAGCAGGTGATCGGCAACGCACACGCCATTGCAGACCTCGGCCGCGCCTTCGCGCCAGGCTTCTACGAGGCCGAACTGACTTATCTGCGCGACACCGAATGGGCGCGCAGCGCTCAGGACGTGCTGTGGCGCCGGTCGAAACTCGGCCTGCACGTCGAACCGGGCACGCTCGATCCGATCACGCAGGAAATCGACGCCTGGTTCGCCCGCGAACCGTTCCGACAGAGCGCGTAGTCAACCCCCCAGGCGAGCAGCGCCTTTGCTGCTCGCGGCAAACCGGATTCCTTTCACCCCTCGGCTGCAGCAAGCCGGGACGCACCACCACATCTGTTGCTGTTGCAGCCCGCTTAAAACAACAAGCCGTTCCCGTCGCCGTTCACCAGTCCGGCGATTCATAAAACGCATGGAGAAGAGACAATGCAGGATCAGTACATTCTCGCCCTTGACCAAGGCACCACGAGCTCGCGTGCCATGCTGTTCGACCGGCTCGGCAATGTCGTGTCGACGGCGCAAAAAGAATTCCAGCAAATCTATCCGCGTCCGGGTTGGGTCGAACACGATCCGCAGGAAATCTGGTCGACCCAGGCCGGCGTCGCCGCCGAGGCGGTGACGCGCGCCGGCATGAACGGCACGTCGATTGCGGCGATCGGCATCACCAATCAACGCGAAACCACCATTGTGTGGGACCGCGAAACCGGCCACCCGATCTACAACGCGATCGTCTGGCAAGACCGCCGCACCGCCGATTTCTGCGACCAGCTCAAGGAGCAAGGTCTCGAGGAAAAAGTCCGCGCGAAAACCGGCCTGCCGATCGATTCGTATTTCTCGGCGACCAAGATCCGCTGGATTCTCGACAACGTGGAAGGCGCGCGCGAAAAGGCCAAACAAGGCCGCCTCGCGTTCGGCACGGTGGATAGCTGGCTGGTGTGGAATTTCACCAAGGGCGGCCTGCACGTCACCGACGTGACCAACGCGTCGCGCACCATGCTGTTCAATATCCACACGCTGCAGTGGGACAACGAACTCCTCGAAGCGCTCGACATTCCGCGCAGCATGTTGCCGGAAGTGCGTCCTTCGTCGGAAGTGTATGGGCCGACCAAGACCACCGTGTTTGCTTCCAAGATTCCGCTCGCGGGCATTGCCGGCGATCAGCACGCCGCTCTCTTCGGCCAGATGTGCACCCAGTCGGGCATGGTGAAGAACACCTACGGCACGGGCTGCTTCCTCGTCATGAACACCGGCGAAAAGCCGATCGAATCGAAGAACAACCTCGTCACCACGATTGCCTGGCAGATCGGCGACAAGATCAACTACGCGCTGGAAGGCAGCATCTTTATTGGCGGCGCGGTGGTGCAATGGCTGCGCGACGGCCTCGGCATCATCAAGAACGCGGCGGAAATCGAAACGCTGGCGCGCGGCGTGCCGCACACCGACGGCGTGTATCTGGTGCCCGCGTTCGCCGGCCTCGGCGCGCCGCACTGGAACGCCCGTGCTCGCGGTACGCTGTTCGGCGTGACACGCGGCACGAGCTCGGCGCATATTGCCCGCGCCGCGCTCGATTCGATCGCCTACCAGTCGCTCGACGTGCTGAAGGCGATGGAAGCCGACTCCGGCATTCGCATCGGCGAATTGCGCGTGGACGGCGGCGCTTGCGCGAACAATCTGTTGATGCAGTTCCAGGCCGACATTCTCGGCGTCGACGCGGTGCGTCCGAAGGTGTCGGAAACGACCGCGCTCGGCGCGGCGTATCTGGCCGGTCTCGCGGTCGGCTACTGGAAAGACGTGGACGAGCTGCAAAGCCAGTGGGCGCTCGACCGCCGCTTCACGCCCGCCCTGCCGCACGCCGAGGTCAAGGCCAACCTCGACGGCTGGCAGCGCGCGATCCGCGCCGCCAAGGCGTGGGCCGACACGCCCTGAGCGTAACGTAGTCCCTTCACCAGACAAACTTTCGACATAACGAAGCCGCTGATCCAGCGGCTTCCCTAACAACTATATTTCGGATACCCAATCATGTCTCCTTACATTGCGGAATTCATCGGCACCGCGCTTCTGGTGCTGCTCGGCAACGGCGCGGTCGCCAACGTGCTGCTCGCGCGCACCAAGGGCAAGGGCGCGGACCTGATCGTGATCGTGATGGGCTGGGCGATGGCCGTGTTCATCGCGGTCTACGTCACCGCGTCGTTCAGCGGCGCTCACCTGAATCCGGTCGTGACCGTCAGCCTTGCGCTGGCCGGCAAATTCGCATGGGCCAAGGTGCCCGGCTACGTGGCCGCGCAAATGCTCGGCGGGATGGCGGGCGCGCTGCTCGTGTGGATCGCCTATCGTCAGCACTTCGAGAAAGAAGCCGATGCCGACGTGAAGCTCGGCGTGTTCTGCACCGCGCCGGCGATTCGCAGCGTGCCGCATAACCTGCTCACCGAAATGATCGCCACCTTCGTGCTGATTCTCGGCGTGCTGTATCTGGCGTCGCCGCAAGTCGGTCTGGGCGCGCTCGACGCGCTGCCGGTCGGCCTGCTGGTGCTCGGTATCGGCATTTCGCTCGGCGGCCCGACGGGTTACGCGATGAGCCCGGCGCGCGATCTGTCGCCGCGTCTGATGCACGCACTGCTGCCGATTCCGGGCAAGCGCGGCAGCGACTGGAGCTATGCATGGATTCCGGTCTGCGGTCCGCTGCTGGGCGGCGCGGCAGCCACGGCGCTGTACATGTTCCTGCATACCACGCATTAAGCTCGCGGCACAGCGGGTTCAAGCCGGGACGCAGTACCTCCGAGGGCCGTCCCGGCCACAGCGGCACGCAGCGAAACGTAGCGGAACCGCAGCGGCGTCGCGCACACGACGGCAAAGCACGTATCATGATGCTTTCAATCTGCGCGCAGGAGCTTGCAACTGTCTTGCCAAAGCGCGCTCCGCTTTCCGTTCCCAAGCATGATCGACCACCTCATCTGTGACTGCGACGGCGTACTCGTCGACAGCGAAATCATCGCCGACCGCGTGATGCTCGCCACGCTCAACGCCACCTTCCCCAGCCTCGACTTCGAACCCGTCGTCAAAACGGCGTTCGGCCAGCAGATGTCGCGCTTTCTCGAAGGCATCGAGAAGTCCTTCGACATTACGTTGCCCGCGAGTTTTCTGAACACCGTCGAACACAACGTCGAGCTCGAACTCGCGGCCTCGCTCAGTCCGATCAACGGCGTACGCGACGCGTTGCAGCGCGTCAGCCTGCCGGCGGCCGTCGTGTCGAACAGCCGCATGGCGCGCGTGCATGCGTCGGTGCGGCGCGCGGGTTTGCAGCAGATTTTCGGCGAGCGGATTTTTAGCGCCGAGCAAGTGGCGCGGCCCAAGCCCTATCCCGATGTGTACCTGTTCGCCGCGCAAACGCTCGGCGTGGAACCGTCACGTTGTATCGTGGTGGAGGACAGTGTCGCGGGCTTGAATGCGGCGCGCGCGGCCGGCATGAAGACCATCGCGTTCGTCGGCGCGAGCCATATTCCGGACGGCTATGCGGATGCGCTGCGCAAGATGGGCATGACGCGCATCATGAAACATATGGACGAGTTGCCCGCGCTGGTCGAGGCCGGCGTGCGCGGCGAGTTCGGCGACCAGCAGTCGTAGACCGATTGCCATTGCCTGGAAAAAAGGCCGGCTCTCGTTGAGAGCCGGCCTTTTGCATTTCTGCCGGCGACGCACGAAATCGCACGCCGCTCACGGCTTTATATCGTCACGCCTCGTCAGCCACGCACTCGCGTGCCTGCGCCAACGCCTGACGAAACTCCACCAGTTCGGCAATCGTCAGCATCGGCAGATTGTGTTGGGCGGCGAAGCGCTCCACTTCCGCGCCACGCGTCATGGTGCCGTCGGCGTTCATCAGTTCGCACAGCACGCCGGCCGGTTTCAGACCCGCGAGAACCGCCAGGTCCACCGTGCCTTCGGTGTGACCGCGACGCGCCAGCACGCCGCCGGGCATGGCGCGTAACGGGAACACGTGACCCGGACGCACGATGTCGGCAGGTTTCGCGTTGTCCGCGATGGCGGCGCGAATCGTCGTCACGCGATCGAGCGCGGAGACGCCGGTCGTCACACCGTCGCGCGCTTCGATAGACACCGTGAACGCGGTGCCGTGACGGCTTTCGTTGTTGACCGCCATGGGCGGCAATTCGAGCGCGCGGATCTTCTCGTCGGGCAGGCACAGGCAGACGATGCCGCTGCATTCGCGGATCAGCAAGGCCATGGTTTCGACGGAAAGACGCTCGGCCGAGACGATCAGATCGGCTTCGTTCTCACGATCGTGGTCGTCTTGCAGCACCACGGCGCGGCCATCGCGCATGGCTTGCAACGCGGCGGCGATACGCGGTGGAACGGGTTCGGTGGCGAGCAACGGGAGATCGAGGACAGCGTCGTCCGCAATCGTCGAGGGAACGGGAAAAGTAGCAAAGGTCATGATTGAAACGCTCATCGCAAAAGTTGGGCGAAAAACGTTTCAGGGCATTGCAAACAGACAAAGACGCGCCGTTGAACGCCGCGCAAAGCGACGCTCGCGCACCGCTCAAACCTGCGAGCGGCGTCACGGAAACGAACATGACTATCTGCACATCTTCTTCCATCCGGACTATGACCGTCGGCTCTGGCTTCTCACCAGATCTGCTGACCCCGCTGCGTTTCTTTCCGACTCGAAAAGACCGCGCGATGCGGGCGCTCGCGGGCTCACCGGCTCACGCTTTCGCGCTGCCGGCATACCGCCGGTGGGGAATTTCGCCCCGCCCTGAAGACGCACTGATTGCCGGAAACGACCGGCTGGCAAAGCATACAGCAGTCACGCCGGGTCTGCAGCGCAACCCCTACTGAACGGATGGAGAACGCTATTGGCGGTAAAGCACGTCCGTCCTGCACAGTCCGTCAAACAGGCGCGGCCTCGCGGACCGGTTCGTGCGCCTCATGTGACTCGTGTGCCTCGTGTGTCGTTTCGCGCGCGGCGGCATGCGTGGTTTCACGCACCGCCTCGTGCGACGCAGGCACGTCCCAACGCGGCGGCGTCTCCGCCTTCAACGTCACGCGAAACGCGCGCGCTTCGGTGTCGCCGGGATTGCGCAGGCTATGCGGCTGGTCGGCGTCGAACACGATCGCGTCGCCCGTGGCGAGCAATTGACGCTGGTCGTGCACGCTGACTTCGAGCGTGCCTTCGCTGACCACGAGATTCACCGTGGTGCCCGGCGCGCGGCGCGTGCCGGCTTCGGTATGCAAGGCCGCGATACGCAACTCGTGAAACTCGGCGACGGTCGGCTCGGCGTCGGGATAAAGCGGCCGGGCCGAATAGCGGCCGTTGGCGCTGACGATCCGCGACGAGCGCTCGGCCGGCAAATGTTCGAAGCCGTTGGTCGCATGACGCCGCAAAAACGCGGCGACCGATACTTTCAACGCGGCCGCGACCTTGCACAGCACCTTGATCGACGGCACGCTGCGCGCCGATTCGATCTGCGCGAGCATGGCGCGCGAGACGCCGGACGCGCGGGCCAATGCGTCGAGCGACAGTTGCCGCTCGGCGCGCAAACGGGCGAGATTCACGCCGACGAGATGTTCGAGTGCATCGAAAGGTTCGGCGGCACGCGGCGACGCTGCGGTGTCAGCCGCGGGATCGCGAACCAGCGCAAGCGGGGAATGCATGATTGCCTCCAGGAGCGCCGCCGGACGGCGGGCAAGCAGTTAGTGGAAGCAAGATAGCATCGCGATTGGCCACGCCCAACGAAGTTATCTTCACACTGTTATATGCGCTGCTCGCTTAGAAACTCTGGTGTTCTTGCGGATTCGGGCGGACCGGAAGTGCTGACGATGGAAGAAGTAAGAAAAAACGTTCCGCTCCGCAAACCAGTCAGCGCCTCGCCGTTCTGCTACCGACGCGTTCGTGCAATTTACCGCCTTCTCCGGCACATCCGTAGGACGCGATAATCCCCCCGCCGTCGCAAAGGAAGGGCCCGGCCCGTTGCCGCAAGGGCGCTACTACAGTCCGGTGATGAAAATAGCGCGATATATCGCCAACCTCGCCATCACCCTGTTACTCGGTGACTTACTGGCACGTCAACTGGCGGCGACGGTTTATGCGAAGCCGGGAACGATCGAGTCCATACGACGGCTTCTAATGAACAGTGGCGTATTGAAGCCAGACAGCCAATACGACATCAACGGCATGTTGCTTCTCGTGATTCTGGTGGCGTCGATTGCAGTCGTCGGCGTAGCCGTATGGCTTCTGAATATCGGCGTACGTCGCTATCGCCAAACGCGCAGTCAATAAGCCCCGAGTATCGGTGGATTTACCTGTGCTGGCGTCCTTCAAAGCGGCCGCGAAGGATAGGCCAGCAAAGTTTCCTCACCCACTAACAATCATCAAGCCCGCTGCGCCAGCACCGCCCCCGGCGCATCCCTGCGCGCGGCAAACCAGGTCAACAGCAACGCCACCACACTGACCGCAGCCGCGACCCACGGCAACGTATCCAGCGAATGTCCGTGGTTGATCACCAGTCCACCCAGCCACGCGCCGCCCGCATTGCCCACGTTGAACGCGCCGATATTCAACGTCGACGCCAGATTCGGCGCTGCGGCCGCCTTCTCGACCACGCGCATCTGCAGCGGCGGCACCGTCGCGAACGCCGCGATCCCCCACACGAAGATCGTGATCGCCGCCGCCACCTGCGAATGGCTGGTGCGCGCGAAAATCGCCATCACCACGGCAAGCGCGACCAGAATGCCCATCAGCGAAGGCATCAGTGCGCGGTCCGCGAGCTTGCCGCCCACCGTGTTGCCGATCGTGAGTCCGACGCCGAACAGCACCAGAATCAACGTCACACCGCGCGGCGAGAAGCCGCTCACCTGCTCGAGAATCGGCGCGATATACGTGAACACCACGAACACGCCGCCGAAGCCGAGCACCGTCATCGCGAGCGCGGTCCAGACCTGCGGGTCCTTCAGCACGCGCACTTCGTGACCCAGACCGACCGGCCCGGCGTCATGGCGATTCGGCACCAGCAGCGACACGCCCGCCAGCGACAGCACGCCGAACAGACTGACGATCCAGAACGCCGCGCGCCAGCCGAATTCCTGCCCGACGAAGGTACCGAACGGCACGCCGAGCACGTTCGCGAGCGTCAAGCCGGTGAACATCAGCGCGATCGCGCTGGCCCGCTTTTCAGCCGGCACCAGCGAGGCCGCCACCACCGCGCCGATCCCGAAGAACGAGCCATGCGCGAACGAGGTCACGACCCGCGCGACCATCAGCACGGAATAGCTGGACGCGATCGCGCACAGCGTATTGCCGACGATGAACACACCCATCAGCAGTTGCAGCGCGAGCTTGCGCGGCATCTTGCTGGTGACCACCGCCAGCAGCGGCGCGCCGACCGCGACACCGAGCGCGTAGCCGCTCACCAGCAAACCCGCCGAGGGAATCGACACGGCCAGATCGCGTGCGACGTCGGGCAGCAAGCCCATGATGACGAATTCGGTCGTACCGATCGCGAAGGCGCTAATGGCTAGCGCGAGTAATGGAATGGGCATTTCTTTACTCCAGGTTCTTGAATTGAGCGTGCTGCTGCGCCGTCACGAATTCGACGACGACGCCCGGCGCGAGCGCCACGAAGAGTTGCACTTCGGCGGGTTGCGGTCCCATCGGCGGCACCTGCGCGCGCTGGTAGTCCACGCCGGTGGCCTCCAGACGCCCGAGCAGCGCCTGCCACTCAACGGCGTTCTCCAGCCGGAACGCGATATGGTCGATGCGCGGCGCCGCCCGACCGGTCACGGCGGGCACCGTCGCGTCGATCAGATGGATCAGCGGCCGGCCGGCGTTCGCGTAAAGCCAGTAACCATCGACCGAAAAAGGCGGACGCGCCCCCTCGACCAGGCCCACGACGTCGACGAAAAAACGTCGGGCGGTGTCGAGGTCGGCGGTGACGATCGTTGCGTGATCGAGTTGCATGGTGTGGGGGCCTCAGCGCAGGGCACCAGGGTTTTCGAGGAGTGGATTGTCGGCGCTGAGCGACGATTTGATAATTGGCGTAGCATTTGAAGCATTATCAAATTATTTTTGAAAGCCGCGTGATGGATAACCTCGGTGACATTCGCCTCTTCGTCGAGGCGGCGCAGCAGGGCAGCCTGTCGGCGGCGGGCCGTAAGATGGGCTTGACGCCGGCGGCCGCGAGCGCGCGCCTCGCCAAACTGGAAGCCGGACTGAAAGCGCGACTATTCGAGCGCACCACCCGCCAGCTCCGCCTCACCGACGAAGGCCGCCTCTACCTGAACTGCTGCCGCCAGGCGCTGCAATCGCTCGACGACGCCGAAGCCGCGCTGCAAGCAGGCCAGGGCGTGGTACGCGGCAAGGTGCGCATTTCCGCGACCTCGGATTTCGGCCGGAATCTGCTGATGCACTGGCTCGACGAGTTCAACGCGCTGTACCCGGAGGTGACGTTCGCGCTGACGCTGTCGGACTCGCTGTCGAATCTGGTGCAGGAAGATATCGATCTGGCGATCCGCTTCGGCATGCCGCAGGACAGTTCGCTAGTGGCCCGCAAGCTGGCGCCGAACCGGCGCGTGCTGTGCGCGTCGCCGGATTACATCGCGCGCAAGGGCGAGCCGAAAGATCCGCTCGATCTGGCCAATTTCGACTGCATCGTGCTGGGCACCGCGACCGGCCTTGCAAACGAATGGCGTTTCACGCGCGGCGACGAGACGCAGCACTACACCGTGCCGTTCGAGACCGCCCGCGAGACCAACGACGGCGCGGTCGCCCGCGAATGGGCGCTGCGCGGCTACGGTATCGTGATCAAGTCGATGTGGGACGTGGAAGCGGATCTGCGCGCCGACGGCCTGAAAGTGCTGCTGCCCGACTGGCGCTATCCCGATGCGCCGCTGCACGCGCTGTACCACCGCAACCGTTTCATGGCGCCGCGCGTGCGCGCGCTGCTGGATTTCCTGAGCGAGCGCTTCGCGCAGGTCTCGGACGAACTGGAAAGCCTGCTGGGCTTGCCGCCGGAGCGGCCGCACGGCAAGGCGCGCGCGGAAAGCCCCGTCGATGAAGGGCTATAATATTGAGTTACGCAGCACTCTGCCTGCATGTTTTGCCCCCACTCCACCTTTTAAAAGACGCCCCCAGGTTAACCACTGCGACCGGCGAAATTCGATGACCAAGAAAGTTTATGTAAAGACGTACGGCTGCCAGATGAACGAGTACGACTCCGACAAGATGGTCGACGTACTCGGCGCGGCCGAAGGCCTCGTCAAGACCGACACGCCGGAAGACGCGGACGTGATTCTGTTCAACACCTGTTCGGTGCGCGAAAAAGCGCAGGAGAAAGTCTTCTCCGAACTCGGCCGCGTGCGCGAGCTGAAGGAAGCGAACCCGAATCTGATCATCGGCGTGGGCGGTTGCGTCGCGAGCCAGGAAGGCGCCTCGATCGTGGCGCGCGCACCGTACGTGGATCTGGTGTTCGGTCCTCAAACGCTGCACCGTCTGCCGCAAATGATCGACAAGCGCCGTGAAAGCGGTCGCGCGCAAGTCGACATCTCGTTCCCGGAAATCGAAAAGTTCGACCACCTGCCGCCGGCGCGCGTCGACGGTCCGAGCGCGTTCGTGTCGATCATGGAAGGCTGCAGCAAGTACTGCAGCTACTGCGTCGTGCCGTACACGCGCGGCGAAGAAGTGTCGCGTCCGCTCGACGACGTGCTGACCGAAATCGCCGGCCTCGCCGACCAGGGCGTGCGCGAAGTCACGCTGCTCGGCCAGAACGTCAACGCATACCGTGCCGGCATGACGCTCGGCTCCACCGAAATCGCCGACTTCGCGCAACTGATCGAATACGTCGCCGAGATTCCGGGCATCGAACGGATTCGCTACACCACGTCGCATCCGAAGGAATTCACGCAGCGCCTGATCGACACCTACGCCAAGGTGCCGAAGCTCGTCAGCCACCTGCATCTGCCGGTGCAACACGGCTCGGACCGCGTTCTGATGGCCATGAAGCGCGGCTACACCGTGCTCGAATACAAGTCGGTGATCCGCAAGCTGCGCGCGATCCGCCCCAACCTGTCGCTGTCCACCGACATGATCGTCGGCTTCCCCGGCGAGACCGAAGAAGACTTCGACAAAATGATGGCGCTCGTGCACGAGATGCAGTACGACACCAGCTTCTCGTTCATCTACAGCCCGCGTCCCGGCACGCCCGCCGCGAATCTGCACGACGACACGCCGCGCGAAGTGAAGCTCAAGCGTCTGCAACATCTGCAAGCTACGATCGAAGAAAACGTGCAGCGCATCAGTGATTCGATGGTCGGCAACATCGAGCGCATTCTGGTCGAGCGCCCGGCGCGCAAGGACCCGAACGAACTCGCGGGCCGTACCGAGAACAACCGGGTGGTGAATTTCCCGGCGCCGGTCGCGTCGCACGCGCGGCTGATCGGCCAGATGGTGGACGTGAAAATCGTCCATGCGTACCCACATTCGTTGCGTGGCGAACTGGTGCTGGTGCATGACGACGCACCCGCCACGACCCACTGAGCGACAGTACGACCGCACCAACGTAAGTAATCCGCTGCGCGAACCGCGCCGCCCAATCCGCGTATCGAAACCGACAGGATCGAACCACCGCCTTGAAGACCACTCAGCAGCATCTGGAATTCACCGCACCGCGCGACGACAACGCGCGGCTCGCCAACCTCTGCGGACCGCTCGACGAAAATCTGCGCCAGATCGAGCAGGCGCTCGACGTCACACTCCAGCGCCGCGGCCATCGCATCTCGATTCGCGGGCGCGGAGCGAAGCTCGCGCTTACCGCGCTCGAAAATTTCTACAACAATGCGCGCGCGCCGCTGTCGATCGACGACATCCAGCTCGCGCTCATCGAGGTGCGTCATCCGGCGCGGCATCGGCCGAACGGCAACGGTAGCGGCACGAACGGCGACGAAGCGGCCGATCCGCGTTTCCCCGGCAACCCCGACCATCCGTTCGACCAGCCCGCCGACTCCGCCGAAGACGACCTCGAAGCACTCGGCCCGAAGCTGTACACGCGCCGGGCGGATCTGCGCGGCCGCACGCCGGCGCAGCGCGAGTATCTGAAGCAGATCATCGCCCACGACGTCACCTTCGGCATCGGCCCGGCCGGTACCGGCAAGACCTACCTCGCGGTGGCCTGCGCGGTAGACGCGCTCGAACGCGATCAGGTCAAACGCATCGTGCTGACACGCCCGGCCGTGGAAGCGGGCGAACGTCTCGGCTTTCTGCCGGGCGATCTGGCGCAGAAGGTCGACCCGTATCTGCGGCCGCTGTACGACGCGCTGTACGACCTGCTCGGCTTCGACAAAACCGCCAAGATGTTCGAGCGGCAGATGATCGAAATCGCGCCGCTCGCGTACATGCGCGGCCGCACGCTGAACCACGCGTTCATCATCCTCGACGAGGCGCAGAACACCACGCCTGAACAGATGAAGATGTTCCTCACGCGGATCGGCTTCGGCTCGAAGGCCGTGGTAACCGGCGACACGACTCAGGTCGATTTGCCGCGCGGCCACAAGAGCGGGCTGATCGAAGCGCAGCAGGTGCTGTCGGACGTGCGCGGCATCGCGCTCACGCGCTTCACCAGCGCGGACGTGGTACGGCATCCGCTGGTCGCGCGGATTGTGGAGGCGTACGATGCGCATGCGCAGAAAACCGCCGGCCCGGCTGATTCGCGCTGATCCGCATGATTATTTACGCCTTGACAGACACCGCAATCCAATCAGCATGAGCCGCACCCCGAAACTGACATTGAATCTGCAATTCCCCGCCGCCAAGGCCTGGCCGGAACACAAGGCGCTGCTGCCCCGCGCCACGGTGGCCGGCTGGATCAAGGCGGCGCTGTTCGCGGACGGCGAGCTGACGGTGCGCTTCGTCGACGCCGAAGAAGGCCGCACGCTGAACCGCACCTATCGCGGCAAGGATTACTCGACCAATGTGCTCACCTTCGCCTACGCCGAAACGGAAGACGATCCGGTTACGGGCGACCTGATCCTGTGCTGCCCGGTGGTCGAAAAAGAAGCCGCCGAACAGGGCAAGCCGCTGCTCGCGCATTATGCGCATCTGCTGGTGCACGGCACGCTGCACGCGCAGGGATACGACCACGAAGTCGAAGAAGAAGCCGAGGAAATGGAAGCGATCGAAACCGAGATTCTCGGCAAGCTCGGCTTTCCCGATCCTTATCTGTAACCCTCCAGCTTAATCTCGCCGAAAGCACGCCGTGAGTACCTCCGCCCCTGAAGCCGCGACCCGCCCGCCCTGCCCGGACTACCCGCCGGCGCTCGGCGAATCGAGGCTGCTGACGGACGAGGAACTGCGCGCGTCGCTCGACTGCACACTGCGCGCTTGGGACCGGCAGAGCGATCTCTGGCTGTTCGGCTATGGCTCGCTGATCTGGAATCCCGGCCTGCCCACCGCCGAAGCCAGCCGCTCGAAAGTGCATGGCTATCACCGAGGCCTGTATTTGTGGTCGCGCGTGAATCGCGGTACACCCGAGCAACCTGGCCTCGTGCTCGCGCTCGATCGCGGCGGCTCGTGTACCGGCATCGCGTTTCGCGTCGCGGCCGACGGCGCCATGCCGCATCTGGAAGCCTTGTGGCGCCGCGAAATGGCCATGGGTTCGTATCGCCCGGCGTGGCTGCCGTGCGTACTCGCCGACGGCCGGCGCGTCGACGCACTGGCGTTCGTGATGCGGCGCGACGTGGCGAGCTACACCGGCAAACTGCGCGACGACGTCGTCAAAACCGTGTTCGGCTGCGCGTGCGGACGCTACGGCACCACGCTCGATTACGTCAGCCGCACCGTCGAGGCGCTGCGCGAATGCGGCATGCCGGATCGCGCGCTCGAAGCGCTGCTGGAACGCTGCCGTGAAAAAAGCCACGAAGCCGGCCTCGATGACGATGATCGTCAGGACGCTGCGGGCCGGCCGTAGCCCACGCCGGCGCTGCATCCCACATCACCTGCTCCTTCAGCAATGGCCGCCATGGCGTCGCACATACCGGCCATCGCACGTACTTTTTTGCTTCAGAACGCCTTTGTTCGCGCAATCAGTTAGGATTGACCCACTCGCGCCTTTGCGGCGCGGTGCGTTTGCCGCGCCTCACCCCTGCTTCACTCTTCGCCCGGCCCGGCGGGACACGGTCCTGCCATGCGCCTGGTGTATCCTTAATGCTCTGCAACAGCGCGCCCAGACTCGCCGGGCGCACTACCATGAACGACACGTATCCCAGTCGACGCCAACTCGACAAACCGCAAGAAAAGCGCTCACTCCTCGAGCGTTTGACCGACTTCATCTCGCCCGAGCCCGACTCGCGCGCAGAACTTCTGGAAATCCTGCAGGACGCGCACGAGCGCAACCTGATCGACGCCGACTCGCTGTCGATGATCGAAGGGGTCTTCCAGGTCTCCGAACTCAGCGCCCGCGACATCATGGTGCCGCGTGCCCAAATGGACGCGATCAATATCGCGGACAGTCCCGCCGAATTCATCCCGTACGTGCTGGAAAAAGCGCACTCGCGCTATCCGGTGTTCGAGGGCAATCGCGACAACATCATCGGCGTGCTGCTGGCCAAAGACCTGCTGCGCTACTACGCCGAAGAAGAATTCGACGTGCGCGGCATGCTGCGCCCCGCCGTGTTTATTCCCGAGTCGAAGCGCCTGAACGTGCTGCTGCACGACTTCCGCGTGAATCGCAATCACCTCGCGGTGGTGGTCGACGAGTACGGCGGCGTGGCCGGCCTGATCACGATCGAAGACGTGCTGGAACAGATCGTCGGCGATATCGAGGACGAATATGACTTCGACGAGGAAAGCGGCAACATCATCGCGTCGCCGGACGGCCGCTTCCGCGTGCGTGCGCTGACCGAGATCGAACAGTTCAACGAAGCCTTCGGCACCGATTATCCGGACGACGAAGTCGATACGATCGGCGGACTCGTCACGCATCATTTCGGCCGCGTGCCGCATCGTGGCGAAAAGGTGCGCCTCGACGACCTGATCTTCGAGATTCTGCGTGGCGACGCCCGCCAGATCCACATGCTGCTGGTGCGCCGCGATCCGCTGGCCGGCCAGCGCGAGCGCGAAGCGCAGCACGTGCAGACCTGAGCCGGGCCTTAGCCGGCTTGCTTTCCTCGCTTCCTCAACACCTCACGCCGACCGCGCAACAATGGCCGACCCGATAACTTCCCGTTCGCGCCGCGGCGTGAGCGCTTCTGCCGCTCAAGACGTCCGCGGCCGCGCGCTACCCCGCTGGCATTACCTCGTTGCCGCCGTCGCCGGCGCGGTCAATACGCTTTCATTCGCGCCGACACCGCACGGCGGCTGGCTCGAACTCGCGATCTTTGCGTTTTACTTCGCGTGGCTCACGCGCAGCACCGGCTGGAAAAGCGCGGCCCTCACGGGCGGCGCGTTCGGCTTCGGCAACTTCGTCAGCGGCGTGTGGTGGCTGTACGTCAGCATGCATTTCTACGGCGGCATGAGCGCGCCGCTCGCCGGCGCGGCGGTCGTGCTGTTTTCGTTGTATCTGGCGATTTATCCGGCATTCGCCGCTGCGTTGTGGTCGTTCTGCGCCGGTCATGCGCGCAACGGCGCGGCGGACGACCGCACGCCGTTCTCGCCGACCTGGCATGGCGCGCTGGCGTTCGCGAGCGCGTGGGCGATCGGCGAATGGCTGCGCGGCACGGTGTTCACCGGCTTCCCGTGGCTCGCAAGCGGTTATGCGCAGGTGGATGGGCCGTTCGCCGGCTTTGCGCCGGTGGCAGGCGTGTATGGCGTGGGCTGGATGCTGGCGCTGGTCGCCGCGCTGATCGTGCAGGCGCTCACGCAATTGACGGCTTTGCGCCGCGCGAGCGGAACTGCTGTCGGGGCTGTCGGTGCCGGCGGGAATCATCGCAACCCGGCTGACGGCGGCCAGCCGAACGGCAAACCTACCGGCGCCCGCGCCGCATTGCCCGGTGTCATCGCGCTGGCGCTGATCGCGGCCGGCCTGCTGCTGCCGCTCGCGCAATGGACCGTGCCCGCCAACGCCCCGCTGACCGTGCGTCTCCTGCAAGGCAACGTCAAACAGGAGATGAAGTTCGAAGAATCCGGCATGCGCGCCGCGATCGACATGTATCAGCAAATGATCACGTCAAAGCCCGCCGATCTGATCGTCACGCCGGAAACGGCGATTCCGGTGTTCGTCCAGCAGTTGCCGGCGCCGTTCGCGTCGGCGGTGCGCCGTTTTTCGGACTCGACCGGCAGCGCCATTCTGTTCGGCGCACTCGGCGGCACGGTCACGCCGGAAGGTCAGCTGATCGACTACACGAACAGCCTGTTCGGCGTCACGCCCGGCTCCAGCGACGTGTACCGCTACGACAAGCACCACCTCGTGCCGTTCGGCGAGTTCGTGCCGTGGGGCTTTCGCTGGTTCGTCAATCTGATGAACATTCCGCTCGGCGATTTTTTCCGTGGCGCGCCGGTGCAGAAGCCGTTCATGGTGCACAACCAGCCGGTCTCGGTCGACATCTGCTACGAAGACATTTTCGGCGAAGAGATTGCCCGCAGCATTCGCGAAAGCGCAACGCCGGCCGGCGTGCTGGTCAATTCGACCAACCTCGCCTGGTTCGGCGACACGATCGCGCTGGACCAGCATCTGCAGATCGCGCGCATGCGTTCGCTGGAAACCGGCCGGCCGATGCTGCGCGCCACCAACACCGGCATGACCGCCGCGATCGATGCGAACGGCCGCGTGCTCGGCCGCCTCAAGCCTTTCACGATCGGCTCGCTCGACGTGACGGTGCAGGGCACGTCCGGCAGCACACCCTATGTCACGAGCGGCAATAACACGGTGCTGGCGGTGTCGTTGCTGCTATTGGCGTTTGGATTTGCATTTGGACCGGGCATTAACCGACGCCGTAAAACGCCGTAACGGCAAGCGACACGAGAAATAACGCCAGAAACAAAAACGCGCGCTGCTGGCATACCAGCAGCGCGCGTTTCTCATTCATACCCCGTTACTGATTCGAAGCAATCCGCTGCTGAATATGCTGTGCACGTTCCGGCGACGACGGATGCGAGCTGAACATACTCGATTTACCGCCATCCAGTTGCGCAAGCTTGTTGAATGCCGTCACCAGTCCCGACGGATCCAGATTCTTCTTTTTCTGCAAATCGAACGAATAATCGTCGGCGGCGCTTTCCTGGGTTTGCGAGAATTGCGCGTTAATCAGCTTCTCGGAGAAATCGCCGAGTTGCGAGCCGGACAGCGTTCCCGCCAGACCACCCGCCGAGGTCGCCGCGCCGCGCACCGCCGAGGTCGCATACGCCACCTGCATCGCCTTCTTCGTGTGACCGAGCGCCACGTGGCCCATTTCATGACCGACCACGCCGCGCACTTCGTTGTCGTTCATCATGTCCATCAAGCCGCTGTAGACGCGCACGCAGCCGTTGGCCATGGCCCACGCATTGACGTCTTTGGTCATGTACACCTTGTAGTTGACCGGCGTGCCGTTGATGTTGTCGCCAAGTTGCGCGGCGATCTTGTTGAGGCGCTTCTGGTACTTGCTGTTCGCGGCGGCGATCTTGTTTTCGCCGTCGAGTTGCGCGCAGGACTTGTCGGTCAATGCACGCACGTCGGCGTCGCTCAGTGTGGCGGCCTGGGTGGCCATCTGGCCGGACTTGATCAGCGCGGAGGGATCGACGTTACCGACATTCGAGCAGGCGGCAAACATCGCAAATGCGGAGGCGGCAATGACAAAGCGATACGGTTTCATGGTGGAAGTCTCTCTGCGAGTTATTGATCTGAGCGGCGCGCTTTCTCCTGCGACGCCGATTCGCAATGGCCGCAATTCACCGGCCATTTCGCCGAATATGTTGATTGCATAAACCATTACGCCACGCGACAGACAAAAAAATGCGCCTGACGGGCAGGCGCATTTTTACCACAAACGTAAGCTTTAATTCATTACTCTGGAAGCCTGAGTGACAGCATTTTGCAATACTCAACCTTTCCAGCCTGCGTGATTCAATCCGCAACTCAATTCGCCGGCACCGTGTCGATAAACGACTGACGCAACGAGAGCTTCTGGAAATGCTTATCCAGATTCGGATACGACTCGCGCCAGTTCAATTCGGGCATGCGGAAATCCAGATAACCCAATGCGCATCCCACCGCGATATCCGCGAGCGTGTAGTGATTGCCCGCACACCACGTCTTGCTGCCCAGACCCTGCGACATCGCGATCAGCGCTTCGTCGATCTTGCGTTGCTGGCGCGCCACCCACGCGTCCACCCGCAACGCCGGCGCGCGCTGCGTGCTTTCCAGGCGAATCAGCACCGCCGCGTCCAGAATCCCGTCGGCGAGCGCTTCCCAGCAGCGCACTTCCACGCGTTCACGGCCGGACTGCGGAATCAGCTTGCCGACCGGCGAGAGCGTATCCACGTATTCGCAGATCACCCGCGAGTCGAACACCGCTTCGCCGTCTTCCATCACGAGACACGGCACTTTGCCGAGCGGATTGAAGGTGTGAATCGTGGTGTCGGGCGCCCAGACGTTCTCGGGCACCAGTTCGTAGTCGATCTTCTTGTCGGCCAGCACGATCCGCGCTTTACGCACGTACGGGCTGCCGAGCGAACCGATGAGTTTCATCATTACCATCTGCCTTTGTCTGAATCCGGCGAAAGTATAAGTGCTTGGCGGCCTTCGCGAGCGTACCGGCGTCTCTTCGCAAGCCGCATGCAGACTCGCTGTGGATGGATTGCAACAGCGGCGCGGCGACGCTGCGACCCGTATCCGCACAAAATAAGTCCGCGCATTGGGCGCTACAATCGCACGATGAACCAGCCGACCGAACCCACCCTCGCCATCGACGTCTACCGAACGCGCCGCGAGCGCGTACTCGCCGCGCTGCGCGCGACGGGCGGCGGCGTCGCCATCGTTCCCACCGCGCCGGAAGCGCTGCGCAACCGCGACGCCGACTATCCGTACCGGCACGACAGCTACTTCTACTACCTGACCGGCTTCACCGAACCGGAGGCGCTGCTGGTGCTCGACGCCAGCGCCGCGTCCGGCGAGCCGGCGTCGGTGCTGTTCTGCCGCGAGAAGAACGTCGAGCGCGAAACGTGGGAAGGCTTCCGCTTTGGCCCCGACGGCGCGCGCACGGCATTCGGTTTCGACGCCGCGTTCGCGATCGGCGACGTCGACGTGCAACTGCCGCGGCTGCTCGCCGACAAGCCGTCGTTGCACTACGCGCTCGGCAGCTCGGCGCAACTGGACGAACAGGTGCGCGGCTGGCTCGACACGGTGCGCGCGCAGGGCCGCAGCGGCGTCGCGACGCCCACCGCCGCCGGCGATCTGATCCCGCTGCTCGACGAGATGCGGCTCGTCAAAGACGACCACGAACTCGCCGTCATGCGCCGCGCCGGGCAGATTTCGGCGCAGGCGCATCGCCGCGCGATGGCCGCCTGCCATCCGGGCATCCGCGAATACGAACTCGAAGCCGAACTGCTCTACACGTTCCGCAAATTCGGCGCGCAGGCGCCGGCCTATACGTCGATCGTCGCGGCGGGCGCCAACGCCTGCGTGCTGCACTACCCGGCCGGCAACGCGGTCGCGCAGGACGGCGACCTGATCCTGATCGACGCAGCCTGCGAACTCGACGGCTACGCGTCCGACATCACCCGCACGTTTCCCGCCAGCGGCCGCTTCACGCCGGCGCAGCGCGAACTGTACGACATCGTGCTGGCCGCGCAGCAGGCCGCCGTCGACGCGACCCGCGCCGGCGCCACCTTCGACGATCCGCATCAGGCGGCCGTGCGCGTGCTGTCGCAAGGCTTGCTCGACACTGGCATCATCGACCGCGCAAAGTTCGCGCGCGTCGACGACGTGATCGCCGAGCGCGCCTACGCGCCGTTCTATATGCACCGCACCGGCCACTGGCTCGGCATGGACGTGCACGACGTCGGCGATTACCGCGAGCGCGGCGCGCCGCGCGACGAAGCCGGCGTGCTGCCGTGGCGCACCTTGCAGGCGTCGATGACGCTGACCATCGAGCCCGGCCTGTACATCCGCCCGACGGAAGGCGTGCCCGAGCGCTACTGGAACATCGGTATCCGTATCGAGGACGACGCGATCGTCACGCCGACCGGCTGCGAGCTGATCACGCGCGACGTGCCGGTTGCCGCCGACGAGATCGAGGCGCTGATGCAGGAAGCCCGCGCGGCCCACGAAACAAGGAAGTAATCCGCAATGAACGATGTTTCCCCGTCGACGGTGATTCTGAAGCCCGCCTCGGCCGCCCATCCATACGATTTCGACGTGACGATCGTCGGCGCCGGACCGGTCGGGCTGGCGCTGGCCGGCTGGCTGGCGCGCCGCAGCGCGACCCAGGCGCTGAAGATCGCACTGGTCGACGCGCGCGAGCCGGAAGATTCGATCGCCGATCCGCGCGCAATCGCCGTCTCGCAAGGCAGCCGGATGATTCTCGAACCGCTGCGCTGGCCCGCCGACGCCACCGCGATCCAGCGTATTCACGTGTCGCAGCGCGGGCATTTCGGCCGCACGCTGATCGATCACGCCGAGCACGGTTTGCCGGCGCTGGGCTATGTGCTGCGCTACGGGTCGATCGTGCATGGTCTCGCCGAAGCCGTGCATGCGAGTCCGGTGCACTGGTTTCGCTCGACCTCGGCCGCGGCGCCGACTCAGGAACATGACGGCGTGACGCTGCCGATCGAAACGGCGGGTGTTGCGCGTACCTTGCGCACGCGAATTCTGGTGAATGCCGAAGGCGGCTTGTTCGGCGATCACAAATCGGGCGAGCGGGCGGCACGCAACCGTGCTGCTAGCGCGGACGCGGCCGAAAACATCGCGGAAAACGCGCCCCAACCAAACGCCGCAAACCTCGACGCCGAGACCGCGAATCAATCCGCCAAATACGGCGCGAAAAGCGGCTCGCGCGACTACGGACAAACCGCGCTGGTCGGCACGGTAACCGTCTCGACGCCGCAACCGCACGTGGCCTGGGAGCGCTTCACCTCGCAAGGTCCGATCGCCTTGCTGCCAATGGGCGGCGTACGCGGCGCCGACTACGCGCTGGTCTGGTGCTGCGCGCCGGAAGAAGCCGCCCGCCGCGCGCAACTCTGCGACGCCGATTTCCTGAGCGAACTCGGCGCCGCGTTCGGCGACCGCATGGGCCGCTTCACGCAGATCAAAGGCCGCGCGTCGTTCCCGTTGGGCCTGAACGCGGTCGAGACGCTCGTCCAGGGCCGCGTCGTCGCCATCGGCAACGCCGCGCAGACCCTCCACCCGGTGGCCGGCCAAGGGCTGAACCTCGGCCTGCGCGACGCGCACTCGCTCGCCGACGCGCTGTCGGCGGAAGGCCCCACACCGCTCGCGCTCGCCACCTTCGCGCAGCGCCGCGCGCTCGACCGGCGCCTCACGATCGGCGCGACCGACACGCTCGCGCGCCTGTTCACCGTCGACTTCGCCCCCCTTGCGATCGTGCGCGGTCTCGCGCTCACCGCGCTCGAATTCGTGCCGCCGGTGAAAACCGCGCTGGCGCGTCAAATGATGTTCGGCCAGCGCCGCTAGGTGCGCCGCCCGCTCGCGCCGCGCGGCCTTTTTGCGCAGCGTGGCGTACATCGCATGTGAGATGCCGGTTCTATGAACCGGACCACTTTCATAGAAGATTTAATGGGTTACGACACACGCAGGTCGAGTGTCGGCTATCTGTTAACGCTAAAATGGTGGTTTTCTCTCGCATTTCGCGAACGCTCCGATTGACAGAAATTGCGCAATCGGCCGCGCCGCGCGCCCACGTTATGCCCACTCTCGGCTCCCACAATCTGCGCAATAACCTGTTCGTCGCCCCCATGGCGGGCGTGACCGACCGGCCGTTCCGGCAACTGTGCAAACGGCTGGGCGCGGGCTATGCGGTGTCGGAAATGGTCGCCTCGAACGCGCAGTTGTGGAAAAGCGAGAAGACCATGCGCCGCGCCAACCATACCGGCGAGGTCGAGCCGATCGCCGTGCAGATCGCCGGCGCCGATCCGCTCATGATGGCCGAAGCCGCGCGCCATAACGTCGCGAACGGCGCGCAGATCATCGACATCAACATGGGCTGTCCGGCCAAGAAGGTCTGCAATGTCGCGGCCGGCTCGGCACTGCTGCAGAACGAGCCGCTGGTGCAGCGCATCGTCGAGGCGGTGGTCGGCGCGGTGGGCGTCGGGCCCGACGCGGTACCTGTCACGCTGAAGATTCGTACCGGCTGGAATCGCGACAATAAAAATGCGCTGAGCGTCGCGCATCTGGCCGAAAACGCTGGCATCGCCATGCTGACCGTGCACGGCCGCACCCGCGCCGACCTCTATCACGGCGACGCCGAATACGAGACCATCGCCGCCGTCAAAGCCGCCGTGCGCATTCCGGTGGTCGCGAATGGCGACATTACGTCGCCGCACAAGGCGCGCGAGGTGCTCGCCGCCACCGGCGCCGACGCGATCATGATCGGCCGCGCCGCGCAGGGGCGCCCGTGGCTGTTTCGCGAGATCGAACATTTCCTGAAAACGGGCGAGTTGCTGCCGCCGCCGCGCATCGACGAAATCCAGCAGGTGATGAACGAGCATCTCGAAGATCACTACGCGTTCTATGGGGAATTTACCGGCGTGCGCACTGCGCGTAAGCACATCGGCTGGTACACTCGCGGCCTTTCTGGCGCCAACGTGTTCCGGCATCGCATGAATACGCTGGACACCACGCGCGAACAACTCCTCGCCGTCAACGAGTTCTTCGACGCACAAAAGGCGATCTCCGACCGCCTTGTCTATGTCGACGAAACGCTCAACGAGAACGGCGAGCCGGACCCAACCGACCGACTAGCAGCATGAGCAAGAACAATATCGAACAATCTGTCCGCGACAGCCTGGGGATGTATTTCCAGGATCTCGACGGCTCCAATCCGCACGACGTCTACGACATGGTTATTTCGTGCGTGGAAAAACCCTTGCTCGAAGTGGTGCTCGAGCAGGCCGGCGGCAATCAGTCGCTGGCCGCCGAGTATCTCGGCATTAACCGCAATACGCTGCGCAAGAAGCTGCAACAGCACGGTTTGTTGTAGTTCGTTGTAGTTTTTCGCGCCCTGCCACGTTTCCCTTCGGCTTTTCGTCTTCATCATGATCAAGCAAGCGCTCATCTCCGTTTCCGACAAGTCCGGCATCGTCGACTTCGCCAAGTCGCTGTCCGACCTCGGCGTCAAGCTCCTGTCGACCGGCGGCACCGCGAAACTGCTCGCGGACGCAGGTCTGCCCGTCACCGAAGTCGCCGATTACACGGGCTTCCCGGAAATGCTCGATGGGCGCGTGAAAACGCTGCATCCGAAGGTACACGGCGGCATTCTGGCGCGCCGCGACCTGCCGGAACATATGGCCGCGCTTGAAAAGCACGACATTCCGACCATCGACCTGCTGGTCGTGAACCTGTACCCGTTCGTGCAGACCGTGTCGAAAGAAGCGTGCTCGCTGGAAGACGCGATCGAGAACATCGACATTGGCGGCCCGACCATGCTGCGTTCGGCGGCGAAGAATCACCGCGACGTGACGGTGGTGGTCGATCCGACCGACTACGCGGTCGTGCTCGACGAAATGCGCGCGAACAGCAACGCGGTGTCGTACAAGACGAATTTCCGCCTCGCCACCAAGGTATTCGCGCACACCGCGCAGTACGACGGCGCGATCACGAACTACCTGACCAGCCTGACCGACGAATTGCAACACGCGTCGCGCAACACGTACCCGGCTACGTTCAATCTGGCGTTCGACAAGGTGCAGGACCTGCGCTACGGCGAAAACCCGCACCAGAGCGCGGCGTTCTACCGCGATCTGTCGGTACCCGCCGGCGCGTTGGCGAACTACAGCCAGTTGCAGGGCAAGGAACTGTCGTACAACAACATTGCGGATTCCGACGCGGCGTGGGAATGCGTAAAGACGTTCGACGTGCCGGCGTGCGTGATCGTCAAGCACGCGAACCCGTGCGGCGTGGCGATCGGCGCGGATGCGCACGAATCGTACGCGAAGGCGCTGCAGACCGATCCGACGTCGGCGTTCGGCGGCATCATCGCGTTCAACCGCGAAGTGGATGAAGCGGCGGCGCAAGCGGTGGCCAAGCAGTTCGTCGAAGTGCTGATCGCGCCGTCGTTCAGCGCGGCGGCGCGCCAGGTGTTTGCGGCGAAGCAGAACGTGCGCCTGCTGGAAATCGCCTTGGGCGACGGCCACAACGCGTTCGATCTGAAGCGCGTGGGCGGCGGCCTGCTGGTGCAATCGCTCGATTCGAAGAACGTCCAGCCGCACGAATTGCGTGTGGTCACGAAGCGTCACCCGACGCCGAAGGAAATGGACGACCTGCTGTTCGCATGGCGCGTGGCGAAGTACGTGAAGTCGAACGCAATCGTGTTCTGCGGCAACGGCATGACGCTGGGCGTCGGCGCCGGCCAGATGAGCCGCGTGGACTCGGCGCGAATCGCCAGCATCAAGGCGCAGAACGCCGGTTTGACGCTGACGGGTTCGGCAGTGGCTTCGGACGCGTTCTTCCCGTTCCGCGACGGTCTGGATGTGGTGGTGGCCGCGGGCGCGACCTGTGTGATCCAACCGGGCGGCTCGATGCGCGACGACGAAGTGGTCGGCGCGGCGGACGAGCACAACATCGCGATGGTGTTGACCGGTGTGCGTCACTTCCGGCATTGATGTTTGGGCTGGTCTGACGGTGGTGCCGGCGGCCTGGTAGGCTCGCGGTAAGGCAAGTCGCCTTTGATGACCAGCGCAAATTCAGTGAAACGGCCCGGCGGGTTTCCCGCCGGGCCGTTTTCTTTTGTCTCCACGAATGCGATCGCGGCCTTGCCGCTGAACCGCACAAGCAGCCGCATTTATTCCGCCGATCTCGCCGCCCGCCGGCCGTCACGCGGCGCGCGTGTTGTAGTATCGCAAGCACCTGGTTTTTACGGCATTTGCGGCACCTCATGAGAATTCTCGGCATCGACCCCGGCTTGCGCGTGACCGGCTTCGGCGTGATCGATCAAAGCGGCCACACGCTCAGTTACGTTGCAAGCGGCGTCATCAAAACCGCCGACGCCGATCTGCCCTCGCGTCTGGGCACCATTTTCGAAGGCATCTCGACGCTGATTCGCCAGCACTCGCCCGATCAGTCGGCGATCGAAAAAGTGTTCGTCAACGTCAACCCGCAGTCCACCCTGCTACTCGGCCAGGCGCGCGGCGCGGCGATTTGCGGACTGGTCGCAGGCGGTGTGCCGGTGGCCGAATACACCGCGCTGCAATTGAAGCAGGCCGTGGTGGGCTACGGCCGCGCCACCAAAGAGCAGATGCAGCAGATGGTGGTGCAGCTGCTGAACCTCTCGGGCGTGCCCGGCACCGACGCCGCCGACGCGCTCGGCATGGCGATCTGCCATGCGCACAGCGGCACGACGCTGAGTACGCTGGGCGGTATTGCACCGGCGCTCGCGAAGAAGGGCTTGCGCGTGAGACGTGGGCGGTTGGTGGGCTAGGGGCGCCGCCGCTCGCCAGCGGTTGCCAGTCGTCATTGGCGCCGCACGCTTGTGCTTACCGCATCGCGCGCGCCCCACGCGCTGCGCTACACTCGCCCTTTCTCTCGAAATCGAATCCGCCATGATCGGTCGCATTGCCGGCGTTCTGCTGGAAAAAAACCCGCCGCATCTGCTCGTCGACTGCAACGGCGTCGGCTATGAAGTCGATGTGCCGATGAGCACGTTCTACAACCTGCCCTCGACCGGCGAACGCGTCGTGCTCCTCACGCAGATGATCGTGCGTGAAGACGCGCATCTGCTGTACGGCTTCGGTACCGCCGAAGAACGCGCCACCTTCCGCGAACTGCTGAAGATCACTGGCATCGGCGCACGCATGGCGCTCGCGGTGCTGTCCGGCATGAGCGTGCACGAACTGGCGCAGACCGTGACAATGCAGGACGCCGCTCGCCTCACCCGCGTGCCGGGCATCGGCAAGAAGACGGCGGAGCGCCTGCTGCTCGAACTGAAGGGCAAGCTCGGCGCCGACCTTGGCGCGATGGCAGGTGCGGCGTCGGCCTCCGACCACGCCTCCGATATCCTGAACGCCCTGCTCGCCTTGGGTTACTCCGAAAAAGAAGCGTTGGCGGCCGTCAAGAACGTGCCGGCCGGCACCGGCGTTTCCGAAGGTATCAAGCTCGCGCTAAAAGCGTTGTCCAAAGGCTGACGCTGCGCTCTGGACGCAGGCCTTGCATGCGACCGGTACAGCTTCGCACAGACCATGGGCTTAGCGCACCCTGGCCGTTCGGCCGGGTTTCGCAACGAGGCCAGCGCGGTACAATGGCCAGATGATCGAAACCGACAAACTTGCCGCCGAGCGCATCATCGCGGCCACGCCCGTCTCGTCGAACGAAGAAGCGTTCGAGCGCGCGTTGCGTCCGCGCCAGCTCGACGAATACGTCGGCCAGGAAAAAGTGCGCGGCCAGTTGGAAATCTTCATCGAGGCCGCCAAGCGCCGTTCCGAATCGCTCGACCACGTTTTGATATTCGGACCGCCGGGCCTCGGCAAGACCACGCTCGCGCACATCATCGCGCGGGAAATGGGTGTCAATCTGCGGCAAACGTCCGGGCCGGTGCTCGAACGCGCCGGCGATCTGGCCGCGCTACTCACCAATCTCGAAGCCAACGACGTGTTATTCATCGACGAAATCCACCGGCTCTCGCCGGTCGTCGAAGAAATTCTGTACCCGGCGTTGGAGGATTATCAGATCGACATCATGATCGGCGAAGGGCCGGCCGCGCGCAGCGTGAAGCTGGACCTGCAGCCGTTCACGCTGGTTGGCGCGACCACGCGCGCCGGTATGCTGACCAACCCGCTGCGCGACCGTTTCGGGATCGTCGCGCGGCTCGAGTTCTATAACGCCGAGGAACTGGCTCGCATCGTCACGCGTTCGGCGTCATTGCTCAAGGCTCAGATTCACCCCGACGGCGCGTTCGAAATCGCCAGGCGCGCACGCGGCACGCCGCGGATCGCGAACCGCCTGCTGCGTCGCGTGCGTGACTTCGCCGAGGTGAAAGCCGACGGCAACATCACCGCGCAAGTGGCCGACGCCGCACTGAAAATGCTCGACGTCGACGCGGTCGGCTTCGACCTGATGGACCGCAAGCTGCTCGAAGCGATTCTGCACAAGTTCGACGGCGGCCCAGTCGGCATCGACAACCTGGCGGCGGCGATCGGCGAAGAGCGCGACACGATCGAAGACGTGCTCGAACCGTATCTGATTCAGCAAGGCTTTCTGCAGCGCACACCGCGCGGCCGCGTCGCCACGATGCTCACGTACCGGCATTTCGGGCTGGCCACGCCGGATTCGTCGAGCCCGTTGCCGGGTATCTGGAATTCGGCTGCAACCTGAGTTCGGGCCGGACCGTGCGAGTTCGGCGCCGAGTGTCCGGCCACGCTTGCCAGGCGCACTGTCGCAAGACTGCACAGCAAGCATGAGCGAGGCGCCCCCCCCTTGAGCAAGCATTGCCGCGCGCTGCTGCGATCTGACGCTTAACGCCCCGGCTCCGGGACCTTCTTGAACGTGTCGTCCGAACTCTGCCCGTCGAGATGCGACACGTCCGCCCACGACACGATCGTCGCGCGGCCGTTATCGAAATTCACCACATTCACGCTGGTATTGAGCAGCGCGTAATCACGCGGCGCGTCGAGCGGCAAATCGCAGGCGAAACGGCGCACGCAATCCAGCACGCCACCATGCGCGACACAGGCAATCCGTCCACCCGGATGCGCGGCGACCAGCGGTTCGATTGCATGCAACACGCGATGGTAAAGCGTGCGTTGCGATTCGCCCTCTGGCGGCGCGAAGCCGGCGTCACGCGTTTGCCAGTGTGCGTATTCATCGGGGAAACGCAGCGCGATCTCGTCGCTGTCATGGCCCTGGAACGCGCCGTATGAACGCTCGCGCAAAGCTTCGCGAAGCTGCAGCGGCAAGCCGAGGGCGTCGGCGATCGGCTGCGCGGTTTGCTGCGCGCGCTGCAGGTCGCTCGAATAGATCGCGTCGAGCCGCGCGCCCTGCTTCGCCTCGTCGGCCATGCGGCGCGCGAGACGTTGCGCCTGGGCCAGACCCGTTGTAGCCAGTGGAATGTCGATGTGACCTTGAATGCGCTTGATGCGGTTCCAATCGGTCTCGCCGTGCCGGATGAACAGAATCTGCGTGGTCATGGAATGAAAGTGGGCGCCATTCGCCGGTTATGCCGAACCGCTATTGTCGCAAAAAGCGGCTGGAGGGAGAGGCGAACGCAAGCGCGCCGCCGTGTTGCTACTGACGGAAACCGCTGGCAAATCAGGCGTTGGTCTGCAGCCAGAACGTGACCGGGCCGTCGTTGACGAGCGACACCTGCATATCGGCGCCGAATTCGCCGGTCTCGACGACCGGATGTTTACCGCGCGCAGCGGCAACGAAGTAATCGAACAGGCGCTTGCCCTCGTCGGGCGGCGCGGCCGGCGTGAAGCTGGGGCGCAGGCCGCTGTTGGTGTCCGCGGCCAGCGTGAACTGCGACACGAGTAGCAAGCCGCCGGCGCGTCCGGCGCCGTCCAGATTCTGCACGGAGAGATTCATCTTGCCGGCCGCGTCGCTAAACACGCGGTAGCCGAGCACCTTGGCGAGCAGCCGGTCAGCGGCGGCCTCGGTGTCGCCGCGTTCGGCGCACACGAGCGCGAGCAGGCCCGCTTCGATCGCGCCGGTCACACGGTCGGCCACGCGCACTTCCGCGCGCCGCACGCGTTGGATCAGCGCGATCATCGGCGCGGCTCCGACTTCGATTCTCGCTGCGGCAGCGTTCGTGTCATCGCTGAGTTATCCCTGATCGCTCGCGATCAGGCCGTCAGCGTGACGCGTGCAAAACGGCGCTTGCCGACCTGCACGATGTACTCGCCCGCTTCGACCTTCAGTCCCTTGTCGGACACGGTCGCGCCGTCGATCTTCACGCCGCCCTGCTCGATGTTGCGCAGCGCCTCGCTGGTCGACGGCACCAGATTCGCCTGCTTGAGCAACTGACCGATGGCGAGCGGCGCACCCGCGAGCGTCACCGCCGGGATATCGTCCGGCACGCCGCCCTTCGCGCGATGGTTAAAGTCCTCGAGCGCACGCTCGGCGTCCGCCTGCGAGTGGAAACGCGCGACGATCTCCTGACCGAGCATCACCTTGAAATCGCGCGGATTGCGGCCCGCTTCGATCTCTTTCTTAAAGCCGGCGATCTCGTCCATCGGGCGGAACGACAGCAGTTCGAAGTAACGCCACATCAACACGTCGGAAATACTCATCAGCTTGCCGAACATGTCCGTCGGCTTTTCGCTGATACCGATGTAGTTGTGCTTCGACTTCGACATCTTTTCAACGCCGTCGAGCCCTTCGAGCAGCGGCATGGTCAAGATGCACTGCTGTTCCTGACCGTACTGCTTCTGCAACTCACGGCCCACCAGCAGGTTGAACTTCTGGTCCGTGCCGCCGAGTTCGAGATCGGCGTTCAGCGCGACCGAGTCGTAGCCTTGCATCAGCGGGTACAGGAGTTCGTGGATCGAGATCGGCACGCCGCCCTGGAAGCGCTTGGTGAAATCTTCGCGCTCGAGAATACGCGCCACCGTGTAGCGCGACGCGAGCTTGATCATGCCGTCGGCGCCGAGCGGCATCGACCATTCGCTGTTGTAGCGGATCTCGGTCTTCTCGCGGTCGAGCACCAGCGCGGCCTGCTCGAAATACGTTTTCGCGTTCGATTCGATCTGTTCGCGCGTGAGCGGCGGGCGGGTGGCGTTACGGCCCGACGGATCGCCGATCAGCGAGGTGAAATCGCCGATCAGGAAGATCACCGTATGGCCGAGATCCTGCAACTGGCGCATCTTGTTCAGCACGACCGTATGGCCGATGTGGATGTCCGGCGCGGTCGGATCAAGCCCGAGCTTGATACGCAGCGGCTTGCCGGTCGCGGCGCTCTTCGCGAGTTTTTGCGCGAATTCGTCTTCGATCAGCAGTTCGTCGACGCCGCGCTTGGTGACGGCGAGCGCGTGACGGACTTCGTCGGTGAGCGGAAGGACGGCAGCGGGGGTAGGCTTGGTGGACTCGGTGCTCATGCTGGAAACTTGAAGTCGCGAAAAAAAAGAGATTGTCCCATAGATGCGCGCCGCCGCGCCCACTGACGCCGTCGCAAGCGGCCCGGCGCGGCGCGCTTTCTGCGCATTTTCTGCACGGCGGGGCCGACTGTCGGCCTCACGGCGCTTTATATTCAACCGCGCTTCGCTGGATAATCTGCTACAACCAATCGCAACGAACCTCGACAGGAGCAGCAACGTGGCGCAAGACACCGCAGACGGCGTCTACCTTGGACTGATGTCCGGCACCAGTATGGACGGCGTGGACGGTGTGGCCGTGAAATTTGCCGCAGGCAAGCAGCCGGTGGTGCTGGCCGAGGCGTTCGTGGGCTTCGCAGCCGGCCTGCGCGACGCGCTGTTCGCGCTGCAGCGGCCCGGCGACAACGAAATCGAACGCGAAGCGTTGGCGGCTAACGCGCTCGCCACCCGCTACACGGTGTGCTGCCACGAACTACTACGCGAAAGTCGCGTGTCCGCCGCGGAAGTGCGCGCGATCGGGGTACACGGGCAGACGGTGCGGCATCGGCCGGAAAAGGGTTATACGCGGCAGATCAACAACCCGGCGCTGCTCGCGGAGATGATGCATATCGACGTAATCGCCGACTTCCGCAGCCGCGACGTCGCCGCCGGCGGCCAGGGCGCGCCGCTGGTGCCGGCGTTTCACGCGACGGTGTTTGGCGCGAAAAATGAAACACGGGTGGTTTGCAATCTTGGTGGGATCAGCAACATCACGATTCTCAACGCGACGGGCGGCGTGCGCGGCTTCGACTGTGGGCCGGCGAACGCGCTGCTCGACGAGTGGGCGCAGCGCCATCTCGGCAAGCCCTTCGATGAAAACGGCCATTTTGCGGCCGCCGGCCAGGTGGATCGAACACTGCTGAACGCGTTGCTGGATGAGCCTTTCTTCTCGCAACAACCGCCTAAAAGCACCGGACGCGACCTGTTCAACCCCGAATGGCTCGACGCGAAGCTCCAGCCGTTCGGCTCGCTTGCCCCGGCCGACGTGCAGGCGACGCTCGTCGCACTGACCGCGGTGACCGTGGCGCGCGAAATCGAACGGCATGCATCGGATGCCAGAGCGGTCTATGTGTGCGGCGGCGGCGCGCGCAATCCGGAGATTATGAAGGCATTGCAGCAGGCCCTGGAGGACAGCGGTGTCAGCGGCGTCCCCGTGATGACCACCGAGGCGCTCGGCGTGCCGCCGAGCCAGGTTGAGCCGCTTGCCTTCGCGTGGCTGGCAATGCGTTGCGTGGCGCGGCTGCCGGGCAATCTGCCGGCGGTCACCGGCGCAGCCGCGGAACGCGTGCTGGGTGCGATCTACCCGCGCTGAGCCTGGCGTGAATCGGCACGACGTCGTGGCGTAGGCGTACGTGTAGGCAACAAAAAAACGAGGCCGAGGCCCCGTTTTTTTGTACAGCTCGTGCTCAGACAGCAGCCATCAAACCGAGAACGACGAGCCGCAACCACAGGTGGTCGAAGCGTTCGGGTTCTTGATGACGAACTGCGCGCCGTTGATGTCGTCCTTGTAGTCGATCTCAGCGCCAACCAGATACTGGTAGCTCATGGAATCGATCAGCAGCTGGACGCCGCTCTTGTTCATGACGGTGTCGTCTTCGTTGACGGCTTCGTCGAACGTAAAACCGTACTGAAAGCCCGAGCAGCCGCCGCCTTGCACGAACACGCGCAATTTCAGCTCCGCATTGCCTTCTTCTTCGATCAGTTGCTTGACCTTGTCAGCCGCTGCGTCGGTAAAAACGAAGGGGGCGGGCATTTCGGTCACGGGTGTTTCGGTGACTGCGTTCATTCGGACTCTCCAAAAAGCTTCTAGCCGCTATTGTAGGGCTGATCTCAATATCGTGCTTAACCCCACAGAATCAATGGGTTCTTCCCACGAAATCAGGCGGCAGCGCAACCGCCACAATAGAAAGGCGCAAAAAAAGCCGCCTTCGCGAAAGCGTTGGCGGCTTTTGCAGCGCACCGGTCCGAGAGCCGGCTCGCACTCGAAACGATTAACGCTTCGAGAATTGCTTCCGGCGACGTGCCTTGTGGAAACCGACCTTCTTACGTTCGACTTCACGAGCGTCACGCGTAACGAAGCCAGCCTTCGACAGTTCCGGCTTCAGCGTTGCGTCGTAGTCCATCAGCGCGCGGGTGATGCCGTGGCGAACCGCACCGGCTTGACCCGTCTCACCACCACCGTTCACGTTGACTTTGATGTCGAACGTGAGGCCGTGATTCGTGAGTTCCAGCGGTTGACGCACGATCATCAGCGACGTTTCGCGCGAGAAGTAATCGGCGATAGGCTTGCCGTTTACAATGATCTCGCCCTTACCAGCCTTGATGAAGACGCGTGCGACGGCGCTCTTGCGGCGGCCCGTGCCGTAATTCCAGTTACCGATCATGTGGGCTCCCCTTAGATCTCGAGCGCTTTCGGCTGTTGCGCCGAATGCGGATGCGTTGCTTCGGCGTAGACCTTCAGCTTCTTGATCATCGCGTAGCCGAGCGGGCCCTTCGGCAGCATGCCCTTGACCGCTTTCTCGAGCGCACGGCCCGGGAAGCGTTCTTGCATCTTGCCGAACGTCGTTTCATAGATACCGCCCGGGTAACCCGAGTGGCGATAGTACTTCTTGTCAGTAGCCTTGTTGCCCGTGACCTTCAGCTTGCCGGCGTTGATAACGATGATGAAATCACCGGTGTCGACGTGCGGAGTGAATTCAGGCTTGTGCTTGCCGCGAAGACGGTGTGCCACTTCGCTGGCGACACGCCCGAGAACCTTATCCGTCGCGTCAATCACGTACCATTCACGCGTAACCTCATGGGCTTTTGCGGAAAACGTCTTCATGATCGATCCAAAAAAATTGCTGCGCCCAATATGTTTTTCCTGCTTGTAGTGTGCGCATCGAGGCGCGTGCAGGCTCTCCCTGGTTCTTTCTCCGCGGGCGCGGATGCGGAAAAGCCTTGAATTATAATGGAATTTGCTACGGCAAGTCAAAACGAACGGGGGTTGGTGGAAATATCCGTCGATTTCAGGGCTGGGCCGAGGTGATTGGATGCGCTTTGGCGTCTTATCGGGTGCAAACCGGAACCATGAACGCGCAGAACGGCGGGCGAAAAAAAACCCGAACGAGCGGTTCGGGTTTAATCCACCAAAGGAGGAGGTGGAGGAGACAGCGGAGGTTGCGCAACTTCTGCAACCGATGGACCGATTATATGAGGCACCCTTGTGCGACGCAAGAACATTTGCATTATGAAATGTGATTTCACAGTGTGACAATTGCGTCACAGCAATGAAATTCTAAAAAATCCCTTATAAATCAACGACGAAAGTGAGTCTGCGCGTTGCTTCAAACAGACATCGTCTAGAGTAAAACCCCTAAAACACCCCGGGCATTCCCGAATCGGCTGAACATGCGGCAGCGCAACACGCAAGCCGTCATTGCGCATAAGTTCCGGCCAAAGTCGCTCCGGGCGAATCCGCAAACACCGGGCTACAATGCCGTCTCGATATTGCGCAGCGCGGTGGAGCACAGCATGGAATGCAAAGTAAGCTGGATGGGGCAAGACGGCATGGCGTTCGCGGCCGAAACGGGCAGCGGCCATCTGGTAGCCATGGACGGCGCGCCGGAAGGCGGCGGCCGCAATCTGGCGCCGCGTCCGATGGAAATGGTGCTGCTCGGCACGGGCGGCTGCACGGCATACGATGTCGTGATGATCCTGAAGAAAAGCCGCCAGGAAATCGCCGGCTGTTCGGTCACGCTGAAGGCTGAGCGCGCCAGCGAAGATCCGAAGGTTTTCACCAGGATTCATTTTCACTTCACCGTGACCGGCAAGAACCTGAACCCAGCCACCGTGGAACGCGCGATCAATCTGTCGCACGATAAATACTGCTCGGCGTCGATCATGATCGCGAAGACCGCAGAGTTGACGCACTCGTTCGACATCGTCGCGGGTTGAGCGCGCACTCGGCGCGGCGGTGCAGCGGGAACAAGCACCGTGGGCACTGACCGCCGACTCGGCTAGCGGGTAAAAACCGCACCGCAAAAGAAAATGCCGACGTCCTGACGGACGCCGGCATTTTTTGTTTGAGTGGCAAAGCAGGCCGATAAGCCGGATTCTGTGCACGCGCTACGTCCGAAAACGCCGCGCGCGTAGCAGTCATTCCTCTAGGCGCGCCATTACTGACGCGCTCAAGCTTCCTACCCGCAGACGTGACGGGGGCACCGCCCTGCATCTCGAAGATGCTAGCCTGCCTACTTGGAATTGCTCCGGGTGGAGGTTACCGTGCCGGTCTGCCTTGCAGCAGCCGCGGTGCGCTCTTACCGCACCGTTTCACCCTTACCTGATCCCGGCTTGCGCCGGGCCATCGGCGGTTTGCTTTCTGTTGCCCTGTTCCGCGTGTCGCCACGGATGGCCGTTAGCCATCACCCTGCCCTGTGGAGTCCGGACTTTCCTCGCCCTCCTTGGCCGAAGCCGCAGAGGCCGCGACTGCCTAGCCTGCTTTGCTGGGCCGGATTTTAACACCTGTGGGGAGGATGCCCCGCATCGGCGGTTGAAATAGCCAGGTGGACAAGGTCACAAAGGCGCGGTTTCGCCGTGTCGCCGGCCGCAAGCTCGACATCAGTCAGCTATCGCCCCGCATCGCGCCATACATTGGGGATTAACGGCTTCGTCGTCCGGAACGAAATACCGACGTGTCGTCATAGAAGCCGGGGGCTTCGTTGTCAGGCCACCAGCCCGGAATGCCAAGCACAGGAAGCGGCGCGAACATGCGACTCGTCAACGCTTCGGTGTTCATCAAAGTCGTGGCGACCGATGCGTCCAGCCATGCATTCCGCGCAACGTCGGTCCAGCCGAAATACTCGGGCGGCACGTCGACGATCCACGCGTGCCCCGTGCAGGCCTTGAACGGCGCGATCAGTTTTTCCAGCAACGCATGACCGAAGCATCGCACTTCGCAACTCGCGCCCCACGCGTCGCGCCGGGTGACCAGCAGCGTTTGCCAGTCGAAGCCTCGCAGCGCGTCGCTCAACAGTGGATCGGCGCATGCAAACAGCAACGCGTTCTCGTCGAACAAAGTCAGCGTATCGCGCACGCCGCCGCGCGTCGGCCCAACGCCCAACACGTCGATGGCCGCCGACTGCCGCGCGTTCAGCGCCGCCTTGATCCGCGGAAACGCAAACCACATGGACGCATTGAAGAAGTCGTGCAGATTGTGGCGCGTCGGCACGCAGCCGGTCGCCGAAATGTGCGCCTCGTACGCCGCGCCGGGCGGCAGGTCGTCTTGCGCAATGAACGCGAGGCGCTCGCCGCGCCCCGTGGTTTGCCCCATCAACGCGGCGTCGGCGTTCATTTCGGCGAGCAAGGCTGCGTAGCTCGTTAGCGCAGCCTGCTGCCAACGCTCGCCGCGCCCGGCAAACTGCGCAAACCACGGCATCGACCAGTCGATCCCGGCGAAGCCCGGGTGCTGAACCTCGCTCACCGGCAGCGAACTCAACGCCGGCAACTTCAGACCAGGCGCCAACCGATCGACTCGCCGCCACGCAGCGGCACCACCGGCGTATCGCCAACCGGCAACTCCGCCGGCAGCGTCCACGCCTCGCGACGCAGCGTGACCTGCTCCGCGCTGCGCGGCAGGCCGTAGAAATCCGCACCGAAGAAGCTCGCAAAGCCTTCGAGCTTATCCAGCGCGCCGGCGTTGTCGAATGCTTCCGTGTAAAGCTCGAGCGCGTGCAACGCCGTGTAGCAACCCGCGCAGCCGCACGCGTGTTCCTTCAAGCCCTTCGGATGCGGCGCGCTATCGGTGCCGAGGAAGAATCGCGCATTGCCCGAGGTCGCCGCCTCGACCAGCGCCACGCGATGCGTTTCGCGCTTCAGCACCGGCAAGCAGTAGTAATGCGGACGAATGCCGCCCAGGAAGATCGCGTTGCGGTTGTACAGCAAATGGTGCGCAGTGATCGTCGCGCCCAGCAGCCCCGGCGCCACACCGGCTTCGCGGATATAGTCGACCGCGTCTTTCGTGGTGATGTGCTCGAACACCACCTTCAGCGCCGGAAACGCGGCGCGCAGCGGCGTCATCACACGGTCGATGAACACCTTCTCGCGATCGAACAGATCGATCGACGCGTCCGTCACTTCGCCATGCACCAGCAGCGGCATGCCGACTTCCTGCATGACTTCGAGCGTCCTGGCGCACTTCATGATGTCGGTGACGCCCGCGTCCGAGTTGGTCGTCGCGCCCGCCGGATACAGCTTCACGCCATGCACGAAACCGCTTTCGCGCGCGCGGCGGATTTCGTCGGGCGGAGTGTTGTCGGTGAGATACAACGTCATCAACGGTTCGAAGTTCGCGCCTTCCGGAATCGCGGCGACGATCCGCTCGCGATACGCCGCAGCCATCGCGGTGGTCGTCACCGGCGGCTTCAGATTCGGCATGATGATCGCGCGGCCGAACTGGCGCGCGGTGTCCGGCAGAACGGCGGCCATCATGGCGCCGTCGCGAACGTGCAGGTGCCAGTCGTCCGGGCGGGCGAGCGTGATGGAGTCGATGGAAGCGTTGGATGCGGTCATGGCGAGTGGGCTCGAGGCTCAGCGAAAAAAGCTAATTGATGCGGTCAAACCGTCATTTACGGCACAAACCCACGTCAATTTTGCTATTTGGCGCTTCTGGCTCGGTGATATGCTTGGAAAATCATCATTGTAACGGCTCGCCCCGTTCACAGGCTTACCCGCAACATGTGCCAACTTCTCGGAATGAACTGCGCCGCGCCGACGGACGTCACGTTCTCGTTCACCGGCTTCGCGGCCCGCGGCGGCGTCACCGATCATCATGCCGACGGCTGGGGCATCGCCTTCTTCGAAGACAAAGCGTGCCGATTGTTCATCGACCATCAATCGTCGGCCACCTCGCCGATCGCCGAAATGGTCAAGCGCTATCCGATCAAATCGAAGAACACCATTGCGCATATTCGCAAGGCGACGCAAGGGCACATCCTGCTGGAAAACTGCCATCCGTTCATGCGCGAATTGTGGGGCCGTCACTGGATCTTCGCGCATAACGGCGACTTGAAAGACTATTCGCCGGTGTTGTCGGGCGTGTATCAACCGGTCGGCACGACCGACAGCGAACTCGCTTTCTGCGCGCTGCTCGAAGGCTTGCGCAAGGCTTTTCCCGGCGCGCAACAGCCGCCGCTCGACGAACTGTTCGCCGCGCTCGAAACCCTCACGCGCGAAATCACGCAGTTCGGCGTATTCAATTTCCTGATGTCGAACGGCCAGGCACTGTTCGCGCATTGCTCGACGCATCTGCACTACATCGTGCGGCGCTGGCCGTTTTCCACCGCGCATCTGGTCGATGCGGACGTGTCGATCGACTTCGCCAAATACACCACGCCGGAAGACCGCGTCGCGGTGATCGCGACCAAGCCGCTGACCGATAACGAAGTCTGGACTGCGTTCAAGCCGGGCGATCTGATGATGTTCCAGCACGGCGAAGTGATCGGCCGCATCAACGTGCCGGTGCCGGCTTCGGTGCTTGAAAAGCTGCGCAATCCGGCGCTGGATGCATCGGCGTCGGCCACGACGATCGCCGCGACCGACGAGACGAAAGAACCGGCCCTCGCCGAAATCGAACTCGATCTCGAAGCCGCAGACGACACGGCGGCGTTCGAGTCCTGATCGCGCCTTGGGCCCCGTTAAACCCTCGCGCTGAATAAAGTAGGAACAGAAACAGAAAAGCCGCTCCGAGGAGCGGCTTTTCTGTTTCCAGCCGAAGAAGCCGCGCGCGATCCCACCCGCGCGGCCCAACAGCAACTCAGTGCAGGATCTTCGCGAGAAAATCCTTCGCACGATCCGACTTCGGATTCGCGAAAAAGTCTTCCTTGCGGTCGTCTTCGACGATCAAACCTTTGTCCATGAAAATCACGCGGTGCGCGACCTTCTTCGCGAAGCCCATTTCATGCGTCACGCACATCATGGTCATGCCTTCCTGCGCGAGTTCGACCATCACGTCGAGCACTTCGTTGATCATTTCCGGGTCGAGCGCCGAGGTTGGCTCGTCGAACAGCATGGCAATCGGATCCATCGACAACGCACGCGCAATCGCCACCCGCTGCTGCTGACCGCCCGACAACTGCCCCGGAAACTTGTCCGCATGCGCGCGCAAGCCCACGCGATCGAGCAGCTTCAGGCCCTTCGCCGTGGCTTCGTCTTTCGAGCGGCCGAGCACCTTCACCTGCGCAAGCGTCAGGTTCTGCACGATCGACAGATGCGGAAACAGCTCGAAATGCTGGAACACCATGCCGACCTTCGAACGCAGCTTCGACAGATTGGTTTTCTTATCCGTCAGCGATTGGCCGTTGATGATGATCTCGCCCTTCTGGAACGGCTCGAGGCCGTTGACGGTCTTGATCAGCGTGGACTTGCCCGAACCCGACGGTCCGCACACCACCACCACTTCACCTTTTTTGACTTCCGTCGTGCAGTCGGTCAGCACCTGAAATTGACCGTACCACTTCGAAACATTCTTGATTGAGATCATCTTGCGACCTTTTTCTGAAGACCTTTGACGAGGCTCGACGCGATCACACAGACCACGAAGTAACATGCGCCCGCGAACAGTACCATTTCGATATTCGTACCGTCACGGTCGCCAATATTGGTAGCGGTGCGGAAGAAGTCGGCGAGGCTGATCACGTAGACGAGCGACGTATCCTGAAACAGCACGATACCTTGCGTGAGCAGCAACGGCACCATGGCGCGGAATGCCTGCGGCAGCACCACGAGACGCATGGCCTGCCAATAGTTCATGCCGAGCGCGAACGACGCGTTGACCTGCCCGCGCGGCACCGCCTGAATGCCGGCGCGGATGATCTCCGAGTAATAGGCCGCCTCGAACAGCGAGAACGCGACCATGGCCGACGCGAGACGAATGTCGATATCCGGCGACAAACCGAGCACGTTCTGCAGCACCTGCGGCACGATCAGGAAGAACCACAGCAGCACCATCACCAGCGGAATGGAGCGGAAGATCGTCACATAAGCCTTCGCGAACCACACGAAAGGCTTGAACGACGACAACCGCAACATCGCGAGAAGGGTGCCCCAGATGATACCGAACACGATCGCGATCAGCGTGATCTTGAACGTGACGACCGCGCCGGTCCACAGCGTAGGCAGTGCGCCCGGAATACCGCTCCAGTCGAAATGGTGCATTACTTGCCTCCGATATAGCCAGGCAACCGGGTTCTGGCTTCGACCCAGCGCATCAGTTGCATCACGACCAGATTGATCAGCACATAGGCCAGCGTGACCGCGATAAACGACTCATACGTTTGCGACGTGTAGTCGACCAACTGACGCGCCTGCGCGGACAGATCCAGCAGACCGATCGTCGAGGCGACCGCCGAGTTCTTGAAGATGTTCAGAAACTCGGACGTCAGCGGCGGCACGATGATCCGGTACGCGACCGGCAGCAGCACGTAGCGATACGTCTGCCATTGCGTGAAGCCCATGGCCAGACCCGCGGCGCGCTGCCCCTTGGGCAACGCGTTGATGCCCGAGCGCACCTGCTCGCAAACACGCGCGGCGGTGAACAGACCCAGACACAGAATCGACGACGAGAAGAACTGAGCGCCCGGCGGCAGTTGCTTGAACCAGTTGCCGATAGATACGGGCAGCAATTCCGGTATCACCAGGTACCAGATAAAGAACTGCACGATCAGCGGGATGTTGCGAAAAATCGCGACGTACACCGTGCCGGCGCCCGACGCCCATTTGTTCGGGACCGTACGCAGCACGCCGAAAATCGAACCGACGATCAGCGCGATCACCCATGCCGACAGCGACACGGTAATCGTCACCCAGAAGCCCGACAGCAGCCAGCCGAGGTAGGTGGTCGGCTCGCCGGTGGAGACCGGACTCAGCAGAATGCCCCAGTTCCAGTGATATGACATGACCAAGACTCCAGCAAAAAGAAACGGAAGAAGCGCGTGGCCCCTTCCGTTCCGTTCAGCGTTTCAAAAAAACAGCTAAGGTTTAGTCGATTGCCTTGTCATTCGGGCTCTTGAAGAGCGCCTTCATGTCATCGCTTTCCGGGAAGTTCAGGTTCAGGCCCTTCGGCGGAATCGGCGATTCGAACCACTTCTTGTAGATCGCGTCGGCTTCGCCCGAGGTTTCGACCTTCGCGATCGCGTCGTCCACGACCTTCTTGAATTCCGGATCGTTCTTGCGAATCATGCAGCCGTACGCTTCATGCGATTGCGGCGTGCCGACGATCACGAAGTCGGCCGGGGTGTTCGACTTGGCTCGCTCGCCCGCGAGCAGCGCGTCGTCCATCATGAACGCAGCGGCGCGGCCGGTGGAGAGCGTCAGGAACGACTCGCCATGGTCTTTCGCGCTGATGATGTTCATGCCCATGCTCTTGTCCTGGTTCATCTTGCGAAGCAGGCGCTCGGAGGTGGTGCCGGCT
Source organism: Paraburkholderia bryophila (assembly GCF_003269035.1). Lineage (GTDB taxonomy): Bacteria > Pseudomonadota > Gammaproteobacteria > Burkholderiales > Burkholderiaceae > Paraburkholderia > Paraburkholderia bryophila. The sequence goes on along the minus strand of NZ_QLTK01000002.1, from coordinate 61,801 downwards.
GTCGTCACGACCGTCTTGCCCTTCAGGTCAGCCCAGTCCTTGATGCCGGAGTCTTTCTTGGTCATCAGGCGCGTGCCGATCACGAAGATCGTGTTCGAGAACGCAGCCTGTTGCTGACGCTCGGCATTGTTGGTGGTCGAGCCGCATTCCATGTCGACGGTGCCGTTCTGCACCAGCGGAATACGGTTTTGCGACGTGACCGGCGTGAGCTTCACCTTCAGGTTCGGCATGTTCAGCTTCTGCTTGACGGCTTCCACCACCTTCAGCGCGAACTCCTGCGAGTAGCCGATGACGTTCTGCTTGTCGTCGTAATACGAGAACGGGATCGACGATTCGCGGTGCCCCAGCGAAATGACGCCCGTGTCCTTGATCTTTTTCAGCGTACCCGCGTCTTGCGCATGCGCGCCAACGGTAAACAGTCCGAGTGTCGCGAGCAGCAGCGCAGCTTTTTTAACCTTCATGTGGTGATCTCCTTGGCAAGAACCGGCGCCAGTTTAGCAAAGTAATTATTTTGAAAGTATGGCGATAAACCATGGTGTTGTGCCTACGCCGCTACGGTTTCGCGGCGCTAACGGCAGCGACGTAACGCCGCTGCCGGACATGCAAAGGCGGGCGGCATCGATACGATGCCGCCCGCCGGGTCAAACACGCCGTCTTGTGGACCGCGCTGAAGCTAACGATGTGACGCTGAAACTGAAGCTGAAACGCCCGGCGGACCCGCGAGAACGCAAGGCCGCCGTTTCACGCAGAACGATCAGGGATACAGGCCGCGCAGTTCGCGCGCTTCCAGAATCCGCTTACACGCCACGATAAACGCCGCGGTCCGCACCGACACCTTCTGCTCGCTCGACACTTGCCACACGGCGGCAAAGGCTTCGCGCATCACGCGTTCCAGACGCTGGTTGATCTCGTCTTCGGTCCAGAAGAAGCTCGAGAAGTCCTGCACCCATTCGAAGTACGACACGGTCACGCCGCCGGCATTGGCCACCACGTCCGGAATCACGAGAATGCCGCGATCGTGCAGGATGTCGTCCGCTGCCGTGGTGGTCGGGCCGTTGGCGCCTTCCACGACGATCTTCGTCTTGATCTTGCCGGCGTTCTTTTCGGTGATCTGGTTTTCCAGTGCGGCCGGAATCAGAATGTCCGATTCGACGTTCCAGAATTCTTCGTTCGTGACGGCGTCCGCTTCCGCGAAACCGCCCACGCCGCCCGTCTTCGCGACGTGCTCCAGCAGCGCCACCGCGTCGATGCCGGTCGACTTGTACAGCGAGCCGGTGTGATCCTGCACCGCCACCAGCTTCGAGCCCGCTTCCTGGAACAGACGCGCGGCAATCCCGCCGACGTTGCCGAAGCCCTGCACCGCAATGCGTGCGCCTTCGATATCGACACCGATACGGCGTGCCGCTTCGCTCGCCACCACGAACACGCCGCGGCCCGTCGCTTCACGACGGCCCAGCGAACCGCCGAGCGTGATCGGCTTGCCGGTCACGACGCCCGTGGCCGTTTGGCCCTGGTTCATGGAGTACGTGTCCATCATCCACGCCATGATCTGCTCGTTCGTGTTCACGTCCGGCGCGGGAATGTCGGTATTCGGTCCGATGATGATGCCGATTTCGCTGGTGTAGCGGCGCGTGACGCGCTCGAGCTCACCACGCGACAAGGTGCGCGGATCGACGCGGATACCGCCCTTCGCGCCGCCGTACGGCACGTTCACGGCAGCGTTCTTCACCGACATCCATGCCGACAAGGCCATCACTTCCGACAGCGTCACGTCCTGGTGATAGCGCACGCCGCCCTTGCCCGGACCGCGCGACACGTTGTGCTGCACGCGATAGCCTTCGAAATGCGCGACCGTGCCGTTATCGAGTTCGATAGGCACGTCGACGATCAGAATGCGCTTGGGGCGCTTCAGGGTTTCGAGCCAGCGGGACAAGGAGCCGAGGTACGGCGCGACGCGGTCGACCTGGCGCAGGTAGTTGCCCCACGGGCCGAGGTCGTCTTTATTCAGGTAGGAGGGAACCGACTGCAACGTTGATGCGGATTGTGCGACTTGCTGCTGGGAAGACATGAACGCTCCGGCGTTGATCGAATAGCAGCATTGTGGAAAAACGCCGATTTGAAATCCAATGCCGTTTCCTTATCCGATTATGTTTTTTTTGCATAACCCTCGAGAAGCCGCAATTTCGCGTCGCGTGCAGGCAGGACTGCGGGGCTCAGGCGCTGCGTTGCGCCAACTCTTCGGAGACGACGTCCCACAGTTGGCGGACGAGGATCTGCCGCGCATCGTCGCTCTTCGCGGCGAGTTTGTCGCGATACAGGCGAATCTCCATGCTCAGCGTGAGCTGCCCCTCGGGCGTGCCGCGCGTCGCCCGATCGAGGCGGATCAGCTTGCCCTCGGCGACCGCGTCTTCCACCGCGCTGTGCGGCAGGAACGCAATGCCGTGACCGGCCAGCGCCATCGCCTTGAGTCCTTCGGCCATGTCGGTTTCATACAGCCGGTCCAGATGCAGCCGCTCCGGCGCATTGGCGAGAATCACCTCGGTCATGCGGCCCAGGTACGCGTTCGGCGTATAGGAAAGATACGGCGCGGGCGTCTCGGGCGTGCCCGGCAATGTGTAGCGCGGCCGGCCGGCGCGGCCCGGCGCGGAGAACGGGCTGATCGGCTCGGTGCCGAGCGTCAGCATGTCGTAGCGGCCCGGATCGAGCGCGACCGGATGGCTGGGATGGTGATAACCCATCATCAGATCGCAGCCGCCTTCGACCAGCGCCAACGCCGCGTCGTGAACGTTCAGCGCCCGCAGCCGCGTGTGGATCGGGCCCATCTGCGCTTCGATGCGCTGCAGCCAGCGCGGAAAGTACGTCAGCGATAGCGTGTGCGGCACCGCGAATTCGATGGTCGCCTGCGGCGTCGCCGTGTGGCCGCGCAGCAGCGCGCGGGCTTCGTGGAACTGCGAGAGCATCGCCAGCGCCTGCTCGTTGAAAACCTGACCAGCCGCCGTCAGCCGCGTCGGATAAACCGAACGGTCGATCAATTCGGTGCCGAGCCACGCTTCGAGCGCCTGAATCCGTCGCGAGAACGCCGGCTGCGTAACGTGGCGCAATTCGGCCGAGCGGCTGAAACTACGCGTTTCCGCGAGCGAAACAAAGTCTTCGAGCCATTTCAGTTCCATGCGGGGCCTGCTGCCGGCAAGTGAGAATAAGGCAGCATTCTAGTGGGTGCGACGCGTCGGGCGGCGCCACAACCCCGGGCAACCCGGGCCTGGCGGCGTCCGGTGGTAAAATTCGCGGTTCCCGCAGTTTCTTCCGCGTCTTCACCCTTGCGTCACGCCCCCATCATGTCCGACACCCGCCCCGACACCCTCTTCGCGCTGAACGCGCTCTCCCCGCTCGACGGCCGTTACGCGTCGAAAACCGAAGCCCTGCGCGAGTGGCTCTCGGAAGCTGCCTTCATGCGCAATCGCGTCACGGTTGAAATCCACTGGCTGATCGCGTTGTCGCGCGCCGGTTTCGCCGAAGTGCCGCGCTTTTCGGAAGCGTCCGAACAGTTTCTGCTGCAACTGGCCGAGCGCTTTACCGCGCACGACGCCGCGCGCATCAAAGACATCGAGCGCGTGACGAATCACGACGTGAAGGCCGTCGAATACTGGCTGAAGGAGTCGGTCAAGGGCCAGGAAGAACTGGAGCGCGCGAGCGAGTTCATCCACTTCGCCTGTACGTCGGAAGACATCAACAACACGTCGCACGGCCTGATGCTGGCCGGCGCCCGCGAACACGTGATCCTGCCGGCGCTGCGCTCGGTGCATCAGCGCCTCGTCGCGCTGGCGCACGCGCACGCCGCACAGCCCATGCTGTCGCGCACGCATGGCCAGCCGGCCAGCCCGACCACGCTCGGCAAGGAAATGGCGAACGTCGCCGCGCGTCTGGAGCGCGCTATCGACCGGATCGCGAAGGTCGAGCTGCTGGGCAAGATGAACGGCGCGGTCGGCAACTTCAACGCGCATCTGTCCGCCTATCCGGAGTTCGACTGGGAAGGCTTCTCGCGCGAAGTGGTCGAGCAGCGTCTGAAGCTCACGTTCAATCCGTACACGATCCAGATCGAACCGCACGACTACATGGCCGAACTGTTCGACGCGGTGTCGCGCGCGAACACGATCCTGCTGGATCTGGATCGCGACGTGTGGGGCTACATTTCGGTCGGTTACTTCAAGCAACGCACGAAGGCCGGCGAAATCGGTTCGTCGACGATGCCGCATAAGGTCAACCCGATCGATTTCGAAAACTCGGAAGGCAACCTGGGCCTGGCAAACGCCACGCTGCGCCACCTCGCCGACAAGCTGCCGGTGTCGCGCTGGCAGCGCGACCTGACCGACTCGACGGTGCTGCGCAATATCGGCGTCGCGTTCGGTTACTCGCTGCTCGCCTACGACTCGCTGATCCGCGGTCTCGACAAGCTCGAAGTCAATGCGCAACGTCTGAACGAAGACCTCGACAATTGCTGGGAAGTGCTGGCGGAGCCGGTGCAAACGGTGATGCGCCGTTACGGCATCGAAAATCCGTACGAGCAGTTGAAGGAACTGACGCGCGGCAAGGGCATTACGCGCGAGGCGCTGCAAACCTTTGTCAGCGGTCTGGCGATTCCGCAAGACGCGAAAGATCGGTTGCTGGCAATGACGCCGGGTTCGTATATCGGTATGGCGGTGGAACTGGCGAAGCGGATTGCGTAAGGCAATCCAGCGGATCGATGACGCTTGCCGGGCTGACCGGTTAGCGCGCTAGATAGGAAAAGGGCTCGCTTGCGCGAGCCCTTTTCCATTACCGCCGTGGTGTCGCTGTCTGCTTCAGCAACATCGGCTGAAGCTCACGTCACCGTGGCCGATACGGTTCAATACACGTAGCGCACCCGCACCGTCGCCGGTTCCGCTTGAGGCGCGTAGCTCGCCTGTTGAGTCAACACGGTCGCGTCATAGGCGGCCTTTGCAGCCGCCTGACGCTGGGCATCCGCCTCGGCCTGTGCCTGACGAGCAGCCTGTGCCTCGTCTGCGGCCTTGCGTTCACGGGCGATCTGCGCGTCGAGTGCCGCACGCTCGGCCGCGCGACGCTGTGCATCCGCCTGCTGCTGCGCCAGTTGTTGCGCTTCCCATGCCTGGCGAGCGATTTCCATCTGCGCCTCACGCGCGGCCAAGCCGTCGGCCTGCGCTCGTTGTTCGGCCTCGCGAGCGGCCGTTTCCGCAGCCCTTTCCGGGACGAAGACCGGCATCTCGCTGCGCATCTTGTCCGCACGTGAAGCAACGTCGTTCACCAGTGCGATCTTGCGACTGTCATCCCAGCGCTCCGCGTCGGCGGGCGAGTAATGGCTGTAAGCGTTCGCTTTCTCCGCGGCGGCAAGCGCCTCCTGCTTTTTCAGCGCGAAGATCCGCGCTTCGTCGAGACCGCGGTATTGCACCGGCCGCAACTCGTCCGGTGTCGCAAACATTTCGGCACTGCGCACGACCGTTGAGACGCCGTCGGATCCGAACATGCCAGCGCCAGTCATCGCGAGGTCGGCGCCATACATCTGCACGGCGAGCCCGCCTCTACCCGACGCGATCACCCCCGCATTGTTCACGCCGAGACCATGCTCCGAACCCTCGAGCACGATCTTGTTCGCATACATGCCGCCCAGCTCCGATACGTCGAGCGCTACCGCCGGTTTCGCGCCCGCCGCGTTCGAGGTCAGCTTGCCCGTGAAGTTGCCGTCCGCGTCGCCGTCGAACTGCGTGCCGTTCTGCGAGTTGATGCTCCAGCCCTTGACCCCGGCGTTCACGATCGTCGCGCGCGACAGCAGGTTCAGCTGACCCGCGCCGACGTCGAGGCCCGCCCCGTTGATCTCGATCGTGGCCGGGGTCGCGCGGTTGGTATCGACCATCACGCCGAGCGGGCTCGCGGCCGTCGGGTTGAAGTTCGCGGCCGCCAGCGTCAGGACCGGCGCATTGATCGTCGTGGCGCCGTTTACCGAGATGCCGGCCGCGTTCGCGATCATCAGATGCGCGGGCGCACCGGCCACTTCCAATGCGCCGTTCAGCTGCGAAGCCTGCGCCGAGTTGACGTCGGCGACGATTACTTTCGCAGCGGTGCCGTTCAGGTTCGCGTTGGCGGCGAGTTGGCCGGCCAGTTGGCTCACGCCTGCCGCGGTCAGGTTGTTGAAGACGACGCCATTCCTGTCCACGTCGAAGTTGCTGAACGTGTTGCGCGAAATGCCCGCCGCGTTCGCGCCGGCGATATTGACGATCGGCGTGTTGCCCGGCGTGCTGACCTGAGTCGTTCCGCCTGTGGTGACGATGCCGCCGGCCAACGCGCTGCCGGCCGTACCAAGTGCTGCGAGCGCGGCGACGCTCATCATGTGGAGACGATGTTGCTTCATGGAAAATAACCTATGGTCAGAAAGAAGAACTCAACCGAAGGTTGAGGACAATCGGATCGGCATTCAGTCGTTTAGGAGCAGACAACGGACTGCCGACCGAAATTGAGGCGGCAACGCTTTTCCACGACGTCGACGCGCCGATCGCCGCGCCCACCACGTTGCCCCCAGAATTGGGTTCGCCCGCGACGGGCACGACCCGCCCCGCGTCGAGGCCGGCCATCATCGTCACGCGCGTGCCGAGTGCCGGCAGCGGCACGGTCCAGTTCACTTCATTGCGCAGATAAGCGCCGGTGTTGCCGTACAGGTATTGATCGCGAAACCCGCGCACCGACGTATCGCCGCCGACCAGCACGCGTTCGCTGCTATAGAGCGCTTTGGGCGCCAGCTGCGCGTAGGCCGACGACAACAGCGCCACGTTCTGCGAGGCTTGCAGATAGAAACTCGCGCTGGCCGACAGCTTCGTGAAACCGGACGACGGTCCACCGCCCTGGCTCATATCGCGAGTCGCGAACGGCAGCCCCTGGCTGATCGCCGGGCCTAACGTGAAGTAGCCCGAGCGTCCGACACGCGTCGCGAAGTTCAGGCCGGCCTGCGCGGTGCTAGTGCGCTCAGAACTGTTTTGAAGCTGGAATTCTTCGAGGTAGGTGTTGCCGGTGTAATTCGACAGCGACACGAACGCGTCCACTTTGCGCGACGCATTGCGCGCGAGCGTGCGAGTGATGGTGAAGCGGTTTTGCAGACTGCTGCCGTGGTAGCGCAGGGTCGCGCCGTACGCGTTCAACGGCACCGCATAACTGCCTGCCGCGGCCGCATAGCTGAAGGTCCAGGCGTTGAGCGGCAACGTCGCAAAGGCGTTGTACGTGCGGCGAAAGCGATTGCCGTGCAATGCCGGCGTGCTGGATAGCGACGCGCCGACCTGCTCCGCGAGGCCCAGCGCATTGTCGATCGTGACGCCGGCGCCGAGCATGTCACGGCCGGTGGACTTCTGGCCGCTGTTGTCCGCGCTCACGGCAAAATTCAGCAGACGCACCGGCCGGCCCGAGAGCACCACGTCCGAGTACCCAGGTTGCGGCGCGGCGCGTACCGCCGCCTTAACGCCGCCGGGCACCAGCCGGTCGATCTGATCGACGCCCTGCTCGATGTCGCGCAAATTCAGCGGCTCGCCCGGCATGCCGGCGAACGCCATCCGCGCTGCGCTGTCGGCGCGAGTCGTGCCATTGCCGTCGGCGAAATAGACGCGCGACAAGCGGCCTTCTACCGCTTCGATCAGCAGCACCCGGCTGTCGGTTTCACGCTTCGGCAACCACGCATGGCTCGTCACGTAACCCTGCTCGACGTACCAATCGTTGGCTTTGTCGAGGATGCGGGCGAGCGCGGCCTTGTCGAGGCAATGACCGGTCGCACCGGATGCAATCACCTGCTTCAGCGCCTCCGGTAGCAGCGCGGCGCCCGCGAACCCAACGCTGTCGACCTGCACGCACGTCTGCCCGGCGAGGGCGTCCTGAGTTTGTGCGGTGGAGGCGCGCGGCGCCACGGTGAATGCGTCCGGCTCGCGCGTGCTAAGACCATCGCGCTGTTCACGCGCCTGATCGAGCAGACGTTGCTGCTGCTGATCCAGGATCGCGTGGTTGGCGGGGTCGACCGGATCGAATGCCCACGCGGAGCTCGTTGCGCCGGCGAGCAACGCGCCGGCGCACGTCATCGACGCCAGCGTCGCACTACCACGCGTCGGGGCGCATGCCGGGACGCGCACGCGAAATTCTCTGCCGGAAAAGGCGAATGGTTCGGGGGAATTCTCTGCAGCCTGCACTTTTCATCCACAGATCAATACACCGCGCCGGAGGGCGCAAAATCAGCGGTGAAATGTAAGACTATTGAAGGCCAGCAGGATTGGGAAAAATCAGAAGCGCGCGCGCGTTTGTGGCCTGCGCGCTGTATCGGTCTGGACTGATACGAAGGGATGGCGGCACGCCTGGGGCGATCCGCCTCGCCTGTCGAGGCGAGGCGGTTGAACTACGAAACATCTAATCACGACACTACACGACACGACACGCTAGGCTCGTGTTAGCGCGTCTCCACCTGCTTCAACACTTCGTCGACGATCGCCTCCGGCGTCAACTCGATGCTCACCGTGATCGCCTCGTCCGCACCCGGCTCTTCGAGCGTGTCGAGTTGGCTTTGCAGCAGCGACGGATCGAAGAAGTGACCGGTGCGCGTGGTGAGCCGCTCTTCCAGCACTTCGCGCGACCCCTTCAGATACACGAAACACACGTCTTTATCGCCGTTGCGCAGCACGTCCCGATACGAACGCTTCAGCGACGAGCATGTGAACACCGCCGTCTCGCCCGCCGTCTGCTTTGCCACGATCGCAGCGCGAATCGTGTCCAGCCACGGCCAGCGATCTTCGTCGGTGAGCGGAATACCGTGGTGCATTTTTTCCTTGTTAGCGGCGCTGTGAAACGCGTCACCGTCGGTGAACGTGCACTGCAGGCGTTCCGCCAGCATTTCGCCAATTCTCGTCTTGCCGGCGCCCGACACGCCCATTGCGATCAGAATCATCAACAACTCCTTACACGACCGCCGCGAGTGCGAAGGTCAAACCCAACCCCATCAGCGAGATGATGGTCTCAAGGAGCGACCATGTCTTGAAGGTCTGCCCCACCGTCATACCGAAGTATTCCTTGATCAGCCAGAAGCCGCCGTCGTTCACGTGCGAGAAGATCAGCGAACCCGAACCGGTGGCCAGCACCAGCAATTCCGGCTGAACCTGCACGCCGCCCGCCGCCGCGATCGGCGCGACGATGCCGCACGCGGTGGTCATGGCGACCGTGGCCGAACCCGTTGCGAGACGGATCAGCGCGGCGACCAGCCAGCCGAACAGCAGCGGCGACATATGCACCGAGGTGGCCACGTTGACGATCTCTTTGGAAATGCCGCTGTCCATCAGCACGCGGCCGAAACCACCACCCGCGCCGACGATCAGCGTAATGCCCGCGATCGGCGCAAGACAGTCGCCGCAAAACTTCTGGATCTGCTCGCGCGTGAAGCCGCGGCTCGCACCGAAAGTCCAGAAGCTGACCAGCACGGCGATCAACAGCGCGACATCCGAATTGCCGACGAATCGCAGCAGATCGTTCGGCAGCGTTTTCGGCTCGCTGATCAGGTCGGCCCAACTGCCGATCAGCATCAGGATCACCGGCAACAGGACCGTGAACAGCGTGATGCCGAAGCTCGGCAGTTCGCGTTTCGGCGCCGCCGACTGCGCGCCCGCTTTCGCTTTGTCGCCCGAGCCGGCATCCGCCCCCGCCGCGCCGCCGAGGAACTGCGCGGCAAGCGCGTTATCTTTCGGCAGCTTGATATAGCGGCTGATCAGCAACGCGAACAGCGGACCTGCGACGATCGCCGTCGGAATGCCGACGATCAGCCCATAAGCGATCGTCTTGCCGATATCCGCGTGATACGCCTGCACCGCGAGCATGGCGGCCGGATGCGGCGGAATCAGACCGTGCACGACCGAAAGACCCGCGACCATCGGCAGGCCAACCAGCAGCAGCGATTTATTGGTGCGCCTCGCGACGTTGAACGCAATCGGAATCAGCAGCACGAAACCGACTTCGAAGAACACCGGCAAGCCGACGATGATCGCCACGACCATCATCGCCCAGTGAATATGCTTCTCGCCGAACCAGTCGATCAGCGTGGTGGCAATGCGCTCCGCGCCGCCGGATTCGGCCATCATCTTGCCGAGCATGGTGCCGAGCCCCACCACGATCGCGATGTGCCCGAGCGTGTTGCCGTTACCGGTTTCGAACGATTTGACGATGGTCGCCATCGGCATGCCGGAGGCGAGCCCCAGCAGCAGCGACACGATAATGAGGACGAGGAACGGATAAACCTTGTAGCGCGTGATCAGCAGGATCAGCAAGGCGATGGCGATCACGCCGAAGACCAGCAGCAGGCTGCCGTGGGTAGCTCCCATGAAGCTCCTCCTTTACGTTATTGATTCTGAGTGCAGGACAAGCGGCCGGCACCTCGTCTCACGGCGACCTGCGCGACGCCTGAAAACCGGGCTGACCGCGCGGACGCTGAATTTTACTGTCTGTTGCGGCAAAACGCCCGCCAATCGGGCGCGCATATCGAAAAGGAGCCTCGCCGCGACAGCCTGAGTGGCTGCATCGACGAGGCTCCTTTATATCGGCCTGAAGAGCGGATTAAAGCGCGAGCGCTCCGCTGCGCTTAATGCGCCGGCGCGGCCAACTGGCTGGCCGCGCGCGCGAGACGCGTGACTTCATCCCAGTTCTGCGCGGCCAGCGCGGCTTTCGGCGTGAGCCACGAACCGCCCACGCAGACCACGTTCGGCAGCGACAGGAAATGCGTCGCGGTTTCAGCCGTGATGCCGCCAGTCGGGCAGAACTTCAGCGTCGGGAACGGACCGTGAAAAGCCTGCAGCATCGGCACGCCGCCGGCTTGCTGCGCCGGGAAGAACTTGACGATCTCGTAACCCAATTCCAACGCCTGGATGATGTCGCTCGGCGTCATCACACCCGGCAGCAGCGGCAGACCGGCGTCCTGCGCGGCCTTGTGCATGTCTTTCGTCAGGCCCGGCGAGACACCGAACTGCGCGCCCGCTTTCTTCGCCTGCGCGCAATGCTCGGGCTTCGTGATCGTACCGACACCGACCACGATGTCGTCCGCGAGCTGGCTCGCGCGTTCGATCGCTTCGAGGCCAGCTGCGGTGCGCAGCGTGATCTCCAGCACTTTCACGCCGCCCGCATGCAGCGCGCGCGATACGTGTTCGCCCTGCTCGGCCGAGTCGAATGCGAGCACCGGAATCACCGGGCCGAGGCGCACGATATCGCTTACTGTTTTCGACGTCATAGTCAGACTCCTTGTTTCTGCAGCGGTTAGCTGGCTTGCGTGGTGCTTGTGTGGGTTTCGGCGTGCGCTTTCGCGTGGGCGGCTTGATGGGCCGGACGTTCGCCCACCATCGCGCCGAACACCGACGCGCCCTGCTCCGCCGGCGCGGCCGCCGCACGGAACACGCCGAACAGTTCACGGCCGAAGCCGACTTCGTTTTCCGCCTGATGCTGCGGCACGGCATTCGGACGCGCGGCCCATTCGGCTGCGTCGATCTCGATGTCGAGCACGCCGGCATCGGCGTCGATCACCAGCATATCGCCCGTGCGCACCTTGCCGATCGGCCCTTGCAGCAGCGCTTCCGGCGACAGATGAATCACCGCCGGCACCTTGCCCGACGCGCCCGACATGCGGCCGTCGGTGACCAGCGCGACATGGAAACCTTGATCCTGCAACACACCCAGCAGCGGCGTCAAACGATGCAGCTCGGGCATGCCGTTTGCGCGCGCGCCCTGGAAGCGCACCACGGCCACGAAGTCGCGCTTCAGTTCGCCCTTATCGAAGGCCTCCTGCACCGCTTCCTGCGAATCGAACACGATCGCCGGCGCCTTCACCTTGCGATGCTGCGCCGCCACCGCCGAAATCTTGATCACGCCGCGGCCGAGCTTGCCTTGCATCAGACGCAAGCCGCCGTCCGGCTGGAACGGCTCCTTGATGCCGCGCAGCACGGCCGTGTCTTCGCTCACCTGCGCGCCCGGCACCCATTCGAGCTTGCCGTCGAGCAGTTTCGGCTCTTCGGTGTAGTGCTTCAGGCCCTTGCCTGCGACGGTATTCACGTCTTCGTGCAGCAAGCCGCCTTCCAGCAGATTGCGCACGAGGAACGCCACGCCGCCTGCGGCGTGGAAGTGATTCACGTCCGCCTTGCCGTTCGGATAGATCTTGGCGAGCAACGGCACCGCTTGCGACAGCGTGTCGAAGTCGTCCCAGTCGATCACGATGCCCGCCGCGCGAGCAATCGCGACGAGGTGCAGCGTGTGATTGGTCGAACCGCCCGTGGCCAGCAACGCGACGATGCCGTTGACTATCGCCTTCTCGTCGACCACATGACCGATCGGCGTGTAATTGCCGCGCTCAACCGTCAGATCGAGCACGCGGCGCGCGGCTTGCGCGGTCAGCGCGTCGCGCAGTGGCGTATGCGGATGCACGAAGGCGGAACTCGGCAGATGCAGGCCCATCACTTCCATCAGCATCTGATTGCTGTTCGCGGTGCCGTAGAACGTGCAGGTGCCGTGGCTGTGATACGCGGCGGCCTCCGCTTCGAGCAGCGCGTCGCGGCCGCACTGGCCGGTGGCGAAGAGCTGGCGCGTCTTGGCTTTGTCGTCGTTCGAGAGGCCGCTGCCCATTGGGCCGGCCGGCACGAAAATGGTCGGCAGATGGCCGAATTGCAGTGCGCCGATCAGCAGACCCGGCACGATCTTGTCGCAGATGCCGAGGCACAACGCCGCGTCGAACATGTTGTGGGTGAGCGCGACCGCCGTGCTCATGGCGATCACTTCGCGCGAGAACAAGGACAGTTCCATACCCGCATTGCCTTGCGTGACGCCGTCGCACATCGCCGGCACGCCGCCCGCGAATTGCGCGACGCCGCCGTTTTCACGCGCGGCCTGCTTGATGATGTCCGGGTAGTTTTTGTACGGCGCGTGGGCCGACAGCATCTCGTTGTACGAGGACACGATGCCGATGTTCGGCTCGCGAATCTGCTTGATGACGAGCTTGTCGTTGCCTTCCAGACCCGCGAAGCCGTGAGCCAGATTGGCGCATGAGAGCGCGCCGCGCGCCGGGAACTTGCCCTGCGCCTGATGGATACGAGCCAGGTAGGCCTCGCGCGTGGGCTTGCTGCGCTCGATCACGCGTTGCGTGACCTTCAACAATTGTGAATGCGGGGAAACCATCGGAGCTCCTTCGTCGCTGGCTTTGAAGGGCGCGTACGCACCGTGCCAGGTAGGTATCGCAGGGGAAGTCGGATCAGTCGACCCACGTCATCTTAGTAGAAAAACTACACGATCGCAATGCGGCGTCGTGCTGCGTTGTCGCATCTTGCCGATATGCGGTGACCCATACTGGTGGCCGATATGCAGAGAATTGACCAAACATAGGGATTACACCTACGAGCCATTTTGTAGTTTTTGTACCTTTCCGGGCGATCAGCTATAGTCCACGCATTCTTCAGCATAGTGCGAGTTTCCCGATGATGCTGTCCCAGGTGGAAGAGATGCGCGACCAGTTGCGGCCGTCCGAGCGCAAGCTGGCCGATTACATCATCGAGGCGCCGCGCGAGGTACTCGATCTGTCGATGACCGAGGTGGCCGCGCGCGCGGGCGTGAGTCAGCCGACTATCGCGCGGTTTTGTCACGCGCTCGGTTTTTCGGGGTTTCGCGAGTTCAAGATCCGCCTGGCGCAGGGGATCGCCGCGGGTGTCCCCACGGTCTATCGCGATGTGCGGCCGGATGAAGGCGCACCCGGGCTGATTGCGAAAGTGTTCGACCGGACCATCGGGACACTGATCGAAGTGCGCAACAACCTGTCGCCGGATAGCGTTCACGCGGCGGTTGAACTGCTGGCCAACGCGGCGCGCATCGAGTTCTATGGTGCGGGCGGTTCAGGGATAGCGGCGCAGGATATTCAGCACAAGTTCTTCCGGCTCGGCATGCCGAGTGTCGCGTACTCCGATCCGCATACCTATTCGATGTCGGCGGCGCTGCTCGAACCCGGCGATGTCGTGGTGGCGGTGTCCAATACCGGCCGCACACGCGACATCATCGAGGCCGCGCGCTCGGCGCTGGCTCGTGGCGCGAAGGTGATCGCGATTACGCACGGGAATTCGCCGCTCGCGCGTGTGGCGACGATTTCGTTGTTCTCGAACGTGGTGGAAGAAACCGATGTGTTTTCGCCGATGACGTCACGCATGTCGCATCTGGCGATCGGCGACATTCTGGCGGTGGGCGTGGCGCTGAGTCGCGGTCCCGAGCTCGTGGAGCGACTGGGACAGGCGAAGGGCGTAATCGGGCGGCTGAGGATCGACGGCGAGGCTTAACGAACTTGACATGAAAAAGGCCTGCTCGATGACAGGCCTTTGAGGTCAAAACGATGTGTGCTGCGGTTTATTCGACGCGTACGCTGGCTTCGACACGGCGGTTCTGTGCGCGGCCTTCAGCCGTGGCATTCGATGCCACCGGATCAGCGCTACCCTTACCTTGCGTGTAGAACTGCTCGGCTTGCAGGCCGCCATCGCGCAGGTATTGTGCGACGGTGGTCGCGCGCGCTCGGGACAGCTCCAGGTTATGCGCTTCCGACGCAGTGCTGTCCGTATAACCCGTCACGATCACACGACGAAGTTGGATGCCCTGGTTCGCGCTAAGAAACCGGTCGAGGCTCGCCTTCGCGGTCGGGCTGAGCGTCGAGCTGTCGGTTGCGAAGTTGGCGTCGCCTTGCAGAACCATCTGGCGCTGCGGCGCGACCGGCTGGACGTCCTGTTTTACGACCGGCTGCGCGGCCGGCTGCGGGGCTGGCTGTTGCACGGCCGGCTTGCCGCACAGGAACGTCAATTCGCGCGGATCCGCCTTCGGCACGGTAGCGTCGACGCGGTCGATCGATTCAAGCAGCGTCACGCCATTTTCTTTACAGGTTTCTTCAGCAACACGGACACAGCTATTCGAGCTTTCCAGAAGTCCGTCGCAGCTAACACGATAAACGGGTACTTTCTGGTTCGGAACCGTAACCGCATGAAGCGTGTAGGTCGGGCCGGACTGCGTGGTACACGCAGCAAGAAGGGCCACAAATGCGCCCAACAACGGTGCGCGGAGATATTTAACAAGAGTCGTATTCATTTTCAGATATTCAGTTGAGGGAAGCCTCGCCCTGCGGCATGAATCGCCGGCAAAAAGCGCGCTCCCCGTTGAGTCAGATGAGGTTGGCAGGCGGACGGAACCGAAGTCCCGTCCCAGCCATTACCACTGGTACGATGCGCCCACGCCGACGGTGGTGCCCGCGGCGCTGATACCCGCGCCGAGCTTGGCCTTCAGGTTCTGCGTGATACGAACCGACGCACCGATTGCCGTAGCCTGGTAGCCCTTGTAGTTCGCGGTGCCGACACCGACTGCAATGGTCTTGCCCAGGTCGACATCCGGAATCATCGACAATGCGGTCGCTGCTGCCACACCGCTGTACGCACCTCGCGCCACCTGATTCACACTTGACTGCACGCCTTTGACCTGCTGGTCCGCGTAGTCTTTCGCCGTCATGCCGGCCGGCAGGTTGCCGATAGCCGCACCAATCGACTCGTTCATCTGGCCGACGTTGACCGCATCGGTCGTCGCCGTACCGGCTGCGACGTTGGTGATCTGGCGTTCGTTACCGGCAGAACCCACCGACACGGTGCTCGCACGATCCGCCACCGAGTTCGCACCCAAGGCCACCGAGTTAGCCGCGCTGGCGTTGGCGTTTGCACCCATCGCCGTAGCGTGCGTACCCGATGCGATCGCGCCTTCCGTGTCACGGTTGCCGTCGGCGGAGAACATCGGATTGTTCGCCGCTTGAGCAATGTTCGTGACGCTCGAGATCGCCTGGTTCATCTGGTTCACGTTGACCGCGTCGTTGCCGGCCGTGCCTTCCGCCAAGTTGTGGATCGTCGTGCCGCCAGCAACGCCATCACCCATCGTGATGCTGCTGTAGTTGGTCGTGCCGTCCGCATTCTTGTCGTACGTCACTGCGGTGTTCGTCGTACCGTCCGGATTGATGATGCCCGACGCCTTCAACTGCGCAACGTTCACCGCATCCGTGTCAGCCGTACCTGCCGCGACGTTGGTGATCTGGCGTTCGTTACCTGCCGAGCCCACCGACACCGAGTTCGCACGATCAGCCACCGAGTTGGAACCCAATGCAACCGAGTTCACTGCCCGCGACTGTGCGTTACCACCGATCGCCACCGACTCCATACCCAGCGCTTGCGAATCCGCCAGCGTCGAGTTGGCGTGGAAGTACGTGATACCGCCACCGTTGGTGATGTTGTTCAACGTGTTGTTGATCGTGTTGATGTCACCGGCATTCTGCGTGACACGGCCATCAATGTTGGTGATCGCGTCACCGACGTTGTTGACGGTCGTGCCGCCCACCGTGTACGACGGCGCCGAAATCGTGCCGTCCGGGTTGACCGTCGACCCACCACCCATTGCATCCGCTACGCTTTGCGACACACCGAACAGTTGCGCACCGTTGATCGCGTCGACGCTGGTCGCATTGACCGCACCCGCCGCGACGCCCGTCAGTTGACGCTCGCCTGCCGTACCGGTGAAATCGACCACCTTGCCGTCCGTGTCCTTGCCCACCGTCAGCTTTTCGCCGGCGGCGGCCTGCTGCACCATCCCGGACGTGCCGTTCATGATGTTGGTGATATCGCCTTCCACGTTCGTCACGCGACCGTCGATGTTGGTCACCCGGCCGTCGATCGTCGAGATCGCATCGCCTGCGTTGTGCACCTCGGTGGTCGTACCGTCGATGTTGGTGACGTTGTACGTCGGGCCCGTCACCGCACCGGTGGTAGGGTCAACCGATGCACCGCCGCCCAGACCGTCGATCGCGCCCTTGAGTTGAGCGAGATTGACCGCTGCAGTGTCGACCGTACCGGCAGCTACACCCGTCAGCATGCGGTCGCCCGCCGTGCCGGTGAAGTTCACTTCGGTGCCGTCGGTGTCCTTGCCAACCGTCAGCTTTTCGCCAGCGGCGGCTTGCTGCACCATACCGATCGAGCCATTGTTGATCTGGTTGGTGATGTTCGTGACATCGCCTTGAACGTTCGTTACACGATCATCGATGTTGGTGATCGCGTCACCCACGTTGGTGACCGTCGTACCACCGCTGCCGTCGGTGTGCTTGTTGATGATCCAGGTCGGGTTGATAACCTTGCCCGTGGTCGGATCAACGCTCGCACCGCCGCCAATCGTGTCGATCGCGCCCTTGAGTTGCGAGACGTTCACTGCTGCGTTGTCAACCGTGCCAGCCGACAAACCCGTCAGCATGCGGTCGCCCGCCTTGCCGGTGAAGTTCACTTCGGTGCCGTCGGTCTCCTTGCCCACAGTCAGCTTCTCGCCGGCGGCAGCCTGTTGCACCAGACCGATCGTGCCGTTGTTGATGTTGTTGGTGATGTTGGTAATCGCCGAGCTGTTGTCGGTGGTACGGCCGTCGAGGTTGGTGATTGCGTCACCCACGTTGTCCGCCGTCGTGTTGCCGCCATCCAGCTTGTACTCCGGCAGGGTGATCGTGCCGTCGGCGTTGGCCGTCGAGCCGCCGCCCAGTGCTGCAGCTTCGCTCGCCGCCGCAGCCGTCAGTTGGCCGAAGTTCACGGCATCGGTTGCTGCCGTGCCAGCTGCGACGTTCACAATCTTCTTGCCGGCAACGTTGGCTTCGCCGTTCGGACCGTCGAACAGCACAGCCTTCACCGAGTTGCCATTGCCGTCAATGATGCCGGCGTCCTTCAGCTGTTTGACGTTGACGGCGTCCATGTCGGCCTTGCCGGCGGCCACATTGGACAGCGTCGTGCCGCCATCGCCTGCCAGCGTGATTGCCGTCTTGGCTGCTGTGTCGTACTTGACTGCCATTGCATCCGTGCCAGCGGCAGTCGTCTGCACGGCGCTCAGCGCGTCGCCCACGTTGTTGTAGTCCGCGCCGCCGATGTTGTACTTCGGCTTCGTGATCTTGCCATTGGCATCCACGGTCGAACCGCCGCCGAATGCATCGGCCGCGCTCTGTGCCGTGCCAAAAAGCTGCGAGCCGTTGATGGCGTCAACGCTCGTGGCGTTCACTGCGCCCTTCGCGACGTTCGTCAGTTGACGTGCGCCAGCCGTGCCGAGGAAATCCACCACCGAGCCATCGGTGTCCTTGCCGACCGTCAGCTTCGCGCCCTTCGATGCCTGCTGCACCAGACCGACCGTGCCGTTGTTGATGTTGTTGCTGATGTTGGTCACGTCGCCGGCCACGCCGTCGATGCGGCCGTCGAGTGCGGCAACCGCGCCGTCCACACCCACTGCGTCCTTGCCGCCAACCTTATACTTCGGCTTGGTGATCGTGCCGTCGGCGTTCACCGTCGAGCCGCCGCCCAGTGCTGCAGCTTCGCTTGTCGAAGCTGCCGTCAACTGACCGAAGTTCACCGCGTCGGTTGCGGCCGTACCGGCTGCCACGTTGGCGATCTTGTTAGTCGCCGACGTGCCGTGCTTGGCTGTGAACGAGCCTGCCGCCGTATCCCACTGCAGCGAATCCTTCTGCAGGTTGTTGATGTTGTTGTTGATCGTGGTGATGTCACCGGTGTTCTTCGTGGTTGCACCGTCGATCTTCGACAACGCCGTGCCTAAGTCATTCGCCGTCTGGCCCTGCACCGTGTAGGTCGGCGCCTTGATCGTGCCGTCGGTGTTGACTGCCGAGCCGCCGCCCAGTGCGCTCGTCACGCCCTTGAGCTGGGATACGTTCACTGCGTCGGTATCTGCCGTGCCCTTGGCCATGTTCACGACCTGACGCTGGTACGTAGCTGAACCCAACGACACCGTGTTGTCCCGATCGGCCGTCGACGACGAACCCAACGCCACCGAATACTTGCCGCTGACGTTAGCAGCTTTGCCCATCGCCACGCCTTCGGTACCCGCGCTCTGCGCACTCTCACCAACCGCAATCGCATTGACGCCCGTCGCAGACGAATCTACTCCCGTCGAGTTGGCGTGGAAGTACTTTGTGCCCTTGTTCGTGATGTTGGTGATCTGGTCACCCAGGTTCGTCACGTCGCCGGCCACGCCGTCGATACGACCGTCCAGCGCGGTGACTGCGCCGTCGACGCCCACTGCGTCCTTGCCGCCGACCTTGTACTTCGGCTTCGTGATCGTGCCGTCGGCGTTCACCGTCGAGCCGCCGCCCAGTGCTGCCGCTTCGCTTGTCGACACAGACTTCAACTGCCCGAAGTTCACCGCCTGATCGTTGGCCGTCGCGGCCTTGACGTTACCGATCGTCACAGCCGCACCGCCCTTGTTCAGCGTCACTGCACCCTTGCTGCTGTGGTCATATTTCACGGCGAGCGGATCGGCACCGCTGGCCGCAGCCGCGCTCAGCGCGTCGCCGACATTGTTATAGGTGGTGCCGCCGATCGTGTAGGCCGGTGCTTTCACCGTACCATCGGCATTGACCGCGGAACCGCCGCCCAGTGCGCCCGTCACGCCCTTGAGTTGCGACACGTTCACTGCATCAGTGTCTGCCGTTCCCTTGGCCACTTGAATAATCTGGCGCTGCAATGAACTGCTGCCCATCGACACAGCATTGGCACGGTCGGACACGGAATTGGCGCCCAGTGCCACAGACTGGGAACCCGAAGCGACCGCGCCGCCACCCAGCGCCACGCCGTACTGGCCCGTGGACTTGGCATTGGTGCCAATCGCCGTGCTCCACGCCTGGGTGGACGTGTCCGCACCATTACCGATGGTTACCGATTTATCGCTGGACTTGGAGTCGCCACCGATGGCGATAGAGTTGTTGGAAGCCGCCACGTTCTGCGCGTTGTTGCCCAGCGCGATGCTGGCTGCGCCTACAGCCTTGGCTCCGCCGCCCACCGCAATCGATTCTCCGCCAGTGGCCTGCGAATCCGCTCCCGTCGAGTTGGTGTGGAAATACTTGACTCCACCACCGTTGGTGATGTTGTTCACCGTGTTGGTGACGTTGCTGACGTTCTGATTCGTCGCGTAAAGCTGCGACCCGTTCACGGCGTCCGTGCTGGTGGCGTTCAACGTGCCTGCTGCTACGTCGATGATCTTGTTCGTGGCCGACGTACCGTGCTTGGCGTCAAATGCACCTGCCGTGCCGTTCCACTGCAGCGAATCCTTCTGCAGGTTGTTGATGTTGTTGTTGATCGTGGTGATGTCACCGGTGTTCTTCGTGGTTGCACCGTCGATCTTCGACAATGCCGAACCTACGTCAGTCGCAGTCTGACCCTGCACCGTGTAGGTCGGCGCCTTGATCGTACCGTCGGCATTGACTGCCGAGCCGCCGCCCAGTGCGCCCGTCACGCCCTTGAGTTGCGACACGTTCACTGCATCAGTGTCTGCCGTTCCCTTGGCCACTTGAATAATCTGGCGCTGCAATGAACTGCTGCCCATCGACACAGCATTGGCACGGTCGGACACGGAATTGGCGCCCAATGCTACAGACTGGGAACCCGAAGCGACCGCGCCGCCACCCAGCGCCACGCCGTACTGGCCGGTGGACTTGGCATTGGTGCCAATCGCCGTGCTCCACGCCTGTGTGGACGTGTCCGCACCATTACCGATGGTTACCGATTTATCGCTGGACTTGGAGTCGCCACCGATGGCGATGGAGTTGCTGGAAGCCGCCACGTTCTGCGCGTTGTTGCCCAGCGCGATGCTGGCTGCGCCTACGGCCTTGGCTCCGCCGCCCACCGCAATCGATTCTCCGCCAGTGGCCTGCGAATCCGCTGCCGTCGAGTTGGTGTGGAAATACTTGCTGTTGCCGCTGGCTGCGGCCGCACTCAGCGCGTCGCCGACGTTGTTATAGGTGGTGCCGCCAATCGTGTAGGCCGGTGCTTTCACCGTGCCATCGGAATTGACCGTCGTACCACCGCCCAGTGCGCTCGTCACGCCCTTGAGCTGCGATACGTTCACTGCGTCGGTGTCCGCCGTGCCCTTGGCAAGATTAGTGATCTTGTTGCCGTTCATCTGCAATTGGTTGAGCGCGCTGATGCCGTTGGTGCCCTTGAGTTCCAAGGTTCCGTTGTCATAGCCGGTGATACGAGCGGTAGATGTATCGAGACCGTAACCTCCACCTCCATCCCCTTGATTGTGAAGGCTGAAAGCGTAGCCTTGAAAGGCAGTACCATTAACGGCGGGGCAACCGATCGTCGAACCGCCAGCATATCCGTAGCCCGCACCACCAGAAGCGTCGCCCGTTGGGCACAACTGTAGCGAGCCATTCGCGCTTGCATCGATTGCCGTGAGGCTCGCCATTGCCGCCAGACCACCAATCGTCAGCAAACGTTTCGTGGTTGATTTTTTCCCCCGTGCATTCGCCACTTCCGGCGCAGCCACATAAGTCCCGGTAGCTTCATTCCAAACGGTTTTGTACGACTTGTTCACGATTTCATCCTAGAAAGTGTGATAACTGGTTCTGTTTTGCGGGCGGCCACATGGGCGCTTCACGCATATCAGTTGGTCACCGAGGGAATGAAAAAGCGGTCATACAAACTCAAACTTCTGGACCACGTCACTCACCCTTCGGCTGGTGACTCAAATGTAGATTTAAGGGATACACGATTTAATGGGACAATTCTTAAAAACCAAAAAAATCCAAGAAGATTCTTCAAAAACAAAATAATCACCCTAATTAAATTAAGAAATTTCCCAAAAAACTTGCCGACAAACTTCGAAACACGGAAGAATCGATCGACCTTTGGGTTCGGAAAATCAAGAATTAAGAAAATGCTGATTGCTCGACACAAAACGGTACGGGGCAATCACTTTTGCTGGGCCGGGCGTGCTCAACGGCTTCATCCAGCAGGAACCGGCCAGACCTCAGCCTCGACTTAAAGTCCAATGCGCACCCTGAATTGGTAAATACCAATATCAAAAATAGGACTAGTCCCATTAAAAAAATAACCTCCCCGACCTTCACCGCCACAGCCCCCCCGAAAAGCCAACTAATTCTCACAACCTTCCTACGCAAAATTGAGGGATTAGGAATATTCCCGTTTATTAAAACATCGATTTTCAACAAAATTCATCACAGGCCTTCCAAAAAAATCTGCCTTACCGAAATATCAACCCAGCCGCCCCACCATTAATCAACGCAGTTCGGTGCACCAAGCTTCATAGACGATTAAATAGCGCCCTCCGCCAATCCGCGCGAAACCATTTTCGATGGCGCGCTTAGTCGACAACCGAATTCGAACACCGCATTACCTCCCACGGAGCCGTTATGAAACGCTTAGCCTTCCTGGCCATCCTCGGCCTATCAACCTGCGTGTTGGCCACCGGCCTTCACACTGAAGTTCAGGTCGAGTCAACGCTCACGTCGCTTGAACAGACATGGGTCAACGCCGCCATCCAGGGCGATCGCGCCACGCTCGACGAACTGCTCGACAACTCGTTCATCGAAACGATGCCGAACGGCGCACGGCGCAGCAAAGCCGACGTGCTGTTCGCACCCGCGCTGCCGCCCGGCGCAGCACAGTCGCTCGGCGATCTGAAAGTACGTGTATTGGGAAATGTCGCGATGGTGTCCGGCGTCAGTCACTACACGCCGGCATCGGGTTTGAAAACGATCGATTACGCGTTCACCGACCTGTACGTGCGACGTGGCGGCACCTGGCGTGTCGCGTCGTCACATACGACCCTTGGGTCGGTGCATAACGTCTAACAGTGTGAAGCGTTGCGCTCCCACTAATAGTTTAAAACGGCTTGATCACCACCAGCGCCACCGCTGCCAGCATGCCCAGCACGGGCAACTCGTTAAACATCCGATACCACTTATCCGAACGCTTATTCTCGCCGCGCTCAAAAGTCCGCAGCAAGACACCGCAGTAAGCGTGATAAATGATCAGCAGCACCACCACGCCGACCTTCGCGTGAATCCAGCCTTGGCCGCGGCCAATGCCGATCACCAGCCACAGCCAGATACCGCATGCCAAAGCCGGCACCGCGATGAACGTCATGAAGCGGAACAGTTTGCGCGCCATGATCAGCAGACGCGCCGTTGCGGCGGGCTCCGTTTCCATCGCCAGATTGACGAAGATGCGCGGCAAATAGAACAGGCCGGCAAACCATGAAGCAATCAGGACGATGTGAAACGTTTTGACCCAGAGCATCGGCGGTACCTGTGGCTGTGCGATTGTCGACTGCGTTGATTGGGGAACAGGCGCTGCTGCGTCGCACAGCCGCGCTTGTGTCATGCGGCCGCCGGAGCGGCGCAGCGCTTATTGACGGCCTTCGCCGTGCCCAAGCACGACATACTTCAGCGACGTCAGCCCTTCCAGGCCCACCGGTCCGCGCGCATGCAGCTTGTCGTTCGAGATACCGATTTCCGCGCCCAGTCCGAACTCGAAACCATCGGCGAAACGGGTCGATGCATTCACCATCACGCTCGCCGAATCGACTTCGCGCAGAAAACGCATCGCACGGTCGTGGTCTTCGGTGACGATTGCGTCGGTATGGTGCGAGCCGTATTCGTTGATGTGCTCGATCGCGGCATCCAGACCGTCGACCACCTTGATCGCCAGCACCGGCGCGAGATACTCGGTGCGCCAGTCTTCTTCGGTAGCGTCGACGAGCGGCGTCACGCCCGCGTCGGACAACACGGCGCGCGCCGCCGCGTCCACACGCAACTCGACTTCCTTCGCGCGATACAGCTTGCCCAGCGCCGGCAGCACCTCAGCCACGATACCGCGCGCGACCAGCAGCGTTTCCATCGTGTTGCACGTGCCGTAGCGATGCGTCTTCGCGTTATCGCAAACGGTCAGCGTTTTCGTCAGATCCGCGCGATCGTCCACGTACACGTGGCAGATGCCGTCGAGGTGCTTGATCATCGGCACGCGGCCTTCTTCGATCAAACGCGCGATCAGACTTTTGCCGCCGCGCGGCACGATCACGTCGACGTATTCGGTCATCGTGATCAACTTGCCGACGGCCGCGCGATCGGCCGTGGCCACCACCTGCACCGCGTCCTGCGGCAAGCCGGCCGCTTCCAGCCCTTCGCCGATCAACTTCGCGAGCGCCGTATTGCATTCGAGCGCTTCCGAACCGCCGCGCAGAATCGTCGCGTTGCCCGACTTCAGGCAAAGCGCGGCGGCGTCGATCGTCACGTTCGGCCGCGATTCGTAGATGATGCCGATCACGCCCAGCGGCACGCGCATCTGGCCGACCTGAATGCCGCTCGGCCGATACTTCATATTGCTGATCTCGCCAATCGGATCGGCCAGCCCGGCAACCTGCCGCAAGCCTTCGACCATCGTCTTCAGCGCTTTGTCCGACAGCGTAAGACGGTCGATGAACGCCGCGTCATGCCCTTTGTCGCGGGCCTTGGCGAGGTCGCGCGCGTTGGCTTCTTTCAGCAGGGCGGCATCGCGTTCGATGGCGTGAGCGACAGCCGCGAGCGCGGCATTCTTCGCCGCCGTCGACGCCCGCGCCATGGCACGCGAAGCGTGACGGGCGCGGCGGCCGAGGTCGGTCATGTACTGGTCGATATCCATGGAGATTCTCTTGGTGCCGCGCACGCTCAGGTGCGGCGGACGGACGGAATTAGCGAAACATCAAACGATTGTAAGGCGGGCGGAGGTGATTTGCTTGAGGCGGCGGTTTGAGCGAATCAGGACGCTCAGCCGCTCAAACTGGCCGGCGCGCGGGCGCTGCGGCTCCGCTCCTAGCCCGCAGCGGCGGCGCGACCGCCGTTTTCGGCGACGCAACGGTCATCGCCAGTTCGAACAGACCGTCCCACGGGTCGGGCGGCGGATCGTTGCGGTGATTTCCGCGCGTTGCGCCCGATAAACCCTTCACCTGCCGATCCAGTCTGGCCGCCAAGGCCAGCGCCTTTTCCAACGCGGCTTCCGTAACACGCGCCAGCGCCGGCCCGATCAGCCGCTCGCGCGGCCCCCACACACGGTTCTCACGCACCAGCATCGCAAGCGGTTTGCCCGCCTCGACGCCGCGTTTGATCCGTAGCAGCGTGCGCACTTCTTCGACGACCGCCCACAGCACCAGCACGGCCGCCTCGCCTTCGCCGCGCAGCCCGTCGAGCATGCGTGACAACCGGCCGACATCGCCTGCGAGCATCGCCTCGTTCAGCTTGAAAACGTCGTAGCGAGCGACGTTCAGCACCGCGTCCTGAACCTGGTCGAAACTCAACGACCCCGCCGGATACAGCAGCCCAAGCTTCTGAATTTCCTGATGCGCGGCCAGCAGATTGCCTTCCACCCGTTCGGCGACAAAGGCCAGCGCGCGCCGCCCTTCTTCGCCGGCCGCGACCCGCTGCCCTTGCGCCGCGAGCCGCTGGCCCACCCAGTTCGGCAACTGCGTGCGCTCCACGGGATCGATTTTCAACGCGACGCCCGCATCGGCCAGCGCCATGAACCACGCCGATTTCTGCGTAGCAGCGTCGAGACGCGGCAGCGTGACCATGGTCAGCACGTCGTTGCTCACAGCGGCGGCAAGCGCCTTCAACGCGTCCGCGCCTTCCTTACCGGGCTTGCCCGACGGAATCCGCAATTCGACCAGCTGACGGTCGCCGAACAGCGACATGGACTGGCTCGCGCCGAGCAGCGAACTCCAGTCGAAACCGCGCTCGACGGTGAACACAGAGCGATCGGTGAAGCCGGCCGCGCGCGCCGTCGCGCGAATGCGGTCGCACGCTTCCTGCGCGAGCAGATGCTCGTCGCCGTACACGACGTAGAGGCCGGCGAGCCCCTTGGCGAGATGCGCTTCGAGCGCGTCAAGTCGCAGTTGCATGCGCACCGTCCGGCAAAGTTGAACGAGGCATCACGCTCACAGCGGCGGCGGCGGCAACGGTGCGCGCGGCGACACCGCCGGCACTTCCTGACCCGGCGCCGGATGCAGCGAACGCACGATCGACAGACGGCGCGTGAGCTGGTCGATCGCGTCGTTTTCCATGTCGGCGAACAGGATGTCGGCTTCCGCCGCCTTGGCCTGCGAATACTGGTCGCTATAGGTCATCGCGCGGTTCAACGAGATCACGCTCGGCGGAATCAATACCGTGCCGTCCTTGCCGACCAGCGAGTAAGTCATCGAGAGATTCATCTGATACTCCTCGACCACGCCGAGCGAGTTCAGTGTCAGCGTGCTGACGCCGCGGCCTTCGCCGATCGTCAACGTCGCGTCGGCATTGGCGACCGAGGTGACCACCACCGTATCGCTGCCGCCTTGCACCATGCGCGTGAGGCGCGCGTTGGCCGCGGGCGAACCGCCGGCGACATAAAGGCGTTTGAACGCGTAGTCCTGCTGGCCGCGCAACTGGAAGCCGCAAGCGGACAACATCAGCACGCTGCAAGCCAGCGTCAATACCATTCTGCGAGTCACATTGGCTCCTGGTTCGCAGTAGATTCCGCAGCGGGAGACAGGCGCCGCCGTGCGCGACCGACCCTGTCCGCTGTCATGTTCCCGTCTTTCGTCAAACGACCACGTTCACGAGGCGGCCCGGCACCACGACGATCTTTTTCGGGGCCTTGCCTTCGCTGAACTTCGCGACCATTTCGTGAGCGGCCGCGAGCTGTTCGATCGCTTCACGCGTGGCGTCTTTCGCCACGGTGATCGCGCCGCGCACCTTGCCATTCACCTGCAACACGAGCTCGATCTCCGCCTGTTCCAGCGCCTGCTCGTCGACCTTCGGCCATGCCGCGTCGAGCAGCGAGCCGTGGACGTCGGCGAAACCGAGTTCCTGCCACAACTGGAACGTGAGGTGCGGCACCACCGGGTACAGCACGCGCAGCATCACGCTGTAGGTTTCGCGCAGTACCGCCGGCTGGGCGCCCTTCGCGCTGTCGAGCGCATTGAGCATCTTCATCGCGGCCGACACCACCGTGTTGTACTGCAGACGCTGGTAGTCGAAATCAGCCTGCTTCAGCACGCTATAGATCTCGCGGCGCAGCGTTTTATCCACGTCGCCGAGTTTGGCGGCGTCGACCGTACCGCCCGAGCGCAACGCGGCTTCGTTCGCCTGACTGAAGCTCCACACACGACGCAGGAAACGGCTCGCGCCTTCCACGCCCGAACCGGACCATTCGAGCGACTGCTCGGGATGAGCGGCGAACATCACGAACAGACGCGCGGTGTCCGCGCCATGCTGGTCGATCAGCAATTGCGGATCGACGCCGTTGTTCTTCGACTTCGACATTTTCTCGACGCCGCCGAGCACGACCGGCTGACCGTCCGCGTTCAGGATCGCGCCGACCGGGCGGCCCTTGTCGTCGAACGAGACCGTGACGTCGGCCGGGTTGTACCAGGTCTTCTTGCCCGCCTCGCTTTCCCGGTAATACGTTTCGTTGAGCACCATGCCCTGCGTGAGCAGGTTCTTGGCCGGTTCGCCGAACTTGACGAGGCCCAGGTCGCGCATCACCTTCGCCCAGAAACGCGAGTACAACAGGTGCAGAATCGCGTGTTCGATACCGCCGATGTACTGGTCCATCGGCGCCCAATAATCGGTGCGCTCGTCGACCATGGTCTTCGCATCCGGCGACGCGTAGCGGTAGAAATACCACGACGAATCGACGAAGGTGTCCATCGTGTCGGTTTCGCGTTTGGCCGCGCTGCCGCAAGCCGGGCAGGTGCAGTTCACGAATGCTTCGGATTTGGCGAGCGGATTGCCCGTGCCGTCCGGCACGAGATCTTCCGGCAGCACCACCGGCAGATCTTTTTCCGGCACCGGCACGTCGCCGCACTTCGGGCAGTGAATGATAGGAATCGGCGTGCCCCAGTAACGCTGGCGCGACACGCCCCAGTCACGCAGACGCCACGTGATCTGCTTATCGCCGAGGCCGAGTTCTTTCAGATCGGCCGCGATCTGGTCTACCGCCGCTTCGTAGGCGAGGCCGTCGTACTTGCCGCTGTTGATCAGCGTGCCGGTCTTCTCGCCGTACCATTCTGCCCAGGCGTCAGTCGAAAATTCCTTACCTTCGACGGCTACCACCTGCTTGATCGGCAGGCCGTATTTCTTCACGAATGCGAAGTCGCGTTCGTCGTGCGCCGGCACGCCCATTACCGCGCCTTCGCCGTAGCTCATCAGCACGTAATTGCCGATCCACACCTCGACCTGTTCCTGCGTCAGCGGATGCGTGACGTAGAAGCCGGTGCCCATGCCCTTCTTTTCCATGGTCGCGACGTCGGCTTCAGCCACACCGCCGCGCTTGCATTCTTCGATGAAGGGCAGCAATTCCGGCTTGTCTTTCGCGAGACGCGTGGCAAGCGGGTGCTCGGCGGCAATCGCGCAGAAGGTCACGCCCATGATCGTGTCGGCGCGCGTGGTGAACACGCGCAGCAGCTTCTCTTCACCGTCGATCTCGTACGGGAAGCCGAAGTTCACCCCGAAGCTCTTGCCGATCCAGTTCTGCTGCATGACCTTGACGCGCTCGGGCCAGCCGAGGCCGTCGAGGTCGTTCAGCAGTTCGTCCGCGTATTGCGTGATGCGCATGTAGTACATCGGGATTTCGCGCTTTTCGACCAGCGCGCCCGACCGCCAGCCGCGGCCGTCGATCACCTGCTCGTTAGCGAGCACGGTCTGGTCGATCGGGTCCCAGTTCACCGTGCCGGTTTTCTTGTACGCGATGCCCTTTTCGAGCATCTTCAGGAACAGCCACTGGTTCCATTTGTAGTAATCGGGGCTGCAGGTCGCGACTTCACGTGACCAGTCGATCGCGAGGCCCATGGACTGCATCTGCTTCTTCATGTAAGCGATGTTGTCGTAGGTCCACTTCGCGGGCGGCACGTTGTTGGCCATCGCCGCGTTTTCGGCCGGCATGCCGAACGCGTCCCAACCCATCGGCATCAGCACGTTGTAGCCGTTCATCCGCAGATAGCGGTACATCACGTCGTTGATCGTGTAGTTGCGCACGTGGCCCATGTGCAGCTTGCCCGACGGGTACGGCAGCATCGAGACGCAATAGAACTTGGGTTTGCCGGTGGTTTCCGAAGTCTTGTACGCGTCGATGGCGCGCCATTGCCCTTGCGCGGCGGATTCGACGTCGGAGGGAACGTATTTTTCGTGCATGGTGTGATGGGATCGCTGGGTTCGGTGCTTTCGCACCGGCCGCTTTGGTGCTCTGCTGGATGAAATGGCGTGATTCCCCTTCTGCGGGGGAAAGCGCTGATTATACCGTTCGCGGACGGGTACGCCGCGCGGTGTCAGGCGTGGCGATGCGTTCCCGCGTGCCCACCAGGTGCTGACTGCGCGCCAGGAACGCAACTAGTGCGCGGCGCCCTGCGGCATTCCGCCCGGCGGCGGCGGGTCCGTCACGAAGCCGATCCGCTCGAGTCCGGCTTGCTGCGCCGCGCCCATGACCTGCGCGATGACTTCGTAGCGCGTGGAGCGCTCCGCGCGTAGCTGGATTTCCGGCTGATCCGTCTGTTTTCCCGCCTGCGTGAACTGGGCGCGCATCTGCTCCAGCGTGATGGGCTTTGCGTTCCAGTAGAGCTTGCCGGCGGCGTCGATGGAAAGGGAAATGGTCTGCGGCGTCTGCCGTGCGGGCGCCGATGCGACTTTCGGCAGATCCAGCCGGATCGCGTGCGTGAACAAGGGCGCGGTGATGATGAAAATCACCAGCAGCACCAGCATCACGTCGATCAGCGGCGTCATGTTGATCTCGGCCATGGGCGCGGCCGTCTGCTTTTTCTCGAGTCCGCCGAATGCCATGTCGCCTCCTTCTGCCTGAGTGCCGCGTGACGCGCGCAGGTGGATCAGTGAGCCGAGGTCTGCTGAATCCGCGCCGGCACTTCGCGGGGCTCCGCCGGCGCGCACACGTAAGCGTGCAGGTCGTGCGCGAACCCGTCGAGTTCCTCGGACAATTGCCGCACCATCCGCCCCAGCACGTTGTACGCGAGCACGGCCGGAATCGCGACCACCAGGCCGAACGCGGTCATGATCAGCGCCTCGCCGACCGGACCGGCGACATTCTCGATCTGCGCCTGGCCGCTCGCCGCAATGCTGCCGAGCGCATGATAAATGCCCCACACGGTACCGAGCAGGCCGACGAACGGCGCCGTGCTACCGACCGAGGCCAGCAGCACCTGACCGAATTCGAGCCGCCGCTGCGACACGTTGAGCGCCTGCCGCAGCGCCCGCAGCACCCGTTCGCCGCGTTCGACGCGCGCCAGCAACGCACCGGGAATATCCACTTCGGCCGCGTGCAACGCCGCCTCGGCGAGCGGCGTGAAAACACGCTCGCGGTCCACGCGTTTTAACACCGCGACGCCGTCCGACAATGTGGGGGCTTGCCAGAACTGCGCGATCGCGCGGTTCGCCTGACGCCTGGCGCGCGTGAGAATCCAGCTTTTGACGATCAGAAAACACCAGCTCGCCATCGACATGGCCAGCAACACGTACGCGACGCCATGCGTGATCGCGTCGCTGGTTTGCAGGTAATGGATAATGCCGCTGCTGCCTGCCATCTGACCTCGCCGGGGGAAAGTGATTTCAGGGCCGCGACAGGGGCAGCGTTGCCCCTGCCGCCTGCTTGCGTGGCTTGCTTAACCGGCGTCGCGCAGGCCGAGCACGTCTTGCATGTCGAAAAAGCCGGTTGCGTGGCCTTCGAGGAAACGCACAGCACGAAGCGCGCCTTGCGCATACGACAGACGGCTCGCCGATTTATGCGTGATTTCGATCCGCTCGCCGATGCCCGCGAACAGCACCGTATGATCGCCGACGATGTCGCCGCCGCGAATCGCCGAAAAACCGATGGTGGACGGATCGCGCTCGCCGGTCACGCCTTCGCGGCTATAGACCGCGCAGTCGTCGAGATTGCGGCCGAGCGCATGGGCGATCGTTTCGCCCATGGTCAACGCCGTGCCGGACGGCGCGTCGACCTTGTGACGGTGATGCGCTTCGATAATCTCGATGTCGTAGCCGGTCGCGAAATGCTTCGCCGCGAATTCCAGCAACTTCAGCGTGACGTTCACGCCGACGCTCATGTTCGACGCGAACATGATGGCGACCTTCTCCGCGCCGGCGCGCAGTTGCGCCTTCTGCCCGGTGTCGAAGCCGGTCGTGCCGATCACCATTTTCACGTTGTGGCGCTGCGCGGCTTCGAGATGCACCAGCGTGCCTTCGGGGCGCGTGAAGTCGATCAGGTAGTCGGACTCGGCGAGCGTGCGTTCGATGTCGTCGGTGAGCAGTACGCCCGTCTGTTTGCCCAGAAACGCGCCGGCGTCCTGACCGAGTTGCGGGGAGCCCGCGCGGTCGAGCGCGCCGGACAGCGTGGCGTCGGCATCGTTGAGGACGGTTTCGATGAGCATGCGGCCCATACGGCCCGATGCGCCAGCAATGGCAATTTTCATGGCTTCGAGGGTTCGGAAAAAGCAAAAACCCCGGCAAATGCGGGGGGAAGCGGCAGCGGACAGCACGCCCGGGCGCCGCGCATCACTGAAAAATGCAGAGAACCGGACCGGCGCCGCGCACCACGCGATGGTGTGTGCGCGATGGCCGATCTTGTGCCCGTCTTAAGACACGGACAGCCGGATTAGCCGCCCGTTCCCGAAGTCGACGGAGAGGAAGTCAGCGGCGCGTTGTACGTCGGGCCGCCGTTGCTGCTTTGCGGACCCGTCGGACCGACCGGATTGCTGTTGTCCGTATTCGGATTCTGCGGCGGCGGCGGACGGTGGAACTGGAACTGCGGCTGACCCGCAGCCGTCGGCCCCGTTGACGGAATGCCACCACCGCTGGCGGTCGGCGCGCTTGGCACGGACGGCCGCAAGCCGCCGCCCGACGACACCGCGTTGGTCGCGCGATTGGCGGCTTGCGCTGCTTCCGCATTGGCGTCAGTAGACGGCACGGCTGCTGCGGCAGCGCCGTCGACAGCCGACGAGGCCGGTGCGGCAGCGGCAGCAGCCGGCGCGCTCGCGCCGCTAGCCGGGCTGAGCAACGCTGCAGCCTTCTTCTTGCCGAGCTTGTCGCCGTCGATTTCAGCCAGCAACTCGAGGTTCGACGGCAGATCGTCGCCGCCGCTCCAGCTCGCGACACGGTCACCCGAGAAAATCACCACGAAATCGCGCTGCTGCACGACGTTGGTCGAGCCGCGCTTGAAATAGAACACGTAGTCCCAGCGGTCGGCGTGGAACATGTCGGTCAACAGCGGCGTACCGAGCAACTGCTTTACCTGCGCGCGCGACATGCCGGCCTGCATTTGTGCAGCCGCTTCTTTCGAAACAAAGTTGCCCTGCACGACCGTGATACGGTACGGCGTGATGCTTTGGGCAACGCGCTGTGTCAGGCTGTCGTAAGTGGAACATCCGGCAAGAACCGCGACAGTCGCAACAGCGATCAAGGTACCCCGCATGCGGCTCCCCCGGTAGATCAATTGAGATTTTGAAATCATTTCACTCACCGTGCGGGCCCGTGGACGAGCCGCGCGAGTTTCATTCCATCGAAGATGACCAGAACGGCAAAAACACATTACTATGAGAGCCCAGCATTGTACTCTAGGGATCCCTTGTCATGACCAATCCAACCGATCTCAAGAATATCGGGCTCAAGGCGACCCTTCCGCGCCTCAAAATCCTTGAGATTTTCCAGCACAGCCCGGTGCGTCATCTGACCGCCGAAGATGTGTACCGCAACCTGCTGCATGAAGAACTCGATATCGGCCTGGCAACCGTGTATCGCGTGCTGACGCAATTCGAGCAGGCCGGCCTGCTGTCGCGCAGCAACTTCGAATCGGGTAAGGCGGTGTTCGAATTGAACGAAGGGTCGCACCACGACCACCTCGTTTGCCTCGATTGCGGGCTCGTCGAAGAATTTTTCGACTCCGAGATCGAAAGCCGTCAGCAATCCATTGCGAAGGAACGCGGCTTCAAGCTGCAGGAACACGCGCTGGCGCTGTACGGCGCGTGCACCAAGGAAAATTGCCCACATCGCAAGCATTGACGCGCCTTCGGGCGGTGTAAGCGAGAGTCGGCCGCGTCGGGGTGCGCGTGCCGGCAGGTAGGAAAAAAAGACCCGGCCGATGCGAATCGGCCGGGTCTTTCTGTTTCTGTGGCGCAGTGGGACGCGCGCGTGTGGCCTTATTCGACCAGCTCCGCGCTCGCTTCGAACTCAAGTCGCCATGGCTCGGCTAATGACAACTCATCGCAATTAGGCTGCTCGCCGCCGCGATCGACCACCACGAAATCGCTCACCCGGTCCAACGCCAGCAACGGGTGATGCCAGACGCCTTTCGCATAGTTCACGCCCTGCCACGCGTCGGTCCAGAATGCGCGCATCCGCGCCGGGTCGAACTCGCCCGCCGGCGCGACCACCACCAGATAACGACCCGCCGTCAACGGAATGAAAGCCTGACTGCCGAGCGGATGCCGCTCCATCATCGTGATCGCCACCGGTAGCGCGCGGGGCTGCGCGCGAAACAGGTTGATCAGCGGGCGGCCGCCCTGCTCCGTTACGTCGACGCTGGCGAGGTCGTGAAAACGCTCGGTGGTGCCGCCGTTGATCGCGAAGTGGCGCGCGCCGTCCAGTTCGATCACGTCGCCGAACGGTGCGAAGCCCGCTCGCGTCAGGCGCTCCATTTGCAATGTTTTCATCGACGGGCTCCGTTACGCGATGTCGCCCCACAAGCGCAGGCGCGACACGCCGCCGTCCGGAAAGATGTTGAAACGCACATGCGTGACCGGGCCCAGCGACGCGATGCCGTCCGCGAAGGTGTGCACGTGATCCATCTGCAGCTTCTGTTCGCCGAGCAGCATCGGCCAGAACATGGCCTGCGTGATCAGCGAGTCGTCGGTACCGCCCGTCACCGTGGCCGCCTGCAGGGAGAAGCGGTCCGGGTAATTGCCCTTGAAGTGCGCGGTATCGACTTCGATCTTGCGGATCACGCCCGGCCGCGCCAGCGCGACGATCGCCCAGTCGTTGCCCGGCTCGCGACGGCGGCGGGTTTCCCAGCCGTCGCCCATGTTCCCGCCGCGGCCCGGCATCAGCATTTGCGAGGCCGGCCCGAAATGCTGGTTGTTGGCCGCGACCAGATACGCACCGTTCTCGACGGCCGCGAGATCCAGCAACGTGCCGCTGGCGACCCGCTCCCAGTCGCGTTTCGGCTGACCGTACACGCGCAGGCGTGCGAGGCCGCCGTCCGGATACAGATTCACCCGCAGATGCGTGAACGCGCGCGCGTCGTTCACTTCGACGTAATGGTGCTGGTTGCCTTGCAGCGTGGTGGCCGGCACGAGCGGTTGCCAGTCGGCATTGTCGGGCGGCATGTCGCCGTCCGCGTAGCAGGCTTCAATCGACGCCGCGGGCGGAAAGTTGCCGGTGAAGTGACTCGTGTCCAGATCGACGCCATGCACGACGCCCGGTCGCGCCAGGCGGATCACGCAGTAGTCGTGACCGGTGGTGCGCTTGCGGCGGGTTTCCCAGCCGTCCATCCACTTGCCGTGGTCGTCGTATTTGCCGGGGATAAACACCGCCGGTTGCGGTTCCAGCATGCGTTCCTTGGGCGCGAAGAATTCGTCGCTGGCGTGCAGCGCTTTCGCACCGAGTCGCGGGTCGGCAAGATTCATGTAGCGACGGGTGAAAGCGGGGGCGTTGGGGTCGAGGATCGGATTGGCCATAGTCTCGGTCAGGCAACGAAAAAGTGAAGGAGTGTCGGCGGATGGTCGTCATCCGTCGAGGCTGGAAGCGCGCGGCGTCGGCGCGCGGATTTCAATTCGGAGGCGAGCAGGAAATCAGACTGCCGGGGCGTGTTCGCCCGCCACGGATCCGTCGCTCGAATCTTCGCCGGCCGGCACGTAGCGCAACCCCGCATCGCGGTTCAGCACACGGTGCGCGCGCACCCGGTCGATATCGTTTTCCCACACGGCGACCACCACCGTCGCCACGCAGTTGCCGATCAGGTTGGTCAAGGCGCGGGCGATGCCGACGAACCAGTCGACCGGCAGAATCAGCACAAGGCCGAGCACGGGGATCGCCGGAATCGCGGACAGCGTCGCGGCCAGAATCACGATCGCCGAGCCGGGAATGCCGTGCGCGCCCTTCGACGTCACCAGCGACACCAGCACCACGACGATCAGGTCATGCACGGACAGCGGCGTGTTGGTGGCCTGCGCAATGAAGATCACCGCGAGCGTGAGATAGATGGAGAAGCCGTCGAGATTGAACGAGTAGCCGGTCGGAATCACCAGGCCGACGGTCGAATCCTTCACGCCCATCCATTCGAGCTTGCGCATGATCTGCGGCAGCACGGCGTCGGACGAAGCCGTGCCGAGCACGATCGACAGTTCTTCGCGCAGATAGCGAATCAGCTTGAAGACGCTGAAGCCGGCCAGCCGCATCACCACGCCCAGCACCACCACCACGAATACGAAGCAGCTCGCGTAGAACACCAGCACCAGCATGCCGAGCTGCTTGAGCGATTCGACGCCGTAGGTGCCGGTCGTAAAAGCGATCGCGCCGAGCACACCGAGCGGCGCGAGCTTGATGATGAAACCCATCACGCGGAAAAACACTTGCGACAACTCGTCGATCAGGCTGCTGACGCGCTGCGCCTTATTGCCGAGCAGCGACAGCGCCGAGCCGAACAGCACGGAAAACACCAGAATTTGCAGGATGTCGCCGGTGGCAAACGCGTTGATCGCCGTGTCGGGGATGATCTTCAGCAGAAAGCCCGCGGTGTCCTTGAGGCTCTTGGCGTTCTCGGTGTACGTGGCGAGCGACGCGGGATCGAGCGAATGCAGATTGATGTTCATGCCGACACCGGGACGCGTGGCATACGCGAGCACCGCCCCGATCACGAGCGCGATCGTCGTCATGACCTCGAAGTAGACCACCGCCTTCAAACCGACGCGCCCGACTTTGCGCAGATCGCCGGCATGCGCCATGCCGCTCACCACGACGCAGAACACGATCGGGCCGATCACCATCTTGATCAGCTTGAGAAAACCGTCGCCGAGCGGACGCAGCGACTGGGCGAAATGCGGATACACGGCGCCGATCACAATGCCGGCCACTAGCGCAATGACGACCCGGCCAAACAGCGAATTGAAGAACTTCAACACGGCTTTCTCCTGGTTGAGATGCTGATCTGTTCAGACTGGTCCGACCAGTACTGTTATGGCAGATAGTAGGAAGCCGATATACTGACGTCAAGGTTTCAAAGAACAGTGTTTACCCGTTGTTTTTTCAGCTCTTTCGGGTCGTATCGCGAATGCGGAAAGATGTGCCGTCTAAGCGCTCGGCACGCGTAATACAATGCTGGTCTGACCACGCTTTCAAGTGAGTTACGATGAAAAACGCCCCGCACACCGTCACCGACGCCGCCATCGCGACCATTCGCGAGCGGATCGAAGCGGGCGTCTATCCGGTGGGCAGTTTGCTGCCGGCGCAGCGTCAGCTTTCGGAGGAGTTGCAGATTAGTCGCGCGTCGTTGCGCGAAGCGCTGTCCACGCTCGAAGCGCTCGGTCTGCTGATGATCCGGCCCGGCAAGGGCGTCTACGTGGAAAATGCGCAGGCCACGGCCGCGCAGTCGTGGCGGTTCGCGGAGCAATCGTCATTGCCAGATACCTACCAGATGCGCTACGCGCTCGAAGGTTTTATCGCGCGCATGGCGGCGCTTGCCGTCAGCGAGGCCGACCTCGTCTGGTTCGAGGACAACATCACGGCCATGCAAACAGCGCTTGCGTGCGACGAACTGGACGAAGCCGCTCGCCTCGACTACGACTTCCACATGCGGATCGTGAATATTGCCGGCAACGCGGCGATCGAATCGATTCTGAGCAGCAGCGCGGACATCATGAAGGAAAGCCAACGCATGCCGTTCTACCGGCGCGAACTGGTGCTGTCCACGTACATCGAACATCGCGTGATTCTGGAGGCGCTGAAGGCGCGCGATTCCATCGCGGCGGGCCAGGCGATCGAGACGCATATTTCGAACGCGGCGCAGCGCGCCGGCGTGTATTTCCCGACGCCGCAGGCACGGACGTAGCAGTTGCGTCAGACGTGCCGGCGCGCGGACGCGCAGACGCAGGCGTAAAAAAAGCCGCTCCGGAGAGCGGCTTTTTTTGTCTCTAACGCCTCCGCCCCGCCGACTCGAAGCCGGCAGCGCGATGCGTCATCAACCTTACTTCGCGTTGGCCAACGCCACAGCCGTGTCCAGCATACGGTTCGAGAAGCCCCACTCGTTGTCGTACCAGCTCGACACCTTCACCAGACGGCCCGACACCTTGGTCAGCGTGGAATCGAACGTCGACGAAGCCGGGTTGTGGTTGAAGTCGATCGAAACCAGCGGTGCCGTGTTGTAGCCGAGGATGCCCTTGAGCGAGCCTTCCGATGCTTCCTTCATGATCGCGTTGACTTCCTCGACCGTCGTGTCGCGTGCGGCGATGAACGACAGGTCGACGATCGACACGTTGATCGTCGGGACGCGAATCGCGTAACCGTCCAGCTTGCCGTTCAGCTCCGGCATCACCAGGCCGACCGCCGACGCAGCGCCGGTCTTGGCCGGGATCTGGCTGTGCGTGGCCGAGCGCGCGCGGCGCAGGTCTTCGTGATACACGTCCGTCAGAACCTGGTCGTTCGTGTACGCGTGGATCGTGGTCATCAAACCGTTCACCAGACCGATCTTGTCATTCAGCGGCTTGACGAGCGGCGCCAGGCAGTTGGTCGTGCACGATGCGTTCGAAATCACCGTGTCCGATGCCTTCAGCACATGGTGGTTCACGCCATAGACGATGGTTGCGTCGACGTCTTTACCGCCCGGCGCCGAGATGATCACCTTCTTTGCGCCACCCTTGATGTGCGCGCTCGCCTTTTCCTTGGTCGTGAAAAAGCCCGTGCATTCCAGCACGATGTCGACGTTCAGCTCGCCCCACGGCAATTCTGCCGGGTTGCGGTTCGCCAGCACGCGGATCTTGTCGCCGTTCACAACCAGGTAGTCGCCGTCCACCGACACTTCGCCCGGGAACTTGCCATGCGCGGTGTCGTATTGGGTCAGATGAGCGTTGGTCTTGGCATCGCCGAGATCGTTGATGGCGACGATTTCGATATCGTGCTTCTTGCCGTTTTCATAGAAGGCGCGCAGCGTGTTGCGGCCGATCCGGCCGTAGCCGTTGATTGCGACGCGAATCGTCATGGTCTATCTCCTGATGGCTGAAAAAAATTCGTCTCTGTTCGTCTGCGCTTCATAGTCTGGCCGCAACGCGTACGGCCAGACTTGCCGAAGATCAGCCGAGTGCCGCTTTGGCCGTCGCTACCACGTTCTCGACGGTAAAGCCGAAATGCTTGAACAGCACGCCTGCCGGGGCCGATTCGCCGAACGTGTCGATGCCGACCACGCCGCCTTCCAGACCCACGTACTTGCGCCAGAAATCCGTGACGCCCGCTTCGATCGCGACGCGGCGCACGCCTTGCGGCAACACGCGTTCGCGGTACTCGGCGTCCTGCTTGTCGAACACGGTGGTCGACGGCATGGACACGACGCGCGCGCCGATGCCTTCGCGCGCCAGCGGCTCGACCGCGTTCAGCGCCAGTTCGACTTCCGAACCGGTGGCGATCAGGATGATCTTGCGCGCGGGGATTTCGTCATTCCAGTCGCGCAGCACGTAGCCGCCCTTCTCGATATTGGCGATCTGCGCGTCCGTGCGCTCCGAGAACAGCAGGTTCTGACGGCTGAAGATCAGGCACGACGGGCCGTGATGTTCGACCGCATGGGTCCAGGCCACCGCCGTTTCGACCGTGTCGGCCGGGCGCCACACTTGCAGATGCGGAATCAGACGAAGGCTCGCGACGTGTTCGATCGACTGGTGGGTCGGGCCGTCTTCGCCCAGACCGATCGAGTCGTGCGTGAACACGAAGATCGACGGCGCTTTCATCAGCGCGGCGACGCGCAGCGCGTTGCGGCTGTAGTCGGAGAACGTCAGGAACGTGCCGCCGAATGCCTTGAAGCCGCCATGCAACGCGACGCCGTTGATCGCGGCGCTCATGCCGAATTCGCGCACGCCATAGTTCACGTAGTTGCCCGCAGCGCGGCCTTCCGCGTTGACGCGCACCGGCTTGGCGGCCTTCCAGTTGGTCAGGTTCGAACCGGTCAGGTCGGCGGAGCCGCCCAACAGTTCCGGCAGGACCGCCGACAAGCCTTCGATAGCCTGTTGCGACGCCTTGCGCGTCGCGATGGTTTCCGCGCGTTCATTCGCGCCTGCAACGATCGCCTTGGCCTGTTCCGCCCAATCGGCCGGCAATTGCTTGGCCATACGGCGCGTGAATTCGGCGGCTTCCTGCGGATACTTGGCCTGGTAGGCCGCGAACGCCTTGTCCCACTCGGATTCGATGCGCGCGCCCGCTTCCTTCGCGTCCCACGCTGCGTAAACTTCCTGCGGAATCACGAACGGCTCCCACTTCCAGCCGATCGCTTCACGCGTGGCCGCGATTTCCTTGTCGCCGAGCGGCGCGCCGTGCGAATCGTGGCTACCGGCCTTGGTCGGCGCGCCTTCGCCGATCACGGTCTTGCAGCAGATCAGCGTCGGCTTGTCGGACAGCTTGGCCTTGGCGATGGCGGCGTCGACCGCGTCGACGTCATGGCCGACCACGTTCGGGATCACGTTCCAGCCGTACGCTTCAAAGCGCTTCGGCGTGTCGTCGTGGAACCAGTGCACCACTTCGCCGTCGATCGAGATGCCGTTGTCGTCGTAGAACGCGATCAGCTTGTTCAGCTTCAGCACGCCTGCCAGCGAACAGGCTTCGTGCGAGATGCCTTCCATCAGGCAACCGTCGCCGACGAACACGTAGGTATGGTGGTCGACGATCTTCGCGTCGGGTTTATTGAATTCGGTAGCCAGCAGCGACTCGGCGAGCGCCATGCCGACCGCATTTGCCAGCCCCTGGCCGAGCGGGCCGGTGGTCGTTTCGACGCCCGGCGTGATGCCGTATTCCGGGTGCCCCGGCGTCTTCGAATGCATCTGGCGGAAGTTCTTCAGCTCGTCGATCGGCAGATCGTAGCCGGTCAGATGCAGCAGCGAGTACAGCAGCATCGAGCCGTGGCCGTTCGACAGCACGAAGCGGTCGCGGTCCGACCACTGCGGGTTCGTCGGGTTGTGACGCAGATGACGCGACCACAAGGCCACGCCGATTTCGGCCATGCCCATCGGCATGCCGGGGTGACCGGAATTCGCTTTTTGAACGGCGTCCATGGACAACGCGCGGATTGCGTTGGCCATCAGGGAGGTGGGTGCGGGAGACGGGGTCGTCATGTCGAGTCCGGAGACAGAGTCAGAAAGCGGTGTGCGCTTGAGTCCCGGATGCTCGGCGGCCAGTTCGCTTCGGCGCACGGTGCGGCGCCAGGAGACGCGAAACGGGCAGAGCAAACGGACAAGGCTGAAAGCGTGACATTCTAGCAGAACGTTGCGCGGCTCCCGAGCGGAAACCCGCATGGCCCGAGGCCGCGCGTGGGCGCCGGGGGGGCCGCGGGGCGAACCGGATCGCCCCGATTCGACCCGGTTCGCCGTTTACAATTGGACACCCCGAACCCACCGCGCTCCCGACGGAGCCCCTTCGCCGTGAGCGCTCCGCTGCTGTTCCACCCCAGTCCCGACGCCGTCTACGGATTTCCGCACGCGCGGCGGATCGCCCGCGTCGACTCGCCTTATCAGCGGATCGAGGTGTGGGAGACGCCCCAGCTCGGCCGGCTCTTCACGCTGGACGGCCGTCCGATGACGTCCGTCGGCGACGAATTCATCTATCACGAATGCATGGTGCATCCGGCCGCGCTGACGCATCCGGCGCCAAAGGCGGCGCTGGTTCTGGGCGGCGGCGACGGCGGCGCCGCCCGGCAATTGCTGAAACACCCGGGCATCGAACGCATTGTGGTGGCGGAACTGGACGCCGAGGTCGTGCGCCTGACCCGCGAGCATTTGCCCGACGTACACGGCGGTGCGTTCGACGACCCGCGCGTCGAGCTGGTGATCGGCGACGCCGCCCGTTACGTCGCGGCGGCAGCAACGACAAAGGCGGCAGTACGGTTCGATCTGGTGATATTCGACCTGACGCCGCCGGACTCACCCGCGGCGAGCTTGTACACGCAGGCCTTCTACCACCAGCTCAAAGGGACGATGGCCCCGACCGCCGCGCTTTCCATCCACCTCGGCTCACCCTACTTTCATGCGCAGCGCGTTGCCGGCCTGCTCGACGGCTTGCGCGCGGCATTCGCCATGGTCCGCACGATGAGCGCCTTCATCCCGCTGTACGGCTCGCTGTGGATGATGGCCATTGCCAGCGACACACTCGACCCCACCGCACTCGACGCCGACGCGCTCGCCGCACGTTTCGCCGCGCGACGGCTCGAACTCGCCTCGCTGAGGCAATACGAGCCGGCCCTGCACGCGGGACTGTTCTCGGCATCGCGCTCAGTGCGCGATAAACTAAGTCAATTCTTAACGTCATCGAACTGAAGCGCGGGCACAATGCACGGTTCGCCCGGACCGCGCGATCGACACACCGATTGCGCCGTCGTCCAGCAGACCAGGCCGCCTGCGTCCCGCCAACCCCTCTGATCCGGAGAATTCCATGACCGCCTCCCGCCCAGCCGGTGTGCCCTGGTTGACGCCCTATCTGACCGTACGCGACGCAGGCGCCGCGAGCGCGTTCTTCTCGGCGGCATTCGGCTTCGAAGTGCGCGACAGCGTGCAGGACGACGGCGTCGTCATGCATGTCGAGATGACTTATCAAGGTCAGTTGATCGTGATGTTCGCGCCTGAAGGCGCCTTTGGTTCCGCGGCGAAAACCCCAAAAAGCGCGGGCGCGATCGCGCCGCAATCGTTCTATGTCTATGTCGACGACGTCGACGCGGTTTACACGCGGGCGCTGGCCGCCGGCGCCAAATCGTTGAGCGAGCCACAGGACCAGTTCTGGGGCGACCGCTTCGCCCAGGTTGAAGACCTGGACGGCTACCGTTGGGCGCTCGCTCGCCACCTTTCCTGAACCAATGAGTATTTTTCTGATGCCTCGCTTCTTCGTCGATACGGCGCTCAACTCCGGCGACATCCTGCCGCTTCCGGACGACGTCGTACGTCACGTCCTCGTACTACGCCTGCAACCCGGCGATTCGATCGTGCTGTTCAACG
This sequence comes from Paraburkholderia bryophila, assembly GCF_003269035.1. Taxonomy (GTDB): domain Bacteria; phylum Pseudomonadota; class Gammaproteobacteria; order Burkholderiales; family Burkholderiaceae; genus Paraburkholderia; species Paraburkholderia bryophila. The sequence continues at coordinate 19,699 of NZ_QLTK01000002.1, read as the reverse complement.
GCGAAGGCGGCGAATACAGCGCCGAACTCGTCGAGGTCGAGCGCCGTTCGGCGAAGGTCGTGCTGCGCGAATTCCGCGCCATCGAAATCGAAGCGCCGTATCACCTCACGCTCGCGCAAGGCATTGCCGGCGGAGACAAGATGGACTGGCTGATCGAAAAAGCGGTCGAGCTCGGCGCGTCGTGCTTCATGCCGTTGACTACCACGCGTAGCGTCGTGCGCCTGTCCGGCGAGCGCGCGCAGCGGCGGCATGCGCATTGGCAAGGGATCGTGCGCGCGTCGTGCGAACAGTGCGGCCGCAATCGTCTGCCGGAAGTCATGCCGGTGCGCGAAATCGCGACCTGGCTCGGCGCGCTGCCGCGTACGCCGGACGCAGACGAATTGCGAATTTTGCTGTCGCCGCGCGCGAGCATCAGCTTTACGGCCTTGCCCGCGACGCCGCCGCTCGGACGCGTCACGGTGCTGGTCGGCCCGGAAGGCGGTTTTTCCGCCGCCGAGGAAGCCGCCGCGACCGACCACGGCTTTACCGCGGTTGGGCTCGGCCCACGCGTACTGCGCACTGAGACGGCCGGGATCGCCGTGCTTTCCGCGCTAGCCGCGCGCTGGGGCGGGTGGTAAGACCGCTGCGGCCCACTCAAAGCCACGCACCAAAAGCAAAGGCCCGCCAATCGGCGGGCCTTTTTCATTTTTCAGCCTCACGCAGCGATTGCCCTGCGCGGCCAAACCTTACGCGAACGAGTAGAACACCCGGAACGCCACCTTGCGCTCGGCCCAGAACTCGGCCGCTTCGCGGAACACGTCCAGCAGCGTTTCGCGCCCCTCCTTGTCGAACTTCTGAGCAACCGGCAACTGTTCGAGCACGATCACGAAGCCGGGTTGCGTGCCGGCCTTATGAACCAGGTCGGTCAGGCAATCGTAGAGCGCGTCGTAATTTTTGCCGAAATGTTTCGGAAACAGGAACGATGTCGCGATAGTCTCAAGCACTTCCTGCTTGGACTGTGCATTCGCGCAGTACGCATACAGGAAATGCTGGCCCAGTTGCTCGGCCTCGTCAGCTAGATCCTGCACGCGAAACGCGCGGATCGACTGTACGATGTTCGGTCGTACGGTCTTGAAAAGACTCATGGGCTCCTCGTTCGATGAAACCACAGTGCCTGTTTCGCTCTGGTTCTCGCGGCCCTGATCGCCGGCGCGCATCTGCATGACGCGTTGGAACAAATTGCCGTCGCCGGCCGCGAAAAGATCCGTCGCGACTCCGGAGTCGTGCGCGTAGACGTTGTCGCTCATGCCGTTCATCCCGATGTCATTCAACAATACGATTAAAACTGGTGTAGTGGTCGTCCGAGTAAAAACAATTGTCGGTTCGCTGTAGCGGACCACCGCAGACGATGCGACGTGCCCCGCGATTACGCGCTCGAGGCGTGGGTACGGTGTATTCGTGGTAATAGCCGCGCCGGTGGGGCGGCAGCAACCGTTCGCGATTGCCGATTACGATGCCGTCCTTCTCATACGGGTAAGGCCCGCCGGCGGCAATCAAGTTCAATGTATTGACCGCTTCGCGCGGCAACTGCGCCAGCGCGACGACGCCCTGCACCTGTGCGCTTGCATCGGCGGGCACCGTGTAGTCGCGCGCTAACGCGCCAGGCACGGAACCGGATAACACGCACAGCGTTAAAGCACCGATCAGCACGCCTTTCATGCGCAGCCACTTGCGTGCCATGTATCAGGGTTCCCGCTGTTAAATCACGAGTTTGACGACCATGAAAGTCGTAAGGGTATCGCTAATAGCCCTTGGAATCAACGCTCGCCAGGCTGGCGTTCGCTATCAGGCCGGCGGAAACGCCCACCGGAGTGGCTTTGACGACTTTTGACAGAATTGTTAGCTTAGTCAAGCTAAGCTTTAGCTCGATTTAGCAATCGCGCGCCGGTTGCATGAGATTCAGCATGCGGCCGGCCTGGGCGCTTTGCCGTCTGGCGCGCGCCCGGAGGGCTAAATTCGTAGGAAGCTGGATCGTGCGGTTTGCCATTTCAGGGTGACTATTCCCCAGTTCACCCGAGGCGTGCCCATTGCGGGCACGCTTTTTTTTCGCTTTTTTCCGCTTTTTTCGTGTGGCGCGGATCCGCTACGCCACACGAGGTCCGATCGGACAGACTCGATGCCGGCCCGATCAGCGCGCCGCGATCACGTCCGCGACCAGCAGGGCCGTCATGTTGACGATCCGGCGCACCGTAGCCGAGGCCGTCAGCACATGAACCGGCTGAGCCGCGCCCAGCAGCATCGGACCGATCGCGATGTTGTTGCCCGCAGCGGTCTTCAGCAGGTTGTACGAGATGTTCGCCGCGTCGATGTTCGGCAGCACCAGCAGGTTCGCGTCGCCTTCCAGCGTCGAATCGGGCAGCACTTCGCGGCGCAGGTTCGCGTCGAGCGCCACGTCGCCGTGCATTTCGCCGTCCACCTGCAGTTCCGGTGCGCGCTCGCGCAGGATCGCCAGCGTGTCGCGCATCTTCTGCGCGGTCGGCGCATTGCTCGAACCGAAGTTCGAATGCGACAGCAGCGCGACCTTCGGCTCGATACCGAAACGGCGCACTTCTTCAGCTGCCATGATCGTGATCTCGGCCAGTTGCTCCGGCGTCGGGTCCACGTTCACATGGGTGTCGACCAGGAAAATCTGGCGATTCGGCAGCACCAGACCGTTCATCGCGCCGTAGACCTTGCGGCCTTCCTTCTTGCCGATCACCTGATCGATAAAGTGCAGGTGACGGTGCGTCGTGCTGACCGTGCCGCAGATCATGCCGTCCGCTTCGCCCTTCTTCACCAGCATCGCGCCGATCAGCGTGGTGCGGCGGCGCATTTCGAGCTTGGCCATCTGCTCGGTGATGCCCTTGCGGGACATCATCTTGAAGTATTCCTGCCAGAAGTCGCGATAACGCTCGTCATGGTCGGTGTTCACGACCGTGTAATCCTGACCCGCGATCAGACGCAGACCGTAGCGCGCAATGCGCTGCTCGATCACTGCCGGACGGCCGATCAGAATCGGCTTGGCCAGCTTTTCGTCGACGATGATCTGCATGGCGCGCAGCACGCGCTCTTCTTCGCCTTCGGCGAACACGATGCGCTTCTTCTCCGGCTCGACGCCACGCGCCACCTGGAAAATCGGCTTCATGGTCGTGCCGCTGTGATACACGAACTGCTGCAGATGCTGTTCGTACGCGTCCATGTCTTCGATCGGACGCTCGGCGACGCCGGAATCCATCGCGGCCTTGGCCACGGCCGGCGCGACCTTGACAATCAGGCGCGGATCGAACGGCTTCGGAATCAGGTATTCCGGACCGAACGACAGATCCTGAATGCCGTAAGCGGTCGCGACAATATCGCTCTGCTCCTGGCGCGCGAGTTCGGCGATCGCGTTGACCGCCGCAATTTCCATTTCCCGCGTGACCGTCGTCGCGCCCGCGTCCAGCGCGCCGCGGAACAGGAACGGGAACACCAGCACGTTGTTCACCTGGTTCGGGTAATCCGTGCGGCCCGTGCACAGCACCGCGTCCGGACGCACTTCGAGTGCGAGTTCCGGCAGGATTTCCGGCGTCGGATTGGCGAGCGCCAGAATCAGCGGTTTGTCCGCCATCTGCTTGACCATGTCCTGCTTCAGCACACCACCAGCCGACAGCCCCAGGAAAATGTCCGCGCCGCCGATCGCTTCGGCGAGCGTACGGGCGTCGGTTTCACGCGCGAAACGCTCCTTGTCCGGATCCATCAGTTCGACGCGGCCCTTGTAGACCACGCCGGCCAGATCGGTGACGGTGATGTTTTCGAGCGGCAGACCGATATCGACCAGCAGATCCAGACAGGCCAGCGCCGCGGCGCCCGCGCCCGACGACACCAGCTTGACCGACTTGATATCTTTGCCGACCACCTTCAGCCCATTGGTGATGGCGGCCGCCACGACGATCGCCGTGCCGTGCTGGTCGTCGTGGAACACCGGAATCTTCATGCGCTTGCGGCATTCGCGTTCGACGATGAAGCAGTCCGGCGCCTTGATGTCTTCCAGGTTGATGCCGCCGAAGGTCGGCTCGAGCGCGGCAATCACCTCGACCAGCTTGCGCGGATCGGACTCGTTCAACTCGATATCGAACACGTCGATGCCGGCGAACTTTTTGAACAGCACCGCCTTGCCTTCCATGACCGGCTTCGACGCGAGCGGTCCGATGTTGCCCAGACCCAGCACCGCGGTGCCGTTCGTGACGACGCCGACCAGGTTGCTGCGCGCGGTGAAACGCGCGGCGTTCAGCGGGTTCTCGACGATTTCCTCGCACGCGAACGCGACACCCGGCGAATACGCCAGCGCGAGGTCGCGCTGGTTGATCATCTGCTTGGTCGGGGCGATCGCGATCTTCCCCGGAGTGGGAAACTCGTGGTAATCGAGGGCGGCTTCGCGGAGTTTGCTATTGACGGGAGTCGACATAAGGCGGGCTTCGAAGTGCGGATTAGAATAGATGTTCGACGGCATTGTAGCCCCAATTGCCGGCTCAATTCCTTCAAAACGGGTACAACTGCCGCGACCGAAACAGTGCGAAAGGTCGATGCAATGCGCATCGGTGGAAATGCGGCGTCGATGTGCCGTACAGCCTACTCGCCTGGGCGTTGCCGGCGCATTAGGGATTGAACCCGGATCGAACCAGCGTCGCTTCGTACAATGCGCGCCGTTGGCCGACGTTCGCGGCGCTTATTTGCCCGGCCACGCTCGCCTAACGCTCGCCTAACGCTCACTTACCGCTTAATTACCGTTCATCCACCGCCGCCCATGCTCTCCGAGTTTTCGCTGATCGATCGTTTCTTCGCGCGCCGTGCCGCTGCTCAACCGTCCGACGCGCAGAGCGGCGCGCTCGGCATCGGCGACGACTGCGCGCTGCTCGCGCCGCGCCCAGGCGAAATGCTGGCGATATCGACAGATATGCTGGTGGAAGGCCGCCACTTCTTCGCCGACGTCGATCCGCAAGCGCTCGGTCACAAAGCGCTCGCGGTGAATCTGTCGGATCTCGCGGCGATGGGCGCGCGGCCGCAAGCCTTCACGCTGGCGTTCTCGCTGCCGAAAGCCGACGAAGCCTGGCTCGCGGCCTTCAGCGCAGGCCTCTTCGCGCTGGCCGAACGCTACGATTGCGCGCTGATCGGCGGCGATACGACCGGCGGCCCATTGAACCTCTGCATCACCGTGTTCGGCAGCGTGCCGCCGCAAGCGGCGCTGCGCCGCGACGCCGCGCAAGCCGGCGACGACATCTGGATTTCCGGCGCCCTCGGCGACGCGCGCGCCGGGCTGGGCGTGCAGCGCGGCGAGTGGCAAACCGATGCCGAGGACGCTGCGACGTTTCGTCGCGCCCTCGAACGCCCGGAACCGCGCGTCGCGCTCGGCCTCGCGCTACGGGGCATCGCACATGCCGCGCTCGATCTGTCGGATGGCCTCGCCGGCGATCTGCTGCACATCCTTGAGCGCTCCAACCTGCAGGCCACCGTCGATGTCGACGCGGTGCCGCGCTCGGCCGCGCTGCGCCGTCTGTCGCCGGCAATCCAGCAGCGCTGCACGCTGGCCGGCGGCGACGATTACGAACTGTGCTTCACCGCACCGGTCGCCGCGCGCGGCGCGGTGCAAAACGCCGGACGCGAGGCCGCCGTGCCGGTCACGCGCGTCGGTACAATAAGCGCTCTCCAAACGGCGGCCGACCGCCCGGCGATCGGTTGGCGCGACGCCGCCGGCGCGCCGCTCACTCTGACGTTGCAAGGCTTCGACCACTTTCATGCAGACTGATCGCCCGCTCGGCCCCGCCGACGAACTCATCGACGGCCAGCCGCCGCACCAGCAGAAAGAGCCCAGCGCGCCCAGTCCGCGGCCGCGGCCGCGTCGCGCGAGTGCGCGGTTCATGCTGTCGCATCCGCTGCACATGCTGTCGCTGGGGTTCGGCAGCGGCTTGTCGCCCGTCGCACCGGGCACCTTCGGCACGCTGTTCGCGTGGGCGTCGTTCATCGTGCTGAGCCGCTATCTGACCGTGACCGAGTGGGGTCTGCTGATCGCGTTCGGGTTTGTCGGCGGCATCGCGCTGTGCGGCTTTACCGCGAAGAAGCTGGGCATCGACGATCCGTCGCCGGTCGTGTGGGACGAGATCGTCGCGTTCTGGCTGGTGCTGCTGATGGTCACGCCCGCCACGCTGACCGACCAGTTGTGGGCGTTCATCGTGTTCCGTTTCTTCGACATGGTGAAACCGCCGCCTATCGGTTATTTCGACCGCCGTCTGAAAGGTGGCTTTGGCATCATGTTCGATGACCTGGTTGCCGCATTTTTCACGCTGCTCGTCATTGCGCTCTGGCGCATGTCGGTCTGATCCTCGCCGGCGGCCGCCACCGTGCCGCCGGACCTCGCCCGCCGGCCCCCGTTTTCCGGATTGACGCCATGCCTACCGATTCCGTGGTTCACCAGCTCGCGATTCGCGTGAGCAACCGCCTGCGCGACGAACGCCTGATGCTCGTCACCGCCGAATCCTGTACGGGCGGCATGGTGGCGACCGCGATCACCGACATTTCCGGCAGCAGCGGCTGGTTCGAACGCGGCTTCGTCACGTATTCGAATCAGGCGAAGAGCGAGATGATCGGCGTGCCGGCCGACATGATCGAGAAGCACGGCGCGGTCAGCGAGCAGGTCGCGCGCGCCATGGCCGAGGGCGCGCTGCGCAACAGCCGCGCGCAGGTGTCGCTGTCGATCACCGGCGTCGCCGGTCCGGGCGGCGGCACCGAGACCAAGCCGGTCGGCATGGTCTCGTTCGGCTGGAGCAACCGGCTGCATACGTCGGTGGAAACGAAGGTCTTCAAGGGCGATCGCGAGCAGATTCGCGTGCAGGCCGCCACGCATGCGCTGCGCGGCGTGCTGGCGTTGCTCGATGAACGCGAGCATTGATTTGATTGTTCGCTGAAGCGTAGCGCCAGGAAGCCAGGGAAACCATGTCCGAAGCAAGATCCGAAGCAAGCGCCAAGGCACACGCCGCCACGGCCAAAGACGAACTGATTCGCCGCCTCGATCTGAAGCCGCATCCCGAGGGCGGATTTTTCAGCGAAACATACCGGTCGGCCGGGCGTGTGATGCGCGACGGTGAGCCGGCGCAGACGCGCTCGGCGTCGACCGCGATCTATTACCTGTTATGCGACGGCGCGCATTCGGCGTGGCATCGCATCCAGTCCGACGAAATCTGGCATTTCTACGCCGGCGAGCCGCTGCACGTTCACGTGCTCGATGAAAACGGCGCGCTGATCACCCACAAGCTGGGCAATGCGTTGACGCATCCGGATGCCGTGTTTCAGGCCGTGGTGCCGGCAGGCTTGTGGTTCGCGGCGGAATGCGCCGATCCGTCGACGTTCGCGCTGGTGGGCTGCACCGTCGCGCCGGGATTCGAATTCAGCGAGTTCGAACTGGCGGAGGTCGACGTGTTGAAGGCGCGGCATCCGCAGCATGCGGACTTCATCGAAAAGCTCGGGCCGGCGGTTTAGCCGGCCTTGCTCGCGCGGCGCGCGCAGACGGCGCGCCGGCGAAATACAGCGAAATGCGGCGGAACAGTCTCAGCAGAAACGCGCCGCCTTCAGAAACCGCGCCACATTGCTCACCGACAACCTGATCTCACCGAAACGCGTTGATCCGATCCCGCGTTTCCATCGCCGCTTTCGCGGCGGCGTCGGCGAAATCGTCGCCCTTACCCGCGTAAATAATCGCGCGCGACGAGTTGATCAGCATGCCCGTGCCGTTCGCGGTGCGGCCGGCGTTGACGGTCGCCTGCACGTCGCCGCCTTGCGCGCCGATGCCCGGAATCAGCAGCGGCATCTCGCCGACAATCCCCCGCACCACTTCGATTTCCTTCGGGAACGTCGCGCCGACCACCAGCGCGAGCTGGCCGCTCGCATTCCATTTCTCGGCCGCCAGTTGCGCGACGACCTGATACAGCGGACGGCCGCCGGTTTCCAGAAACTGCAGATCGGAGCCGCCCGGGTTCGACGTGCGGCACAGCACGATCACGCCCTTGCCTTCGTGCTCCAGATACGGCTGGATCGAATCGAAACCCATATACGGATTGACCGTCACCGCGTCGGCTCGATAACGCTCGAAGGCTTCGCGCGCGTATTGTTCGGCGGTGCTGCCGATGTCGCCGCGCTTCGCGTCCAGAATCACCGGCAGGCCCGGATGATTCGCGTGAATATGCGCGATCAGTTGCTCGAGCTGGTCTTCCGCGCGATGCGCGGCGAAGTAGGCGATCTGCGGTTTGAACGACGACGCGTACGGCGCGGTGGCGTCGACGATCGTGCGGCAGAACTCGAAAATCGCCTCGGGACGGCCCGCGAGCGCGCCCGGGAATTTGCTGGGCTCGGGATCGAGGCCGACGCACAGCAGCGAATTGGTGCGCTGCCAGGCGTCGTTGAGTGTCGGGATGAAATGGGACATGGAGGTCTCGCGGCGAGCAGGTGAACGGAAGTGGCGCGTATTTTACCTGTCCGGCGCGAGCGGCCGCCCCGTTCGTTACTGCCGCCGCTTCGTCCCACGCGCTCCCGGCATCGAACGCAATCCCGTGCGCTCGACGGTGAAGCGGAACGTCCGCGTCAGCCGCTCGCCGCGCTTGAGCAAGGTCATGCCGTTTTCGCACGCGCCGCCGGCCAGGTTCATCGCGTTGATCGGATGATCCACCGGCTCGAAGCAGAAGAAGTCTTCGCCGGTCGGCGTGTACAGCACGTAATAGTCGGTGTCGGCCGAAATAGTCAGCGACAGCCGACGCTTCGGCCACACCACGGCCGCCTGCCCGCTCCAACCGGTAAAGGCATGATTGACGACGGTATCCGGCAGCGGATACGCCACCCCGAATTGCCACGCGGGCGGCGCCGGCACATGGCGCACCGGCAGCCAGTCGTCACCGGAGAGCCACAAGCCGCCGGCCGCCGCCGACAACTCGGTATCCGCGTCGCGCACAAAGAAGGGATGCACGCCGAGCCCGAACGGCAGCGCCTCGCGGCCTGTGTTTTCGATTTCGAGCGTGACGGCGAGCGTCGGGCCGTCGAGCGTATAGGTTTGCGCCGCGCGGAACGCGTACGGTTTGCCGTCGTGGCGATCGAGTGTCAGGCGCACGCTTTCGCGCGCCGACTCGGCCACCTGCCACGCCGACAACCAACCGTCGCCGTGAATCGGCAACGGTTCGTCGGCGCGATTGCGCGGCACGTCCACACGCCGTCCCGCCACATCGAAACGACCGCCGCCGATGCGGTTCGAATACGGCAACAGCGGATAACAGGCCAACTGGTTCGGTTGCGTATCGGCCGCGACGTGGCGGCAGCGCCGGAAAATCGGCGTCAGCGCGCCGTCGTTGCGCCAGTCGAAACGGGTGATGCCGCCGCCGAGCGTCGGCGCGACGTCGAGGCGCAAATGCGCATTGGCGAGCGTGATGCACGCGAGTTCGCCGCCGCTGGTTTCGCCAACCGCCACCGCCGAGGTGCTCGGCCCCGGCAGCACCGGATTAGCCGCCGCGGCAAGTCGTGAGCGCCGGCTCTGGGAGGTCGGCGGGGCGGCGGAAACAAGATTCGCAACAGTCATAGCTGACTCCATCGAGAGGCGTTGGACATGGCCGTCATCGCTGACGGATGCTGTTGGGCGATTTTCTTGAACCGGTCGCCTCTGGGTCCTGCAATGCAGGCTAATAATTTGCGGGCACTGGGATCGCGGCATTTACTGCTGAATCGATTTCGTGGTCACTGCGTCATGCGTGATACGAGATGCACGAGCGGCCATCGACGCTGCCGCCCGGTGCCGCCGCCGTGAAAAAGCGGCTGCGTCATTCTGCGCTATGCGCACGCACCTTGGAACACAGGTTCCGGCAAACCCGCCCTTTCCACACGCGCGACGAACACGCCGCCCGCGCCTGAGTCATTCACGAGCGCCGCAGCGTCGAGATCGATGCGCGCACTGGTGATATACAGCGTGTCGAGCTGCGCGCGCCCGTCGGTCGTTCCCTGACACGCGCCGCCCAACGCGACGCAACTAGGCTGTGCGGTCGGCACGTCGACACGCTCCGTTTCCACGCCATCGGGGCCGTAACGCACCACGCGCCGGCCGCCCCACTGCGCGTTCCACAACCCGCCGTCACGGTCGACGGTCGAACCGTCGGGTTCGCCGGTGGCGTCGCACAGCGTAGTAAATAAACGGTCGTTGGCAACGCTGCCGTCGGCGCGATAGTCGCACGCGCGAATCTCACGCGTCGGCGAATCGCAGTAGTACATCGTCGCGCCGTCGGGACTGAACGCGATGCTGTTCGAAATCGCTGGCGCCGGCAACGGCAACCGCTCCAGCGACAGATCGTGATTCAGCCGATAGAACCCGCCTACCGCCTGCAACGGCGAGCCTTCGTCTTTCGTGCCGAATACGAAGCGCCCCTGGCGGTCGCAGCGACCGTCGTTCACGCGCGTGTTCATACCGGGTTCGACGTCGACGATACGACGTGTCTTGCCCGTCGTCAGATCGAAGAACGCCAGATGGGTGGCCAGACCCAGCAGCAGGTGCCGCGGGTCCGCGCACAGCGCGAACGTGGCGAGCCGCTCCGGCATGCGCCATTGCGTCGTGTCGCCGTCGCTCGGATCGTAGCGCCACAGGCGGGCGCCTTCGATATCCGTCCAGTAAAAGCGGCCGGTGCTCGCGCACCACGTCGCACCTTCGCCGAGCGTGCACTGAGTGTCGAGCAGCAATGCGGCCGGCTGCGTGCGCGGACTGGTCGTCACGCCCAGCCTCCGTCCACGATCAGGTCCTGCGCGGTGATCATCTTGCTGTCGTCGGCGGCGAGGAACAGCGCCATGCGCGCGAGATCGGCCGGCTCCAGTTCCGCGTCGATGCACTGCCCTTCCTTGATCGACCGACGACCCGCGTCGTCGAGCCACAGGCGCTTCTGCTTCTCCGTCATGACCCAGCCCGGCACCAGTGTATTCACGCGGATGTTGAAATGCCCAAGGTCGCGTGCGAGCCCGCGCGTCAAACCCTGCACCGCCGACTTCGACATCACGTAGACCGGATAGCCACCGTTCTTCAACATCCAGCTGATCGAGCCGAGATTGATGATCGAACCGCTGTTGGCGGCCTTCATGTCTTCCATCACCGCTTGCGCCGCGAAAAACTGGTGACGGATGTTCACCGCGATGCCCGCGTCGAAAAACTCGCGCGTGACCTCGCCGATCTGGTGGCGTTTGTCGTTCGCCGCGTTGTTCACCAGCACCTGGATCGGACCCAGCGCGGCCTTGACGTCGGCGATCGCTTTTTGCAGCGCGTCGACGTCGGTCAGATCGCAGGGCAGGAACAGCGGTTTGTGTGTCGAATCGCCGAGTTCTTCGGCGAGCGCCTCGCCGGCGCTCGCGTCGATATCGAAAAACGCGACGCGGGAACCCTGCGCCGCGAAATGCTCGACGAACGATGCGCCGATACCGGTCGCGCCGCCCGTGATCAACACCGTACGGTCGACGAGACTCGGATAGCGCGCGAACGCGGTGCTCGCGAGACGGGCATTTGCATTGGCCGGAGACGACATCGTTCGATTCCTTTCAGAACTAGGTAGGTTAATCCCGCGAGCCGCGGTTCTTCAACTGGTCGAGCAGCACCGCCGCCAGCAGGATCGCGCCACGCACGAGGTACTGATAGAACGCGTCGATGTTCATCAGGTTCATGACGTTTTCGACCGTGCCCATGATCAGCACGCCGATCACCACGCCGGAAATCGTCGCGCGTCCGCCGAGCAGCGACACGCCGCCCAGCACGCACGCCGAAATCACGTTCAGCTCGAACCCTTCCGCGGCATTCGGCTGACCCGACGTGATACGCGACGCCAGAATCACCCCCGCCAACGCCGTCACCGCGCCCTGGATCAGGAAGATGTAGACGCGCGTGCGTTCCACGTTGATACCGGCCAGACGCGACGCTTCCGGATTGCCGCCGATCGCCAGCGTATTGCGGCCGTACACGGTCTGGTTGAGCATCACGCCGAACACGATGAAGCACAGCAGCGTGACCCAGATCGGCAACGACACGCCGAAAAAGCTCAAACCACCCAGCGCGATGAACGTATCCGACGACACGCCGACCGCCTGACCGTGCGACACGATGAAACCGAAACCGCGCACGATTTCCATCGTCGCGAGCGTGGTGATCAGCGCGTTGATGCGCAGATACGCGATCACCGCACCGTTGACGAAACCAATCACCGCGCCCGCCGCCACCGCCGCGATGATCGCGATGAAGGTGTTGCCGGTCGCATTGAGCACCATCGCGCACAGCACGCCGGCGAACGCGACCGTCGATCCCACCGACAGATCGAAATCGCGCGACGCGAGACAGAACATCATCGTGCAGGCGACCATGCCGATCTGCGAGATCGACAGCGCGAGACCGAGCATGTTGTCGATCGAGAAGAAATGGTCGACCGTCAGCGACATCGTGGCGAACATCACCACGAAGATCACGATCAGGCTGTATTCGGTGACGTGTTGCCACCACTTCGTCTTGTCGGTGGTCTGTGGAATCAGCGCATCGGCCGCGCCTTTGGCGGTCTGTTGCGCGAGGTTTTCTCTAGCTTGCATGTTGAAGACTCCTCCCGTTCCCCACGGGTTGCCGGACTTTCGTCCAAATAATGGTCAGGCTGCCTGCTGAGCGGCGGTCTGGGTTCCGGGTAGTGCGGTCGAGCTTTGCGGCAACGCCAGGCTCAACACGGTTTGTTCCGTTGCATCCTTGCGCGACAGTTCGCCGGAAATCCGGCCCTGACGCATCACGATGATCCGGTCGGACACGCCGAGCACTTCCGGCAACTCCGACGAAATCATCACGATCGCGCAACCGCGTTCGGCCAACTGGTAAATCACGTTATAGATTTCGTGCTTCGCGCCGACGTCGATGCCGCGCGTGGGTTCGTCGAGAATCACCACCTTCAGATCCGGCTCGGCGAGCCAGCGCGACAGAATCGCCTTCTGCTGGTTGCCGCCCGACAGAAAACGGATTTTCTGCCGGCGGCTCGGCGTCTTGATCTTCAGCAGCTTGATGAAACGGTCCGCGGTTTGCGCTTCTTTCTTGCGGTCGAGGAACATGCCCGCACGCAGATAGTGGCGGCGGCAACTGATGTTGATGTTCTCCGACACGGTCGCCATCGCGACGATGCCCTCTTCCTTGCGGTCTTCCGGGCACAGCACGATGCCGTGGCGGATCGCTTCACCGGCGCTGCGCACTTTGATCGGCTTGCCGTCGAGCATGAGCTCACCGGCCTTGCGATGATCCGCGCCGTACACCAGGTGCATCAGTTCGCTGCGGCCCGCGCCCACCAGACCGAAGAAGCCGACGATCTCGCCACGCCGCACCTCGAAGCTGGCCGGCTGCGCGAGCGCATGGCCTTCGATCGCTTGCGCCGCGAAGCGCACTTCGCCGAGCGGGCGCGCCGAGTAGTTATAGATATCGCTGATCTCACGCCCCACCATTTCGCTGACGATGGTGTCGCGCGACACGCCCTCGAGCGTGGGATGCGAGGCGATCTTGCGACCGTCGCGGAAAATCGTGCAGGCGTCGCACAGCTCGTAGATCTCGTCCATGCGGTGCGAGATGTAGATCATCGCGCGGTTGTCGGCGCGCAGGTCGCGCACCAGCTTGAACAGCACTTCGGTCTCGCGATGCGACAGCGAACTGGTCGGTTCGTCGAGCGCGATCACGCGCGCGTTGCGCAGCAGCGCCTTGCAGATTTCGACCATCTGGCGTTGCGCGATCGAGAGCTTGCGCAGCTTCGCGTTCGGATCGAGCGCCACGCCCATCGCTTCGAGCCGTTCGCGCACGAAGCGTTTGGCTTCGCGCTTGTTGACCCAGCCGAGCGAGTTCGGCAGTTGGCCGAGCAGCAGGTTTTCCGCGACCGTCAGATCGGGCACGTATTGCAGTTCCTGGTGAATCACCGCGATCCCCGCCGCGATCGACGACGCGGCGCTCGTGAAGCGCACCTCGTTACCGTCGATCATGACGCGGCCCGAGTCGGGCTGATATTCACCGCCGAGTATCTTCAGCAGAGTCGATTTCCCTGCGCCGTTTTCGCCCATCAGGCCGTGCACCTGGCCGACGTTGACGTCGAAGGACACACCGTCGAGCGCACGCACGCCTGGAAAGACTTTGCCGATATTGTCAAAACGTAGCGTCGCTGACACTTCCGCCTCCTCTGTTTGTCTCAACTACTCATGTTGCTCATCTTGCTCACCGTGTACTGCTGCTGCCGGCGCGCCCAATCCCTGGAAGAAACGACGCACCGGCAGTTCACTTCATCGCACTGCGCTTTGCCGCGATTTTGCTGCGACTTTTCTAAAGCCTTACTTCGATGCGAGGCCCATCTTCTCGCGCACGTCGGCGACGTTGTCACGCGTGGCCAGCATGCCGGTCGTCAGCGTCAACATCGGCGGTTCCTTGCCTTGCGTGATCCAGTCGTACATCAGCGTCGAGGTTTCTTCGCCGTGGCGCTTCGGGCTGATGATGACCGTGCCGTAGAAACCGGTCGGCGTTGCCTTCTTGAACTCGTTCAATGCCGAGTCCGAGCCGCCGATGCCGATGCCGATCATGTTGTCCGCCTTGAAGCCGCGGCTTTCCGCTGCGCGCACGGCGCCGAGCACGCCTTCGTCGTTCAGCGCGTAGGCCACCCAGTGCTTGTATTGCGGGTTCTTGGTCAGCGCGATGTTGGCGGCGTTGAAAGCGTTTTCCGTATCGGTCTTCGCTTGCGGCGCCATCACGATGTTCGCCTTCGGGAAGCCGGCTGCGACCAGTGCGTCGGTCGCGCCGCTGGTGCGGTCATGCGCGGTCGGCAGCTGTTCGTAGGTCACGTCGATCGCGCCGACGTCCTTCATGTCCCAGCCGCGCTTCTTGATTTCCGCCGCCAGGCCGTCGCCGACCTGCTTGCCGATGTTGTACGCCGAGATGCCCATGTGCGGCACCGAAGCGATCGGCTTGCCCGCGCCGTCGACCAGACGGTCGTCGACCGTCATCATCTTCAGGCCGTCGGCCTTCGCCTTCGCGACGATGCCCGGTCCGAGCTTGACGTCGGGCGTGCAGATCACGAAGCCTTGCGCTTTCTGGGCCGACAGGTTGTCGATGGCGCTCATCACCTTCTCGCCCGACGGCGCGCCGATCTTCACCAGCGTGAAGCCCTTCTCCTTGGCGGCGATTTCGGCGAACTTCCATTCGTCCTGGAACCACGGTTCTTCCGGTTGCTTCACGAGGAAGCCGATCTTCACCGGATCCGCCGCCTGCGCCACCGGTGCGTTGAAGAGCACACCCGTCGCCGCTGCTGCCAGCGTGAGGAAAATTCTACGTTTCATGATGCGTGTCTCCTGACTAATTAATTGATAACGAGAAGGTTATTGGCCGCGTCTTCTTGTACCGGGTGTGACACACGCGGCCAGCGCGTCGTCCGGTGAACTCATTGCGCCCCAGCGCAATTTGGGTACAGCGAAACTTCTGCACAGATGCTGCAAAAATCAGTCGTGATACAGCGCCGAGCGCCCGCCATCGACGGTGATGCAGGTGGCGTTGATGAACGGCGCCTCGTCCGACGCGAGAAACACCGCCGTCATCGCCACTTCTTCCGGACGGCCGATCCGTTTCATCGGCTGCAGATCGAGCGTGGCCTGTTGCGCCGCCGCCGGATCGGCTTGTTCGTTCCACCAGTCATGCGTCAATTGCGTTTCGATGTAACCCGGCGCGATCGCGTTGACCCGCACGTTGCGCGGCGCGTATTCGATGCCGAGCGCGCGCGTCAGGCCGATCACGCCGTGCTTCGCGACCGGGTACGGAAAGCAGCCCGGGATGATCTTGAACGAATGCGTCGACGCGATATTGACGATGCTGCCGGCGCCGCGTTCGACCATGCCCGGCAGCACCGCGCGGCAACCGTTCCAGACGCCGTCGAGGTCGACCGCGAAGCAGCGGCGCCAGTCGTCGTCGGTCAGGGTCAGCGGGTCGCGGAACATGTTGATGCCGGCGTTGTTCACCAGCACGTCCAGCGGTTGGCCGAAGGTTCGTTCGGCCTCGCTCGCTGCGTGCTGAACCGAGGCCGACTGCGTCACGTCGGTCTGTACCGCCAGCACGCGCGCGCCGCCCTTTCCGGTCTGCGAACGGATACGTTCCGCCGTCTGCTGCGCGCTGTCGAGATCCAGCTCCGCCAGCACGACCGCCGCGCCCTCGCGCGCGAAGGCGAGCGCGATCGCCGCGCCGATGCCGCGCCCGGCGCCGGTGATCAAGGCCGCTTTGCCGGCAAGCCGTGTCATTTCTTCGCTCCGGCACGGGCAATCCGCAACCCGTTGATGTACGCCTTCGCATGCGAGCTCGTCACGGCCGCGCTCTGGCCCGGTTTGTAGAGCGCCGAGCCGAGGCCGAAACCGTTCGCGCCGGCGCTGAGAAACGGGCCCATGTTGTCCGGCGTGATACCGCCGACGGGCACCAGCGGCACCTGCGCCGCGATGACCGCGCGCCAGGCTTTCACGACCTGGCAGCCGAGCTGTTCGGCAGGGAACATCTTGAGCACGTCCGCGCCGTTCTTCAGCGCGATGAAGGCTTCGTTCGGCGTCGCGACGCCCGGCGAACAGGCCATGCCTTGCGCTTTCGCGGCGATCACGACGTCCGGGTCGCTATGCGGCATGACGATCAGCTCGCCGCCCGCCGACTTCACCTCGCTGACGAAGCCCGGATGCAGCACGGTGCCCGCGCCGACGATCGCATCGGCGGGCAGCACCTTGCGGATCGCCGCGATGCTGTCGAACGGCTGCGGCGAATTCAACGGCACTTCGACGATGCGAAAGCCCGCCTCATAGAGCGCCTGAGCATGGTCGGCGGCGTCGGCGGGCGTCACGCCGCGCATGATCGCGATCAGCGGACACAATTCGAAGGCCGCGATCAGACCCGCGTGCGGCATGTACGGTCCGGGCAGATTGATATGAGGTTGCATGTCGATTCCTTGTTTCGTGAGCGGCGGCCTGGCCGCCTAGCCGGCGCGCGCCGCGTGGGCGGCCGGATTGACGAGTCCCGCCTGCGAGGCGACGCGCCACAGGCCACGCTCGGTGGCGTGCTTGACCAGTTCCGCCTGGGTGCAGCCGAATTGCGCCAGCGCAAGGCGATAACGCTCGCACAGCGCTTCATTGCCGATCAGACGCAGGCTTTGCCCCGCGACCGAATTCTGTTGCTGCATCAGCACGGCTTCGAGTCCGGCCAGTTCGTGGCCGATCAGCAAGCCCGACAGATAGTCGGGTTGCTGTTCGCGCGACAGTTGGCCGGTGAGACCGAGCGTGCGGCTGCTGAAAATCGTGGCGAGCACGCCTGCCTGACCTTTGTCGCGGGCGATTTTCACGCCATGCAGAAAGGCGGCGGTGTCGGGATGGTCCGGCGTCAGCATCGTGCGGCCGAGGATCGTGTGCTCGCGCAGCGCCGCGAAGACTTCGCCGGTCATGAAAGTGTGAAAACGTTCGATGCGGTCGGCCTGGACAACCGCCCATTTGGCGTGGGTGCCCGGGAGACCGATGAGGGCGCGTTTGGGGGTGACGGCGGTGGTTGCGTTGGACGCGTTCGTGGCGGTTTCCGCGTTCGCTTCCTCGCTGAGCGCTCCGAAAATCTGCGTCTCTTCGCCGCGCATCACATTGGGCAACTCACCGCGTTGCAGCACGCCCGGCACGATATGCAGCGTCACGCCACATGCCGCCTTCACGCGGACGAGCCCGGCCACCAGCGCGTCGGCACTCGCCGGCGCTTCGACGTACGGCGCTTCGACCCAACCCTGCGCACTGCCGACCATGCCGGCCGCGATCACCGGCACGCCGGGCGCCTGCTTGAGCCACGCGCCGCAGGCGTCGTCGAAGGCCGCGTCGAAACCGCCCTGCTCGGCGGGTCGCGGCAGATTCATGATGCCGGCCGTCGATGCGCGCGTGGCCAGCACTTGACCGCTCGCGTCGAATAGATACGCGCGCAGAGAGGTCGTGCCCCAGTCGAGCGCGATCAGTGCGGCCTGGCTGAGATTGGCGGCGTTGGCAGTCGCGACGGCGTTCGTGCTCGCATTCGCGACGGAGTTTGCGTTCGCGGAAGCCGCTGCGCTTGCGTTCTTGGCGACGACATCCGCCCCGCCTGCCGCCTGTGCGGCGACGGGATGGTTAGCCGGTGTGGAGGAACCCGCTTGCTTCATCGTTTGATCCTGCGGGTTGCCGGTTGCGGGGCGCGCCAGCCGAGTTCTTCCGAGATCGCGCGCGCTTCGCGCTGCACGACGGGGATCAGTTCATCCATACGTTCCAGCGACATGTACGGAATCGTGCTCGCCACTGACAGAGCAGCGACGACCGCGCCCGACGCATCGCGCACGGGGGCCGCGACGCAGCGGATCGACGCCTCGTTTTCCTCGAGGTCGAACGTGTAGCCGCCAGCCGCGTAGCTGGTCATGCGCTGCATGAAGGTCTGCGCGTCGGGACGGTTATCCGGCTTGAAGCTGACGCCGGCGAGCGCGCGCCGCGATGCATCGAAGAGCGACTGCCAGACGTCGGGCGTCAGGTCGAGCATCATCGCCTTGCCGATTCCCGTCGACGCCAGCGGCATGCGGTGACCGACGCGCGAGCGCATTTCGAGGCCGCGGGTGCCGGGGATTTTGTCGATGTACAGCACGTCGTCCCCATCGCGCACGCCGAGGTGGATCGTGTCGAGCGTTTGTTCCGCGAGCGATTCGAGATGCTGACGCGCGACCGCCGTGAGCGGCATCTGTTCGAGCGCGATGGTACCGAGTTCGATCAGCTTCGGACCGAGCAGATAGCCGCCTTGCACCTGCCGCAGGTAGCGCGCCTGGACCAGGCTGCTGACCAGTCGATGCGTGGTGCTGCGGGTCGTGCCGAGCGCGGCGCCGAAGGTGCGCAGATCGCGCACCCCGGCGGCGGCCGCTTCGAGAATCGCGAGGCCGCGCAGCAATGTTTGGGTGCCGGCTTGTTGCGGGGTGATGTCCAGCAGCGTGCTGGGGAGCGCGATTTCGTCGGCGCTGGGGCGCTGAGCGGGGGGGCTCGCTTTGGCGTTTGTTTTTGCGTTTGCGTTGCTGGTTGCGCGCGGCGGTTTGGCCGCGATCGGCTCATGCTCGGCGGCCTGCGTTTCGTGGTCGGCTGGCGATGCCAGATCGGCTTCGGACGCAATCGCGGCGTGGGTTGGCATCGCTTTGTTCATGGCGATTCGCTTTTCGATGATTTTTTGCGCTTATAGCGCGGGGCCGGAGAGGTGGCCTGATTTGCCCGCTTTGCTCGCGTTGCCCGGTTTTCCACTGGCGTGGTGGGGCTGCCTTTGCTTGGGTGGCATGGTTGGGTTTGTCTCCGGTTTTTTTTGGTGCTGTCGCTTGGGCGGGGACTTTTTTTGTCGCCGCTGTGCGTGTTGGGTTGGATTCTAGGGCGGTTTTTGGAAAGCTCCAATATGTGAGTGTTGGATTCATATAATGGGATTTTTTTGTTGCCGTGGGCTGGGGTTGGTTGTGGTTTTGCTGGTTTTGGCCTTTCCTTGTTTTGTTGGTGGTCTGCTAGCGTTGCCCCTGTGCGGGGCAATGCTCTCAACTTAAGCCCCAAAGAGCTTGTAAACGCGGCATTGCCCCTGTAAACTTCGTCGCATAGCTCACTGATAAATCAACGATATGAA